>JAJDBM010000038.1 GCA_029261355.1 Nitrospirales bacterium | reverse complement strand
TTTTAGACTTGGTTGTGACTGCGACTTTCTTTTTTGTTGAAGCGGCAGACTTCAGCTTTGGTTTGGTCTTCGTTTTGGCAACAGGCCTCTTGTTTGCCATTTGTGGTGCGGACTTTTTAGGACTTGCAGTTTTAGTTTTAGGCTTGGTTGTGACTGCGACTTTCTTTTTTGTTGAAGCGGCAGACTTCAGCTTTGGTTTTGCCTTTGAGATAACCTTATCTGATGAGCCTTTCTTGTTTGACTGACGCGAAGCTTTCTTCTGAGCCATGGACACTCCTTTCCGTGGAGACGGTTATATTAGCTAGTGAAAAAACGAAGTTAGATTTTTTAGTTGTCATGAGCGGTGGTTACTATAGCGATCACTGATCGTTGGAGCAAGAAGCCGTCAACGAGAATGCACGTATAACGGTAGATTGGAAGGGGACGTGTACGGGCAATGGGAAGTCTAGGTTGAGGGTGTGAGGATACACTGACAATACGTCTCCATAGTCAATGAGTGCTAGATCAATTCAATGATGCTATTAAAATATTGATCCATGTTTAGGAGTGAAGATTGTCGCCTTTGAATATATTTATCAAGGTGATACGCCGCTATTTAATACAATTTCACAGATATGATTCAGGCGTTCTATATGTTCATAAGCTGACCAAGGGTCTGGTGCCATTGAGCAGACGCCATGGTTGGCCTGGCCGACAATGTCAAATTCTCCAGCTGGGTTATCCTTGGTTACGCCCAATGCGTGAGCGGTTGCTTCTCCTAGTTCTGAGCTAACGGCTGGCAACATCGGCACTGTTGGGCCAATGCGGGTGTAGCGATAGATTTCTGGAAAATCTTCACAGATTTTTTGTAAGTCGAAACCTCTATAGATAGCCGCGACCACATGAGTCGGGTGTACGTGCACGATAGCGCGCGTTCTATTCATTCCCTTCAGCAACAGATAATGCATATGTAATTCGCCAGATGGATTTGTTCCTTCGGGAATCTGCATTTCCCCATCGGCTAATCTAATTTTGATCATGTGCTCTGGATGGACGATCGTCTTACGCCACCCAGATGGGGTAATAGAAATATAGACGCTCCTCGCTCGCCGTAAACTGCAATTGCCGTCTCGTGAGGTAATCCATCCTCGTTCGTAACATCGTCTCAGCACATCTCCAATTGCCGTAATCATAATGAATGAGCTCCTTATTCAGAAGATGACTTGTGCCCTTGCCTCCGGGCTATCGTACTTCAGCCTTCGTAGTCACTTCGGCGAAATTGGCTCAGAGCGCAAGTGTGAATTCTATCGTGTTGCAGAAAGGAATAGATTGTTCATCTTGTCACTTTTCCATGACCTTCAACTGTGAGTCAGCAACGGTCTATGGTTGTATCAAGTTCTCAGAAGATAGAGGGTAATTGGATGCATTCTTTTACAATGTCATAGTCGTGGCGTAAAGCGATAGGGAAATAAGGCCGACTGAGAGAAGTAATCGCCGGCCTTCCCTTAAGGGAATCTCGAAAAACCATATTTTCCCGAAATTGCGGCGTCATTCTCGTGGCCCAATCCTTAGGTCTGCGTCTCTACATTGCGGAGTTGCGGGAGTGGATTGTTTGCACTTACGAAATAATATTGGTTGTTAGAGGTGCTCTTATCTGAGTTGTAATAGAACGAGAGCTTATTCTCTATGCAAGCCCTCAACTCATCAGCTCCATCAGTATTCTTGCGTTGTCTGTTCGTCATGTTCATGGGAGGCATGGTTTGTATTGGCAATGGATGGTTTGGGGAAGCCCTGGCTCAGCTTGTACACCAACCGGCACCAGAGTGTGAGGCCCATTCGATTGATGGGCGGTATTTTTGAAGTGATTCGCTTGAAGGGCAACCAGCGCTGCTCATGTTTTGGGCCTCCTGGTGTGGCGTGTGTCGGCGAGGGTTGCCTCAATTGGCTCAATATTCTCTCGGTGGGGCTCGACGGACATATAGATTCTCACCATCGGAACGGCCGATCCACGTGATCACGTAAAGGGCTATGTTGAAGAGCATTCAGATCCGTTTGTTTTTCCGACAGTATATGACGATGATGGGATTCTTCAGGATACCTTCATGATCATAGCCTATCCTACCTATGTGTTGCTTGACCAAGACGGGACCGTTCTCATGTTTCATTGAGGCGGCGGCATTCTGAAGAACAAAAGATTCCACAGTCTAGTAGAGTAGGGTGTGGATTTGGATGATGGGTATGGCAAGGACCTTTTGCTGTGAGGCAAATTATTAGTGGAGAGAAGCTACCATTGTTGAATGACATACCCCTTTTCTTTCAGCATAGCGAGGAGGCCTTTTTTGCCTAAAAGGTGGAGTGTACCAACAATAATCATAGAGGGGGCATCGTTTTCTAGGTACGATTCAATCTGTGGTAACCAATCGATGTTTCGTTTGGTAATCAAAGCCTCATACACTTCTGGGAAGTTCTGCATATTTTCCAACATGACTTCCAGTCCTTTGATTCGGCCATGTGTCCATGATTCAACTAATAGGTGTGTCTGTTTTTCGAGAATATCGATTTCTTCTAAGGTCTGGAGAAGAAATTGTTCTTGGGTTTTAGGCGATAAGCTATCAAAAAGATTCAGTTGATAGTCAACGGTTTCGAGTCCTTCGACTGTTTTTCCTTCTGCTTTTGCTCTCTCAAAAAAATGCTGATCAATGCCATGATTCGTACCAAATCCGAGTTTCTGTAATTCTAAAATGGTGATAGTTGAAGCCAACATCCAAGGCTTCATCAACTTGAACATCTCCATATTGTATCCACGGTTGGTAAGTTTGGACTTTGTGAGATTATAGTTTTTAGGCGACAATGCATCCTGTAGGGTCTGGCCATCTGAATACATGCCTTTTTTCAACGAACTCATCTGGGTTAATGGCGAAGACATGTCATCAAGGTTGACCTCAAAGACAAGATGTGACACTGCATCAAAGGCACGATAGATGTTGGTGTGTAAAGGATAGTTTTCTTGTTTGAGAACATGCACAGATCCAAGGAGATAGACTGTATTGTGAGTCGAAGTAATGCTCCACAGACAATTCGTCGCTCCCGCTTGGGCTAGGCCTGAAGTCAGAAGGAACACCAGGAGATAGAAAATGGCTTTGCTGGCAAGTAAATAGGATGGCTTACCCCGCATGTGTCGTCTCCTTATCTAATTGGCGACAGTTATCTCGTGATCTAACGAAATTTTTATTCTCGATAGTTATATCGTACTTGTCCCTTTTCCTATTTCAATGCGAGTAGAAAGAATGAAACTCTGTCCCTGAGGTAAAAAGTAGGTGAAGTCTAGATCCCAGAAGCTTCATTGGCTTTCAATGAATAAGGCACACATTGTCGAAATTGGGACTCGATCTGCTGGAGTATGGAGAAGTAATTAGAGGGGGAGCTACAGCCGAGTGAGGCTGTTATGCGTCATTTCTGGATAATTGGAGAAGATTGCCCCCATTGACCACTGAAGACAAAGTCTGACAATGAGCGTCTTGTTCTGGTGGATAATTCTCGTTCACAAAGTTCATCCGGTAAACTCTGTGGGTCGCCGACATAGCCAATGGCTAAGGCTGTCAATGCATCGTAGTTATCTGGAATATGATAGAGGGATTTTGCGACATCAGGGTAGATCCCTGCCATTTGGTGAACGCTTAATCCTAAATCAGTGGCTTGAACAACCAGGTTTCCTACAGCGAGTCCAATGTCATGATAGGCATGGTGATTCGGTGTTTCATTGTGGGTAAAGGTCAGCTTAGCAACAGTGATCATGAGAACCGGTGCGAGTGTGGCCCAACTATTTCCATCAACTAAGCAGGTCTGCATTCTGGCATGCTCTTCCTTATGTTGATTGGTGGCCACAATAAAATGCCAGGGCTGTTCGTTAAAGCAAGATGACGCCCATCGAGCGGCTTCCAACAGACTTTGTAGTTTATCGTGTTCGACGGCATCTTTGGAAAATGCTCTGGGGCTCCAACGATTTTGAAGGAGGGAATGGATGGTGTATTGGGTGTGTGCTGGTTTTTGCATAGTTTATCCTGTTGTCGTGAAGTCGGAGTATGAGTTGGTGTGTGCCGAGAGTCTATGAGGAATATTGTTCTACATATCAGTGAATGTTCGTTGAGAGTCAGGTACCTTAAACGTGGTTTTTTCGCGCGATTGAGGCGTCACTTTCGTGCTCACATCCTTACGTCGCGTCCATCCATTGCGATTTGGCGTGCCTGAATTCCTTGCTTTTACGATAAAGTCCTGGTTTTTAGAGGTGTCCTTAATTGGAGGATTCAGTCAATACTGAATCAGCAAGATTGACCAATGTCTTCATCTCGAATGGCTTTTTGACTGTATGGAGTGCGCCTAGTCTTTTGGCGAGATCCAGCAGATTTACGTGAGCACGTTCACTGCCTCCTGATATGGCAATAACTTTAATTGAAGGAAAGTCTCTTCGAAGCTCGATCAGAGTTTCTAGTCCCTCTTTTTCTGGCATAAGTATATCCAAAATGACGAGATCTGTAGGATTTTCCCGATAGGACAGGGTCCCCTGGTTTCCATCAGGTGCTGTCGTGACAAGGTACCCCGCTCTTTCAAATGCTTCGCGTAGAACCCCACACACTTGTTCATTATCGTCAACGATCAATATTGATGGCATGATTTATCCACTTGAGTATTGCTGAGGGCCTTAAGGCATCACTTCTCTAAAAATTGTAGCTCTTTTTTAATGAGTTGTGAATAGATGGTATGAAAAAATGGGAGGTTTGGAGGTGGCCCTAACCTTAGAGATTGAAGTCTTGAAAATGAAATGACGAGGGGCATTCGTATACAGACTCATGAGTCAGTTAGGGGAAGTTCTGTGTCAAAATCTCAGTTCCCTATATCCGTTACTTACGCTGATGGGGCTTCTTCTTTTTGCTGAGTGAAATAAGGTTGTTCATCAAGAACATGTCGAACAATAGGCGCGAGGTCGCGAATGGCGAGGGGTTTCATTAAGTATCCACGAATCCCCATGGCTTTAGCCTTTTCGGCTGAAACAACATGACTAAAGCCGGTGCAAAGAATGATAGGAAGGTCTGGTCGAATCCGAAGAAGTTCACGCGAAAGGGCGTCTCCAGGCATCGTTGGCATCGTTTGATCGGTAATGACCATGTCGAAGCGTTGCGGATCATTCCGAAATAACGTTAACGCGTCAACGCTACTTGTTCTGACGGTCACTGAGTATCCTAGGTGAGTCAGGAGTTCTTGGCCTAACCGAACAATGGTTTCTTCGTCGTCAACAAAGAGAATACTTTCCTTTCCACTCGGAATGGGGTCTTGGCTAGAATAGACATCCCATATGGCTGTGCGAATGGTTGGCAAATAAACCTCAACTTTTGTTCCAATGCCTGGTGCGCTTTCTACGAATATGTTTCCACCATGGGTTGTGACAATGCCATGCACGACCGCGAGTCCCATTCCAGAACCTTCGCCAATCGGCTTGGTGGTGAAAAATGGATCGAACATCCGTTCGACAATTTCGGCTGGCATTCCAACTCCGCTGTCTTTAGTCGTCAGGCGAATGTATGGGCCTGTCTTTAAATTAAGGCGGTCTGCTGACTCGGTATCTTTGATTTCTACATCTTCAAGAGAGATGTCTAAGAGTCCACCTTGTTCGCGCATGGCGTATTCTGCATTTGTGCATAAATTGACGATGACTTGATGGATTTGCGTCGGGTCAGCCAACGTTGTGGCCTTTGAGTCAATGTTTTGGCGAATTTCGATTGTTGAGGGGATGGTGGCTCGAAGAAGTTTAAGGGCTTCTTGGAGGATGTGGTGAACATCAATGGAGACGCGTTCTTGTTCATTCTGTCGACTGAACGTTAGGATTTGTTGGACAAGATGTTTAGCTCGGTGCCCGGCTGTCAATACTTCTTGGAGGTTTCGATTGGTTCGGCTTTCTTGTGGAACCGTCCCGATCGCTAATTCGGTATAACCCAAGATCGCCGTGAGTATATTGTTAAAATCATGTGCAATTCCTCCAGCTAAGGTTCCGATAGACTCCATCTTGCTGGCTTGATGATATTGACGCTCTGTTTTCTGCAGGGCAGCTTCTACTCGCTTTCGATCAGTGATGTCTTCTTCGATTCCAGCGATTCGGTAGACTTCTCCTTCTTCATTTCTAATGGGGAACGCGGAAGACTCAATCCACCGGAGAGATCCATCAGGACGTATGACTCGATACGATTCATGATACGTGCCTTGCTGCTGCTTGGGTAAGGCAATTTTGATCCGTTCTTGATCTTCTGGGTGAATGGATTCAAAGAAGCTTGATGGCTGCTCGTAGAGACTGGCACATGTCTTGCCCCAGATGGCTTCATAGGCAGGACTGACATAAAACATCTGAGTTCTATCGGCGGATGAGAGCCAAAAGACTTCATGTATATGTTCTGCCAGTTGTCGAAATCGTTCTTCTCTCTCTTGTAGCGTGGCTGTTCGCTCTGCCACTGCCTCCTCAAGTTCTTTCGCATATTGATCAAGCTGGCTCCGCATGGCGCGATCGACTTGTCGTAGGAGCTCTGACATATCCTTGCCCTTTTCAATATAGGCAAAGGCTCCTGAGTTCACGGCATCTTTGGCGGAGTCGAGGGAACACTGGTCAGTGTAGATAATTACGCGTATGCCTAATGAGGAGCTTTTTAACTTTTCGAGCAAAGTGATTCCATTTCCATCAGGCAGGTGTAATTCAATGATAGCAGCCCCAAAGTTATCTTCTCTGGTTTGGGCGAGAGCTTCTTGAGCCGATCCTACTCCGATGACCTCATACCCTTGCTCTTTTAATGGGGTCATGATTGATTCACGTTGTTTCGGGTCTTCTTCAACTATGAGGATGTGGGAAAGTCGAGTACGTTTTCTCATGGAATCTTCCCTTCCATACGTCTCTATCAAAGTGGTGTGGGCTGTAATAGCCTTGTAACTTGTAGGAATGAGAGAATAATAGCAGTCTTCACATAATGAGTCACTCTTTTTTATCCTTCCCAAGGAGAGTATGGATTTTTCAAATATCCTGAGAGATGTTTCCCCTCCGAGAAGTAAGTAACGAAGGCCATGTTGGGATGCCTAATTCGATACTCTGGCTCATGCTGCTGCAAGGACATTGGTGGGGGGGTGATGAATCTATGGTAGGTAAGGATAGTACGACGGACCTGTATCTATTCAAAGGGTACCATTATTCTGAGTGTGACATCGAATTAGCACAGTACGACTGATTCACTGAGTCTGAGACGATGGTAGAGAGAAGAGGGATTTGTCGAGTGATGTAGCGTCCTTGTTCATGGAGGCAAGGTCACGGTGGCAATATCTTCAATAATCCGTTGAGCTACCTCTTTTCTGTTGGCCGCATCACGGATTGGGCGGCCAACGACGACATAATTAGCGCCGTCTTGAATGGCGGTTCCTGGAGTCAGCGAACGTTTATGTTCGTTGGTTGATGAGCCGGTTGGGCGAATGCCAGGAGAGATGAGCAGCACCTTTTCATCAAAGCGTTTACGTAGTTTCTTGACATATTCTCCTGATGCTATCAGTCCATCACAGCCTTGAGAGATGGCCTGATCGGCTCGCCAAAACACATAGTCGTCTAGATTATCAAACTTGGGGATGAAGTCTTCTGTTGGTCCAACAAGAAATAACTCTTGTAAATCTGTTTCATTCCAACTGGACAAGAGGGGTACCGCTAATAGCTTGAGCTTTTGATCGACTTTTCCCAAGCATGCGGCTTTCAATGTTGCGCTATTCCCATGTATGGTCAGGAAATCGACTCCAATCGCTGCTACGTTTGCGACTGCACGACGAATAGTTTCATCGACGTCATGCATTTTTAAGTCTAGAAAGATTTGATATTTTCGCTGACGTAACTCTTCGAGGAAACCTCGAGAAGCTGAAGTAAAGAGTTCAAGGCCAACTTTATAAAAACTCACAATTCCGTCAAGCTCATCGACGCACTTCCGTGCCTCGTTCACATCAGAAAAATCCAGAGCGACAATGAGACGCTCAGCTGGGGTTGGTAGAGATTTCATGCTCACGTTTCACATTCATATCGTTCATAATGTGAGGTCAAAAATGGAATTACAGCCACAAGATATTAAAGCGTTTGAAAGTGAAAAACCAGAGGGTAGTAATATTTCATCGTACCTTAGGTTTTTTCCCTGGTGCCAGTTTTTTTAGAGTTGGTGAAATATCAAGAAGGAACCTGAAGATTGTGAAATGACAGGAGCGATCGAATTTACCTGAGCCTGTATGGGGAAAGATTGGTTTCGCAGAGATCATCCATAATCGAGTGCTAACGCCATAGAATAAATTCATTTTGTTCATCTTATCTCATAGAAAGGTGTCGAATGCCATCAAGGAGAACTCTCGTCGCAATACAATCATCTTCGTTATAGTCGAGAATTCGTTGTCGGATGACCGGATCGCCACTTTCAACCAAACGGTGAAACCATTCTATCGAGGCAGCGCCGGATGGATGGGTATCTCTCCAAAGGAATCCTAAATACTTGGCTAAGGTTTTAATCGAGTAGTCTCGAGTCGGCCATTCGGTGGATTTGAGGACCACATCAAAGTATAGATCTATGGCTCTTTCCTGAGAAAAGAGGGTTTCAATTTCTTCAGGTGAACACACGTCTGGATATTTGGCCTGAAGCTTGCGGTAAATCGTCCGTTCATATTTGGAGTAATAGTAGACCTTGGAATGATCATGTTGTTGAAGATAGGCAATGGCTTGGGCAAAGGCTGTTTGTTCCGCGTCTGGAGTGGGTTGGTCCGCGAAGTAGGCAATGTAGTGTTCGGTGGAACTATCTTGATGATGACGTTCAATAAATCCATGGAGATAGGTGTGATCTCGAAGGGGGTCAACTTCAATGTCAAAGAAGACCTCTGAATCATGAAGAGGCAAATCTATGGCATGCCTGAGGTATGGACGAGCATTTGCCCCTCCGGATACGAGTTGGGCACGGGCATGGAGTTTTTGAAGTGTGCCAAGTCCAATGCCAGGTATGGCTGTTTTTTTATCATGAATGATGGTACTGAGATCAGATTTGGCAAAGTTTTGAATGGTTGAAAAGTGGGTGTGCAGCACGTCACGCTTTGCGCGACCCAGCTCGGGCAGGAGGGTGAGATCTTGTTGCCGTTGGAGGTCAAGTAAGCATGGACGGTACCACTGACAGAGTTTACAAATTCCGCTGCTGTAGGCTGGTTGTGTAGAGTGAGTCTGTTCAAGAATCTCATGAGCACGTTGTCGAAAGGTATCGTAGAGTTCCCACCAGGTTTGAGGCGTGCGGCTACCTTGGGGTTGCGAAAATTCATAACGGATTTCTTTGCCATGAATATCCCATATAAACCCCCAGCGTCCGGCAGAAACATGTAAGCGTTCGAGAATGTCTGTATAGAGCCCCAACTGGACGGCATAAGTTTTCTTGAGCTTTCCATGACCCTCATCGCCTTCTTCTCCCGACCCTGATTTGATGTCACCAGCGACGTACCCAGTCCCCTCTTTCCGTAAAAGGTCAGGTTCACCTAACAGATGATCGACGGAGAGTCGACCGCTGTAAATGAGAGCGACTCCTTGTTCAATGGCTTCTCGAGTGCCACGTTCTTTGTCATCCCCTCGAAGGCGGGAAAGGTCGAGGAAGGGTATGTCGAGTTTCTGAATGACGGCTTGCTCAAACAGCGTACCTTTTTCCCATAATAGCTGAATGAAAGCATTTGGATCATCGCATTGAGATGTATCCCCAAATGTATCGAGGTACAATCGATGTTCACAGCTCACGAGGTTGTAGAGCATTGAGGCGGTGATAGAATATAGCAGCATCGTGACGTCCTTGGTGAAGTGTACCAAAGTTATTGAATTAAAAGGAGAAGACGGCTTATGTTCGTTCCGTCCTAGGTTATTTGAGGTACCTGGTAAGCAATGATTGATTTCGGCCCCTATCACTCCTGACGCATTTCTGGTATAAAATTCCCACCCTCCAGAATCCTTCATTGAATTCCCTTGATAGTATCTTCTCATATCTATCCTTAGTGGAGAATTTCATCATGAAGCCATCTCATTTACATCTGGACGTACAAGGTCATACAGATTCGCCCATCATTCTGGATCGGGATATCTCTCGTATAGGGCAGTCAACCCAAACATCTGATTTGAGAAAGACGGGCAGTCATCCGGATTATTGGTACCCACTTGCACGGACACGTGATTTGAAAAATGGCAAGACGCTTGGTGTGTCCTTTGCGGGTGAGCCAATTGTATTGGTGAGGCCTAAAACTGGGCAGGTCTATGCACTTGAAGATCGATGTGCTCATCGACAGGTTCCGCTCCATTGCGGTGTCGTACATGGCGAGCATCTTCAGTGCGGCTATCATTGTTGGACATATGACCAAACGGGAGCCTGTATTGGTGTCCCCTATTTAGGTAAAGAGCAGCCGCGTCCCAAAGGTGTTAGAAGTTATCCCTGCCGTGAAGCCTATGGACTCATTTTTGTATTCCCGGGTGCGGAAGAAAAACTTGCAGATGCTGTGTTTCCAGACGTCTCTTTGGAAGATGATCCTCATTACCAGACACGATATCTTGATCGGAAAGTGAACTGTCATTATTCATTCATGCATGAAAATCTCATGGACATGAACCACCAGTTTTTGCATCGTCGGTTGATGGGCGGAATCCGCACGGTGTTTCTTGGTCTTCGGGAGCGTGACCATGCCTTAGAAGTGGACTATACCTTTTCTCGAGTCAAAGGGTCACAGCCGATTGGAGAGAAACTTATATTGGGTAGCTCGAAGCAAACCAGTGATGGGCCTAAGCACGATGTTATGACAATTTGTACTGACTATCCGTATCAAACCTTGAAGTTTTGGACTGCTGGGAGTACTGAGCCGGCTCTGAATCTCTGGAATGTCTATGTGCCTGTTGACCGGGAGCAACGGACGAATCATACATTTGGCTTGATGATGATCCGAAAACCATCATTTCCAGGACTTATACATCTGTTGTGGCCGTTTATCGTATGGTTTACGGATGGCATCTTTGCTGAAGATCGGTGGGTAGTAGAAGAAGAACAAAAAGCCTTTGACCGGCAAGGTGCCGACTGGAATCAAGAGGTCTTTCCAGCGATTCAAAACTTACGAGCCTTGTTACGTCGAGAAGGTGTGTCCTTATGAGTATTGTGTCAGTGTTATGAGGCTTGATGCGTTATTGATGTCTGTGATTGAGGTGGTGTTTTGAACTGGTGCTTGCGCGGATAATCAAGAATTCGTGTGATTTCGATCATGATCTCATGGGTTTCATAGGGTTTTGGGATGACGGTGCACGCTCCAGCTTCAAGGGCGGCATGGCGTAAATCATCGGTGAGACAGCCTGAAATAAAAATGACAGGCGGTCGCAGAGTTTCTGGCATTTCCCTGATATGTGCCAGCAGCTCTAAGCCTTTCATCACAGGCATTTCATAGTCGGTGATGACAAGGTCAAAGTGATGAATCTGTAGAGCATCCAAGGCTCTAGAGCCATCTTCTGCCTCCAGACATAGATGTCCTTGCATTTCCAGTCTTATTTGAAGCAGCCGTCGTACAGTTTCGTCGTCATCAACAATAAGAATATGTTGCATGGTGGCAACCCTTTACCATTCCGTGTTGAGCCGTTTTCCATTTTTAGCAGATCCAAGATTGGCTATTATGGTTGTCTCGCTCGTTGTCTCAAAGATCGACTGACATTTCTTGGCAAGGAGATTGAGGGAGATTGGTTTCATTAGGTAATCATTCGCACCTTGTTCCATCGCTTCAATCATCTTTTTCGAGTTGAGTTCTGCACTCATGACGATAGCTGGTATATATATGCATCGGTCATGCATGTGTTTGAGCATGGTTATCCCATCCATTACGGGCATCTGAATGTCGAGAAGCATTCCGTCAATGGATGTAACTTCAAGTATGGCCATACCTTCAGCCCCGTTGTTTGCGGTTCTAACTTCAAATCCTAAAAACCCTAGTCGATCTTGAAGCATTAGTGAAATGTCATAATCATCGTCGACCACTAAAATGCGTGGCGGCATTTTTCTCCTCTTGGCGCTTCTTTGAATATGTTAATTTTAACTCTTCAGGATACGCTCATGAGATATAAAGAGACTATTCCTATCGGAGCAATAGAACGTAATGATTTCATAAATATTTTGTTAACTGATCAATAAATGATCAAATAGATACGTTGGAATAGCTGAAGAAAGAGCATGACCATTTGTGAAGCACTTTGATTGAATATGGGGAGGCAGCGATTACTGGAAAGTGAAAGTTGTGAGGGTCGATAAGGCGAGAGGATGGAAGACGATTGGTATGCAGGTTATGCACTATTTTCTTGGACTTCTGGCGCAAAACGATAGCCCACACCGGGGTCGGTGAGAATGTACTGAGGACGGGCTGTGTTCTTTTCCAGTTTTTTTCTGAGTTGCCCAATAAATACTCGAAGATATTGAGCTTGATCCGCATAGGCTTCCCCCCAAATGGCGGTAAGGAGGGTTCTGTGGGTCAGGACTTTTCCGGTGTACTGGATCATATACTTTAAGAGATCATATTCTGTCGGGGTGAGCTTAACAAATTCTCCGTCCACCAGCACTTCACGTCGTTCGAAGTTGATTGAAAGACCACGGCTTCGGAATACGGGTTCGGTTCCAGTTCCCATGATGGTTCTTCGTAAGGCCGATCGGATTCTGGCTAATAACTCCTCCATCCCAAATGGTTTTGTGACATAATCGTCTGCTCCACATTCAAGGGCCTGGACTTTTTTTCTCTCATCACCAATGGCGGAAAGAACAATGATTGGGACAGGATATTGCGACCGAATTCGATGAGTCAGTTCAATGCCGTCTATCCCAGGAAGCACCAGATCCACAATGACAATATCTGGCTGTTGCCGCGTTATTGATACTATGGCTTCTTCAGCAGACGCCGCAGTTATCACTGCATAGTTTTTATGTTCTAAATTGACCTGTAGTGAGCGGCGGATTTGAGGTTCGTCGTCTACGACGAGTATTTTTGCACCTTGGTTCATAAATCACACTAAGACTTGTGTAATCCTTCGAGTGAAAAAATTGCCATGGATTCGGTGACTGGAATAGTAAAAAGGAATGTTATCTTCTGGCCAGTAGACTCTGCCCAAATTCGACCGCCATGCGCTTCGACAATTCCTTTGCAAATTGCTAAGCCCAAACCTGTGCCCCGAACGGGTGGTTTCTGGGTTGATTGTTGGCGAAAAAAACGTTCAAAGATACGCTCCAAATCCGGTGTATCAATGGGATCACCTGTGTTGGATACTTCAACCTCAAACTCTTGGACTTTCATGCGGATATTGACTCGAATTGGTGAGTCCGGCCATGAATACTTTATCGCATTATCGAGTAAGTTAATGAGTATTTGTTGGATCTCTACGGCGTCAACAAATGCTGGTGGAAGTTCATCGGGTATAGATATCTCGATATCTCGAGTTTCGAAGGTCACTTCAATACGACGGAGCGCACCTTCAAGAAGGTCTTCCAGTGGATGCCATTCGCGGTGAGGCGTTAGGGTGCCTGCCTCAATCTGAGACATCTCTAAGAGATTATCAACCAGGCGACTCATGTAGTTGATTTCCTTGTCCACTGCATTGAGGAATTCATGCTGCACCTCGTTCATACCAGTATGCCCATTTCCCATAATATTTGATACTGAAGTTTTCATGGTGGTGAGTGGAGTGCGCAGTTCGTGCGATACTGATGAGAGTAAGGCTGATTTCAGGGCATCACTTTGCTTAAGGGCTTCAATCCGTTTGGTCTCACTATTGCGCAGACGTTCCTCTGCTAACGTTCGTTCCGTGATATCTTCTGAAATACCGACTATTTTAATAATCTGACCGTCACTTCCTTGAACAGGAATGAAACTTTTTGAATAAATTTTTTCGGTGTCATGTGCGCTCACCTTAAATTCGAAGTCGACGAGTTGGCCGAGTTGAGCTTGTGCAAAATATCCCCGCATTCGATCATGATCCGGCACCTCTGTTAAGTCCAAATAGGATCGGCCAATTGCTTGAGATTCGTGCTTAACTTCTATCATATCTAGACCAGCCTGGTTCATCGAGCTAATCTTTCCGTCTAACTCAATTTCGTGGATACAAAATGGAACATGTTCCACCAAAGATCGGAAGCGTTCCTCACTGGCCCGCAGTTCTTGCTCAATATGTTTGTACTCGGTGATATCAACATTTAATCCATCGAGATGTAGAAGGGTTCCTTGATCATCGAATATGAATCGTCCACGTGCCAAGATCCATTTTGTTGTTCCATCACTTGTAATGATTTGGTGTTCATTCTCGT
Source organism: Nitrospirales bacterium (assembly GCA_029261355.1). Classification (GTDB taxonomy): domain Bacteria; phylum Nitrospirota; class Nitrospiria; order Nitrospirales; family UBA8639; genus JAGQKC01. Next base: position 92,130 of record JAJDBM010000038.1, on the reverse strand, counting down.
ATGGAAGATGTTGTGCCAGTGCGTCCTGGACCAGTGGCCAGACTCGTTCATTCTCACCAGGAGCCATTAAGGTATCGTAGCTGACTTCTCCACTGAGAAGAGTTGAAACGGTAAATCCTGTGACTTCTTCAAATCCGCCACTCATGTAGATAACTGGCCAGTTTTTGTCATTGAGGCAACGATAGGCAAATCCCTTTGGCAGCTGTCCCAGAATACTTTCCGTCAGGGCTTTCCATTCTTTTAATGATTGTTCTGTGTTTTTACGTTCAGAAATGTCCTCACACACAATGAGGACCACGATTTCCCTCTCTTTGTTATGTACTGCACGTGCGACTTCTTTCACCCATAATTTACTTCCGTTCTTTCGCACTTTACGGAATTCCCACGAGAGTAATGTGAAAGGATTGTGTAAGCATGAATCAAAACGTTTTTGAAACTCGAGCCTATCGTCTTCTAGGAACAGGTCTACAGCAAGTAGTCCTACTAATTCCTCAACCAAATATCCAAGTTGTTGAGCTCCAAATTGGTTTACCGATAGGATTGTCCCATCTTGAGAAACCGTGAAATACATCGAGGGATTATCATCATACAAAGCACGATAACGTTCTTCACTGCTTTTTAGCGATTCTTGGGCCTGTAAGCGATCCGTGATATCTTCAGCAATACCTAAAAGGTATTGAGGATACCCATGGTTATCGAGGAGAGGTATCTGTTTGGTATGTATATATCGCAAGCCTTTTGACTTTAGATGAATGGGTTCTTCAGGTGTATCCATAAGTTTTTTGCTTGCTAAGACTTCTCGATCCTTTGCTGTAAAGAAGTCAGCTTGCTCCTTAGGGACAAGGTCATAAATAGTCTTGTCTAGAAGGTCTTGCCTCGGACAATCGAGTAATTCCTCGGCTGTTTTATTAAGGAAAACATAGCGGAGATCCTCATTTGTTTTGACGGAAATCATATTGGGAATGTTCTCGACGATGGAGTGTAAAAACAACTGACTTTTTTGTAATTCGTTCTGAACATGTTCCCTCTCCGTCATTTCTTTTTCTAATTTTCTACTCGCCTGTATTCCTTGACCTGTGATCACAATTCCTAACAGGGCGACCAAAATAGTGATGAGGGACTCCCACTTCACCATGGCCGATATATTGGCTTCAGAATGTGCGTTTAATTCCTTGACAGCATCATCAGCAACCTTGATTATGCTAGTATTTTTTGCACGAATGACTTGAAACACTTGTCGGAAATTTTCTTGGTCATGTGACAGCAAAAGGAAATTATCGACATGCGTGATGAGGTCCCTAAGGAGGGTTTTTTGCTCTCGTAATTTCACTAAAATTTCTTCTGTTGGTACTGCAGGTACCATTTGAGTCTGACCCGTTTTCTGATTGAGAACTACTGCCCCACCTTCAATTAGAGATATCAACGTTTTTTGAAGAAGATTTCTCGTAGAAAGGTAATTGGCTTTCACTCCCTGAGAGGTCAAGAACACCTCAGTGAGGTGCTTTTGGAGAAGCATCCGTTGACGCCCTGCCATATCGATGAGAAGTGCAGCCGACTTTTCATTTTGGATTGTCTTGGTGGTATAGAGCAATGTTCCAAGGAGAACGCTGAGGAAGAAGACGGTAATGACCGTGAAGCGCCAACCTAACTGAAGTTTTTTGAATATGGGATTGGTTAAAGTTGATTTCATCGTGAAGGTTTCCCATTCAATGATGATTCCAGTCATGTACTTTATACATGACCGAAATGAAGTACTTCATTCACCAGCCTATTACAATGCCATACATCAGAATACTAAAAAATGAAACATGGTGGCCCAGGATTCATGTGTGGGGTACCTCGTTGTCACCATAATAATACGACATAGTAGGTGTTCCGCAATAATATAGACAAAATCACTGCGACTAGATGTTTTTTGAGGCGATGTGATTTAGGGACGTGAAGTTCCTGAAGTAGAATCGGTGGGTGAGAACAATTCTTTTTTGGACTCTATAAATTATGTATGAAATGGCTAGTGATATGGGCTTTTAGTTCTTCTTTAATTTGCCCCACATTCAGAGGTCTCGGAGAACGGCGTACTCCTTTAATTGTAGGCAGGTTTTTACGATTTCTTCCTGATGAGTCGCTTTATTCGTGACCTGTGCTCTTTCAGCTTGACGCTTCGATAGGTCTGCTTGGTGATCAATGATTTGGATGGAAAGGCTAGAGAGTTTTGTTAATGCAGTTTTTGCGTCATTGAGTTTTTGTTGTTTTGGGACAGACCATAATATTCCCCAGAGCCAATACAACGGAATGACTGCGCTTGTTTTTTCGAGTTCGTCCACTGATCGTCGAAAGGCCTGATGGGCTTGGTATTTTCGTTGGTCTGGAGCGATTCCATACACGTCTTTATATTCCAAGAGTAGGCGGATGATGTTGTTTTGCACCTTTTGCAAGTCTCGGATGGGATAGATGATAAACGTCGTAATGACATATCCGAGCGCAGCGATTAATGTTGTCGTGCCAACAGTCCAGAGAAATGTATCCATTCTACAATGTGAATGTCTTCATTTGACGCTCCTTGCACATGATATTACCTGGTGATGGGTCTGGTTGCGGAGCAGGGGAAAGTATGTGTCATGAGGACAGGTTCAATGGTCCCAAAGGGAGATAATCGCGACTTGGCCGTAGCACGGTTGAGAATCAGATTGTTTGTTCCAGGGAGAAACGTGTGGTGGATGAGGGGAATGTTTATACGAAGCACGTGGAGAAAAATTCAGGAGAATAGGTCAGCCCACTCTTGATTCTCGTGAGAAAGAGTGGCTGGGGGACCAGGAATCGAACCTGGGTTCTTAGAATCAAAATCTAATGTCTTGCCCCTAGACGATCCCCCAACCAAGGCAAACGCTCTACATTAAGGCCTGAGCGGTCTCGAGTCAAGACGTAGGTTCCCCCGATAGCTAAAAAACTCGGCCTTCCACAATCCAATGCCGATCGTCTGGTACATCAAGGAGTAATCGACTGAGATTGAGTTCAGCGAGGTGGGCGGCCACATCATCTTCCGTAAAGGACGCGAGAAGAGAGTTATAGAAGTCTTTCTGTAGTTGGGCCGGTTCTTGCGATGCATATTGATCAATAATAGCCTGAGCTTCTTCAGTTGACTCGGGTCGAATTAAATCCATCACCAACACTGGGGCTCCGGGCTTGGCCATGGTTTTAATGGCATACCAGAATTGAAGTGGGTTGGGTACATGGTGGGCAAGGCTATTGGAAATAATGGCGTCGACTGGAGTTGAGAAGGTCACGTCTTGAACTCGTTGGCATTTGAGTGCAATACGATCGCCTAGTTTCGCCCCATCAATGGAACGCTGAGCAATGTCAATCATTGGCTGAGAGGCATCAATTCCCGTGACGTGCAATGTGGGATGTGCCTTCACGAGGCGAATAAGAATATCGCCAGGGCCGCACCCAAGGTCAACCACGTGGGCATTGTCGAGTTCATTGCCATGGGCTTGCACGAAGCGATCGACAAACCCTTGATTTTCTTCTTCAAAATTGGCTGAGGCGTAGACTTTCGCCTGCTCGGCATTATCCATGAGTTCAGGTTCAAGGACACGATTCATACTTGTATCTCCATGGGGGAATTGACGTCTATGAATACAGCATCTCCAGGCTGAACGGTACCTTCGGCAAGAACCTTCGCGTAGACGCGACTCCAGCCTGGATGGAGTTTATGAGAGATTCGCTTGTAGCTTTTATTGAGAAACCATTGAGCATTGTGTCGACAGGGTATGGCGTATTGCGTCAGTTCAATCTGTAAGGTGTCTCCGATACGTAATTGATCGCCTGGCTTGAGAAGCGACCAATCTAGACCGGAAATGGTCAGGTTTTCTCCTGCCGATCCAGATGCAATGGAGTGTCCCTCTTGACGAAGAGCTTCAATGCATTCAAGAGAATAAAGGCAGAGTGCATGATCAGTCCCACTGTGTAATGTTTGATTTTTTTGTCGATCTCCGTCAACGCCCTCAAAGGAAATATGCGCCAGTTCAATAGGCCGTTTCGGCACGCCACCTTGAGAAATGTTGATTTGGTAGAGAATGGCCTTGTTTGGGAGAATCATATTTTAGGAATCCTTGGAAACTCATAGAATGGTAGCGGGCTTACTTTGAGAGGGTCAAGCCTAGGCCTGGATTGTTAGGACATGACTTTCTGAATAAAGGACAACAGTTGTTGGAAGTAGGCTGATCCGCCAACAAATGGGACATCATTGTGGCCAGCTCCACGAACGGGATACCAACGTTTGGGTTCGTGAGCAGCTTCAAAGACGTATTTTCCAAGTTCCATTGGGACAACCGAGTCCTTCTCACCATGAATGACCAGAAGGGGTAATGAAATTTGCGAGAGTTTCTCTTCAAGGTTGAACGTCGAATCTATGAACCAACTAGCAGGCAATCCTAAATAATGGTGATCCGCCATTGATTGAATGGAGGGAAATGCGCCTTCTAAAATGAGGCCAGCGGCTTGGCGTTGTCGTGCTACCTCGCAAGCCACAGATGTTCCGAGAGAACGTCCAAAGATGATGAGACGGTTCGGGGTGATATTTTTTTTAGTCATTAGGAAATCATAGGCTGCCAAGGCGTCTTGATAAAGACCAACTTCCGAAGGCTTCCCAGTGCTTTGGCCATATCCACGATAGTCAAAAATGAAGATAGAGACTCCTCGTCGGTGGAGTTCAGAGATATTTCTGAGGCGATGACTAATATTCCCTGCATTGCCATGACACCAAAGCAGCACAGGTTGGTTCGGCCCCGCATCAATATACCATCCAAATAGACGGACGCCTCCATCAGCAGAAAGCCAGACATCTTCGAGTGGCAGGTTACTATTCTGTGCCCATTGCTGTTCGTTCCAAGCAGCTGGTTGAAAGACAAAGAGGGTGTCAAGCATATCTCATATTTTTCTACTCCTTCGAACCCATGATTTGGACTTGTTTCCTTGCCCTTGTCACGCTACGTTGTGAGGGAGTGTTTGGCAATCATGGTATTAAGAGAGAAGGTTATGGCCAATTACGCAATCGGTGATGTGCAGGGATGTTTTAAAACCTTACACAAATTGGTAAAGCAGATACAATTTGATCCAGCCTATGACCGACTCTGGTTTGTCGGGGATTTGGTTAATCGTGGGCCAGATTCCCTTGCTGTCCTGCGATATATCAAAGATCTTGGCTCGGCAGCTGTCACCGTATTGGGGAATCATGATTTACATTTACTGGCTATTTGGGCGGGGGTAGCAAAAGCCCATCGAAAAGATACCCTAGAGTCAGTTCTTTCTGCTCCTGATTGTGATGAATTGCTGACTTGGTTACGACATCGTTCATTGATTCATCAAGAAAAAGGATTTTTAATGGTCCATGCGGGCCTCTTACCTCATTGGACGGCAACTCAGGCAGTGAGACTTGGACGTGAAGTTGAAGCTGCATTACAGAGTGAGGATTTTGTTGATGTGTTGCCGTTTATCTATTATCGGCATTCACAAGTCAACTGGGTGGGAGAGCTCTCTTATTATGACCGAATGGGAGTATCGACAAATGCGATGACTCGTCTTCGAGTATGTTCCTCGAGAGGGATTCCAGAACTTTCATTTAAAGGCCCACCTGCTGAAGCTCCAGAGGGGCTTGTTCCTTGGTTTGATATTCCTGAGCGACCTACAGCAAGTGACACGATTATTTTTGGTCATTGGTCAGCCTTAGGGCTCTATGTCCGAGACAACCTACTTGGACTCGACGCTGGATGTGTCTGGGGGCGAGAGATGGTAGCCATTTGTCTGGAAGATCGTACCATTTTTCACGCTTCCTATTCTGATTCGTAAGTTTCTTTTCATCGCTTTCCAATGACTCTCTCCCTTCTGACTGCAGGGTTCCCCCTTTTTCTCATTATCATGCATCTTTGAAGATTTCCCTCATTCTTTTTTCTTCACTTGCAGTGTCGAGCTTAACTTTGCCTGTATCTCTTTGGATAACAATTGTATCTAAATGGATTCTTTCTCATTTTTTCTTGAAGTCATAAATTCGAGTCAGGTTGGGGCATTATCCATCAGGACCCTTTCCCCTCAACAAGACGTTTAAAAGACTCTATTTCGGCATCGACTTTGCTTTTCTCAATATTCCATCACGACAGACGTTCACTGTCGTGGAATGTTGATTGAAGAGGAAATCAAGGATGAATACACAATTGAGAAAGGAGAAAATGATGAGAGAACCGTTATCAAAGAAAGAATTGAAGACCAAAAAACGTCGAAATCGTTCAGTGCCTGGATCACTCCCACTCACTCAGGCTGAAGTCATGTGGTCCGCGGATGTGGAATCGCATGGACTTGATTCCCCGGTAGCCAGACGATGTCCTAAATGCCAAGGATTGCTCATGGCTCAATCCGTTGATCTGACTATCAAAAACGATATACGGTGTATAAATTGTGGATGGCAACCACAATGGGGAACACGAGTTGTGACCGAAAGTGATGAGCTTCGTTCAATTAGGCGTCTGACCGCTGAGCTTTGCTCAACGGGTTTGGTCTCATAGATTTTCCTTCGTTATCATTCATAACGTAAGAGGGTAAGTGGAGGAATTTCTTCATGCACATCAGTTCAGGAATTGGCATTTCATTCATTGGTATGGTACCTCATGAGAGGAATCCAACAGATTTTGATTACCTGGGGATGGGGGATGGAGTCTAGATATTTTAAAAATCCCATTTTGTAGAGAATGGTAAAGGACTCTGCGAGTTACATGTGGAAACCTGTTTCATGAAACGTTTTGTCCTTTCTAGTGTTTCGCAGTTGATGGTTTTCGTGTGTCTTTCGGTGGCTTTTGCTCTAGCTCCCGTTTCGGCGTTCGCCAGCAAAGTGGTTATCCTGCAATCATCAGATATTGCTTCTTATGATCGTACGGTTACGGCCTTTCTCGACTCTCTTTCCACTTCTTTAAAACGGCAAGCTCATCGCTTTTCTCTGGAGGGGGATTTACAGAACGGAAATGCGATTATTGCGGAGATTCGTTCTCTTGATGCGAAGTTAGTCATTGCTGTCGGTCTCAAAGCGGCATTGGTTGTCAGGCAACATCTTTCATCTGTGCCCAGTATCTTTTGTATGGTCATAGACCCAGGGAAATATCAACTCACCAAATCTCACATGGCAGGAATCGCACTTGAGGTTCCATTTTCAAGTCAAATGGCAACCCTCAGAGAAGTTTTGCCAAAGGTAAAGCGAGTGGGCGTTCTCTATAATCCATTAAAAACAGGTCGCATCATGGATGCGGCGAAGTCTCAAGCTCAGGCCATTGGGATTGAATTAGTTCCCAGAGTGGTCTCATCTGAAAAAGCCGTGCCTGCCACGCTTCGAGTTCTCGTTCCGCACATTGATGTTTTGTGGCTGCTGCCCGATAGTACCGTGCTTACCGCGGATTCATTCCAATTTCTCTTACAGACAACACTTGAGGCGAATATTCCCGTCGTTGGGTTTTCCTCCGATTTGGTGAGGAAGGGGGCGCTACTGAGTGTACATTTTCACTATGAAGATGTCGGAAGGCAGGTGGCGCGTTTAACGAAGAAGTTTTTTAAAGGGCATAAGTTTATCCCAGGGATCATTTGGCCTCCTGACTCATTGCGATTGGCCATCAATCTTAATACCGCCAACTTTTTAGACATAGCCGTTCCTCCTGATGTGTTAACTCAGTTTCATGAGATGTACTAAACTTTGACATCGATTGTGCATGAGGCCATGGGTGTTGAATCCTTCCAGAGACCATTTTTCACGAGCCTTCGAACCAAGCTTGTCCTTTTTATCAGTCTCATCATTATTGGTGTGTGTGCAGGTTTGAGCTGGTATTTTGTGCACCAGCAGGCTGATTCTATGGAAAAGGCCTTAAGGAAAACCGGGACCATCTTGATTCAGAGCCTGGTTCATAATGGCCGGTACGGCCTGATCACGCACGATACCGATTCGCTCGAACAAGTCGTGCAGGGAGCCTTGTCAGTCGATGAGGTGGTCTACGTGGTTGTGACTGGTCCTAATGGCAAACGATTGGTTGAGAAGTCCAAAGGCATGCTGAATACTCTACGCCAATTTACTCGAACTTCAGACCGTCCGATCTATCCTAGCCCTGATTTAGCGACAACAGCATTGACGATTCAGGACAACACTGTCCAGAGCAAGGTCTTTACCGCTGCAGATCAGCATTTACGGCTGATAACGAATCGAGGGAAGGCAGGTGCTCTTCCTACCAACGTCATCAGGACTGGAGAAATTCTGTATGACTTTGCTCTTCCCGTCAGGCGACGCGTTGGCGCCTCAACGCAGTTTGGATCCTTATCATTGGAATTACAAGAGGCCATGCAATCTGAGGAAGACTCACAATCACCAACCGTTTATGGAGTCTTCCAGGTTGGGTTAACCAAATCGTATATGTTGCGGACGTTAGATACGATGATTTGGAATGTGACTGTGATGGCTCTTGTGTTTATCGTGGTAGGCATTGCGATCACGGCGATGTTTGCTAATCAAATCATCACACCCTTGCGACAGTTAGCCCTGGTTGCCAAGCAAATTGCTGCGGGTGATCTTTCAGAATCGGTAGAAACGCATAGCCGAGATGAAGTCGGTCAATTAACGACAAGCATCAATCAAATGACTGAGTCGCTAGATCAGCGAGAGCAAGCCATTTCAAGCTATGTTGATACGATCACGCGACAGGTTTCGCAACTCTCCACGCTGAATCAAACCGGTGCCGTGATTGCTTCAACGTTGGATGTTGAGCAGTTGTTAGCCACTGTCCTCAAACTTTTGGGAGAAAACTTAGGGTTCACGCGGATGATTTTGGTTTTTTACAAGCCTGAGGAACAGATTGGTGTTGTGTCACAGGTCACAGGACTGTCCGATGAAATGGAGGCTATCGTGAGGAGGATTGAAATTCCCGTTCAGGACAACGGTGGAGTAACGGCGGATCTCCTTCTTCGTGGGAAACCTGCACTTGTACAGGACGTCGAAATCGCGACTCGTCGAATGTATCCTCCCCTCTATAAAGCCTGTCGAGAAATTGGCATCATTTCCTATATTGCTGCTCCTTTGAAAAGTCAGGACCGCATCCTGGGATTCATTGGGACAGATCGGGGCGATAAGCCTTGCACACAAGCAGACTTAGATATCCTTATGACTATTGCCAATCATGTGTCGGTTGGCCTTGATAATGCCCGTGCGTATCAGGCTCTTGAAGAATTTAATCAGACGCTTGAAGAGCGAGTGCAAGAAAGAACTGAAGCGCTACAAAAGGCGAATGAGCAGCTTCGTGAGCATGACCGATTGAAGTCCATGTTTGTGTCAATTGCCTCCCATGAGCTTCGAACTCCGATGACTTCCATGAAGGGATTAGTCGAAAACATGTTAGATGGCCTGACTGGGACTTTGACTGAACGTCAGTCTTTCTACTTATCACGAGTGAAACGCAATCTCGAGCGGTTGACTCGAATGAGCAATGACTTGCTTGATTTATCAAAGATTGACGCGAAGGTGATGAAACTTAGTTACGCGAAATTTTCTATTGAGGATCTGGTGGAGGAGATTGTCGATGTGCTGCAACCGGTCGCCAAGCAAACATTTCTCAATCTTTCTTGTGACGTGCAGACCCCTCTGCCACCTATTCTCGGCGATCGCGATAAAGTTGACCAGGTCTTCACGAATTTGATTCACAATGCCATGAAATTTTCAAGACCCGGAGCGTCAGTTCAAGTTGGAGGACGTATTCGAAGTGATCACATGATTGAGGTGTCTGTCCGTGATTTTGGCTGCGGGATTCCGCCTAATGAAATTCCTCATATTTTTGAACGGTTTTATCGTGGTGAATCCGTTGTTGTGGAAGCGAGGGGATCGGGTTTGGGGCTTGCCATTTCCAAAAGTCTTGTGGAGTTACATGGCGGCACGATTTGGGTAAACAGTCATGTTGGGGAAGGGAGTCAATTCTTTTTCACCCTGCCGGTCATGGCAAATGAGAATAACTAACTTGTGGGTGATTCTTGTAGAATCCCCTTCTGTTTGAGTAGGCGAGAGAGATAGGTTCGTTGTAGCTGTAATAGTTCTGCAGCTTTTGTTTGACTTCCATGGCTTCGTCGAAGCGCTTGTTCAAGAATGTGTCGGCTATATTGTTCAATAGCATCATGGTACGGCAAGTTGTCTCCCTCTTGAAAGGGATCGGCTCCCCAAGGCCCTAATCCCAATTGTTCAGGAACAATTTCTTCCTCGATTCCCAGGACGACGGCACGGGCGATGGCATTGCTAAGCTCTCGGATATTACCTGGCCAGCTATAACGTTTCATGTATTTAAGGGTGTCTGGTGTAAATCGTCTGGGTGATCGCTTCATTTCGCGAAGATGTTGCGCTAAGAAAAAATCAGCCAATGGAGTGATATCATCCGGACGATCACGGAGAGGGGGGAGTTCGAGGCTGACAACATTGAGCCTAAAGAATAAGTCTTCGCGAAACGTCCCATCCTTGACCGCTTGCTTGAGGTCCTTATTGGTCGCGGCGATTACACGAATATCTACCTTCACGTTCCGGGTTCCGCCGACTCGTTGAAAAGCATGAGTTTCAAGTAACCGTAGGAGTTTCGGTTGTAAGGACAAAGGCATGTCCCCAATTTCGTCAAGAAAGATCGTGCCTCCATCAGCTTCTTCAACCTTTCCTTTTTTTCGAGAATGCGCAGACGTGAATCCTTCTTTTTCATGTCCGAACAGTTCATTGTCAAGCAGATCAGAACTTAAGTTGACGCAACTGATGACCCCAAATGGCATGTGATTGCGAGTGCTCCATTGGTGAATTGAACGCGAAAACAATTCTTTTCCCGTTCCGCTTTCGCCTAAAAGTAGGACCGTGGCTTGGCAATCTGCTGCTCGTTTAGCCAATTCAACAATGGATTGCATGCATGGACTGTTGCCGACAATAGTTTTGTATCGGCTTTCGACCTCGGTCCGAAGCGAGGTGACTTGCTGCTTCAATACTTCCCGTTCGAGTGCTTTTTTCACAACAATCTCTAAATGGTCAAAGTCGATAGGTTTGGTCAAAAAGTCATAGGCCCCTGTTTTCATGGCTTCGACAGCATTTTCAATCGTAGCATTAGCGGTCATGACGATGATTGGGAGATCGAGGGGAGGTTGGTTTGTTGAAGGGGGGAATTGGTCTTTGGCCGCAGCTGAGTCTTGCGTGGGGAATAAATGATGAAGGACATCGAGTCCAGACATACGAGGAAGATTGAGGTCGAGAAGAACAAGGTGAGGAGCCTCCAGCTCAATGGCATCAACCGCTTGTTTTCCGTCACCTGCCGAAATGGTCTCGTATCCCTCTCCCTCTAATCGATCCTTGAGCATGAGCACAATATCTGGGTCATCATCGACAACGAGAATCTTCTTTTTCATGGTCAGTTCCTCTTCATCAGTGAATTAAACGAACACGGGACATATATATCAATGCAATAAATGAACCATGAAAATCTCTGTGGTCTAGAAACGTGAAAACCTTCTTGTTAAAGGACGAAAAAAAGCCGAGTTGCTTTTCTTTGACTGACAATATTTTCATTTCAATTTTGAGTCATTCATCTCTTCTATTATGGCGGCAGCGAGTAAGGGAAACATTATTTCATGATGTCCAGTGAGGGAATATCCGTGTCCCCCTTTTTGTGTAGGACGTTTCACGACATTGGTCATTGGGCGATAATGTGGGAGAAAATCCATATTCACGGTCGTAATATTTTTCAAGGCTTTGCCTAAATTTCGGCTGAGGGTCACGGTTTTGAGGAATACTTCAGGAAGCAGGACGGCTGAACCAAGGTTGATATACACACCTCCTTCCATATGGGAAACAAGGGAGACGAGTTTTCGGAAGTCAATGAGTGAGCCTCCGCCTATGGCGGCACCATCTGCTGAGGGGTGCATGTGAATAATGTCCGTTCCCATGGCCACATGGACCGTCATGGGAATCCCAAGCTTCGATCCTGTGGCGAAGAGACTCATCTGACGATAAGGAAACTGCCGTGGATGTTTGGTGATATAACGACCAATACTTTCTCCGATACCAAGACCAGCGTTCCAGCCTTCGGCAATCGCAGTATTGAGGATTTTCCCTGTATCTTCAGCCATCCCAAATCGACCTGAGTCGATTTCCGCATCAACTTCCTCAGAGGTATGTCCAAGGTAGGCTAGTTCGAAGTCATGAATGATCACCGCTCCGTTCACGGCCACAGTAGTGATGATCTGTCGTTTGAGCAGGTCAATAAGGATAGGATTGAGTCCAACCTTTGTTGGATGGGCTCCCATTCCGAGGATGACAGGTTTTCCTTTTTTTCGTGCGCGCACAATGGCCTGAACGACGCGTCGCAATGTTTTGACAGCAAGAAAATCTGGGAGCATGTCAAGGAACCTGTGCAACGTGCGCCCTTGTCGCCATGGAGTTGCAAAGTCTTTGATCTGCACCTTGCTATGACGCGAATGGAGAGGATACGTCTGCAGACGAGACAGATTTAACGGTTTGACAGATGAGGCTGATGATTGGCTAGGGCGTTTGGGCAAAGAGTCGCTCTTCTATGATTTCGCACAAGACATGACCGAGGGTCATATGACATTCCTGTATTCGAGCCGTCGATGTTGAAGGAACTTGAAAGCAATAGTCAACCAGGTCCATTAGCTGTCCCCCCGTTTGCCCTGTCCAGCCAATAGTGATGAGTTTCTGCTCATGTGCGATTTCGATGCCTCTCAGCACATTAGGAGAATTACCGCTTGTGCTGATGGCGATGGCCACATCACCTTTTCGTCCATGCGCTTCAATTTGCCGAGAAAAAATATCGGCATACTCATAGTCATTTGCAATACACGTGAGTGCGGCCATATCTGTCGCTAATGCCATGGCGGGTAAGGCTGGACGATCTCGCTTGTAGCGCCCAACGAATTCGGCAGCAATATGCGAGGAATCTGTGGCACTTCCACCATTTCCAAAGAGGAGGACTTTTCGGCCGTCATGGAAGGCGCGAATAAGGACTTGGGCAACATCCAGGATTTGTTGAGTATAGGTGAGGGCAAAGCGGCATTTCACGTCTGCGCTTGTTTCAAAGGCCTCGACAATCTGCTCTTTATCCATAGGTCGTAATTCTAGCAGGGTGTTCCAAAAATATCACATCTTTCTGTTTTCATATATACAGAATTTTCAGGAAGGGAGATCATGATGGCGTTATTAATATGATAGCGGAGAAATACTCTCAATCAATTCTTGCCGCATGATTCTATCAATGCTATAGTCGAATCATTGTGAGTGTCGACGGGCCAGTCAATGCCCTCCTTATTGCGATGACACAGGATTCTGCGTCCATCGTCTATTCCCTTCAACGTTTAACCCCAGAACGGTTATGTTTTTTTCTTCCACAGTCCTGCACTGGATTGGTTGAGTCTCACGTCCATCCCCAACTTTCGGTCATGCCTCAAAAATGGGATTGGATTATCACTCCAGACCCAGAAAGTTTTGCCAAATCCCATAAGGTGTTAGCGGAGTTGTTACCAAAATTGTTACGAATCTGGAATGTCAATCCCGGTGGATTAGTGCTTGATATTACGATGGCATCCCCCATGATGGCCGCGGCCATGATGTTGGTTGGATTTCCTTATACGGCGCGAGTTGTGGCACTGGGTGTTGCGGGTCCTGATAGTCAATCTGATTCTGCTGTGAAGGTCATTGGTGATAGGCCAAGGATTTGGACGCAGAGCAACCCATGGGATGAAGAAGCCGCCTGTATTCGCCAAGAAGCGGCAGGCTATTTTAACCAAGGGTCGCACGCGACGGCTGTACGAGTATTTCGACGAATTGAATCGAGGGTGAGTGGGGGGCTCAAGCCACTCTATCGAGCGTTTGGTGACATTTCAGAGGGATATCGGCAGTGGGAACTCTTTCATCATCAACAGGCATGGGAAAAATTAAAAGGCGGTGTCAAAGCGCTAGATTTAGCTTCAGTTTGGGGTGGACCCCCAGGTATGCCCTTATTACTACAAGCCATCAAAGAGAATGTTCGATTTCTTGAGCAATTGGTGTTGGATCCAGCAGAAGTGAAAATCAACCTGCTCTATGATTTATTGGCCTGCGCAAAACGACGGGTTGAACAAGGTCAGGATGCTGAAACAGCTACACGTGTCCTCCTTCGGGCGTTAACCGCGTCAGCACAGGCTCGCTTGTTTCATACGCACCATATCAAAAGCTGGGATGTCAGGCTAGAACAACTCCCACATACGTTACAGGAAAGTTTTTTGAGTGGATACCTCAGCCATGTTGATGGAAAGTATCAGTTGCCGTTTCATGCGCAATTTCGTCTCTTAGAAGAATTGAAGGATTCGATGGGGCTAACATTTTTTACACAATGGCCACAGATGAAATCGCTTATTGATGCGGCTGACCATGCGGTGTTGGGGCAAGGGACCGCACCGATGAAGCCTGAACGATGGCACCAATTATTAGAAGTAGTCATGAAGGTGTCTGGCGTTCAGGACAATGACCTGCCGAAGTTTCCCACGATGACGTTATAAGGGAAGTGTTGTCTTATGAACATTAGAATTTACTATGAAGATACGGATTGTGGCGGGGTGGTGTATTACGCGAATTACCTGAAATACTTTGAACGGGCTCGGACGCACTATTTGGAAGAGCGTGGTTGTTCGGTTGCTGAGTTGATTGAACAAGGGACACAGTTTCGCGTGACGCATGCTGAATTGACCTATCGGTCGGCAGCCATATATGGAGACGATCTTCACATTACTACGACTCTTTCAGCCAATCGTCGGATATCATTAACCTTTTCCCATCAAATTCAAGAAAGTAAAACACACCGTCTTGTCGTTGAGGGCACGGCTACCTTGGTGGCAGTCAACTCGCAAGGGAGAGCGAAGCGTTTGAGCCCTGATATGTTGAAAGACCTTGGGCTAGAAGGGAAGATGAGTCGTCAAGAATAGGAAACGCAAGGTGGAGAAGGAATGCTCTGCGTATGTATTGGTCTGAAAATTACAAGAAAGAGGATGGAATGAAAAAGGTTTTCCTTATTCAGCGAACTTTGGGCCAGGTGACCACAAGGGCATTGAGCGGTGGGTTGTATTTTTTTATGATCGTGGGTGTGTTGTGTAGCATGGTCAGCAAGGGGGAGGCATCGGAACCCTATATCCTTCAGATACCGTTAGGTTTAAATAAAGACTTAGCGGTTATCCCGAAAGATAATCCACTGACAAAAGAAAAAGTTGAATTAGGGAAACTCTTATTTTTTGATAAGCGATTGTCCAAGAATGACAGCATTGCCTGTTCGAGTTGCCATGTTTCCAGTCTAGCGTTTACGGATGGGCAGCCAGTTTCGACAGGAATTCACCGTTTGCAAGGAGGCCGTGGTGCTCCGACGGCTATTAA
This sequence comes from Nitrospirales bacterium, assembly GCA_029261355.1. Taxonomy (GTDB): domain Bacteria; phylum Nitrospirota; class Nitrospiria; order Nitrospirales; family UBA8639; genus JAGQKC01. The sequence goes on along the minus strand of JAJDBM010000038.1, from coordinate 76,685 downwards.
TCGAGTCTTTAGTTCCGTGCAATTTTGGGATGGACGCGCTGGAACACTAGAAGAGCAGTCTGTCGGACCTTTTGTGAGTCCGGTGGAACATGGATTTGCCAATCATGATGAGCTCGTGGCCAAAATTAATCGTATCCCTGGCTACGTCACGATTTTCCAGACAGTGTTTGGTGCGAAAGCCACCACCATTACAGTCGGTCAGGCTATTGCGAGCTTCCAACGCACTCTTGTCTCGGGAAACAGTGCCTTCGATCAGTTCAATTCAGGGAAAGATCCACAGGCATTGTCTGATAGTGCAAAGAGAGGTCTCACGGTTTTCCGTGGAAAAGCGCTCTGTTTTATTTGCCATTCGGGAGGGAACTTTACCGACGAAAAATTTCATAATCTTGGGGTGGACTGGGATTCAGAGCATGTGGATTTGGGCCGTTATGTCGTAACAAAGATTCCGAAGGACATGGGAGCCTTTAAGACGCCAACGTTGCGAGAAATATTGAGAACGGCTCCTTACATGCATGATGGTCGTTTTGGAACGTTGAGACAGGTGGTTGATTTTTATGCGGAAGGTGGTATTGCCAACCCACACAAAGATCCCCTCATTCAACCGTTAGAGTTAACGGAAAATGAGAGGGATGATTTAGTCCAGTTTTTAGAATCACTGAATGGTGAAGGTTGGCAGATCGTTCCCCCAACTCAATTTCCTCGATAATGATATGTCATGAAGACCCTATGAAGGTTTTTAATGAGAACGTAAGTACTGAATTGCAACAAGGCATGTTGGAATCTCAGGAGTCTGGAAAGGCAAAGCGACCAGGTTGTTTGATCAGTCTGCCGTTAATGCCGTATCAACAAGCATGGGCGCTCCAACGCTCCATACTTGATCAGAGAATATATGATCATTGCTCCGATACATTGTTGGTCGTCGAACATGAGCCAGTCTTTACGATGGGACGTACGACAAAAGAGGAACATTGGAAGCGGGACGTGACGTGGATCAAGGACCAGAACTTTGGGGTGCATACGATCGAACGCGGAGGGTCAGTGACCTATCATGGTCCTGGTCAAATTATTTGTTATCCGATTGTGCGATTGAGGAATTATTGCAAAGGTCCAAAAGCATACGTTGGGATGCTGCAGGACGTTATTCTTCGTGTCTTAGCTGAATGGAACATCCATGGTAGTCTGAGAGACAAGTTTCCAGGTGTGTGGGTAGAGGGAATGGGGTTTCCGCTTACTAAGGTTGCGGCCATTGGAGTTCGTATCATGAGGGGGGTGACAATGCATGGGTTGTCGTTAAACGTCAACCTAGACTTGAAACCGTTTGACTTGATTACACCTTGTGGAATTGACGGTTGTCGGGTGACCTCGATGGAACAGTTGCTTGAAGGCACCGTGGACAGCCAAGTTGTGAGAGAGCAGTTGGTCTATCATTTTGCTGAAGTGTTTGGATTCGAATGGACAGAATGTCATACCAGTATTCAAGTTGGACGAACAGATAGGTCATGATGAGGGAGAAAAATTAAATTCCCCACCCACCACTAATCTGTAGGTTGGCTCCTGTCACATATCGTGCCTCGTCAGATAATAAATACCGGACAGCTGAGGTCGTATCAGAGAGTTCGCCGATATAGCCTGCTGGAATTTTTTTCTCCATCCCGTCAAGTTCGCCAGGTGGTGCGCTGCCTGAGTCAATAAATCCAGGTGAAATAGCATTTACGGTGATGCCCTCAGGTGCGAGAAGCTTTGCCAGCGTTCTTGTTAAAATCAATACTCCTGCTTTGGCGATATAATGGCCTGTCACAAAGGGCTGTGCTTCCATTTTATCGGCATTGGCCATTCCAAAAGAAATGATGCGTCCATATTTTCGAGTTTGCATACCTGGAGCCACGGCTTGCGCGAGGTATAAAACAGGGTTTAGGTTATTATGAAGCATGTCAGCCCACCCACCTGGAGTTTCTTCAAAAAGGTGGACTCGGTGATAGGGGCCAGCACCGTTGATTAGGACATCAATGTGTCCCCAGGTATTCTCCACTTGATGGACAAGGTTGTGTGCGGCATCAGGGTCAGACACGTCACAGCATATGGCTAGGGCACGGCCGCCAAACTTCTCAATTGCTTGCTTTGTTTCTTGAGCCTCCTGTTTGCTTGATCGATAGCAAATTGCTATCGACCATTGTTTCGCTCCAAGATCTAAAGCGATGGCACGTCCAATCCCACGAGCTCCTCCGGTAATGAGCGCCACGCGTTCAGTCATTGTTTACGTCTCCTCATACCTTGTCATGTTGAGGTTCCCCTTGCCTACTAGGGAGAGGTCGGGGAGCAAAGATTCTCAAAGCCTTGTATTTTATTCTCGGTTTACTAAACGAGTCGCAAGTGTCTTGAATACTTGGGCCGTACGCGAAGAAATAGTCTGTTGCTTGGGATCCTGAGCATTCTGTATGAAAGCATGTAAGTCATCGATCGTATCCAGGTCGCGCTGTGGTGGTAAGAGCTTCATTGAGAGGCCGATATGAGTTGCAATTTGTTGAGTGAGAGGTGTGACTTGGTCGGTGGACCAAGGAATATTTGAAAATAATTCGGGAGTTGGGGTTTTTAATCCAATTAAATAATATCCCCCATCTAATGATGGTCCAATGACAACATCATGCTGGGAGAGTGCCTCTAAGGCTTGCTTGAGGATAGAGCTGTCAATCGTAGGGAGGTCACTTCCAATGATGATCGCATACGAGTATTTTCGTTCAAACGCCATCGAAAAAGCGTGATCCATTCGTTGCCCCAAGTCTGCATCTGGGATTTGTTCCCAGAGTTCAATCTGGTGACGGGTGGCCATGGTCTGGAAAAATGGATGTTGATTGGAGGGAGCGCATGCGAGGAAGCGATCAAATGTAACAAGGCTTTTGGTCCGTTCTAATGTGTCCAACACCAAGCTTCCGTGTAAGGTCGCGGCTTCATCGGGGACTAAGGGAGGACATAAACGGGTTTTGACCAGTCCTGGCACTGGAGACTTAGCAAAAATAATAAGAGCGGCATCAGCAGGCTGAGTAGGTTTTGAGGATGCCCCTTTATTGCGTGTTCCCCTTCTATTTTTTCGGGGATTACCGGATGGTGCCATAAAATTGGTTTAATCTTTCTGGGCTTATCCCGAGCCAGTAAAGGAATCGGAAGGTCCACATTTGAATAATTGTGCGAAGGGGGCCTTGTTGCTCCCATCGGCGAAAAGAGGTTGTGACTTTGGATTTGAGAGCCTTCACTGGTCCCAACTGTTTTAACCGGTAGCTAAAATCAATATCCTCCATTAATGGTATATCTGAAAACCCCCCTAACTCTTGGAATGTTATTCGTCGAATACACATCGTTTGGTCTCCGGTGAAAATTTGGCTCCACCGAGAACGCCAGTTCATCATTCGGCTAATAAGCCAGGCATACCCACGGTCGACTTCAAATTGAACGTCAAAGCGTCCGCCAATATACTTGGAACCGGACATCATGTCTTCGATCACCTCACGTGCATTCTGCGGAAGGTGAGTATCAGCATGTAAAAATACCAGAATGTCTGACTTCGCTGAAAACCCTCCTGCATTCATTTGGCGTGCCCGTCCCTTCCCAGCCGATATCACATGACCCGTCATGGGACAGGTCGCCTTAATGTGGCCCCGAGCAATGTCGACTGTTCGATCCTGACTGCCTCCATCCACAATAATGACTTCGTCCAGGTTGAGGGGGGTTAAGGTCGACAGGGTTGCTGACAAGGTTGATGCTTCGTTGAGCGTTGGTATAATGACTCCAATTGTTATGGTTGTTGTGTTCATAAATAGTAAGCAGCATTATGAGGCAACGTTCATAGCTCCAGAGTACTATTGACTCTCTAGTTTTTCTCAAGATGATTACCTATAACGAGAAAACCAGTAAAGAGTCGGGACAAGATAGGTGAGTGGGGCTGTAGTTTGAACGATTACTCAGATTTTGGAATTTTCTGTGTTTTGAACATGAAGTACACGACCATCCCCACTGTACCCCAATAAATGACATAGATATGCCAAAAGAGGACCTCGCCGAAGTGGAAAAAGGCCAGGCCACAGATTAACGCAAAGCCAATAACCGAGTAACGGATTGTCGACTTTTCGATAGAAGAATGTGCCCAAAGAGCCATTCCGCTAAAATAAATCAGCATGGGAAAAACGGTAATTTCCGCTCCGGTTTGAGCAGCCAAAAAGACTTGAAGAAATCCGATGAAGACCATGGCCGACCCAATCATCTTCATGGCAACTCGCATTTGCAGATTTTCCCCATCATCGACGTCTTCGTTGTTTGGAGGAGGCGTGGGGCGCAGCGGAGGTTGGGGGGGGGCTGGATTGGGTAAACGATTTGGATCGTTAGGTTTTTGGTCAGATAGCATAATTACCACTTAAAGTGCTTGCTTAATGTTAAGCCTTGTTGATGATAGGAAGAGCCGAGAGCCGATCCATAGAGTTGCGTTGGAATACTGGACAGTTTTTCATAGACAACTTTGAAAAATGTTTGTCCGTCATAAATGAGGAATGGAACATCATGAGGGCGAACTTCTAGAACGACCTGAGTCCCTTTTCGTTTTGCGTTGCCCGTGCCAAATCCAGGATCAAAGAATCCAGCATAATGCGTTCGCAGTTCTCCGCATGCGGCTTCATACGCGACCATTTCCGAGGCATACCCTGCTGGGACTTGGATGCGTTCTTTCGATGCAAGAATATAAAACTCCTCTGGTTCTAATAATAGCGTATTCTTGGCATGTCGAGAAATGGGTTCCCAAAAGTCCAATGCCGAATAATGGCCTATTTTTTGTAAATCGATGACATGGCTATTTTTTTTGGCCCGGTATCCAATGATAGGTTCCTGCGAATCAGGAGATCCTTGAAGGTCGACACTTAAAAATAACCCACGATTCAGGTGAATCTTCCCGGCCGGCAATGGTTTGTTAGGACGATTGGATTCTCCATTGTGGTAGAGCAGCGGAGTTTTACGATGAATTGCACGAATGTCAGTGTCTGAAACGGTTGGTCGTCCAGAGCTCAAGCGAAGTTGATTCAGTGTCAAGCCTGTTTGGACACGGATGGTAAAGGAACGAGGGACAACTTCAAGATAGAGAGGACCTTCATACCCAGGCCGAATTTCGTCAAACCCGACATTTCTGTTGGTAATGACACGGGTAAAAATGTCGAGTCTTCCTGTAGAGCTTTTGGGATTGGTTCTTCCACGAATATTCTTAGGGAGTCGAAGGTGTTCAAGCAATGGGATGAGGTAGACATGGCCTTTTTCGAGGATGGCACCATCGGTAATATCCATGTCATACATCACCAAATCAGATTGGAACGCTTCTTCCCAATGGGCGTGAGGTCCAAAAGTGTCGGGATGTTCAGGCAGGAAGCTACTGAGTAACCGATAGGCTTTTCGTCCGAGACGTAAGTCAAGGCTCGCGGGTTGAAATTGCTCTTCGGTCAACGAGGGCTCAGCCGTAATGACACCGTCTGCGGCCAATTCCTTGAGACGCTGATAAGGGAGGATGCCTTGCTTGCGAGAACCCGGCATTACAGATCGTCCATTGCTCCGGCACTACAAGAGCCATTTGACAGGTGAGCACCAACCATGGGGAGCTCTCGCTTCGCGTCATGGTCTGGCTGAGGGTAGTGATAGGTCTTATTTTCGTAGTTCTTGAGCACCGCGCCTTTTTCATCGAGATGCAAGAGGTAGTCGCTCGGAAGAATTGGAATTTTTCCGCCGCCGCCTGGGGCATCAATGACGAAATGGGGAACAGCCATTCCACTCGTATGACCTTGAAGGGATTGAATAATTTTTAACCCTGTCTCAACCGTCGTACGGAAATGATTAGTCCCTTTGGTCAAGTCAGCTTGGTAAAGATAATAAGGTTTGACTCGCGCCAGAAGAAGCTGATGCATCAATTGTTTCATAATTTCTGGATCATCATTGACGCCTTTCAACAACACAGTCTGAGCACCTAACGGCACCCCAGCATCGGCCAACCGACCACATGCTTCTTTGACCGCCGGCGTCAGTTCGTCTGGATGATTAAAATGCAGATTCATGTAGATGGGGTGATACTTCTTCACAATCTCACAGAGTTCCGGAGTGATGCGTTCTGGAAGGCTGCCCGGTACACGGGAACCAAACCGTATGATTTCCAAGTGTGGAATCGATCGTAACGCTTTTAATACTCGTTCAATCATGGGATCCGTTAGGAGTAACGGATCTCCACCAGACAAAATCACGTCCCGAACTTCGGTATGTTCACGAAGATAGGCAATGGCCAGATCAAGTTCACCTTTTTTTAAGAAACCTGGTTTTCCAACTAAGCGTTTTCTGGTACAGAATCGGCAATAAATAGGGCATTGGTTCGTTACCATCAGCAAGACACGGTCAGGGTACCGATGGACTAAATGAGGAACGGGACTATCTGTATCCTCTTCCAACGGATCGTCCGGCGCATCAATATCATCTATTTCGATGGCTTCAGGGACCACTTGTTTCCATATGGCATCGCCTTTTTTCTTAATCGTTGCGAGGACTGTAGGAGTAATGCGCATGCGATAGGGACCTACCACATCTTCGATTTCCTTCGGGTCAACCCCCAGCTGCTTAGCTAAGTCTTCGGGCTTGGTGATGCTCTGGGCGAGTACCTTTTTCCAATTATCCATATTGAGTTCCTTACTCTATCCTGAATTGCCGATACGTCATCATGAGATTCGCTCTGTTCAACTCTCTTCAGAGGGTTGACCAGAAGCATGGTCACCAAGATACGATAAGATCTCATGTGTTTCGGTCAACACCGTGTCGTTATCAACCAAAACAGGGACGTAATATTGCCCCGACACGTCATGCACCTGAGTGCGAGAAGGCTGAAAATCTGGAACAATTACACTCTCATAGGGTATTGAGAGATCTTCAAGTTTTTCTTTCACTACTAGACATTCTGGGCACCAGGAAACGTGATATAGGGTCATTGTTTCTCTACCGTTTTCAATGTGAATCGTATCATTGTTCTTATGGCTTATCCGGTATTCCGCAGGGCATCATGACGGCATCCCTCATTCCATGAATGATTTTTTTATCTTTAGGACAGACCGTTGCGAGTATGCCTGCGAGTTTGGCTTCATCACCATCGACAAAGTAGTATGGGGATAGACGTGTCCGTCCTTCCATCGTCGTCCATTCTTTTTTGTCCTCATTATAGTAGTCTACGGTATGCAATCGACCTTTATGAAATTCTTGAAGGATATATGGCGTAGAGGAGAACGAATCTAGGCCAGTCTCCAATGCGCCAGCCCATTCAGTCTGCGAAAGATCATGACCAATTGAGACACCTCGACTTCCCCAGGCGAGTTCAGAAAAGCCTGAGGGTTTTACAACGTATTGTCTTTCCTTTTGAGTGGCCGTTCCTAACATACGCCAATCCGAAATGGGTTGATTCCCAAGCGTCAGACCTGGAATGACCCCCATTGGTGGAATTGGCTGAGGATCAAGAATCCAAGTATGAGGCATTAGTCTTTTTAATACCTGAAATGTTTCAGTTGGCAATTGTGTGGTCCAATAGTGTTCTAGCATTGGATGGTGCAGGAGGGCAAAAGCCAGTTTCTCTTCAAGCCACGGCTTATAAGGTGGCGTGACGACCGTAAGGCCTTTCTTGGCGGCATACATCATCAATTCGGACTTCGGTACATTGAGCAAATCAAATAACTCAAAAAATCGGTAAACCACTGAAACTGAGCGCTCACCAAAGTGCTCAGAAAGAAACAGGCCGTCCTCTGTAAATCGAAGGTCCCGTGGGCTCACACAGGCAGTGGCAAGCCCCTGCCTATTTAGTTGATTCGCCAACCATTGCATTTCAGTACGATAGGATTCTGATTCATCTGAGACGACGATAGCGACCACTGGATTGCTGCCTTTGGCACGTTGAAGCAGCATGGATGCAAAGCCTTTTGGTAGGCCATCAGGCCCTCCAACAATATCCTCACCGAGACGACTGTAAGTCTGCGCGAGGCTTCCCGTGAGTCCCATGCCGCCGGGAACAGCATCCAACTCTGTCATGATCATGCCATCACTGGTGGGAATAATATCTGGGCGTATCACATCGGGCAGCACGTTCTTGAAGCGATTCATTTGGCCGAAAGACAACAATGCGTCTGGCTTGCCCTGGTCCAAATATTGATGAATCCAAGATGGTTGCTGACCCTTGACACTTTCCTGATAGAGGCGATTTAGCGATCTGGTAAAGGCCAATAAATGCTGGCCGAGTTGCTCAAAGTACGTCACTTCAGTTGAAGTGAGTTGAAAGGGGCGTCGAGCGACTCTCCAGGCGTTCGGCTCATGTTCTTGAAAGAGTCCATCGTTGCGCAAGGCATGTCGGACAGTTTTGTAACGGTCCGTCTCATGGCCAGCAACAGCTGTACTGGAGATTGGGAAATCTGGAGAAACTGCTCCCGTTGGTATCATAGGGTCCTGGGTTAGAGTTTGAGTAGACTTCAAGCGATGGATTCCCTCAGCATGTTCAGTCTGCGTGTGAGGGGATATATCATCGTTGAGTAAGATGCTTACACAGAGTCAAGCACTATAAAAGGAAGCGAACGTTAGGTTCGATCAATTGTGTCGTATAGTTTATGAATCGTAACATGGTGTCTTTAAATGAGACAAGCGACTTTCTGTGTGGCCGACCGCGTAAATGCCTAGAGTAGGGAAATGTCTTGTGTCACGGTGAATGGCCTCTGGGCACCGTTCCCGATGCTTGTTCTCGTTCTGATACCCTCAGTATAATACGGTGGCTGAGTTCGACATTATGTATTTAATGATGGGATGAAGATGATATGAAGGGTCAAGAACAAGGAATTGAGCAGTATCGAGTTACGCAAGAGCCGTTCTATGAGGAGGTAAGTGGTGAAAAAGGCCTGTTAAAAATTGCCGCCGAGAGTAAAATACCAGTCATGCTGAAAGGCCCAACAGGCTGTGGCAAAACACGTTTTGTGCAGCATATGGCCTATGAGTTGGGTCGCCCGTTGATCACGGTGGCCTGTCATGAAGATTTAACCGCCTCGGATCTTGTCGGTCGCTATTTGCTCAAAGGTGAAGAAACGGTTTGGGTCGATGGCCCTTTAACCTTAGGCGTAAAGCATGGAGCCATCGTGTACTTGGATGAAATCGTTGAGGCACGAAAAGATACCACGGTCATTATTCATCCTCTTAGCGATGATCGCAGGTTTCTTCCACTTGAAAAGAAAGGCCAAGTGCTTGAAGCGGTGGATGACTTTATGTTGGTTATCTCATACAACCCTGGGTATCAAAGTGTCTTAAAGGAGTTAAAGCAAAGTACCAAGCAGCGGTTTGTGGGGATTGAATTTTCTCATCCACCTAAAGAGATCGAAGTACGGATTGTTCAGCATGAGGCGAAAGTGAGTAAGGATATCGCAATGAGCCTCGTCAAGCTTGGCGAAAAAGTTAGAAATTTGCGAAGTCATGGTTTGGAAGAGGGAGTTAGCACACGACTCTTAATTTATGCTGGTGCCTTAATTCGACAGGGCGTCGCTCCTGAGCGAGCTTGTGAGGCGGCAGTCACTCGACCAATCACCGATGACCAGGATATGCAGCGAAGTATTCAAGAACTCGTCAAAGCCATTTTCTAACAGTAGTGAGGACGTTGATGAATCGTGTGATACAATTTGGAGTGCTATTAGGAGTTATTCTCCTCATCTCGGGATGCAATCATATGATGCATTCCCAAGCCGATGAGTTCCTCAGTCAAGCTAAAGGTGAAACGGGCATTGATACCGGGCTAACGTTAATTGGGATGATGGAGGCCAGTCTTCAGCAAGCAAAAACTGAATCTGGAGAATCACCAGGGCTGACGAGGCTTCATGATCAGTTTCATGCCTTACGTCATTCGTTGTGTGAAGCCACTGACGCACAGGTCAACACCCCGGCCTATGATAAGGCTGTGACCATAAAAAAAGAGATGAAGACAATCTTTCATCGTCTGTGGAGTTATAAAAATGAATCCGTTCGTCGAGTTTCGCATTTAGATCTTTTTGGCAATCGGTTGCATGAATTACGACAGACTCTTCAGTCCATGTAGCATTGCCGTTCCTATCATTTGCATCCTGCCGACAGTAAGCGCGATATAGAGCCCACAACACCGATAGGTTCTGACGTCTTGGTATTCCACAATTTTGTAGGGAGTGCGTAGGCTAGACTTTCGTAAGAATGAAAGCCATAATGAACCGTTTCATTGCGTCGAGTAAGAACCTCTATGAATAATAGTGGAATCTATTTCAAGCAATAACCTACCCCATTTCCGTTTCAATCTTTTCCTTATACCTTCCAGCGTAGGGGAAGATCATGACCACATTATGCTGTTGATTGCTCGCTTGGTTAGAGCGGGGAGTCGACAATAATGGTGACATCAGATCTCCTGTTGACCAGACGTGTGTTTGATAGTTCACCGGATTTTATTTCGGTGGTAGATCTCGATTATCGTTATCAACGGGTCAATCCTGCCTATGCAAAAGCGTTTGGAATCAATCAAGATGAGATCGTGGGCTTGCTGGCGCAAGACCTCTTTGGAAAAGACGTATTTGACAAAATTCAAAGGCCAAGATTGGACCGATGCGTAGGAGGAAACGAAGAGAGGTATGAGTCTTGGTTTATGTTTCCCAATCTTGGAAAGCGATATTTGTCAGTCTCCTATTTCCCTCTGCAAACCGAGGCTTCAGTCATTGAGGGTGTTATCGTCGTCGCTCGAGATGTCACAGATCGAAAACAGGCTCAAGATGAAGTACTGGTAAGTGAGGCTCGATACCGCGACCTATTTGAGTCAGCTCCCTTGGCCTATCTTTCTGCAGAACCGGGTGGTGTGCTGCATATGGTGAATACATCTGCGGTCACACTTCTCGGCTATTCGAAAGAGGAACTTATTGGGAAATCGGTTTTGGACCTCTATGCCCCAACTGTGCATGGTCTAGAAAAGAAGATGCGTCTAAAACAACAGGAGTCAAAGGGAGTGGAGTTGGTTGGAGAAGAACTCCAAATGGCTAGAAAAGATGGGACTATTATTTGGGTGAGTGTCACCGTGCGGCTGATTTATGATCAAGATGGACGGGTAGTTGAACGTCGTGGAATGGTACAAAATATTTCAGAAAGAAAAAATAGAGAAAAGGAGCTTGCAGATAAGCAGCGGCGGTTACAACTAATGAATGGTATTTTGTCACATATTAATGCTGGCATGACCACCGAGGCGATCATCAATCAGACCCTCACTGATCTCAGCGTGATCTTTCCTGCATATCGGATTTCCTATTCGACCATCACCTCAAATGGAGATATGGAAGTTCTATATGCGATTGAACCCAACGGAATGTCTGCTCTCAAAGGTGTCAAGGTCGCTCTGAATGGATCTCCGGACTATTTAGCAAAGCTGCGTATTCACCAGGCAGTGCTTATTTCTGATATCACAAAAAATCCGATAGTCGAACCTGTGAAGGATTTGATGTTGTCTGTTCAAACAAGAGCCATCTGCGTTATTCCGTTGGTCCATTTAGGAGAGCTTCAAGGCTTGTTATGTATGGATGCATCGGAACCGCACGATTGGACAGAATTCGAGAGGAATACACTGGCCGAGGTGACGGAGTTAGTCGCACTCACGATTCATAACTCACAAGTGGAAGCTAGCCGTCAGGAAACCGAAAAAGCACTCCTAAAAAGTGAAGATCGGTTCGAAAGATATTTTGAATCTGGATTGGTGGGGATGGCTATGACTTCGGTGGATCAAAAGTGGGTAGAGGTGAACGAGCGTCTGTGCGAAATTCTTGGGTATAGTCGCCAAGAATTGACAGAGATGACCTGGGTCAAGTTAACCCATTCTGACGATCTTGTTGCTGACGAAGAAAAGTTTTTACAATTGCGTTCAGGGAAAATTGTATCCTATTCGATAGAGAAACGATTTATTCAGAAGAATGGAGAAATCGTATATACGGACATGTATGTCAATGCCGTTCGGGATGATACTGGGTCCGTTGAATATATCATGGCGATGATCGAAGACATTACGCATCGCAAGAAAGTTGAGCAAACTCTTGAACAGCAGGCCTTGGTGTTCGAAACCATTTCCGATGGGGTTATTCTGACCGATCTCAATGGACGGATCATTGATTGGAATCCTGGAGCGGAGAAGGCGTTTGGCTATGAGAAGAGTGAAGTGCTTGGCAAGAGCCCCGCAATCTTGCATCGTCCAGAAGAGTCGGCGGTTCTGACAGCGGAGATACTTGCCGTACTTCTGAGAGACAAGATCTGGCGAGGAGAAATTAACATTATTCGGAAGGATGGATCTCACGGTGTGGTGGAGACGGTTGTGGTCCCCTTGTATGGGGCGGATGGATCAGTCATTGCGACCATTGGAGCGAATCGCGATATTACGAATCGCAAACGGGCTGAGGAACAGTTACGGATGGTTCAGGGGGCACTGCGAGATCAGAATGATGAGTTGGAACAAGAAGTTAAACGACGCAGTATGCGAATTCAAGAGCTTGAACAGCGACGTATGCAAGTTGATAAACTTGCCGCACTCGCGCAGGTGGCAGCTGGGGTGGCGCATGAGATCAACAACCCTCTGGCTTCCATTAGTCAAGCGATGCTCTTAGTGAAACAGGCGGTTGATCCCACGCACCCGCATTTTGAGTATGTGGGGAAAATAGATGAATGCGTTAACCGAATGGCGAGAATTGTGCGACAGCTGTATGACTTGTACCGTCCTCAGCAGTCAATAATGGTACAACAAAATATTGTTTCTATTGTAGAATCGGCAGTGGATATCATGCAGGTAGGGGCACAGAAATCTCAGGTGCATTTACAGTCCTCATTACCCACGCATCCAATATTGGTCGAATGTTTATCGTCTGAACTCGTCCAGGTTCTTTGTAACTTGATTCAAAATGCGTTGGATGCATCTACCCCAGGACGGCAGGTAGAGGTCACTATCACGGCACAGGAAGATGCCGTCTCTATTTCTATCGCAGATCAGGGGTCTGGAATTTCCCCTGATATAGCCAAATACGTCTTTGACCCATTTTTTACGACCAAAGGCACAGAAGAGGGACATGGTCTAGGTTTGGGGTTGTCGGTTTCTCGAAGCTTGATAGAGATGATGGGTGGTATGTTAAATTTCACTTCAAATGGGTCTTGTGGGAGTCTCTTTACGGTGAGGCTCTCGGTACGCTAGGTAAAAAAGGAGACACATTTATGCAACTCAAAGGCACTGTTCTTTTAGCAGACGATGAAGAAACATTTGCGAAGGCGACTCAGACGCTTCTGCAGGCTGAAGGGTTTGAGTGCCACACAGTAGGGGACGCTCAAGAGCTTGCCTTGGCATTAAATGGGAATAATTATGACCTTCTTATTACCGACCTGAAGATGCCGGGGAACCGTGTGATGGAAATGGTTCAAGAAATAAAGTCGCGTTCAAAGTTTCTTCCCGTGATCGTGGTGACCGGATATCCTTCTATTGCTTCTGCCGTTGATTCAGTCCGTCTCAACGTCCTTGAATATATCGTGAAACCAGTGGAATATCCGCATCTACTTGAATGTGTCCATAAAGGTATTCAGTTTAAGCAGCAAATGCAAATGGCTCGTTCAATGAATAGCTTGAATCCGCAACGATTGAAGCAATTAGAGAATGCTGAGCATGCGATTCAAAACCTGGATAATTTAGGTGCGACAGAATCAAGTGAGGCGGTTACCGGGTCACAAGACCTAGCTGCTCTTCAAGCTCAGCTTCAGGAAGTTGTGGGACACGTAAAGGCCGAAGAGACCCCGTTACAATCTCAGTCCGAGGTTCATTCTCAGGCAATTGTTTCAGATTATCTTCAATTACGGGAAGCTATTTTCGAAACGATTCAAGTTCTCCAGAAAACCAAAGGGAGTTTTCGATCCAAAGAACTAGGGGGACTGCGCCAGAAGTTACAGGATCTGTTGAAGAAAACCGTTCCTGATTCCTAAAGGGATACTCTCATACCCGTCCTTTCCCTTGATTGCCGCTTCACCCTCGTGCTCAGATCCTTCTGTATGCGCTTATACATTGTGGCGTTGCGTGTCCTCACTGAAAAAATTTGGTTTTTAAAGATGCCTAATTTTTTGGGGAGTGCGTTTGAGGGCGGTCATACTCTTCTCTCTACTTCTAATTTACCCACCTCATGCAGCCTATCTCTGTGAGAACAGGAATAAGGGTTGGAATATCTAGGTAGTCAAGGGTGAGCTTCACATTACCTTCAGAAATGCACAGTTTTAAAGCCACAGCGGTAGTTTGACAACGGGTATGCGCGACCATCAACAGGCCGATTGCAGAGCTGTCGATAAAGGTCACTTCTCGTAGGTCAATAATAATTTCCTGCTTGTTCTTTGATTGGGCTTGTTGGAAGGCCTCAAAGAATTGTTGACGCTCTTTTTCCCTCACATGAAAGCGGCCCCAGAACTTTAAAATTGTACGAGAAATGTCAGAGTAAATGGAGTATTGCATGTGTCATCACTAGTGAGCACTCGGTGAGGCAGATCTCTGCTACTTCTGTCCACCAGTGATGGGTAGGCTGTGGTCGCTATTGTACTATAGAATCATACACGTATCGGTCATTGAAATAGAGACCTTAAGTGTTGTGTTTGGACTGATTTGCAGGTGTCATGCGTAAAAGTGAAGTCAGTGTAGTCCACGCTTCTTCGAACATTCGAGTTTTCTGTAGGATTCACTTTTTGGTTGTGCTAATGCTTTTTGCTCAACATGGCTACATTCGTCCCTTTATTTCTTCGTCTGATTAACCGATAAAGAAGACTATTATCATCTCACTTCACCCAGTAGAGGAGACAGAAGCCATGACACCGAGGATATCAAATGATCCAATGTATCAATTGTTACGCGAAGGTAAGGTCAAAGACTTTAATGATCGACGTTTGTTAGGTGAGACCGTAGATCTGACAAATTGTGATTTTAGAAACGTTGATCTTCGTGGATTGGAGGCACAAGGACTCGATTTAAGCGGATCATATTTTCGTCAAGCCGACTTGCGTGGGCTTGATCTCTCAGACTGTCAGCTTAGAGGAGCGAGTATCAATCGCGCTCAAGTTTCTGGAACATTATTTCCCCATTCTTTGAGTCCACAGGAAATTCTCCTTTCTGTTCAACTGGGCACCCGCTTACGTTATTCTGAAGTCTGACCTCGCTTGTCACCTTCTCACAGGTCCATGTTCCCCACAAGCGGTATGCTTGTTCCCTGCGTTCCGATTCGTTGACACGATCTCTTGCCCCACTTACACTCCTATTCTGTCTTTAAGGGGAGAAAGTGTGATGCCCCTGTGTCCATATTTTCTATAGAATATGTTCTATTATGCATTGTCGGCTTGGACACATGTCGTTACTCTGTCGGTGAGGTCGCGGCGACAGAGGCGCGGGAGCGCATCTGGTGCTCTCAGCTATTAGGGGAATGTTAAATAATTATAGTCTCCATATAGTAACCAAGCTCAGGAGCACGTTGAACTGAAACGGCCTCGGGTCGGTTCAAAAAAGTGTTGCCACCAGATTTAGCAGATTCTGGTTCACGTTGTTCGAACATGCTCAACTCTCACAATTGTGGAGTGCAAGGCTATAGCCATATGCAGGCGCGGAGCGTACGCACGGTTTGTGACTCTCGGATTTTTGTGAAACTGAGATACGTGGCACCGTATCACGTAGCTGACCCAACGCGAACTTTTTGCAGAGAATATTATGGCACCCCTACGATAAAAAGCAGAGAACGCCGCTGGCGGATTTTTTCAACAGACTCATGAGGAATAATCGTGTCTAAGGATACGGCTTAGAAAGGATGTTGGTTTTGTTGCTATGAATCATCCGCATAATATCATTGCCATTGTTTACGATTTTGATCATACGCTTAGCCCGCATTATATGCAGGATCACACCATCCTTCGGCATGCCGGCATCGACCCCAAAGAATTCTGGCCAAGTTGTACCGCGTTGATCGAGGCGAAAGGCTATGATCAAGAGTTGGCCTATATGAAACGTTTGCTCGAGCATGATGCTATTCGAGCCCTTTCGAATAAGGATCTTGAGAAGATGGGGGCTGATCTGACATTTTTCCCAGGAGTACCAGACTGCTTTGAAGAATTGAATGCGTTGTTTAGTCCGCAAGAATATGAGGAGCAGGGAATACGATTAGAGCATTATGTCGTGAGTTCGGGTTTGAAGGCTATCCTTGATGGCTCTCGTATTGCCCAGCATGTGAAAGGGATTTTTGGATGTGAGTTTGATGAAGATGATGGCCACATCAGTTTTCCGAAGCGAACGATTAGTCACACCCAAAAAACACAATTTCTTTTTCGAGTCAATAAGGGCCTACTCAATATGGATCAGGACGTGAACGACCATATGCCAGAGGAAATGCGGCGTGTCCCGTTTCGCCATATGATTTATGTTGGTGATGGACCGACAGATGTTCCCTGTTTTACCCTCATGAAGAAAAACGGTGGGTTTGCTATCGCGGTGTATAATGCCGAGGATCATTCCCGTCGTTCATTTGAAAAATGCTACCAATTGGCCCACCATGCGGAACGCGTCCACTTTATGGCACCGGCAGATTACCGAGTTGGGAGTCACTTACGACTCATTTTAGAACAACATATAAAGGACATCGCCAATGGGGTGCTGGAAGAACGACGTCAAGGAGTCGAGAAAGCCCGTGTGGCGGCACCCACGCCGTAAAGGCCATGAGATGGGAACTTGCCGTAGAACATGGAAGACGGAAGAATTCTAATGAAGATAATCGGTCGGAGGCGATGGTTGTACATTGCGCAGCATTTTCATGGTGAAGTAGACTATAGGAAATCCAAATAAATTCCAGTTTAATACGGACATTCAACGCGGTATCAAACGCTTCAAGGGTATGAGAGTTAATTGAATCGGCTATAGAAGTAGAAGTGCGGTCGCCTTTACCTTCTGCCGGGTCAACAGGAAGGTGTGTGATGAATATCTTGAATCGAAATCGAATACTTCACCCTCTCAACCTGTCAGTGAGCCAAGCCATGATGGCCGTGAGCTTCGTGCTCATCGCGTTTCTTGACGTGGCCGTTGCTGGAGATCCGTTTGGAACAGCACAATCACCGAAGGTATTAATTGAGGAACCGACTGATATTGCCTTGGATCAGGTGAATTGGAAGCAGCCTCAGGGAGTATTTACTTGGATTGCGATGGCTCGAGGTTATGATACACCTTGGGCTTCGCACGGACGAGCGGGATGGTTGACTGATGATGCAACGGTCGAACCCGTCGATCCTGGTGTGTCGACGTTTCCTACTGATACACCTGAAATCTATATTGTATTTGAAGGACAGCCGCTTGATGCCCCTGGCCAATTTGCTGCTGCCTGGCATCCTATCGTGGATGGAAAGAAAGTCGAGAGTGAGATGCTAGGTAAGGATGTGGTGGAATTGGAGATGAATCAGCGATATGCCTACTTCATTATTACTCCTCCAGAAGATATCTGGAAGACTGGAAACTATTTGGTGGATATTTACTACGGTAGTCCAGGTCAGGCCTTACATGCCATTAACATCATTGGGACGATGACTTTCACGATTACAGAATAGGATCGTCACAATAGGTACTTTAGTACAACACGCAGGTCTAGCGTTTTGCCTTTCCTTTCTTAAACCCATGCTCCACCCAGCGTTCCAATAGTTTTAGCCGTTTTTGTAGTTGCGCCACGGTCGCTTGATTAATGGCTGTTCCCGTGGCGTCCTTCAATGCCGTATTGACCTGCCAATGGTCCAGCCGTTCTTGCCTTGTTAACTGTGACACGAGTTGCTTATGTTGATCGCGAAGTTGAGCTTTTTGCTCGAATCGGCTGAGTTCTGGTTTTGGGGGCGGTTCTGGGGGTGGCTCGGGGACATCGGTTTTTTCAGGTTGAACAACATCTGAGGTTGGCAAACTTGTCCGAAAAAATTCTTGCTGAGATTCAGAGACTTCAGGATGAGTCAGAAAAAATGTTCCTCCAATCCATTCATCCTCATGGGCAATACCTTCCAAGGGAGCAAAGTCATCATCCTGACTGGCTTGCCTGGTGGTTGGAGGAAGAGGTCTATCGAACAACCCAGATTGCTCCTTGAGCGCATGGCTTCGTTCTTGGGTGATCTGCTTGGCAAAACTCACAATCGTTGGATCTTGAGAAATATACAGATAAGATTTTCCATCCCGTCCCCCGTCTTCATTCACTCGCACGAAGCGACCGACGACTTGGCGAAAGTACATTTCAGTTAGGACATTCGTGGCGTACACGCCAACCCTTAACCGAGGAATATCCACCCCTTCACTGACCATATTGACCGCGACCAGCCATCGTTGCCGTCCTTGAGCAAATCGCTGAATCGTTCGATTGGCAGTTGGATCATCTGAGACCGCCACCTGGGCTCGTTCTCCCGTGATGCGCTGGACGAGCGTCGCGATATTCCGAGCATGGCTTTGAGTCATGGCCACAATGAGCCCGCCGGCTTTTTCATGACCCGCTGTGCGGACAGAAGTCAGCCGCTCATTCGCATCATGAATAACTTCGCCAAGCCAACTTTCCTGGAGCAAGGCTGCCCGCAAGCGTTCTCGACGCCAGGGCTTTTTAATTCCATCCTTAAACGTCGCCTCGACGGTTTCCCCTTTTGAAATCCAGGCCAATTCACCTTCATAAGAAGGGAAAATCACTGGTCGACAGACGTGATCCCGAAGGGCTTCTGGATAGCCATATTGAAAGTTGGCAATACTACGGCGATCTTGGTCATAACGGACATAGGGGATTGGGCTATCGTCAGTGCGAAACGGAGTGCCAGAGAGGAGGAGCCGTTGAATGGCCGAACCAAACGCGACTTGTAGGGCGTCACCCCATTCTTTGCCTTCTCCGGCATGATGGATTTCGTCAAAAATCACCAATGTCTTGGTTTTGAGGGATTGCGCGCGATAGCGTTGAGGTTCAAGACAGACTTGTTGATAGGTGGTAGCCAATCCGTGAAAGTCTTTGGCCTCTCGATCTTGTTGGCTGGATGATGTTGGGTCAAGATGGAGTCCTTCAAGATGTGCAGCCTTGGCCCATTGTCCACGCAAATGTGTGGTGGGACAGACGACTACAATTCGATCCGCTCGTCCACTCGTGAGTCCGTCATGTGCCACGCGCAAGGCTAATCGGGTTTTTCCAGCCCCTGGAGTGGCGACGGCTAAAAAGTTTTCGGTGGAATGAGAAGAGATAGATTGGAAGGCTTCCTCTTGCCAGGGTCGCAACAGAGATGTCCAGGGGCTTAGTGGTTGGGGCATAGAAAGCGTTAAATTCTGAGTCTATAATTTGGGGGGGAAACAAAAAGGCGATACGATAAGGATTTTAAGTTGAGAACGCAACAGTGATGATGTTTAGTCTCAAGTTTTGATATCGGGGTATTCTTCAAATTTACTGCATTATATCCAGTCAAACAAGAAGAGCCAGGACAAATAGTTTCCGTATAAATAGTGTGGCAAAGTATTAGGCCGAATGATTCGATGTTGGGGCAGGCGTACTGTGTTCTGAGTTTTTCGACTTTCGAGTGAGTAGGATTTCTTCGAGTGTGAGTAATGCATCGCGGCCAGAGTTCGTTTCAAAGCCTTTGGATAGACTTGAGTCGGCATAGGTATGACCCTGTTCTTGGGTGGCACTTTGGCTCAAGCTGCCTGACCAGGCCCGTGGGTCGCGGGAGCCATGTTTGCGACTCCACGCAGCAAGACAGGCTTTGGCAATGAGTTTATTTAATGGTGCAGGGTTGTAGAGGAGCTTTTTAATGTTCCATGGTGTGAGACTTAAGGGGTTGTAGCCGGCGGAGAGGTATCCATCGGACAGTAACCGTTCTTCCAGGTCAGTGTTGGGTTGCACTCCTAAGAAAAACATGAGTGGAAAGACACGGTCTTCGCCAAGGATCGCGGCGACGGTTTTGTACGACTCAATACTTTGGAGCAGTGTTTCCTCGGTTTCCTCAGGTGAGTTCAACGAATAGTTGAGGATCACCCTTCCTTTAAATCCAGCTTCTTTCAGGTGCCGACATCCGTCATAGAGGTGTTCCAACTTGAAGCCCATGTGTAAGCTGTTGAGCACTTTTTGAGAGCCTGCGGTAATCGCTACTTCTAAGTCCCCAACGCCTGATTTCACCATGAGTGTGGCAAGCTCGGCATTGATGAGCGAGGTACGGACATAGCCTGACCATTCAATGTCTAACTTTTGTTCAATAATCCGTTCCAGAATTTCCTTACATTGAGGGTAGGCATCTTTTCCGGTGATAAATTGTGCATCGGTGAACCAAAATCGGCGAGCTCCCCACTGGTGGTAGTATTGGGCAATATCTTTCACCACATTTTCGGCTGGTCGATAGCGGACACGTTTGCCTTCGATGTAGGGATACAGGCAAAAGGCGCAATCGTATGGACAGCCGCGTTTGCTCTGCACGCCAATTGATTCACCAATATATTCTTTGTATTGCGGAAAAATTGATGTGAGATAGGGAATATCGACGGTTAACGAATCAAGCAGTGCCGGTGTATTTTTTGTGCCTTTGTTGACTGCGCCATTTTTTTTAAAGATAAACCGCTCTTCGCTCAAAGACTCATCGTTTAAGACTTTTAAGATGGCATCTTCGCCTTCGCCGAGGATGCCAATGATGCCTTCGGGGAGTTTTTCAATCAGTTGATCAGCAAACGCTGTAAACGCACCACCACCGATCATCATGCGGGCTGAGGGAAATTTCTTGTGGATGAGCCATGGATAGGCCAAATTACTTCGAATATCCATGTAATAGCGATAAAGGTTTTGTAGGCCTTGAAATGAGGCGAGAACCCGTTTGAATGGATTGCTGGAATAGTAAAAATTAAAGGCATGTTCCAGCGAGGCATCGCCTTCATGGGGTGAAAAAATTTGAATATCACGCCAGGAGAAACAGACGAGTTCTGGTTGAAACGAGGTGGTCACGTCTTGTAAGGCTTGTTGCCGTGACTTCAAGGGGTATAAGGACAAATCAAGTATGTGCTGTCGCACATCGGGGCGGCGGCGATGGATAAAGTCTGCCAGGTACGTGATGCCCGTGGGGTAGACTTTCTTACATGGGAGAAAGACGTAAAGAACTGAATCCATGGGTATTATTTGACTGCGATATGAATGGCGACAATGCCGCCGCTCAGATTGTGGTAGTCAACCTGTTGAAAGCCAGCCTTCAGTAATAGTTCCCGGAGGCGTTCTTGATCGGGGAATGTACGTATAGATGCTGGAAGATACTCATACACGCCGGTTCCATCACGAGCGACTACCGTGCCTACCCAGGGGAGAAGCTTAAATGAGTAAAAGTCATAGAGGGCGCGAAGGACTGCCGTGGTCGGTTGTGAGAACTCGAGACAGACAAATCGGCCACCTGGTTTAAGTACTCGTCGGATTTCGGTGAAGGCTTGAGACCGGTTGCCAACATTACGAATACAAAATCCTGCCGTGACAGTATCGAAGGTATTATCTTGAAAGGTCAGATGTTCTGCGTTCATTTGGAAGCAGGAAATTCGGTCCCCTAACCCTTTTTCTTGGATTTTGCCGAGTCCGACCCGTAACATCGCCTCATTGAGATCGGCTGCCACGACTTGCCCCGTTTGTCCACCATGCTGATCGAGTAGAATGGCTAAATCTCCAGTCCCGGCTCCAAGGTCTAACGCTCGTCCGCCTTGGACGCTGGCCACATACTGCATGGCTCGTTTTTTCCAATGATGGTGCAGACCAAAGCTCAGGAGTGAGTTATTGAGATCGTAGAACCCTGCGATGGCGGTAAACATCCGTTGAACCGCATGCTCACGCGCTTCGCCGGTCCATGTTGAGACAGACTTTGGAGTATCGGCCTTACTTGGCTTTTCAAGGGTTGGAACCATTCAAAGGAGGTAGCATCGATTTTCAATGTTTGTCAAGAACGTTGGCAGGGAGATTGAGTGAGACGAAGAAATAGATTGAAATAATAAGGGTTTTTTCTAGCATGCGTCAAAAAGTTTCTAGAGGTATTGTAAATCAATTTTTGTGCCAGAGACTTACGAATGGAATTTCAGCTCGTGGAAACAGCGGAGAAATGGGAAGAATGGTTCTTGATGATCCTGGCGGCGTGACCATGTGAATCCTTAGAGAGATCTCATCCCACCATATGAAAAATCACACATGTAGATGGTTTGTCAGTGAGGGGTGTTGCTAAGCGACCGTATCCAAGGATTTGCGCGACTGGAACGTATTTGGATTTGCTATCATTGGCCATGGTGATTGTTAAATGGAGAAAATATTTCTGATCGATCGTCTTCGGAAATACATTAAGGTTCCAGAGAGTAACAGACACAGACTGACCCAAAATATTGGTCCAAACGTGGGTGTATCCTGTATTTGAGGGGTTGGAGAAGTTTTGGGAAGATCACGTAATTGTTGGTTCTCGGGTACGGCTGTGGATTGAATTTTTTCTGGGTGAGGAAGCAATCGAGAAGAAAAAAGGGTAGGGTGGTGGCTCGTGAGTGCTTGTGGGATGGCGGTGTACACGCGACCTAGGGATGTAAATCGTATTTCATAGGTGAGTGACGATAGCAAGTTGCGGAATAATCCTGTCGATGTGTTCATTGATACAGCTTGGGGCGTAAACCCTTTGAGTGGATCTGTCTGCAAGCGAGAGGCTGATATGTTGACGATTGAGAGGTCCTTCCCTAGCACCGGAGCTTGCGTTGTCGTGACATGTTCAATATGACTTATCTCGGTGTCCATGGAGTTGGCACCCACTGAGGAGATAAATACCAAGCCAGTGATGATTGTGATAGAGAGAATGGTGTGGAACATGATTGCAGCTGTCTTTCTAGAGATATCTCTCTGAAGGCCTTGAAGACCCTACAGCTCAAAAGGGGAATGCAGCTTTATGAAATCCTTTCATAACTATGACGGGTAAAGCAAGTGGGTGAATTCAGAATGAGGTTTATAGGGTATAAGCTCGTGTGTTGAGAAAACAAAGGGAACCATTCAGTCACTGAAGAGCATCTCTACAAAACGTTCTTTTCTGTGATTGCGGCGTCAGCCTCGTGCTTAAACCCTCATGTCTTGGCTACCTGCGATCAAAATACCAAGAGCGTGCTTCCCTCACACAATGGAGGGTTCATCAGTTTATTGAGGGTCGTCCCATGATCGTACCCAAGGCCCATACACTGCGGTTTTGCGCGCGTGGCTTCCTTGCACTCATAAAAAAATACTGGTTTTTGAGGTGCCCTTAAGGAAGGATTGCTTGAGAGACTGAGACAGGGGCGAGGGGTTGCCCAATATGTCAAAACAAGGGTCGCAATTGATTGGGAAAAGCGCTGAAGAAACAATGAAAGTGTCAATACACAGCGAGGTGTTGATTGGTGCGCCTTGATTGAAATGTAAGGCGAGAGATGGCTATTTGAGTGAGAAACTTACGGTCGGTATCGAAACACCCAGAGAGCCATATGTTTATGAGAGGTGCCAGTTTTTTCAAAATGTAAGACCACATCGGAAACGGGATCATATTGCGTCAGATAATTCATTCCGAACAGTGGAGGACTTTTAATGGGTAATCGAACCCAATGATGTTGGTGGCTATAGATGAAGGTCACACTTTTTCCTGATGGATTGCTGTAGGGTGTGGGCGAGTGATTGGCAATATATACCAGGACGTGATGGCGGCTATTGTAGGCTATGGCGGCTCCATTGGCAGGCAGCGGTGGGTGCGGGACGTTGATTTTTCTCCATTGACTCGATGGGGCAGTGTAACTCCATAGTTCGTGACTATTCTTATTATTTCCCAATGACAAGATACTATGAGTCAAAGTGTCGTAGACGAGTCGGAGGTGGTACCCCGCGACAGATGAAGACAGGTATGTCCTCCATGTTTCGTCTTGAGGGGCATAGTGATAGGTATGTTGTCCATCGTGTCCAATGAACTGCTTTCTCTTCTGGTCCCATACCAAGCCTCCGGCAAAAAGATTTGGAGTCGGTGTCGAAATTAATTTCCAAGTTTGTGTTTCGGGGGCATAGTGCCAGGTGGTCGGTTGTATGGGGTCTTTGAAAGTTTTTTTGTTTTTGAGTCGTTGAATGGGGCGTGCCGCATGCTTCGGAGTTCCAACGAGGACGAGCAGATTGTGAATTGGATCATAATCCCACCCATCAAAGGTATGCATTGCCCAAGGGCGATTCGTTGATGTGACTGGGTAGCCTTGAGGTGTTACTCGATAGTTGTCTAAAGAGTCTGCATGATAATCTTTACTCCAACGTAGGTTTGTGAGATTCAGACGGTAGACGCTGTTGTCGTACTCTTTCTCGTGTGTATCTGCTCCGAAGAAAAAGACTGTTCGCTTTTCTGATGCAAGCGCGGAAGCACCGTGAAAGACTTTTGGGGCCGATTGGTTGCAGGTCGTGACCTGGACCCATTGATTGGCAGGAAGGTGTTCCCAGTCAAATGGTGGGCATGGCTTGTTTTGCTTGAATGCATACCCAGCCGAGGGCTGAAGAGAGAAGCTGACGATCCATATAAGAACCGCCAAGATCCGCAGTACGTGAAAATGTTCCATGATGGAATGGGGCGAAACAAGGCACTGGTTTAGCAGTCTACATTAATTTTCAGTTAGAGCATACCTCACGTTTTACGATTTTTGGAATACGACATGGCCCCACAGCCAATCATCTTGCCAGACCTGAACAAATCCCCGTTTCTGTAAGTGCTTGAATGTTGGGCTGAAGTCCTGAATGATATGTTGTGGACGATCTTCGTCAACTTCAGAGGCCAAACGGGCAAAGAAAAACCCCCCTGGTTTTAATGCATGTGAAAGCTGGTCGATGGCTTCTATTGGATCGACCAAGTGCTCAAAGACGTCCATGGCCGTAATGAAGTCATAGGCCTGAGATGGAAGTGAATGGAATTTG
The DNA here is from genome assembly GCA_029261355.1 of Nitrospirales bacterium. Classification (GTDB taxonomy): domain Bacteria; phylum Nitrospirota; class Nitrospiria; order Nitrospirales; family UBA8639; genus JAGQKC01. The sequence continues at coordinate 51,696 of JAJDBM010000038.1, read as the reverse complement.
AGGTCGATGAAATGGGCCGAAAGATTTCTCTTCTCAAACCGCCAGTGAGCAAACTGCTGTAATGGTGAGCTGATATCTGCCAACGTGGACTGTCGGCCATCGTGAGAGAATAATATTCCCCCAGAACCCACGCCTGCCCCAAAGTCTAAATAGTTTTGACAGTTATGATGTTGGGCAAACTCTAACGCCGTGACATAGGCGAGAGGCGAAGAATCTTCTGCCAGGGAATGCCACCACATCAATTCGTAAATGGCATCGTGACTCTCGTTATAAAATTGTTCGACAGACTGTCGGCTCACGTTAGGGACTTTCTGTTGCCATTCGGCCTTGAGGGTGGAGACGGCTTGTTGGCAACGGTTTCGAACTTCGGTTTGGTCTTTGCAGGTCATATATTGCCCGAGTTCGAAAAGAATGCTGGTCTCAAGGTCTTGATGGTTGGCCAAACATTGTGACTGTTTCCATATTTTGCGATATCGATCGATTAAGCGTTCTTGCTCAGCGTAGCAGTCATCTGCGCACAAATTCTGTTGTTCTTGACGTTGCCACAATTCTTTAACTTGTTCAGGTAGAAGGGTCTTCATGAATTTCCTTTATCTTGTAAGCCGTCATGCACCGACATCTGAGATAAATTGTTGAAGCACGATATCTGAATCGAACAGCTCTTCTGCTATGGCGCGGGCCACCTTACAATGATGTTCGTAATCTCTTTCGACAGTATTGATTGCGTCAATGGCTTCTTCTCGTGTCTGAAAAGTCAGCAGTCCTTCGCCAATAGGAAGCATTGTTGAGAATCCAGTATCTTGAACAACGACCGGACGACCAGTTGCCAGATAACAGGCACTACGGCTACTGAACCACCCGCTTCGAAGCGCCACATAGACATGCTTGGCAATTGAAAATTCTCCCTTTGACTGCGTAATGAACTCTTGATAGCACTGGGTGGTTAATGTTTGTTGTGGTGCATCGACAATTTCCCAACCATAGGCTGTTAACTGTTTTGTTGGAGCCTCTCCCCCAACTGCAATTTTAAACGCGGCAGAAGAGTCTTCCGGTAGCGTGATAATCTTTTCAAACTCTCCATCTTTACTCTTATATTCGACTCCATCATACAGAAGTTTTCCTTTGAATCCATTCCACGTCATGACGGTTGTCCATGGGGCATTCAAATGAGTTGACGCAGGTGTTGAGGGTGGCCATAAATCTCGATTGATGAATGTCCGAGTCGTTTTCCATTGGATATTGAGCTTGGGGATACGACAGTCAGATCCATGGATATTTTCTGCGTATGTAAAGAATTGATCATGGGCATGAACACTGTCACACCAACGATCGACATTGTTTGACCATAAGAATTTTTCTTTGAGCATTATTTGATTGTAGCCAGGGTCTGTATCAAGAAAGACCTTGATGCAATGGGGGGATAGGGATTCCGGAATTTGACAGGCTCCACTAATATTGAAAAAGATGTCAGCGGTACGCGCGACTTCCTCAAATCGCGTTTGACTCATGCCAAAACTGGTTTCGTGTAAATGAAGATAATGCCATTTTTCACGCAGGCACGGTGCGTAACGTTGAATAAAGTCACTGATGAATGTTGCTGAGTAGGTTCCATCTGGAGAACTTTGTCGCTCTACGGGATTATAGGGCCAACTCCAGGAATCTTCGTGGTAATACACATCATATCCTAGGCGGTCTAACCCTAGAAAATATTGAAAATAATCATAGGCGACCCCGCCAAGTGGGTATAAGCCAACTAACCCTGTGACGATGATTCGAGGTTTGGAGGTGGGCATGTGATGAGTAGACAAAATATCTAGTACAATCGGATACGTATTCCTATCATAAGGCCAGCATGAAATTTATGTGATTGGCTCAATGGGGTCAAGTCGTTTGATCCTTCGTGCAGGGTTTCCAGCAACGATTGTATAAGGTTCCACATTGTCTTGGACGACTGATCTGGCCCCCACGATCGCTCCCTCGCCAATGTGGACGCCTGGTAAAATACAGACCTCAAATCCTAACCAAACATTGTTCCCAATATGGACGGGTTTTCCTGGATTCATTGCCTCAAGATTGCGCGGTGATCGTTGTGAAATTTGTTGAAGCATCATGCGCCGTTGGGACGATGATTCGGGTGCTTGATAGGTATCCATAATCACCACATTCCATGAACATAAGGTGTAGTCACCGATGATGACCTCATGGTCACAGATGATCCATACACCGTTTAGTAAGACATATTTTCCAACATTGACTCGTCCCGTTGGTGCGATATCAAACATTGTGCCGAGATATGCTGATGTGCCGTACCCTATCGTCACGGCTTCAGGAAGAATCTGACTACGGCAACGAGAAAAGCTATAGGCTGTCTCGATGTAGGCTGTGTCATCAATTTTGACGTTAGAAGGAATCGTGCCAGGATACCAATCCTCTGGCACTGTTCGAGCTGATTTGGCCATCACGTGTTTGTCCCGATAATTCTGGCTGGATTTCCAATGACTCGCGATTGCGGCGGAACATCATGGGTGACCACAGACCCAGGTTCAATAAAGGCTCCAGCCCCAATGGTAATGCCTTTCAGAATGGTGACGCTTGGTCCAATCCAGACATCGTCTTCGATGATCACTGGCGCATGTTGGAGGAGGGGGCGGGCTTGCCCTTTTCCGATGGGTGAGCAGGCAACAGCATCAAGAATTCGTTGTGCTGGGGGCAAGGGGTGAAAATCTGAATCGGTAATCGTCGTATTCCAGCCGATGATTACATAACTGCCTATGCGTAGCTCGAGTTCGCAGAGGAGTACGGCATTCGTGAAGTAACAGTAGTTGCCGATCTGCACGCGACCTGATTGGCCAATAGCGAATTGGACGTGATTCATGGAGCAATGAGCGCCAATGGTTAGTCCCTTCTCTTGTTGGCAGTAGAATCGCTTAAAGGAGTGCTGGCCGGCAATAATCGTCTGTAGTCCAATGTCAACATTCGGCGGGAGACGGTCATGTGACCATGAGTCATCAATTGGGACGGTCGAGTCAGACATCTTATCCCTGCCCTATTGGCATTGGATGATTGTCAAATTGGGTGTGATATAACCGGGCATATCCTTGTCCCTGTTGGAGTAATTCATGGTGAGTCCCCTGTTCAGTGATTTGCCCATCCTGCAAGACCATAATGCGATGAGCTTTTCGAATTGTTGAGAGTCGGTGGGCAATGATGATCGTCGTTCGGCCTTTCATCAGACGATCTAATGCTTGTAGCAATTGTTGCTCAGTCTCGGTATCCAATGCGCTCGTGGGTTCATCCATGATGAGAATGGGTGCGTCTTTTAGGAAAGCTCGTGCCATCGCAATCCGTTGACGTTGTCCACCAGATAGCATGACTCCTCGTTCTCCAATTTCTGTGTCATATCCTCCAGGGAGTGCAGAAATAAAGCGATGAGCTCCTGCTGATTCGGCTGCGGACTGAATGTCTTCAAAGCTAGCAGAAGGCAGTCCATACGCAATATTTTCTCGAATGGTCGAGCAAAATAAGACGGGCTCCTGAAGGACGATGGCCACTTGATCACGCAATGACTGGACGGTCACGTGACGAATATCATGACCATTCAACAAGATTCGGCCTTCGGTTGGATCGTAGAATCGCAATAAGAGATTGGCTAAGGTTGTCTTTCCTGCGCCAGACGGCCCAACAATCGCCATACAGTGATCTGGAGGTATTTCTAGGGATAGGTTGCGGAGCACGGGGCGTTCATTGTTGTACTGAAACGAAATATTTTCAAATGAAATGGCATAAGCTGAACTTGCTGGAATGCCCACAGCTTCAGGAGCATCACGCACATCGGGAGTGGCCTCAAGGAGGGCGAGTACTCGTCGTCCGCTTGCCGCAGCACTTTGTATCGTCGTCGCTGTGTAGGCCAAGGTTTCTAATGGTTTATAGAGCATGGCCACATAGGAGACGAGTAACACCACGTCACCGACGGTCAAGTGTCCACTCAGTACCCGGGAGGCTCCAATCCAGACGACTAACGTCGTTCCAAGAGCTAGCAGGAGTCCGACGACGGCTTGTGAGCCAGATTGTAAGATGGTCAGCCGTAAGTTTGCCATCAGGCTATCGTGTGCATGGTTTTGAAAGCGCTGACTTTCAAACTGTTCTCGTCCGAATGCCTGGACTGCACGAATGCCTGTTAACGTTTCTTGTACTCGCGAACTGATGGTACTTTCTCGTTCGTGAAATTTCATTGAGCGTGTGGTCATCGGCTGGTCAAGTGTCCGAATTAACAGTATCAGAGGAATCCCTATAGCAAGGGCGACCAACGTTAACACCCAATCCAGGGACAACATGATGACCCCAATTCCCACAAGGGTGAATGAGGCTGTGAGGGCTGGAATAATGCCACTGTTAAACCACGATTGCACGCAATAGGTGTCCCATGTGACACGATAGAGCGAATCTCCAACAGTGGTCGTGTCATGAAACGCGAGCGAGAGTCGTTGCAGATGATTGAAGAGTCGGCAGCGAAGTCGAAATACCATTCGAAGGCCAACGGCCACAAGAATGTACGTGCTCATGACTGTCATGCCTCCCATGAGTACTTGAATGAGCAGAATACCGACGCAGAGCAGGAAGAGCAGTGCAATCTTGGGATTGGTGAAAAACGTGGTGAGAGGAGAGTCGACCGTTGTGAGATTATTGAGAAGCGTTGTTGGTGGATGGGTTCCCAGTACGCTATCAACGACTAATTTTAACGGCCAAGGTTGGAGCAGTGCGACTCCTGATGCCAGTAATAGCACCAGTAGGCCCACGGTAATTTTTGTGCTTTCTCCGGTTCCGCACAGACGAAGAAACCACACCGAAAGCTTCCAGGTTCCCAGGGTGTGTTGCCCATCGCCTGTTGTGAATCGCTTGAAGAGTGAAGGTATCATAAAGGGACATGTCTGACTGAAAATGCATGAGCATTCATTAACTAGTCTAGTACGGCAGCTGGTTCAGTAAATAGAGTTTCCTGTTGTTGCGAGACCGTCTCTTTGATCATGTCAAGTTCGACTGTGGCTTTTAGCCCATTTTGCACGGCTAATACGGATGAAGAATATTCTTGTTGTGCTTGCCATCCTAGTAGAAGTGAGCTGGTTGTCAAGATTGTTCCAACTACCCATGCTTGATCGGCAAGGGCAAAGAACCCAAGTAGGCCTAGCGTTGCGGCGAAAGCTAATCCAACCTTTGAGAATGTTGGCCAGGTCCGACATCGAATGAGTTGCTTTTGTGCTCCATGCTCCTCAATGACCATTTGAAGCCGACTTCCCCCCCACACGCCGGACTTGACCTGTAAATCCCATTGGTCATAGTCTCCCCCGCGGTACACGGCTAATCGTTGCTCAAGCATGGTCCCTTCAAGCCGTTCAAGTCGAGTCGGAAGGCTTTCCCAAGTTTCACTCCAGGCAGTAAAGATTTGGGTGCATGGGAGAATCCATCTCGTCGTACCTTTTGTTCTCCACGGTGTGAGTCCAGAACAAAAACGTCCAGTGAGGCGTGCAATCGGCTGAAGTATATGAAGGCCTGCGGTGACCAACTGTGATCGTAGCCGATGATAGGAGGTCTGAGGAGTTTCAAATGAACTCTGGCGCGCACGACGGAGTGCGAGAAAGATCGTCGTACCGATCGCGGCAAGAAAGAGAGGGACGGCAAGGAGGAGTGGTGACCACATGAACCCACCGAGTGAGAGGCAAGCCAATGCGACGATGGCGACATTCCATTCAGGCATACTGAGAATGGTTAATGCCATGGATGGATTAGCTTGATACATCAATTGAAAGGGGGCATTTCCCCAAACACCTTGATAGACTCGATTGGTCTTGCCAAGCCCAGCATGTGCGGTGCCTTTGCCATATAGTCGACCTTCCCAGGATACATGACCGGCGACGTTATACTTACGTGGCCATTTTTGCTCAAGCATGGCTTCGGCTCGTCCATAGCCTCGTTGCTGTTTCCAATAGGTCAGAATGGAATTACGTCGATGATGCCAGACTTGTGCTGTCGCATGAAATCCAATGGTCCATCCTTTGTCTTGCAACCGCCAACAAATGTCCACATCATCTCCAGCGGCACGGTACTGAGGGTCAAACCCGCCAATACTCGCGAGGCAATGCTTGCGAAAGGCCATGTTGCATCCTGGAATATGTTCAGCTAATTGATCGTTAAGTAAGACATGAATTGGGCCACCAGGTGCATGTGCGACACATTCTGCAACCCATCCATCGTCTTTCGGTGGAAGGTTTGGGCCTCCAACAGCCGCATGTGACGTTGTGAGGAACATATGTGCTAAGTAGGTTAGCCAGTGCGGGTCTGCGTAGGCATCATCATCGGTGTAGGCGATGATTTCGCCGGTGGCTGCATCCAGGCCCGTATTTCGTGCATTACTCAACCCTTGGTTGGCAGTACTGATAATACGGAACGGATATTCTTGCGCGATCGACTCGGTATTGTCTGTTGATCCGTCATTGACGATGATGACTTCGTAATCCGGATAGTCAAGCTGTTGGAGCGATTCCAAGCAATCACGAATGGTTCGTGATCCGTTGTAACTACAGACCACGACTGAAATGCGAGGCCATGCAGGGCTAGATGAAATTGGGAATTCCTGGAAAGCTTGTTTGACAGCTCCAAGGGCTGGTTTGGCGTCCCGTGATCTGTTTGTGAGGCCAAAGTCCCAGTCCTCGATTTCAAAACCGCCGCGATACCACTCATCCGTCCATGCAAAGATAAAGGCCCCGGCTCCTCCTGCCGCGCCCACCGCTCGAATTTGCCATTCAAGTACCTCGGCTTGTGTCTCTTCTCCTTGTCTCATGCTGTCGAGGCCGATCTCTGCGAGAACTAACGGTCGCTCATTGGCAATATTTTGTAGTCGAGCAAGGTAGGGGTTTAAGGTTTGTTCTGATTCGAGGTAGACATTGAAGCAGACGAAATCGAGAAACGGTAATTGAAGATATTCTGTTGTAGGGTAATTGACATAGGTGACAAGTCCTTCAGGGTCTTCAGCTTTGACAATGCCATAGAGACGTTCGAGAAACTGTTCGACACGTTGTTGTCCATGCCAGCGAACAATAGGAGAAGGGATTTCATTGCCAACAGCGTATCCCAATATGGCAGGATGTCCGGCACAGTTTCGAATGTTCTGTCGAATACCCTCCTCAATCGATGAGGCTCGGGTGTGATCGTCGAGGAACGTAATGTGTTGTTCCCATGGTAGTCCGACCATAACGAGGAGGTCATGCTGGAGGGCAAGTTCGAGTAGCCAGAGTGGAGGAACCGTATATGTACGGACGGCATTGAATCCGTGCGCACTCATTCGTGAGAAATCTTCGGCAACAATGGCTGCAGAAGGAAATTGGTCTCCTGCTATGTTTGGCCGAAAGGTGCCATATGTGACTCCCCGAATCCAAAGTTTGGTATCACCTTGATACAAGAATTTTCCATGAATTCGTGTTCGCTCTCTTGTTGTGGTGGTAACACCTTCATGCTGGTCAGAATGAAGAGATAAAATAGGGTCATGAAAAAGCATGAAAAAAATACTCCCTGAATATGAATAGGACTCTGTGAAAAAAATAGATCAGTACATCCCGTTCGGCTAATATTATTTATCGAAATCATTGTTTCGAATGACCGCTTGTCAGCGAAGGTTTCTAACATGCTCGTTTTCAGGTTGAGTGAATGTGTGATCAAACTGTAACGAGAAGGGGGTATCTAGCCAGCTGTTGAATGTAGATAGCAATTTAGATACCACACAAGAAATCATGCGGAATCACTTCATTTTGATATAAAGAAGACCCAATACCACGATATGTTGGGATATACTTCATGAAGGACTCACCATACCCACAGAGTGCCTCCCTTCATGTCAAAGGGGTTTTGCATGGTTTGGGAATCAGTGAAAGTACCTATCGTAGATATAGGGAATGCGGGAGAAAGGCTGTGGAGATCGGGATGGAATGGGTTAGGGGTTCCATAAAAAAATCGTATTATGATGATAATCTGTACTAAATTTTTGCAGATTTTCGTGAATTATTTTTTCTGAGTGAATCAAACATATAAAAAATCAGATGTAGGACAATTCATGGTCTCAACATTTTTGTAATACCTTTCCTTTTTAGAAGACATCAGTAACTGAATACTGTTTTTCCGTAATAAGCATAAGAGAAGTTTTTCTTTTAAAATGGGCTATCGAAAAAATAAAGGAGAAGATAATGGAAAATCGAAATGTCCCGTTGAGAGGCGTATTACTATTGATTCTCGTGTCTAGCTTGATATGGATGGGATTTGGGTCATTTGCTCATGCTCGACTTGGTACTGAAGCTCCAGAGATCACCAACCCTGTGTGGCTCAATTCCGAGCCTTTGCGATTGGCGGACCTTCGTGGCAAAGTTGTGATGGTGGAGTTTTGGACTTTTGGTTGCTGGAACTGTCGCAACATCGAACCTTACGTCAAAGCATGGCATAAGAAATATTCTGATAAGGGATTAGTCGTGATTGCCATTCATTCTCCAGAGTTTCAATACGAACATGATGTGACTCGAGTTCAAGAATATATTGACGAAAATCAGTTGGCATATGCCGTGCCGATTGACAATGAATTTCTTTCGTGGCGTAAGTTTCGCAATCGATATTGGCCGACGTTGTACTTGATCGATAAAGCCGGAGTCATCCAATACACAAAGATTGGCGAAGGTGGATATGATACAACCGAAAAAGAAATTCAGCGGCTTTTGGCAGAGACGAAGTGAGAATGCAGTGTGTGAGGAAGCCTAGCGAGTCTACACAGTGAACGATCGAATTGCTTGAAAGGCGAGAAACAGAAACAAGGTCAACGCCTTTCGGTTATGTGTAAGAATGATTCATGAACTTTAAAGGTTTTCAGCGTTCATCGCGTTCGTACCAGGTTACTCGAAAGTCAGGTCCCTGCTTGTGTACGTGTTTCGGTTGACTTGGATTTAGCTTTGGCTTGAAGCCCCGCTTCATATGAGCGAGTGGCCCAGAGGGCCGCTTCTTCTGGATCATCAAAAATTTCGGCGGGGGCCATATAATAAGACATTTTCACGACTTTGTCGCCTTTTTGATATTCAAACGGTCCTAACCCTTTGGCTTCATATATCTTCACTAAATTGGCATTGACCTTTAAATACAGGGTTTCATCTGCAATAAGTCCAATCATGACATTTCGATAATACATGCCGTAGCCACCGAACATCTTTCGAGCGTGAATTGGTCCAAAGTGGACGAAGACCTCTTTCAGATATTCAACAAACTCGCTCACGTTCTGAGTCTTCTCTCTTGCGATAATCTCATTTGCGGCACAAGGATCCCTTTTTCACCTCCGAGTAATTCTCCACTACCCTTGAGGAACAATCGTCCTACCAGTGCCGCTGTTGCGGCATCAAGCTCGTTGTTGGTCATTTTCTGTGAGAGTCCTCGGATTCCGAGATTCTTGAGTCCCTGGAGTAGCCCCTTCAGGTCTCGGTGTTGACGAGGTATGCTCCAGATATCTTGTGCCGCCCCGGGATAGCATTCTATGGCGCGATACCCCATTTTTTCGAACTGTTCATTGAGGGCTAACCCGCGTTCCGTTAACATTCGCATCGTCCCTAGAGTGATAGGGGGAAAATTGATTCGACGGCGCTGCAATTCACGATCGCATTCACGAAGATGTTCGTCAGTCACGTCCTGTATGGTCTTGCGTCCAGGCGGAAGGCTCAGTGGTGCATCAATGGGTATAAGGTCTGGCTTGGCCTGCTCGATGGCTTTGAGGATCTGCTTATCATCATAGGCCACTTCAGTACTTCCCTTCATGCCGCGAAGAATGCATATCCCTGTTGGACTATGAGGTGAACTAGCTAGGTCGATGCCAACAATAACGAGTACTTTATTTTTTATTATTGCCATAAGAGAGGTCCGGTCTTGTGTCGACTTCTTGTATTAACCCCAAGTTGAGAGTCTGTGACGGAAAACTTTGTCATTCTGAAATGAACGCTTTGAATGGGGTCATGTGCGTTTGTCGTTTTCCCAGTCTCCTTTACTCTACCAAGGTCCAGTGAGTTTGGGTATTGGCTCTGAAAGTTCCCATAAAAGGACTCCCATTTCTTTTTTCTCAAAGCCATGGTGAAGGTACTGCGGGATGAAGTGGGGTTGTGGGTGTGGTGGTGAGTTGTCGTGAGCGTGCTAACGCCATTTCCAGTTATCTGGAAGAAATGTATAGAGCTCAAGCATTAAGCGGGCTCCATATGTAGGGCCAAAGTCCTTATTGTTGAGTTGATCGTTCCAGGTTTCAAGGGTAAAGGGATGTGCACGGATGGCCAATGAATAAAAGCGTTCTTCTAAGGAATCGCCAAACACGTCCAAAAAGATCCCTGAGTCAATGGTCACGCCGAGTTCAACTTCGAAAGATGGGTAGCCATCCTCTCGCATCCATCCATAACTGATTGAGCCCTGTGCGATATGTGATTCCGGTGCAAGAGCGCGTAATGCGGCACCTTCCCATATTCTCGAATATCGATACATTCCAGATAATTTCAGCGGTCCGAATGCCGAAACCCACCAAGGGTTCTCATCGCAGGAGCAGCCATAGATCGTTTCGACGGGTGACCAGCGACGTGCCCCAACTCGTCCAAATACCTCATGGTACAAACTGCCGTTTGCCACTCCTATCCCAGCGAATCCAATTTTTTCAAGTGAGGCAATTGAAAACCATCGATTCAATGTTCCAGTGATCATGAAATCTGTTTGTCGACGTTTTTTACGTACCGGGACTTTCGGGATTCCCTTGAGCCCTTCATGAACAATTTCGTTCTGTAAATATCGTGTGGGTTGGTCTCGAGAGGGCCCAGCGCCGATCGTGAGGTTGGTGCTCCAGTCTTTAAACCGTTTGAGATGTTCGGTCCACGTGAAGGTGATCTGATTCAGTCCAATAGTTTCTTGGATTTCATTGAAACGTTCACCTTCTCCATTGAATTCAGTAAACCGATTTAATGAGAGCCCCAATTGGAGCACTGGGTATTGGTCAGGATACCCAAGCGAACCCCAATGGACTTCTGGAGCCGGGGTCTCCGCGTAGAAGATGGAAGGCCATAGCATGAGCATTGCAAATAAGGCCGTGGCACATTTCAATCGGCACGGTTGTATCGCCAGACGGTTCATGAGTGAATGAAGAGAATGGTGAGTGGGTTGTCAAACATTGGCTTGTTGTCCATTATTTATGAAAGAGAAAAGTATTGATATCCATGCGCCTGTCCTCTGTGGGACTGATCTGCTGACGCTAAAAAATGGTGAAGTCTTACCCATAGGCTTCACAAATAATATTTTCCAGGGGATGTTGCCGAATATCAATAGGGAGGAGATTGAGTATTTGAGGATGAATTGAGGTGTCTGTTAGTCCTCGATGGCTTCCCCAACCGTGAGGACTAATTCCCTAAAATTGCAAGGTTTGTCAACAACGGCATAGGCACCCAGCTCTCGAGCCCTCTGTTTATCCTTCTCTTTTAAGACTCCGCTGAGCATAATAATTGGAAGGGGTTTTCCATTGTGTTTTTCATGTACTCGCTCAAGTAAGCGTAGTCCACTCATGATTGGCATATGGTAATCGACGATGATGAGGTCCGCTTGGTTTTCTTCGATCCAGGCAAGTCCTGCAGCGCCATTTTCCGATTCCGCGCACTCATATCCAGACGATTCAAGAGCTGCTCGAACAGTTCTTCGAACTGCTGGCTCATCGTCTACAATTAGAATACGTTTTTTTCGATTTTCCGTATGACGCACCACGTCATATGCTCAATCAAATTAGTTATGGAAAAAATATTAAATAATCAAGTTATAAATATCTTTTCGGAATATACCTGAAATTTCATGTATTTGGCTATCTCAATCTCTATATTTCCCTTTGAGAAATGATATTGACCTAGATTTGGTAGTCATTTGTTGCGATGCCACAATGCCTAATTTTTAGGCAAAGTGCTCAAAGCCTCAATGCTATTGGCGTCGGGAGACTATCATCCACGTTCCTCACAGAGTTGTCCACAGTTTTAGTGGATTGTGTGAATGGAAGGCACGGACAAACGCCGATATTTCGTCGTACGAAAGCTTATGGACAAAAGGGGAAGTTAGTGTGACGATGAGGGAAACGCGACTCGTATGGAGTAGTCAATCGTGATGCAACAATTTTATTGGCCTGTTTGGAAAATACTAATACATATGAGTCTTCTGCTGTTCTTCAGTGGATGCGCAAGTGTAGATTATAGCCTGTACCGACAGGGGGCTACAGAGGATGATTTCCATCTTGAAGAAACCGAATGTCGACGGGAGCTGGGTTTTGGAGGAAGTCTCATTGATCCTAATCGTATACTCACATTTTTTATCACGCCCTATCAAGACGAATTACAAACGTGCCTTCAGGAAAAAGGGTGGAAACCACGGCTATGAGAGAGCCGATGAAGCATTACTCTCGTGCAACCTCAATACATGCTGTTGAGTCACCGTCCGCACGCAGAGGAGTTTCCAGCTTAGCACAACTTATGACGTTCAGACGACGAGAGCGTCGCTGGCAGATTTTTGCAATATTCCCAATTAAAATCCTGCCATTTGTGTCTGTTGCTGGTTATCCTGTATGTGATATGGAATCATGTCACAAGGAAATCCATCTCCTTGTTGATCGACCCACATATCGAATTCACCATCTTGATTACCATCTTCCCAATACAGCAATGGAAACTCTTTGGTCTGGACGACCGTATTCCAATATTCATTATATTCTGATGTGACGATTTGCCTTGCCGCTTTGTAATCGATTACTCCATTTTGTTGTCGTGAATAAGATCGCGTATAGAGGCCTGTGACGATATTGACATCTTCGTCAATCAAGAGATCATTTTTGGGTTCAGGCGCAAGCATGGGGAGATTGATCGTCTGAGTTGGAGAGGTAGTTGAGCTGACCCCTGCACATTGACTATTGCGATCTGTCGATTCAGGTTGCCCAGCACGAGCAATCTGAGTTTCTGGTGTGATGACCATTGAAAATATTCCGAAGCATACACCACCAATTTGCATGAGTTTTTTGGAAATCGAACAACGTGCCATCATCGACTCCTTTCCATGCCTGAACAAAGATGACGATCTTTTTCAGGAAAAAGATTCATGAATTATTAAATGACTCTGACTTGATCAATGAGCAACCCACATGCCAATTCGTGCGGTGAGATATTAGAGGTGAAAATGAAAAGACTCGTAGAGGTGGAACATTCTAAAAACAAGCGAGAGTAAATGTGGAAATGGGGTGGGCCGTCAGGCAACATCAAGAGCGTGGAACAAGAAATTCTTAAAAATTTCTTTAAGTTAATCATTGATGAGCATGCCCAACACGTTAGAACCTATTAGGACGTAGGTTCAGCATTGGGCCTCTGGACTCCTTCACGATTTTTCAGGAGCCTCACCAATAAGTCATTGTGGTAGCTTGGTGTTGATACAATATTGACTCATCTGTCATGGACCTCCACAGCGTATCGATTTCTCCGCGAGGTCGTATCGGATCGGATACAACGAAGGTTGAAGATCGATAAGGTTGTGAGAGGAATTGCCAGCACGAAGTTTTTCCACATTCTGAGCGAGTCTTTTGGTGTAATGAACGAAGATGAATGGATAAATGGGTATCTGGTGTAGAATATGCAGAACGTAGAAGATGTGTATCCTGTCGCTCTTTGTGATGCTCGAGGCCATGCGAGAAGTTGTTTGAGCATGGAGTCCTACTCAAAACTGAGGGAGGGAATGGACCATGTTTTCCACACTCATACCATGCTTGTTTGCTGCCTATCTGTTTGGTGGGGCGACACTCGAAGAGTTTGATTACAAACCCGTTCAAATTGATCCGCCTGAATGCCAATTTAGAGCGTATATTTCCGACAGCAAGAATTTGATATTGATCCTGTTGAAGCCAAGTCTAGCAGCGACAGATAATGCGCATATTCGGGTAGATATTCCTATGCCCACTCACGGTGGATGGCAACGATTTCAGTATTGGTGGGGAGCGGATCGTGCGTATATTGAAGGGCGGGAAGTTTTCATTACGCATGGGCCGCTTAGCGTCTATTAGCATCGAGCCTATTGCTTAAACGTTTCCGTCCTCTGTTCCTTTCTATCAGTGAGCCACAATTTCTTCAAATATTCTGCTACAATAATTTCTGTCGTATGGGCCATATTCTATTCTTTTCAATGCGTCAGGATGTTTTGGCCAATGCCCATGCTTGTGTTGGGGGCAGGCTCTGGCCATTTAATTTTTTCTCTTAATGCTAGCTTGCGATGAATGACTCCCATACATTGTACCGTTATGCTATGCGAGGACTTGGTTAAGCCCTGCTATGTTGAGTGAATTCTACAAAACCGTTGTTATCGAAAAACCACTACTCTCCCTGTGTGCTGTTTTTCTCTTTGTTGGATTTTTTTCCTTTTATAGTACAAGTCTCAAGCTTGATGCATCGGCGGAATCAATAGTCCTGGAAAATGACGAGGATTTGAAATATTACCGTGGAATGCTCGAAAAATATGGTTCCGACGATTTCCTCATCATTACCTATACCCCCAGGGAAGATATTTTCTCACCAACTTCTCTAACGACCCTTCAATCCTTGCGAGATCAATTGTCAAAACTCACCCGAGTCCAGTCAGTTCTGACTATTTTAGATGTGCCCTTATTGAATAGTCCGAAAATCACGATTTCTGAATTAACCGATGGTGCGGTTGCCAATACCCTCGAAACGATTGGAATTGATAAAGACCTGGCGCGTCAGGAATTTCAGGAAAGTCCCATTTATCAAAATAATCTTGTGAGTCTTGATGGTCGTACATCGGTACTCCAAGTTCTCTTTAAACGAGATGAAGAGTATCAGAGGCTGTTAAAAGAACGGAATCAACTTCGAGAAAAGAAGGCGACGGTAGGGCTCACATTGGTTGAGAGCGAGCAATTAGAGGCAGTATCGAGTCTATTTAACAACTATCATGCACGCGTCACTGAAATTGCACGCGAAGATATTCGAAAAATACGAGATATTATTGACCAACACCGCGACAATGCCCAACTGTACTTAGGCGGCGTTCGGATGATAACCGCAGACATGATCAGTTTCATTGAACACGATATTGTCGTATTTGGATTAGGCGTCGTCGGCTTCTTGATTGTGGCCTTAGGCTATTTTTTTAAAAAACTTCGTTGGGTTGCCCTCCCCATGTCATGCTGTTTAATCACGGTATTGGCTATGGTCGGATTGCTTGGATGGTTTGATTGGCGGATTACCGTTATTTCATCCAACTTTATTTCTCTGCTCCTCATTATCACGATGTCGTTAACCATTCATCTTGTCGTTCGCTATCAAATTGTACTTGAAGAACAGCCTAAGCTCGACCAGAAAACCGTGGTGTTTCAAACGATGAAAACCATGGTGAAACCATGTTTTTATACGGCCATTACGACTATTGTTGCATTTTGTTCGTTGGTGGTCAGTGGTATTCGGCCCGTCATTGATTTTGGCTGGATGATGACAATTGGGATTTTCTTAGCGTTTGTATTAAATTTTATCTATTTTCCGGCTGTGCTTTCCTTGCTTCGACCTGAAGCCGAAGTGACTCGTCCAGATGCGACTCGATCATTCACCATGGCTATTGCTGCATTCACACAGAAGTATGCTAAGGCGATCGTGAGTTCTTGTCTTGTTTTAGCGATTCTTGGGGTTATTGGAATCGCTCAGTTAGATGTTGAGAACCGATTCATAGACCATTTCAAAAGCTCAACAGAAATTTACCAAGGGATGGAATTAATTGATTCTCAATTAGGTGGGACAATTCCTTTAGATGTGATTATTGATGCAGATGAAGACTTTTTTACCGCCTTGAAAGAAGACAAAGAAATGGTCGACCCCTTTGATGACCCCTTTAGTGAAGGAGGAGATACAGAGGAATTGAGCTATTGGTTTAATGGAGATCGTTTGCAGGAGATAGAACAAATTCATGATGACTTAGAGCGATTGCCGGAAGTAGGAAAAGTTCTCTCAATTGCCACGGGGATGAAAGTATTTAAACAATTGAATGACCAGAAATTGCCGCAAGATTATGAATTGGCACTTCTCAAAAAATGGGCTCCCGAAAATGTCAAAAGTGCGTTAATCAATCCCTATCTCTCTTCTGATGGGAATCAAATTCGAATTACCATGCGTCTCATCGAATCGGCTCCAAACCTCAAGCGAAAGGCCCTGATCAATCAGATCAAGTCTTACCTTATAGAAGAGAGAAATTTTGCTGAAGAGAATGTCCATATATCCGGGATGGCGGTACTGTACAACAATCTGCTTCAGAGTCTCTATCAATCACAAATTGTGACGTTAGGCGTTGTCTTCGTGAGCATCTTTGGCATGTTTGTCATATTATTCCGCAGTCTCGCTTTGGCCATCGTTGCGATTATCCCTAATATTCTCGCGGCATGTGCAGTTCTTGGGATGATGGGATGGATGGGCGTTCCACTTGATATTATGACGATCACCATCGCGGCCATCACGGTCGGGATTGCTGTCGATCATGCGATTCATTATATCCATAGATTTCAAATGGAATTTTCCGGACATTCGAGTTATCTTGAAACCGTTACGACTTGTCATGGCAGCATTGGTAGAGCGATTTATTACACTGCACTCACCATAATGGTTGGATTTTCGATCCTTGCGTTCTCGAGCTTTCTTCCAACGATCCATTTTGGGTTACTGACGGGATTTGCCATGCTGGCAGCGCTTGTTAGCAATTTGACGTTATTGCCAGCATTACTGATTTTGTTCAAGCCTCTTGGGCCTGCTCAACAAAGCGTTGCAAGCACTGTAACTTCATGATAGACCCGCTCTTGTTCGATAGAAGGCCTCATATCTGAATGGCAACGGCACGAGAATATAAAGTGGAGGTTGTTACTGAAGGTGTGCTGGGTAGCCTGTTCTTTGGATCAAGCAAACTGCCCATCGAGAAAATGGAAGCACGAATGAATGAACTGGGACGTCCGGGATGGGATGTGACCTTTATGGTGATCGAAAAAAAACGCCTCTTGTTATTTTGGGAGCGAGAAGCTGCGGTGATTACCTTTTCGCGAACACTCTAACTTTTGAGCCTCTTATCCCCTTTCATTGATGGGATGAAAGGGGATAGTGCCTGGCTAGCAGATGGTTTGATTACACAGATTCAACGATAGCGACGGGGGCGTTGGACATTACGGCTTTTATACTTTTCTTCATTGATGGCTTTGCCGAAAACATTTCACTTTTCCCGATAGGTTGCTTGTTTTTAGCAATCAGGACGAAATAATGTTTACCATTCTTGGCAACGTTCTCCTGGAATTGTTCAGCCACCTGTGCATTCGCTTGGACCGAAGCAATTGCTCGACGGCACCCTGAAGGTGATTGATACCCCTGACTTGCCAGAATAACTTCTCCGCTACGGGCTTTGAGCCGAAAGTACGCTTTTCCGTTTTTCCCTTTGAATACTTCAAACTTCGGATGCTTCATAGCCATAGAGGTTCTCCTTTGGTTGTATGAGTGAGATAAATCTTACTCATGGATGAATTCGGTCGCATTGTGCCATGAACAGACAAAATTTCAAAGCCTACTGGATGAAGTCTGTGGTGGTTGGCTTGACGTCTCCTTCAGCGAAATCAGATACTCGTCTACTATGACAGACCACATCACTGAGAAATGTGTCTGAACAAGCAAGAGGCCCGCATATTTGTGGAAAATGAATGGAGGAAATATGAGCTCATACATTGCGTGTAACAATGTGTCGATTCCATCGTTCATGTATGGAACGGCCTGGAAGAAAGATGCGACGAATCAGCTGGTTCAATTGGCTGTGACGTCAGGTTTTACAGCTATCGATACCGCCAATCAATTAATTCATTACCAGGAAGCATTAGTGGGTGAAGCTCTTTTGGCATTGGCTGGGCAAGGTGTGTCCAGAGACTCTCTGTTTTTACAAACCAAGTTTACCTCCGTGAGTGGGCAAGATCACCGGACACCCTATGATGCATCTGCAGATATTACCACGCAGGTCACGCAATCTTTTGAGAGTTCGTTGCAACATCTTCATACGGATTATGTTGACTCCTATGTGTTGCATGGTCCCTATTCGCGAGCTGGACTGGGAGATGACGATTGGGAAGTCTGGGCAGCCATTGAACGTATCTATCAATCAGGAAAAGCCAAGGTGATTGGGATAAGCAATGTGACGGCCGGGCAGCTACGTCTTCTCTGCGAAAAAGCTACGGTTAAACCCATGGTGGTACAGAATCGGTGTTATGCGGTGCTTGGATGGGATAAGGAAGTTCGAGAGATCTGCAATGCCAATAAGATCATCTATCAAGGGTTTTCACTATTGACGGCGAACCAGCAGTTGTGGGCTGACCCTGAAATTAGAGCCATTGCAGAGCGAGTACAGTTAGGCCCAGCACAAGTCATTTTTCGATTTGCCCAACAAATTGGCATGCTTCCCTTAACGGGCACGACCAATCAAGAGCACATGAAAGAAGATCTGGCGATTGAGCCTATTCAACTTTCTCCCGAAGAAGTAAAAGCCATCGAAATGATTGCGGTATGAAGACGGTGTAATCCTGTATTTCATGATTCTGACTCCAAGGCATGATAGTACGAGGGCCAAGTTCCGGCTTGTCCTAATCGGTATCGTGATCGGCTTTCTGTCTTTGGGTGAGGTGCAGGCTCAAGACAAGCCAGATGTTATGCTGGCTGAGATCTATAAACAGGGGATTGATGTCAGTCAATATTGGATCAGTGAAAAACTTGATGGCGTGCGAGCCCGCTGGGATGGCCAGCAACTGATCTCACGGGGTGGCATGGTCTTTTCACCGCCTGCCTGGTTTATTGCTGGCTTTCCATCCATCCCACTTGATGGAGAGTTGTGGATTGCACGGGGACGATATGAAGATACGTCTTCTATTGTCAGAAAAAAAGAACCTCATGAAGGTTGGCGGGCCATTCGATTGATGGTCTTTGATCTTCCCGAACATGGAGGAGCGTTTCATCAGCGAGTATTCGCGATGAGGCAATTGATAGAGCAAGCCGATGCTCCCTATCTTTCGATTATTGCCCAACAGATGGTGAACAGTGAGGAGGAGTTACGTGAGAGATTCCAAGCTGTACTCAATCGTAAGGGGGAAGGATTGATGTTGCATCGTAAGACCGCCCAGTATGCCAGAGGGCGAACCCATGATTTGCTCAAACTTAAGCCGTTTACCGATGCTGAAGCCACCGTCATTGGCTATCGCCCAGGCAAGGGGAAGTTTTCTGGTCAAGTTGGTTCTCTGAAGGTTCGAAGTGATCAGGGAGTGATCTTTTATGTTGGCTCTGGATTATCGAATGAGCAACGTCGCAACCCGCCTCCCTTACACAGTCGGATTACTTTTCGGTACCAAGGACTCACCAAGTATGGGGTTCCCCGCTTTCCAGTGTTTTTGAGAATTCGCAATGAAGAATCTGAATAGGAATAAACAGGGGGTTGGGTTGGGCCGGAGCTAGTAGCCTTCCCGCTGTATGAGATGATTGATGAGGGTGACGTGGTTTCGTTCGCATGTTTTCATCAGTAAGTCATGATGTGAAGCCGAATCGGTTGCCGAATCCAGATTCATGTCTTGACACAGATGTATCGTATAACTCAGTGAGGCTGCCGTTTTGATTAGAGCAAATCCGTATTCATAGCGATCATGTTCTTCACCTGATAGACGTTTTCCGCTCAGGGCCTTGATCATTTCTACTTGAAATGGCGTGAACTCCCACTCTGGCTGTTGTAACTTCAAGAGACCAATGGAATCTACTGGTTTCGTACTTCTTCTTTGACTGTCTTGGGCAAATGTCACGAGGCCGCGTTGAAATTGTAGGTTATGCAATAACGCTTCATGAAAAGATGATCGCCAGCGTTGATCACCTAAATCTTGATTGACGGCAGTCACGACGTCCGCACTCATGGTTCCGCTCACTGAATGTCCCTGCACAATTCGCCCCGTGTTCAATAGATCCGGATAGTCATCACCCATTCTGTCAGGGTATGCGACGGTTCCCATCATGGGCGAGAGTTGTAACGCCATGTAATCGCGAAAATGGACCTGTTCGAAATCGGCGAGTAACTGCTGAAGGGTGCGTTCGTGACAAAGATGGAAAGGGTAAAAGAGTACGTTCAAAATAGAGGGGGCATATGAGTGATGGATGTTGAAGATTGAGCAAGCGTCAGACGGGCTCCACGGCGACAATCCTGAATGTACGGCGTTTCTGCGTGAGTACATTTAGGTGCACGCTGTTGTGTTTTTGCATACAGGACGAGCAGTTCTTCACCGATTGCGTGATAGCAATCCTTTTTATGTGCTTCAGGAGTTTGCCGGCAAAACTCAAAGGCATTGTCCGAAGCTCGACCAGAAACATTGAGGAAATTCTTCACGACACCAATGAAGCAACGATTGCGGTGTATAGCCGTTCCTAATTGGCAGAGACGAATGGATTGTTCAATATTTCTGAGAGTGTGGCCAGAAATATCTCTTCCCATACTTTGGTAGCACGTGGGTCTCATGCCTTTCGGCGCGGTGTCGCATACTGCAAAGGATTTGGCGAAATCATAATGAGTGAGGTGCAAAATAATAGAAGTTTGCATCATATAGCATTCTCGCAAATATTTTGGATCAAGTTCTGAGCATGGATACAACGGGTTGTTCGGGTCAACAAGTTTAGCATGGTGGTGATGGTCATTTTTCCCATGATGTTCGTTGTGATGTTGCGAACCTTTGACGCCGGTGACCACGCCTTCCATGAAGACTCCGCCATAACAGGACTGTTGATCCCATGTCATACTCAATTTGTCGCACAGGGTTAACGCCTGCTTGATGTCATGATTGAAATGCATAGTCAGACCGTGGCCTAGCCCATGGAAGCAATTGAAAAATGCGAATCGTCCCTTTTCTTTCTCAAGTTTGGAACTGCAGATAGCCACGACATCATCTGCTTCAATATGTGGTTTACTGGTGAGATAGGCTTCCAACGCACCATGATAACATCCAGATTGATGAGCGGGCGTATATTGGGACATCACCGCTGTGACGTCCTTGAGGTATCGATAGGACATACGTCCAACGTAATGAGTGAGATTGTGGGCTTCACGTAGGGCGACGTGGTCCTTTTCGACTATCTGTTCGATCAGTTGAAGAGCCTCTTCTGTCCCCTGTGTTTTGACGACGGTTTTTAAGGTCTTTTTGTAGCAAGGAATATTGCCCAGGCAGGTTTCAGAATGAGACCGTTTTGAGGCAGATAACGACTGCGAGGGGATATGAAGGTGTTGAGGCTGCGCTGAAGAATCAGGTTGTTCTCTCTTGGCAGTCGGCTGACTTATTGCTGTATTGGGTAACATGACCCCTATGGTCATGATTATTCCGAGGCCCAGTGTCAGCCTTCGAATTCGATCATTGTTCAATCGATACTCCCTACGAATTTTGGCGTTTGGGAATTTATTCATAGTCATAGGTTTCAGAGAGCCATGAGCCTGTGTGTGGTGAGGGCTGGAAAATGATGGTGAGTTTTCAGAAGACCGAATTCTGTACAGTGCCCTGTTGCCTTAGCATCGCTAAAAATGTCAAATTTGACATGAGAAGTGTGTGGAGTCAAGTCTCGTGAAGAGACAGCTATAGGCTCTCTGTTCATCTTTCACCAATTTTTACGGTGAATAATACAGAATTCAGGATGGGTCTTTCTTCAATCCTATATCTCAATTAAGCTAGAATAATTCTGTTGACTGGTGACGAAGAGGGTGGGGAGACAATTTTATGATGAGCAGTAAAGTACTGGATCAAGATACGTTCGTTCCTTTTGGAGACCATGCACCATGCTGAAACGACACTTGACGAAAATGTGGATGATGTTGGTAGTCGCATCGATGTTTCTGAGTGGGTGTCTGTACACTGACATTCAGGTTCCAAGAGCCTATCGGTCAGCAAGTCCGATCGATGTGAAAGCTCAGGTCACGGATAAAGTTGTGGTTGGGGAGAGTTGCAATCAATCCGTTCTGTTCTTAGTGGCATGGGGTAATGGTGGATATGTTGGCGCCATTGGCCATGCCTTGATGAACGAACCAACGAGTTCGATTCTCTATGATGTTCATGTTGATGTAAAAGCCACGGCCTATCTTTTTGGCCTGTATACCAGGACATGTACGGTCGTGACAGGAAAAGTGGGATCAGTATGAAAGTCGTGCTGATATTGATCGGTGTGTGTGTCGTCGGGGCTGGTTGTTCTCAGCCGCAACGATGGGCATATGAGGCTCGCCCTGGGCTGATTTTTGTCGGAGGATTTGTCTTGTATTATGACTCTGAGGCACCACTGTCCTACCAGACCTTAACCGCCAATGAGAAGCCAGGTGATGTGGTTTCAATCGGGGAAGTTAAGGGCAATAGTTGTCAGCATGGGCTTTCCATTCCCATTATATTTTCTGCGACGGATCGAACGAGTGTTTCGGGAGCGACGGGGGATGGAAGCTATAAAAAAGCCCTCCTTGCCATCAGGGAAAAGCATCCTAACCTTGATGGATTGTACGATGTCAAGGTGGATGTTCATCAATGGTCCATTTTGACTTATAAACGGGAATGCACCATTGTTGTGGCCCAGGGATTTACACATCGAGGTTAAGGTGATCCATTGCGGCTCTCATCTCAATGAAACGTGCTGGATAAGATAATTTTCCCGTACAGAGTATTTCTGTACGATTACTCTTGGATAATGAATTCAGAGGTACCTTTCAAATGAATGTGCTTACAACAGTGATGATAAAGGGGTAACCATGGGTGACTTTCAGTATCAAGAAATTTTTGAACATGCCGGCGATAAGACCAGGTATCGGAAGCTGACCTCAGACTTTGTTTCCACCTCGACATTCGAGGGGAAGGAAATTTTGAAGGTGCAGGCTGAGGCAATGGTGGTGTTAGCGCGTGAGGCGATGGATGATGTCACACATTTATTGCGGTCTAGTCATCTCCAACAATTAGCCAAAATCCTAGAAGACCCAGAAGCTTCAGAGAATGATCGGTTTGTTGCGCTGGAGTTATTGAAGAATGCCAATATTGCTGCAGGACGTGTCTTGCCAGGTTGTCAGGATACCGGAACCGCGATCGCACTTGGGTATAAAGGACAACAAGTCTTTACGACGGGAGATGATGCCGAAGCCGTCTCTCGCGGTATTTTTAAAGCCTACGATCAGCGGAACTTGCGGTATTCACAGATGGCTCCACTTGACATGTACACGGAGAAAAACACGGGTAATAATTTGCCGGCCCAGATCGATATTTATGCAGAGCCTGGTTCAGATTATCGTTTCTTATTTATTGCCAAGGGTGGAGGATCAGCGAATAAGACTTTTTTGTATCAAGAGACTAAAGCGCTACTGAATCCGAAGTCGTTGCTTACCTTTGTCTCCGAAAAGATTCGAACCCTAGGAACCTCAGCCTGTCCCCCCTATCACTTGGCATTGGTGATTGGTGGCACGTCTGCTGAATTTACGTTGAAAACCGTCAAGCTTGCTAGCTGTCATTATCTGGATGATCTACCGACCACTGGGAACAACTTAGGCCGTGCATTTCGGGACATTGAATTAGAAAAAGAAATATTACAACTCTGTGCGGAAACAGGCATTGGCGCACAATTTGGAGGGAAGTATTTTGCGCATGATGTGCGAGTCATTCGGCTTCCGCGTCATGGGGCTTCATGTCCAGTTGGTCTGGGTGTGTCTTGTTCTGCGGATAGACAAGTTTTGGGGAAAATTTGTAAAGACGGGGTCTTTCTTGAACAGCTCGAAACAAATCCCGCGCAATACCTTCCTGAAGTGACCGAAGAGGATTTGGACGGGGAAGTGGTGAAAATTAATTTGAATCGGCCTATGCCAGAGGTCTTAGCCGAACTTCGCAAACATCCCGTCGCAACGAGGCTGTCGCTTTCCGGTTCGCTCGTGGTTGCGCGAGATATTGCCCATGCCAAACTCAAAGAGCGACTCGATGCGGGTGACGGTCTCCCCCAATATATGAAAGATCATGCGGTCTATTATGCTGGGCCTGCAAAAAAACCTGATGGCTTGCCTTCAGGATCCTTTGGCCCTACGACGGCTGGACGTATGGATTCTTATGTGGATCAGTTTCAGGCTGTAGGCGGGAGTATGATCATGTTGGCGAAAGGCAATCGCTCAAAACAGGTGCGCGAAGCTTGTGGGAAGTATGGCGGATTTTATTTGGGTTCAATTGGCGGTCCGGCCGCACGTTTAGCGGAACACAGTATCAAAAAAGTGGAAGTTCTGGAATACGAAGATCTCGGCATGGAAGCTGTGTGGAAAATCGAAATCGAAGATTTTCCCGCCTTCATCGTCGTCAATCACGAGGGTAAGGATTTTTATGCTGACCTTGCCGATCAACGGCCAGCGCTTGTTCAAGTTCGGAATAAGTAAAGAAATAAGGTTAATGAGGAATTAGTTAGAAGCTTTTCTGTCTATGGAAACTCTCTCTTGGTCTCAGACATTTCCCCGAATATGGGAACTTTACGTTAGTAGTGATCGTTCA
Organism: Nitrospirales bacterium; assembly: GCA_029261355.1. Taxonomy (GTDB): domain Bacteria; phylum Nitrospirota; class Nitrospiria; order Nitrospirales; family UBA8639; genus JAGQKC01. The sequence goes on along the minus strand of JAJDBM010000038.1, from coordinate 27,065 downwards.
AATCGGAACAACTACTTTCAACGTAAAGAGACCTTGGCTATACTTATTAGGCAGCAGCCTGAACTCTATTTTTTAGAATTAGAGAATTGCTTTAGCCTAATGGATATGATTGATTGGACTGCGATCAAGAGAAAAGCAATTCCATATGTGGCAAGTAGAGACGAGTGGGGTTGGTACTCTCAACTATTCGAAGTGTTTCACGAGGCAAGAGGTCATGTATTTTTGAAACAACAAGGATACACTAAGGTCCACTTTATTCCCGAAGAACCGGGCCATAAGACTCCAGACTTATACGGAGTAGGAATTTTAGGGGAGGCTTTACTTGAAGCAAAGTGTGTCAGAGTATCTGATTATGAAAAGTCTGAATTAGCAGAAACACTTGTTCCTTCACATTTTCCTGATGGTGAGGTGGAGGATTTCCTGGATGAGAAGATATCGATGACTGATGTGGAGCATTTTTTATCTGATTCTCTGACATGCAAGATAGATAGTACCGTCCGCAAGGCAGAAACGCAGCTCACGGAGTATCGGAAGGAAGAATATCTAAGACGAATACTTTATCTTTCAATTCACCTCAACTCTGGTTGCTCCACAAAAGAGACTATGCGGGAGATTGACGCATATCTTGATCAGTTTGTTACAAACATAGATATTGAATATCGGATCGAGAATAGCCTCATTCGTTAACTCAATGTTCCATTGAGGAGATATTACTTTTCCCCTTCTGTGTTTACAGCAAATTAAAGGTCACCTCCACCTAACTTCCGTTTAAACAATTCCAGAATCATGCTTTGGCTAATCTGAGTGCTGGCTGGGTCATAGCGATGGCCTTCATCGCGCATAAACGCATGCGCGTTATTAAACTCATGCCACTGAAAAAGTACCTCATTGTCTGTGAGGGCTTTGTAGATTTTCGCACGTCCTTCTTGGGGAATATGTGGGTCTTGGCGTCCCCACCCCATGAGTAACTCCCCTTTAATTTCCCCAACTCGGTCTAGAGTATTGTCGGGGGGGGCTTTTCCTAAGCTTCTTGTATGGATATCCGTAGCGTAAAAACATACTCCAGCGAGCACATCCTGGTTCATGGCCGCGCGGAAGGCTAAATGACCTCCAAGGCAAATCCCCATGACTCCAAGTTTTCCTGTGCAATGTGCAAAGGTGTGGAGGAAGTCTAACGCCGCACGCGAATCACTATCGTAGCTTGAGAGCGGCTTAGTAATTTTGTGTTGATTGCCACGGTCGGTGTCAGGTTTATCGTAGTTGAGGACGGTACCCAAGGGTTCCAGTTCATGATACACCTCAGGAACCAACACCATGAATCCATGACCAGCTAGGAAGGCTGCAATCCGTCGTATGGGTCCTGTGACTTGATAAATTTCCGAATACAGCACAATACCGGGATACCGGCCTTCAGCAACTGGTCGAAACATGTAGCTGCGCATCGGGCCCGTTGCTGTAGAAAGATCAACGGTCTCGGTATCTGCCAGTATCATAAATAGTCCCCTTCCCTGAAGACAAAAGTCGGCAAATGTGTTGTTGTTCCTAGATGGCCTGGTCAGCGATCTCCCATTTTTATCATTCTTTTATAGTTGCGTCATTCCGCCATCGACCGTGAGGTCAATTCCCATGATGTATGAGGAGTCATCTGAGGCAAGAAACAGAGCGGCTTTTGCGATCTCTTCCGATGTCCCCATGCGTTTCATGGGATTCTCTTTTGCAAATCCTTCTTTTATTTCTCCCGATGCACCTTCAGGGAATCCGAGCTTATCAAAGATTGGGGTATCGATTGGGCCAGGCGCAATTGAGTTGACTCGGATCTTGTGTTCAAACAATTCTCCCGCCAAGGTTCTTGCAAGGCTGCGGACGGCGGCTTTGGTCGCAGCATAGACATTGGTTGCTGGGAATCCTTTTTGATCAGCGATTGATGAATTGAAAACAACAGAAGCGCCTTCGTTCAGATACGGCAGGGCTTTTTGCACATTAAAGAATAGACCTTTGAAGTTCACATTGACCATTTGGTCAAATGTCGCTTCATCCATCGAAGTGAATGGTCCAAATGTGGCGACCCCGGCATTGAGGAAGAGCACATCAATCTTCCCAATTTTTGTGTGTATGTTTTCATACAACGCTTGAATGTCAGTCATATTTCCCGCATCAGAGACGAATCCAATACTACTCCCTTCAATTTCTTTCACTGCACTATTAACGGCTTCTTGTCTTCGACCAGTAATGACCACCGTGGCACCTTCAGTTTGAAAGAGTTTGGCGGTGGCTAATCCTATGCCACTGTTTCCTCCAGTAATAACTGCGACTTTTCCCGCAAGTTTATTTCCCATCGTTGCACTCCTTATGTGTGTGAATACTCAACGGTCTAAATTGTCAGGATCACATGCTACTGTCAACTATATGAAGGCTGAGATCTGACTGTTTTCATTGTAAGTTGTTTGTTTGGGCCACGAATGACACACAATGACTATGCTGTATAAATAAGTATTTCGTCTTTATAGAGGTGTATCGAGTAGGTATTCTCCTTGCTTACCCATTCTCATATTTTACAGCCTTATTACTTGTGAATGTCGATGGGGCGTTTGACGGATGAATCCCATATTCGCTGCCAAACCCAGGGAAGCACTTGTCCCCAGTTTGTTGTCGAGGCTCGTTGTTCGCTTGCAACTGGGGAAATGACTGGTTTCTGGCTTTTTCCAACAGTAAAGCTAAATGCATAGTTTGGTTCCATGCCCATTCGAAGATCGGAAATGACGATGAGGTTGTTGTCTTGGTTGATTCCCCAGAATCCTTGCGTGAAATAACGAAGGCCTTGGACCGGTTCATGATCCATGAGTGTGTCTAGGAATTGGACGTCACTTGAGTAATGTGTGAGGTGAATGTCAGTCTGTTGATTCACGATCGAATAATAGCCTTCTGCGTAGCCCCTCTCTTTCATAATCAAAATCCGCCAGAGAAGTGTGTTGAGAGGAGTTGGCTGGACGAGCATGTGTGCATAGGAGACCTGTTGAGTTGCTAGCTGTTCTTGAGCGAAATGTTCGACATGAAACTTAGCTATGAAAGTCCACGATAAATACAACGTACTCACGATCAATCCAACGTTATTTGCCGTATGTCCAAGTCCCTTCCCTCGACTCATGACAAGTGCGACAACCACACCCACTAAGAGGGGTACGGTGTAGAGAGGGTCAATGATGAAAATGGTGGACCACATGATTGGATGAGAGGAGATGGGCCAGAAGAGTTGTGTGCCATATGCTGTGAAACTATCTAGGAGGGCATGGGTGGCTAATGCGAGGTAGACTCCAACCATCCATCTTCTTTTGTATTCAGCGACTTGTGGATGGAGACGACAGATTATCCACACCAGACACGGAGTGAGTAGAGTGAACGTGAATAAAGAGTGAGAAAATGATCGATGGGATATGAACGCTGTCACTGGATCACTAAAGGGGATAAAGACATCGAGGTCTGGAATCGTGCCGCAGACCCCGCCCCACCAAATAGCTTTGTTGCCGCATTTTCGTCCCAGAGTGGCTTCGCCTACAGCCGCTCCGAGTGCGAGTTGAGTGACCGAATCCACAGTAGCCTCTTTTCGTAAGGTATAGAGTTTTTTAGTAATTTTATCTGGCGATATCCGAAACGCTAGGTCATTATAGTAGATGGTGGTACCTATTATGTTTGAGGTGCGCCTATTGGAAGAGCGTCTCGACTTATGCCCTTATTCAGATTCCTGATGTCACCTCTCAGCTCCTTCAGGCGGTGCACTATCGGCATTAGAGTGCACAGTCGTTTCAGACTTGAATGGCCTCGGTGTGTGCTTAAACCGAGTGTGGCATCCCGTTCCATTGGGGTTGCCGTACGTTAAATTGACAAAGCCTTGCACGTGCAGGCAAGTATGGTCATTTAATCTACTTAGCAATCAGAGAAGTTAAGACATGATCAGCCCATTTGCCGTTGATTTTTAAATACTCCCTTGCAAATCCTTCTTTCTCAAACCCTAGCCTTTGTAATAGTGCAGCACTACGTAAATTATCAGGCTTGTAATTTGCCATAACTCGATGTAGACGCATAGATTCAAATGTATACTTCAGAATACATCTGAGCCCTTCATACATGATTCCATTACCCTGTTTAGTAGTATCAACGGAGAAACCCAAATTGCATGCCTCAAACGGGCTTCTTACGATATTGGTTAGATTACAGTTACCAACCAATGCCTCATTAAGAAATATTACGAGATAAAGAGAGCTTCCTTGCAGCATTTGCTCTTGAATGCCATCTATGCGTGAAGTAGTTCCCTCAATCGAGTAAAAGGTGTCGTCTCTTAATGGCTCCCATCGTCGAAAATGCTCTCTGTTGCGAAGATAATAATCCCGAAGAATAAGGGTGTCATCTCGTGTTACTTTCCTTATAAAAAGTCTTTCTGTAGAAAGAAATACCTCAGAGACCATTGCGATCTTACTCTCCAACAATAGAGTTCGTGAATAAGGAGTTTTTCTTTATTAAAAGTAGAGTGAGAAAAATTCCAAAATACTTAGTACTGCTAGGTGAAAAAAGATATTTTCAGGTGAGTTGACTCCGACCTGCTTTATCGTTAAAGCAGCCAAATATGAAGCGTAACCAATCAGGCCAAATATCTGCACCAAGCTAAATACTGTTGTTCGCAAATGCGAAGGACCCTGCTGAATCAAGCTCGATTGTATTACATGCTGCCCTGGGGTAAATAATGAGGGAAATAGCAAAACAAAACATAAAACAGCAATGAACTCAAGACCAGAACTATATATAAAGATCGCGGCAATAGCCAAGATTTCTTGAGGAATAAGAGAAGGAATAGCGTACGAGTAGACGGAAATACCTTTGTTATCCATGGTGTTATAGTGCCCTTTACAATGAGGCAAAGGCAGTCGGATCTTCATGTTTATCTGGTTGATTCCGTGAGTCAGCTTATGTGACGGCCTTCTGACCTGCCCTCATTATCCTACATAGCCATACACAGAATAATCTGATAAATTAATTGTAGTTACATCGTTCTTAGTCTGGATTCGTTCGCTTTTTCTCACTCCTCGCATCACGATCTTTTCCAGTCTACGCGATTTTTATTTTTTTTAGACGGAGGACGTATCTCATGGCATTGCAAGCCCTGGCCATTAAGGCTGTATGTTGTTTATTTTTTCTCGCTGTTCCCCTTGCGACTTTAGTGCAAGCTGAAGTCGCAGAAGGTGACGGATCCATGATGGTGTCTGAAGGGAAAACTATCTCAATGGAATATACTCTAACGTTGGAAGACAAAAATGTCGTTGACACCAATGTGGGCAAGGAGCCTTTGAAATTTACTCAAGGCCAGCACCAAATCATTCCCGGGTTGGAAGCCGCTCTTGAGGGCATGAAAAAAGGTGAGACAAAACAGGTCACGGTTGGTCCCGATCAAGCGTATGGTGCGCTAAATCCAAAAGCCATTCAAGAAGTTCCGATAGACAAAATCCCTGCTGAAGCCAGAAAAGTTGGCGCGACCCTTCAGGGGCAAGATGCTCAGGGCCGTGTGGTACATCCGAAAGTGACCGAGGTGAAAGAGCAAGTTGTCGTCTTAGATTTCAACCATCCTTTGGCCGGGAAGACCCTCACCTTCGATGTTACAATTTTAGATGTCGAAGCCGCGAGCACAACTCCTTAATCCGTTCCAATACTCATCGACATCCCTTGCTTGGATGGCAGGGGGTGTCGATGTCTTTATCTTCATTTTATTCAGACAGTGATAGGTACTGTGACTTTGTGACCATTTCTCATGGTTGGTTGCTTGTCGCTCGTAGAAGAAGCTCACATATCACGTATGTTGTGAAAAGAACGTTCTGGGTTTTTCCCACGAGATGTGCTTCACGCATGTTCGCCGGCTCTACTTCGCCGAAGTGGCTACGAAGGGTGAAAGCGCTACAGCGCTCAGGCATGGGCGACGAGATCTGAGCTCAAGGCTCGATGATGATATCCACAAAAGCTGGAAAACTATCGGCCCCTTGTATGTCAGTAACATGAAGTTTGAATTGAAAGGTGCGGGTCTTTTCAACCCGAGGGGCGAGGAAGGTGGCTTTCCCTGAGTAGGGATCAAGAAGGGGAATTTTACTTCCGCCAACTTGCGACCAGTAAAATTGAAGAGAGCCTCCTTCGGGATCATAACTTCTTAATCCATTCAGTAGGACTCGAGAGCCAGCACGAGCTGTTTGAGTGGTGCCTGGATCGGCTACCGGTGATTCATTTGGGTCATCTTTGACTTCGACGATGACTTCAATGGTCCCTTTTTTTTCACGATTTTTCGCGGTGATCATTGTGGTCCCATTTCCGAGCAATCGTAAGAGGCCATCAGGATTGATGATTGCTACCGTTTCATTTGACGAGTGGTAGGTGGTGCCGGACGTGTGAAGTCGAATTGACCGTGTGACGCCATCAGCAAAAATGCCAACAACCGGGAGTTTGAAGATGGTCCCAAGAAAATCAACCTTGTCGTAAACGGCTATGGTTGCTCGTCCAAAAGCCAAGGGCTTCTGAGTTTGAAAATCAATTCGGACGAGTTCTGCTTTCGGTTCAATCTTGAGCAACACTTCATCGAAAATTGCCCAATCATCTTTACCAAATTGTGCTCCCTCCTTTTTCCCGATAGCCAGGAGGCGTAGTTGCCCAATGGTTGTCTTGGGAATGAAGATCTTCCCACCAAACGGAGGTGTCTCGTTCTTGGTGAACACACCCGCAAGGTTTTCCATCGATGATTCCTCGAGCATGTCTTCTTGTTCGCCATACCAAAAGAATTTTGTCTGCGTGAGGTCATCAAGGTCATGCGGGTCTAAGCGAACGGTAAGGTGTTGGCCCGGGTGAAAGGTGCTGGCATGAGCCGGTTCAAGGATTGTCAAAGCAAAACAGTTTCCTCCAAAAAAGGAAGTCGAGATTCCAAAGAGGAGGAAGTATCCTAATATTCTCAATAAGACAGAGTGAGGAGGTTTCAGCATAGGCAATGTGCTAGTAATCCAGTTTTTGGGAAGACATTTCTACTGAAGATGCGTCATCCTAGATTATTGTCCGTTCACGTGATTTGTCTATTATCGGGCATGTGGCTAGGCCTCGTCTAGACTTGGCCTAAAAAGTATGGGCCCGTAGCTAACGACAAAGAGTATATATGCCCCGCTCCAACAGAATGCCGATAAGTCGAGCATCAGATTACCTGAAAGAGGAAGGCTTGGACCAACGACCCGTAATATGGATCCTAAGTTCACGAGAATGTAGATCAAGACTGTCAAAGGACCCGCATGCTTCATTCTTCCGGTATGGCCCAGACTGGCTCGGGACATCACCGCTAATGTCATGACGCCCACGGCTCCTGTGGTGAGTGCGTGCACCGCATCTTCAAGAGGGAAGCCCACACCAAGAATGGATGATCCAAGAATCAGGAGGGCCAGAGCTAGCCATCCATAACCGATATGCAGAATCAGCACTAAGGGTTCTCGCCAAGTGGTCCAGCCATACCATCGTCCTAAGCGGGCAAGGTTGATTAATCCAGCTGCTACCAATGCGTAGCCAGTTCCTACCGCCTGAGGTTGAAGAGTCCAAGCCACGGCAGCCATTCCGACAAGGGCGATTGAGAGACCATCGAATTGAGAAAAAGTCGCTGGTTGTTTGCCTATACCGTTTTCGTCTAGAAAGTCTTCGGTAAAACTGGGAGTGACCTTCCCGCCTATGAGTGCGAGTAAGAGCATAATGAGAGCAAGCCCCATTCGAGCTGGGACGTCTATGGCGAGATCGTTTAAGAGCAAGGTATGAAAGAAAATATTCCCCCCTGCATAGAGACTGATGACGATTCCAATCGGGAGTCGATTCCAGGCAGAGCCGAGAATAATCTCTCTCCAGACCATTCCTGCTATCAGGACCAAAAAGGCTCCGTCTACGAGAGCCGCCAAAAGAGGAGGAATGGTCGGAATGGCCATGGCCAGTCGACCGAGCAGCCATATCGACCAAAGGCAAAGAAGCGGCATGCCTCTCAGCGGAGGGCGGTCGGTCCAGTTTGGAATAGCGGTGAGCAGGAATCCTGTGATCACGCAGGGCAGGAATCCGAAGACCATTTCATGCATATGCCATTCGCGTGGTGCATAGAGAAATGGTATTTCAGCGGCACCACTCAGAATAAGAACCCAGGTGGGAATGGCCAGGCCGGCAAACATTGCTGCGCTGAAAAAGAATGGGCGAAATCCATACGAAAAAAACGCAGCCCCTTGGTATTCAATTTTCTCACTCATGGCCGTAGGCCTCGTATGCGCAGGGAATGGTTGCTGTCGAAGCGAGGATGTGTCTGGGAGGAAATATAAGACGGCTGAAAGATCAAGCTAATCCTTCCAGGTAAATCCTGAAGATGCTGCGAGCGAGCGAGGATTTTGAAGGCCGGTGTAACGTTGGCCTTTAATCGTCCATGTGGGGTAGCTTTTAATTTTTTCAGCGGCGCAGGCTTTGGTCAGGGCACTGCCGCGTCCGCCAGAGCTGCATTCAACGTAGGGGAGTCGTATGGCTGAGGCCTCAAACACCGCTTTCTGTTCCTGGCAGCGAGGGCACCAGTAGGCGCCATAAAACTTTGCGCCTGTGTCGGCTAAATGAATGGCCAATGCCTGAAGTTGTGGGTCTTCTGGACCTGCAGCGGCATCGAATAGACCGCTATAATGTACGTGGAGCACTCCAACAATGAGCAGCGCGATGACTGTTGCCTCTTTGACCGAGGTGATCCAATCAGACGGTCGCCGCAAAATCGAGAGGACCATAATTGTCGTGATGATGGCAAACGATGCAAGGCAGTACGGGCAGGTTGCCTCAATCTCTACGACAGAGACAATAGTCAAGTAGGCACTGATAGCAAAGCCACTAACTGCGACAATTAGTAACGGTTTTCCACTGCTAGATTTCGATCGACCATTCCAGATCATATTTGCCAGTACGATGTAGGTGAGCCAGCCGTAGAAGGCCATCGGTACTCCGAGTAGCGTCGACCATCGACTCGCCTGAACGAGGTCGCATCCTGATCCTTCAGCACAAAAAGCGGGGTGGTCCTCAAACCACGCAACGTAGGTCAGATACGAAGTTAAGAGGATTCCGGCTGCCACAAGCACAAGTAATGCAATGTCGAGCGGGGACATCGGGTTTGACTCGTGAGCGGAGGGGGTGAGGTGAGCTCGTCTGGACCCGTCTGGATTTTTTCGTTTACTAGGCTTAGACATTTGGATAATTCTTGGTAGTGAGTAAGGATTCGTTTATAGCATATCTGCAGAAAAAATGGCTTATACCATCATCGGTCTAACCCATTAATATTAATTGAAGATTGTCCCTGGTATCAAACCCTCTGCTTTTCATCAGGATCAATATAATCTTCTCTAGTGAACTATTAAGTCTTGTTCGAGAGTCCTAATTCCCATTTTTTCCAAATCAAGAACAGAGCTGGAATAACGAGGAGCGTGAGAATCGTCGCGGTCACCATGCCTCCAATCATCGGAGCGGCAATCCGTTTCATCACATCTGCACCCGTTCCATGACTCCACATGATGGGGAGTAAGCCCAGAAAGATCGCTGATGCTGTCATGATTTTTGGTCGTACTCGAAGCAGGGCACCTTCAATTATGGCATTACGAAGATCAGTAAATGATTGAAGACGATTTTCCTTTTGCCAACGGGCACAGGCTTCATCCAAAAACATGATCATAATGACTCCGGTTTCAACTGCCACACCTGCTAGGGCGATCAGTCCAACCCACACAGCGACGCTCAAGTGATAGCCCAGAAAGTTCAGATACCAGATCGCGCCGACTAAAGAAAACGGAACAGAGAGAAGGACCAGCAGGCATCGAGGCACGGACTGGAAATTCAGGTACAGCAAGACAAAAATGAGAAACAATGTGACGGGAATGACGATCAGAAGTTGTTGTTCTGCCCGTTCGAGATATTGATATTGCCCTGCCCATTGCAACGAATATCCGGCAGGGAGGGTGACATGCTCTTGAACCAGTGCCTTGGCTGTTTCAACATAGGTCCCTAAATCTTGGCCAGCTACATCGACAAACACAATACTGGCAAGTGAGCCGTTCTCATCTCGAATGAAAGGTGGACCGGTTGTCTTGGTGATGTGGGAGAGCTGCGCAAGGGGAATATGTTCTCCTCGCGGTGTGGTCACTAGTACGCGTTTGAGGGACTTCACATCTTGACGAAGCTCACGAGGATAGCGAACGTTAATTGGGTAGCGTTCTCGACCCTCCACGGTCCAGGAAACATTTTTTCCACCAATGGCGGATTCGATGACATCTTGAACATCTGCAACGGTCAACCCGTATCGGGAGGCCGCAATCCGATTCACGTCGATATTCAAATAGTATCCCCCGGTGAGTCGTTCAGCATAGGCACTTCGGGTTCCGTTAAGGGATTGCAGGAGGCCTTCTATTTGTAGTCCGAGCCGTTCCAGTTCCTGTAACTGGGGCCCTAAGATTTTAATGCCTAGGCTGCTACGGATACCCGTCGCAAGCATTTCGGTTCGAGTTTGAATAGGCATCCACCAGATGTTCGGCATGCCGGGCATGCTAACCCGCTGATCCATTTCTGCGATGAGTGTGTCCCACGTCATGCCTGAACGCCATGTTTCTTGAGGCTTGAGTGTCACAATGGTCTCGGCCATATTGAGTGGAGCCGGATCGGTAGCGCTGCGTGCTCGACCCATTTTCCCAAATACTCGATCTACCTCAGGAATTTCTTTTAACAATCGATCTTGAGTCTGAAGAATTTTATTGGCTTGTTGAATAGACAAGCCTGGAAGGGTCGTGGGCATATACAAGATGGTCCCTTCGTTCAGCGGAGGCATGAATTCCGACCCAAGCCTTTCGTAGAGGGGCCAAGCCATAATCATTCCAACAATCGCACATCCTACGGCAAGCCATCTGAATCGCAATACCGTCTTGACCAAAGGCGTATAGAGCCAAATAAGCAAGCGGTTCAGAGGATTTCGACGTTCTGGTGTGATCTGACCTCGAATGAACCAACGCATCAATAAGGGAGCTAAGGTGATGGAGGTAAGAGCGGCAAAGAACATGGCAAACGTCTTTGTATAGACGAGCGGTTTAAATAGACGGCCTTCTTGCGCTTCCAAAGTGAAAATGGGCAAAAAGGAGACGGTAATAATGAGCAAAGAAAAAAAGAGCGGCTTGCCTACTTCTTGAGCCGCTCGAATAATAATGTCTTCTCGAGATCCAATGCGGCCATGCTGTTCCCATTCTTCTAATCGTCGGTGAGCATTTTCCACCATGACAATGACGGCATCGACCATGGCCCCAATCGCAATCGCGATGCCAGAAAGTGACATGACATTCGAGCTAATTCCCAGATAATACATGGCAATGAAGGAGAGTAGGATGGCCACTGGGATCAGAAGGACCGGGACGAAGGCGGATCGAAAGTGAAAGAGGAAAAGCAAACTAATCAGACTGACGACGATACTGATTTCCACGAGTTTTTCCTTTAACGTCGCGATCGCTCGTAGGATCAAGTCTGATCGATCATACACGGGGACTACTCGAATGCCATTGGGAATAGATGGTCCAATCTCTTTCAATTTCTGTTTGACTCGATCAATGACCTCCAAGGCATTTTCGCCGTACCGCATGACGACGATGCCGCCAACCACTTCCCCTGTGCCATCCAGCTCTGCGATGCCTCTCCGCATATCTGGACCGATGGTGACATGCGCGACATCCCGTATGGTAATCGGCGTTCCCTGTTGATCCATCCCAACGGGGACCACTCGGATATCATCGAGGGAAGTGATATACCCCCGCCCTCGAACCATGTATTCACGTTCGCTAGCCTCAATCACCCGTCCTCCGACTTCATTGTTGCTTCGACGAATCGCTTGGATGATCTTAGAGAGACCAATGCCGTATCCTTCAAGTTTTACTGGATCGACTTGAACTTGATATTGCTTCACGTACCCCCCAATTGAAGCTACCTCAGCAACGCCTGGTACGCTTTGCAGCCAATAGCGCAGAGACCAGTCTTGAAAAGAACGAAGATCGGCTAAACTCTGTTGGCCAGTGTCATCCACCAACGCATACTGAAAGACCCAACCGACTCCTGTGGCATCGGGCCCGAGCGTTGGCGAGACGCCTTCAGGTAATTTACTCTCCACGCCTTGTAGATATTCCACGACACGGCTTCGTGCCCAGTACATATCGGTTCCGTCTTGGAACACGATGTACACAAAAGAGAGTCCGAGAAAGGATTGCCCTCTCACATATTTGATATTCGGGGCTCCTAACATGGAGGTCACAAGGGGATAGGTGATTTGATCCTCAATAAGGTCCGGACTGCGTCCGGGCCATTCGGTGAGCACAATCACTTGGACATCCGAGAGGTCAGGCAAGGCATCGAGCGGAGTGCGCTCAATCACCCAGACTCCCCAGCCCATGAGAAACAGAGTCAATAACCCCACCAGAAAACCGTTGCGGGCACTCCACCCAATAACTCGTTCAATCATTGGACTTCTTCCCGTTCTGCTTTTTTCATCTCCATCTTCATTCCGCTCATGTCCATATGTTTCATATCCATCTCACCCATCTGTGCCTTTTCCATTGGGACGCCACCCATCCCCAAGGCTCCCATTAGATGACTCGTACCCATGAGGCGACTTTCCGAATCTAATAAAAAGGTGCCGGATGTGACGATTCGCTCACCTTCTTGTAACCCTTGGGTCACTTCGATGAAGGAATCAACGGTGGCTCCGAGCGTCACCTCTCGTGGTTCGAACGTTCCCTTTTCTTGTGCAACGTACACAACGTGTCTGAGTCCAGAGTCAAGCACGGCCTGATCCGGGACGGCTAACCGGAGACCTCGCTCTACCGCAATGATCGTTGTGCCATACATGTCAGGTTTTAACCGAATGCCAGGGTTGGGGAATTCCAATCGCACCTGCACGGTGCGAGATTCTTTATTGAGATAGGGGTAGATATAGGTCACATGACCAGAAAATGTTTCACTCGGGATGGCATCCAAGGTGAGCTTCGCTGATTGTCCTACCTGAATAAATGGCAATTCATATTCATAGACGTCAGCCTGTACCCAAATCGTGGACAGATCTGCAATCGTATACATCGTGAGGTCAGGTGTGACGAACATACCTTGAAACGCAGTTTTGTCGATCACATAACCCTGGCTCGGAGAATAAATGGTCACAGAGGTGGTTGGTGTTCCCCGCGACTCCAATTCCTCTATTTGAGCATCGGTAAAAGTCCATAGTCGTAATCGATCACGGGCGGCATCCACCACTTGTTGGGCTTGTTGATGAACCTGAGGCAGCGGGCTTTGGTGAATGTCTGTAAATGCCTGCAAGGCTAGAAGGTATTCCTCCTGTGTTGCCACGAGCTCCGGGCTGTAGAGCGTAAAAAGAGGTTGTCCCTTTCGGACAGGTTGTCCGGCGAAATCCACGTAGAGGTCTTTGATCCAACCTGAAATTCGAAGATTCACATGAGCAATACGCTGCTCGTTATACGCGACCCGGCTCACCGCTCGAACTGTTGTTGACAGGTGGCGTTTCTCGACCAGCGCTGTTTGCAGCCCAATCATTTGTTGTCTGAGAGGGGACACCATGGGGGATGCACGAGCAGACTCCATATCCGATGACTTCGCGATGGCCTTCATTCCCATCTCGGGCATCTGTTGCATGTGTTGATTATCAGGATGAGTGACATTCGATAGAGTTGTTTGGTGTTGAGGAGTAAGCTCCTTATTCATCCACCAACTGCCTCCGACTATGAGCAGCATTCCAATGACGTTGGCAACCCATTGAATCGGACTTAGAGCGCGTGGCTGTATGTTCATGATGAACCCTTCCCGTTCACAATTCTGTCCCAATGACTCGTTCAAGTTTGGCAAGCAATTGCTTCCAGTCGACTAACGCACGAACATATTCCAACTGATACGCCAGCAAGGCACGATCAGCTGAGATCAGATCTAAAAAGTCTGTGCGATTGGTGCGATAACCAGCCATTGCTGCTTTCACCGTGAGTTTGGCTTGGGGGAGAACAGTGGTTTTGTAGAGGGTCGTAATTTTCTTTTTGGTCTCAATTTGAGCAAGAAAGTCTTGAACCTGGAATCGAGTGTGATTTTCCAGGTTTCTTTTCTTGAACTGTGCGACTTCTCGGTTGGCGAGGGCTTCTCGTACTCCAGCCTCGTACTTGGGTTTGGTCCAAAAGGCAAAGGGAAGGTTGATGGATACCACTCCCCCAAAACCATCATCAGCGTTTCGGTTCTGCCAACGTTGTACTTCGACACGCAAATGCGGATACGTTTGGAGTTCTGCCAGCTTGATCGTTGAGTTCAGTTGTTCCACAAGTAACGCTGCTTCGCGAATTTCAGGTCGTTGCTGAAGAGCGAGTTTTTGGAGAAGTTTCAATGAGAATGTCTTGGGCTTTTCGATGAGGTTGAGGGGAATACCTAGCGGAGTCATCGGTTCACGATTGAGTAATGTATTGAGGTGAGCCTGGGCCGTCTCTTTTTGTTGATCCAGGATAGGCAGGTGTTGAAACCACTTGGATTGTTCCACCTGTGCTTTTAATACATCGACGTGCGTTCCTTTACCGACACGAAACTTAGCTGTTGCGGCTTCAAAGAATTGTTTCAGCCTCGTGGCTTCCTGATGATGAATCTCAAGAGCTTGGTGGACATAAAACCATTCATAATATGCCACCTTCACTGTCGCGATTATTTCGCGTTGCTTTCCATTGTAGCGTTGCTCCGCTTGTTCAAGGACCATCTCAGCCACCTGCTCTTGCTTTGACAATGTGCCGGGAAAGGGGAATTGTTGAGCGAGCCCAAAGATGGTTCTGTCTGATCGAGTCACATCCAGAGAATTCGGTGTATTCCACATGCGAATAGTCATTTCGGGGTCATCTAACGAACGACTTTGAGGGACTCGCTCACGCATGGCCACTACTTGGGCTTGTGCAGCCACCACCTCAGGATTGTGTTGAAGCGCTTCTTGAATGAGCGGAGCAAGTTGTATGTTGACGTGTGTGACATTCGAGTCTGCTGCCCAGATTGGCCAGGGTAGTCCAAGCAAAAGAAGGCCGAGTAGCAGCCCTTGCCCACAAAATATTTGTACGGCGTTCATATTGTTCTCCAAAGCGAACCAACGTCCTTGTCCGTTTCCAAAAATTAGGAGATACGGAAAGTCAGGTTCGAACATCTTTCTTCGAAAGACAGAAAGATGAGTATGCGATGTTCTAAATCAGAAAAGTACGTGGGAAAAGGAAATGTGGGGAGGTATCAAATTCTAAATACTGAAATGAGGACAAGGGTATCCTCTGGGGCGGGAAGGTACGTTTTTGCATGTAGAGAAAGGAATTGATGGCTTGCCAGAGGGATGGGATGGACGGAGGGAGCACTCCCTGCCGGGAAGGAATGGGAAAGTCCTCCTGAAGGCATGTCGGAGCTAGATTGGACCGCAAGGGATTTAAACCCGTCACAAAATTGCGAGGCTGGTTCTTCCCCAGGTTTCGTGCAGTCGCTTCCTTGACTCACTTTCATGCCTCCATAAATCGGAACGAGGCAGGCATAGGCATTGAAACTCAACGAAAGGAAGAGAGCAATCAGGAAGATCGCGAGCAGTTTTTTGTTGGACCTCATCCCATTATTCTACACGACAACAATCATTTTAGTAAGTGCTAATCATGTCACCGACTGGCCATGGGAAGTGTTTGGGACGACCAGACGGCCATTGGAATATAAAAAGCACGAAGGAGCAGAGATTATTGCCGAGTGGGATGGCAATAGACTTAGTAAGTGGTTGCTTCTTCGTCCAACAAAAACTGTCTGACTGAAGAGGAAATTAGCAGAAATGTATTTCTGGAAATTTAAACATTTTCATTTTTCACCTTATTTCCAATGCTACTCATACGTGTAGCTAGGTAATCGAAACATATTAAAGGAGATACACTTTGTATCTGATGCGATACTCACGTGATGAGAACGGCCCCGTTTATATGCGACTAGAAAGTCGACACTTGACCATTACCTATTGACGGACGAGTAAAGCGATACAAGCGGAATAAATGAGACTTGGATGACATCTGAGAGGTCGCGTATTGAGCGAAACACGATCTGGCAACTCCTTTGCAATAAATGGAAAAGAAAGAGTTTTCAATCATGGATGATCGATTAAAGGGGGAGTTGTTATGAAAGTATTGATAGAGCAGTTTCCGGAATATTGGCGAAATAATATAGGCAAATTAACGAACAGTTATATGCAGCTAAGCTTGCTGCTCGCAGCCATCTTACTGGTAGTTGCTCCTGTGCATGCATCTATTATTGGAGCCGATGGTGGGATTACCTTGTGGGTATCCTACGATAACTTAGATGCCCTTGGGGCCAGTGTGGATGAAAACGTGACTCAGGACGATGGTGTTTCCCCTGGCACCTGTTCTGCCACGAATAATGCACGAGCTGCACAAGGAGCTCCCGACAGCCCTGGATCTTGTTCTGGAGGTGACACGTGTAGTGGTCGAGATAAGTTGTTAGGTGATATTGATCAGCTTGCGGAATACATTTACACATCTACCCATGGCACCCATTATCTGCGTCGTGCCTATGTTGCTGATCAGGGACGTGCTTGGACAACTGCAGATATTAAATGGAATATTGGAAGTGGTGGTTCGAGTGCTTGGCCAGCTGGATGGAAAAATGTTGATTTACCACTTAACCTCAATTCGTCCACGCGACGGTGTATCCACGATGTTCTACATCATGAGCTCGGACATTATCTCTATGAACTCCCGGACAGATACGCCAGTTCAGGTGGGTACTACAGTGGATCTTTAGACGGTGGGGCTACGACTTTTGACGTGGCGGTGGACGAAGGGGATCCGAATTCTGTGATGGCTGGGAATTTTCCTCATCTGTTTGTTGATACCACTAATGCCCGTCTCGTTCTGAGCTATGATCAGCCTGGTCCAGCTTCGACAACGGGTGAAGTCTTAACTCCGGCACTGTTAACCGATGCCGATCCGAATAATGATGGACCAGATCGAACTCACCACGGATTCACGACTCCTTTTGCGCAGGATGAATGGAGCGTTTTGCCGTCGGCTCATGGAGATCTGGCGGGGGTGCATACGGAGGGAGATTTCAATGCTCCTACGTTGCTAGGCATGCCTGACGTGGATGTGCGTTTTCTTGGTGATGATGAGCCTTTTCCAGGCACTGTGTTGCTACTTGATCGTTCGGGTAGCATGGGTGTCCAAACCAATGGTCGGCCGGCCAGTTCTTATGTGCAGGAGGCTGGCCTCTATCTGTATCACAGTTCTGAGGATGATGATTATGTTGGCACCTTCTTATATAACCATGCGGTGGAACAATTGTTCGATTACGATGTTTACGACTCAACCAATTTGCTTCCAAACGCAAGTTTTCGTAATGCGACGGGGGCAACAAATATCGCGCTGGCTCTTGAAGAGGCCATCGATGCCATGATCGCAGAGCATGGTGAAGAGGGCGTCAATTCTGGACAGATCATTCTGATGTCAGATGGCAAACAGACGACTGGTGATAGTCTATGGGATCAAGTCAATCGAGCCAACGATTTGGGCATCAAGATCAACACCATGACATTTGGCAATGCTGATGCGACGACGATGGAGGAGATTGCGACAGATACTGGCGGTAGTCCCACACCTATGTCAGAACTCGACAGTGGGGCAGAACTCAAACTCAACATGACTCGGAAAATGACCACACTCCGCGGTAATAGTGCCGTTTATACGTACAAGGGGAAGGTGAAGAAAACGAGTGAAGAGCAGCAACGCGAGTACTTTTCCTCTCAATTCTATGTCCCTCCGCGGACAAAAGACATGTTGTTTTATGTATTTTTAGAGAAAAATAATGCAGCGGATTTGAACATTCAACTGACGGATGAATCTGGGAACCATATCCAGGTGCCCGCAAATAACCTTGCACGAAATGGTCGGTTTAACGGAATTCGGGTGAAAGCTGCGCACCCGGGAAAATGGACATTCAAAATTTTTGCGGGGCGACGTCTCAAATATCGGATGCCTACTTCTGACAACATTGAGGTTGTGGCGTATGTGGCGAACCGTGAAATGAATGCTCAGATGTGGTTCGACAAAGATCATGAAGACTATCCAGACCGTCGGGTCATTAAGGCGCGACTGGACTTTCGCTATCCGTTGACGAATCTGCTTGTGAACGCACGTGTTTATGATGGAGCGAAGCTTATCCAAACACTCCCCATGTTCGATAACGGGGAAAAGGGAAGAGATACCGAAGTCCAAGATGGAATATATTCTGGTGTGCTCGACATGAAATCTCTCAACCTCTCTGATTTCAAGCAAACGAAACGGCCACGAAAAATCAGGATTGACGTGGAGTATGTAAGTACCAATCAGACAGTACCTGCGCCGAGCGCACATTATGAGACAGGTACGAACTATGATGATTTGCTGAAAGAATATGAAAAAAGATTCGGGCGCAAGCCGTTCACAGCTTATGCGACGGCTACTACACATGTTCATCCAGGCAAGTCGCCTAGGCCATCAATGGATGTGGTCTATGGCGGGAAAACCCTTGTGGTGAAACCAGGTGGCAAAGGAGTGATAAAGGTGAAAGTCCAACATGCTCGCCCGCTCCTTAATCAACTTCGTGTGTCCCTCGGTCAAGGAGTCACAGCGAAAGCGACATCTATTCTGTCAGATGTACAAGGCGCAGGTGTGAGCATCATAGTGAAGTATAAGGTTGCCCCTAACGCACAGCCTGGGAAACGTGCGCTGAGTTTCCAATTTGGCAAGACACGTCTAGACCAAGAAAATGCGATGGTCATCAATAACTATAATGGTAAGAAGGCCATTGTCCCAAAACGCCCACTCAAACTTGGTGGGGCAATTTCGGATCACGCGCATCCTCACATAGGGCGTTTCCCTAGTCTACGATAGTGATCAGCAGTGGGCCTGGTCCTCGAAGAGTCAACTTGTGAATGTGGGGACCAGGCTTGATAGCACATGCTGAAAGTAAATATGTGACATATTTAAAAATTAGCAGAAGTATAGGCTTTGATTCGTGAATTGGATCGGCGCTCAAAGCATGGATAGAACCTTCGGATTCGCACTGTTTTTGCGTATGGCCTCTAGCCTCCAGCCATGGCTCCAACGATGAGGAAAGGCTCGCTCCCGTTTGTGACCGCGTCAGGAAGTGGTGCATCCAATGGCTCATGCGAGAGATCTCGCTCGCAGGCGAAGAACCTAATAAATGGTCGGCGTTTGTGTGTGGCATGGTCACGGATGGTTCCCTGTAGCATTGGATGTCGAGCTTCAAGTGCGTCTAAGACACGACCTTGGGTCACCTTTCCAACGACCTCGAGTTGTACCTCGCCTTCAATCTTCGCCAATCTTCGCAAATGTGCCGGGAGCACGACTCGAATCATGGTAAGGTTTGGACCTCTATAGAAAGAACCGCAGGAAGATCTCGAACAATGGGCGTCCAACTATCTCCGGCATTGGCCGATGCGTACACTTGTCCGCCGGTCGTTCCCACATAGAGGCCACATGGATCAAGTGAATCAACGGCCATGGCGTCACGCAATACATTGACGTAGCAGTTTTGTTGCGGCAAACCATTCGTCAACGCTTCCCATTCATCACCGCCTGTTCGGCTGCGGTATACCCGTAATTTTCCGTCAGGGGGATAATGTTCCGAGTCACTTGTAATGGGAACTACATAGATGGTGTCTGGTTCATGTGTATGCACTTCAATGGGAAACCCAAAGTCTGATGGTAGATTGCCACTCACTTCATGCCATGATTCCCCAGCGTCGTCACTACGCATGACATCCCAGTGCTTCTGCATGAAGAGCACGTTTGGGCGAGATGGATGCATGGCAATGTGATGAACGCAATGGCCGACTTCTGCATTAGGGTCAGGTAGTTCCATGGAAGACTTTAAGCCCTGATTCATCGGTCGCCACGTCTTGCCGGAATCATCGGTTCGGAACACGCCTGCAGCTGAGATGGCTGTGAAGATACGCTCTGGATTATTCTGGTCGAGCAGGATGGTATGTAGACACATTCCGCCGGCACCCGGCTGCCACAGGTTTCCCTTCACCTCACGCAGTCCGGGAAGGTCTTGCCATGTCATTCCCCCATCGGTCGATCGAAACAAGGCCGCGTCTTCTACTCCAGCATAGACGGTGTCGGGATCCTTCAGCGACGGTTCGAGGTGCCAGACTCGTGCGAACTCCCAGGGATGTGGCGTGCCGTCATACCACTGGTGCGTGCCAGGGCTACCGTCGTAGACGAAAGCGTTCCCGACCGGTTCCCAAGTCTTGCCTCCATCATTGGAGCGTTGGATCTGCTGTCCAAACCAATCGTTAGATTGCGAGGCATACAATCGATTTGGATCAACGGAAGATCCCTTGAGATGATAAATTTCCCATCCTCCAAAATAAGGGCCACTGGTACTCCATTGTTCACGCTTTGCGTCTGATGTCAAAATAAACGCGCCTTTGCGCGTTCCAACCAGTACTCGTATCGTGCTCATTTCCTTCTCCTTCTAAAAGCTTGCTTCAGAAATTTTCTATTGCGTTCATCATGACTTGCATCAAAGGATTTTTGCAGATCTATATAAAATGTCAAGAACCGCTCTAGAGATTTAGTGACGAACGGGTTATTGTATGGAAGGCTTAGCCATGTGGTTTTGATCACTTCGGCTGATGCTTTCTCGAAATACCTATCAAATTGCAAGGAGGTCGCCATGCGTATCGCACTTATGACATTGACATGTTTCTGTTTGATGATTTCTGTATCTTTTGGGGATGAAACTCATCATGAGAAAGGAATGGACATGCAGGCTATGATGGAAGCCTATCAAAAACTTTCCATTCCCGGAGATCCTCATAAACAACTCGCGAGTCTAGAGGGGAGTTGGGCCACCAAAACCAAAGAATGGATGGATCCCAGCAAGCCTCCTATGGACTCAAAGGGATCCTGTGAAATGAAGATGCTGCTGAATGGGCGCTTTCTTCACGAGGAATGTAGTGGGACAATGATGGGGCAACCCTTCTCTGGGATAGCGATCAACGGCTACGACAATATTGGCAAGAAATATGTTTCGATCTGGATGGATTCCATGGCTACTGGAATCTTTGTGATGGAAGGAACTGCGAGTGCCGATGGCAAGACCATTACCCTGAAGGGTGAACACCAAGCTCCAACTGGGGGAAGCATGAAACATCGCGCAATATGGAAGATCGTGGATAGCAATAACCAGACCTTTGAAATGTATGCGACTCACCCGGGTAGCCCAGAAATGAAAATGATGCTGATTACCTATACACGAAAACCATGATGATGTTGCTAAGAAGAGGGAGGGTATCCCACTTGGGGGGGGGATTGTGTCTTAGCTCTGTCGATTGAACGTCTGGATCTATAGTATTTTGTTCGTGACTGTACACCATTGGTTGTGAGGTCGACTGCTTCACCTATGACTGACATTTGATCTGTCAGCTCATTGGGCAGGGCACGGTCTTTAAAATTGAACGAGTGCGTTAATGGCCAGGAGGACTTGGTTCCCTTCCTTTCCGTCATCAAAAGGATGAGGATTCCCTGTAAACCAATCACTGCGAATTTCTGGGCGAAGTAACACATTGGGGTGAGGGGAAACGTTTAAGCCAACGGCAAGTGAATAAAAGTTGCCTTCGAAGGGGCCACGGTTAGGATTTCCGCGGTTAGCGGCACCTGATATCCGTGTGCCATCATCATCTCGCATCCACTCAAATCGTAATCCAGCTTTCCAATGATCGATGATCTGATAAAACAGATATTGGTCAATGCCATACCATTGAGCTGTGCGTCCTGATGCTGTTCCATTTTGTTGGAAAGCAAAGTGGTGATGGAAGACATATTCAAGTCGATCCATTGGTCGAAGTTTGAGAATCACACTATAGCGAGTACGGTTATCCACCTTGTTAGCATTGGCACTGGGTTCATCCCCTGTGATGAGGGCCACGCCTGCGCTCCAAATGTTCTGTGGGTTGTCATAGTCAAGGCCAAGTAACACTCCTGGTCGATTCTTTGATTTGCGCTTCAAGGTATCCCAACCATTGTGAATGCCTGCCTGGATACGCCAGTGACTGCTCGGTTGCCATTTGAGCAATCCACCCCAATGAGTAAAGGGCCCAGCAAACTGATAGGAATAGGATTTCGAGTAGAAAAAGTTACTCAGCACCGGAACGCCTTCATAGCCGATGATGGTATAGAAATGTCCAAGCTTGAGGGAGAAATCCTGTTTCCCGATCTCAGCATACATTTGTGGAAGGGCGAGCCCATGGTGATCTTGATTCCAGCCCGTTGATCCATCTTGATCTCGTTCAAGCCCCGTACTTTGCGTGAGATAATAATCATATCCATACAACAGATCGACTCGGCCACCAAGGCTCCATCCATGACTGAGGCTTAGCAGTGGTCGATCGAGGATGAGGTAGAACTGATTCAGGATGGGAATATCGCGATCAATGGCATTATAGGGGCCATTGAAATCAGAGGAAGGGGTATCCGTATTAAACGTGTAGCCACCTTCAAGCCAGCCTCGAATTTGTAGAAATGCATCTTGTGGGGCAATATGGACGACCCCATCTTGATTGGGTTGTAGCCATGAACTGGCTACTGTGGTGTGCTCTGGAAGTGAGGGCTCTGCTGTTTGGGGAACTCTGTCTGCCTCACGGTTCAATTCTTGAGCCGAGGCATTCAGTCCTCCTAATCCAAAACTAAGACTGCACCAAAGACATATTTCTAGCCATACGATTATACGTTGTTCCATTGTGGTTCTCCTTCAACGCTTTCAAATCTTGAAACGATGTTAGTGTGATGATGAGGCATTCATGAATCTGCCAAACACGACAGTGATCTATATCCATGACGTAGCGAACGAGGGGCTACGACTCGGATGTGATCAACCAAATAAATTGTAAAAGAGGGGTATTGCAGAGGGGCAATATTACGAATCTAACACTTTGAAACGAAGTGTCAAGATTTGTAATTCTGTATCTAATATATAATAGGAAACGAAGTGCACGTCAAATGCTGTTCACATGTGTAAAGTGACGTACGCCATCTCTATGCCGTTGAGACTATCCCGTGCGGGCATGTTCGAAGACCGAGAGGTCGTCTCCAGTCAATGTATAAGCTTGACCAAATCCCATGACAAACTGTCCCTTCTGTGGCTGTAGCTGAAACAAGAGAAAATCTGGGAGTTGCCGTAATAATCCAGCCATCTTGCCATGCCGTTCCTGGTAGTGGTCTAAGATCAACGTGTAATCGGAATGATCAGGTCCGATCTGTTTGGCCTCACACAAGTAATTCACCCTCGCCCTGGCAAAAATCTGTGATGTCGCCTGTTCATCGGTGATGATCATGATCGCAACCATCTTGTTGGCGAGCAGGTGACGTGTATGCGCGGCTAGCTGACTGACAAAGATGTAAAAACTATTGGGGGCTTGATGGAGGTAGGGCGTGTACCCACAGTGAGGAATGCCATCCTCTCCTATTGTGGAGAGTTGTAGACTGCGCATCGCCTCTATCAGATTGGCACAGGCACGATCAGGTTGCACGTCGTCAGCCATAGAATGAATGACCTCCTCTTTGATTGATGAATCCACGATTGCATTGTACTGAAAGTATTGGCTTAGTCCAAGATATCTTATACCGATGAGCGATCTATGTTTGACCATTCCAACCATGAGCCATCAAGCGTTATCCCATGATTCTGATGCCCCATCTGCCAACCTAAATGTGTGCCAATCTCTAGACCCGTCGTTTTACGCTTTGTGATGCTTTGTCGGTTGAAAAGGAACCATATAACTGTCCCAAAGATCCCTGTTTGCACCAGCCTCTTTCATTTGCGCTAAGACTACGTCCTGTTCATCACTTCGAAGATTGATCATGCCGAAGAGGATGTCACCCTCAGAATTGACGGACCTTGCCAATTCTGTAGAAAAAATCAAAGGCAACACAGCATTGGAGTATTTCGCAACGGCTCCGACGGCATCTGCCCGAGGATGCGAATGCCCCTCGTTGTCACCGGAGGAAATGATTGTCGCTGCCGCATCAATGGCTTGAATGAAGGCAATAGAGAAATCCGAAGATCCATGGTGACAACTTTTGGCAATATCAACATGAAAGGGTTGAGCCCCACCATGATGATCAAGTAAATGTCGTTCTGAAGCGCTGTTGAGATCTCCACCTAATAACATGCTTTGGGAGTGATGAGAGAGGCGAAGGACTATGCTGTGGCCGTTTCGGGTGTGCGACGAATTTGAAAACCACTTAAAGACTGGTTTGCCGGAGTTCACGTTTAGAACTGGCCCGAGGACCTCTGCACTCAGAGCATGTGTCGAATCGGTCAGTTCTGGAACCGCACCACCCTGCTTCAATAATTTTAACTTCCCAAGTCGTCCTTCTTTTTTGGCATCACGACAGGCATGAGCAAATCGACGAAAGATCCCCTGAAAGGCGTCTTCCCCTGTTTGTTCCAAGGCCAGCAATTCCGTCAGACTACTGAATTGTGTTTTCAAGACTCTGTTCTTTCCTCTTCCTGTGGTCGTGCCAAGGTCCTGGTCGTAACGAGTGGGTCGTTTCTTTTTCTTGGTATTCGTTCGAAACCGGGCAATACCATTGTGATAGATGGTTCCAAACGTAAACCGTCTATCCTCAAGGATTGGAATGAGGCCGCCGTAATGATCTGCATCATAGTGAGAGATAATGATCGCATCAATGTGCACAGTCGAGTTGGCTTGATTGAGTAAATATTGATACTGCCATTTGGTGAGATAGTTGTACGTATGACGGCCTGGCCCCCCATCGATCAGTACCCGTTTGTTTTCAGGGGTTTCGATGAGTGCGCCATCACCTTGGCCAACATCAATAAAAAATACCTTTAGGACTCTATCGGGACGGGTGTCGTTCTTATGCACCCACCCGTCTGGCCCAGCTGTTCGCACATGGAGAAAGGAACCTTGTGTCTTTTCGACACCTAACCACGTACCCATGAGGACCGTATTAATCTTCTTACGGCCATCACGCTTCGGTACGCTGTAAATGGGAGTCTCCGGTTTAGCGGCAAATAATTCAAGCATCCTGATCACCTCCTTCTATCTTTGTCCCGACTGTCCGATCGAAAAAAACAAAAAAAGGAAAAATGAAGTTTTAGAAATCTACAAGGCATGGTCATTGGAAATGTGTCAGTAATGAAGTTGTGCCTTGGTGTGAACAAAGCCAAATTGAATTGAAATGAAATCTGATGATGCAAGATGTTTGCTTAGGACTCAAGTCATTCGGAATGAGCCAGTAGTTAGACTCAGGTCTACCGCAGATTCTCCTCAAGGTGGGTCTCGACTGGGTTCGCGGACATGCTAGCCATGATCGGCAAGTAGGTCGATGAATACTTGATAATAGTAGATTCGACCCCTCAATCAGGCACTACCTTTGACAACAGTTCAGCAGCAATTCATATATCAGCCAAAATGTTTAAGTAACTCAGGGTGACGAGTTCATGGGTATTCGTCTACGTATCGATTCAGATACATCGTGGTATCCGAATCGATGAATCGTTCACTTGAACCAATTCACCGATCCGTTCTCTGTGCAGGGACTATCCATTTCTTGGATCACGTTTTGTTCGGTTCTGGGGCTCATGCTTTCTCCTCATCGAGATTGGTCTACTATTTGCGTTCCTCAAATATCATGATGGATATATATGTCAACGAATCAAACACAGAGTACCCAGGTCAGTCCTCAATGACGATGATCAATAATTACACTCGAAGCTTCGGGAACGAATGAGAAGCACTATCCCGAGACAGGAGGTCAGGTTATGACGAATGATAAGCCTTTCTCTGAAAAAATATCGACGAAGAAAAAGATTTTGATAGGTGGACTCGGTGCATTAACAGCCCCCATATTGTCTTTGGTCAATGTGGAAAGCCAGATTCTTGAGAATGCAACCGCATTGAATCTCATAGGCATCATTGTGCGAATCAGTGCGTTATTTTATCTCGGAGCACTTGTGGTATGGCTTCATACCGACGAGCACAGTCCTGTGAAAATATTTGAACTTGGCATTGCGGCTCCAGCACTGTTAAGTCTTTTGGTCGCTGGCCAAATGCCCAGCCATGCACCTGATGTTACTCAAAATCATAACCCCGCTCTTCATAGTGAAAACCTCACACTTGACCTGTCATTTGTGGCATCAGCATTTGCAGCTGAACGCGCGCCTTCTATTTCTACCCATGAAGGGAAGATGCCTGCAACGTCCTCGCCTTCAACGATTCAACATAGATTAATGGAAATTTATGATGGCATAACTGGGAGGTATGGAAAAGTTTCCGCCAACAAGCCAACCCCCCAAAAGAAAGAGTCCGTCAATATAGAAGCGAAGGAAGAAAGGGAGGCTCATTCAAGGAAATAGTAATAAGAATCTGGTTTACTCCCTATTTTTCGGATTACCACGGATGTGAGATGAAAGATGGGAAGCCCTGAGCAGCCTTTCTATCGGGAGAAGAAGTCGTTCCAGGGGGTGAGTCCGAACACATCCGAGAGTTCAGTCGTGGGGGGGACTAGTTTTGTCATGTTTTGTCATTGAGAATGCGTTGGCACTTGAGTGTGGTCTTGGTGAGAAAAAAGCCCAATAGAGTTGAAATTTGATGATGCTATATGTTGGCTTATTACTCAAGTCGTTCGGAACAATTCAGAATCATGGATAAAGCTGATTTTCCTCAGGGTAGGTCTTAACTGGGTTCGCGTAGGGGCTATTCATGATCGAGGAGAATGTCGATAAATATCCAATAAAACTAGACTTGCCCCTGTAAGCTTCCCCAAAATCTGGACAGACCAAAAGTAGAGCTTTCTGGCAGAATGCCCCAGGAGGTTCTTATGAAAACGAGTCGATTCAGTGAAACGCAAATTATTACGATCTTGAAACAAGCTGAGGCGGGGCTCAAAGTC
>JAJDBM010000037.1 GCA_029261355.1 Nitrospirales bacterium | reverse complement strand
ACAAAGAAAAACGCATAAAGAAAAGAGCAGCAATTACACTGGCTAAAATATTGAGAAAAAATGTCCCATCAATTCTTGTTACTCTCGATGAAGCAATGGGCTTTTCCCTGACAAGCAGTATAAAGCTAATGGTTTCTCTGCCCACTGATTATGAAATAAAATCATATGGTGATAAAAAGAATACGATTATACTCTGGGGCAAGGCTGAAGATATGGATATCGCATCAAAGAGCAGCAATATAAGTTCAAGCGGTATTAAAAACGGTATTTTTAAGGCAAGAGTTTCTTCAAACATCTATTATGATACCAATACTGGCAAGTTTACAGATGAAGATCATCTTGCAGAATCGTTAAAAGAGAGTCTAGGGATAAATAATATCTCCAAAAGCAGTAAAAATATCAATGGGTATCCCCTACTTTTGATAACCGGAGAGACAAATGAAAAGCGAATAAATAGAGTTTATATAGCAACAAAGCTTTCTTCAGATATTGTTATGGTTGACTATTTTTATCCATCTACCTCAGAAAAATCCGACAATAATGCGATTGACGCATGGGATAATTTTGCAAACGGTTTATCTGGCTATTAACAGATGGGGTAAAAAACTCTAAAGAGCTCAACAAGGCAAAAACTGGTAAAAAAGCACAGTTTACAGATCGCAAATGAGTATTTTGAACCAGTTTATAATGCTGTATAGTGCCTGTAGCTCGCAAAAACTAGTACGTATTGATTTCATTGACTTTTATCATGGACTCTTTTTAATTTGATCTTTGATAAAAATGATCAATAATGTTTTTAAGATGCTCCTTACATCACCGGTGTAAATGGAAAATAGCTGTTTAATTCTTGGCTATGTCACCGTTAGTTATTGATATATAATAATAGCATATAAATCAATAACTAAGGGGGCAGACAATGCGAACAGTATATTTTACAAAAATACTCTCCTCACTTTCACAATTAACAGTAAGGCAACGTAAATATTTAATAGATATTGCAGGTAATATGCACAACCAAACTTCAGTGCCTGTAGAGTTGGATCAATATAATTCAAGACCCTCAAAATGTCCACATTGTGAAAAAAATCACTTTGTGCGTTTTGGTATTGTCAGTAATTTACAGCGTTATCGTTGTCGTAACTGCTTTAAAACATTTAACATATTAACAGGAACACCACTTGCTCACTTGCGACATAAAGAACAATGGCATTGTTTTGCGCAGGGTTTAATTGCTGGACATACTGTAAGAAAGTCAGCAATAAATTGCATGGTATAGTTGTAAAAGATCCCATTTAATCTGACACTCCCGACTTTTCAGACACCATGATTTTAATAAGTCGTGTTGTCTGACACTTCTTGTTGACTATGAATTTGATGGATAACTCTCCGTAAACTCCGAGTTACCCACAACTTCACAGCCACTACTACTATTACTCATATTATATTTTTTTGAAACATTTTTTTCTTCAACTATTTTCATTGAATCAATAAATGTTTGCATCGGTGTTTTCCCATAGCAAAATCTTCCTGAATGAGGTCGCTCCTCATTATACTCCTTTATCCATTGATTTACATCAACTTGCAACTCATCCAAGTTCAAATAAAGTTTTCTTCTGAAGATTATATCATAACATTCCTGCTTCATAGTTCTATGAAATCTTTCACAAATACCATTAGTTTGTGGAGACTGTGCTTTGGTCTTTGAGTGGTCTATGTTTTCAATTCCCAAGTAAAGTTGATATGCATGATGCTCAATTTTTCCACAATATTCAGTTCCCCTGTCAGTAAGAATGCGAAGTACTGGTACTGTTTCTCCTTCAAAGAATGGAAGAACTGTGTCATTTAACATGTCAGCTGCTGTAATAGCTGTTTTTTCAGTGTACAACTTTGCAAAAGCTACTCGACTGTAAGTATCAACAAAGGTTTGCTGATAAATGCGACCAATACCTTTAATCGTGCCTACATAATAAGTATCCTGAGAGCCTAGATAACCTGCATGTTCAGTCTCAATCTCTCCATGAGCTTCTTTAACATTTTTTGCTTTTTCAAGAGCTTGCAATTGACCTTCAGTTAAGATGATACCATCTTGAGCCACTTTCGCTTCCAATGCTTTAAGACGTTTTTTAAAAGTCTCAAGGTCATTGCGCAGCCAAATAGAACGAACACCGCTCTGGGAAACTGTAATACCACGTTTAGCTAGTTCATTAGAGGCTCGAAGTTGCCCATAGGCTGGAAACTCAATTGCTGTATCAATTACAGCTTTCTCTACATATTCAGGTACTCTGTTTTTTTCTATAGGCTTTTTGCGGCTGATTTCTCGTAGAGCTTCCTCTCCACCGTTGTCATATAACTCTTTAAATCGGTAAAAAGTATCTCGACTATAGCCCATCACTCGACATGCCTGGGATACATTACCCAGTTGTTTGGCCAGTTCAAGTAATCCTAATTTTGGTTTTATGATTTTTTCTTCGGTAGTCATATTCTAACACTCCTTATAATGTTTTGGTTTATTCTAAACCAATTTATAAAAAGTGTCAGATTAAA
>JAJDBM010000036.1 GCA_029261355.1 Nitrospirales bacterium | reverse complement strand
TTTTTCGATGAGATCCTTGAGCGCCCGATTTTCCAACGCGAGGTCGGCATACATGCGTTTGAGCTTCGACAGCTCGCTCTCGGTCTCCTTGAGGCGCTTGAGATCCGAGGCTTCTAGCCCGCCGTATTTCGCCTTCCAGTTATAAAAGGTCGCATCGCTAATCCCATGTTCACGACATAGGTCTTTGACTTTGAGCCCCGCCTCAGCTTGTTTCATTATCGTAATAATTTGCGTTTCACTGAATCGACTCGTTTTCATAAGAACCGCCTGGGGCATTCTGCCAGAAAGCTCTACTTTTGGTCTGTCCAGATTTTGGGGAAGCTTACACCATCTCCTGCTCCTTTCGTTGAAAAGAAATATAGCGCAGAAGATTTCACTTAGCATCCTATTTATTCTGTCCAATCACTGGGGTCCACTTCTGGAAGTTCACTTGCGTTTTTCGTAACCCAACACAGGAAAACTCTAGTTATAACCAGACCGTTTGGCGGGGAATTTTCCAGTTTTCATTTGATCGTCAGTTGGAATCGAGGAATTCCTTAAGCAGTGCCACATATCGACTGCGGAACGCACTAAAGCAAAAATTTTGCACCCATCGTTGCTTTCCGTTTTCGCCCAATTGATACGCGGCCTTAGGATTCTTTAAAAGAAAAACTAACTTTTCTACTAATTCATTGGGTTTATCTAGGTTGACATTAAACCCTGTTTTGCCATGAATGTTAATTTCTGGTGCTGCATCATGGACGGATGCAATCACCGGTAATCCATGTCGCATGGCTTCAATATAAACTAACCCAAATCCTTCTCCACGGCTTGGCATTGCAAACACTAAGCTTTCGCTGAAAATTTTCTCTAATTCTGGATCAGGTACAAATCCTTTTAGTTCAATTTTCAAGTTAACGCTAGAGCACTTAATTTGATCCTTGATTTCATTTAGGCCTGTGCCTTTCCCAACAATAATTAGTTGGGCATCTGGGACTTCTTGAACGACTCTTGGCCAACTTTCTACTAAGGAGCTGAGTCCTTTATCACGGCCTTTTTCTATTCTCCCTACTGTTAATACTGTGGGTTGACGTCTTCTTATGTCGTTTGAGGACATGGGGAAGTCATCTGTTTCGGTTCCTAACCAACATATTTTCGCTTTTGCGAACTGCTCTTCATGTAAGAGCTCAGCCTGCTTGAGTGTGTAATTTGAATTGCACAGTAATAAATCTGCACGCCTAGCACTTGCAATCCGATCTGCCCTTTCGCGGCTCCATATTTCAACTCCGTGGAGCCATGTCATATGAGGTCTATAGAAAAATGGAATAGGAAGGTGAGCTCTCGACATACCCAAAAAATCATAGATGAAATGCGAATGATTGATAGTAGCTTTCTGGATCTCATAGATGAATCGAAGTTTAGACCCTCGAGCTAACCTTCCGTTTGAAAGTATATCTTGAGGTTGAGTTAAATCTTTAAATGTAAGAGATTGAAAAGATAGTCTCCCATTTTCCTGTTCCTCCGCTAACACGCGTGCCATGAGTCTAGCCACTCGTGCAATCCCACCATTTCCAGCTTTTAGAGATTGGCTCGCTAGAAAAATCTTTTTCATTTGTTTAGAAATTCTATTCCAAAAATTAAGCTCATGAGAGCTACTTTAGTATTTAGATAAGGGCTGCATTGAAAGTGTTGCTCAACTATATGGTTCATTCTGAGGGAAAGAATGCTTCGGAGATTTATTGTATTTTTTCTGAATAAACAGGAGGTGACATGGCTTTATTTTGTTTGAGTATTTTTAAAGTAAAATGAAGAATAAAGACTATAAAGCAAATTCTGAAAAATGAGCCATATTGACTGGCGATTCCTGATTCAAAACGTAAACACAACTCGTATGCTGCAGCGAGTACTATTATGAATTTTCCGGAAGACGGGATCGGGTAAAGGGCATACAGCGAATTAATGGAGCCTAGAAGAATCCCAATAAAAAACATTCCAATCATAGCCCCACTAACACCATAATTCCAATATAGTTCACCTAATTGTGTAGGTGGCACGAATGTCAAAGGAGATGCTGATAATTTAAATTCTCTATTCATTAATTGACCGATTGAAGTCTGAGGCTTATCACTCCATAGAGTTTTTGGTATGAATGAATAGAACAGTAGCATTAATGTTTCGCCTTCTTGATAAGGCACATTTTTATCCACCTGGGCTGCAATAATATCGACATACTTTCTACCATCAATTCTGTTCAGAATACCCAGAGCAGTCGTTAGAAATAGATCTTCTTTCTTGTCAAGGTTTTTCCTTAGTTTATTAAACGATGTATGAAGCTCAGCTGCTGCATCAACGCGGCTCAAATCTTTCATTTGGAGCATATATAGTCTGTATTCTCCAAAGATTGCAAAGTACGGCACCATGCATAGTGCAAGGAAAAGTAAGATCTTTTTATTTATTCTGCCATTGAGAAAGAAAAGTCCAAGTAGCAGGAAAATAGGCATACGGAATGACAGTTCTTTGGAGTCTCCTATGAAGCCTAAGATAAATTCCATAACAACAATGAAGAAAAGCAATAGACCGATCAGTCGTGGTTTATACTTTCGAATAAATATATAAATTAGCCATACCCCACCAATCATATCCAAAAACCAAAGATTCGCTATTAGATGTGAAAAAATAGACGTAGACATTTGGGTTTTCCCATATATCAGTTGAATAAAGACTGTTGATGAATATCCAATTGTCCAACTAATAATTGCAACCAAAGTTTGAGTCTTGTAAGCCCAGTCTATGCATAGAACCCCAGATTGTTTTGTCGTGAAGAGGAAAGTAGAGCAGAGAAAGCCTAGAATCACAAGCGCTATTCCTGAGGCAATGAGAAAGTCCGACAATGCTAATCTTTGAATATTTGAGACTTGCATAAGCTTATTAGGCGTTGATGCTAGGAAAAGCGAGAAATAGTCATAGGCCCCAAAAATAAGGTAATACGCAAGTCCGAATATTACGAGGAGTCGCGTTTTTTCACTTTTTTTTTGAAAAAGAAAATGAGGGGAAATACAAATAGAAAAGAGGAGGATATGATAAGGAACACGATCGAATGAAAAAAATTCTAGAGAGGCTGCCCCCGCACAAAGTGTAACGATAAATGTGAGCACGGACATGACATACCAGGACATCCCTAATACATCCGAATGATGAGCGAGTTTCACATTCTTTGTATCACTCATTTCTCAGGACTTGCTTTAATCCTAGATGGACAAAGTGGGCGTAGTTTTATTTGAAAAAAGTATTTTTTTCTGGTGGGGCGGTTCACTGTATTACAAATTAATTTCCGGCATTGGAAGTTATTGTGTGGGAAGTTATGGTTACTAGCTTAGTCTGGCGATTGTTTGGATCAGCTGTGTCAGTCGATGTTCGTAGGTATGTTCACTATATGCTCGGCGTTGTCCAGCTTGGGCAATAGTGCTCCGTTTTTCGGGGTTCCCTAAATAATAAACAACCTTTTCTTTTAGGTCGCCAATTGAGTGGAATGTTTCGATTTCTTCGCCAATTTTAAAATGTTCAGCGACTGCAGTAGAGTGGGTCATTAACTGGAACCCACCGCAAGCAGCAACCTCAAAGGTTCTACAGTTTAATCCGTCTATTTCAGCGTAATGCAGGGTATTTAATACGATTTTAGAGCCAGCGATTGCTTTGCATTTTTCATTTCCTGAGACTGTTTGACCTGTGTGGAAGTCTTTCAGCCTGTTAACTAACCAGTCAGGAACGTTTCCCCATAGCTTTAGCTTGTGGTCGTCTAGATGCAGCAATATAGATTGCCGATAATAATAGAGCGTAGCAAAGGTAGTTATCTCACACTCATATTTTAGTCTATCGATTTCAGAGACTTCCACAGGCTTGTGTACTGATGGATTGCAAGCTTCTGGTAGGTAGTGAATATTTTCATGTCCAACCATGTTTCGGAAAATGTCAACTAAATAGTGGTCCTTTAGAAAGATTGCATCATATTCGGCCCCTATCAAATACTGTCGTTGCATATTTACTAAAGCGTCTTGGCACCAGCATACAATAGGTATGTCCAGGCGACTTCGAATTTTATGTACGGTTTTCGGAGATAGTGAATTTCCTAGGAGTACAAGTATGAAGTCGGGTTTGAAATCATCTATTTCTTTAAGAAGTTTACGTTCTGCAATTCGTTCAGGCTCTCGAAAAACTACTTTCATTAAAGCTTTTACAGGGCGATCAAGTTTCGCTGGCATGGGAAAGGGAGATCTAATGTTAAAATGAAGAGTTTGGTGTCCCATGATGGCCAAGGTTTTGAGCACATGTGCCTCCATAGAATCCGATGAGGCTCGTCCAGCAATTAGCAATATTCGCATAAATACTCTACTAGTGAATGTTGTCTAAGTACCTTAGTGTTTGCCGTTGCAGTATTGAGATTGCCAGGCGATGCTAAGGGTCACAGTTGAATATGCCACAAGGGTAGAACTTATGGCACCTATTTGTCCCAAGAATGGTACGAGGGCAAAGTTTCCAAGAAGATTGACTGCTGCACCTAGACCCACTGATTTTGTGATTACTGTGGTCTGTCCACTTAATTCAAATTCTTTATTCAGAAATTGGCTGAGCCCATAGATAACATGGCTTATTATTGACACACAAATAACAAATATAGAAACATCGTATTTCTTGTACAAAATCGGAAGTACAAGAGTAAGAGAGGCTATCATAATTAGTCCCAATATTGGTGCAAGCAAAATGTATTTATTAATATAAAACTTGTTTAGGGTCATTGCGTTGGAAAGGCCTGATTCTTTCTCTATTTTTATTAAAGTTGGATAAATAATTGTAATAAGGCATGTCAGCGGAATTAATATTGCGTTTCCGGAAAATTGGGTTGCAATTACGTATGAGGCAATCTCTGATTTATCGTTAAATAGGCTAAGAACATATCTATCTGAGAGAGAAATAATCCATACCCCTAATGAACTTGCTAGTAATGGAACCCCATATCTAAACCCCTCTGTTATAAGTTTATATTCTGTTAAGCTATTATAGGTAACCTTGATCTTTTTCATGAATCGGAGTGCAGGTATAATTGTTATAACCTCAGTGAGTACCAATAAGCTAAGCACAACTTCAATTTCATTTAGATTCATGTACCAAACGAATCCAATCGCAACTATCTTTCCTAAAAGATTCACTAATTGAAGCCCTACAAATAAAAGGTAGTTTTGGGTTGAGGTTGCCACCTTTATAACGAGGTCTTTCAATCCAGAAAAAAAGGCAATTCCAGGGATGAGCAGCGGCCATCCTACTTCTAGCTCGAGCAAGACCAGAAAGGCTAAGGTGCATAGGATCATGCTTCCAAAATAAAAACCTGCAAGCTCATTTCTTAGGGTCTCACCATCTGAGCCTATTAGTTCTTGCCCCTTTCTAAAAGCAAACCCATTCATCCATCCCATCAAAAGTGTTGACGTGAG
The DNA here is from genome assembly GCA_029261355.1 of Nitrospirales bacterium. GTDB lineage: Bacteria > Nitrospirota > Nitrospiria > Nitrospirales > UBA8639 > JAGQKC01. The sequence goes on along the minus strand of JAJDBM010000036.1, from coordinate 218,064 downwards.
TATTCCTATTGGCCAAATTAAGCTGTACTCAGCAAATAAATCTGGCGATAGCACTGCTGGTAGTGTTATCAAAAGAAGGAGGGTTCCTGCGTAAGATAGCAGACGACCAGAAATAGCGTATACGTGAGCAGTTTTAATCTTTACCAAAGAAAACCTTTGTAAAGATACGGGCATGTCTAGATGATTTGCCCTATGGATGTTGATATTCGAGAAGTTTGGGTTCGTGGGTAAGAGTCACCGAATATGGGTAAATGATTTCAGAGCCAGGAATTAAAGTAATGGTTCATTGACTGCCATTGTTATCCAAATTACCTTCTAGGGTCAACCCGAGCTGGTTTTGGGGGATTATAACCATTGAGAAGAGTGAATCTTGAAAGAAGTTATTTATTATTTTAGTAGATTTTGGCGTTTCCCCTTTGACGAAAAGACCATATTTCCCTCCTGTTCCGTTATTCTCTAAGACGTGGATATTTGTATTGTTTTCTGAGGTTAAACCTATTTGGCTATATTCCCCTCTCTCCTGAATTTCGATCATATTATGTTGGACGATTATTAGGCAGTCAGCAAGCTTTGACCCACGCACGGTTATACCGTGAGATTTTATTGAGCTGATAGTATTATTTCTAATAACAAATGGTCCTATATTATCTTGGGGATCAGCCTCTATAGCCGCTACACTATCACTGTCCTCTAAGTGAATATCTCTAATAATATTTCCTTCTATGAGCGTATTGCCTGTTTGGGATGATATTCCAAACCCCCCTGTTAAATTTTCAATTATATTATTTTGGATAAGCACTAAGTTATTCCCAGTTTTTATATCGATGCCGTCGCCATTAAATGCAGAATCGTTGCCTTCACCTCTCCAACCAAAAAAAGTATCTGCTTTATCGCCAATCGTGTTTTCTAGGATGCGGACCTCATTGCGAGTATTATTTTTTCCAATATAAATCCCCTCGGCTCCATTATTGCGAATCGTATTATTTATGATGTTGACATCTTGGAATGTGTTAGTTCCAGATAGAGCAACTGCCGAATAGGCATTGCCCAAAAAAATATTATCCTGAATCGTAATACTTCCATATGTTCTGTTTCCACTTTGGTACCAAGGAGCAATTCCAAAGCGATTGGAGTAAGAAATTTTCAGGTTTTTAATTACAATATCATCTAAGTATGTATCAGTTAGCTCTATAATATGTTGCTGACTACCAATTAAAAAGATATTGGTGGATGGATTTTCATTAGATTGGTAATTAATATAAACATAGCCCGTATTTCGGTCATGAAAGAATTGGCCGGCTGAGGCGTGTTCTGTTAGTAATGAATTAGATTGAGTTGGATAATAAAAAAATGCTTCATTCTGGTTTAATAAGTCTATTGTGTCTTTATGTTTGGACCAGGTTCTATAGATGTTGTCTTTTACATGTTCCCAAACCTGGACTAATTTAGCTCCTATCAATTCTGGGTGTTGGCCGTCTCCGTAAGCTGAAACAGTTAAATTGCTTTGGGAAATTTTAAGGGACGCGTTGTACCATTTCCCCCCTCGTTTGAATAAAATATAATCTCCTGGCTCAAAGGAATGTTCATTTACTTTTTCTATGCTTTTCCATGGTGATGTATGACTTTTTCCGTCATTAGTATCTTTCCCATTTTCACTGTCTACATAATATTTGTTATTATTTGAGATTTTTTCATTGGGACCTTTCCTCCCAAGGTTGAACTCAGGGTCGGAATCCAATGTAAGGCCTTTTGGCGGATTGGGGGCTATAGAGTCTATAGAATTTGTTGTCAGTCGTAAGAAATTTTCAGCACGACTGATGTTTGTAGAGCAGACAAATACTATTAAAATAGATAGCATCAGAATAATGATGTTATGTTTAGGAGAGGCTATGTTCATGTTTGAATCGCTTTTTCTACATTTGGAAACATTGTATGTGAAATGGGGCAAATTGGTTACTTTCCCCAAATCTTCCTTCCACTATTAAATTGCATCCAATCACCCTCCCACACTCTTAGACATTGGGCTAACCTACCTCCTCAAATACCAACGGAACCTGATGCACTATCGCTGAATTTCTTTTCTGGAGATTTTTGTATTTTTTGATGTACTTAATAATACTGTATTGAATTCTGGGTCGAGTCAGGTACCGTTTTTGGTGAACGAGTTAAACTTTCAGCATTTGAAATAACCGTTTCGTGACGATATTATAGCAGTTAGGCATGTATCCTCATTAATATACTATCTTTTCGGGTGGAATTTAAAAAAATCAATGGCTTTTTCTTGTGAAATGTAGAGTTTAAAGTAATGTTGTAGAATATTATAAAGAGAAACCTCTATAGATCCCGAGGAAGAACAACCAAAGATTTGATCTTCCTCTTTCACTGGTTCATTATGATTACTTTGGCGAAACAACAATCAGATCTTTTCTCTAATTTTCATAGGACTTATTACCAGCCATGGAAAATTCTAGATTTTCAGAATAAATTCTCTATTTTGGTAAATATCTGTTGATCCTAAAATTGTTTTTTATTCAGGGGACAACGGACTATAAAAAATCCCCCTCACTCGAATAAGAGTGAGGAGGACTTTATTTTCAATCAATATTTGAAAACGATGAGATTATTACTTCTTCGCTCTTCGGTAGTTCCAGCCGATGAGACCGACTAGTCCGGTTCCAAAGAGAATAAACGCTGAGGGAACTGGGACTGGGTTGGCTTCCACCACATTCAGATAGAATTCATTATCTGGAGCTGACCCATCCACTCGAAAGTTTGGGTTAGTAAGAAGTCCAAAGCTAGCATTCGTGATGAAGTGAAAGATGTTCCCTGTCAACGCCGGAGTAAATGATGTACCTCCATTCACTTCGGCTACCGGAAAAAATGTCATACCATTGGCATTGAAGTTAGCAGCGGTTGGAGATCCACCAATGACGTACGCTCCCTGGCACAAAGGTTGTGCCATGGGTACCATTTGAGAAACTGATGTTCGAAATATCTACGGTTTGCGTGCCAAAATCAAGGGTGAGAACTTCGTTCAATGTTGTATTGTCATCACCACCCGGATCGCATTGCGCGCTACCTGTTAGGACCTTACAAACACCTAATCCACCTGGACCGCCAGAATTTTTATCGAAATAGGGGAATAAACTGGTATTTGGGTCGTCAAGCACTGACGCACGAAGTGTAACGACGAGTGGGTCGCCACTTTGAGAAAATAAATAGCCACTTGTTACGCCACGTTCACCCTCACCTCCGGTGTCGGAAATGTGAGTGTTTTCGAAATTCATAACGCTGTCTGCATTTTTCACGAAATCAAATGTCGCAGCATAGGATGGTGCGCTCAACCCGAAGGCGAGTAGCCCAGTAAAGATGAATGAAGGCCAACCTTTTTGAAGCATCATGAAAACCTCCTTTTTCCCTTCATCTCGTCCATAATGGGCATGGAAGGACGTGGGGAAAATACACACCAAATTACGGCGTGTGAGTTTAAATGATAATTCTAGGAGGGGGAGAGAATAACTGACTAGAATTAGATAAATCTAAAATAAAGGAGAATTATAATGTAATAAATTAATATTGACAAGCTTATATATGAATAGAGGTCTTTTATCCTAGATATGGTGGTTGGGTACGTAAAGGGAAATGACTTGTTGTTCCATATCGGTGTATCTTGTTCTTTCTCGATTTCCCAAGATTCATAGTAGACGGTCTTAACTTAAAGAAGCTTGGTCAATAGTTAATCGACCCCTTCAGTATAGTGCGAGAACGCTGAAAAGCCCGATTGCGAGTTTTTCTCACGCGTTGTTCCTCAATCAAGAACAAGGTTCGCACCTGAGTTAACTCCTGAAGCTCTTTGCCTATTTCAGTGAGGCCCCCTTTTTTATATCGTGCGATTATAATTCCTGGGCGTCATGCTTGAAATGAGAAAGAAGTTCCTGGGTCGATTTCCATTGGCATCTGGTTTAACCTTCGCGCAGGTTTGATTCGATAGATGTTGGTAGGTACTATTCAATGCGCAAGGTTATTTACCTGTTTACTGGGTTCATTGAATAGAAAAATTCTATGGCCATACAGAGTGAGAATTTCCTTTATCTTTCATTCATTTATAAACGATAGTGAGTTGGTTAATGATAAATAGTCAAACTATTCATAGGTTTAAGGGAATTGCTCGCACCCTGACTCGATTCAGTCTCTGTCTGTGTATTGTACTTCTTATTGGAGGCTGTGGAAGTGCTGAAGAGCGAAAGGCGTCGTATATTGCCAAGGCTGAAGGGTTTTTGAGTGAAGGGAATTTCCCCAAAGCGCGAGTGGCGTTGCGAAATGCGGTGAAGATTGATCCGAAAGATGCACAGGCCTATCTTTTGTTGGCACGGGTTGCGGAAAAAGAACAAGAATGGCAACAGGCCTTTGGGAATTACCTGAAAGTGATTGATTTGGATCCGACTCATCGCGTGGCGTTAACGCGATTGGCACGGTTCTATTTGGCGAGTCAGCAACAAGAAAAAGTTTCTGACATTGCGGAGACGCTGCTTCAGCAAAACCCCCAAGATCAATTGGGTGAAACGTTGAAAGCTTCCGTCTTATTCTTGAAAGGTGATACGGAGAATTCCCTCGCCAAAGCACAAGAGATTGCTGCTCAAGATCCTACTTCAGCTGATACGCTTATTTTATTAGCCGCTGTATTTTCTGCGAATAAAGATTTTCAAACTGCCCATTCTCTTCTGCAATCGGGGTTGGCCGCTCAACCGGACGATGTGGATTTGTTGAATAACGTGGCCTCCACCTATTTTGGTATGGGAAAACCCAAGGAAGCCGAAGGTGTATTGCGGAGAATTGTTGAAGTGGAACCTACTGTATTCGCTCATCGAGAAAAGCTCGCTCAGTTGTACCTTCACCTTAAAAACCCTGCTAAAGCACGAACGGTTCTTCGAGAGGCCGTTGATCTGGAGCCAGATAACGAAGATCGATGGAAACGGCTCGTTGTCTATTCAGAGTCGGCTCAACGCGAAAAGATATTGCTCGAAGCTGTTGAAAAATTGCCACATTCACTCGGAATTCAGTTTCTTCTTGGTCAGTATTATGAACAGGCTGGAGATGTTGAGAAGGCGCGTGAGACTTATGAGGCTATTGTGGTTGAAGAAGAGACCAGTGATCCAGGTCTGAAGGCAGAGGTCCAGCTGGCTCGCTTGGATCTTTCAGAGCAAAAGCAAGAATTAGCCAATTCTCGTTTGGAGAAAGTCCTTCAAGAAAGTCCTCGACAACCCGATGCCCTTCTTCTGAAGGGGAAATTGGCCTTAGGTCAACGTGAGGGAAAAGAGGCGGTCCAAGCATTTCGGACGGTGTTGAAGGATAATCCAAGTCAGAGTGCTGTCCAAAGCCTGTTGGGACAGGGGCACCTCTTGTCGGGTGAATTTAAACTGGCTCACGAAAGTTTTGAAAAAGCGGTGGACCTCAATCCTCGTCAGTTTGATGCTTCACTGGCTCTTGCGCGTCTTTCCATGAAAGAAGGTGAATATGCTAAGGCTCAAGGCTATCTTGAGTCTATCCTCAAAGAGGTGCCTACGCATCTTGAAACATTGGGCTTCCTATTTAAAGTCCACGTCGCACAAAAAGAATGGAAGGCGGCTGGTCAAACCCTGACTCGCTTACGCGAAGCGGGTGGGGCCCCGTATTCCATTGATTTAGCTGATGGGTTGTTGGCACAAGCGCGTCAACAGTGGGATCGATCGATTCAAGCCTTTGAGCGTGCGTTACAGGCCAAACCTGATGAGCTTGCGCCTCTTGCAGCCATTGTCAAGCAAGCCTTTTATCGCAAGCAACCCGAGCAGGCTGAGCATTATCTGAAGAAGGTGTTAGCTCATCGTCCAGATCATCCCTATGCCTCAGGTTTGCTAGGGGCGGTGAGAGTTCAAGGGAAAGACTGGAAAGGGGCTTTGTCTGCCTACCAACGGCAAACTGAAGCCAATCCTTCCTGGATTGAACCGTGGAGAGATTGGGCAACCCTTACCTGGTCACAAGGGCATAAGACTGAGGCCATTGATATTATGAAGGATGGATTGAACAAAAACCCTGATGCGTTGACTCTCTCGGCTTCTTTGGCCAGTTTGTATCAAGCCAATGAGCAAATCGATTTAGCGATGGCTCAGTATGAAGCAATTCTTGAAGATAATCCACAATCAGTGGCTGCGGCCAATAATTTGGCCTATTTGTTAATTGATAAAAAGGGAGATCCTCAAAGTTTAGAGAGAGCATTAACTTTGACGAAAGACTTTGAGAGGACTGCTCCGAATCCTCTTCTTCTTGATACCTTGGCGTGGGTTCACTATAAAATGGGGAACCATACGGAGGCTTTAAGCCTTCTGCGCAATGCGGTTGAAAAAGCTCCGAAGCATCCACTCCTCAATTATCATTATGGAGTGGTCTCCCTTGAAACTGGCGATACTCGTACGGCGAAAAAGCATATCCAACTGGCTGTGGAAGCGGGTTCGGCCTTTGAGCTATTAGGTGAAGCGCAAGGGGTATTGGCCGGTCTTACTAATCCTTCATAACGCTATAAGGTCTACCCATGAAACACTTCTTTTCTCAGCAGGGTTCCATTCTTTTTCGGCATCATCTTCTGAATCTGGTTGGCTTTACTGTGTTCGTCCTGAGTATTGGCTCAACTCAGTGGAGTTATGGGCAATCTGAATCTCTGTCCCATGGAGATTCCTCGACCGAAGCGTCTGAATCGAACTATCAGATTGGTCCTCAAGATGTTTTGCAAATTTCAGTGTGGAAAGATGAGATTTTATCTCGTGAGGTGGTGGTGCGGCCTGATGGGTTTATTACCTTTCCCTTGATTGGTGAAGTGCTCGCGGAGGACCGACCCGTTGGAGAGGTGGCCAAAGAAATGGACGAACGGCTGACTCAGTTTGTAGCCGATCCGCGCATTACCGTAGCTGTGTCGCAGGTCAATAGTTTTAAAATTTATGTGATTGGCAAGGTCAATAAGCCTGGAGAGTTTCAACTTGGGCAATATACAGATGTCATGCAAGCCTTGAGTTTAGCGGGGGGACTGACTCCGTTTGGGAGAGAAGGGTCGATTAAAGTGCTTCGGCGAATCAACGGAGAGCAGACGACATTTCCCTTTGACTATGGTGATGTCTTGAAAGGCAAAAGTCTTGAACAAAATATCGTTTTGAAACGTGGTGATATTGTGATGGTTCCTTAGACTGTTTTCAGATATCGTTGAATTCAATAAATATCTTCATCTCGCAATCACCTGAATACTGCTTTGTAGTTAGGGCTATTGTGGGATGGCTCGTTTCGCGAATTTCGTGAGTGAACTACCCAGATGTTGATCGTGATGACGTGGCATGGTGTTGCACAGAGAGTTATTCATGAGGTGGTGGACGTGGTTGATCTCTCCTATTGTTGTGTGTGTGTTGTGGTCCGATACCTTTGGCGCAGAATGGTCGGTGAGACCGACATTTCAAACGCGTGGGCAGTATAATGATAACTTGCGGTTAACTAATCAACGACATAAACCGGTCTGGACCACATGGTTTGGCCCCAATGTTCAATTGAAGTATGCCACTGAGACTCTAAGCATCACGGCGAATCCTAAACTTGAGTATGTCTTATATTTTGGTGATCGCACGAATGAGACATTTGTGAATCATTTTATTCCTCTTTCTGGAGAATATCTGACTGAGCGCGATCGATATGCTTTAGATTTCAGCTCTAGTAGGGAAAATTCGTTAGTGAGCGACTTGGAAGAAAGTGGTGTCGTGACTGATTTTAGGCAACGCAGTCGTCAAGAAGTAGATGTTTTCTGGGATAGAGTGCTGACTGAGCGAATGACTCTACAGTCGAGTTATCAATTTGCGGATGTGTCGTATGACGATGGTATTGAGGTAGGCTTATTTGATTTTCAAACACATACAGGAAGTGTGGGAGGGATTTATCAATTTACCGAAGAAACTGATGTGCAAATAACCTCCTGGTATTCCAACTTCCATTCTACGGACATTGGTTACCTTTCACAGTCGTATGGCCTAAATCTTGGCTTGTCTCATAATTTTTCAGAAACATTTTCTGGATCGATCAATGGTGGAGTCAGGAAGGTCAAGATAAGTTCACGGTCAATGCGTGGTAGGCAAAGAGACTCATCCTTTGTATGGGTGATGTCGACTTCAGTAGAAAAAGAATGGGAACGTACTCGTCTGAACGTTTCATATAACCGTCAGTTAACGCCGAGTGGCCAAGGAGTCCTACTGACAACTGATCGATTTCAGAGTCAGTTATCCCATTCGGTTATAGAAAAGAGACTCTCAGTCGCATTGGATGGATCTTATGTATTCAATGATAGCGTTGGGTCATCTGATCAAAGGGACAGGTTTAGAAAAAGCCAGTATTGGCAAGTCCGCCCATCATGTTCCTGGCATTGGCAAGAAAACGTCGTATTGAATCTGTCGTATCGCTTTGCTCAGCGAATACAAAAAACTGCGAATGGCAGGACGGCTTCGTCTAACGCTGTCAATGTTGGATTGACCTACACCTGGCCAAAGTGGTCCCTGTCTCGATAGTCTCGAATCTCTATGTCTGAATCTTCACAATCATTTGCTGAGTACGTAGATGTCTTTCGACGACGTCGATTGTTGATGTTTTTCGTGGGAAGTGGATTGTTACTGATCGCTGTGTTGATAGCTATTTTATGGCCTCCGACATATCGATCGACTGCCATGATTCTGATCATTGAACAAGAGGTTCCTACAGATTTTGTTCGCTCAACCATCACGAGTTATGCCGATCAACAGATTGAACGAATCAAGGCTCAGGTCATGACTCGGTCTCGCCTCTTTCCGCTTATTGAGGCCCATGGGCTTTACAAGGATTTGCGTAAACGGAATACGTCTGGTGCCGCCATTCAACAGTTTATTGATGATATTGCCATTGAGGTGATGAGCGCTGAAGTGGTCGACCGTCGTACTGGCCGGCCTACTGAAGCTACGATTGCCTTTACACTGTCCTATGAGGGCCCCACGCCAGCCTTGACGCAAAAAATTGCGAATGAGTTAACCACATTGTTCTTAAACGAAAATCTTAAGAATCGTGAAGAGCAAGTTCAACAAGCTACGGCGTTTTTAAAGCAAGAGTCGGAAAAACTAGAAAATTCGCTGAGTCAATTTGAACAAAAAATCGCAGAATTTAAGAATAAAGCTGGTGGAGCCTTGCCTGAATTATTCCAAATGAATATGCAACTCCTTAATCAAGTTGAACGAGAGCTGATTGAGAAGAATCAACAGGCACAAGTCCAAGAAGAACGCATTGTTTTTTTGGAGGGTGAACTTGCACGGCGGGACGGTGAAGTAAAACTACAGGGAGGATCTACGGGTCCAAGCTTGCGGGAGCAGTTAAAAGCCTTGCGTCATCAATATGCGAGTCTCGCATCACATTTGTCTCAGGAGCATCCAGATATTATCAAGCTGAAGGGGGAAATCGCGGCGCTAGAAGGACAGGTCAGTACCCCTATTCACGAAGATGAACTCACAGAGGAATTGAAAGTCGAAGAAATGAAGCTCGCGACACTACTCGAACGGTATGCCGAGGATCATCCTGATGTGGGGCGGGCGCGTTCGACGATTGCTTTGTTGAAAGAGCAAGCAACCGACTCTCAACCTTCTCCGGAAAATGTGAAAGAAGACACTTTCTACGATCCAGTATATATGACGCTTTCCACACAACTCGCATCTGCTCAATCCAATTTGGCGCATTTACGATCGAGTCAACAGCAATTGCAGAAACGGATGCATGAATATGCCGCACGGGTTGAGCGGACACCTGAGATTGAACCCGTGTATCAAACCCTCATCCGTGAACGAGACAATTCAGCTAAAAAGTTTCAAGAATATCGGTCTCGACTCCTGGAAGCGCAAGTGGCCGAAGGATTAGAACTTGAACGGAAAGGCGAGCGATTTTCCTTAGTTGATCCCCCCAGTATCCCCGAGGAGCCTATTCGTCCGAATCGTCGTGCCATCTTGTTCCTGGGGCTGGTGCTGGCCTTGGCCGGTGGTGTTGGAAGTGCCGCGTTAGCTGAAACATTAGATAGCTCAATCCATTCTGTGGGTCGGCTACAAGAGATCACCAGATTAGCTCCACTTTCTGTGATTCCTTATCTTTCAACAGTGGAGGAACGTAAAGCACGTGTGCGACATAGAAGTCTCTTGGGGGTTGGTGCTCTTGTCTTGGCCTTAGGGTCTTTGACTCTTGTTCATATATTTTGGCTACCGCTTGACGTCATCTGGTATGCCGCTTTGCGTAAACTGAGGATTGGTTAGTTCTGATTACTGAAGGACGCATCCATGGAACGTATTCAGCAGGCACTTGAACAATTTAAACAATCAAAAAATACACTGAGACGAAAAGAGTCTGTTCCACCGACTGATACAGAGTCTATTCCTCATCCCCTTGTGTATACACAGACCAAAGCTGTTGAGCTGTCCGCTTCAGATCTGGCGGCTCGTCGGGTATTGCAGGGGAGCAACGGTGGCCCATTTGAGGAAGCGTATAAAATATTACGTACCCAGATTCTGCATCGATTACGGGAGCAACATTGGAACGTCATTGGGGTGACCAGTCCTGGGAGACAGGAAGGGAAAACGTTGGTGGCCGTTAATCTCTCCATCAGTATGGCCATGGAGGCCAATCACACGGTCATTCTTGTAGATGGTAATCTCCGCTCTCCTCGAGTTCATGAACTCTTAGGATTAGAGAACAGGGGCCTCGCAGATTTTCTTCTTGAGAATATCCCGATTTCAGACTTACTCATTCATCCTCAGATTGATCGTTTAGTCGTGATGCCTGCAGGTGGGCCCTTGAGGAACTCTGTTGAATCGTTAACCCTCTCGAAAATGACAAGTTTGGTCGAGGAAATGAAGCATCGATACGCCTCTCGAGTGGTCGTGTTTGATCTGCCACCGTTACTCGATACGGCTGATGTAATCGGATTCGCCCCGCAGCTGGATGCTGTTCTGCTCGTCGTCGAAGAAGGGCGTACGACTGAGCAGGATGTCACAAGAGCCTTGTCGATTTTGGACGGAAAAGTCCCGATGTTAGGTACCGTCCTGAACAAGGCAGGAAAATATTCAGGTGGCGTCTCTGCGTAGACTTCTGAGTCTTTACTGTTCCCTTTTCAGCATGTCAGCCTCATCAACGTCTCACTCACTCACTTTCTAATTTTTCTGCGCTATTACGATCTTATGTACGAGTCATTCTACGGATTTTCTGAAAAACCCTTCTCGCTGTTCCCTGACCATCGATTTCTGTTTCTGAATCGTCGGTATACCTTAGCAATCAGTCTATTGGAGTTTGGGGTGCTCAATAAAAATGGGATGATTCTTCTAACGGGTGATCCAGGGATTGGCAAGACGACATTGTTACATAAAATTCTTGCTGACCTTGATGAATCAGTGATTGTTGGGCAACTCACCTTTACTCAAGACAAAAGCCAGAGCCTTCTTCCATGGGTTCTCCAGGCTTTTGATTTGCCAACCACACATGATCAATCAAGTGAATCGTTTCAAGTTTTGTCTGACTATTTCTCTCAAGTCCATCAACAGAAACGGAGTCTTCTCCTTGTTGTTGATGAAGCACAAAACCTAGAGATTGAAAAACTTGAAGAACTACGACTTCTGTTTAATGTGAATGATCGTGTGGGGCCGGTTTTTCAGATTCTTCTTGCCGGACATTCCCAGTTACGGGAACAGTTGAAAGACGAGCAGCTATCGGCATTTGTTCAGCGGATTGGGACTGACTTTTCGCTCGAACCATTGAATGAAGAAGATACGATGGGGTATGTCCGTCATCGAGTTTTACTGGCGGGTGGTTCAGCCTCTCTCTTTTCGGAGAAAGCCTGTCACATAATTTTTCAATGTACGCGGGGAATTCCCAGACTGATTAATCAACTGTGTGAAACCTGTTTGATCTATGGATTTTCTGATCAAGCTAGCCGAATTACTGAAACATGTATTGCGGAAGCGGCCAAGGATCGATCGACCGGTGGGCTATTTCCTTTGACTCAAGATTATGAAGACACACCAAACACGGATGAAGACAAGAGGGAAGATCGGACATCTCAGAACGCTCAAAAAGAACAAGAGGTGCTTCTGGAGACCAGTGGTGACTCTGTTTCATCAACCCAGATTTCTCACGAAGAGGGCAGGCACAATCCAGTCCAACCACGACAGACTTTTACTCAAAGTTTGCCTGTACTTGAGCCCAGACAGGCTCCGGTTGCTGTCCCCGTCAATTTGGTGACGAATCCTGAAAAATATTGGAACGAGGGCCTGAAGCTGCGTGATGATGGATGGTGTCTGGAAGCGATTCAGAGTTTGAAACTTGCCGCCACGCATAGTCAGTATCGTACGCCGGCTTGGTTCCAAGTTGCGCAATGCTATCTTGTGCTTGGGCGTAAGCCTGAGGCGCTTAAAGCTATTCGTATTTGCCTGAACAATTCAACGAGTTCCCCTGAGGAACTGGCACGTATTCAATATGCTATGGCTGAACTCTTGGAAGATATGGGGGAGATCGATGAGTCCCAACGATATTATCAACTTGCCTATTCCAATGATTCTAAGTTTACTCCCAAGGGCACTGGTTCCAAACCGACAAAATCTATGCCGGGTTTGGACAAGGCGCTTGGCGCCCAACAAGAGAACCGATCTTCTTGGGTGGTTCGATGGTTTCGACGAATATTTTTCCTGACATAAGTCAGAAGACAATATTCGAATGCGGAACGTTTGTCATGAGGTGATTCGTTTTAGAGAAGACCTTGAATGCCAATTCCGAGTAACACCATTCCTGAAATATAGGCTAATTGACGTGTCTTCGCAGAGAATGCCTGTAACACTATTTCACAGCAGAAAAATAAGATAATCAACCGTGCCATCAACAGGCCGAGATTGATGCCGCTCACTTGGATTTCTGGGAAGAATGGAATGAGTAGTGCCAGGAACAATAACAAGTAATCCATTGGGTTGACTTGAAATTGTTTCTGTTCATCCAAATGGATGGCGAGCATGAGTAATATGACGAGCATGCTAAAATACACGATCATCACAATTTGCCACGTCCATTCCTGGTGACTCAGATAATCATGGATGAGGTAGAGCGTAAAGGTGCTTCCCAGATAGAGGCCCATTCGTGTGACAGTTAAAATGGTTTTAGGAGAACCGAATAGGCCGACGCCTATCAGCAACGCTACGCCAATAGCTGAGATTCCCAATTCTTGAGAGATATGTGTGGCTATAGATAGCGCAAAGAGGAAGAAGCCAAGTAGGCCAATCCCCAGGCTGCGAACACAGGTGATTGATAACCATGGGACTGAACGCAGCCACGTTCGCCAATAGAATATTCCAGCACTTTGCGCACGAAACACGTCGGGCGGGAGGCGTTCCGAAGATACGAAGTAGAAGAACGCGCCGATACACCCGAGTAGTCCTAGGTAGACTCCGATTAACAGACCATCCGTTTCCCATCTCAACGAATATCCCATGAGCATCATGAGTATTTGCAATGTGTAAATAATCAGGACCACTTGATGGTGAGAGAATCCAATAGTTAACAGTTTGTGATGCAAATGTTGTGTATCTGCCAGAAAAGGAGATCCTTTTTCTAGTAATCTTTGTGTGGTCACAGCCATGAGGTCGAGTAAAGGGATCCCAACGAAAAAGACCATTAAGAATGGGCTAAAGGGTGCTCGTTCGGAATCGGTTATTAACAATGCGACGACTGCTAATAAAAACCCTAGAAATTGACTTCCCCCATCGCCCATAAATACTCGGGCTGGATACGTATTAAATCGTAAAAATCCTAAGAGGCCACCCATCACGGGAAGTGTGAGATACATCACGGTGGTATCGTTTGTTTGATAGGCGAGATAGGCAATGGTTCCAAAACTCAGAAAGGATAACCCTCCTGCTAATCCATCCAATCCATCAGAAAAGTTAATCGCATTCGTCACCATGACCAGTAAGGTGATGATGATGAACACCGCTATCCAATGGGGGAGCTCAATGTTCATGAGACTGGAGAGAGGTTGCCAGGTCAATTGGCCGTAGGTGGCTGTGATACTCGCGGCCATGATTTGGCCATAGAGTTTCGTTTTGGCTGGGAGGTCAAAAAAGTCGTCGAGGGTGCCAATACACAATATCAACACCATCCCAATCATTGCCCCGATAATGAACGCATTTTGAGGAGCCCACAAGAGAATGGCGAGTATGGCTCCAATGGCAAAGGCAATTCCCCCGGCTCTTGCGATGGGTTCCTTGTGCATCTTCCTTTTATTGGGCTTGTCTAGTAAACCAATTTGATTGGCAACTAAGATGAGAATCGGGGTTAAGGTTGTTCCAATGATGAGTGACACGAAGAATGCGTAGAATAAGTAGTTCGTCATGTTTGGTTACAGTATCTCAATCTTCCTGAATGGTGTTGAGATATGCTGAGACTCGAGCATGAATATATGCCTAGTGAAAGAGCAATACGGTTATTGCGTGTCACGTACTTACCCTGTGACTGTTTGACTGATGTACGGTCTTGAGTACTGCTTTCTGGGGTAGAGTCTCTTATAGCATTTTGGGTTCCAAGTTGTATCTTTTAATATACATTTTTCTTGATATGCGTTTCGTATTGTGAAAGGACCGGGTTTGCTTCGTTTTGAGGATTTCCTGAAGGTTTCTCAAATGAAATGTTCTCGAATACAACTATCTCTGCTGCATGAAATGGTGAAACGAGATGTGAGGTGAACAGAGAGTGGAGCTCTAGTTGGAGGGGGGCGCCAACTTTCTCTCTTGCATGCATATCATCATTGTCATTGAGGAATATATTGCACAAGAGTTGGTTGTAGCAATTGGGCAAATTTTACTAACTTTTCTCTTGCCGTGTTTTCACCTCCATTTGGAGGAATAGAGGTGGTCAGACGAATGAGGGCTCCATCAGTTCTTCCTTGAGTGAGTGAGTCCCACATCAGAAAAAACTTCACTAAGTATTCATTCGTTTGTACTCGATGTCGTTGTTGAAACCAATAGAGCACGAGTTGACGAGCTTCTTCTTTTTGTATCACGACTTCATTCACGTTGAATGACTGTTCCGTTTGCGTTGACACATCGATGGGAATGGTTTGAGACGATGTGATCAGCCAGCCTCCTGCGGGAATACAGCTTTTGGGGGAGTGAATGGATTGTCCAGATTGTTGTGATTTGTAATAGGCGACATAGAGGTTGATAGGGAATTGCGGATTGTCGAGGCTTTGATAGTCAGCTAAGATGTAATCATCAAATCTGAGGATATCGATAAACTGTTGATCAAGCGAACTCGATCTCCCCTGCCATGCGCCAATGGTCATAGGAAAGTCTAGAAAGGCTTCTCGCGGCGCCACAATTTCTTCTCTTGCGTCAAGGTAATTGGAGAACGTACCTAGAGAAACCATCATGACTAGGGCCGAGATAAACGCCCACGGGAATCGTGTCGTTGTGTCGTTTCTTGAAGAGGTCGCGTGATCGGCTGTCGATTGTTGTGTGAGTGGTGCGATGGAGATCGCTTCTTTTTGTTGGATTTCTTGCTTTGTCAGCGGCCAGATCTTTTTCAGTATCCACATTTCAGCTCCAAGGAGGCCTAACCCAAAGACAAAGACGACCCATCCTTCGAAGAGGTGAAGAAATCCATCAGCTGCCCCCCTTCCCCATAGTTCGACCAAGACACCGATAACGCCAATGCGAAAACCATTGAGAAAGATCGAGATGGGTATACTTGAAAGGAAGAGGAGAATTCGTTTCCACATCCGATCTTGAAAAAAATATGCAGATAACAGAGCTAAGGTCAGTAAGGGGAACAGAAAGCGTAATCCACTACAGGCTTCGACGACTTGTAGCTGAATGGGACCAAGGTCAATCACATTGCCATCTTGAAATGCGGTGATTCCTGCAAGTTGTAGGCACCCCACTCCAAGCGTGGAAGAGATGAGGCGTAGTTGCCAGGTGACACCCTGATAGAGGAATTGAGGCAGTGGAATGGTGGTGAGTAAGAGACCTAGAGGAAAGGCTAGGATCGTTGTTCCACGGATGCCGACGACTGTTAAGACGACCCCAACGATCACAACCCAGAGAGAGATGTGTTGAATGATAAATAGGGTTCCGAGTTTTCCAATGACCAAAAGCGCCACTCCCAAGGTGGTGACGAGGAGCCCCAGCCATGATCCACGACCGTAACATTCGACTAAGCTCTCTTTTTTCAGCCAGGCCAAATATATCGCAATAAATGGGACAAAAAGGCCATGCCCGTAATTTTCATCGTTGAACCAGGTTTTCCCTAAGAATACGAGGCTGTCTTGGTATAAGTACGAGAGTATGAAGGTGACTGCTACTGTGCCGATGATAAACCAGCTGAGTTGAAACGGCTGGATTGGCTGTTTGTCTATGTCTGTGGTTGCTGTTGGTGTCACAATATGAGGTGTCCTTCGCGTGAGGTTTCTCTATGTTTCTTCAGCATAGACTGGATATTAAAATTTTATCAAGAAATAGGCGTAATCATTATTCATAGGTCATGCGAACTCTATCATAGTCTTTTTCACGCCTACTCGTCCGCATCTAGTGTATTATAGCTAATTCATACTACGTGGATTATTCTGGTTGTTTGTATGGGCTGTGGACCTTTCTCATTTTCCCGTGAAAAATCAGCCACAGAGATATTCAACGATATGAGTCAACAACCTTGTGGTGAGAACGATATCTTTAAGATAAAGAGGGGGTTCTTAAAAGGGAATGCTAGCCTGGAGGTCTATTCTTGGCAGAACTGTTCACGATCAATTATTAATGCTTAAGCAGACGTCAAGGCCTGTGATGGGTCCACATGGTCAAAAAATTAGTGGAAGCCCGTGCGAAGCTGATTGACGTCTCCGTTGTTTGGAGGGGGAACGAGGGGGTGGAGAGAGTCGTTCAACAGAAAATACCAATTGTGCGGTATTTCATTTAAGTTGATGAGCTTAAGGTTGAGTTTATGATGACATGAATTTGTGATGAATATGGTTCAAATGCTCTATCCTTTAACCAGAATGTAAATACAAATGTATATTGTTCTTTCTTGGCTCCATCTGGTCGCCGCAACCTTTTGGGTTGGGGGTATGTTATTCCTGTCATTAGTTGCCGTCCCACTGCTGAAAAGCAGCACGGACCAGGCTCAAGCGCAACGATGGTTTATCGGAGTAGCCAGGCGTTTTCGAACATGTGTGTGGGGTGCCATTGCCATTCTGTTCATCACTGGAACATTTCTTCTTTCAAACCACATCGACTTTGCATCTCCTTCTACCTGGTCATCTTCCGTGATTGGAAAACTCATATTAGTCATTTTGTTAATTGTGACTTCTCTTTCGCATGATCGAATCATTGGACCAAAAGTACGGGCGATCAAATTGCAACCATCAACAGAATGGACCAGCCGAGACCGTATTCTTGTGCGATTCGCACCCTGGATTGGACGGATGACGATGATTCTCGGATTAGCTGTGGTGTTGGCGGGGGTGGTTCTTGTTCGAAGTTAAACCTGTGTTGTCTTGTCTAGCCATCTCTGGGTTGCTAGGGCCCTACGCGGGTTGTCGTGCGTATTTTAACTTTTCACTCAAGTTTATGTTGCCTATCTTTATTGAGTAAGCGACTTACCCAATTCGTTTCTTCAAAAGCTTTACGACTCTACTTTCAAGTATTTACTATTGTGTTCAATAGTTCTGAAAGAAGCATACGGGTTGTCTTTTACGCCTGTATGCTTCTTTTACTTTACGCCACCATTTGATTTGAGATGGGCTCCAGATAGGTCAGTAATCGCCGTCGACCGGCGAGGCCTGATTGACTTGGCGCTCCGAGCATCAACCAGACAGGATTAGGGAAGCGATAGACATCCACGTGGCGGAAGCTATCGAGGAAGTCACGCATTTGTGGGTGATTACGCCAGCCTTCGGGTGGTTGACTATCCATAATACATTGTTGGAGGTATTGATCGAGTCGGTAGTCATCCCGAATGGAGATGATGTGCGTACAATCAATTTCCCTCACAATGGCTGGCATCGAGTGAGTACTCAGGGCGCTCAGGATGGGTTCGGCGGTGATATAGTTTCGAGATTTGTGGGTGCTAAATAAGCGTGTATACCGTTCATAGATTTGCGGGATGAAGGCATCTTGTTTCGCGAGCATGATGAACACGGTCCCGCGATGTGGGTTTAAGGCCTCATTGATCGTCTTGATGGCTTTAGATAATGAGCGCGGATGGATACCATATAATGATTGCAGAGCCCAGACAATGTCATATCGAGTGGTATAGGTGAGCAACGAGGCATCCTCTATGGTTGTGTGAAATGCTCTCCTGGCTTGATAGGGGGGATGAAGGACTTGTTGGCACATGGAGAGGCAATAATGGGCCGGGTCGAGATAATCATAGAAAATGGGTGTCTCTTGTGGGAGCTGAGGTCGCAACATATGTGGAAATGTTCCCGTGCCGCACCCGACGTCAAGCAGTTGAGTGGGAATGGCACCTTTGGGAAACAGCGCGTCCCAATTAATGGTGCTGAGCACCCTGGTATAATCTTCAGTGACCACGGTTCGCCAGATATCGGCATTGAAGGCGCCTTGGTGTATGTGTTGTAGCGACGGAGCTGGGTGGCTCTGTGCGGGGGTGGTGAGTTCGGGCATGACTGCCTCCCTTTTTCTTTCAGTGATTCAGTGAATGGGTCGATAACCGCAATAGACATGACTATCGCAAAATGGGTACCGTGTTTTTGTCTGAGAGTCATCAGGTGGTCCCCATGAGAAACCTCGCATTCCTGTTGGCTTTGTTGTACGGTTGTTGGAAGGGATGTTTCAGAAATGACACAGCTAGCAGGCAGGTCTTGCCCTCTCCTGGGCAATATTCCACCAGGCTGTGCTACACGTCTTGAAGCAATATCAGGCTCGCAACGGTAATTTTTTATGAAATCTGGCTTGAAAATCATGTGGTGGCGAGTGTGTTGTATCCTGTGTGTCGGTGCCCTGTGGGCGGTCTGCGTGTCACCTCTTTCCCATGCTGAGGGAATGATCAGGAGTACGAGCTTTCTCCAGAGACCGGTGTTCTCGGAGCGGTCTCATGTGTTGGTGTCGCCTTTTAAGAGGAGTAAGAATAGGAATAGGAATAGGAATAGGAATAGGAATACTTTGAGCCCTAGGCCTAGGGGTTTCTGGGATAAGCAGAATGCTAAAGGATGGTCTTCTCTGCCAGTGGCCGCTTCTTCAAACGAACGTGCTACGTCTAGTCATATTGGGGCCGTGATGGCATTGTTGGCGACATTTGATGAAGCGAAGGTCTTACCTCCCGAGCAAGATCCGCAAGCGAACCAACTCATCCATTCATTAATTCAGCTACAGAGTGCGGTGATGAAAGGTCACAGTCCTGAAATGCGGGACTGGGTCTTGAGAGCTGTACAAGAAAAGCGTGGGGTGGTAGATGGAGACCTTCAAGGACAGGTTCTCAGTACCGGATTGACGATGAAAGTCTTGGAAGCCTTGGTGGATTATGCGGTCCAGCATTCACCTTGGGAGCAGCCTGTCGTGGCAAATGAATTTCAAGCGTTTAATGTTCAACAGGAAGATTGGATGCTGGTGCAACAGATTCTTGTCGATGCCCGGAAGCAATTGGAAGCAAGAGGTGACAGTCTTTCAACTGTGTTTGCGCGTCGGCGATTGGAGATGCCTGGTGTGGCGCGATAGTCCCATTATACATGTGGGAGTCTGACCGGGTGCTGTGTGGCTAGTGACTCATAGCATGCTTCGGCTATTTCTACCGCACGTAATCCATCTTCTCCGGTGATCGGCATTGGGTTCCCTGTCTTGAGCGAGTGAACAAAACCCTTCAGGACAGAATGAATGGTCGGTGTCGGTAAGAGAGTCTGCTCTTCTGGTGGATGTTTTTCTCTCTGTAAGCTGAGTGTGGACGTTGAGTAATTTGCACTCAATTGTCCAGTTTCCCCAATCAGTTCGACCTTGGTCATTCGTGAGTGACTCACTCGAGAAATATCAAGAAGACAGGGAATGCCAGATTGGGTGGTGAGTCTTCCCCACACCTGATCTTCAGGTCCCGCAGTGTCCATGTGAGGCCTCTCACAGTGGACTCCATCAATCTCTTCTCCAGTAAGAAATCTCGCCAGATCTAAGAGATGAATACCTATTTCCAGTAAGGCTCCCCGTCCATTCCATGCGTTGATTTCTTCCTGTGAATGTGGCCGAGGTTCTAGTCTGCGGTTAATGAGAGGTAGTGACACTTTCCGACCTCGTGTGCTCGTTCTTTTAATGCGGCAATGGTGGCCTCATATCGGAGAGTCTGTGCTGTCATAATAGGGACGTTTGCTTGAGCCGCACATTCGACGATGTAGCGCGCGTCTGCCGCTGAAACCGCAAGAGGTTTTTCAATTAATACTGGCTTTTTCTGCTGAATGGCTTCGACGGCTATTTGGCATGTCATGGAGGGAGGTGTAACGATAATGATGGCTTCCACTTCAGGGTCGTGGATTAAGGAGTGGTAGTCTTGATGAAAGCGAGTCTGGTGTTCCTGCGCAAATACCTGTCCTTTTGCTGGGTCACGGCGACAGGTGGCCACGAGTTGAGCTGGTGCTTGTGGGGCAAGCAGATGTTTGGCATATCGTTCGCCATGATGGCCGAGTCCTATTAGTCCTACCTTCATTGTTGTCTGTCTTGTTTCAGAATTGTTGAGAGCTGACTGATTGAATTTGAGGTATTTGTTCTAACCAACGTGGATAAAGCAGATTGGATCTTTGACGATGGCTGTTGGATAATCCTCGTCTCCGATGGAATATGACAGGTTCTGGTATTCACACCATGCGGATATCCAGGGGATTTCTTCAACAGATGTCGTTACCTGTCCTGGTAGGCTCAATTTTTTGAGGCAATGATCGGTGAGCGTAAAAACTGTTTCTCGTTCTTGTTGGAATTGCGTGACATCAAATGCCGCGGGATTCGCCCTTCCGTAGGAGAGCGCAGAGAGTTCGGGGAATCGTTCAGGATCATTGAGTACACTGACGATCCAAATATGATCAAATGTTCCGGTCGCTTCTTGTGCGTCGGCTGGGTGAATGTATAAATCATGTTCTTTACATGTTTGATTCAAAAGCTCAGCTTCTTCTGTGCGAAGATTATAGGCCTCGATGTGTCTATTGAGTTCAACCATTTCCATGATCAAAACTGGAATTTCCGCAACTCCGGCTCCAACATACAGACTCTTTCCTTGAGGGGAGAGTCGGGTCTTTACCTGTCTGGCAAGCTTTTTCCCTAGACGTTCAGATGGCCCTCGATGGGCGTTCCAAAATTCTTCCCCTCCCTCATCGCAATAAATTGAGGCAAGAGTGGCATAGTCTAAATTTT
Organism: Nitrospirales bacterium; assembly: GCA_029261355.1. Classification (GTDB taxonomy): domain Bacteria; phylum Nitrospirota; class Nitrospiria; order Nitrospirales; family UBA8639; genus JAGQKC01. The sequence goes on along the minus strand of JAJDBM010000036.1, from coordinate 196,633 downwards.
TGAAAATCTGTGAGATGGCTTGTCGAGTTGATTTGTGGAGTGGGGGAGAGCTGTGTGTCATATAGAAGAGGTTTGTGGCAGTATTATTGATCAGGTCACCGCCTCTTGTGAGTCTGGAATGACCACTACTTCATGTGTATTGGCTTGACCAAACTAAGGAATTTGTGTATTGATTACCTATGGTTACGAGAATATCTGTGTCTCATAATCTGTACGACTTTATTACTTCTTTTTGAGTCTACCCTTTGTGCGTGTTTCCTCATATTAGGGAGTTGTCAGCATGGCTATGCCCATGTGGCATCAGGCAATTCTTGATCCTGCTATAGATTCACGTTGCTACCACCTATTTGTCAAATTTTTCTTTAATCTTTTAATGTGAGAAAGAATCGGATCTGTGGATATTATAAAAGAATTACGACGAGTTATTGATCTTGAAGGTAAGACAATCGCTCAACTATCTGAAGCTGTTGGTCCATCGTATGAAGAAGCTGTTCGCCTTCTTGCAACTTGTTCCGGCCGTGTGATTCTCACGGGGGTTGGCAAGTCTGGCCTCATCGCACAAAAAATAGCTGCGACCTTCGTGTCGACCGGGACGCCCTCTCTCTTCCTTCATGCGGCCGAAGGCATGCATGGGGACATTGGTATTGTTACGAAAGACGATATTGTCATGGCTGTAGGCAAGTCTGGTGAAAGTGAGGAGTTGCTCACGATTCTTCCTTTTATTCGACGGTTGGGTGCACGCATTATTTCGATTACGGCCAAGACTGACTCGACCATGGCTCGGGCATCCGATCTCGTTCTGAATACTCCGGTTATTGAAGAGGCCTGTCCTCTCAACATGGCTCCCACTTGCAGTACAACGGCAGCTTTAGTTCTGGGCGATGCAATCGCCATGACATTGATGATATTGCGAAATTTTCAACCAACGGACTTTGCCCTGTATCATCCAGGCGGGCAACTTGGGAAACGTCTCTTGTTCACGGTTGGCGATATGATGCGTTCAGGGGACGCCAACTCCGTGATCTCTGTTGATAGCGATGTCAAGTCCATGCTGTGTGAAATTACGAGCAAGCATACAGGGGCCGTATCTGTTGTTGATGAGCAGAATCAATTACGTGGCTTTGTCACGGACTTTGATATTCGCCGAGTGTTGGAAAGTGGCCGCGATCTTTTTGCGCTGACGGTTCAAGAAATCATGAACGAAAAACCTGCATCAATCTATGACGATGAAATGGCCATTCAGGCATTAGAGCTGATGGAACGACGAGAGCGACCCATCTCAGTCCTTCCCGTTCTTAATCGTTCCGACAAAGTTGTCGGGATGATCCATCTCCATGATCTGGTGGCGAAGGGGTTGTAGAAATCTGCCACTCGCATAGTATTTCCTTAATGTTGTTCTCACCGAAATCTTCTTGTTGAATCGCCTCGTTCATATGATGTCTGTTCCCTCAATGGGATCCATATATGTGTATGGGCTCATGTTCTTGGGTTCTACATTTTTCTTTGTGCGCCTAAATCATGTTGCTGAGTACGTTTTTGTCGGCTTAGTGGTCATCTGGGTTGCAGAACGACTCTATTCTCGACATTGTTGTTGGCATTCAACTTTTTTGGATTGGCCGCTTTTCCTTTTTCTTGTATGGATCTTTCTCTCGAGTTTTTTTGCTATTGATCCTGATTATAGTTTCAATGAATGGCGAAAAGCTTTACCAAGGTTTCTCATTTTTTGGTTTGCTGTGAATGCCATCACCACAGAAAGTCAAGTCCGCTCGGTACTTTTTGCGAGTTCACTTGGCTTAGGCACCATGAGTCTTATTGAGGTGGCCTTCTACTTTTGGAATGGTGGCCATGTATTGGACTTGTCCTTACGCGCGGTTAGTCGTGCGGGTGCCTTGACTGGTAGTAGCCAGTGGTTGGGGACATTTTTGGTCATAGGGTTACCGCTAGTTTTTCTTGGCATTTGTGCCGAGTCTACTCGGACGAGGAGGGTGGTGTATTTTGCCATAGGTACGGCGATTCTAGGTGCTGTGTTTTTGGTCCACACAAGAGCCACCTGGTTGGCGATTAGTACTGAGCTCATGGTGTTTGGCCTTCTTACCTTAAAGCCTTCTTGGCGATTTCGGTCATTTATCGTCATGGTTTCTTTGGTTGGTGTACTCTTGTTTTTTGGCATAGACAAGTTGTCTACTGTGAATGATTCTCAAGTAACAAGTCCTGCAACGTTGCAATTACGACTGAATACATGGTGGTTTGCGATTACACGTATAGTAGAAGAACCTGTTATTGGGTTCACTGGAATAGGTTATGGAAAGCATAGTTTCAACATGGCCTATCCCAATTTAGGGCCTGGATTCCATACACATATTCACAATATGTTTCTTGCAAGGGCGATTCAACTTGGAATTCCTGGACTGTTGTTATTTGTCTGGATTTTCTGGATGGTTGTGGTGAAGTCTTTTCGAGCAATTCAATTTTCCCCTCATTTGTACGTCGGGAAAATAGCGTTGGCGATGCTTCTTGCGACTACAGGCTTAATGGTGAGAAATTTACTCGACGATATGTTTATTGGTTCAGTGGTCTATGTGTATTGTCTTTTTCTTGGGTTGCTCTGTGTCACTCTTCGACTTCATGGCATTGGAAGCGAGGGTGGCAATATATCAATAACGCCCAATCCAATACCTGTAGTCGATGGGCGATGAATTTCTTGACAGACATACCTCTTCGCCCTATGATTTGATATTAATAGTATTCATTCTTTTGAAAATACAGTGAATTATTGCTTCTTAATGTGTATCGCCCTCGCAAGTTTTTCGTCTCTTCACCCATTCGTAAGATCGCTCCTGCATTCCCCAATGTAATGTGTTTCTTTGTCAACTTCGCTATTTACATATGAATATTGTGATTGCTTTGTTGAGAAAGAAGGGGCTCTAGGTGTTCTAAAAGAAGTGGGTCCGTTATTTTCCAAAACCCAATTGATAATTTTAGGTAGTTTAGACATGATTCTGTCTGCTACCTGGTAGATTTGCTGAAGTTTTTCCTTTTCATATTGATGGAATCATAATCAGTACGATGGGAAAGGCACAAAGAGTACTTGATCAACCGAAGCAAGTCATTACCGTCGTACGAATTATTGCACGGTTAAACGTTGGTGGGCCGGCCAAGCAAGCTTTCTTTCTTACGCATGGACTCAATGGGGGGGATTTTCAGTCCTACCTCATTACAGGCGTTGTTGGCATGGGCGAAGAAAGTCTTGATTTACCCCATGCATTTCAGGGAGGGCAGATGTACGTTGTTCCAATGCTTGGGAGGGAAATATCTTGGTGGCAAGATATTCAGGCATTCTTTGAGCTATGTAGGATTCTCAAAACCCTCCAGCCAGATATAGTTCATACGCATACGGCTAAAGCTGGAACCCTTGGTCGATTGGCAGCAATTTTGACTGCTGTTCCTATCAAGATCCATACGTTCCATGGCCATATATTTAAGGGGTATTTCGGTAAAGCAAAGACATCTCTTTTTATTATTATTGAGAGAATGTTGGCCTATTTCACTGATTGCATCATTGTTCTCAGTCAGGGGCAGTGTCGAGATTTGACGCACGAGTTTAAGATTGCCTCTAGGCGAAAGTTTCAAGTTATTCCATTAGGATTTAACTTGAGTTCCTTTATCTCTGGTGGAGGGAATGTTGCTGGGGCGAGGAAGATGTTTGGAATTGATTCGAATGCATTTGTTATTGGGTACGTGGGTCGTCTGGTTCCTATTAAGAATCCTCTTCTTTTACTCGAGGCGTATCGCCAAATTCAAGACTATCACCAGGTTACCCAAAATCCTCTACGTGAGAAACCTGAATCCTGGTCTGTCATCGTGGCAGGTGGTGGTGAATTATTAGAATCGATGCGAGCGGAGGCGCGGGCACGTGCTTGTTCCGAACATATCGTATTCTGTGGTTGGCAACAAGAGGTTCAGCATATATATGCAGCAGTCAATGTTGTGGTGTTGACATCTTTGAATGAAGGAACACCCGTTGCACTTATTGAAGCAATGGCTTCAGGTAAGCCATTCATCGCGACGAATGTGGGTGGTGTGGAGGATCTTGTAGTGGGGGAGGGGGTGCAGACTAGCGGGTATAACGGTGGAGCGTTTACCCTCTATGGAAATGGTCTATTGGTGCAATCTCAAGACGTAACAGGGTTAGCTGCTGCGATGCTCTATATTTTCAATCATCCTGTAGAAGCCGAAAAAATGGGGCGTGTTGGTCGAGAGTTTGCTGTCAAACTCTTTGATGAGAATAGATTGCTCGGAGATATAAGGGGATTATATCAGCGCTTACTTGCGGAAAAGGGAGTTCAGCTGAGCCTCTCGTCACGTAGATAAGGTAAGGTCAGTGAAGGCTTATGCGTAAAATATTTGTGGAGGAATGTCTATGAATGTGTTGATTACGGGTGGCGCAGGATTTATTGGGTCACACTTGGCGGAAGTGTTATTAGAGCGTGGAGACGAGGTCTTTATCATTGATGATCTCTCAACGGGTAGCGTCGAAAATATTGAGCATCTGCAATCCCACCCTCGATTTCATTATACATTTGATACAGTCATGAATCGGCCCATTATGGCTGAACTCGTTGATCGTGCGGATTGTATCTTTCACTTAGCCGCCGCTGTTGGAGTGAGACTCATTGTTGAGAGTCCTGTCCGAACGATCGAAACCAATGTTAAGGGAACTGAAATTGTCCTAGATCTGGCAAGTAAAAAGAAAAAAACAGTCATTATCGCATCGACAAGTGAAGTGTACGGGAAATCCAATGCTATTCCGTTTTCTGAAGACGGAGATCTTGTGATGGGGGCGACGACGAAGGGGCGTTGGAGCTATGCCTGCTCAAAAGCCTTAGATGAGTTCTTGGCATTGGCGTACTGGAAGGAAAAACAGTGTCCGACCATTGTCGTGAGACTGTTCAATACGGTGGGGCCGAGGCAATCAGGACGGTATGGAATGGTGATACCTCGTTTAGTTCAGCAAGCTCTTGTCGGTCAATCACTGACGGTATATGGAACAGGCATGCAAAGTCGGTGTTTTACCTGGGTGGGAGATGTGGTGAATGCTCTGGTCCAGTTAAGTCTTCATCCGGATTCAGTTGGGGAAATCTTTAACATTGGTAGTACGCAAGAGGTCACTATCCAAGATCTCGCGCTACTTATCAAGGAGATGACGGGTTCTCAGTCAGACCTTTTATATGTCCCCTATGATCAGGCTTATGAATCGGGGTTTGAAGACATGGACCGACGTATACCTTCATTAGGAAAAATTCAAGACCTTATAGGATATAAACCTACAATCGATCTGACGGGAATTGTTGGGGCAGTCATTGAGTATGTGAAACAAAAGGAACTAGCTATTCGATGATTCAGGCTTCTGTTCTCTTTTTGATATCGTTGGCGTTAGCCTGTGTGCTCACTCCACTGGTTCGAACCCTTGCGATTCAATACGGACACGTCGCTCGACCTACGCAGGATCGCTGGCATAAAACCCCGACTGCATTATTGGGAGGGATTGCCATATTTTTTGCGTTTGTTCTTCCTTTATTATTTTTTGTGAGCACTTACCCCACGTTACAGATTCTTGTTTTTGGAGCTTTATTAATTGGTGGGGTTGGGCTAATTGATGACCTTCTCCACCTCCAACCGTATTCGAAGTTAATCGGGCAAATTGTGGCGGCTTGTGTTGTCATCGCGGGGGGACAGGCGCTAGGGCTCTTCCATTGGTCAATATACTTTTTTATTCTAGCCTTAGTGTGGATTGTCGGTGTGACGAATGCCTTTAACCTTCTCGATAATATGGATGGTCTTTCTGTTGGGACGGCATGTATTGCGGCATTTTATCTAGTTTTAGCTGGTCTTGTGACATCTAACATTGCTCTCGTATTGGGTGCTGCAAGTTTGATGGGCGCAACATTAGGGTTTTTATGGTTTAACTTTCCCCCCGCTAAAATTTTCATGGGTGATTCAGGTAGTTTGCTCTTGGGTTTTATTTTATCTTCTTTAGCTCTTCTCGGCAAATGGGAAAATGCGACAGGTGTGGTATTTTCTCTCATGATACCAGTATTGGTGTTAGCGGTTCCGATATTTGATACAGCCTTTGTCTCGTTGGTGCGGTTCTTTAATGATCGTCCAATATCACAAGGAGGGCGTGACCATTCATCTCATCGATTGGTAGCCTTCGGTCTTTCTGAGCGTCGCACCGTCTTGTTGTTTTATGCGATGAGCATAATATGTGGGGCTCTGGCTATTCTTGGCTTACAATATGACTGGCTCTACCCTTCTTTGCTGGCAGTCTTGATCGTCATCATGTTCATGTATTTTGGGATATTCTTAAGTGAAATCGTTACGTATGGAGATGCCGAATCAAAGGGGGCGGGAGCTTCATTCAAAGTTTCACTCAATTTCTTTCTTAAAGGGAAAATGCGAATTGGAGAAATTCTTATTGATTCAATTCTCATTGCTGGTTCATTTTTAGTCGCGTTTCTGATTCGATTTGATGGTTTACCGTCACCCTATGATCATGTGCTCGTTCAGACTCTTCCTTTGTTGATTCCTTTAAAACTCATGGCCTTTTTCTACTTTGGGATGTACCGTGGGATTTGGAGGTATGTTGGAATCCAAGACCTGATCCATATCCTAAAAGCGGTGACACTCAGTTCTCTTTTGAGCGTGGTTATCGTTACCATGGTTTTTCGATTTGAAAGCTATTCACGGGCCGTATTTTTCATCGACTGGATGGTCTTATTACTTGCCGTAGGTGGAGTCCGAGTGGCTGTTCGTATGATTAAAGAATATCTTGGCGCGTGGGTGAAACCTGATGGGAAGCGATTATTAATCATGGGAGCCGGGGATGCAGGCGAGATTGCCCTTCGAGAAATTCGGAATAATCCCACGATCAACTATATGCCCATAGGGTTTATTGATGATGATCGAAGTAAATTGGGGAGAGAAATTCATGGCCTCCGAGTTATGGGCTCACGGATGGAACTGCAGAGTGTTGTTCAAAAACATCGGGTTGAGGAAATCCTTGTTGCGATTCCTTCTGCAAATAAAGGTATTTTGACAAAGGTATTACAAGATTGTCGAGGGACAGGAGTAACGATTCAGATTCTCTCTCGAACCAGGAAGCTTTCGTCTGTGGCGTCCGCCTGAGGTCCTACTTAGGCTTGTGCAAAATCTTCAAATCAATAGTCTTGACAAATGTTTGGCTTTATGTTCAATTTGTGAACAAGGCATGTTCAATTTTTGAACGTGTTTAGAAAATGATTTTTGTTACAAGGTTATCCAGATGGATAAGGATGGACAACGTGATCTATTGGTTCTACAGGAAGTAGAACAAAATCCAATCCTCACTCAGCGCACTCTTTCTCAAAAACTTGGCGTGGCATTAGGCCTAACGAATCTGTACCTGAAGCGATTGGTGCGGAAGGGGCATATTAAAATCACCACGTTTCCTAAGAATCGAATCCGGTATCTCCTCACTCCTCGTGGTATTAAAGAAAAAACACGCCTGACTTACGAATATCTCCAATTCTCATTGACCCATTATCGTGATGTTCGATATCGGCTCAATCATACGTTTGCGTATCTGGAGCAACAAGGTATCAAACGAGTTGTCATTTATGGCATTGGGGAACTTGCTGAATTTGCCTACCTTTCGCTTCAGGAAAGCGATTTAATCCTGGTGGGCTTTGTGACGGAAGAGCCTGGAGACAAATTTTTATCTTTTCCTCGCGGAACTTTGAAATCACTGCGGGGTTGGAAATTTGATGCCATTCTTATCAGTGATCTCACGCATGTCGAAAAAAATAGAAAAAAGCTACTTGCTTTAAATATACCCGCAGAGCAAGTGTTTTCGGTTGTCTAAATACAGGGATGTGTACTAATAGTCAGACGTATGACTATTAGATAATTGAGGGGCACGCAAGATGGGGGAACTTCGAGTGTAAGTGAGAGGGCGAAGCTGTGTTCAATTCTCTGTTTTTTCTTCTCGGGTGTATCTTAATATGACAGACTTACGAGTCGATTCAAGATATGAAGTAAGGCCAATTTCATAGATGGACCAAGCATACGAGATGAGTTCAATATCTTGTTGGTACGCCCTACGAACAAGGTCTCGTCATGAAAAGCTTGTGTGTGATCGATTAATAAGTCATGGGTTGGAACCGTTGTTGCCGACTGTTAAACGAGTGAGTCAGTGGAAGGACCGAAAAAAGAAGATTGATGTTCCCCTTTTTTCAGGCTATTGTTTTCTCCGTTTTTCCATTCAAGAAAAAATGTTGGCATTGAAAATATCAGGTGCTGTTGAAGTTGTGGGAAGTGGAAGTCGGCCTGAACCCATTCCAGATCAAGAAATTGAAGCGCTCAAGAAATTAATGACAAGTGTCCTACCGTATGATCCCCATCCCTATTTGCAGAAAGGGATGACTGTTGAAGTTGTGAAAGGGCCGCTGCAGGGCTTACAAGGAATTCTATTGAGTAAAGAAAAGCCCTATCAATTAGTGTTAGCAGTCCACCTTCTCCAGCAATCAGTTTCAGTGACGATCGATGTGGCCGATGTCATTCCAATATAAAAAGCTGTTAGTAAGCAGTTCGTGACGAGAAAGATCTTGGTCAGTAGTCTGGCTGGATTTTGACAGTTATGGAAATCAGAACACGATTGATGAATTCTTTATCGCTTTATATGAATTGTAGAAGAGAGGAGCATTCGTCAAGAAATTACGCGAGGGTTGTACCGATTATTTAAAAGGATCGTGTGGAATGACCTTGCTTGGCTACATAAGACGAATTCGCCATGGACCTTTACGAATGCTGGGTCCTCTGTGGGTTAGGCTAGGAACTCTGTATCGGTGGATCGCACGAATCGCTGGAGTGACAAGGCCAGTTTCTCATTATATCGGCTCCTATGGACCGTTTGCCATGGATAGTGAATTTGCATTTAGCAATTTCGAATCCTGGGGTGGAGGACATAATAATGGATTTGAACAGTGTGTCGAAGCCTGTCGAGGGGTAAGCTGTGTTTTAGATATTGGTGCGCATATAGGTCTTGTATCGATGCCGGTCAGTCAAGTGTTGGCTCCAGGAGGTAACGTGTATGCTTTTGAGCCTGCTCAGGTTAACCTCGGGTATCTGCATAAACATATCGACATAAATGGCATTAACAATGTGAAAGTTGTGGAGCAACTGGTCGGTGAGGTGAACCAAGATCGTGTGAAGTTTTTCGAGCAAAGGGTTGCGACCGGCCAGAATTCGATGGTGGTGAAGAAGAACCATGAGGCATATTTCGAAACGCATCGGCCGCAGACTACGCTGGACACGTTTTGCAGTAAGCAGAGGCTTCTCCCAGAGGTTATTAAGATCGATGTGGAAGGTGCAGAGTGGGATGTGCTTAAAGGCGGAGACCGTGTCCTAACTGAGAGCCTCCCAAAAATTTTCTTGAGCGTACATCCAGTTGAGTTGAAATTAATGGGCAAAAGTACAGAGCAATTATTGCGTCTTATTGATGAGCTTGGGTTTGAGCTTTTGGAAATGGACGGTTCACGTCCAGAGGTCATGAGGCTTGCTGAGTATTTAATGCAACCCAAATCCTGCAATTAGGTGAGAAATGTTTAAAAGTGGACTGTTGACATTAAAAACCCGTGGGCTTGCAACCCTCATTGGTGCTGTTTTGGGCTTAATGCGGGCGAGCATAGAAGAGAAGCTATTAGGGAGGCGGTTTGTCCAAAAGAGTATTTTTGATTACAAGATGATGCTCGATGTCGAGGATAAGGGTATTTGCCGTTCACTGATCTTGTTCGGAGAACGTGAAATCGATCACAAGATCATCCTAGAAAAGGTACTGAAACCCGATATGCTGATATTGGACATCGGTGCGAACATTGGCTACTACGCTTTAATGGAACTTAATATGATGAGGGGGCGGGGCAGGCTTGTCGCAGTCGAACCCTCTCCAAGTAATGTCGAGCTGTTGAAACAAAATTTACTTCTCAATGGCTATGAAAATATTCCAGTGATTGCCGGTGCCATCTCTGATAAGTCAGGCACGCGCAATTTCTTCCTTGCCGAACAGTCTAACCTCAATACGTTTCATGCTGTTGGTTCGGGGGCGCAGCATCTTTCCGGCAAAAGTATTGATGTGCGTACGTATACGGTACCAGAAGTGATGGAACCTTTTGGTAGCCCGGATTTAATTCGCATGGATGTTGAAGGTCACGAAGTCGAAGTGTTCAATGGGATGCTTGATGCGATAAGGGCAGGTAAGATGGCTCCGATGGTCATCTTTGAAACGCATCTCACTCGATATGGTGAAGAACATGATATGGAGAGTACACTGCGTGCCTTATTTGATGCAGGGTATTATGTGTGGTACCTGGCATCGTCGTGGCAAAAGGGGACTAAGCTAATAGAAGAGCGTGGTTATAAGGGTTCGGCCCCTATCAAAACCGATGGAGTCTTTCGGAAAATTTTTGAAAATATTAGCAATGATGATGCAGTTGATTTTATCTGTCATGTGGGTGGCGCGCGCACCGTGCTACTTGCCCCAAGAGCCACTATCTAATGTGCAAAGGCTATTGTTCGGGGCGGTAACTTAGGATGCAGTTGAGATCCTAATTTCCCTTTAGCTGATGGCAAGGCAAGATACAGGGGTTGGTTAAAGCGATAATTTATTTTGTAGTTAATTTTATTGAGAGTGAAAATGGTGTCTCCTATTAAAAGTTTATATTCTCCAAGTCCTAATTTATGTAGACCTCTCCTAATTTACGCTGTCATTACAGACTAATTCCTTTCCCCTAATGATCTGCTAGATCTTCTTGATTATCGAGAAATGACCGAACTGGGCTGAACATTGACAAGATCGGTGCAGCCAAAATTTCCTAGACGAGAAGTTTGAAAAGAGTATTTCAGAACGCACCATCAAAATCATGTACTTAATTTAATGAGTTATAAAAAAATTTTGGTTACCGGAGCTGATGGCTTCATTGGTTCTCATCTTACTGAAGTTCTAGTTCGAGCCGGGCATAAAGTGCGTGCATTTGTGTTCTATAACTCCTTTAATTCATGGGGATGGCTTGACCATTGCGAAGAAGATCTTCGGGGGAAATTCGAAGTGTTTCCGGGGGATATTCGGGATGCCTACGGGGTTCGTGAAGCAATGCGAGGTTGCGATGCCGTTCTTCATCTGGCAGCTTTGATTGCCATCCCTTACTCCTATCATTCCCCTGATACCTATGTTGATACCAACATCAAAGGTACCTTGAATATTGTTCAGGCTGCTCGAGATTTAGATGTTGGCAAGGTTTTGCACACCTCCACCAGTGAGGTCTATGGTACGGCACGGTTTGTTCCAATCACCGAAGATCATCCTTTGCAGGGGCAGTCGCCTTATTCAGCGAGCAAAATTGGAGCTGATCAAATAGCAATGTCTTTTTATACTTCTTTTGGAACCCCTGTTTCTATTCTACGTCCGTTTAACACTTACGGTCCTCGTCAGTCAGCTCGAGCAGTGATTCCCACTATCATCACTCAGATCGCCAAAGGTAATAAAGCGATTAAGCTTGGAGCCGTGTCTCCCACAAGGGATTTCAATTATGTAGCCGACACAGTAGCAGGATATACATCTGCGCTAGAGTCTGATCGAGGGGTTGGACAATTCATCAACATCGGCAGCAATTTTGAAATTTCAATTGGCGATACTGCTCGTCTAATCGCCGAGATAATGGAGGAAGAAATCGAGATACTTATAGACGAACAGCGTCTTCGGCCAGCAAAGAGCGAAGTAGAACGATTGTGGGCATCCAACACCAAGGCCCGAGAATTACTTAGTTGGGTGCCTCAATATGGTTCTTTGGAGGGTTTCCGACGTGGTCTTGCTGAAACTGTCAGTTGGTTTACAAACTCAGAGCACTTAAATTCGTATAAACCTGAAATCTATAACCTGTAACTATTGTGAGAGCTGAGACAACTTTAGCTAGTCAAATTGTTGAGGCCATTCAAGTGGTGGTTGGGAAAAATCCCGTAGTCCTCCACGAACCACGTTTTGCTGGAAATGAATTATTATATCTCAAAGAATGTCTTGACACGACTTATGTCTCTTCGGTCGGAAAGTTTGTTGAGCATTTTGAAGTAGAGCTTGCCGCATATACTGGGGCAAAGCACGCCGTAGCAGTAATAAACGGTACTGCTGCCTTACATATTGCTCTCAAACTAGCTGGAGTAGGACTAGACGATGAAGTACTAGTTCCATCACTCACATTTGTAGCTACTGCCAATGCAGTAACTTATTGTGGTGCAATACCGCATTTTGTTGATTGTGAGGAGCGCACGCTTGGAATTGACCCTCAAGCGTTGCATGACTATTTGTTGGATGAAAGTGAAATTCGTAATGGTCAATGTGTAAATCGCAATACTGGAAGGGTGATTCGAGCTGTGGTTCCCGTGCACACTTTTGGACACCCCGTAGATATTGACCGATTATTGTCGGTTGCTCAAGATTTTCACATAGCGGTAGTGGAAGATGCGGCTGAATCTTTGGGGAGCACTGTGTCTGGACGACATACCGGAACTTTTGGCGTGACGGCTGCACTGAGCTTCAACGGCAATAAAACGATCACCACTGGCGGGGGAGGGGCCATTCTCACTAATGATCCGGAACTTTCCCGCCGTGCCAAGCACTTGACCACTACTGCCAAAATGCGACATCGCTGGGAATATTCACACGATGAAATCGGTTATAACTATCGGATGCCAAATATCAATGCGGCCATCGGGTGTGCCCAACTTGAGCAACTTCCTAGCTTTCTGGAAGCCAAGCGTCGTCTCTTCCAGCGGTACCAGACCGAGTTTGCAGAAGTGAAGAAGCTGCGTATCGTGGTTGAACCCGAAGGCTGTCGCAGCAACTATTGGTTGCAGACGTTGCTATTGGATGAATCCGTTGCCAGTCAGCGCGACACTATTCTGGACAGCACCAACGATATGGGGTTGGTGACTCGACCAACCTGGACATTGATGCATCGGTTAGTACCATATCGGAAATATCCTAGAATGGAATTGTCGGTGGCTGAGTCACTAGTAAGACGGCTGATCAATTTACCCAGCAGTGCTCATCTTACTATGGTGGGAGCAAGTTGAGCATACCGTCTATACTCCTGGTTGGTGCTGGTGGGCATGCCCGTGCTTGCATTGACGTAATCGAACAGGAGGGGTGTTTTAAGGTTTTTGGATTGATTGGGTTGCCTCAAGAAGTGGGTTGCAAAGTTCTTGGATACCCCGTTTTGGGATCGGATGCGGACATGCCGGCCTTGTTAGAGGATAGTGCTCATGCTTTGGTTGCCGTAGGTCAAATAAAAACTCCGGACTTGCGGATACATCTTTTTAACCTGGCAACACAGGTTGGCTGTACGTTGCCCGTTATTATTTCGCCACGTGCTTATGTGTCGACCCATGCTTTGCTTGGAAATGGATCTATTGTCATGCATGGAGCAGTTGTCAATGCGGGAGCGAGAGTAGGCTGTAATGGCATTATAAACAGTCAGTCACTGATTGAGCATGATGTGGTAATAGGCGATCATTGTCACATTTCCACAGGGTCTTCGATCAATAGTGGTGTGCACGTAGGTGATGGAACGTTCATAGGTAGCGGAAGTAGCGTCCGTCAATCAATTAATATTGGAGAACGTTGTTTAATTGGTTTAGGAGAACGGGTTCTAGTAGATTGCAAGCCAGGCACTTCTTTGCCATTGAAGAAAATGTCATCTTGAAAATATTGATCCAATCTGACTTGACCAGGGAATTACTTTGAAAATGATGCCCCTTTGGTGAGAGTGGGAAAGTTTTCTGAAAAGTTCGAGGTGAGTTGCTGTTTTCGTATCTGGATGGTTCGGTTATCTTCTTAATTTGAATTCTTGGGTTTGATGTAATGTCCGTTGTCCGCGATATGGGAAAAAAGAATTATGAAGATTGGTGTTTTAACTTGTATCTACCCTTCAGTTTTGCGGTATCTTCCAGAATTTTTTGAATCGCTAAATACACAAAGTGATGTACAATTTGATTTGTTGATAGGGAATGATGGACTCCCTGAATTCAAGTATGATGCTCCCCTCGGTTCAAAGGTTTGTGATTTTTCTGGCACTCCGGCTGGAATTAGAAAGCAATCCATCGCTTGGGCATTAGAGTTAGGCTATGAAGGTCTGGTTTTTGCTGATGCAGATGACACATTTCAGTCTAATCGTATTTGTCAGCTAACAAAAAGCCTCGAGGTTAATGCCGAAGTGGTTTTTCATGATTTGATTTTGTATGGAAACGGAATGAATTCTGAGGAATCTATGTTTGGAAGTAGATTTTCCAATGGTCAGAAAATCTCAGAAAAAGATATCCGATTCTACAATGTTCTTGGTTTGTCCAATACAGCAGTTCGAACTCAGGGATTAGTAGAGATTATTGAAAGAATTTCTGATGATGTGACCGCCTTTGACTGGGCTTTCTTTACTCGGTTGCTGATGGCACAGAAAATTCAAGCAGTATTCAATGGGCAAACAGCAACCTATTATCGTCAGCATCCAGCTAATATTGCGTCACCACACAAGCTAAATGACGAGCAAATTATCTTTACCGTGGCGGTAAAGAAAAAACACTATTTGGCATTGTCTGATTTAGGTAAATGGTATGAGGAAATGGCCGCACGGTTTCTGGATATTGAGTTAATGTTACTACAGTCGACATCTTTTAGAGATTCTTATTTGGAGAAGACGCGTCTTAACGTACCCCCAAATCCACTATGGTGGGAAATCGCACGTTTGCCAGAAGAGATTGGGGTTGTGGATTATCACTGAATTTCTCCTCTAGAAAAAAGTCCGAAAGAAAATGATGGAAATCGGTAAGAAGAAGATTGGCAACTTTAAAGAGCCATATATCATTGCAGAGCTTGGCTCAAATCATAATGGTGATATGGAATTGGCCCGCAAGTTGATTGATCAAGCAAAAGATGCAGGGTGTGATGCTGTAAAGTTTCAGTCATGGACAAAGGATACTATTTTTTCAAAAAAAGTGTATCAGGATAATTATTTCCTTGATGATGATTACAGGAACCGGCAGGACTACACACTTGAAGAGATCGTTGAAGAGTACAGTGTGACCGAGTCAGAACTCTTAGAAATGAAAAGGTATTGTGATCAAGTAGGCATCGGTTTTTCTAGCACACCTTTTTCTTGTCAAGAAGTGGACTTTCTCTGTGGTCCGCTCAACTCAAATTTCATTAAAGTTGCCTCAATGGATCTCAATAATTTAGGTTTTCTGAAATATATTGGAGGCAAATTTCTACCTGTTTTGCTTTCGACTGGAATGGGTTCCTTGGCGGAAATTGATAATGCTATTGAGACGATTGAGGCAACCGGAAACAAAGAAATCATTCTTTTGCATTGCGTGTCGGTGTACCCGCCTAATGATCATGAAGTCAATTTGAAAAATTTGGAAATGCTAAGAAGCTGTTACCCTGAATATCCTGTAGGGTTTTCTGACCACACAGTTGGAACACCAATAACACTTGCTGCCATTGCTTGTGGTGCTTGTGCAATTGAAAAACATTTCACTGTTGATAAGAACCTGTCTGGTTGGGATCATAAAGTTTCGGCGACTAAAGAAGAAATGGCCTTTATCGTTCAAAGTTCACGGCGAATTATTCAGGCGCTTGGGTCTACGCGTCGAATAGTTTCAGCAGCAGAAAAGAAGAAAGTATCATCATTTCGAAGGAGCCTCGTTGCTGCCCGTACCATTAATAAAGGTTCCCTCATCACTACTGATGATTTAGATTGCAAACGGCCGGGAACGGGTGTCGAGCCACGTTATCGTGATTTGTTTATAGGGCGGATGGCGAGAAGGACGATTGCTGCCGATGAGTTACTGAAACTCGAAGATATTTAATGACCAATTATCTTTGACGATGATTACAAGTGTTTCCCTTTGGCTGGGAGTGTCTTCATGACCAATTCTCAATTGCTATCTCGTCTGACCATTCAAGGCAACTGTGAACTTCTAAAGGCAATGAAACAATTGGATGACGTAGGTATGGGTGTGCTTTTTGTTGTTGATTTGCAGGGGAAAATGCTTGGAATGTTAACTGACGGGGATATTCGCAGGGCACTACTTCGAGGGGATAAATTTAATACCCTATTATCGACAGTAATGAATGCCAAATTTACAAAAGGGATAGCTGGGCAATCGTACGAAGAGTCAATGAATCAACTTCGTCACCTTCAACGCAGGCATCTCCCCATTGTCGATGAGGAGGGCTATTTGGTTGATGTCGTCCTTTCAGGAGTAAATGCCGTAAGTCGCGGTGATACCCCTGTGATTCTTATGGCAGGTGGCCTTGGAGCACGATTAGGGCATTTGACCAGAGATACTCCCAAGCCGATGCTTCCAGTTGGCAAAGCTCCGATGCTTGAGAGCATCATGATGTCGTTTATCCACGAGGGCTTTGAACAGTTTTATCTTGCTGTAAACTACAAATCGCACATTCTTGAGAATTATTTTCAAGATGGAAATCGCTGGGGCGTTAGTATCAAGTACATAAGAGAGGAGAAGCGTTTAGGAACAGCTGGGGCCTTGAGTCTTTTACCTGAGCGTCCCAATGGACCTTTTGTAGTAATGAATGCTGATGTTGTCACTGACATTAATTTTCATAATCTGTTGAATTACCATGATGAGATGAAGAGTAAGGCTACGATGGCAGTTCGAAAGTACCAAGTGCAGATTCCGTTTGGGGTGGTGGAACTGCAGGGTCATCATTTAGGGAGACTCGTTGAAAAGCCGATTCAGGAGTATTTCATTAACGCTGGAATTTATGTACTTGAACCCGCCTGTTTGGACTTAATTGCCAAAAATTCTTATATGGATATGCCTGAGGTATTTCAAAGCTTGGTTGCTGCGGGTGAAACTCCAGCGACATATTTAATACACGAGTATTGGAAAGATATTGGAAATTTAAATGATTATGAAACAGCAAATACTGACGTAGTCTACAGAAGGCGTGATTAAGTCAAAGCTTCGCACAGTTCTCGTTGGTTTGGGCAGAGTCGGAAGCCAAAACGATCATGGGAAAGCGACTCAATTTCCTTCCAACCATTTTGGGGCTATTTCCCAAAATCCAGCCTATGAATTATTAGCTGTTGTAGATCCAGATCCAGCTAGCCAAGAAACATTTCGCATCAACAAGTCAAGTAGTGTGCCAATTCTGTCCTCGATTGATGACGCGATGATTCCAGATGAGTTGGATCTTATCGTTGTGGCTAGTCCAACAAATACCCATTTCCCTATTCTTCACAAGACTCTTACTGAAAAAAAACTAAAGGCTATTTTTTGCGAAAAACCATTTTGTTCAAATCTAAGTGAAACAAAAATGATCTTACTCGACGCTGAAAATCAGGGAATACCAATTGTCGTGAATTATCAACGTCGTTGGGATTCTAAAATGGCTAGTTTCAGGAAGGAAATGCGGTCCTATGGTAACCCAATAGACATGCAGGTTGTCTATAGCAAGGGACTTTACAATTATGGCTCCCATATTATTGATCTCATGGTTTCAATTTGGGGTTCAGTCGTTGCGGTGAGTGCAGATGGGCTCAAGCTACCAGAATCTCACCTAGAAGACCCATCGCTCTCTACAACTCTTGAGTTTCAATCAGGATTTAGTGGACGTCTGAATGGTTGTGATGGAGTAGATTATGATCTTTGTGATATGGAAATTTCTTTCCAAAACTGTCGCTTTCATCTAGAGGCTGGGGGGTACCGGATTAGGAAGTTTGATGGCATTTTAGATCTTTGCTTTCCGGGATATTATCATCTACATGAATCTGATTCCGGTTATGCCAAAGGGCCAGTGTGTGGCTTGCATCATGCTTATGAAGAAATTGCAGTTTTTCTTCAGGGTGGAGAATTTCCAATAATCAGCACTGGAACTAGTGCATACCACGTAGCTGAAGTCTTGGATTCAATTCGAAGATCTGCAGAGGATGGGGGTAGGATAATCTATTTATGATCCTGTTTGTGACAGATCAGATTGCAGGTGCGGAATATTTGGCTCCCCTTCTTAGGAAATGGAAGAGTGAGGGACGTTTTGATTGGAAGGTTTTGTCTTCTGCTCAGTCGTCCATTTGTCTGACCCGAAGCGGAATATCCCATGTGGTGTTACAAAGCTGTGATGAAGCAACGGCAGGAGAGTGGATTGAGAAGCTTATGCCTGATAGTGCCTTGCTCTCAACATCAGTTGATAGTTTCCTTGAAGGTATGTTTGTAAGGGAGTTACAACGCCGACAGATTCCTTGTGCGCAGTTGATTGATAACTGGTTGAATTACTCTCGCCGTTTTCAGGCCATCGAAACGGACGGAACCCAAACGTTGAATCTTCCAGATTGGATATTGACCTTAGATGCAATAGCAAAACAACGCATGGTAACTGAAGGGCTACCAGAAGAGAAGATTAAGATTATAGGCCAGCCTCATTGGGAAGAAAGCCTCAGGGAATTTCGTGATAGGCATCCAAAATCAGACTCTGGATTAGCTCTCATGGTCACACAGCCGATATCTCATTTTTACGGTAAGGGGTTAGGGTATGATGAACTTGACTTTGTTCAATGTAGTTTGGAATCTTGGGATTCTCTTGGTTTTGACGTCAGTCGTTTGCATTTCTTGGTTCATCCAGCAGAAAGTATTCATGTATACACTGAGCGGCTAAAGGAAAATGGCAGAAAGATTACCCTCATTCAAAACCCAGAGGTCGAACTTGCCGAATACTCACTCATAGTTGGTATGTTTTCTTCCATTCTTACGCAAAGCTTGATCGTGGGTGTGCCAACTGTTTCTCTTCAACCTGGAGCAGTCGGAGAAGATCGTTGTTTTTTGTCTGAACGTGGTTTGATTCAGCGATTTTGTTCGAGTCCGCAATTCGTTAACTTTCTCCGTGAGGAATGGCTGTTCAGGGGAGAAATTAGTAATCAGAGAGATAAAATTAAAGAAATTGTAGCCGGAAGTCTTGACAGGTTGGAAGATTTCCTTATGAACTTGATGGAAACGGGTAGAAAGTGCGTCAATTGAGTGAATTGGCATTATTGGGTGGCAAACCTGTTAGGTCAGCCATATTCCCAGGTTCTGTTACCACAGGGGAAGAGGAAATTCGTAGTGTGACAGAAGTGTTGAGGACAGGTTTGCTCTCAGGATTTGTTGGGAGTCCAAGTCCAGAGTTCTTTGGTGGTCCTATGGTTCAAAAATTTGAACGATCATGGAGTGAGACATTCGAGATTGGCTATTCTGTCTCATGCAATTCTGCTACCTCTGCACTGTTTATGGCCTTGGGAGCTGTTGGAATATGTCCGGGTGATGAAGTAATCGTCAGTCCTTATACGATGTCGGCGACAGCGACCTCAATCCTGTTTTATGGCGGTATTCCCGTATTTGCCGATATTGAACCCGATTATTTTTGTCTGGACCCTATTAGTATTGAAGAAAAAATTACTCCGTTTACCAAGGCAATTCTGACAACTGATATCCATGGCCAGTCGTCTGATATGAATGCCATTAATCGAATTGCGCGTCAGCATGATCTAAAAGTAATTATAGATTGTGCTCAAGCACCGGGTGCCAAATATAATGGCAGACTTGCAGGAACTCTCGGAGATATAGGTATATTTAGCCTCAATCGGCATAAAAATATTCAATGCGGAGAAGGGGGAGTTGCTGTTACCTCTGATCACGAACTTGCATTAAGGATGCAGTTAATTCGTAATCATGGTGAAAATTTGGTGGACATCCCAGGTTATGCGCCTCAATCCCTTATCAATATGGTTGGCCTAAATTTCCGCATGACTGAAATTGAAGCTGCTATTGCGATCGAACAGCTAAAGAAAATGGAACGCTTAAACCAGTATAGGGTAGATTTGGTGGCATATCTCAATGAACGGTTGAGCAAAAATATTTGTTTGACTTTGCCATCAGTTCGTCCAGGTTCTACACATGTCTACTATATGCATGTGATGTTGTTTGATGAAGGAAGTGTGGGCATTCAAAGGACCAAGTTTGTTCAGGCACTAAATGCTGAGGGAATCCCGTTGCGTGGTGGGTATGTTAGGCCACTTTACCTTGAACCAATTTTTCAAAAAAAAATCGCCCTTGGAGACAAAGGTTTTCCTTTTGTGGGTGAGCATTATAAAGGCAATGTAGATTATTCTAAAGGAATCTGTCCGGTTGCTGAAGAGGCATGGGAAAAACGTTCAGTAGTGAATCCATTTATTTATCCTCCACTTACGAAAAACGATATGGATGATATTGTCAAAGGGCTTGAAAAAGTCATAAAAAACTTAAAGGATCTCTAATGGGTCGAAGAGTATGATTGCCATTATTCCTGCACGTGGCGGATCCAAAGGATTACCAGGGAAAAATACTCGCCTTCTTGGAGGCAAGCCCTTGATAGCTTGGACAATTGAAGCCGCGCTTGGTGCTAGTTCCCTGAGCCGCATTATTCTTTCCACAGATTGTGAGGAAATTGCCAATGTCGGTCGTGAGTATGGTGCTGAAGTACCTTTCATGCGGCCTCCTGAGCTGGCTCAAGATAATTCTTTGGCGATTGATACGTATACCTATACAGTAGATCGTTTAAACAGCGAGTGTATTTCCGAAGGGAAATCAAACGTATCTTCTCTTATAGATGAATTGGTTGTTTGTTTACCAACGGCTCCATTGCGTGAGAGTATCGATATTGAAAATTCAGTTAAAATTTTCAGAGAGAAGGAAGCAGACTCCGTGATTTCATTTTATCAGTCTCCCCATCCACTTCAATGGTATAAGTATATTGATGAGAAGGGTGTGCTCCGTGGGGTTTTTTCTGGAAGAGAAGGGCTCGCAAATCGTCAGGAAGAAAAAACGGCTTATCTCCCGAATGGTGCAATCTATATTTTTAAGTATTCTCTACTGAAAGAAAAACAAACCTACTACACTGATAGAACCTATCCGTATCTCATGCCAGTGTCTCGATCAGTGGATATAGATACTTACGATGACTTTTGCTTGGCTGAGTTTTACTTATCTCTAAGAGAAGGCAATGCAGGAAATATATTGAATGAATAATGATAACCCAACCCCAGTGAAAGTGTGGTTGTCTGCCAGAAAGTAAATAGTAAATATGATCCTCGCTCTTTTGTAATCCTGTAGTAGTGAATCCCTTCAAATATTATTTTAACTGTAGTAGGTTTTCCGATAATGGATTTTCATTATCTGTGAATTCTGCTGGAAAACTTCAAAGTTTTGGGTGCCTCATGCAGGATGAACCCGAAATTGTATTTTTACGTACTGTAGGATTGTTGAAAGTTTTTGACTAGTTATTCTTGTTTAGATCCCCAAATACATGATGCCTTCAGAATTTCCTGAATTTTTTGATGGATCCATCAAAATTACACCTTTTTGTGATATACATCTGACCTCTAAATATGTTTCATGGCTCAACGACCCCGAAGTTGTTCGCTACTCTGAGCAGAGACATTCCACCCACACATTGAAAAAATGCAGGGATTATTTGGATTCGCAATTGCAGTCCGATAACTATTTTTTAGCAATTGAGCATCAAGGTAATCTCTTGGGACATATTGGAAACATTGGGGTTAGAGTCGATCGTCATAATAACATCGCTGATTTGGCGATAATGATCGGTGATAAACGAGCTTGGGGGAAGGGGCTGGGAAGTCACGCATGGAAAGTTGTTATGAAAATGTTGCTTGATACGCTCAACTTTCGCATAGTGACAGCAGGAACATTAGAGGTTAATGCCGCAATGATTAAATTGATGACCAATAGCGGTATGCAGATTGATGGGATTTTCCCTCGACGATTTCTGTGGGAAGGATCTGAAGTTGGATTGGTGATGGCATCAATTCATTCAAAGCTTTCATGAAAATGCCGACTAAGAACTGTGTCAGGGATGGGGGAGACTTTTTATATAGGCAAGTTCTATTTTCTCATATTTGAAACCTACTGAAACCTCGTCCTCACCCAAGCTTATGTTTGGAGTCCCAGGTGCTTCAGTCTTGACATCTCGGATTCACCTTAAAGCTAGAAAGTCTTTCTTTTTCTCTTTTAAAAACTGTAAGCGAGAGTTGTATGCTTAGCAAGAGGGAAACATTTTATTCCTTTGCTAGATAGACATCCTGATTCGTACATTCATTATTCGTAAGAGCTGTGATCACTAAAAAGAACTTTGTGAGATATAACCATAACTATTTTGGAATTGTTCAAGGTCCGACAGAATTTTGTCTTTGAAAATATATATGTGGTTTAATTCTGTATTCGAAATTCTGGTCAATCGATACTCATGATGCCTCGAGTTCTTATTCGAGCCCATTCGGCTCGCCGGGATGTTGCACCTCTTGCCCTGTTCCAAAAAATTTTGGAAAGGATGAGGTGTTCCGTCATGCTCACGAGTGGAGGTTCCTTTACAAGAGCGCTGCGATTGTGGAAACCCCATGTGGCGATTGTGGGAACTTTTGGAAGTGCCAAAAATGTAAAGTCAGTTGCACCAAAAACCAAGATCATTGTCCTAGATCAAGAGGGAATTCGTAATCCGAAAAACCGACATGCCATACAAATAATGGCTCAGCCAGAGTTGGTAGCTAATGTGGACCTTGGCTTATTTTGGGGAGAGAAGATTATTCAGGAATTTGAGGAAATTGCACCACATCTGGATAGAAGTAACTTGCATGTAGTGGGGTACCCCAAACTTGATTTAGTAAAATACTTGCCCGAACGTTTCAAGACGAGCAAGAACAACCAGTCCTTGGGAGTTGTGTGTCGATTTCCCAATATAAATCCCTATAATGCTCAAGTCCTCATTCGAACACTTCCGAACCCTGATAATGTTGAAAAAAATATTGCTCAAATTCAGGCATTTGTCGCAATGATAAAAGTTTTACGAGTCATATTAGAGAAGACTGAGTATAAAGTTAGTATAAGGCCTCATCCTCAAGAACAGACTGATTCTTATAAAGAATATATCCGCCTCTGGTTTGGTAACGAAAAAGAGGATCGCATAAGTATCGATGAATCTATTGACTTTGCTGCTTGGGCAGCGGCACAACGTGTATTAATCTCACCATCGTCAACATCATTTCTTGAAGCCTACATTCTTCGTATCCCGGTTATCAATCTCGACTCGATTGCGACTACATTCGAATATCACCGCGGTTATGCGTCAGTGGTTGCAGAATGGCAAGAGGGATGTTTTCTGCCAAAAAATATGGAGGAGCTTTGTGGGATTCTTGAAGAAGAACATTCGGCGTTTCTGCCTTGTACTTCTATTGAGAAACAATTGGAGAGCTATTGCGATGGGAATTCTAAGGAGTCGGCTTGTCTCCGTGCTGCAAGACTGACAAAAAAGTTAATCCTAGAGGATGAGCATTCGTTTCAAATACATTGGCCTAAGGCATTCGTCGACTTTTTGGATGGAATTAGTTTTCGTCGAAATATGCGTAAGGACCCACTTTATCATAATTTTAATTATCGACGTGGTTATCATCATATCCCTCCTCACTTTGATGAAATGGCTGACACGATTCTAGCGGAATCAATTATTGATGGGGTAACGTAAAAGGTAAAGGTAGATTCGGATAAGTTTCATAAGAGAAGTCACTCAAGTCACAAAACGTAATCCAGCTCGTTCACCCGACATGGCCACGGACCCTGTCTTAGTAGTTGAGGGAAGTTTTTTCTGAAGCTCACAACCAATAGAATGTTTAGTCATACAGAAAAGATGAAGGAATGAACTATTCTAGGGGTGTGCACTGCCATTGATTGACTTAAGGAAATCGGCAAGACCTGTCTAAGTAAACAGGGGAGAGCCCAGGGCTCTTCACGTTTTCCACAATTATAGGCTCTGTGGAATTCTACCCGTTTAATTTCGAGAGTTAAGGAAAATTCTTTATGAGTTTGAGTAACATGCTCCCCACAAAATTATTGAAGAAACTGCAATGTATTTCATGTAAGAATCCAGATCTTTTCTTAACATCCTCAGGGGGGAAACTAATCTGTGGATCATGTGAAAATGAATATAACGTCTATGACGGTATTCCCAGCATCCTACGGTCTGGTCCTGAGACCCAAGAATGGAATCCATGGGATCTCGATGAAGTTAAAATGCTTGGTGATACATTTTACAAAAGGGCAAAAGGTGATTTACCTGAAAAAGAATCATCTAAAAGTTTTGCCAATTTAATAAAATCAAAAAACTTATATACGGAACATTCATCATTTTTAGATATTGGGTGTGCCACAGGTCATTATCTTCGTTCTTTTAGAAGGATTATCGATCCTCAGTTTCAATATACGGGCATTGATGCCACAGACTTTTATTTGCAGTGGGGTAAGAAAGTGTTTGGGCTTGATGATAATTGCAATTTTGTTCATTGCGATGCTTTGAATCTACCATTAATAGATAATTCATACGACATCGTTATTGTTAATCTATTTCATTTTTTCCCAAATTTAAAAGAGGCACTTATTGAAGCTATGAGAGTAGCAGGGAAAATGGTGATATGGAGAACCCCCATTGGACAAGTAAATTGCATGGCTAAAATTATTCTTAATAATCAATCATATGAGGGAATTGGTGATATTTCCCTCGATCGACATGATTATGATCATTGCGTCTACATGCTGTATTCAAAAGAATATATTGAAGGCATAGTTAATGCGCTCGGGGGAATAATTACTTTCTTTGAACGTGATAATGACTTTGGGGATATGGATACAAAGTCTTTGGAAGATATCAATTGCATTCCGCATACGAAGGTCATAGCAAATATGCAAATTATGGGAAATCTTTATCTAGATTGGCATTATATTGGCATATCCGTTTAGATGACTTCCACTCTCCTCAGCTAATGTTAGCTTTAGTGACAGACCTAGGAAATTTCAAGAAAGGCTTTGTGTTACGCAATAAACCCTCGGTCGGACCCCTCATTCATAAACCCTGAGATTCGGAAATCTTTCTAAGCTAGGGCAGGTGGTTTTTGCCTATGGCGCAAGTAACGTATCACCCACTCCACAAAAATGCTGGTGCTAGGAGTTTAGAAGGTTAATCTATGATTAGGCGAAAAGGTACAAGGATTTTGAGCAATCGAGCAGGTGAGGGGAGCGATCTGTTGATAGTCTCATGCAGGACAAATTGATTTTTAGCGTTTGTCCGTTTTTTTCGGGTGATATGATCTTTTTATTGACCGGATAGTTTTTCGAATCTGGCCAGCTTACTTATATGTAGGTATCCAATGAATCAGGGGGGAGATGACTAATCGTCCATGAACAGCCTAGTGCAGAGCCATTTATCAATATACTGCGCTCTTAAGGGACGGGCTATCACGAGAGTTTACATTTATGATTTATAGCTTTTCTATTTCACCATGAACAGCCTTAACTGGTAATAATTTATTATTGTTTAGATTAAATAATTTACATGTTGTATTACCAGAAAAATCGTTTGCAGCAATGCCAATACGTTCAACTGCTTCTAGTGGGACGGTCAATCCATCAAATACATATTGCCAATGTCTATCATTGAATCTGTCCATGTTATCCCAATAAAAATCCCCACTTTTTAATTTAAGGCAAAACCATGGTTGCGGTCCAAATATATCCTTATCAGACTTACAGATAAAAATATTATCTGTAAGTTCAACTTTAAACGTAGCAGGTGAAGTGGTTTTAATATCGAGAACATGCTGAAATGCCTCAACCGCTGTTGAATTTACATACTTTACGCCTGGGTATTTCTTTCTTGTCTCGTCAATCATATCTAAATACGGGAAAATCCCTGTAATATGTTTCCAGTCGTGCATATGGGCTGACATTAAAACATGTTCCCCTGTATTTGCTTTGACAAAAGCCTTTTGGATTTCATCAGATGTAAGATTCCCATATCTACTTCCTAGTTGAAGACTACGACCTATATGTCGTCTCATCGAACCAGGTTTCTTATAATCAAGATAATCAGGTGAATATATGCTCCAGTCATCAGGTGCCGCAATCCAGTCAGAAAATCTGCGATTAATGACATCGGGTTGATCATCTGTATCTGCCGATGTGTTGCTCATATCAAATGGGAAATGTTGATCCAGAAAGTTGTTGATGTCAGGTGCCATAATCGGTGTCCTGACGCTAGCGGAGAAATGGCCATAATCAAGTAATGTTGCCGAAAGTTTTATTATATGACTTTTGGTATTTGACCAGTTTTTGCAAGGATGATTGGAATATCCAGAATACGGAATGCCATGGTGGTGGAAATAGAGCGGGTTGAGTGGATCTTTTAACCCAAAAAAATCATAATAGTTTGAAAATATTCCATTCAAACCGATAGTTTTTCTCCTTGGATTATTTGTGAAATCCACCCAATCACATATATACCAGTTAAATATGACTGGATTACCATCATCATCAAGCAGTCTCTTACGAACTTCATCAGACTTGGAAAAACGTATATTGCGTGAAATTCCGTCCCAATTGTCAATTCGGTCATTAATGTCAGGGGCGACCACTTTCTTTACAGCGTCTTCCATACCATTTAATGGAATTTCACCTAATCTCAGTTTTTCAAGCGTTGTCTTTGATGGTTCAAGATTTATGTGGAAAAGAGCATTTACTCTTTTGAATAACTCATAGAGTGATTCATAGAGAGGACCTTCGGTATCAACACACAGAACAAATGATACAGAACCATTCATTTTTTTCTCCTATTCTCTTTTCATTTGCCTCAGGTTGATTGTGTCCGGAAAAAAACTTTAAAAATATATACGGACTTTCCTGCCTATACTCTGGGAGGAGCAGATGGATACTCTTCTACACCCTGATTATTCTTTAGCCACTGGACATATCTTGAGTTAATAAACGGATCATCTAAAATTTGATACAATTCCGTCCACTCTTTCTCTGATAAATGGCTTGAGAAATATGGATAGTTATAGTTATCAAGACTTGTCCTAAGGATCATTTCAATAAAGTATATTTCCACCTTACTTAAATGTTGCTTATATTTACCTATAGAGTTCCTGTCCACATTCTTTTTGGATTCGCCGTAGGAACTGTTACTGCCCCATAGTTTGCCATAATTATCTTGATAACGCGCTATGTCAATTATTGTTTCATGCCATGGCACACCAATCCATTCACAAAGACTTTTCAATTCCTTTTCGTAATTACTGACAAGTTCTTCATATTTGATGACCCTGAAATTTTCAGGGTGTAAACATTTTTCGAAATATTTACTATGATTCATAGATGATAAAGAAGTGAAGGCACCGTCAAGATATTTTAACCCGTCTTCATTTGTAAATTTTTTGTATGAAGAAACAATATCTCTTGGGTCACGAATTAAAAGTATAGCCTTTCCATCAGGAAACATTGTCAGGAAATCAGGGATTTTACTCCATGCAAGCTGAGTTTTTTCACCCCATATATACTTTTCCCCTTTTAACAAAAATTCTTTCATTATCCCTTCATAGAGATCTCCGTATGAGAGGTTATTGGAGGCATTCAATGTCGTACGAATTTTTGTGAAATTTATCTTTGCATTACTTCTACGGCTAACTCTTGCTTCAATTTCATTAATTATTTCCTCAATTAGGTTGGGATCTAGTTGGCGGTCTTTCTGGTAATGAAACCTCATGAAATGTATCGTATCGTATGTCACAGAAATGTTCGGGTGATCATTCAATGCCCGTGATAATAAAGTTGTCCCGGATCGGTAGACACCTGTAATAAATATTGGATTTTTAGACATGCTCAAGCCTCTAGATAATCAATGATTTCCCAATGTCCGAATAATGTATTGTTTGAAGAAGTTTCTTTGAAGTTAATTTAAACATACCCGAAATTTCTTATGGTATCCACTGTGAGTCTATGCGTGTGTACTATAGTGGCTGGTTTAATAGATTTATGGCCATTTACTTAAGGTGATTAAATATTCAGCTCGAAATGAATTTTCTATCTGTTTCGTTGCCCAGGGTTTCATGACTCCATGGTAATGCGTTGTTGATAATTATTCCTGCGTTTCATCCTTCTGGCCATGTTATATTGACTTTATTGTGAAACACAATCGATGCCTGGATTTTAAATAAACACTTTGATTAATAGTGACAGACATTACAGAATCCATCAGTGGTCAATCACAATTGAATATTAGTATAGCCTCTAATCCTGACGATATTGCTGAAACGTACAATCGTTCAACTAGTCCATTCTTTATCATGTACTGATATGCCTGTATTCCTCTTTGATTTTGCAATCCTTTACCTAGATGAGGGTTTACTTCATTTTGTTTTTGGATTTTTCAGGGATTATACTTGAAAATTATTGCCGTTATTCCAGCACGAGGTGGGTCCAAGGGGCTGCCAGGAAAAAATCTATTGCCGCTTGCAGCGAAACCATTAATAACCTGGAGCATTGATCAAGCATTAGCTGCAGGAGATGTGATCGATAGAGTGATCGTTTCTACGGACAGTGAAGAAATTGCCAAAGTGGCCATTGATTCTGGTGCAGAGGTGCCCAGTCTTCGTCCATCTCATCTTGCAGGTGATGAAACGCCTACGGAGCCTGTATTGCTTCATGTAGTTGAGGAATTGTCTCAACAGGGAGACTGTCCAGATGCGGTCATGCTTTTGCAGCCTACGTCACCGCTTCGTCTACCGGGTTCCATTGAACGGGCAGTCGAAGAATTTTATTTAAGCAATGCAGACTCGCTGATCAGCGTGATAGAGACTCATGCATTTTTCTGGTCATTCCCTAGCGGCTTAGGGCTACCGCCGGTGGCTGGCTATGACTATCGAAAACGTCCGCGTCGTCAGGAGATTGCACAAGCTGACAAGAAGTACAAGGAGAATGGTTCAATCTATATAACGCGAACTCCCCTCCTTTGTAATGAGAACAACCGTCTCGGCGGGGTAATTGCTGGATTTATTATGAATGAGGCCGAAGGGCTCGAGATCGATAGTTTAGCCGATTTTTCAATTATTGAATCCCTCTTTCGTATTCATGAGTTAACATGATATGCCTTGGAATGAGATTGTCGTGTTAGAGAAAATGGCGGTCAATAGATGATTGTTGAGCGTAACCTCTCCCGCTTTTGCGTGTTTGCGGAGGATAGTGTGTTAACCGCATTACAGAAGATCAGTGAAAATAAATCTCGCATTGTATTTTCAGTTACCGAACATGGACGACTCGAGGGTGTGGTGACAGATGGTGATATTCGACGTTGGCTCATGTCCGGAAAAGACTTCGATCTAAATGTCCCGGTTTCGAGCGTTTCGAATAGTGAGTATGTTTGGGCAGATATGAATGCGTCATTAGATAATATTCAAACACTCTTTTCCGAGCGAATTGAATTTATACCCCTTATCGATGCTCAAAATCATCTTATTGCCTTTGCTCGTCGGGCGGCGCAAGAAATCATCATTGGCAATCATGTCATTGGACCTAACCAGCCGGTCTTTTTGATTGCAGAAATTGGAAACAATCACAATGGCGATTTAGACCGGGCCAAGCAACTTATTGATCGAGCGGCTGAAAGTGGGGCTAACTGTGCAAAATTCCAAATGCGTGACATGGAAACATTGTATGCGAATCGAGGCAATCCTAACGATGGCTCGCAGGATCTTGGATCCCAGTACACTCTTGACCTTTTGTCGCGATTCAATCTTGGCCGTGATTCCCTGTTCAAAGCTTTTGACCACTGTAAATGCTGTGGTCTTGTTCCACTATGCACTCCATGGGATTTGAAGAGCGTCATGGTGTTGGAAGAATATGGAGTCGAGGCATACAAAATAGCCTCTGCCGATCTTACCAATAATGAGTTGCTAGAAGCTGTGGCTAGTCTGGGGAAACCGGTCTTACTATCAACGGGAATGTCCCATGAAGGCGAAATACTTGAGGCGATTACATTACTTCGCAGGTTTGGCACGGTCTTTGTTCCACTTCACTGCAACTCAACGTATCCCACACCCTTTAAGGATGTGAATCTTAATTATCTTGATCGTCTTAAAGAGTTTGTGAATGGGCCAGTTGGCTATTCCGGACATGAGCGAGGCTATCAGGTGGCTGTCGCTGCTGTTGCCAAAGGAGCCAATGTCATTGAAAAGCATTTTACGCTGGATCGTGAGCTAGAAGGCAATGACCACAAAGTGAGCCTGCTACCTCAGGAGTTTGCTGAAATGGTTGCAGCCGTGCGTGTTGTTGAAGAATCTCTTGGGGGTTCGCAAACACGTACCTTGTCGCAAGGTGAACTCATGAATCGGGAAATACTAGGGAAGAGCCTGGTTGCTATGACGGATATTGGGATAGGAGAAGAAATCCTCAACGAGTGGATCGTGGTTCAAAGTCCAGGCAATGGCCTTCAACCTAATCGGCGAGCAGCCCTTATAGGCCGACGAACTCGTCGAGCCATCTTACAAGGTGATTGTTTCTATCCTAGTGATCTTGGAGAAGGGATTGTCGAGCCGCGTATGTACCAGTTTAGGCGTCCTTGGGGGGTGCCCGTCCGCTACCATGATTTCTATACACTACACAGTCTTGTAAAACCGAATCTTTTTGAGTTTCATCTTAGTTACAAGGATCTTAAACTTGATCTTAAGAGCTTTTTTCGAGAGCCTTTGAGTAGTCAACTTCTTGTGCATTCTCCTGAATTATTTGCAGGCGATCATGTATTAGACCTTGTGGCAGAGAATCAGAAATGGCGTCAGGAGTCCGTCAAAAATCTCGAGCATGTTGTAAATATCACTCGTTCTTTAAAGCAATGGTTTCCAAAAACTGACTGTCCACAACTCATTGTGAATGTTGGTGGCTTTTCACAGAATCAGCCGATGAGTGTTAAAGAGAGGGAAAAGCTCTATGATAGGCTCGGCGATGTGTTGTCCTGTATGAATCTAAAAGGGGTAGAGATCATTCCACAGACCATGCCACCGTTCCCATGGCATTTTGGAGGGCAACGGTTTCACAACTTGTTTGTCATTCCAGATGAAGTCGATGCCTTTTGTCGAAAGACTGGACTACGCACCTGTTTCGATGTGTCACATTCTGCTTTAGCCTGCAATCATCTGGGACTATCTATGAGTGAATGTGTGCAACTCATTGGACCACATACTGCACATCTCCATCTAGCGGATGCTGACGGTGTGGATGGCGAAGGTCTCCAGATTGGGGCTGGGACGATTGACTTTCCCGCCCTTGCGAAGGGATTGGAGAAGTATGCTCCGAATGCAAGCTTTATTCCTGAAATTTGGCAAGGACATAAAGATCAAGGTACAGGATTTTGGTTGGCTCTAGAGAAACTTGAATCTTGGTTTTAACTTTGGTGGTCTTTAAAAAAAACATAGTGAATGACAGGGGAATAGGTTGTATGTGGGAAAGGTCTTGGAGCTTTTGAATCTTGACGGAATGAACAGCGATATAAAAATGCAGTTGTTTTCAGATGCGCTTCGGTATTTTCATGAGCAGTTATTCTCATTTCCATGGGAAAAACAGTTTCCAGGACTCGTCTTTATTCGAGACTATGAAGAGTTGCCAGCTCGAGCACCGTTTGATGTAGATCTAATGGCTCCACCTGCTGTTTGGACAAAACTTGATTCTGCTTTTGCCGATCTTGCAAAGGAGCTCGGTTTGGTGATGACTAGTCGTCGTAGTGATCACGCCTTTTTAATCTTAATTTTCGATCCAGTTCTTTCAGTGAAACAGCAGGAACGTACATGGGTATATTTTGAGGTTCGTGATGAAATTGTGATCACTCCGAACCTTACGATTAACAGCTACGATCTAGACGTCGATTGTACCTCGGGAATCCCAGTTCCCAATCATTCTTGGCGATTCTTTCTCATCTTTGTGCAAAGCTTACGAAAGAATGTCCTGGAGTCTATGCGATCAACCCTTCTACATTTGGCTGGAAGTGACCTGAATGTTACCGAGCAAGCCGCAGAATTGTTAGGGGTAAAGAATAGTGATGTGAAGGAATGTCTTTCTTCTGAAGTGTCTTCGGCGACCATGAGGGAGAGGTTGAGTATAATTCCAAAGCCTGTAAAAATGCCGTTGAAATCTACTTGGAAAACTTCATTGAAGCATTATGTAGAAGCGCGGCTATTTTTTATGCATTTGAGTAACCCATTTCTCTATACTTTGCACGGGGCTGATGGGGTTGGGAAAACGACAGTGAGTGAAATTCTCAAGAAAGTCTTTGATGGATATCCCATATCTTTTGAAACCTTTCATCACATCACGAGTTGGAAACATGCAGGCCGAAAGAGCGTCGGAGGGTCTAGTGCTCAATACGGTGAGCAACCTATAGCTTCAATTGTCTCCAAACCCCTTTGGCGTCGAGGGCTGAGTCTCATCTATTCTTCTTTGCCAGAAAGCGTTCGGAACTTTTGGGTTTTATCGTCAGGTTATTTCAGGTATTGCACAAATCTTGATGGCCAAATCATACATCGTGATCGTCGCGATTTTGTAATGCTCACAGATCGTTACCTCCATGACATGTGGGTGAAAAATCGACTTACCAAAAATGGTCCAAATATTGTACATCGCTTGTATGCTCTGGCATTGCGTAAGCCTCGTTTAGCCATCTTATTAGTCGACGACCCTAAGCGGGTCTTTGAACGAAAGCAAGAGCTTTCTGTTGAAGCGATCACCACCTATCAAATTGAATTGGAAAATGCGTTGAAATGTACCAATGTTCGATATACTCGTATTTCTGTTAATGGGCGTCCTGGTCAGGAAGTGGCACGCGAGGTTACCTTGACATTACTGAATGATATTGGTCCTGCCGCGATCAATCTTATGCGTGCGCATGTTCAAAAAACAATGACATCTGTCTTGAATTGAAATCCTCCGTAACGCATGGAATCTCGTAAACTGTGAATATGGTCAAACAATTATCGAAACGATTTCCACTGACCGAACGACGCGCAACGATTCTGCCAAGCTAAGTTTTTTTCTGCTGTAGAAATTTCATTATCTAAGTTTAGTATTTATTGACTACCCGCTCATGAATGAACAAATGAATGGGATCGTTGGAACACTTATTGCTGGTCCCGCACGATGTGGAAAAAGTACACTCGCCGCATCCCTAGTAGGAAAAATTGATTCTTCTGCAATATTAACTGTGGATGCCTTATTCCCTGCTTTTCACTCGAGTAAGGCTCTACGATCATTGGATGATCGAATCCGTTTTGTTGGAGATTATTTGAGGCGTCCCCGGTTTACAGATCCTAATCGAGAAACAGTTCGTTGCCCTGCGGACGACATGGGAGATAGCTTTGAGGCGGTTGTAGCAGAAACTGTGAAAGAAGATACCTTAGATCCCGTCAGACTTATCGGAGCTGCACTAGATACTTGGGCCGAGAAAATTGGGGAAAAAGCTTGGATCGCTCCTGATCTTCATGCGGAGATATATTTTGAAAGTTTAATGCGAGTGTTACCTAATCTGCGCATGATTGTACTCTTACGTGACCCTCGCGAGACCGTTGCTGCTTCCTTGTATTGGCGCACGTACCCTGATCGACTAGCTGGAGGGTGGAGAATGATGCTCCACAAGTTACTTCTATGGTGTCTCTCAGCAGATGTGGGGTACCGTCTTTCTCAAGCAATGCCAGGTCGAGTTGGTGTGGTATTCGCAAATCTTCCTTCCCAGGCGGTTCCAGAAATATTTAGCGAACCACTGCCAGGGTTTGTCATTCCGTCGAAGCTTATCAGTGGTGATACCTTACAGTATTTTAGTTACACGAAAGGACGTGGGTGGCTTGGCCCAGATGAGTGCTGGCAGCCACTCCTGAGTGATCAAGAGCGATGTGTGATTGAACAGGTGTGTCGGCGCTGGTTTTCGTTTCCTGATAGATCGGGAAATTGTGAGAGCGGTAGTCATGTTTTTAGTTTAGGGGTAAGTGCTTTTCTTGCCATAATCCTTGGAATTGCTCGGTTTAATCCAGGTATGGCTAAATCGCTCATGGAGTTTGTTCTTTTTCCAATATCTAACTCCCGCAAATTGATGTATGACTTCGCTCGGGCTTTCTTTCGCAAGCATCGTTGGGCATAAGTCAATTTTCACTCACAGGTTAAAGTACGAAGATGCATAAAATTAACATTGGTGCAGGATCAACTTGGTTTGCAGAGGGATGGGAGGTACTAGACAATGCTCCGGGTAACTATATGGAACCTTGGAAACATAGAGGGAAATGCTGGGACTCTGGTTTGCCAAGTGACACATATGACATAGTCTTCAGTAGCCACATGTTGGAACATATTCCGCATCTCCGTATGGAAAAGACGATTGCCGAGTTTAATCGAATCATGAAGATAGGGGGCACAGTACGAATTCTTGTGCCAAGCTTAAAAAAGGCGGCCGAGGCATACGTGAAAAATGACGTCAGTTTTTTTAGTGGCTCAAAGCACTACAGTGATCATCTGGGAATTGGAGCCAGTTTTGTGCGCGTTCTTATATCACCAGGCGGGCAAACATTAGCGATCAGTCGGGAAATGGATGAAATATTTGGGGGCTATGCGCATTTGTATTCCTATGACTTTGAAATGTTACGAACGGTCCTAGAAAAATGGGGATTTGGGGAGTTAGTGGAAAGCGAACCGGGACAATCCTCAATTGAAGAGTTGAGAGACTTTCAGCACTTTCAGTGTGAAGGAATACGCTATGCGATGGATGATCCGTTTGTGAAAGAGAAACGTTATTTGCAATCGGGGGAAGCCGGTCACATGAGTGGTTTCGACAAGACATCTTCTCGACAGCTTGTCGTTGAGGCCAAGAAATTAAAATCTGTGCAGTACCAGCTAAAAAAGGAATATCAATTTCATCAGAGTGGTCGATTGGACTCTCCTGTAGATCAGCTGAAGCTTACACTTATTCGTTGGGTTTCACACTCAGTTGATACTATTTATTCTGTTGTAAAAATACTGAGGATAACCTCAGTGGTCAGGAATATGGTCAGAGTTTTTCGGTGATCGAATGCGATTTGAATGTTTGAACGCTCTTCCCACGAAAATATAAAAATAACTATCAGTTTATTTCATTCCTTTTTGAAATTGTGAATTCATCTCCTCCCTTCAAGCAAGTCTGTCAAACGATGCGGATGGATATCCTAGCACTCACTGGAGAGGAGCTTGGATTATCAGAATTGTCCATGCATTGGCCTACGCCTAACGAATCCTACCAACCGTGGTCGTTTACATACCCTGTTCGGATACATGTTGTGATTGAAGGCAGCAGTGATTGGGAGGTGCGGGGTGCCGTAAACGCCGTTTTTTCAGATATTGCCCGAGATGCATCACGTATTGCCTGCGCCGCCGTAGATATTCAAGAAGCAGGGAAAAAGGGAGCTGAGATTATTTTGGATGAACGGATCTCACCAATTGCTGCCTGGCTCAATAGTGGGGACTCTGTGCCCAGCAAGATATACGATATCCATCCTGGATGTGCGCCGAATAAACCAGGTAAAGAGAACTGGAAGACTCCTTTACGGGGGCTTAAGCGTTTGGCTAGTACATTGCTTATTCGAGCAGATAGACGTGTCGATATTCAAAGCATCAATAATATCGTGTCGCGGGTGGTTGCCAATGATGACGCACGGATTCCTGTTGTCCTGTATCCTGACCTTCTTCCCTTTACTGACACCGGACACGTTGTTCCTGGTGTGAGGGATGTGACAGAGGTGCTGATAGAAGAATTCCGTGAACATCTTCGATTCTTGAATGGACTGCCAAAGAGTCTCATTAACAGATGTGTCTTAATGTTTGGTCTGTTTTTGAGAGAGCGTGTTGGTCAGGCCTACGGGGATTTCTGTGCGTATAAAGACTGGCGGCGGGGCAAGAAGATTTCTGGTTCTCTTTTGGGAGGGACTCCTAAAGTATCAGGTCGTTTGTTAGGTAAACTCTATCGTGATGAGGAACGCCAGGTTTCCCGCTGCACTCACGGTGGCGATCGTGGATTCTTTGACGATCCCTTGTGGGCATTTTCAGAATTACAGGAAGCTGACGAATACTGGGTTCATGGCCCGAAAGAGGCATTAAATATTACGCAGCGATTAGCTCATCAACGTATTGTGCGCCCATCATTTGTTCCGAAGATTCGTGCTGCAGGATCGCCTATGCATGTCGCCGGATTCCGCAGTGGTCAAGAATGCAGAAAGTTGCGTGGTGATGGGAAGCGAGTTGTTCTAGTCGCTGGTTTATTCTCAGGCGAATGGAATCATCTCACCATTGCCTTTAAGCCTCCTGACCCATTGATTGCCGACTTACAGATTTTTCTGTTGCGTATCCTTAAGAAATTTGGACACCATGTGATTGTAAGGCCACATCCAAAAGGGTTGCTCCCCCGTTTAGGAATGGTGGAAAAGTTTTACGGTCCCCATTGCGATGAAATTCTGACTGGGAGTTTTGATCCTATTACAGTTGATGCCGATGTACTCATTTTCGACTTTGCGGGCTCTGCATGGTTTGATGCCCTGTCTTCACAAAGAGGCGTTCTCCTTGTTGATACAGGTGATCGTCCGTTCGACCCTGAGGGGATGAAAGATCTCACTGAACGTTGTGCTGTCGTTAAAGCCAAACGCGTGCTTCAGGGAGGGTACCGATTCAATCCGCAAGAGATTGAATATGGAGTCGAAGAAGCGATTTTAAAGGCATTGTGCACAGAAGAGTTTGCCGAGAAATATTTTGGCCTCTCGTTAGTTCCTCACTCTTGAACTGACCTGTCTAGATCTATTGGCATAGACCATATTTACAGATCTCTAGATACACTGATGACTCTGTTTCAATCAAATAAAATCCTGAGTCAACCTGTTCTTATCCCCGGACCAAAAATCTGGAAACGTAAGGATTATGCTGACTGGAAAGTGCTGTGGGTGGGATGCCAAAAGTCAGTGGACAGTCTACTGGAAATGGTAGTAGGCACAAGAGAGTTACCTAGTACGGATGACTTGAGTGTGTTGCTGAATCAGGTGAATACGCCATTTGCTGTTATTTTAGATGGGCCATCGGGAGTTGTGGCTGTGGTTGATCAGAATCGTAGTTTTCCTGTTTTTTACACAATGAATGGTGACTCGCCGGTCTTAGGTGGTAATGCACGAGATGTCGCGGAACTTGGCGGCAAACAGGAGGTTTACGGTGAGGCCGCTCTGGAAGCGGCCTTAAGCGGATATGTAACAGGGCCTGATACCCTTCTCAAAGGATTACATCAACTTGTAGCTGGAAATTTTTTGATCTGGCCAAGAGGAGAGAAGAGTCCAAGGCTTCATCAATATTTCCGTTATTTGCCAACGCCTCCAGTTGCTAGTGATGAAATTGGGTTGGTCGATGCGTTGGGGGTTGCCACAGATGAAGCGATAGGACGGCTGATTCAAGATGCAGATGGGCGGCCAATTTGGGTCCCACTCAGCGGAGGGCTTGACTCTCGGCTCATTGCCGCAAAACTTCAAGAAGCAAACTATCCACGTATACAAACATTTTCGTTTGGTTTACCAGGAAACACAGAAGCACAGATGGCTAAAATCGTGGCAGAACGTCTTGAACTCTCATGGTTTTTTATCCCAAGCCAACGGCGTGACATGCGGGCTCTTTTTGAAAGTGATGCAAGGTGGAACTACTGGCGTTTTGCCGAGGGTATGTCCTCTGTTCCCAACCCCCAAGATTTTGATGTGATGCTTCGACTAGTTCAAGATGGCCTTATAGAAAAAGATGCGGTCTTAGTAAATGGGCAGAGCGGAGATTTTACCAGTGGTGGTCACCTGAGGTTTGATGTTCTTGAACGTTCCCAATCCTTCAAAGAAATGGCAGATGGTCTTATTGACAAACACTTTGACCTTTGGCGGTCTATAAGAACTCCAGGCGTTCGGCAGTTGTTGTATAAGCGCATTGCCAAGTCTGTTGCCTTTGAGGGTTCGATGACTGAAGTCCGCCCCGCGGAAGAAATAGCAGCCCTGTACGAATTTTGGGAACATCGGGAGCGTCAGACGAAATATGTCATTAATCAGCAACGAGCCTATGAGTTTTTAGGTATGGACTGGATGCTTCCATTTTGGGACATGAAGCTCGTAAATTTTTGGCGAGGAGTGCCATTTCAATATAAACTTAGGCAGGGCTTGTATAAGACTTATCTTAAAAAATGGGACTATCGAGGGATATTTTCGCAGTTGCCAGACAATGTGACAGCCTGGGGGAAAGGTGCGAAATGGTTTGTGCTTCCTCTGTCCAGTGTAGCTCACAAGTTAACTCCGGTGAGGTATCATCGGGCAATACAAAAGCCATTCGCCTATTTTGGTCGGTTTGGTCATCATTACTCAGTATTTCCCTGGCGAGAGGTGTTATCGATGGCTGGAGATATTCGGAATCCAGTTTCTCTATACACACGTCAATGGTTTCATGAACTAGGAATTCCGTTTGCAGATAATGCCAACACCGGTTCTGTCAAGTTAGCGGGCCTGACTAAAAGTTCTGAGGCGAAAGGTATTCCTAAGTTAAAAACATAGTTTTTGACTTGTAGATTACAAACATTGTCTGAACTATTGTTCCGTGTCATTCAGTGCTAAGTCAATCCATGCGTATTGATGACAAGCTACGTGATCGTAAAAGGCGCTAACTGTCGATGCACATACTCGTTGTCGCAAGTAAATTTCTACCAGAATATACGGGGCCCGCGGTTCGTATCCATAGGCTTTACCGACGGTTATTGAGAGAACACCCTGAATGGTCAATGCAAGTACTTTGCGGAGGCATCGAACAAGCTGAGGCCGCGTGCTATGTGATCGATGATATTGCTGTGCGCCGTATTCGTTCCCATAGTGCAGCCGGTGGCAAGTGCGCGCGCATCATTAGTTTTTATCGAGAATTCCTCAGTACGTGGCAGATACTTTCGAAAACTCATTTTGACCTTATACATACGATTGGCAGCAGTGCGGTCACTTGCGCGGCGATACACTATGCACAATGGAAATACAAACCCTTGTTAGTGGAATTAGTCACTGCTGGTGCCGTGCCTAATCAGGGTTTGCCGCTAGTAGAGAAAATTTGGCGGCCGAGTGTTCGGCGGCGTTCCGCAATTGTTGCCATTTCTGAAAAACTAGGTCAACGTTGCCGTTCCTTTGGATTTGGCGTCAATGTCTGGGTCCGTCCAAATCCAGTGGATACGGAAAGATTCACACTTGAGGAGGGGACCAAACATGACTATCGTCAGAGGCTGACCGTATTTAGCAATGATGACATTGTCATTGCGATGGTCGCGAAGTTTATGCCACAAAAGAATCAGCTTTTTTTGCTGGAAGTTCTGGGTTTACTTAGCTCACGTTTTAAGTTGCTGATGGCTGGTCCAATAGTAGATTCAGGAGCATTGGCTGAACGTGATCAAGCCTATTTATCTGACTTGCGTATATCAATTGATTCTCTGGATCTGACAGATAGGGTGCAATTAATAACAAATTTCGTCGATTCCGCAAGCTACATGAAAGCAGCCGATGTGTACGCCATGCCAAGTTTGATGGAGGGACTCGGAACACCGTTGCTAGAAGCCTTAGCCTGTGGTGTCCCTGTTGTCGCTAATGCTGGGGTACCCTCATTTAAAGATTATCTGCCTGAAGGAAGGGCTGGATTTCTTGTACCTCTCGATGCCCTGGCGTGGGCAAAGGCTATAGAGAAGACTCTACAACTGGATCGTGAGCAGCTTGCCATGATTGCTGAGGACATTGCCACACGTTATTCACTCACACGTCTCACATCAAACTATCAGAAAGTCATAAACGGATTAATAGTCTGTGATAGAGAGCAGGAGTTGGATGTAGAGGCTCTGGTTGCTCATGTATAGAATCTTGCCATAGTTGTCCAAAGGCTATGAGATGCTAATACCTAGTTTGCGAATTTTTCTATTTCCAGCAAACAGTCTGATTCTCAATGCTAGCTATTGGCATTGATACGAGATTGATTAAGAAAACTATTCTGTTGAATGACCTCATTACGATCATGAAGAAGTTTGTGTTTAGAGCCTTTTTCATTCTGTGTCATAGGCTGGGACTGTATTCAATCCTGGCAGATGTGTCCGTACGGTTTGTGAAACCTATAGGACGTAATAATCATCAAGCAAAGCACACTATTTTGGTTACGGATTATGAACGGTTTAGAGGCGATGTGGATATATTTTCTCGACATCCAGACTTTCAATTTTTATCTATATCTCCTACTTTTCTTCTCTATTTGCTGGCAGTGTTTGTTCGTGAACCCATTCAGCAAGAATGGATAGATAGCACACATTTTTTCGGGGTTCGTGGAGAATTTGCGGCTGAGAGGCCAGGTAGCAAAATTGCGAAACAACGAGAGGTTTATCGCATTTTTCTCGAACGTTTCCTGCCAGAATTCTTTCGTCGGTTGTCGGTCAATATGATTGTCAATAGCGATGCTCGATATCGACGCGAAGCTGATTTTATCCGTGTTGCCACTCAAGTTGGGGTTCCGCAAGTCTGTTACTACCGTGAAGCATTGTATATAGTTCCAGCTCATTTCAAGCATGCAGTTGACCGCCATCGTATACTCGGTCCGTTTTATAGCAGATTTATTGCTGTGCAGAATGCTGTGGCTCGTAAAACATTCGTGGATGCTGAGATTTGCCCACCAGAAAATATCATTATTCGTGGATGCCCTCGAATGGATGACTTCATCGGCAAGGTGAATAGTCGAGAAATGAAGGAGTGTTCCTCAAAAGGAAAACAGGTAACATTTTTTTCGTGTCCTAGGGGAGCACAACTCAAAGACTTGAGCTACTTTTCGTTTTTTGAAGCATCGCTTGCCGTTATGCGGGCATTCGCTCGGCTGGCTGTAGTTCATCCTGACATTCACTTTGTCATAAAGATGAAGGATATGCATTTGAAAGGTCCAAATAATGGCCAAATGGGTTCGTACATAAGCGAGATTGAAAAGTCTGCGCAGCAGCCGATTAACCGCATTTCAAACATTGAGTTCTGTACGGAACGTATGGCTGCTCAGGAGACTATTCTTAACTCGCATGTTGTGTGTGGCATGCAATCCACAACCATTCTTGAGGCAGCTATTGCTGGGAAACCAATAATACTCCCTCATATTAAAGAGATACGGGAGAAAGAGCGTGTAGAGGAAGTTTTGATGTTTCGCGAGTACTATCATTTGTTTGATATTCCAGATGTAGATATAGATATAGATACGCTAATATTGGCACGACTGGAGAATCCGGTAGTTACGGAATCAGTGATGAATGAACGACGGAAGGTTTTTGAAGAATTTGTCTCGCCTTTCACCGGGGATGCGACAGCGCGCTCCCTTGAGATCTTTAGAAAAGCTCTACAATAAGGACAAAGCATTTATTGCAAGGTGGGGAATTACAAATTCTCAAAAAATTGTTGACACATTGGTGTTGGTACATTTTAGTGTTTCCTTAAATTTTAGTTCTTGGTAGGAGTTCAAGTGGCGAAAGGCATTAGTAAGAAGTTAGAAAAAACCTATGAATTTCCAAATCTCGCACACTTACATTTTCTCATAAAGCTCTATCCCATTAGAGCAAAAATTCGTAGTCTTCATCGGAGTCTTTTTGCAGCGCCGGCCTTCCTAGGCTATGAGGGACGAGCTGAAGTTTCAGAGACATTTGAACATGCGAGCGAGCGCTATCATGAAAATCGGTGGGCATATTGCGAAAATTTCTGGGAATTGAAATTCCATACTTGTCTTTTAAAACAACTTCCAGATAAGCGGTTTTTGAATCCAAT
This sequence comes from Nitrospirales bacterium, assembly GCA_029261355.1. GTDB lineage: Bacteria > Nitrospirota > Nitrospiria > Nitrospirales > UBA8639 > JAGQKC01. The sequence continues at coordinate 154,817 of JAJDBM010000036.1, read as the reverse complement.
TAGTACAATTACAAAATCATACGATCGTGGTTTGTTTTGGGATCCAAGAACTACATTGCCGAAGACAATTGAGCTGTTTCCAGCTCTTGCATCGGCTTATAGATTTCTTGCTTCCGATGAATTTTTGCAGCGTATCTGTGCCGTTTCCGGCGATAGTATAGAGCGGGGCTGTTATCAGATTCTTATGACTCGAGCATACTGGGGATCCAGTGTTATTCCTCACATCGATAGCCAAAACGATCCAACTCGCATCAATTTTATCATGTTTATAGACGGAACAGGTGGTGATGAATCCGGTGGATTAGGAATCTGGGGAGACAATGAATTTAAAGAACTAATATTCGAACCTAAGATACTCAGGAATACATGTATTTTCTATGATATGAGTGAAGCCTTCTATCATGGTTTTAAGCCAATGCGTCGAGGTACGTTCCGTTGGACGATCAACGCGGCATATTCTAAAAAGTAGCTTTCACCCTTTATGTTTATAAATCAAAGAATTCTGGTCGTTGTTCCAGCGATAGGCGGCAGTAAGGGGGTTCCTTTGATTGGGCATGTGGGCCAAGTTGCTTGAATCCCTTTTATGGGTAAATAGAGCGGTTGTTTCTACTGATCATGATGAGATGGTAGGTACTGCCAAAGGAATTGGTATCGATCTGCCATTTAGGTGTTCGATACCTCTCTCAGGTGATATGATTGGTGATATTGATGTGTTGACACATGCATTGTATGCAACGGAAGAAGCTGACGGGTGCCATTATGATATTGTGGTCATGCTGCAATCTACCTCGCCCCTTCGAACTGCTGATCACGTAACAGAAACAATATCTAAGCTGATTGAAGGTGGGTTCGATGTTGTAGGAAGCTCTCCGAAATAGATTCTAAATCGCATCCATTGAAACAGCTGGTCGCTGAGGATGAGGCACTGTTTAACTAAGACCAGAATGGCAAGTACATTATTGCACGTCAGCAATTGCGGCCCGTGTCCCATCGTAATACTATCGCTTATACGTTGACGCGACAATGCTTGCTTACCGATTAGATTCTCATGGGCAAGACAGAGGGAATGTTGTTGTAGAAGGTCAGTGCGTGAACATCGATTCTGAATGAGATCTTAGGCTTGCAGAGTTTACGTTGCTGTATGATCAAACGAAAAAAACCTTAGAATATGCCTCATAATTTGGAAGAGAAAAAACACTTAGCAAATCTGCTGAGAACAATTTCTGGTAAGGATTCGTTTGCGGGAACGTGTGCATATTTCGCTACCGCCTATCCAGCAAAGACTGCGGCTGTAGCCACGGCAACGTTCTTTTTGAGCTTGGTAGAAGGACTTAGTGTTGCTGCTATTCTTCCGCTCCTAACCGTAGGACTGAGTCCTGATAGCCTGAAAGAACTACCATTCATTGAGAATGTGAGTGAGGTTTTTGAGTTTTTAGGTATTTCAGTTTCTTTTTATGGGTTTCTATTTGTGTTTGTAGGATTGTTAGTCGTTAGAACCTTTGTGAGTACAATATTTGGAATTTACGTCGACTATTCAGTAGATCAGATCGCTCGTGATTTTCGGAGCAATGCGGCGAAGGCGTTGCAAAAGTCTCAATGGGGATATTTCATCAAGAAACCAACAGGGTTCTTGGTGAATTTTGTCGGGTACGAGGCAGAGCGCGCGGCATCGAGTTTTTCTACCTTTCAAAAAGTGATTACCGCTTTGGTAATGTCGGGGGGGTATCTCTTTCTTGGTGTTATGTATTCGTGGCCCGCGTTTTTTGCGGTTTCTCTATTTGGATTAGTCTCGTACATACTTTTTCGGCCATTTATACGGAAAGTGTACAAAGCTGGTACGGGGCAATACAAACACCAGCGCAGTCTAACAAGTGAAATTTCTCAGGCAGCTGCAGTATTCAAGGCCTTTAAGGCCATGCAATGCTTACAAAGTCTTTTTTCTGCAATTGAATTTCACAATCAGGCTATTTCTAAAGCTCTAAGAATGCGCGTGGTAAATAGTCGACTATTAACGGCATGTCAAGAGCTTCTCATGCTTGGCGTAATATTGTTGGGGCTATTATTTGGTAAAGAATTATTGGCTTTAGATCTCTCAGAAATGGGGTTCTTGGGACTTATACTTTTTCGAGCTTTCAGCAACATGAATGTTCTTTATAAAAAATATCAAAATCTGGTTCCATTGCAGCATGCGTTGTCTCGCTTTGTATTAACATTGGGTAATATCAATGAACGAAAAGAAGTATGGTTAGGAGATGCTGAAGTCCCACTCCGAACAAGCATTGTCTTTGACCGGGTCTCGTTTTCCTATAACGCGAACGTGATCCTGGATCAGGTTGACTTCAAATTTGAAGACAAGAAGTTCTCAATTTTGCTTGGTCCCAGTGGCTCTGGAAAAACAACAATTGTGGATCTACTGTGCGGATTTTATGTTCCTGACTCCGGTCGGATCTTAGTTGACGGTGTGTGCTTGGAAAATATAAACCTTGCGACGTGGCGAAGTGAGATTGGGTATGTACCTCAAGATCCTGTTTTACTTAATGATACTATCTTTCAGAATGTTTCCTGCTTTGATAGCAATGTTGATAGGGCCTCTGTGACTCAGGCTTTAAAAAGCGTTGGGATTTACGATCTCATTGCCACTCTTCCGCAGGGGATGGATACAGAGGTTGGTGAAAGAGGAGGTTGCTTTTCAGGTGGTGAACGCCAACGAATTGCTATTGCACGAGCGCTTGTGAAACAACCCAAACTTCTTATTCTTGATGAGGTGACTGCATCAGTAGATAAGGAATCAGAAAAAATCATCTTAAATACATTGGAATCTCTGAAGGGCAAGGTCACTATTGTGGCTATTTCGCATCAACCAGCAATGCGAGAAATTGCCGATTCCCAAATCACCATGAAAGTAGCTCCGAATATTGGCGAAGCTGTATGTTAAGACGGAAAATATTTGACATCTTCAAGAAGGTTGGTAGGAATTTTTTTCCTGAATTGAGGATGGATAAAAAAACGTTGCAGTATCTTCTTTTTAAACGAGCTATCGAAACATCTGCAGAATTTATCGAACTACACATGCTCTACGCTGAACCTTTTGAGACACGAGTTGGGCTCTATAGGTATATTTTTGAACGACTTCCTAGTGAAGGATTATTGCTTGAGTTTGGTGTGCACAATGGACATTCCATTAATATATTTGCTGAAATGACAAGTAGAGATATTCATGGATTCGACAGTTTCGAAGGATTGCCGTGTGACGGTCTTATCCCAAGTCGAAATGATGGAGGAAGTAAATGGTATACAGGAAAGATGACAAACCAGGGAACCATGCCAACCGTGAGCGGAAATGTCCGATTGCATAAAGGTTGGTTCAATGATGTTTTGCCCAAGTTTGTCAATGATCATGCCGGTGAGACAGCTGCATTGCTTCATATTGATTGCGACATATATTCCTCAACTGCTTCTGTTTTTCAGAACTTCGAAAAATTGCTTGTTCCAGGAACAATAATTTTGTTTGACGAATACTTGAATTTTGAAGGATGGCAGAGGCATGAACATAAAGCTTTCATGGAACTTGTAGCGCGTTTGAATTTGAAGTATGAGTTTATCGCGTATGCTTACTATGGAGCTGCAGCTTGCATACTTCGGAAAGTTGATGCAATTCGGAGTAGTTCTAAAGAATGAGAAACACATCATTCTGAATGCAGAGTGATGCGCGTTGTATAGTCAAGCTATGTTTGATAACGCAGTGTATTTATTAGGTAGAATATTTCGGGATTTACTCTAATGCTCAAACTTTTCTCCCAAATTGTTTCATAGGCAGACTGCGTTAGGATTTTCGACGTGTTGATCTGTTGATTGAATTCGTGTGAGGTACCTCTTCTTTCGTCAGGGAAGTTTTAGCGGTTTTCAAAGACTTTTCTTCGTATTCAAATAAATGCAGAAGTAGGCTTGGCCAAACAAGGAGGGCGGAAGTGTTTGTCTAGGCACCCTCGTAAGCAGGCAGTGCCATTTTTTCGCCTTTCAGGAACATTCCCGTTTTGCTTATGAATAAGAGTTTATGTATCGCGTTACCCTCCTCGTCCTTTTTGCCATTTCTTGGAGGTGTTGAAGTTGGTCTCCACAATCTTGCCTCACGGCTTGTTGTTCGTGGACACAAGCCAGTTGTCGTTGTGCCATATCTGAATAATCAGCTGCTTCGAAAAAAAGAATGGAAGTTGCCGTATGTTATTGAGCGATTTCCTCCTAAGATATTTACGGTTATGGGGCTATGGCCACGGCTTGGTCTATATCTACTAGATCGTTTTTTTGGAAATCTTCAGATCAAGTATAAATTTGATTTTTGGCATGGGACGATGGGATATCCAATTGGAGTGGCTCTTATTCATTTCGCTTGCAGGCATTCAGATAGGCGTTATTTGGTTCGATGTGCAGGTGAGGATATTCAATGTGATAATACCATCGGATATGGGGTTCGACTTGATCCTCGCATTGATCAATTAATAAGAAAGTACTTACCCTTGGCCGATCATCTGGTTGCTATTAGTGATTCCGTCGTAGACGAGTATCATGCTATTGGTGTCACGGATGAACGTATTCTTCGTATTCCGAATGGTGTCGATCTTGAACGATTCGGAGAACGACGACGACGATCATCAATTCGAGCATCTTTAGGGCTGAGTGACGACGAGTTGATGTTTTTAGCAGTAGGACGTAATCGTCCTAAGAAGAACTTTAGTGCCCTTATTAATTCAGCGGTTCGTATCAGTCAGGAGACCTCGGCTCCATTTCGTATCGTGATTGCAGGTCCTGGAACCTCTGACCTCATTCCACTTGCTAAACAGGCAGGTGTGGAAGATTACATTCAAATCGATGAGCAGACTGGTACTATCGATTATACTGATGTCCGGCTTCCTGTGCAGTCGCTGGTAGACCTTTACTTAGCTGCAGACGTTTTTGTGTTCCCCTCGCTTATTGAAACCTTTGGTGTTGTGCTTGCGGAGGCGATGGCTGCGGGCCTTCCAATTATCACAACAGATGGACCTGGTTGTCGGGATATGGTCCGAAACGGTAGAGATGGATTAGTCGTGCCCGCTGGAGATACAGATGCCTTAGCTGAAGCGATGATCCTGGTCATTCACGAACCGGAGCTGCGCAAGGATTTAGCTAGTCGATCACAAGTCCGAGCACAGGACTTTTCCTGGGATACAGTGGTGGATTGTTATCTTGATGTATACAGAGGGAACATCGGGAACTACACCAATGACTTTTTGGCTACAGAAAGTTGTGATTTAGACAGGGTCTTTTAACTCGACATTATTTCACTTCATCACATTTAAATTTGAATAAGTGATAGCGAGATCTACGTCGTTCTTTTTTCATCAACTTTTTTTGCGAAATGGTTCAAGTTCATGTACTGACTAAAGGTTTTGATTCTCCCAATGGACGCGCATTCTTGTTTCCTCTCATAAAGTATCGACAAGATCTTCTCGCATATGGGGTTACCTGGCGTTTATTTACAACCGTTACGCAAGATTTAACTAATTGCGATGTGCTCATCATCGAGAGCAAGTTTTACAAGTTTAGTTGGGGAGATAATGAAAACAAGACATTGGATGAAATTTCAAAATTTCGTGATGCTGGCCCTACGATATTGTTTTTTGATACTGGTGACAGTACAGGTTGGTTGCTGAGCCAGGTTCTCCCTGTTGTCGATGGCTATAGGAAGAGTCAGCTATTAAAGAATCGAAAGCAATATCTCAAGCCGATGTATGGCAATCGTCCGTATACTCACCATTATTTTGAACATGCTTCAGTGAAGGATGCTGATCCTGTATGGTCGAGACCCATCTTAGATGAGACTGATTTAGTGAAACTTGGATTGTCCTGGAATTCTGGACTTGCAGACTATTCCCTGTATGGGCCACTGCGTATGATGATGTTTCAAAGTTTTCCTTGGTCAGGTTTCTTACAATTTCCCTTTGTCAGTGCTTTGCCTAGTCGAGATCGACCTACTGATCTTTCCTGTCGTTTTGGGGTTCAGTATCCTCGTGAGTCAGTGGCCTGGCAGCGGTGCCGTATTCGTGACCAAATGGGTGGTCGAATATCTACCGATAAGCTGTTTCGGCGACGGTACTTCAAAGAATTACAAGATAGCAAAATTGTCATTTCTCCTTTTGGGTTAGGTGAAATTACTCTGAAGGATTTCGAAGTCTTTTTGACTGGTGGTCTCTTATTAAAACCGACGATGAATCATTTGGAAACATGGCCTGATTTGTTTCGTGAGGAAGAAACCTTGGTGACTTTCGATTGGAATTTGTTTGATTTGGAGGAACGCTTGGATTCCTTGCTGCATAATCGAGGTACACGAATCAATATTGCGAATCAAGGTCAAGAAAATTATATGAATTATTTGAGGTGCGGAACGGGGGCAGTCGCGTTCTGCGATCACTTTTTGGCATCTCTTAAAACGTAATCTTTTCTCTCAATGAAAACTAAAATAGTCTATATCATTGGCAGTCTGGATATTGGTGGAGCAGAGGGACATATTGTTGAGATCGCGCCACGGCTTGATCGTAGTCGTTTTGAAGTCAATATCTTTACGTTGACCCATGCTGGAACACTCGCTACTGAAATAAAGGCAAAGGGCGTTAAAGTTATCACACCTTCACAAAGTGAGTCTTTTAAATCTGCCGGTCAAATCCGTACGACGATACGAGTGCTGCGATCATCAATGGCGCTGTTATGGTTTCTTTGGCGAGAACGCCCAGATATTGTTCATTGTTATTTGCCCTTGTCCTATCTAATTGGTGGAATTAGTGGCGTGTTAACTGGTGTGCCTATTCGTATCATGAGTCGTCGTAGTTTGAATATATATCAGAAAAAATACTTTCTGCTGTCTCAAATTGAATGTTACTTACATGGCTGGATGCATCGAATCCTAGCCAACTCTAACGCCGTATTGTGCCAGTTAGTTGAGGAAGGGGTGAGGAAAAGTCAATTACGACTTGTTTACAATGGGGTTGATGTCAGCAAGTATCAAAATCACCTTTCGCGAAGGACATTTCGCAAAACAATGGAAGTAGATCCTAACGCCTTTGTTTTGATTGTGGTCGCAAATCTTATTCCCTATAAAGGTCATGAAGATTTACTTTCAGCATTGGGGGAAATCCATACGGCCTTTACGACTTCCTGGCAGTTACTTTGTGTTGGCAAACCTCTTCGTCTTCAGCCGCATCTTGAAGCAATGGCTCAGGAACTTGGAATTTTTTCGAACGTTCGATTTTTAGGAGAGCAAAGAGAGCAGATTCCGGAATTACTAGTGAGTGCAGATGTTGGGGTGTTGTGTTCCCACCAAGAGGGATTTTCCAATAGTCTTTTAGAAGGGATGGCCACTGGATTACCTATGGTGGTGACGGATGTTGGAGGGAATGCAGAGGCAGTTGTGGATGGAGAAACGGGAATTATCGTGCCCCCCAATTGTCCGGAAAAACTTGGAGTGGCGATATTGAACCTTGCAAATGATCAAGAGAAACGGATGTCGATGGGGGCGGCTGGGCGGCAAAGAGTGCAACAATTGTATTCAGTTGAATCGTGTGTGGCGGAGTATGAAGAGTTATATGCAGAGTTACTTCAGGAGGTTAATTGATCTGAAGGAGGGAAGACTGATAGACCTCATTTTTTCGATATGTTCTTAAAGTCAAATTTTTTTGTAGTGTTTGTATCTATGCGGTAACACGACTGGATCAGTTAATAAGAATGAACATGACTATTTCTAAAATTTCAGTTGGCGAAGAGGCGGTGCGGTTTCAATTTGGACGTAATTGGACGAAATTTATTGCTCTTCTAGACGAAGAAAGAATCATTGACGCAAAACAATCACTACAAACAATGCTGGAACTTCAGGATTTACATGAGAAACAATTTCTAGATATTGGATCCGGGAGTGGCTTATTTTCATTGGCTGCACGGATGTTAGGTGCTTCAGTTCAGTCGTTCGATTTTGATGTTGAATCGGTTGTCTGTACGAAGACTGTTCGGGAGCAATATTTCCCTAATGATCAAGCTTGGAGAGTCCAGCAAGGTGATGTTCTAGACTCGGAATTTCTCAAATCTTTCGATCCGGTCGACATTGTGTATAGCTGGGGAGTACTTCATCATACTGGGGCCTTGTGGAGAGCCCTTGAAAATATTCTCAATCTTGTTAATCTTCAGGGTCACGTATTTATCGCCATTTACAATGATCAAGGAATAGTTTCACGTTATTGGCTGCAGGTCAAAAATATCTATAATGCAAACTGGTTTGGGGAAATACTCATGATTCTTGTCCATGCACCATATTTGTATTATTTACGCCGATTTGTTCGATTCGTTCAAAGGCGTGGTCCACTACCAAGAGGGATGGATTTATGGAGGGATATGCTGGACTGGTTAGGAGGGTTGCCATTTGAGGTGGCCAAACCAGATGAAGTGATTCGAGTGTTTGATGCGCATGGTTTTCGGTTAGTGAAAATAAAGACTTGCGGAAGACGTCACGGATGTAATGAGTTTGTTTTTTTTCGAGATAGACTGTAAAGCACAGGAGGTAGATGCTTGATGTATTTGGGCTAATCTTATTAAGAAAAAGAGGAAGTTCTGTAATAACTTCCCCTCATAAACATACATGGCAACCCAATATAGGTCGTTATGCAAAGATGAACTAACACTCATTTTCAAGGATGAAAATGTATGACAAACTTTATCGTAAATTCGTTCTACAATCTGCAATCATTAGGTGAAACAAAGAGGATTAGTCTTTTAGGGGTAATTTTCTTTGTCTACTCTTTGAGCGCCAGTCTAATAATTCAAACATATATTGTTCCTGAGGTCCTGCCGAAATTTGATCGTGGTGATGGCCTCATTTCTCTTGATTCTGCCCATTTCAATGAAATGTCCAAAGACTTGGCTAAAGAAATTCATGAAAAAGGGTGGGGTGCATGGGAGTTTCGTCCTCAAACCTATGCTCATGTCGGGATTTCCGCAATTTTTTATACGCTCTGGGATTCAAAACCCTACACTATGCTTCCGTTTAATGCTCTTATCCATGCTATGAGTGGGTGCTTGGTTTTATGGCTCTTGCTCCACTTTTTTTCATGGTGGCCCGCTATGCTAGGTAGTGCGTTGTTTGTTCTCAATCCCGCGGCTATGGAATGGGTTGCACAAATTCATCGTGACGGAATGTTTATTCTAGGTAATTTCATGGTGTTAGTTTGTCTTATTCAATTATGGAAAGGGTTGTTGTCAGGTAACAAATTGACATTTTCCATTGGCCTAATTTGTGGGATGGCCGGCAGTAGCCTCGTGATGTTTAGTCGTCCTTATTGGGTCCAAGTTCTTCTTTTTTCAGCTTTACTGGTAATAGGTATTGAGAGTATTTTTTACTGGGTAAGGCGAAATTCCTTGGATGGAATGAAAGTGTATGCAGGGGTTTTTCTTCCTTTTGCCATTGGGTTAATTTTGTTTCAGGTAGGTCTGATAAAGCTGAATATACCTACAAATGTTCCAGTCATTGTAGAGCTTCCTTCGTCACAATTGACAGTGAGAGACTTTCGAAATAAGAAGGGAATAGGAGCCGTAGGACGTGGAGAGGAGGAATTAGAGATTTTATGGGAAGTTGATGACTGGATTCCTGAGAAAGTTCAATTGAAATTGCATCAAATTTCTTATGTGAGGCATATGGCCATAGCTGCAGGGGGTAGGACTCTAGTCGATGAAAAAGTGTTTCTGAATTCAGCAAGTGACTTCCTAGTATATATTCCACGGGCTTTGGTTGTAGGAATTCTTAGTCCAATGCCACATTTGTGGTTTGAAGAAGGCAGTACTCCATCGATGACCATGGCGAGAAAGATCATGGGGGTTACCACCGTCGTGTTTTATGGACTTCTGTTAGGAAGTTTAGCCTGGGGAATTTCTTCACGAAGAAATCCGATGATGTGGATTATTATCGGTTTTTCTTTTGTTGGCATACTGGTGTTTACTGTCGCATATCCTAATGTGGGAACATTATTGAGATTTCGATATGGATTTTACATGCTACTCATTGCGTTTGGAGGGGCTCATATTTTTGGACTTATGTTGGAACGGATAAGAAAGAATTCTGCAACTTAAAGAGTCTGAATGGAATGGAGTAGATGATTAAAGAGTATTTCATTAATCCCTTCATTTATGCGTTTGCTTTATCTTTCATATTTCTACTTTTTCGAAGGGTCCACAAAAAGAGTCTTATCCTTATCATTGTCTTTTTCTATCTGATTAGCACCCCTCTTACTTACAATTTGGTTAACCGTGTTTGGAATATTGAGGATAGCAAAGATTTTTCTATTCCTTACGAAATTGCGGTAGTTTCATCTGGTGTGGTGGATCATACTTGGTACCGATCAAAAAGAGCCCAATATCCTGGGGTGGAATATGTTGCCTTGAATCAGAACAAGGAAAGAATTTTTGCAGGCATTCATCTCTTACAGTCACAGATGGTGAAGCAATTATATTTTGGTGACTTGTCTGTAGGAAGTTTTAGTGAGACTGAGGTTGTACGAAATGTAGTACTCAGTCAAGGAGTCGAATCTGAACGATTTGTGGTATACGGAGAAGTCAATAGTTCTCGGGATGAAGCTGAAAAGTTTCAGTCATATTTCACAGGTGTTCCCCCTAAGCGATTTTTGCTCATCACTTCAGAGATACATATGCGTCGAGCTCTTGATGCCTTTCATAAGCAGGGTCTATACCCTGATACCTTTTCCGTGAATCGAATCTCTCCAAAAATAAAGTTGAAAACTTTTTTGCCTAGTCACGGAGGAGCGAGAGCCAATAAAATCATTTTTTATGAACTTTCTGGATGGTTAGCCTATTATTTTCGAGGAGATATTTGAACTCGTATTCAAATATTGTGTATGTATCCTCACGTATCCTTGAGCCTCTTTATTAGTGACGAATTAATGAGTGAGGCAATTCTAGTAATGTGTATTCTTTTATGCCATCTTCCATCTATATAGATCTTTTCCTTATACTTCGTTGTTATACAATCTCAATAAGTATTGTGCGCTCCACTCCTCAGTTCTGAGTTGCTAAAACAGTTCCTACTTTTTCAACCTCGAATGTCCCTTCTGACAATATGAAACATTAATAGAAAATCTTATCGGAGGAATGGAAGACTCAGCGAGCCCATACGAATCGCATGATCAAAGAGGATGAATTGAGAAAGGAAGGTCTCTCTCTTCCTTTTTGGACGGTCTTTTACACAAATCCAGATTCTCAATACTCAAATTGCGATTGAAAAATTTGGTCAAAAGACAACTTGTATGGCTATTTACCGAAGCGCCTAATGAGGCTACTATTGAAAAGGTATTTGAAAGTCATCGAAAGTATGTGATTTCTTTGTTCTTGAGAGCGAAGAACGCATTTATCATTGGATTATAATTTTTAAATGGATACTAAGAGGGAAATTTCCTTTCTTTCGCAGTCATCAGGTGTTATCAAGGCGGTTATTACAATTGGCCTTCTTATTGCCTTATTTTCTGCTGCTGATTATCTCAGCTTGCTGAAGTATACAAAGGAAATGTCTGTCGCAGGTTGGCTAATTTGTTTTTCACTTTTTATTGCTCAACTGGGAATATCGACGTTACGATTTTGGATTATTCTGCATCATCACTCTCAAGAATTATCATTTTTCAGAATTTTGGGGATTCAGTCCGCTAGCTTGTTGGCTGGGAATTTGTTGTTCGGAAACCTTGGTGGGGCAGTAGCACGAATAGGTCTTCTGTATCGGCTTGGGATTACTTGGCCTTCGGCCGTGGGATCTGTGCTGATTGACCGCGTTTGTGTTGTTGTAGGATTGTTAATAATGGCAGGGGTGACTTTGCCGTTTATTCCTTTTTCGATTCCAATATTTAATTACCAGATATCGCCTGGTGTCATGACAATTTTTCTTGTGAGTGTCGGTTTGCTTTTGCTACTTAGCTTGACCTCTGTTTCTAGCAAAATGATGGTATGGCTAAAGAATGCATTGCTGCCTTTTTGGGACCAAGTTTGCAGCTATTTGAACCGATGGGACGTATTATTGATCGGACTTGCCTTATCCGTATTCAGTCAGATTATTTTTTTTGTTGCTCAGTATTTTGTCGCTTCGGAGATTGGTATACAATTAGGGTTTTGGGACCTTATGACTATCCTTCCAGCTATCGCTCTACTGGCAAGTCTTCCCGTTAGTCTCGGAGGTTGGGGAGTTAGAGAAGGTGCTATGGTGTTTGGTCTCTTGTTGTTTGATGTTCCATTTGAAAAATCTCTTCTATTATCGGTCATTGGAGGGGTGTTGGCTCTCCTGGCTGTCCTACCTGCAGGCCTGTATTGCCTTGTGTCTCAGCGTAAGTTGCTCTTTCAACAAGCAGCCACCTGAATTTTTCTGTCTCACTCCCTCTCCTCTGTTATAGTTGTTCCTGTGAGTTTCCAAATCTCAGAATCGAATTTTGGCTGTATCAGTATGATTGGTTCACCAGAGGGTTATGTGGTGTCGCGATACTATCTAAAGCGTCCGTGTTGATAATTACGGAACTGAGTGAACGAGAATGTTTTTGATGATATCCAGGGAATGTAGTTGCCTTGTTATAGAGGGGTGTTTCCTAGCAATATTAAGGTCCACTATCCCAGGATGGCTTTAAAATTCTGGCAACTGGTTTATTCGAATTTTTGAAACTATAAGAAGAATTCATCTTGAATTGTATTGAAAGAGACTTTTATGTGTGGAATTGTTGGCCGATTTAATTTTCTGTCTCATGGTCTTGTGTCTGTAAATTTGATGAAGGGTATGGCGAAGTTATTAGCTCATCGTGGCCCTGATGGGGAAGGCATTTACACCGATGAATCCATAGGGCTAGGGCATCGTCGTTTGTCTGTTATTGATTTAACTCAAGCTGGGCACCAACCCATGATCAGTGAGGATGGGCGATTGTGTCTCACATTTAATGGCGAGATTTATAACTTTCGAGAATTGAGGTTGATTCTTGAGGGACGGGGGCACCACTTCCAATCAGCAAGTGATAGTGAAGTTATCTTAGCGGCGTATCAAGAATATGGAGAGAAGTGTGTCGAATATTTACGAGGCATGTTTGCATTTGCGATTTGGGATAAACTGAACAGAAAACTGTTTTTGGCGAGAGATCGCGTTGGGAAAAAACCTCTCCATTATTGGTTAGACAAAGATGGAATTGCTTTTGCTTCGGAACCCAAGGCATTCTTGGCTGACCCTGGATTTCACCCAACTCCCTCCATTCATGGTATTTCTCATTATCTCACGTATCAATACGTTCCGAGTCCCTGGTCAGCCTTTCAAGGAATTCAGAAACTTCAACCCGGGCATGTGTTGATTGTTGAAAATAACCAAATTCGAACAGAGCAGTATTGGAAATTATCGTATGCTCAAACATTTCAAGGGTCATCTGATGACGCTTCCCACGAATTAAGGCACAAACTTCTTGAGGCGACGAAGAGTCGATTGATCAGTGATGTGCCTTTGGGGGCTTTCCTGAGTGGGGGCATCGATTCTAGTGTAATCGTTGGCCTCATGGCCAAATTAGGGAGTGCTCCCTTAAAAACGTTTTCTATCGGATTTGAGCAAGAGAAGTATAACGAGTTGCCGTTTGCTCGTGCTGTGGCAAAACGGTTTGGCACTGATCACCAGGAGTTTGTCGTAAAGCCAGAGCCTACAGAAATGTTTCCAAAACTAACCTGGCACTACAATGAACCGTTTGCAGATTCTTCAGCAATTCCTTCCATGTATTTGGCAGAGATGACAAGGGAGCATGTGACGGTTGCTCTCAATGGGGACGGAGGGGATGAGAATTTAGCAGGATATGATCGGTATTTGGCTTCAGTGTTAAGCCACCGATACGATAGATTACCAACCTTCTTGAGGCGCTCTATTCAAACGGCCGCTTGGTATTTGCCTGAAGCCAGAGAGTCAAAGACGTTGACCAGTCGAATGAAAAGGTTCGCCTCGGGGTTATCACATTCTCCCTATCACCGATATATGTTGTGGATGACTCACTTTGATCATCAATTAAAGGCTGATATATGTACGAAGGAGTTTAAAAAAGAATCTGAGGGACAGGACTCGGCCAATATTCTTGTTGATGTTTTTGAACAATCGAATGCTCAAGATCTATTGAATAAAACGTTAGACGTTGATGTTCATACCTATTTGCCTAATGATTTGCTTGTGAAAGTTGATGTGGCGACGATGGCGTATGGATTGGAGGCACGTTCTCCTTTTCTTGATCAAGATGTCATGGAGTTTTGCGCAAGTTTACCACCATCTATCAAACTCCGGGGATCGATTAAAAAATTCATTTTAAAAAAAGCAGCGAAAGATCTTTTGCCTTCAGAGATTTTGAATAGACCCAAAATGGGGTTCGGCGTTCCAATTGATCATTGGTTCAGGAATGAACTTCGAGAGATGACGTGTGATATCTTACTTTCTCGTCGTGCTACCCAAAGAGGGTATTTCAATACTACAGTGGTTGAACGTCTAATACATGAACATGTGAATAAGGACAGGGCATGGCATTCCCAACTTTGGAATTTGCTCATGCTAGAACTATGGTTTCGAATGTTTATCGATGGTGAGTGGAAATTACGTTACCCGGCTACTTGATGAGCCTGATGACTGAAAGATATCTGTCTATGTGATTTGGGGGATCCTAAAAATTAATGTAGTTTATTTGTAGGAATTTATTATTGTAATGTGCTCAGGGGGAAATATATTTGAATTCGTAAGTACTTCGGTAATGAATGCTGTTTGAAACGGAGATGAGGTTTTTAAATGGAAAGTATAAGGTTTAAATTTTGTAATTCCAGCAACACTTTCTTTGTACTTTCTTCTGGATTTTCTTTTTCAGTTTCTACAATTATGGTTGGGTTTAAGGGTTCTTCGTAAGGATCTGATATACCTGTAAAGTGTAGCACTTTCCCTTGCTGGGCTTTTGCATAGAGCCCCTTTGGATCTCGCTCGATACAAGTTTTCAGTGGACACTGTACATAGACTTCCACAAAATTTTTGATTTCCTTCCGAGCCTCGTCACGGGATTGAGCGTATGGGGAAATGTCTGCAACGATGGATATTCCACCGACTCGAGTAATGAGATTCGCAACGTAGGTAATACGTCGAATATTTTCCAAGCGATCTTCACGACTAAAGCCTAATCCTTTCGTTAACCGTTTTCGTACTTCGTCCCCATTTAAGGTTTCCACTGGAAGACCAAGGACCCTTAGTCTGCTTTCTAATAATTTAGCAAGGGTGCTTTTTCCAGCCCCAGGTAAACCTGTAAACCACACAGTAAAACCCATAGAGCTATGAGGGCTTGACGATTGTTTTTTCATTCGTTTTCCAAGGAAGGTGTTTGAAAAATGGGCTGGATTAAGGAATCATGCTTGATAGCCTAAGTTCTCGAGGCCATTCTTGTGCTTGTCTTTGTTCGTGAAAAACTAACTAAGGTTAATACGGTAATGCTTGAATCCTGACACATTCACGGCGTATTGGATAGGAAATAGTCCGTATAGACAATTCTATCAGGCGCAACCTTCTCACGGATGGTGGTCAGAAGTATGTGAGATTTGGCATCAGGTGTCACCTGTGCATATTCTACCCTCCCCATTACAATTTGCGAAGATCAGCCGGCACCTTGCCAGCGGTACAGTGTACTTGCAGGTCCTTGCGGCTGCCGTCAAAATAAGACTTATCAACTTCAATAGCCTCCCCAAAAGCCTATTCCTATTCGATCAGCTGAGCAATAATGGTACGTAAACGTTGGAGCAAGTGAATGTTCGTTTGATAATTGATTCCGACCAATTCTGCAGTCATCCGGGCAGGCACTTCTGCGACAACGTGTTCAAGGAGGTGATCTGGCTGATAATTGCTGAATTTGGTAAATTTAAATCGCACAGGCATTGAATAGAAAATTCAAATTTCCCACGTTAGCTCTTAAATTTATTCTAAGGTGTCCCGAGAATCAGAGGGCTCCATAAAAATGGAGACCTAGAAAGTTTAAGGGTACAAATAAAATGGTGAATGTTTTAAAATACAATAAAACATTCGCATTTTATTTGACTTTGACTCCAGCTGCAACGGCTTCACTTAAAGTCAGTAATCCTTCAACTTCTTTAATCCCTGCCGCCAAGACCATTCCTTGTGATTCCACACCCATTAATTTTGCAGGCTTAAGGTTTGCGACAATGACAATCGTTTGACCGATGAGTTGTTCTGGGTCGTACTTCTTGCCAATTCCTGCAACAATTTGCCGTTGCTCCGTTCCAATGTCTACTTGTAGCTTTAGCAGTTTATTTGATTTTGGCACTCGTTCGGCAGCTAATACTTTGGCGACCTTGAGTTGGACCTTCATGAAATCTTCTATAGATATTTGATCTTCAATTGTACTGCCTTCCTGATGCTTATTTTCTTCCTCTTTTGAATCCTTGTTAGACTCCTGTCCATCTGTTTTCAACCCCTGAGTTTCCAATTTACTCTCCTTGTTAAGAATCGATGCATCAATTCGCGGAAATAGGGGTTGTCCTTTTTGGACGGTCGTCCCAATGCCGAGGGTCCCCCAGTCAATATTTTGTGAGAGTAGAGGATGTGAAAAGTCTAATCCCAAACCTAATTGTTCATTCATGGTCTGGGCAGTGGCCGGCATGAATGCCGCGTTGGCCAGGCACAGAAATCGCAAAGTCTCCGCTGCATTGTACAGCACTGTATGTAAGCGTTCTTGTTTTGTTGAATCTTTCGCTAGGGCCCATGGAGCTGTTTTATCGATATATTGATTGCCTAATTGTACGAGTCCCCAGATACCTTCTAATGTTCGATTAAACTCAATGCGTTCGGGATGAAGGTGGTGGGGCAGCGTGGTTTGCAGGAGTGTTTCAGCGGCAGCTTCTAATTCTCGATCAAGATCATCTTCGGTAGAGGTGACTCGGGCAGGAATGGTGCCGTTGGCGAAACGTTGAATTAAGGTCACGGTTCGACTGAGTAAGTTGCCTAATCCATTTGCAAGGTCACTATTATTACGACCGATCAGAGCTTCTTGAGAAAAGTCACCATCTTGTCCAAAGGGAACTTCACGAAGGAGGAAGTAGCGAAAGCTATCGATTCCAAAGGTATCAATAATGACATTGGGGTCGACGACATTCCCACGGCTTTTTGACATTTTTTCACCATTTACCGTCCACCAGCCATGCGCAAAGATAGTCTGAGGAAGTGGGAGTTCGAGAGCCATCAGCATCGTAGACCAATAGACGGCATGGGTGGTGAGAATATCTTTCCCAACCAAGTGGGTGGTTGCGGGCCAGTATCGAGTCGTTGAAGGGACAGAGGGTAGGTAGTCTAACGCAGAAAAATAGTTCGTCAGCGCGTCAAACCAGACATAGGTGACATAATCAGAATCGAATGGGAGTTCAATGCCCCAAGACAGTCGCGATTTCGGTCGAGAGATTGAAAGGTCCTCGAGGGGCTTTTCAAGAAAACCCAGGACCTCATTGCGTCGTGATATAGGTCGAATAAACTCGGGGTGGTCGTGGATGTGAGCTTTGAGGCGGTCTTGAAACTGGCCCATGCGGAAAAAGTAATTACTCTCACTCAATTGTTCTACCGGACGTTTGCAGTCAGGGCAGATTCCCGCTTCAACATCCTTCTCGGTCCAAAATCGTTCGTCAAAGGTACAATACCACCCGGTGTACTCAGCCTGATAAATAAGATCTTTGTCATAGAGCGATTGAAGAAAGCGTTTGACGATAGTCTGATGCTGCTGATCCGTCGTTCGAATAAACCCGTTGTTCGTGATCCCAAGCTTTTCCCAGAGGTCTTGAAACTGTGGTGTGAGGTGATCGCAATGGGCTTGTGGTGCTATTGAAGCCTTGGCTGCCGCCTGTTGGACTTTTTGACCATGTTCATCAAGGCCAGTGAGGAAAAAAACGTCGTCTCCTTGCAGTCGGCGAAATCGTGCCAGGACATCGGCGGCGATTGTGGTGTAGGCATGTCCAATATGTGGGACATCATTCACGTAATAAATAGGGGTGGTGATATAAAAAGATTGTGCCATAATAATTGTACTTACACTGAAGGTTTGTCCGATGGTTGTGTTGTGTGTGACAAAATTCTTGCTGGATTATTTATCAGAGCATTGAGAGAGCCATAAATCCATGATCTTACCGTGATGGGACAGGAATGGTTTCTCGTAAGTGAATGAAAAACTGTTCAAATCCTACTTGCATGTTAAGGTTTCGTTGTTGTCCTAACTCCAATTGATAGAGTTCATCCAGGAGATTGAGGATTTGGTGAAGCGTGAGACAGTCGGCTAACTCCTGCAGTTTGGCGAGTCGTTCCTGATTCAAAATGAGTGTCGGTGGTGCCTGGGTGGCAACAAGAAGCAGGTCTCGTAATCCTGCCCATAGCCACAAGATTCCTTCAGGTATCTGTCCAGACTTCGACAGGGCTTCAGCTGCGGCGAATCTATTCGTGAGAGAATGGTCAGACGGTTCAAACAAGAGGGTGAAAAATTCTTTTTGTTTCGCTTTGACCGTTTTGAGGTCAAGCGTTAATGCCTCTCCGATTCGGCCATTCGTCACAAAGCTGATAAAGCGTGCATCGGACTCTGTGAGTTTGTCTCGGTCTAGCAGATGTTGAGTGACGTCTTCCTGGGAAGGCGAGGAAAACCGGACTAAAAGGCAACGAGATTTAAGTGTGGGGAGTAATGCGATTGGTCTGCTGGAAATGAGAATAAACAAGCAGTGATCTGGGGGCTCTTCAAGAGTTTTCAGGAGCGCATTGGCTGCTCCAATCGTGAGTCGATCAGCCTGATCAATGAGGCAGATCTTTCGCAAGCCAATGAGTGGTTTATAGATGACATGATGCTCAATTTCACGCACCCGTTCAATCTTAATTTGGGGATGCTGGGTTTGACCTTCATCTGGTTGGATAAACAGGATGTCAGGGTGAATGCTTGTGGTGATCTGTTGACAGGTGCGGCATTGCCCACAGGCATCAGGTCTTGAGTTAAGCATGGTGTTCTCACAATTCATAGCTTGAATAAACTGCATGGCCGTCATCCGTTTACCAATGGCTTCGTCCCCAACAAATAAATACGCATGCGCCAAATGTTGAGACTGAATAGCATGACGTAACCAGGTAATAGGGACTGAATGTCCGATGATGTCAGTGAATGGCATGAATGGCTTTCAGCGGTCGCAAGCTGCAACTCAATTCGTCAGTGAAGTTAGAGTTTTGATACCCTTTTGGCACGTAAGAAGGTTGTAAATATATTTTCAATTGTTAAGGCAATATGATCTGAGCTATTTCGACCATTGATCACGATTATACGTTCAGAATGCTCGGTGGCCAGGTCCAGGAATCCTCGTCGAACTCGGCGGTGAAAGGCTTGAGTTTCTCGATCGAGTCGGTTTTGGTGTTTTGAACGTGCTCTTCGTGCGAGTCCTTGTGTGGTTGGAAGATCAAATAGAAATGTGAGGTCGGGGTCAAGTCCTTGCGTGACGAAATGATTAAAGGTCTGTAACAACTCAACGTCGAGTTTTCTTCCAAATCCCTGGTAGGCCAGCGTTGAGTCGCTGAAACGATCGCAGAGTACGATCATTCCCTTTGAAAGGGCTGGGAGGATTTGGTGAGTCATATGCTGTGAGCGTGCCGCAAGGACCAAGGCTGTTTCGCATTCCGGGGTCAAGATTTCTTGTTTTCGGTTTTTAGGGACATTCTCAAGGAGTAGAGTTCGAATGCGTTCAGCAACCGGCGTCCCTCCCGGCTCTCGTGTTTCGAGGACAGAATAGCCCATGGCCCTGAGGGTTGTGGCTAACCGCTGGGATTGGGTGGTTTTGCCTGACCCTTCAATACCCTCGAAGGTCAAAAATACCCCTTTACGGGTACGTGATTGCGAGGCCGGTCCGATTCGAACATTTCCAGTCTTTCGCATGGAGTGATCCTAATCTAAGTTATTGAAAATCTCAAGAAAAGGCTTGCAGGCTTTGAGTGATATGGGTAATATGGCCTACCAAAAAAATCCTGCCACCCTAGATTTCCTTAACTATCACTAAAGGAGCGAGGTGTTATGCCTTGTGAACAATGACTCAAGCTTCACTGAAGCGTTATTTCTTTACAGGGTTACTAGTTATTACTCCGATTTGGGGAACGATTCTTGTCCTCAAGACCTTATTTATCACGGTCGATAGTATATTAGGAAATGTCCTCGCCGACTTAGTCATTCAGGAGTATTATTTCCCTGGTCTGGGGATTATTGCGCTTATTCTGCTCATT
This sequence comes from Nitrospirales bacterium, assembly GCA_029261355.1. Classification (GTDB taxonomy): domain Bacteria; phylum Nitrospirota; class Nitrospiria; order Nitrospirales; family UBA8639; genus JAGQKC01. The sequence goes on along the minus strand of JAJDBM010000036.1, from coordinate 134,482 downwards.
TTGATTTCAGGAGTCTTGGCCACAAATATTCTTGGGCGAAAAATCGTCAACCGGTGGGAGGGGTTTTTAGACCGTGTCCCCATTGTCCGAGGAATCTATGCGACACTTAAGTCAGTCATGGATATTCTTTCGTTTAAGCAGCGTGAAAAGTATGACAAGGTGGTCATGATTCAATTTCCCAAGAAAGACAGTTACTGTTTGGCATTTGTGACCGGAGAGACAAGGGATGAAGTGCAACGTCTGGCCCCGGAACCACTCATTCATGTGTTTGTCCCGACATCGCCAAACCCCACCTCTGGATATTTTTTAATGGTGCCTGAGCATGAGGTGGTTTCTGTGGATCTTGAAGTAGAAGAAGCCATGAAACTGATTGTGTCCGGCGGTTTGTATTCTTCAGATAAGCCATCGGCGGTTGATGATATCGTGCGTCAGAAGGGTAGAAAACCTGTGAATCCTGATGTGAAGGTACCCACAGGATGAATGAAGCCTCACTAGAAACTGGAGAATCTTCTCATATGAACAAGGTATCTGCTGTAATTATGGCTGCAGGGCAGGGGACTCGTATGAAGTCAGCGATGCCGAAGGTTTTACATGCCGTCGCAGGGAAGCCAATGGTCTGGTATATGGCGGCGCTGGCACGTCGAGTCGCCGATTCCTCGGTGGCAATTGTCGTGGGGCATGGCGCCGATCAAGTGCGAGATTATCTTCAACAGGAGGAGCAGGCGCTTGCACCCTATTTCGTCGTTGAGCAGACGGAGCGACTCGGCACTGGGCATGCCGTGCAACAGGCTCGATCTGTTGTGATGGCTAAAGCTGAAGCAGGGGCGGGTCACTGTCTGATTTTAAATGGTGACACGCCCTTACTCACTGAAGAAACTGTTCGAGCTCTGTTGGCTTGTCATCAATCTACCCAGGCGACCGTCACCATCTTAACCACCCAATTAGACAATCCTGACGGCTATGGACGAGTCATTCGTGGTCCTCAGGGGCAGGTCATAAAAATTGTCGAAGATCGTGATGCATCTGTGGATGAAAAAGTTGTTCAAGAAGTCAATGTTGGCACCTATGTTGTGAATACTTCATTTTTGTTTCACAGTCTTGAGACTTTAAAGCCTCAGAATGTCCAAGGTGAATACTATCTGACAGATATTATCGGGATGGCCGTGAGTCAAAGTCTTCGTGTTTCGGCTCTGGTGACCAACGATACGAATGAGACGATTGGTATCAATAATCGTGAGCATCTTTCCATTGCGGAAAAAGAAATGCGAAATCGAGTATGTCGGCATTGGATGCAAGAAGGAGTGACGTTGCTTGACCCCAGCCGTACTAGTATTGATCCAGGTGTGATCATTGGGCGCGATAGTGTGTTGTATCCAGATGTTCGGTTAGAGGGAGCGACGGTTATTGGTGAGGCTTGTCACGTGCGATCGCATACAAGAATTACCAATAGTACCCTCGGAGATCATGTCCAGGTTGAAGATTCTTGCGTGTTCAACGACGTCATCGTGGAAAATGGTGCGAATATCGGGCCATTTGCCCATCTTCGACCAGGGACCATTATACGGAAGAAGGCCAAAGTCGGAAATTTTGTCGAGCTCAAAAAGACCGATCTTGGGGAAGGTTCCAAAGCGAATCATCTGAGTTATCTTGGAGATACGATCATTGGACGGCAAGTTAATATTGGGGCTGGTACGATTACCTGCAACTACGATGGGTTTCGCAAAGAAAAGACGATTATTGAAGATAATGTGTTTATTGGGAGTGATTCCCAACTTATTGCACCAGTTACCGTTGGGCAAGGCGCGATCATTGCGGCGGGAACAACGGTGACGCAAGATGTGCCGTCCGAGGCCTTGGGAATATCTCGGTCCACTCAAATGAATAAAGAGGGCGCGGCAAAACGAAAACGCGCCTTGCATCATAAGCAGGATCCTGAAGCGAAAAATTAATGCGTGGCTTCAATTTGAGCAAGGGATTGAACCGTATTTACCAGAATCGTCCTTAGTTATTCCCACCTATATGGTTCGCATTCCAACAAGTTTTTGTTATAGATTCGTGGTATATTGACCGATATAGTTAACAGAACGCATCAGAATAACCAAAAACGGATAAGGACAAGACTTCAACCATGTGTGGCATTATTGGATACGTTGGTGAAGAAAACGCGACTCCGGTTCTCATTGAGGGGTTAAAGCGACTCGAATATCGTGGGTATGACTCGGCAGGTATTGCCTTACTGCATGGCGGGGAAATTTCCGTGACACGTAGTGCTGGAAAATTGGTGAATTTAGAACAACTGGTTGAACGGAATCCGCAGAATGGTTCGACTGGGATTGGGCATACGCGTTGGGCAACCCATGGCAGGCCATCTGAACAAAATGCACATCCCCACCGTTCAGGGAATTTGGTGTTGGTGCATAACGGAATTATTGAAAATTTTATTTCACTTAAACATCGACTGGAAACGGAAGGGTATCGTTTTGTCTCGGAAACTGATACTGAAGTTATTGCTCACTTATTAGAATCGTATATGAAAAATGGCTGCTCGCTTCAGGAAGCCATGCGGGCCGCAGAAGTTGATTTGCACGGAAGTTATGCTGTCGCGGCGCTCTGTGTGACGGAGCCCGATGTGATTGTGACAACCCGATCGGGATGTCCTCTCGTCGTTGGTCGTAATGAACAGGGCTCATTTTTAGCCTCTGATGTCACTCCACTCTTAGTGCATACCCGAGAAGTCGTGTTTTTGGAAGATGGGGACATTGCCCTGTTAACGCCCTCACAGATTTCCGTACTGGGTGCGAATGGTGAGGAACTTACTCGAGAAACAGTGACCATTGATTGGGATGCGGAGGCGGCTGAAAAAGGTGGGTACGACAATTTCATGCTCAAAGAGATTCACGAGCAACCTCAGGTGATCGTGGATACTCTGCGAGGCCGATATAATTATGAAACAGGAGAAGCTGACCTTCCTGATTTAGCCATGACGGCTGAAGAGTTGATCGCCGCTCGTCGTATTTGGATTGTGGCATGTGGTACCTCTTGGCATTCGGGATTAGTGGGAAAGTATCTCTTCGAAGAAATGATTCGAAAGCCAGTGCAAGTTGATATTGGCTCAGAGTTTCGCTATCGAGAGCCAATGATTCAGAAAGATGATTTGTTTATTGCTATTTCCCAATCGGGAGAAACGGCTGACACCCTCGCCGCCGCGAGAGAGGCGAAGCGAAGAGGGGCACGCGTGCTGTCGATTGTGAATGTCGTGGGGAGCACCATGGCACGAGAGTCAGATGGTATTATTTATACGAGGTGTGGCCCAGAAATTAGTGTTGCCTCAACAAAGGCCTTTACCGGTCAAATCATGGCGCTGTATTTGCTGGCCCTTCATGTTGGGCGAGTGCGAGAATTATTGAGTGCAGAAGAAGGGCGATGGTGGTTAGATCAATATACCGCACTTCCTGGTCGGGTCGAGTCAGTATTGAAGTTGGAACCTGAAATTAAAAAAATTGCTGAAAAATATTATTCAAAGAGCAATTTTCTCTATCTCGGCCGTGGCATTAACTATCCCATTGCCTTAGAAGGTGCCTTGAAATTAAAGGAAATTTCCTACATTCATGCTGAAGGCTATGCGGCGGGTGAAATGAAGCATGGTCCCATCGCGTTGGTTGATGAAAACATGCCAGTCGTGGTGGTGGCTCCTCGAGATCGATTGTATGAAAAAACGGTTAATAATCTGATGGAAGTCCGAGCCAGAAGTGCGCCGGTTATTGCGTTTGGATTTGAAGGAGATGAAGAGCTGCAACGAGTGGCTGATGTCGTTATTCATATTCCGGCGGTCCATCCCTTGCTCACGCCCATACTTTTTGCGGTGGGTTTGCAATTGTTGGCTTATCATGTGGCCGTGTTGCGCGGTTTAGATGTTGATCGACCAAGAAACTTGGCAAAAAGTGTGACGGTAGAATAGTCAGAATCTCATCGATCATTCCTCAGATTTTTACGCTTTTGCTTTTCTCCTACATATTTCATCCACCTGCATCGTTCAGTTCCTTGATCCCAATATCCAGTGGTCTAACAGACTGGAGAAAGTGCGTGGATTCATGTCAGCAATTATCATAACCGGAGGCGCTGGGTTCATAGGAGCCAATTTTGTGCAATGGCTCCTTGCCCGAACAGATGTGTCGCTAGTGGTGATTGACAAGCTGACCTATGCTGGACATCTCGTCAGTCTTTCAGATGTCCTGTCGAATGATCGTGTCACGTTTATTCAGGCTGATATTGCTGATCAGGTGATGATGAGTCGGATCTTTTCCGAGCATTGTCCGCAAGCCGTCGTGAACTTTGCCGCAGAGTCACATGTCGATCGTTCCATTGATAGTCCTGCTCCCTTTGTCGAGACGAATACCGTGGGAACCTTTGTGCTCTTGGAAGAAGCTCGACAATATTGGATGACCTTGTCCCAAGAGCGACAACTCCTGTTTCGCTTTCTTCATGTGTCCACGGATGAAGTCTATGGAACGCTTGGGGCAGAAGGTGAATTTTCTGAACAGACATCCTATGCCCCAAACTCTCCCTATGCTGCTTCAAAAGCTGCTGCCGATCATTTTGTCCGTTCGTATTTTCAGACCTACGGCTTGCCCACGCTGACGACTAATTGTTCAAACAACTATGGTCCATATCAATTTCCTGAAAAATTGATTCCTCTTATGTTGTTCAATGCTTTAGAGGGGAAGTTACTTCCTATTTATGGCGATGGGCAACATATTCGAGACTGGCTCCATGTGGAAGACCATTGTGAAGGTCTTCGGCTGGTCTTGACTCAAGGGCAACCTGGTGAGAAATATAATATTGGTGGTAATAACGAACAGACGAATCTTGAGTTGGTGAATGGGTTGATACAAATAGTTGAGGAATGTGTTCCGGCCTCTCGTAATCAAAGGTTGATTGATCAGGGTGTTGGTTCTTATGAGGAATTGAAAACTTTTGTGGCGGATCGTCCGGGTCATGATCGACGCTATGCGATTAATACGATGAAAATACGAAACGAACTCAGATGGCAGCCAACCTACGATTTGCCAGGTGGGTTACGGCAGACTGTACAGTGGTATCTTGATCATCAGGAATGGTGTGAGTCTGTTCAGGAGAATCAAGAGCCTCGAATACGCTTGGGCCTTAGGGCAGCCGTCCCCGGTCAATAGACAGGAATAATTCGAGGGCATGAGATGAAAGGCATTATACTCGCAGGAGGTTCAGGTACCAGGTTGTATCCCTTGAGCCATGCTGTCAGCAAGCAATTGATGCCAGTTTACGACAAGCCCATGATCTACTATCCGCTCTCGACCTTGATGTTGGCGGGGATCCGAACAATACTGATTATCACGACCCCGCATGAGCAAGATGGGTTTGTAAGACTTTTAGGGGATGGGAGTCATTTTGGATTGGACATCCAGTATGCGATTCAACCCAATCCCGGAGGGATCGCGCAGGCATTTCTCATCGGAAAAGACTTTATCGGTGACGATCCAGTGGCGTTGATTTTAGGCGACAATATTTTTTATGGCCAGGGTCTTTCCGAGTATTTGCGCGCTGCTGTTGACCAGCAAACGGGGGCAACGGTGTTTGCGTACCGGGTTCGAGATCCAGAGCGCTATGGTGTTGTGAGTTTTGATTCGTCGGGTATGGCCACAAAATTAGAGGAAAAACCACAGAACACTCATTCGTCTTATGCTGTGACGGGCCTTTATTTTTATGACAATCGTGTGGTGGAGATTGCTGAGTCATTGACCACCTCAGCACGGGGAGAACTTGAGATTACTGATGTCAATGTGAATTATTTACGTGCAGGAACCTTACATGTTGTGCAATTAGGACGCGGCATAGCCTGGCTTGATACTGGGACCCATGAGTCAATGCTTCAGGCTGCGCATTATATTCAGGTTCTCCAGGAACGACAGGGCCTTATGGTGTCCTGTCCAGAAGAAATTGCTTATAACATGGGGTATATTCAAACCCAAGATGTTCAACGGTTAGGCGAGACGATGAAAGGGAATGCCTACGGTCAATATTTGTTAGCCATGCTTGGCCGATCTGAGGGGTGTGAACTATGAATATCCTTCACACATCATTGCCGGATGTGGTCGTTATTGAGCCAGATGTGTATCAAGATGGGAGAGGGTTTTTTTTGGAGACGTACCATCGAAATAAATATATCGAGGCAGGTATTCCTCTGACATTTGTCCAAGATAATTATTCTCGTTCAGTTCAGGGTATACTTCGCGGCCTTCATACACAAGTGCAGCATCCGCAAGGCAAGCTCATTCGCGTGAGTCAAGGTGAGGTCTTTGATGTGGCTGTTGATATCCGACGTGGCTCACCGACATTTGCACAATGGGTCGGCGTGACCTTGACTGGCGAAAATTTTAAACAAATCTATATTCCACCAGGATTTGCTCATGGGTTTTGCGTGATGAGTGAAATAGCTGATGTCGAGTATAAATGTACCGATTTCTACAATCCAACTGATGAACTGGCGATTCATTGGCGTGATTCCGACATCAGTATCACATGGCCTCTGAGTGAGCCAATATTATCAAAAAAAGATCAAGTCGCTCTCTGTTTGAATGAACAGATGGAACGTTTGCCCATCGTTCAAGGGACGTGTGCATGAAAGTCCTCGTCGTTGGTGCGAGTGGGCAACTAGGACATGCTCTGCAAGACGCATTGCGTCATCAAGATGTGATCGCTTGGAATTTTGACACCCTTGACATTACCCAGCGTATTCAGACATCACGGGCCATCTCTGAAGTATCTCCTGATGTGGTTATTAATGCCGCGGCTTTTACGAACGTGGATCAAGCCGAGTCAGATCGTGCATCAGCTTATCGAGTCAATGCGGTGGGTCCGCAGAATCTCGCATGTGCGACAGATGCACTTGGGATTCCTTTGGTTCATATTTCCACCGACTATGTTTTTGATGGAACAAAAATTGAGCCGTATCATGAATTTGATCAACCGCAGCCTCGTTCCATCTATGGCAAAAGTAAATTGGCTGGAGAAGAAGCCGTCCGTGCCTGCACTCGCCAGCATTTTATCGTTCGTACAGCTTGGTTGTATCACACGATTGGGAAAAATTTCCCTAAAATGATCTGTCAATTAGCGGGAAAATCTGAGGTGCGAGTTGTGAGTGATCAACGAGGGTCACCCACATTTGCTCCACACTTAGCGCAAGCGATTGCTCAACTCATCATGACCCATCATTATGGGACCTATCATCTTGCTGGTACTGGAGGGACGAGTTGGTTTGAATTGACCCAAGCACTTTTTGCCCACCTTGGCATCACGGCTCAGGTGGTACCAGTGTTAACCACGGATTTTCCTCGACCTGCTCCGCGTCCAGCCAATTCAGTCCTCACTTCCCTGCAAGATCCTCTTGTGCTCTTACCACCATGGGAAAATGGTGTGAGGGAGTTCGCGGAACAGTATGCTCAGGACCTCAAGGTCACGTAGCTTTATGAAATGGTTAATTGAAATAATCTACTTCCAATACAGGTTAGTCTTGGTTTCCACCATCATGATGTCAGAGAAGGGTAGTCAATGAGTTATATCGAGGCGATCATTTTAGCTGTCCTTCAAGGTTTAACAGAGTTTCTACCTGTTTCATCATCAGGCCATTTGGTGCTGGCACAATATTGGTTTGGCCACGTCGAAGACACAAACTTTCTGTTTGATATCATGCTGCATTGTGCAACGGTCGTGGCCATTGTCGTCTACTTTCGAAAAGATTGGATTGCATTGGCCCGTGGGTTATTGGGAATGCCAAGTACGGGAGTAGAGGATAGTGTCTTTTCTGGAGCTGAATGGCACACGGTGAAGATGGTTGTCGTGGCCTCGATTCCAACGGCTATTCTTGGTCTAAGTATTCAAAAGATTGGATTGGATGTATTTTCCCGTCCAGACATTGTCGGGAGTCTACTCATTCTTACCGGGATTATCTTATGGATTGGCCGTGGAAAAACAATTGGTCGAGGAATCAAAAGTATGAGTATTCGCGATGCTTTCGTTATTGGATTAGTCCAGGGTATTGCGGTCTTACCTGGTATTTCTCGATCAGGATCAACCATTGCTGGAGGACTACTTCTCGGCCTTGAACGAGAATTGATTGTCAGGTTTTCATTGCTTATTTCAATTCCAGCGATTCTCGGAGCAACGCTTTTGGAAATGCTCAAGGTCATGGATACAGTTGATGTGTCGATTGGGCCCTATTTTGTCGGGATGGGGGTTGCGGCGTTGGTTGGATATTGGTCGATTGGGATTATTCTTCGTCTCGTCAAACAAAATCATTTTCATCGATTCTCTTACTATCTCTGGCCAGTAGGATTCGGTATCATTTTCTGGATGCATGTCCTGTAATTCTACTCCTAACATTCTCCTGTCTTTAATCGACCGCAGTTTTCGATGTCTATTCTTCTGCTCTATGTGAGGACCCTTGCTTAGCCTTTTATGCTTTTGATTTGACGGCGTGCTACTCCGGTCTGGACCGCAACTTTGGCCACAGCCTTTGCAATGTGGGATACCACCTTCTTATCAAAGACGCTCGGGATGATATATTCTTCGTTCAAGGCTGAGGGCGGTACGAGGCCTGCCAATGCTTGAGCTGCGGCCAGTAACATTGGTTCTGTAATTTTCTTGGCTTGAACGTCAAGGGCACCTCGAAAAATTCCAGGGAATGCGAGTAGATTATTACATTGGTTTGGATAATCGGAGCGGCCACTTGCATAGATTCGACAATGGGAGACCGCATCCTGTGGAGAAATTTCTGGGTCAGGATTCGCCAGTGAGAAGACGATGGAATCTTTAGCCATGAGTGATAAATCGTGTGCTTTTAGCACGTTTTTCCTTGAAAGACCAATGACCACATGGGCATCGTTCATCGCATCTTGGAGGGTTCCTACAGGATTGTTGTAGTCAATCAATGACTGGATATGCTGATCATGGTTTCGAAGCTTATTGATTGGTGCATTGAGTACGAGTCCATTTTTATCGCAGCCTTTAATATGTGTTGCCCCGGCTTGAATGAGGAGATTGCAACAGGCTGTGCCTGCTGCGCCGAGACCGACGACGACGATTCGAACATCAGCAATCCTTCTTTTGGTCAACTTTAAGGCATTGTATAAGGCGGCAAGCACGACAACGGCGGTTCCATGTTGATCGTCGTGCATAACTGGGATGTCTAGTTGTTCACGAAGACTCGCTTCAATATGAAAGCATCGAGGTGCGCTAATATCCTCGAGATTAATCCCGCCGAATCCAGGGGCAATTGCTGCGACAGTTCGGATAATTTCATCAGGGTCCTGAGTATTCAAACAAATAGGCCATGCATCAATGTTGGCAAATTGTTGGAAGAGCATGACTTTGCCTTCCATGACTGGAAGGGCTGCTTCAGGTCCGAGATTGCCTAATCCAAGAATAGCTGAGCCATCGGTGACAACGGCAATACTATTGTGTTTACTGGTGAAGGTATAGGCTTTCTCGTGGTCCTCGGCAATGGCTTTGACCACCCGGCCGACTCCAGGCGTATAGACCATTGAGAGTGTATTGCGAGTTTTGATGGGAAATTTACTCTCAACGTGGATTTTTCCACCCAGATGCATCATAAAGATATTGTCAGACGCGGCGACGATATGGACATCTGGCAGCTTGCTTAATCGGTCAAGAATTTGTTCTCCATGTTCTTCACTAAGAGCATCAAAGGTGACATCGCGAACGACAGTTTTTTTCGTTGCAGAAATGAGATCGACGGCTCCCACGTTGGCGCCTTCGTCGGCTAGTGCTGTGACTAGTTGAGCAAAGACTCCAGGGCGTTGAGTGAGTTCCAGCCTCACAGCCATACGGTAATTAGAATATGGGCCATTGTCTTCTGGCGAGGTTTTTCGCATTCTTTGTCGTTCGAGGGTTGTGGGGTTCACGGTCCGGAAGTATTGAGGTAATGATCGCAGGCTTGTAGATTCCAAGAGGGGAAGACAGTCCTTATACTTCATACTATTACTTTTCGGTCGAATATGCCTGAAAGTAAAAGATTTTTTTAGATTTGAGAGTAGAATCCTCCGAGATGTCAGATGAGAAGGTGAGGTTGATCAGAGAATGAAAGAGATAATGATTTGGAATTCAGTGGAAACATAATCACGATCCCTCTCAATTATCATTGAGGATGAACTTACGTTTTGGACTGAGTGGATGAGAATTATAACAGTAAATACAGGATTTTGTGACAGGCTTATCGGTTTAGATAAGTGTGGAAATGATCATTTTTCACGTAGAGGACCATGAACCCTCCACACATAGCACCCATTGAATGTCCCCTATTCCAAGTAATTCACCTCCAATCATCCTTCATCTAAGACGAGTCGGTTTCATTGCAGGGGAATGTGATCTGACAGGTCGTGCCCTCATGCTCATGGCTAAGAATCTGGATTCGTCCCCCATACTTTTGGATAATGCGTCGTGCAATCGTTAGTCCAAGACCTGCACCGATGCCCTGTTGTTTGGTCGTAAAAAATGGATCAAAAATTTTAGATAATTGTGTTCGAGGAATGCCGGGTCCTGTATCGCTGATGGTAATGTGTATGCCATCATTTGTGAGTGTAGTGTTGAGAGTAAGCGTGCCATTTTCGTCCATGGCCTGAACTGCATTGGTTACCACATGGGTGAACGCTTGATTGAGTTCTTGTGGGTTGACGTGGAGACTTGAGGGGAAATCATAGTGAGTGATGATGTTCAAGGAGGAGGTGTCATGAGTCTGTTGGATAGCCTGAAGGACATAGTCCAATTGTTCCTGTATATTCACTTGCGTCAATTGGTCATTCCATTGTGACGCGGCCAAACCGCTGAAGTCTTTAATGATGGATGCCATACGGCGTCCATGCTGAACGATATTACCGGCATATTCTTTCATCTGACTTGGATTGTCTTCTTGTTGAATGGCTTCCCCAAGACCAATGACGCCGACGAGAGGGTTATTCAGTTCATGGCCAATTCCTGCACTCAGCACGCCCAAGCTTGCCAGCTTTTCTTCTTTAATGAGGCGATCCTGTAAGCGACTTTCTTTAGTCATATCTCTAAACACCAATCCAATTCCTGTGTCATGTCCAGGTCGAGCTTTGACGGTAAACCATTCGTAGCGGAAAGTTTGATTGTTGAGGTGAAACTCTTGACCATCGGAACCCGTGCTCCAATCAGATTGTTGTTCGAGGGGGTCTTTAAATTGTTGGGGTGATGTCGTGTGTGATGCAGAATTTGATGTTTCATTCTTGCCAAAGTCTCCCCCAATCAATTGAAATTCTTCAGTAAGTCGTTTGGTTGTCGAGGGATCAGTTTTAAGGACATGAAACAGTGACGTTCCTTCAATATGCCCGTTGGTCTTCAGGAGTAGTGCGTCTTTCGAGGCCCGATTCATGTACCGAATTTCTTGATTGTGATTTAACATAATCACAGGATCTGGGATACTATCAAGAATCTGCGAGGTTGACTCCTGAAGATATTGGACTTCCTGCGCTTTTTGCTCTACTTCGCTTTCCAGTCCTGCAAAGGTTGAAGCTAATTGCTGATTCATCCGATTCATTTCGTCAGCCAATTCTTCAAGTTCGTCATGTGTTTGAATGTTGATTGGTTCTTGCCATTGTCCACGTCCAATAAGTTTTGCGGCTTCTTGAAGTTGACGAACGGGGGTGACAATTCTTCCCGCGGCAATGGCTCCTAGTGTGGCAAGTAAGGCAACCGATAGCAGACCGAAGACGGAAATCCATGTAAAGAGATGTTCGATCGGAGCAAAGAGCTCTTCAGAGGATTGCCAGACGAACATGTGCCAACCCATGCCGGTTGAGGATTGCGTTATCCGGCTTATCGTGGGAAGAGGGGCAAACCCTATAATTGAAGAGTCCAATCCGCCATGGCCGTCACTAGGAGCCGCTGTCCAGCCCTTATGCAGGGGGGTAACTAAGGGAATGAGATTTGGGTCACTGAGGCTCGTGCCTGTGGGAAGTACTGGGCAACTGAGGACTTTCCCTGACCCATCGATCAGCATGACATGCCCAGTTGTGCCAAATCGAATGCTTTCAATGGAGGGGGCGAAAAACTCTTTTGCATCGTAGATACGATGGAGTACCCCAACCACCTGATCGCGAATGCTATCCATGATTGGGAGGGAGAGGGTAAAGGTATAGGCTTCAATTTTCTCATTAAATTTGACGTTTTCAATATACGGTTGGCCGACTCCATTCTTAAATGCCCCTTTCCACCATAATTCCTGGGCATGGGTATATGAGACATTGGTGTTAATAGTCGCGATAATGCGTCCTGCAATGTCAGTAATAAAGAGTCCTCGTGTGGCTGAACGAGTGACGATAGGAATGGGGTGCCTAGGGTCAACGTATGATCCGTCCGAGTATTGTTGGAGGAGGAGGGCTAGGGTGTTTTTGGTGAGTTGTTTGATGAAATCTGGATCGTGATCAGTCCAGGACTTTTCTTCTCGAGTTGTCAGTACTTCAAGTGCATCATCGCGATAATCCAAAAGCTGATCACGGTGAGTCTTTAAGGCCCTGATGATAGCCACGTCTGTGGTAATTTGAGATGTGTAGGCTAGTTCTTCACTCAGAATCAGGTCAATTTTGCTTGCAGTTTCTGAAGCCAAGGCTTTAAAGCTCGTACCGCTGACCTCTCGAATTTCTTTGGTGCCTTGCAAAAATGCCATTACCAACCCAATGATCAGAGGGAGGGATCCAACAAGGATCATGGAGACAATCAGTTTACGTTTGAGTCCTCGTTTGACTTGAGGGGTAGACTTTTGATGATGAGTTGTATTCATGAATGTGAATGGGGGCTTCTTATTTGCTGGTTGCGTACGGGAGTTCAATCACAAATGTGGTGCCTTGTCGAATTGTACTTTCTACCGAGAGGTCGCCTCGATATTTTTTTATAATGGCCCTTGCGTTATGTAAGCCCAATCCAGTGCCTTCACCTTTTGGTTTGGTTGTAAAGAATGGCTCAAATATTTTTGAGAGATTTTCATCTGGTATTCCACTACCCGTGTCGGCAATGGAAATTTTCCCGAAACTGTCTTCATGGTAAGATGTGACTGTCAGAGTACCTTTGCCTTCCATAGCATGAATGGCATTTGTCATGAGATTGACAAAGACCTGAAACAGCTCTTCGGAGTTGGCGAGCACCTCAAGGTTGTCTTCATAATTTCTGATAATGGAAATATCTTGAAGCATGGTAGCAAATTGAGCAATGTTCAATGCCTCATCGAGTGTGGAATTGACGTTGATAGAAACGGCATCTTGTACTTTGGCCGCCCGTGTATATTGCGTGATTTTTTGACTAATACTTTGGATCCGTTTGCCGGCGGCAATAATGCTTCTGGCTTGTTTATGGATAGTGGGAAGATCTGTCTCTTCTAAAATATTTTCTGAAAATGCCAACAAAATGTAGAGGGGGTTATTGATATCATGTGCAATGCCAGAGGCGAATGTCCCCATCCCCGCAAGCTTTTCAGCTTGAAATAATTGAGCTTGCATCTGAGATTCATCTTGGACCAGATCCCAGAGGACTTTAGATGCCGCTCCACCTAGCATCTCTGTTTCTGGATGTTTGTGTGTATTGACCTGCTCATTTATGTCGGGGTCTCCTGTCACATTCACAATGAGATGAGTGCCGGGATGACGGATGAGTTGGACTGGGTCCTGAGTAATGGGGATATTCAATCGCTTTGCATACTCAAGTGCAGGCGCTGCAGGGTTCTGGTCTGAAATCCCAACAACCGTCACTCCAGGAAGACGAGTGAATAGATCAAGGAGAGCAGTTCCGCCTTTACCGGCACCCAATATGACAATATTCGTTTGATCTGTGTTGTTCATTTCCCATATTTTTCATGATAATGAAAGAGGTCAACGGGACATGGAAACGAGAAGGAATGAAGACGCATTCTCGAAATGTCAGATATTAGGCTGAGTTGAAGAGGAGAACCCTATGCGTGTTTCTGACTGCAGCCCTCCCATGTCATCTGGAGGGCTGCAAATAATTGAGAACGATAGATGGTCTAATCTAGGCAAACACACAGTATTAGATCATGAAGGTTCATTCCTCTTCTCGTGAAAAAGCTATAGTTTCCTATTATTAAAACCCATGGACTTCACGTTTTTCCAAGGTCTTGGATACGGAGGATCGTAACTTCTCTGCTTCCACAGGTTTGACAAGATAATCGGCAATGCCGTGCTGTAACATGGATGTCGCCATATCCATATCTGGAAAGCCGGTGAGGACAATGAGCGGGACGCTAGGCCATTCTTTTCTGTAATAATTAATCACGTCAATGCCATTCATATTTGGCATGCGAATGTCTGTGATAATGAGACTCAATAGGAGCGAGTTTTCATCTTTTTTCATCTCGGCAATGGCTTTTTCTCCATCTTCTGCTTCGAGTACGGTATACCCGGATTTTTCTAAGGTCATACGTACGACTTTTCTGACATCAGGTTCGTCATCGACAACAAGCACGAGACCTTCTGACTTTCGACCACTGAACATACCCGCTGAGTTAGATTCAGACATCTTGTCCCTCCTCTGTTAAAGAATTGAGTGATAAGAAGTGACTGTTTTCATCGACCGAATACTGATCCCATCTTCTGCACATCATCTGCAACTCTTACGGTTTATCCGTTCAGCTTCATGTGCCTAATCTTCAATTGTACAATCTATATCCATAATCATCATGAGAATATTGAGACGGCACCACGATTAGAATTCGTTCTAGAAACACAAAAGCCCATCGTACATAGGTGTAACGAAGGGCTTTACGTGACGTGCTGTTGTTATTGAAGGCATCGATTTCCGATTCCTCCTGGATCGACGTCGGCTACTTTACTCTTTGATTAGATGCTGATCTATACCAAAAGTCAAGACTTTATAGAACGAACGTCACTCAATTCTTGTCGTTGTTACCCAAGGGGAGTAATAGGTAGAAAATGCAGATAGATGCAGGGTCTTTATGGGGGTGACGTGTTGAATGAGTCTTGATGGTTTATTTGAAGTTGTTTGATTGTTGGAACGATTCAAGAGCGCTTTGAATTGATGTTCCCAACGTTGGGACGTCAGTCTCTCGTGAAAGAAGGCGTTCTAACGCAGAGAGCAATGTCAGGACGTGTTCCTCACGAGAGGATTCTCCCATCAGTCCGATGCGCCAGACCTTTCCTGCCAAAGATCCGAGACCTCCGCCTATCTCAATGTGGAAATCATTGAGTAGGGCTTTTCGTACCTTGAGATCATCAATGAACGACGGCAGAGTGACGCAGAGCAATGTCGTGAGTTGATAGGGAATCGTAGGTAAGAATTCAAATCCAAATGTTCGGAGTCCAGCTATTAAAGCCTGAATGTTTCGCTGGTGACGAACAATTCGTGCTTCGAGACCTTCCTCTTGAATTAGGCGGAGAGACTCACGAAGGGCGTATGCCATTGAGATGGGTGCGGTGTGATGATAGGTTCGTGTCGTCCCATTCCAGTAATCCGAGATCAACGAACAATCAAGGTACCAGCTCGTGCATGAAGATTTTCGATTGCGAATGTGGGCCACAGCATTCTCGCTGAAGGTGAGGGGTGCGACTCCCGGAGGACAGCTCATACATTTTTGGGTAGCGCTATAACAGGCGTCGATATGCCAATCATCAACGTTAACCTCCATGCCGGCGAGAGAGGTGACCGCATCAACGATAAACAATGCCTTATGTTGTTGACATAATTGGCCGATTGAATCAAGAGGTTGTAATGTTCCTGTCGATGTTTCGGCATGGACAATGGCGACAGCCTTGACTGGTTGACAGGTCTGTAATTGTTGTTCAATACGTTCTGGCTCGATCGGTTTTCCCCAAGGAATTTCCACTCGAATGGCACGTCCTCCGCAACGTTCAACCATTGAGGCCATTCGAGATCCAAAGACTCCATTCACACCCACAATAACTTGGTCACCTGGTTCGACCAAATTGACAATGGCCGCTTCCATAGCGGCCGAGCCAGTCCCTGAGATTGGGAGAGTTAACGTATTAGTTGTACGAAAGAGCCATCGCAAGGATTCTTGAATTTCATCCATGATGACAAGAAACTCTGGGTCGAGATGACCAATCAGGGGAGTCGACATGGCTTTCAATACACGAGGATGGACCATGCTCGGACCTGGCCCAAGCAGCAAGCGACGAGAGGGGTTGAGTTCTGGTAACGGATTCAGGGATTGAGCCGTGGAAGACATGGCCTCATTGTATCGAATGCAGAGGGGCAGAGGCTAATGGAAATGTGGGTGCTTTGTTGAAAGTCAGGTAGGTGTGAAACGAAAGCTATTTTGTGATAAACGAGAGCGCCATAGCTGCATGTTATACTGCATGGAATGTGAAAGGTAATCGGAGTGTTCGCGAATATATATTCTTGGGTACTCAGTCGTTTTGTGAAATAAAAAGGGCATGACAGTGGAGCATGAATCGAATACAACGATAGAGTTAACGACGCCGATCGAAGAAGGGGGATGTTCGAATATTAATGAAGATCATCCAGTCGGTTTTTCACTCGCTTGGACCATCATATGTACCGCGTTGGTTGCTGCAGGAATGGGATTACTGGTTTGGTCGTATGATTCCCTGACCTCCATTGAGCATGTTGAAAATCCCGAACGCGCGCTGGCGCATATCGTGACTCGGTCGATGGACCTTGAGTCCTTGCATGAACAGGCCCCTCCTTGGCAGCAATCTCTGTATCAGATACTGAATGGTGATGAGGATCCTTCAACGCCATTGATTGGTTGGTATGATGAACTCACCAACACATCGAGTGATCCCTTGTCATCTCTCTACGCCGCGTTATTGGAGGCGGAGGCTGGAGAGTTGGAGGGACTGAACGTTCGAATTGAATCATGGGATGAGCGATCCGAGCCGTTTCCACTTTTTCAGACGATGCTCACGACTGCGTATGGTGTGCAAACATCGAGTGTTGAGGACATGACGATGTTACAAGCACGTTTAGCTGAAGAGGTGCCTGATAATTGGTTTTACAGTCGGTTGGCACTGCAGCTCGCTAAGCGAGCTGATGATGTGAGTTTAGAGAGTCGTATACATGATGCCATTGAAACCCGAGTCAATCTTCTCTTTTGGCAAGATCGTGTATTGGTATTGACTGAGATGAGTCTCGCTGTGCTGGGCGGATTGGCATTATTACTCATGATGTGGTTTCGCTATCAGAAGGGGAGTGGTGTTCTCATGATGAGCCATGCATCGCTACCGCCTCCATGGTTTGGGCGTGATGGGTTTGCAGTGTTAATGAGAGGAGGTGCCTTCACCCTGTTATTATTGTCGGGTCTTGGTGTGTTGTTAGGTGCCTACTTCAGTGTGATCGATGGAGCGGTGGATTCGAAAATCATGGAGCTAATTAGCTCTATCCTGCTATACGCGCCTATTCCCTTTCTGCTGTACTATTATCTTTTGCAACCTAAGGGGCTTTCGTTAAGTGAAGTCTTAGGCCTTCATGTACGCGCTGGTAAAGTCGGAATGCTTGTCTTAACGGTTCTGGCGTTATTCGCCTGTGGTATGTTCGGAGATGTGGTAATCAGCCTTGGAGGGAAGGCGCTTGGCAGAGCAACCCATTGGACTGAATGGTTCAATGATAGTTTAGTCTGGGGTGGGACCAGCGGTATCATTATTTTATTTCTTGAAGTGGCCGTACTCGCACCAATATTTGAAGAATGTATTTTTCGAGGCATTGTGTTTGGCAGCTTGCGGCGTCGATTTGGGTGGGTTGTCTCAGCGATGTTGAGTGCAGCCATTTTTTCTATTGTGCATGGATATGGACTTGTTGGTTTCGTAGCCGTATGGTGGAGTGGATTTCTTTGGGCATGGGCCTATGAAAAGACTGGTAGCCTGTGGCCTGGAATTTTGGCGCATGCGCTCAATAATCTCGTCTTATTGTTGAGCCTTCTTTTGGTGTTTCGTTAACGATCTCAAAAACAAGTGGACGAAAATTCAGCTGTCTTCAATTTCTTTTGATACCTTAGGCCATTCGTCCTTGTGATGATCTTTCTTTCCTGTGCTCTCCTGCCGAGTTATCTTCGATGTCCGTAATTGACAATTTCAGAAGTACGAACACCTCCATCATCGACGGTCTTTGTGTTGCTCTCGGTCATCTATGAATATGATTGAAGAGACTTGGTTATCTCTTAGGAGGGGGCAGTCCATAGCGTCTTCACCGAAGGATGCATGATGTGGATAAGAAGAGGGATTTTTGTAGGAATGATGAGTTTAAGAAGAATGCTGGCGATGTAACTCAATGTCATCGAGAGCTTGGTATAGATTAGGATGTCGAAACGTATAGTTGAATGTGGTTTTAATCTTGTTAATGTTCAGACGTTTTCCTATTTGTGTTGTTGGTGGCTGTGTGGGGTAATCCATCTGCCATCGTTGCGAAGCAATTGAAAAGATTTCCGACCATTGTCGAGGTATCCCATCACTGACCACATAATCCTCGCCGACATCGGAGGTTTCAAGTGCGGCTAAGCAAATAGCAGCGACGTCATCAATATGAATAAGGTTGACAAATTTATCCGTATTTTTAATTTTCCCTTTTCGCATCCAATCTAATACGTGACGACCTGGTCCATAGAGACCAGCAAGTCGTAAGATAATAGCTCCATGCATTTCCCTGAAGTATTCTTCACTTTGAACACGCGGGAGAGCAAGGTCCAGAGATGTCTGTTCGTCAACTGGAAGTGTTTGTTCTCGTCCATAGGCTGAGGTGCTTCCAAGAATAATCAGCCGTCCTTGGTTGCTTGAGCGTTGGTGAATGAAACGTCTGACTGTGTCTTGAGGAATGGCAGGGAAGCACCAAAGTAGATGGGCTTGTTGGGGGATCTGTGCCCAGGTTTCTGAGTCCTGTAAATCAAAGGTCAAACGGTCGGCTTCTGCAACATAGGGGAGATGGCTAGCTGGATTCCTGCTGGTCGCATAGGTTTGCCAGCCTTGAGCTTTCGCGAGAGGATACAGAAATGCACCGGTATAACCCGCTCCAAGAATGACAAGTGGGCGGGACTGAAGGTCAGTTTTCGTCACAAGTAAAATTTTGCTGAAAGAGACTCTGTTTTAGTTGTTTGGACAACCTTGTTGTCTGATCTATCATCGGCTGTCTATCCTTCCTGCTGATCTTCCATATATTGACTGGCGTAATTGATATAGTGTTGTGCAGATTCTTTGATCCAAGCCAATTCTTCGTCCGAAAGTGAACGTATGACTCGTGCTGGACTTCCCAGGATCAGACTGTTGGCTGGGACGTGAGTTCGTTCCGTGACCAAGGATCCGGCACCGACGATACAATTTTCTTCAATGTCCACTCCATCCATGACAATCGACCCCATGCCAATGAGCACTCGGTCATGGATCGAACATCCATGCAGAACCACATGGTGGCCAATGGTTATGTCATCACCTAATATTAGAGGATGTGTGTCATGCGTGATGTGAAGGAGAGAGAGGTCTTGAATATTCGTTCGATGCCCAATACGTATATGATTCACATCTCCACGAATGACTGCGTTGAACCACACACTTGACTCGGACCCGATGACGACGTCACCGATGATGACAGCGGTTTCGTCGACAAACGCATTGCTGGCGATTGTTGGCATCACGCCTCGAAAAGCTCTAATCATGTGTGGATGTCTCCAAGCTGCAAGTTCAATGAATAAGTCTGGGATTTTGAGGGGATGTCCTTCTTAGTCTCTGCTTGAAAATACCAATAGCGAATCATACTTGTGCATAGGCATGTGCATCGACTAAGCAGATGAAGGTGTTGGTTGTCGGCATCATTGCCAAATTCATGGGCATCATCTTTTCGCATTGTCCATCTACTGATGGGTGTTGGTAGCTGTCCAAGCTAGCGAACTAACACTGCCGCAATGACGAGTACGGTTAGCGCTGCGATGACCGCAATGTACACGGTGACACTTTTATCACTTAGCCATGCTGTCTGCCAGTCTTGAGGGTACAAAGCTTTTCCGACGGAGTAAAGACCTTCATCATAGAGGCCTAAGATTTTTTCCATTTCAATCAAGGTTTGTTTGGCAATGCGATGGCGATCGCGTTGTTGAAGAATAAGGTAGACAAAAATAGCTGAAAATAATGCAATTCCAGTGATGGCAAAGAGTTGCGTTGTCACATTGGCACTATTAGAAGGTGAGACCGCCATAATCGTAACTAGGAGAAGTACTAAAAATGCACTCGCAAACGCGGTGAGTCGCATCATCTGCTCACGTCGACGAAAGACTTCTTCCTTATACCATGGATACAAAACCTTCAGGATCTCTAACTGTTCATTACGAAGATCGGTCTCTACAGGCATGATACTGTATCAAGAAATAGTAATGAGAAAGTTGAATATTACGTGGCCAAATACTCAATCATCCAGTTTGAAAGCATCACAGTCATCGTTCGAAAATCATCAGGCTTGCCAAAATGGTGATTTGCACCGGGAAGCAGGTGGAGACGTTTTTCTCCTGCCAACGACTGTTCAAGTCTTTCAATCTGATGAAGCGGGACTAACTCGTCTTGATCTCCATGCACGATTATGGTTGGGACCTGAATCAACTTTGCTGCATGGAAGGCATCATACGTCAGACAATTTTCGTAGAAGGCATAGCGTAACTCGATAGGCTTTTCACAGCCCGTCACATCTGGGATTTCTCCAGTGGATTGCCAACGATTCATGGCCTCTTGTCCAAATTTGACTCGAAGCATCTCAGGAAAGTCAGGGACGGGACATTTGAGCCCCAGAGCCACTAATCCTGTATCCCGTGAGGCGATCAATGTGGAAATAAGCCCCCCATAACTCGAACCAATAAGTCCGATGCGAGAATAGCCTTTAGAGCGAACAAGGGATAAGGCATGTTCCAACTCTTCACAGCAGACGCCAACGGTCAGATCCGCAAAGGCACCTTCGGATTCACCCATTCCAAACCAATCAAAGCAAAAGGTACTGATGCCTTTTTCAGGGAGTAATTCAGAAAGGCGTCGATTCGTGCTGCTTTGCTTATTTGACAGAAAACCATGGCAAAGGACGACGATGGAATTAGTCGGGGATGTTGGTTCGGTAAGAGTGGCCGAGACATTCCTGCCACTAGAATCCTGAAAGCATAAAAAAGTTTGATTGAATGTCATGAAATGTGTCAAAAATGGATGCAGTTGTAAATTGTATGTTTGTAAATACCCGTATAATTCTACCAGAATTCGAGTCGAATCTATTGTATATTACTTCGGTCCCTTTTTTCAGTATTCACTTAGGTCTGATGTTTCTTCCGAATTGGCTCTAGAAGAGATCCCAATGATTCAAAAAGACTTAGATCAACAAGCCGAAGAGGCAATTCCGAGTACCCTGAGAGATTATTTAGCACCATTCAATTTGTTAGTTTTTCCGGTAGTGGCAGGCGTTGTCTGGTTTTGGGGAATACCCTGGCTCCAGTTGCTGGGATTGATGGTGAGTTATGTGGCGGTCTGGTATCTGAGTGTTACGGCCCTTTCAGTTTTCTTTGCCATCTGGATCTTTCAGCAGTTGGATGAATGGTCGAATGGGCCTCGAAGCCAAAAAGTGCAAGCAAAAAGGATTGAATTGGAATTAGATCGCCAGCAGGGAGAAAAGGGTTGCTAGCAATTCTATCTAGATGCATAACTCAATATTTTCGTGCTTCACTTCTACTCCAATTGCTTTCCATCGCCGTGTAATAAACTATTAAATAGTTTTAAGAATTAACTGAATCGTACATTCTGCTAACTCGTAAATGTCACCATTAATCGGGTCAGGTGGCTTTCTTGACAGTAGTGCTAATTAGTTCTATTCTATATAGAACATAATGCGGAGGTTGATAGATGCCTATTACAGACTTTAGAAATGATCCGTATCTCTCATTGCTGAGACCCTTGGTTGAGGCCTAT
The DNA here is from genome assembly GCA_029261355.1 of Nitrospirales bacterium. Lineage (GTDB taxonomy): Bacteria > Nitrospirota > Nitrospiria > Nitrospirales > UBA8639 > JAGQKC01. Next base: position 112,490 of record JAJDBM010000036.1, on the reverse strand, counting down.
TTGGCGTTTTATCGCGTGGGAACGCGGCACATTGAATCGATGGGCGTGACCTCTGCTCAATTTGATGTCATTGCTGAGCTGGGTGGTACTGATGGTCTGACCTGTGCTGAGCTCGGCGAGGCTACATTAATTACCAAGGGTACTCTGACTGGAGTACTCGATCGTTTAGAAGGCAAAGACCTGTTAGTGAGAGAGGCAGTGAAAGGAGATAGACGAGCCATCAATATTCGATTGACAAAGAATGGTGAAGATATTTTCAAGGAAATATTTCCCGTTCATGCGGAATTTATGAAACCATATTTTAAGCAGGCTTTGACGAAAGAAGAGGTGAATCAAATGAAAGTCCTCTTAAACAAACTGCGAGATAGTTTTGGAAATACCTAGATGAGTTGTCGCAGATGTAAGGGAATGACTGTATGCCTTTTGTATCTCGGCCTCGATTCCGATTCTTATTGATAGTAAATGTGCTCACTGAAGAGGAGAGAGGGTTTTGAGGGGGTAACAGATGAATATGCACTATAGAAAAGTCAAAACAATGATAGAGCCACAGTCGATTATGGAAGGAGCAGGTGTGAGATTGAAACGGAGTCTTGGAGGGGACGCATTGAATTACCTTGATCCTTTTCTGCTATTTGATCATTTTGGATCGCCACATGCTGAGGATTATCAGGCGGGGTTCCCAATGCATCCACATCGTGGAATTGAAACTGTGACCTACATGTTGGCTGGAGAAGTACAACATCGGGATACTTTGGGAAATGAAGGCAGTATCAAGGCGGGTGATGTGCAATGGATGACAGCAGGAGGGGGAATCTTGCATGAGGAAATGCCTCAAGTTCGTCCTGAGGGCAACGCGGGTTTTCAACTATGGGTCAATCTTCCAGCCGCACTCAAAATGACTCGTCCTCAATATCAAGATGTGTCTTCTCGGGAGATTCCTGAAATGACAATGGAGGGTGGGGCAAAAGTTCGGTTGATTGCGGGGCATGTTAACGGAATTCAAGGAGCGGTCAATACTATTGCTGCTAACCCAATGTACCTGGATGTATCCGTCTCACCTAATGGATCATTTACTCATGCAATTCCACAGGGACATACGGCATTTGCCTATGTGTTTGAAGGGAAAGGCTCGATTCTTCATGACGAGGGGCAAGATTGGGTGGCAAGCCCAAGACTTGCTGTATTGGATGATGGCAATGATTTGAAGATCGTCACAGAAGATGGGTCAGTTCGATTTTTATTGGTCTCTGCGAAACCCCTTTGTGAACCGATTGCACGCTATGGTCCATTTGTCATGAATACTCAGGAAGAAATTACAGAAGCTTTGGACGATCTTACGAATGGAACGTTTATTTGGCAAGAGGGAGGTCTTCCCCATGAGCGCACAATTTCCTAATGAGCAAACTGAAGACGGAGTGTTTGACCGACAAGATGACTTGTTTCGGAATTGGGTGACCGATGATGGAAGGTCAGAATACCCGGCCGAACCAGATCGGTATCATCTATACGTGTCGTTAGCCTGTCCCTGGGCTCATCGAACTATTATTGCGCGTAAACTCAAAGGGCTGGAAGATATCATAGGGATGACGGTCGTTGATCCGATTCGCGATCATCGCGGTTGGGCGTTCAAGAATGGACCAGGTCATTCTGTTGATCCAATCAATGGGTTTGAGTTTCTCAGCGAAGCCTATACGGCCACTGACCCCACTTACCAGTCTCGAGTGACGGTCCCGGTGTTGTGGGACTCGCAATCAAGGCTGATCGTGAATAATTCAGAAGACGATATCATGAGAATGTTTAATCAGGCGTTTAATCGGTTAACGAATAATCAAACCGAGTTCTATCCAAAAGTTCTCCGAACAGAGATTGACCAGCTGAATACGATTATTTACGAGCATGTGAATAATGGCGTGTATAAGGCTGGCTTTGCCTCAACACAAGGGGCTTATGAGAATGCAGTCGCAATAGTGTTCGAGACCCTTGGGGAGCTTGAAAGTCGTCTGTCGAATCAGCGTTATTTGTTTGGATCACAGATTGTGGAAACTGATTGGAAGTTATTTGTGACGTTGATTCGGTTTGATGCGGTATATCATGGACATTTCAAATGTAATATTCGACGTATCACCGATTATCCTAATATATGGGCCTATCTCAAAGATCTCTACCAATATAAGGGAATTGCTGAGACCGTGAATTTTGATCACATCAAACGACACTACTACATCACGCATGATGATATTAATCCTACGGGGATCGTTCCAGTAGGCCCCGTGCAGGATTTGGTCTCTTCACATGATCGTGAACGATTCTCGTAAGCCCGTTAATAAAGAAATAGAAAGGGGTTTTGACATGACGTCAAAAAAACAAGCCGATACGCGTTTACCACCAGCAGTTGCAGTCGGGCATGTTGATTTACTTGTGACAGACGTACCTCATGCGGTTGAGTACTTTATGCAATTGGGTATGCGACATATTCATCATGATCATGAGTTTGCGGTATTGGAACTTCGAGGTGGTACGCATCTCGTTTTAGAGAACCCAGAAAGTGGAGCGACTATTCAATCAGGGCAAACTCCACCTTTTGACCTCATGGTGGAAGATCTTCAATTAGCCCATGGAAATTGTGTGGATTTCGGTATGGATCCTTCGGACATCGAAACCGGGAGAATTCATGAGAATTTTTATCTGAATGGACCTGATGGATATCGAATTCGAGTGACGTCTTCCCATACATCTGGCCGTCCAGTATAAATTTTGAAACGCATAAGAAGGAATGATCATGGCTTCATCCATAAAGACATTTTTTGTAATTGGAGCGATAGATTGATTGTTCAACGATGAGGGATACATGGCAGGCATTCAGGTACTCTAGCGTCGCCATGGCATGTCTTTCTTAATGTTGAACACCGTGATCGCTGACCCTGAATGAGCAAAATGGTAATTGCACTCGGTTGTATTCATTCATAGTAAAGGAGAGACGTTATGGCTGTTCAAGTATACGGGGTGAATCATGTCGTCATAGAAGTGGATGATGCTCAAAAAGCTGTTGAGTTTTATTCCGATGTGTTTAATTTAAAAATGCTGAGAGGGGGAGAAGGAGCGGCATGGTGCCAACTAGGTGAGCATCAATTTTTGGCCATCTTTGAGGTGGAAGACGTGAAGCCTGACCGTATGAAGCACTTTGGGATTATGGTTCGTGATGAAGCGCAGGTTGAAGAAGTTCGTCAAAAAATCACGAAAAAATATGGACTCACCCTAGAACCCGAACTTGGTTGTGATTTTAGAGACCCTTGGGGGAATCGTATCCAAGTTGTGGATCTTCACGATGAATCCCTCGTTTGGTTGCTACCCTATCGTGAAATACAGGATCTTGGTATTTCCTTCTCAGATTTGCCAACTGCAAAACTTGAGTAAGAGAAAATTAATGATGAGTATTTGGGGGGTGCCAAATTGATAAAGAAAAGGGTCTAAGTAGTCTCGAATGCAGATCCTCCAATTTTGTATAATGCCTGCAGTCATTTTTTACAGAAGACAAAGGAGGATGCGATGAAACAGGTTGCAGTGATTCTATCGGGGTGTGGATTTTTAGATGGAGCGGAGATTACGGAAGCCATTAGTACGCTTGTGGCCATTGGCCAAAATGGTGCGGAGTATAAAGTCTTTGCGCCGGATAAAGACGTGTCTGAAACCAATCACTTGACGCAAAATTCCACGGGGAAACAGAGGAATGTGATGCAAGAGGCGGCTCGTATTGCTCGTGGTGATATTCAAGCATTAGAAATTTTGAAAGCTCTGGACTTTGATGCGCTTGCATTTCCTGGTGGGTTTGGGGCAGCCTTGCATTTGTGTAATTTTGGAGAGAAAGGTAGCGCAGGTGATATAGACCCTCAAGTCGCACGAATTATCAAAGAATTTCATGAAAGTCAAAAGCCCATTGCTGCTATCTGCATTGCTCCAGCGATTATGGCCTTAGCGTTAGGGAATAAAGGTGTAAACTTAACGATCGGAGATGATGTCGGGACGGCAACCGAAATCGAAAAGACTGGAGCCAAACATCAAAATTGTATGGTAGAAAAGTTTGTTGTCGATCCAGACCAGAAAATCATTTCCACTCCAGCCTATATGTATGGAACGGCCAAACCCCATCAAATCTTTGAGGGAGTAAGTGGAGCGATTACCGAACTCCTGAAGATGGCTTAAGGCACCTTACTGATATCATTTAAAAAACATTACAGTCGTGCCACAGTTCAGCTGCAAGTGAGATAGGTGCTGGACGCAAGTGGTCGCACGGGTCATTTCAAGAAGTGAAGAAATCGTTTGCGTTACCCAGCAGTTGATTAACCTTCCAGATTAAGTCTTGAGGCAGAATCGGTTTGACGAGATACCCTTGGATTCCTAATGCAGTCGCACGTTCTGGCGTCATGACATGGCTAAAACCTGTACACAGAATAATGGGTAGATTCGGTCGAATGTTGAGGAGTTTTATTGCGAGAGTTTCCCCTGTCATTTTTGGCATCGTTTGGTCCATGATGACCAAATCGTATTTGTTAGGGGTTGTGAGAAATTCTGCTAATGTCTCAAGGCTACTCGTTCGAATCGTCACCTCATATCCAAAGTGTTCCAATGTGGTTTTGCCTAGTTGAGCAAGAGGTTCTTCATCATCCACAAATAGAATGTGTCTCTTTTCCAATGTGGTGTAGGGTAACATTCGGTCAGGGGGTGTCTCGAGAGCAGATTCAACTTGTGGAAAATAGATGGTGAATGTACTGCCTTGGCCGACTTCGCTTTGGGCTGTAATCGCTCCTTGATGACTGCTGACAATGCCATGGGCAACCGAAAGACCCAAGCCCGTCCCTTGCCCGACTTCTTTTGTTGTAAAGAAAGGATCAAAGATGTGAGCCAGTACATCAGATGACATACCCTCTCCATTATCGCAAATGGTCAGTCGCAGATGTGGGCCTGGTTGTAGGCTCGGATACTGCTTGGTCATGACCAGGTCAATCATGGTTTCTTCCAACGTAATTTCCAACGTATCACCTTTTATGCGCATCGCCTGCTCAGCATTCGTACAGAGATTGATCAAGACTTGATGGATTTGAGAGGAGTCAGCGAGCATGGTTCCCGATGTTGTCAGTAGGTTCGTGCGAACTTCTATGGTTGCTGGTAGCGTCGCTCGGATCAATTGGAGCACTTCTTCGACGAGGCGATGCAAGAGGGTTGGTTGCCGCGGTCCATTGGTTTGACGACTAAACACGAGAATTTGTTCAATAAGCTGCTTGGCTCGTAGGCCAGCTCGTGATACTTCAAGCAAATTGCGATAGATTGGATGATCCTCGGCAAGTTTGAGCAAGGACACTTCGTTAAACCCCAAGATTGCCGCGAGGATATTATTAAAGTCATGTGCGATCCCACCTGCGAGCGTCCCAATGGCTTCCATTTTGTGGGCCTGACGGATTTGTTGTTCACGACGTCGGAGGGCTTCGTGGACTCGTTTGCGTTCCATCATGACGTCCCATTCCCGAATAGTTCGTTCCGCTAGTTCTGGTATATCGGCAAAGGTGTTTGGTGATTTGACGATATAATCCAGTGCCCCAGCCTTCATGGCTTCAACTGCGATATCTTCGTCCCCTTGGCCGGTGATAATGATAGTGGGGTACGGAGCCTCTTCTTTTGTCAGGGGTATGAGTTCCAGTCCGTCGCCATCAGGTAACCGAAAATCGATGATGATGAGTTCTGGAAGAAATTCAGAAATTGATTCGCGTGCTTGTGCGAGGCTTGCGACATGTCTAATGTTAAAGGAGTCTGATTTTTCTTTGAAGGTTCGACAGATTAACTCAGCATGATTGTCATCATCTTCAACAAGTAGAATGGAATAGCATCGTTTCTGTATTTTTCTATGAGAGATTGGGGAATTCAGAATCGTATTGGACTCTTCAGAATGGCTCAAAAGGTGAGCGTTCTTGTCAAGCCAGTAGGTCCCTATCAGTTCCACTAATGTTGAAAAGCTTTCAAAGTCCTGAGGTTTAGTCAAGAAACTATTAGCATGCCCGAGATAGGCCTGAGTCATGTCTTCTGGTGCTTTTGATGTTGTTAAGATAATCACGGGGATGGTTTGTAAGGACGAGGATCCCTTTATCATTGATAACAGGTCATGGCCACTAATTTTAGGCAGTCGTAGGTCTAGAAGAATGATATGAGGCCTGGAGTTGATTGCAAACTCATCATTTGAATTCATGTGACGCAGAAAGTTTTGAGCTTCTTCTCCATCGGTGAGATGGAGGATTTCATGACGACTTGGATGTTCGGTTAACGTTCGTCGAATCAATTCAGCATGATCCAGATCATCCTCGATGACTAACACGCGAAATGCGCCAACTTCTTGAAATGTTTGAAACATATTGTTTAACCTTTCGTGCTGACCGGAATGATCATGCACACGGTCGTGCCCTTTCCGTACCCATCAGATTCGATCCAGATGCGGCCATGATGCAACATGACAATACGTTTGGCAAGGGCTAAGCCTACTCCAGTGCCTGGTATTGTTGTCTGAAGTCGTTCGAATATCTCAAATACTTTTGTGTGATAGGCTGGTTTAATTCCGATGCCATTGTCACGCACAAGGATCACTTGGGCTTCGTCATCCTGTCGGGCGTCAACTTCAATACACGGATTAACCTGTTGTCCCAAAAACTTGAATGCATTCTCGAGCAAATTTTGGAACAGCTCTACAAGACGGATTCGATCGCCTTGTACTGTTGGGAGGGCTGAAGATATATGGATTCGAACGTGCGAGCCTCGTTCAAGAAATCCGGTTGTGAGTTCAAGTGCTTCTTGGGCCACGTCATGTAGGTCAAGGTCTTCAAATGAACCCACGCCTTTTCCTACACGGGAGAGTGCATGTAAATTCTCTAAGAGTATTTGCATTTTCTCGGCAGCGGTGTCGATGCGCTTCAAATCTGATTCTATCTGCTCTCTGTTATTTTCGATGAGCCCTTTCTGCACATATCCAATAAACCCTCGAATCGTCACCAAGGGACTCTTGAGATCGTGTGAGACCGTGTAGGTAAACTGTTCCAATTCTGTATTGGTTTGTTCGAGTTTGGAAATGAATTGCTCTCGTTCAACCTCTACCTGGTGGCGCAGGGTTGTATCTTTAAAAACGACCACTGCACCAAGAAGTTCATTGTGCTTACCACGAATTGGTGTGCTCGTATAGTCGACCTGCAGACTTGTTCCATTTTTTCGCCAGAGGACCTCCTCTTCGACGTGATAGACTGATCCATCGCGATAGGCCATATACATCGGACAGTCTTTGGGGGGGTAGGGTGAACCATCCTGTTTGGTATGATGGATGGTCACATGCATCGGACAACCAATCAACTCTTCTGGTTCATACCCTAACATTGTCGCTGCAGCAGGATTTACGAACGTGCTCTTTCCCTGGAGATCTAAGCCATAGATCCCTTCACCCGCAGATGCGAGAATAAGTGAATGATATCGATTCAACTGTAAGAAGGCATCTTCAGCTTCCTTCCGCGTGGTGATATCTTGAATTGACCCAGTCATCCTCAGTGGACGCCGAGTCTTATCTCTCAGGGTGTTACCCCGTCCATGAAACCAGCGGTAGTCGCCTGATTTCGTCAGTAGTCGGTATTCAATATCGTATGGCTCATTCTTATCAAAGTGGTCCTGAAGAAGCTGAAAGGTTCTCTCATGATCATCGGGGTGAAGCATGTCTTTGAACTTGGAACGACATGGCGAGAATTCATCTGGTTGATACCCCAATAAACCGTATAATTGCGGTGACCACCATTCATGATCTTTGGTGACATCAGTCCAATCCCATATCCCGTCATTCGTCCCGCTAATAGCCAGATCAAATCGTTCCTTACTTTCCTCGATCCACTTCCGAGCCTGTGCAAAATCCTCGAGTAAGTTGAGCATGGCTCGATGCTTTTCCTCTAAAATCACAGTTTGTTTTGTTTGTTCCCGTTCCAAGATCTTACTCATGATTTTTGAGGTCTCAGAAGCTTGAATCGCTTGTATAACGATGAAGTAAGTCCCCCCCACGGCTAGAATAGACAGGACGCGATTTGTGATTACCATCCAATAGAGACCTCCTGCTGGAGATATCCAATATCCTGTTAAAATCATGCTAATAGTTGTAAGAGCCATCAGTCGCGTTGTCGTGGGATTGTAGAGTGGCAACGTGGAAATAATGGGCAACACATAGAGAACGCCGACTGCGACTCCCAATGGAGTCAAGGCATCAGTGATCCCAGCCAGCAATATCAAGGCGAGGGAGAATAGCTTGTGGCCCAGAGCTGAGAACGTCAACCATGAGGGAGGTATTTCCGCGTTAGGAGCTCGAGTAGCCTCACAAAATTGGGAGTCCACTTTTTTAACGTCTATCATGCTTCGTAAGGAAGTGGTTGATTCAACGCTCGAGAGAGATCGTTGACCTCGCCTTTCAATTCGATCATTTTGAGTTCCCGTCCGGTCATATACTGATTGGCTTTCGTCAATTGCTTGTTGGATTGGCTCAGTTCTTCGGTACGCAAGCGTAAATCCTGTTCTATTTTTTGCCGTCTTTGGATTTCTTGCTCAAGAGTCAAGTTGGCTTCTTGTAGGCTATATAAATTGGGAAGACTCACGAATTTTCGAACCATCGGCCACAATAAGATGGCTGTGCCTATTGAGATGACACCAGCAATAAACTTCAGGAGTCCTGAGACGAAATAATCTGGATGCCAAATGGTCCACACTCCCATCGCGTGGGTAAGAGCACAGCCCGTAAACATCACCACAAATAACGCCAGAAGAATTTTGAACTGTAAAGTTCGACCACGATCTGCAAAAAATGGAATTTTGCTCCCTGTAATTGCAAAATATGCCAGCGCAATGGGGATCGAAAAATATGATAGGGCAAGCAACGTGTCGGCGATCACATGCAGCCATAATACTAGCGGCTCCCAAAGGAAGCACATTCCATGGGGCATGAATTGACTTGAGGCTATGGTTTGGAGATCCATTTGTTCATCCTTCCAGAAATGTAAAAAGCACCATCAACTTCGCTGATTGGTGCAGTTTGGGAGCACACATTAACGGAAATATTTTATCTCAAATCATCTCTCTGTAGACCAAAGTCAGTGATTTAGATCTTGCTGATCGTCTAGCGGCTGTATTATCTTGACCTGTTTGGTTCCAGATTCAACGAAGTGGTCAGAATTATGTTTTGCAAAGCATGCGTAGTAAATAGAACATACTTTTCAATGAAAGCAATACAAGAGGATGGTTTTTGGCGCATTCATCGTAATTCGTATCAATTTGAGATGTTTTTGAGAAGGGAATCCTGAAACCATAGTGATCCTTGATTAAGGATGTATGGGGCATGTAGACAGAAAGGAACCTATTCGCACCTTCTCTGCCTCGGTTTAACTGAGTAAAGCCAGTCGTTGGTTATCGATATGGAAAAACCATACTTAATTCGACCTTATTTTGCAAAAAGCTAGTCCACTCCTAGATCGGGCAGGACGAATGGGAGGATACTCTTGTCAATGTAGCATGGCTATTGCGAGTCACCCTTGATGTGCCCAAGTTCCTAGTCACACCCATTTCTGCACATTCTGCCTCAACCACCATTTGCTTCATGTCATCCTCAGAATTATTTATTTTGCAAAGATCTGTTTCGTATTCCTTAATGATTCGTGTCTTGATTTACCTCTCTATAGATCAAGTAACCGTGAGAGTTGGTTCTATCATCATTTTCTGGCGTCAAATTATAAAATAACTGTGTGTAGATTGTCTGGCCAGAGTTGGCCTTCCATTGTTCTTGCAAGTGAATGCCCTCGTCTAATGTCAAAATTACCCTTTTAGATGACCCCAAAGCCCCTCTGGATGCTCATATGAGCATCGTCTGAGAGCCTGGGTACCTGAATGATCGACAACTCCTGAAGTGCGTTCTCGGATATGGCTTCTGGATCAACAAAATGGGTGGCCAAATGCTGCGCTAAATTAGTGATGACAGTACTGTTTCTTGGAGAGCTTTGCCTATAATATGCTTGATCTGGATACAGATTGATGACTTCCTTTCCCGACATTGGAAATTTCCATGCAAGAGCCATTTGTCGGCTCACTTTTTTTTGACAACTCTTGGGACAGGGGAGCATGGCCACTCCTGGCCTAAGCTGGACAGGATTTGGGTTTATCAAGGACGTATAACCTCGATGCAGGGAACCTCAAAGAGAAACGCCTAAGCTCAAACGTGAGAGGCAAATGAAAGCGAAGACTCAATTCGTATGCATAGTGTGACCCAATGCCGGTAAACTATTGCCTGATTGGGCAGGCTCGCTCTAGGTTGCGTTCACAATAAAGGAGAGGTTATGAAGAAACTCTATCTATTCCTCGCTATCTTGGGTGCTATTGTCCCGTATTTTTTCTTTTTCGGGTTCATCCAGGCCGAAGGGTTGAACGTCTCTGCGTTTATCTCTGCGCTTTTTGTCAATGGTGCTGCTGCTGGTTTCAGCGCAGATCTTCTTCTGGCATCCTTTTTCTTCTGGTTATTTATGTTTCGAGAAGTTAACGAATCAGATGGTCCGAAACCATATGTATTCATCGTCCTCAATCTCACTATTGGGTTGTGCTGCGCCTTCCCGGCTTATTTGTATTCACGAGAAAAATCGTAGTATTGAAATGTTCAAATCTCGCTCATGGTGATGAGAAATTATACATGCATGTAAGAAGGCGCACCCAAACGGTCAGTGATTAAATTTCCCCAAAATGTTACCTATTAAGAGTGATAGATTGAGATGGTTGAACATCTGCTTTTTAATAGTGCATGCTTGGACCTGACATTGTCTCTTTGATCAGATTTGGACTAATCAATCTATGACTTGTTCGATACTTCTCTTTGGTGCCACATCACTGTTGGGCTTTCATCTTGCCAGGCTTTTTCCGGATATTGTTCAACCGTATATTTCACCGGGTAATCGCTCAAAACCTGTACGATCTTGGCCTGCTTTGAAGCTGGAGGATTCCAATTGGATTCAAGAGATTTTTGAACGAACCAACCCAGATCTTCTGTTGTACTGTCATGCGGTGTGTGATGTGACGAAATGTGAGTCGTCTCCAGATTGGGCAAACGAAGTCAATGTCCAGCATGTTGAGCGTGTAATGGCTGTGTTACCAGATAAGACTCGGTTAGTTTATGTATCATCGGATCATGTGTTTGGTGGTGATGGGATCTACCATGAGGAGTCGCCACCCTGTCCTATTAGTATGTATGGTCGAACACGGGTGGAAGCTGAGCAACGAGTGCTACAGAGAGCCGGTTCGTTAGTGATTCGGACTGGCCTCGGAATAGGTGATTCGCCCGATGGCCGAACGGGCCATTGGGATTGGCTTCGGTATCGTACTCAGAAAAGTTTACCGGTCACGATCATTGAGGATGAGTATCGTTCCGTGGTGTGGATGCGTGAATTAGTGGTGCGAGTGATGGCTCTGGCTCATAGTCCTGAAGTCGGCATACGTCACATTTCAGCAACACGTGCGATCTCTCGAGTGGAGTTAGCCCAATACTTAATGAAAAAAATGGGATTGCCGGCAAAGTTTAAAATTGAGAGTCGTCATGAACAACAAGCCCCTCACATCGGACGTGTGGAATTACAGAGTCTGTATAAGGGGGAGTTATTTCTTCCATTAAAGAGTGTCTTGGATAGCAAAGTGATCATTTAAGGGTTGAGTTTCACCTACTTGATAACCTTGTTTCTTGCTTAGTGCATGGATCATCTCAATTCTTTTTTGAATTTCCGGATGACTGTCAAAATAATGAAATAGCTCTGAGCCTGATCCTTCCTCTTCTTGTTGAAGCGTTTCAAAGAGGTCAGTTGCACCCCCTACATGCCCATAGTAGCAATTCAGGATATCGAGAGCTGTCTCATCGGCTTTGCTCTCTCGGCTTTGAGAATATTTGGTTTGTCCAAGCGTCATGGACGATGCCAGCATTTGTGAGACGTCAGAGTTAGCACCTGCGAAATAGGTAATAAGCGCAGCTAAGACGAGCCCACGTCCCATGGAGCGAAGGTGATCTCGGTTCTTGAAATGTCCCAATTCATGAGCTAAGACGAAGGTGAGGCCATTGATGGAGGGTAGTTGCTTGAGTAATGCTGAGAAAATGACAATGTCACCACCTGGCAAGGCCAGGGCATTGATGTCTTCTGACTTGATGAGATGAACGGTAAGAGGAAATAAAATATTGTGACATCGTCCAAGTGAATCAATGAGTTGTTGCAGAAGCTCCTGTGTTGTAGACGACTCCTCATCGCCAAATGCACCGCTTAGATCAACCTTGGCGAATAACTGTGCTTCATCTTCTGGCGAAATATAGTTAACCGCCTGGTCTACGAATAACCCGAGTATCAAAAAACTAATCACGACTAGGCCAACGACACCAAAGATCAGAATGACGAATTCACGAACGGGGTGGTGATGGGAAACGTTATCGTTGTGTTCAGGTAAGGAAGGTTGGTACTTCACAGGATGGGAGCCTGAGCATTGCTGTCCTGATGGTAGATGGCTGTTCCGTAAGCTAGGACTTCAACCGATCCTATACGTTCGCTGTCCCCTTTTGAAATTGAAGATGTTTCGAGGCGGAGGTTAATAATTTGATTGGCATCCGGGCAACTTTCTTTGAGACGTAACACGGCTTCTCGTCTTGCACGGTCCAGGAGTGTTTCATAGGCTTGAATCGGGCCGCCAAAGATGTTTCTGAGTGTTGCCAGAAATCGTTTGAAATAGTCAACTGAAATGACAACATTTCCATGTACCAGTTGAACATGACTGATATGGTCAATGTTTCCCATAGGTTTTTTGGTCGACGTGGTGGGTAATGAGAGAAAGGCCTGTTCTCGTTCTCGTATGGATTGATAATGTTTATTTTCAGCCATTCTGCCAAAGAAATATCCCAATGAAACCAGGATGACGATAACGGCAATATTTTCCATACTATTGTATATCCTTCAAATCATGAACCAATCTGTTCTTAACGTATATTTCGCGGCATCACACAGTATAAACCGGATCTTTATGGAAATGGCCATCGCTTACTCGACGTTTACGGCTGTTCCGTAGACATAAATTTCCGCTGCCCCTGCAGCGACTGATGATGTGGAAAAACGGACATTGACGATGGCGTTTGCTCCCATTTGTAGAGCCTGTGCCTTCATGCGTTCAATGGCTTGTTCTCGTGATTCACCCAAGAGTTCCGTGTAGCCTTTAAGTTCCCCTCCAAAAATATTCTTGAGACTTGCCATGATGTCCCGTCCCATATGTTTTGCTCGAACTGTGCTGCCTGAAACAATCCCATGACAGACTGTAATAGTCTTCCCAGGTACATCTTCAATATTGGTGACAAACATGCTGTCTCCTTTTTACAATAGATCTATGAATCGTAGGGTTTCCAATTGATAATACGAAAATACGTGATAGTTTTATTCTATCTCGGTCATATGTAGCGTATCACCTAAATGAAAAATATGATCTGGTAAGCAAACTGTATCGTATGATGGGATGGAAATCTACTCGTGAGAGTAGAGGGAAATCAAGGACAAGCGTTTCTAGAACCTGGCGAGGAGCAAAGAGACTGTTATTTCAGGAGCTATTATGAAATGTTGGGGGGCTATACTAGGAACTCTCAAGGTTGCTTCTGACATTCGTATTGTCGAAGTCAGGCGGCTGGCAATGTTAGCCAACCGCCAGTCTCGTGTCTGATCAATGTAGTAGCTTCCTTGTTATTCAAGATCGTTCGGATTATTAAACAGCTTCGGTAACGCTATATTCCCATGTCCGTTTTGGGGATAGTCAACGGCATTGGAATTCCCTGGATTTAAGTTTGATGCGGTGTCATCAGGCGGGAACAAGACTAAAGATTGTAAAAACTCAATCATCTTCGACTGTTGATTGTCTGATAATCGTGCGAACTGGTTTCGTGATGATTGGGCTTCACCGCCATGACGCATGATGACTGACCAGAGATTCATGCTTCGACCATCATGACCGTATGGGGCCGTCGATCCTACTCCCCAAAGAGGTTCGGTCATAAATTTTTTTGTGATTGTTCCATCAAAATTTCGTTCCCAGAAATTTGCTCCAAGGTCATGTCGCTTGAAATCAGCGAAGATGTTTTTCACAAGAAATGAACTTTTGACTGCTTCTTGAATTGGAGGATTTCCCGAATCTGGCTGTTCTTGAGTTAGTGTTTTCGCGGTGGCAAAGAGTCGATTAAATATGCCTCGTTGTCGATTATAGACTGTTTCGACATCAGCCACTCTCCGATCCTGCTCGATTGTCAGAGAAGGAATATGGCAACCTGTACATTGAATTTGCTTGAAGATTTTGCGACCTTGCTTGACACGAGCTGTTTGGCGATACGTGGCAGGTTTAAAATAGTTGAGCAGATAAAACTCTAGATGATCGACTAAGCTGACTGGGATTTCATTGGCGACTCCGTCAAGATCGGGATCATCATTTTCGCTGGTGGCAGGGGGTGATTCGATTGCATCGATGGACCCATCGAGTACCATTCCAGCGGGAGTTCTCACTTTCTCTCCAGCCACGGCCTTTGTTAAGTCAGGATCAAAGGCTTCAAGACCCATTTCTGCATTTAGTGCTCCAACGACAAACTCACGAATTGAAATCGTGCTGCCTTCATGGAAAAATGGACGAATTCGAAGATCCGTATTCACGCCTTTGACGTTGGACGTATCGACGGTGCCATTTGGCAAAGTCTTGATTCGTCCATAGCGAATGCCTTTACTTTCTAGTCGTGCTACCACTTGTCGGTTTGTTTGTTGTGCACGACTGACTGCGGCATTTTTGATGGACCGCAGGTCAGTCGTAATTTCGTCTGCAAGCATTTCGACAATACCGAGTCCGAATAGATGAGGAGCATCTCGACTATCGGGACGTGTAAACACATCTCCGCCAAATCCAGCTGAGCCACGTGGCCGTCCATGGCATGCGGCGCAACTGTCAGCGAGCCCTGCTCCGATAGATCCTTCAGTTTCTATATCCCCACGTCCATCTCCAGTTCGTGGTCCAAATCCTTGAGCGACGGTGAATTTTCGTTGGAAGATATTCCGTCCTCGACGAATCGAACGAAATGGATCACGATTCATGATGTACAGAGATGACCCTTGAGTATCTACGTCGCCTCGCCCATTGCCGATTTGCTCTTCCAGTGATTTCTGAATGCCAGCGTTGAGTGAGTTTGGCGCTTGTGTGATGTCGGTTTCCTGGGCAGCCGTATGAAAAGGGAGAGTCAGAGTATAGAGAATCATGAGTCCAAAAACATGAGTACTCAATCGACACTGTGTGTTCATAAATACCTCCAGTGCTCCACATGCATGATGTGTATGTGGAGCGCAAATAAAATATGAATGGTGATTTATAAAGCCGCACGATGAACGTCGAATGCCACAGAAGCAAGCTCTATTCCATCTGAGCATAGAGACTGAATCATGGTGGCTCTCCAGCGGAAAATGGTTGAGTTTCCTCAGATATGTCATCAAATGAAATATTTGCATGTTAAAAGTAGAGATAAGATTATTTAATGGTTTCTACTGAATGCTTTTGAATGCGAGTCCCCGTTCATTGAAGGATCCGTCATACGGAATGTACTAAGGATGTTCACTACCTTTTTCTGATGTTAAGAGAAGAAATATAGAAAAACCTGAGAGGTTGCTGGAGAGCAACCTCTCAGTCACGTGTCTATTGCACGGGTAGGAAATGTTGTTGAAGAGAATGGAACATATTTTTCAAAGATTAGTCTTAGAGTCGATCAGATCATTGAGTGAGAGCCCATGCCTCTTCCCAAGCTAAGCCTGTTCCAGGATGATAGTTTCCAATGCCAGTTGGATAGGTAAAGTTTACGGGAGGAAGGGGGGCATCAGGTCCCCCATCTGGTCCCCCATCTGGTCCACCATCGGGATTGTCATCCGGTCCTCCGTCGGGTCCACCGTCTGGATTATCTGGCCCAACATCTGGGGCCTCCTTATCAATGACGAAGCTCAGCTGCTGTTGTGCATCCGTGAAGACTCTATTGCCATTGAGGAGTTGTGTGGGTTCCACGCGACCGTCTGCTGTCAGAGCTCCAACTTGAACGAGGCTTGAGGTGGCATTAACTCTTTGGGCAAGGAGGAATGGCCATTGCGTACGACTGCTTTGGCCGTCTTCTAAGATTAATTGAATATTTCCTACATCTGCGGAGGACTCATTAAAGAGTCGGAAGGTTACGGTCGTTCTGACTTGAAGATCTTCCATCGCAGTGATTCTGCCGATCTCTCGCAAGTCGTTATCGACAGGCCCTCCCATAAACTCGACATCGTTACATGAGTAGAACGCTTCCGGGCTATCCAAGCGTTGCCAGATATGAAAGATGACATGTTTCCCGGTGCGCTGCGGTAAATTGCAGCGCATGCGGTATCCTCGTCCGCCCCCTTGGATAGTTTCGAGAGGGACCTGTCCATGGCGGCAAAACTCTTCTAGCTCCCCCCATTGTAGGGGTTGCGTTGGATCAAACCCTTCGGGTGTGACATAGAAGATCATATCCTTCGTTGCATGTGGGGCCGTAGCGGTATAGACAAATTCAAATTGCCCACTCGCATCTGGCGCAATGGGCGTGGTACGCCAATCAGCCCGTAATACATCCAAGCCTCGAAAGGTGGAGTTCCCACCGCTGCACTGTTGGCCATTTGGAATGATCGACTCATGTTGACTATTTGCATCACCTTGTCGGACTCCATTCCAGTCATACATGGGTTGTGTGCCACCTAGCTCCACCGCCGCTCGACAAGCAGGATCTTGGTGGTTTTCCGGACTTCCATTAAAACGACATTCGTGAACCCGGCTTGGAGGTACGATCATCGTGCCGTGGGGTAACCCTGGCTCAGGGAATCCTAGGATTCCTATGGTGACTGCAATCAATATCAGGGAAATAATGTTTCTGAGAATTGTCATCTGATATGTTTCCTAACTTTTTTCATTAACGAACAACAACGTCGTCGATCATGATTTGAGAAATTTCATCATTAAATGTTTTCTTGTTATTAAACCCACCTATCGTCATCGTGTGAGCTCCTGGTGCTAGCGTTCCGAGATTCACTGTGGCTATGACCCATCCGGTTCCACGATTCGGCCCGCCGTTCCCGTCTCCGGTGATTCGTGCAATCGTTTGACTGCCTGCAGGACCGACTAATTGATTGTCAATGGTGAGCAGGGCCTCACTGAATTCATCAGGTTCGTAATTCCTGGCCTGTGTCAGTCGATATCGGAAGGTTGCTGTGAGCTGTCGGGTAGTAGGCAATGTAAATGTTCGACGCCAACCACCTGACATATTCAGTATGTCCGCATTGTTGAGGCCGCCCACAAGAACTTGAAGTCCTCCTCCCACAAACCCTCCATTGGGTTGATGAGCTCCTCGCGCAAAGTTTGGTTGGGATGTATTTCGGAAGGCATCATCGACAAACGTGAAGCCATCAGCATTGGTATCAAATGATGCGTCAATGATGACATCAGTTGGTGGCGGTGGCGGTGGTGGTGGGGGAGGCGGCGGCGGTGGTGGAGCGCTGGCTCTTCTTCCAACGACATCGTCAATCAAGATTTCAGTTGATTCATTATTGAATGTTTTCTTGTTATTGAATCCACCAATGGTAATGGTATGTTGTCCTGCTGATAAGGATCCTAATGGAATCGCCAAGGGGACCCAGCCGGTGGATTGGGCTGGTCCTCCATTTCCGTTTCCAATAATCTGCGCTAAGAAGTCGTTCGCATCAACGCCAACCAATGTTCCATCTACGGCCAGCAGAGCTTGACTGATTTCATCACTTTCATACTCAGACGTTTGAGTCAGTCGGTAGCGAAGTGTGAGTGTGACCTCACTAGCTGTAGGTACAGTGAATGAGCGAGTCCATCCACCCGACATGTTAAGGATGTCGGCGTTATTGAGCCCGCCCAATTGCACTCGAAGCCCTCCTCCGGTAAAGCCTTGATTGGCCTCATGGGTGCCATCGGCAAAGTTGGGTTGATTCGTGCTTCGGAAGGCATCATCTGCATAGGAAAATTCGTCTGCTCCCCCATTAAAATTTGATTCAAACAGAACTGCCCCAATATCACCATTTATGACCGTAATCGTAATTACGGCTGTTGAGTTATTGTTATCTTGATCGGTTGTAGAGGCCGTGATGCGATGAGTCCCGGCCGATAAAGACACCGATATATTGCCGCCAGTGCCAATTGCTCCATCTAGGTTGGAAGTCCAGGTAATGGCACTCGTCAGATCTCCATCTTCGCCATCCGAGGCCTGACCCTCAAAAGCAATGGCAGATTCCGTTGACAAGGTAGCCCCATCCTGCGGAGATGTAATTTCAACTGATGGACCACTGACTGCCAGATTAATGATGCCTTGGGTACTATTATTTTGTGGATTTTGGTCGTTGGCAGCCGTGAGCTGCGCATTGACCGTGACTCTCCCAGCCGTGACGCCTTGAAGGTTCAAGGTAATCGTACGATCTTGCCCGTTGGGTAAATTCCCGAGGTTGCATGTGACTTGCCCGCCAGCATTTACTGGGCAGGTTTGGTTTTCAACCGTAGCACTGTTGATTGTGAGTGCTGTCGGGACGTTCACGGTCGCATTGACATTGTTGGCGATGAGCGATCCCGAATTCTGTACCTCGACTGTGTAGTCAAAGGGCAGTCCGACTGGTCTTGAGAGTGGACTGCTTGGGATGGATATTCGAACATCTGTGAGCGTG
This sequence comes from Nitrospirales bacterium, assembly GCA_029261355.1. Lineage (GTDB taxonomy): Bacteria > Nitrospirota > Nitrospiria > Nitrospirales > UBA8639 > JAGQKC01. The sequence goes on along the minus strand of JAJDBM010000036.1, from coordinate 93,684 downwards.
AGGTCGATGACCGTGACGCAGGATGCCGCGTTAATGGTGGGTTGCATCTGGGTGACACTGCATTGTGAGAATTGATCGCTCCCATTGATAGAGGGATTCATCAGGAATGTTCCTGGTGTGCCTGAACAGGCAGAGCCTCCTTGATTGTCATGAGGAGCCCCGAAGTTGTGACCAATTTCATGGGCAATCACCAAGGCACCAGAGGTGCCTCCTCCACGGATCTGATCTACTCCAATACCTGTGCTTGCGCTACACAGCGATCGTAGGAAGGCGATGCCAATTGTGTTGCCAAGAAGGTCTCGTCCAGTGAAGAGATGAGCCAGCCCCGGATGATTGAAGGTGGCGTCCGTTGTGAAATTGCTGAATTGATTGAGTAATGTACTGGCATTGTTGGAGGTGAGCGATCCGTTTTGAGTAAGCTCGTGAATTTCTACCAGGCTAAGCTGTACACCAACTTGTTCCGAGAAAATTCCATCTACCACATTCATTCGTGCGATGACTGCCGCGTCAGCGGCTGTGCCAAGGCTTTGTTGTCCTTGCACAAACTGAGTGTCAGCGACGATGGCCATATCCAGGTTAGAGGAAGCGCCTTCAGCGTTTGCAGGGACTCTGTCACGGAGTTCATCTAATAATTCTTGGTAATCTGTGATGGGGGCGGATGGAGAGCCGGGCTCACCAACCCCGCAGGAGGTTGTTCCAAGGTCTCTCGTGTCAGAGAGGCGGTAGATACCATGAGCCGAATGTTCTAAAGAGGGAGTGATGCTTAATGACGATGCCATGACTTGCATTGAATCGATAACATAGATTTCTTTTCCATCCCAAATCATGCCCGACCATTTTCCACTGATCTTCGTGAGACGAACCCAGGAATCAGGTATCCCATCTAACTGACCTCGGTAGAGAGAGTAGCGGGATGTAATTCTCTCTCGTTGGTTTTGTGGAAGGCGAGCCACGAGTCGATTGTTTGCCTCTAAGGTGGCATGAAACATCTTGCCGAATGCTTCAAAAGACCATTTCCATGAAGGTCCTTTTTTCTGTTCTTCAGATGTATCTTGGGATTGTGCATTCAATGTCATCGGTGGAAGAGTTTCATAATGCAGAATTTCAAAAGGTTGATCTTTGGTTAGAGATTCCTTGTTGTCTGCACCATAGGCAAAGGGTACGAGAAGAAACACGCATACCCCAATCAATGTGATAAGACGATTCTGTCTTCTGTTCATGGAAATTCCTCTCAAGTTAAAACGACAACCTTGGTGAACGTTCCGAATTGATTCTGCTGGTGAGAGTGGAAGCACTCCTCGCATTCGCTGTTCGAATAGCACTAAGCAATCTGCGTTCCGTGTTCCATTTATTAGTTCTGAGTAAATCGGAAACTCTCGAAAGTTGTTGAGATTACACATTAATGTGTGACAGCGAAGAGAACTTATGTGAGGGCAATGAAGAATTTATATGAACGCGATGAAGGCCCATGGCAACATGCCGATCTTTGTTTGAAGGGGCAAGCCTACACTCGTAAGTTCTTTATTTATTGTGAATGAAAAATAATTTTCCATTTTGCTAACACAATGGAAGCTGAATTATTGATGGAAGGAGGAGGAGGGTGAGAGATCGCCTAATGGAAAAAGAGTTAAAAAAAAGAAGGTAGATGTGTCCGCGGAAGTATCTATGTGAAGTTTTTCTCTATGGCCCTTATTCTTTGCAATATTTCGCCTGAAGTATCATGAGCGATAGGAATTCTTCTTTGTTGTATTTGATATGCAAGATCATGAGGACTGAGATTGATCCTGACTCAGTGTTTTGGATTTTAGTATGTTAGGAAAGTTCTATTATTCGAGTTCATTAAAATCATTTTGCGTTAATTGTCGGATTGGTGGAGATTGGTGAGGTGGATCCTTATATGACAATGCTGGTGAGCCTTAGACTTTAGTCTAGTGAATAGTATGATTTTGTTGGATATCTTCCTTTATTGGAAATGATGTTGTAGGATAAAGCCCTAAGGGTCTTGTCAGTGTTCAAACATAACCATTCCCATTGATGAACAGGATGAATAGACCTGTTTTCGAATAGGAAGGCGGTGCATGATGCATGTTGTTCAAAGTGTTGAAGGAACGGCGATAGTCTTAGTTGTTCATGGTCGGTTAGAGTTTTCGGCTCTGAGGAAATTTGACGATGCCCTCACGAAAGCCGAAGAGACCCACCCAGCTCACATCATTTTAGATTTGAGTCACACCGGGTTCATTGATAGTGGTGGAGTCGGCCGATTGGTTGCGACTTTCCGTCGACTAGGGAAATCTTCCATTCGATTTACCTTGACTAATCAATCTAGTCTTGTCGATAGACTGCTGAGAGACTTATGTATCCACAGCATTATTCCTACTGTGGCTTCAGTTGAAGATGCCCTGAATTTGCCTGCCCTGCCGTAATGTGTCACGATATCATCCTTATTACTCTCATCTCAGCATTCCGATCGACCCCAAAGTTGTGATCTTAATTATTTGTGATTGATATCGGTACCAACATTTCTCATCACGAGATGATTCTACCCTTATTTCTGAAGTCCGCCCCTTGTCGGCGCTAATTTATGAGTATTGCCGACTTCCACTTATGATATATCGCAAATGCCCTCCTCCGGTGATAGCATTAAATGGGTAACAAGTTATGAGGACAAGTTGTGAGTGGGAGTTATCATGACGAATGATCGTATGACGCGCATCGACAACATTCATGTTATGTACCTTGAATCGGATGGTTTGTCCGTTGGATCGTTCAATATTCATGATGTCTCCTATTTGAATATTTTGGAGAAACTTGAAATGAGTATCTCGATGACCGTTAAAGATAGTCGTTCCATTTATTCCGGGTAGGGCACTGCTGGATACATGCCCTGGTCCAAACGCCAGCGTCCGTCCGCTTGCTCCGGAGAGTACGTACATCTCAATATTTTGTCGTGGAATGATCAGTTTTGCGATTGGCCATGTATCTGCCCATGGCCATGGTGTGACTTGTTGGTTTCCCTCTAGAGTTCTGCCCCAGGCTTTCTCAAGTAGATACTGGGCGAGTTCTGCCTTTAGGTATATCCAACTGCCATGTCCTGTGTGCCATATTCCAATGAGGAAAATACAAGAGAGCATCGCTATTTGGAATGGTCTGTTCATGTGCAAATTCTTGTCCATTGATAGCTGGCACCCGCTACGAGAAGTAGGAGTAAGCCTAAAGAAAGATGCCAGGGGCCCGGCGTGGCACCGGCAGCGAGACCAAAGATTGCGGTGTAATCTTGACCATGGGGAAGATGTGTTTTCATTGTGTGAGTAGAGAATGGTTGATTTGATGATCGGCTTGGAGTGACATCAACCGCGACGAGACTCGTATAGCGACTCACCAGGTGATGGGTCAATGCAATGTCCGTGATGTGTTTTCGTATCGCAGGGTTTTCTCCACGTTTCATGTCAGAATCCACGAGCGCCGTAATCTTTTTTCGAGCCCAATAGACAGCAAGGCCTTGGCGTTGAGGAATATCATCCAGGGAAAGGGTGGTATCCCAGTTTCTTGTCCCACTTCTACCTGTTATTTTGACTTGCTTGAGAAGTTTTGTTGATCGCATTACGACAAGTATTGGTTCTCCGATATATAGGTCTGGTATTCGTGTAGGAACTACTTCGACCTGAGATTCTTCTGGAAGTTCTACTGCGATATCGGTGATGACGGGATGTTCGAGCTTTTCGAAGAGAGAATCCATGGTCTTCTGCACTTCAGAGGCATTTCCGATATAGGTGAACGTCCCTCTGCCGAATTTTGCCGCGTTTCTCATAAAGTAGCTATTTGGTGCTGAGCCAATGCCCACAGTAAAGAGGCGTGTGTGTCTGAGGTCTTGTTGGATGGCTTGAAACAGTTGTTCTTCGTTTCCAACTTGCCCATCGGTTATGAAAATGATTTGGTGTAGATAGCTCTCTGTATCATAGTTTTTCAATGCTCGTTGGAGTGCGGGTAATATTTCGGTTCCTCCTTCGGCCACTAGACTGTGTATATATTGTGTGGCTTTGTGAATATTTCGTGAAGTAACTGCCTGAGAAGAAGAAAACAAGGTTTGTGTCACATTATTAAATTGAATGATGTTGAATCGATCCTGCGAGGTGAGACGAGTCAATGCTCGCTGTAAAGCCAATTTTGATTGTTCAATGGATAGTCCATGCATCGAGCCTGATGTATCGATGATAAATGTCACGTCACGTGGCAATGTATTGAGATCCGTCGCAGCATGTATTGGGGGGATCAGCATCGCCATCGTGTATGTGCTTCCTTTGTGCTGCTCAGTAAAAACCGCGGTTTGAGGGGCATTTTCACTTTTTGGTTTCCATGTTAATTCAAAGTCCCTGTCGACAGGGACTTGCTTGTTTTTGAGTGTAATGTTGAGTATGCCCTGGTCTGTTATGGAATGATGGACCTCATGATAGGTTGAAGAAAAGTCCGCGAGCGGAAATCCTGGCGCGAGATCAACTGTGAGTGTGATGAAATTTTGTTGGGTTTGATCAGGATGCTGAACGGGTGGGGTGATGCGAGAAGCGTCGGGGACTTGATTGGTATTTCTTGCCCACCCACGTCCGTCAACACCTTTGATATGTTCGTGAATGGTGTCCTGAGAACCAGGGGCATATCGAGGTCCAACAGTCATAGGAAAGCGTAGAGAAAATTCCCTTTGGTCATAGGTGACTGTTTCTTGATATTCAATTTCGATCGTGATGCGTTCCTTGGGCCCAATATTCGCTACAGAGGTTGTAAACATATTGGGTCGTTCTTGTTCGATAAGACTGACTCGCCGGCCTTCTTGTTTCGCTTTGTTGTATGTCTTTTTTGCCTCAGTCCGTTCTTGAATCATGCCTTCTATCATTCGTTCGCCGATGTGCATGCGCAGGTGGTCGACGGCAGCTGTCTCCGGTAGCGGAAATACATAGATACCTTCTGCCCAATCGGATCCGGGGTTTTCAAACTCTTGTTGAACAGTGGTTCTTGCGATAAGGCCAGTTATTGTGATGTGGACATTGGTGTGGAGAGATGGGGCGGGAGACACGGTATTCTGGGAAGTGGACCGCAATAGTAACGTTCCTTGAGAGACATCGTTGGTGGAAGGAATGTCCTCTGATAGGCCTGTATTTGCATAAGAAAGGGAAGGCACAAATATGACGAAGACGGTGATGATGTATATGCGTAAAAAATATGAGATGACATCTCTGTCTCTTTCCATAACTAATACCTTTCCGAATTGTGTTCGAACCATGATTCTTATCCTTTTGTCGCCGGTGTACGACGGAGCTGTGAAGCTGACCATGATGTCAGTTCACAGCTCCTCTGCGTAGCTCTTAATAGAGGGATTCTGTGACAACAGTTGATTCGATGGGATGAAGCACTTCAACTGTTTCGGAGAGTAGAGTGGTCGTGTTGACAGCATGTTCCTCTAAGAGCGGATGGTCTGTCATGGCTGATTCGACTGGCATGAGGTCTTCTGACTCGGTCTTTACAGATTCCGTACCCAGTGGTTCCTCTACCGAAGCGGATAATTGCTGAGGTGTCACGACGATATGTGCGCGTCGATTCTTTTGGGAACATTCTTCTGAGTCTTCCGCACAGACGTTGACATGTGATCCTAGACTCTCAGTTTGTATCAAAGATTCTTCAATGCCTTGGGCTGTCAGGTAGGCTTTTACGGCATTGGCCCGTCGAAGGCCTAAGGTTTGATTGTATGTATCTGAGCCTGTTTGGTCGGCATGTCCTTGTACGGTAATATTCCATTCCTGATTCTCTTTGAAATCATCGAATCTTTCTTGGATGCTGATCTTTGCACCTTCGGAAAGTGAGGATTGATCAAATCCAAAATAGACATTGACTTCATTGGCTGAAGTGATGTCCTGGGAAGCTAAGACTTCTTGTTCAAATGAAACTAATGTCGCAGATGCCAGAATAGAAGCTTCATCACTATTAGCTGGGTCCTCAATCAACGGAGGTGTGAACGCTTGTGTGACCTGTTGCATATCAACAGGTTTTGCTGTCTTGGCATGCAAGGGCTCATCTTCTGATATCATAAGCATTCCTCCAATACTAAGGGTTAAGCATAAGAGGCCAGTCCCGAGCCAGATTGCTTCTTTATAAGAAGGGGCAGCATCTGATTGTTGGGCAGAGTTTGTGTGTGTGTGGTCGTTGTGCTTGTCTGTTTGATGTTTCATGAGATCCTCCAGTAGGTGTTGTAAAATGTCTGCTGATTACCCGTGTGATAAGGTCAGAGATTGTGATCATTCACATCCCTCAAGAGCTGATCTTCCTCTTGTTTCATTTTCCTCTCAATGCACCTCCTTTCCGAGGAATGACCAGCTTGACCGTTATGCGAGTTGATTAGAGCAATGGCAGTGCCACGGATAAAAAAATAAAAAACATATAAATTACAATAGCTTACGGAGTTTGTTCGTGAGTGGATCGTTTCGTGGTGAGTGGAGGGTTGATGGGCATGCGTGGATATCCACGCATGGAAATGATCCTAATTGGATTCATGTGATCGAAGGATACAGAGGAGGGCCAGGCGGTCCTACTGATTCGAGGGAAGTCAGGACTATTTAAAGAGAAGGTTCGATGAAAAGAAAGGGGAAGGGGTTAGAAGCTTGGGAAATCTCTTATAAAGTCATCGAGCTCATCATCGTCACTGTGCATGAGTGATGGATCTTTGCCAGTCTGATACATGGCTTCTAATCGTCTGACTTCAGAGGATCGTCGTTGACGTTCTTCGAGTAACATCGACACGATGGCATTCCAAAAGGCAACTTCTTCGGATGAACCTTCGGTCAGTCGTTGGTCACGCCATTCGGTCGCGAATCGGGTATAGACTCGAATCTCACAGTCATCGAAGCTTTTTAAGGATTGGGCTAAGTCTTGTACAGCATTCATAGTAATCCTATATTATGATGGAGGTATCAACATGTTATAATGAAGACGTCATGACAGTATTATCGGTAGACTACCTCTAAAATCTTTACTTTTTCCGTCTTTGCTGAACAGAGCAAGGACTCTGACTTGGGGAGGTCTCATATGAGAAGAATAATCTGGGCTCAACGGTTGAGTATGGTTTTGTGCGTCTGTTGGCTCGGGCTTTGGGGCTGTGGTGAAGATCCTCAGCAGATATTTGACACGGCACAGTTTGAAGAAAAACAAGGCAATCAAGTCCATGCCATGGAACTCTATGAACACATTGTTCAGGTGAGTCCTGATAGTGATTGGGCGAAAAGGGCCAGTGAGCGATTAGCGGTATTGAAGAAGTAACGAGAGGAGATGTTCGGGGTGGGTCTTAGGAGTGATAGTCCTCTTCATCTGGATCGCATCCAGTGCGGTACATATATTCTAATCGACGAACTTCCCCTTCACGACGTAACCGTTCGTCAATACAGAGATTGACAATCGTATTCCAGAATCCAGCTTCCGCCATCGCTCCAGCTTCGAGACGCTGATCTCGGAACTCTCCAGAAAAACAGGTATACCGATTCAAGTCCATGTCATCAAAGTCACGGAGAAAGGTCAGAAAGTCATTTGCCGAGTTCATGTCTGAGTTTATAGCCATTGTCTTGTTAGCGTTCTATTCGGCTACCCACTTCTAATTTCTTAAGTTTTTTGAGGAATTGTTTGGTGATAAAAAAGAAATTTCCTGGATTCAGAAGTTCAAGTCAGGTTGTATTATCTCTGTTGTCCCTGATCCACAGAAAAGTGCAGAGTCGACTTTGTCTTTAAATGTATTGTCCGTTGATTAAAGTTAAGCAATGACTTGCTCGTTTATTGTTTATTATAGTGTAGTGAAACGGTGAGAACCGGAGGGCGGAGCATTATGTCGGGGAGTATTGAGAGTGCTCTTGTCGTCACTAACGAATATCCTGAAAAAAAGAAGGAGTGAGAGTCGGGAGTCCGTATTCAACATGTAAGATGATCAAAAAAATTCGAGTCAAACTTTTCCAAACTCCCATTTTGAGGAACTTGCGGGCATCTGTCACCACATGAGAGGGAAGTAGGTGAGGAACCGTATGCTTCAAGAGTGTATCTCCAAATTTTACATCTTCCAATATGGGTTGTAGCGGAAAACCCCCAATGCGTTCGAATAGTCCTTGTCGCACAAACATTGCCTGGTCACCATAGATGATATGTGACCTAGAACAGCGAAAGTTATCCAGCCAAGAAATCAATCGAAGTCTCCAGTCATCTCCAGAAAATTGATGGGTGAAGCCTCCAGCCTGGCAGGTAGGCTGTGCGTGTAAGCGATGTAAGTCATGGATTGCATGAACAGGTAAAATTGTATCGGCATGAAGAAATAGGAGCCAATCATCGGGAGAGCGACCGAGGGTTCTCGTATGTTCCGCACCTCGATTCATTTGAGCCGCTCGACCTTTTGGTGATGTCAATAATGTAATACGTGGGTCGTCGTTGGCAATGTCACGCGTACGATCTGTACTGCCTCCATCAACGACCACAACGGTATATTCACCTGATTGGTTGAATACGGCATGAAGCGTGGCTGGCAAAGCCAGTTCTTCATTCAATGTTGGGATGACGATCCAAATCATAAGGTGTCTTTTGTCTTTAAGCGCTGCTTAGGTGACCGCATATGAAGATGAAGGGGTGAGCCAATCAGGTAAGGTTGCATGAAACTCTGTCAGGTACCAATCGGGGTCTTCGGTGATGGCAATGAGTAGTTCTTGGCCCGTTGTCACCATGGATTCTGCTAACGTTAGGTAGTCATGAGCCCGTTCTTGTAGATAGCTTTCCGAGATGTCCTGTTTCGCAAGAGCTCGTTCGAGAATTCTCATTCCAAAACCATGATGGGCTTCTTCCTGTTGTAAAAAAACTCGCCGCATTCGTTGGAATGGAGCTTGTCGTTTCAACAGTCCGCGCTCTAGTTTATTGAGTGTGACCTCCCCAAGACCTTCCAGAATGACTTGTTCAGCTAAAATGGTTTCATAAAAGTCGCCACGATTCAGAGCTGACTCAATGAGGTGTTGATAGTGGCGAAACGGTTGAGTGAAAGGCGAAGGGCCAACGTGTCGAGGTGAAATCCATTTGATGGCAGTATGAAACGTGTGGGCATGTATGGCTTCCTGCCTAGCTTGTTTCTTCAAGAAATCATGAGTGCCACGATCTGGAGCCAATTCAGCTTGTGAGTGAGCGCACTCATGCGCAATGTGTTCACCTAGTTCAATGAACTGTAACAGTCTGGCGAGAGGGCGTTGTTCGTTCGTGTTGAGTAGTATAGGCATGTTACATAGACATTGGTTTGATCTTACGTGGTGTGAGTAACCGAGTCGGGTGGCGAAGTGTTGATCCGACGACACGGCTACAGAGTAGGTTGCACGTTGACTTGTCTGAACATTCTTGAATGTGGGTACGATTGAACCGTGTGAGAATATCACTTAACGAAGATTCGAGTAGATTTCCTGCTGATTTGAGCGCCAGGCATGGCGCAACATTTCCAGAGGCATCGATGGAGAGACTGTATCGACCTGCATCGCATGGTTCTAATGATTTCCCCTCTAACCAGTTAATATTGTCGCGGACATATTCTCGAAAGTACCCGCGTGGTATGACATTGGATTCTAATAAGGAATGAAAGACTTTAGAGGCAGTGGCCCGTTGGTATTGTAAGGTCATATCGACTTTTCCATATTGTTCAATGTCCCAATGATAGGCGCCAACGATAGGCATGAAGCCATGAGCGCGTGCAAAGCGAACGACTTCAATGACGTCATGACGATTGGCTTCGCTAACAATGCAGGTGAGATACTTGGGGTGCGGATAGTCTTTGAGGTGTGTGATGCCCTCTAATACCAATCGCAGTTGATCGGCTCCTCGGATTTGGTGATAGCGCTCTTGGTTTAACGTATCGAGGCTCACTGAGATGTTCAGGGGAAGTTTGGCCAGGCGTGATACAAGTGTTGGCTTTAATAACGTACCGTTTGTAATGAGGGTTAAGCCGTACCCGATGGCATTTAGGTCTTCTAGTATCTCCGGAAGGTCTCTTCTCAGCAGTGGTTCTCCACCTTGAATAAAGATATGCCGCAGTCCGTCTTGATAGAGATTGGAAAAGACCTTTTGGATTTCCTTACGAGTCATTTCGTATCGCCCGATATTTAAGGGAAGATCGCAATAGCCGCAAGACGAGTTGCAGCGCAAACACACTTCAAATACCGCAACAACTGGACGAGCTTGTATGACGTTCATGAGTGGCCGGAATATCTGTGAAATCATGTTATTCAAGGCAATACAATACTTTGTGGAACTGATGATAGAACCTTAACCTGACTGAATTTGGGAAAGAATTGGGTATTCATTGCTGACTGTGTTACTCCATGCATCTTTGGTTTTTTTTTGAATGCTATTGGTTTGGTCGGGTTTATTCCATTTAAATTCCAGTTATATTCGAGATATTGAATGGTGTAGTTTGATTTCTGTAATTCATGAGCGATGGTTGGATTATTCACAAATTGTGAGATGTATTTGAGAACTGACCCAGAATGTTCTTCAAAGTCTTCCGCAAACCAATCGAAAATCATTGAGAGATGTGCCACTTTTTTTTCGGGATCAAATCGGTTTTTCGTGGGATCGTTGATAAACTGTCTTGCGTTATTATTTAATTGTTGATCCAGTTGATCAGGCAAAAAGGCAAATGATCGAAGTTTTGGGCATGAACGAGAGGCACAGACGATCGCAAAGTGAATACGTGGCTCTCGAAACCGTGGGATCAAAATGTCTCGTTCGATTGACCAGAGGTTTATCTCTTGTTCTCCCACCATATATTCTTCTCCGACGAAATACGAATATTGACCGAATTTTGTTTTGGGTGAATATCCGTTTACAATTCCCTTGATTGCAAAAGCATTATAGGTGTTAATCCAAAATGCTAGTCGATCGTTTCTCGTAGGAAGCGTTGTTGGGTCGAGCTGATTGATTTCGCGAAGATACGTTTCTAATCGGAGATCTGACTGAATGTCTGGGTAATTGACTACCCCATCTTTCACGTGACGGTGCATGAGCTCATCGAAAAGTTGATGGGAGAATGTGCCGGGTGCAATTGGGTTGGTTGGATGATAGGAATCGGGTAATGTACTAAACGTTCCACATCCGGTCAATAGCAAGAAAAGAGGCATGATGGTGCTTATTAGGAAAAAAGAAATTGATTGATTCTTTGGGGCTTGTTTGCTTCTCATATAGCTAGGATCAAGACCCCTTACATCATTTCTGTCATACGTTTGATCGCCATTGATGATTTGGTCTTGATTCGTTTTTTGTATCCAAGTGAGCATGTTGACTCCTTCTTCGAGTAACCCTATTTACGAAAAATAAAAATCGAGTGATATGGGGACTTTTCTATATAATTGAATGTCTAAGAAATAGACCAATCGTTTCATTCGATTCTGTACTTATGGATAAAAATCAGAATGATTCTTCTGTAAGAGGTTGATTCTTAAAGTGAATGATCACTTTAGCACCTCTACTAGGCCATAAATGGGTTGTCGTTGACCATTGAGCGTAACCTCTCCAGTCACCATCCCCATTGCCAGGCCACCGATAAAGAAATTGGATATTACTGTAATATCAGATACCTGGATGTTGAACGATCCTCCACCTCTTGTATCCTCCCAGCTTCCTTCCAAGCGTGAAGGCCATTGATAGAATCCTAACGCTTGCTGTTTTTCGAGAACCTTGAGTTTGAGATTTGTCAGTTGTTCGCCATTATGTTCAACAACACTAAAACCTACTTGGTCGCCAATGAGAGGGGAGAGTCGAGTTGGATTTTTTTGACTATGAAGATACAGGTGATTGCTCCCGTTGCCTATCCACAGATACATGCCATATGACTCAGTCCAAAGGTCGGGATAGTTGTGTTTGAGCCGGTTAAAGTCTGGCATCCTCAGATGTTCATAGATAATAACTCCCTTGATTGTTCGTCCTTGCCATTCTAACGTTCCAGATGCAGAGCCCATCCAATATTTTGAGAGATGGTGTGTTCGGGAGAGTCGTTCTGGAATGGGGGAAATTGTTAAGGTCAGTTGATTGGATGGACTGTGTATAGTGAGTCCCGCGTCTGGTGTACCTTGGAATTGAAAAGAGGGGGAACTAGGAAGTGTCCGCAGTTGTTTCTGTACGTTGCCAAATATACCCTGACCTTCCAAATTTGCCCATCCTTGTGATTCGTTGTGCAAGAGAACGAGTAAATGTTCGGCTTGCCATTGGTCTTCATCACGTCCTCGATTATTATCGAGAGCGAACATCACTCGTCCAGTTTCATCCCTTCCCATAAATGCAAAATAATCGGAAACATAAATCAATGAAGGCTCAACTTGACCTTCTGGGTTCATGCTTGTGGCTGGATGCTTGCCTGCCTCAATACTGACAGGAACCAAGAGGATCAGGCTCAGTAGTAGTTTCGATACAATGCTCACGTTTTTTTTTGCTTTCTTGCAATAAGGACGACTGATGCTCCGTATATGCTAGGGGGGGCAGTCATTACGGTTTCTAGGACTCCGGCGGAGAGGTAGGCCCCAATGTTGAGCAGTCGTTGACTCACTGAAGTCGTAAAATGTGTTTTTGAAGATTTTGTCATTGCTGAGGAAAGACGTTGCATCCAATACAGGCGAAGTTCCCAAGGTTCAACTGGAGCATGGTCTAAGCTGAGCACTTCAAGATCACATTGAGATGCCAAGCATCTTAAGGCTTGATCGGTCCACCATGTCACATGATGTGGCGGGGCATTTAAGACTAAGTTCGTGAGTTGAGTAAGATATGATTCTGCAGATGGGACGCCTAATACCAGAATTCCTCCAGGTTTGAGACAGCGAAGTAGTTCTTCAGCAAAGAGGACTGGATCCGTTATGTGTTCGAGTACTTGAAAGGCGCACACCGCATCATAATATTCGGTATGGGCCGCAGCATGATCGCTAAGGTGCTCAGTGTGAAATTTGACCTCTTGCTCTTTGATCCTTGGGTGAGGCGATCCTTGAGGCCGTAGTCCTACATAATGCGCATGAGGTATCTGGATAGCAAAGTGACCGACTCCACAGCCGACATCCAGTACCTGGTCACCTGGTCGAATACATTCTGCAGCACGATCATATTCAAATTTATTCTGGGGGGAATACCAGTCAAATGACTCAAGTTGTTGATAGAAGGTTTGAGATCCAATGATCGCTGGGTGGAAGAAGGTCAGGTTGGATTCTAAGCCTCGACAGAGTTGGATAATCTCAGTATCGTCAAATTCGGTGGAGACATCTAATCCAAGATCGCGTTGATAGCAGTCGATTAAGAGGGACGTAGGAATTTCTTCAAGAATTTCGCAAGGGGAGCCTGGGAGCAATGGGCAGATTGGTGCATTAATCTGCCCAAATTGTAGCGTACTGTGAGAAGAGATGGGTCCGTGTTTGAATGGGTTATCGGAACGAAGTCCTGCATCGTTCACGGGGCACCAGGTTTCTCCGAAATGGTCGAGAGACGATGGATGATCCCAGTGTGAAAGATAATCTGAAAGAGCTTTGAGATCTGTTCCTGTTCGAGATTTGGATATTGCCTGGCTGTGTCAGTAAGGCTTTCCTCTAACGTGGACCCACCTAACAGATTTTCTAGAATCATATATTCGACGTCATCTAACTCATTGACGAAAATTTGATCTCGCTTTTTATAGAGTAAAAGACGTTGCTCGTGATCCCATTCCACCGGAGGTTGGCCATCATGGCAGGTCCCTCGAACTTTCCAAAGATCATAGACCGCAAAGGGTGCAGAAAAGAGTGAGACCGATGGTCCAAAGATAAATTGTAGATTGCCTTCTTGCGTGATGCGCTGGATTTCTTCAGGAGAGACTGATTCATGTTGTGATAAATGAAAAATATTCTTGAATAGCCATTCGAAGCGAGCCAGGCTGGGTAGAAAGGGGAGGTCGGGAAACGGAGGCATGGCTTGCAGGAAATCAGGGAATTCTTGGCCATACGAAGATAGGTTATATGCCTCAGAAGGTTGACTGAGGATAAACGTCTTGGCTAGTCGGAAAAACTCTTCATCGCCAGCGACCCACCAAACTGATTCATATATTTCCCCTAACGACTCGGTCAGTCGAACAATGAACCCTCGACGATACACTTCTAGCGAGTCAGGAATCGACAAGGTTCCCCCTGGCGTGATCCCTGAGGTCAGGCGGACAGGAGGTGACTCGTGGTCTCCCCTATGCGCCGCTTGAGAGAAGAGCTGTTGATATTGACTCAGTGTCAGTACGCCCATGATGGTCGTTCCATATTTGTCTCGCTTTTTGTGCTTCGGCCTCCAGTATGGGGAATTCAGGAATGTCGTCATCCCACTCAACTAATACGGGTACATCGGGGGCTCGGGCGATTAACCTTGAAAATAATTCCCAAACTTCTGGATACACTGGTTTTGAATGCGTATCAAACAAATACGTGCCCATGTCGGTATAGCCAGCGAGGTGAATTTGTCCAATGAGCTCAGTGGGAATCGCATCGAGAAACAGGATCGGATCAAAATGATGATTTTTGGCGTTGACGTAGAGATTATTCACATCGAACAATAGTCGGCATCCCGATTGTTCGGCAAGGGCTTTCAAAAATTCCCATTCGGTATACGTGGAATCAGGGGGTTGAAGATAGGTCGAAACATTTTCTAAAAGAATGTGACAGCCGAGAGCGTTTTGGACCTGATCCACGTGCTTGATGATGCAACGTAGGGATTCGTCGGTAAACGGAATTGGTAAGAGGTCATGCAAATTCGCATTTTGTAGGCCTGTCCAACAGAGATGATCAGAGATGATAAATGGATCAATACGATCTTTGAGCTGTTTGAGTTGTTTTAAGTACTCAGGGCGGACACCTTCGGCAGATGCAATGGAAAGGGAGACTCCATGAAGCGCAATTGGGTAATCTTCACGAATCAATTGCAGCATGTGTAGAGGGCGTCCTTCGGAGTCCATATAGTTCTCACTCACGGCCTCAAACCAGCCAACCGACGTTTGGGGCTTTGTTTCAAGATAGGGGTAGTGAGTCTTACGAAGGCCAACCCCAATCTGAGGTCGCGAGATGAAATCTGTTTGTTTTGGAGAATTGCGAATAGGCATGATCGTGAATGGAAGAATTAGGTGTTTCCTGATTCCCTCCGCTTCTTCTCATGAAGAGGGACGGAGGGATTAAGGAATGAATGCCAGGTATTGGATTAGTGGCCTTTGGCCATGTATTCCCCGCCTTTGGTGTCGCAATCAGCTTTTGACATACTAACCCATCCTTTACCTTTGCATTCGTTTTTACCTTCGCAAGCATGCCCGGATCCCTTACACTCGCCATTACCTTTACAGTCATTCACGCCATGACATTGGCCTTTGGCCATTTGTGAGCCTGACATACTGTCTGCAGAATGCGCACATCCTGAGGCAATTAACAAACCGGACAGAGCGGCACCCATGAATAATGCTTTGGTTGTCATATGAGATTTCCTCCTTAGTGATAGTGAATGAAATGCCAGTGAGTAACTAGGGTCATTGCTTAAATCGATGCCCCTAATGATTATAATCATGCCCGAGGCAAATGCAATAACCATGTTTAGCTCATAGTCCATGCAGATGATACAGCGTTACAGGTTTAATTGGCAAAAACTGTAATCTAGATCACATAATTGAACGAGAGACTATTGAACCTGAAATACAATGTTTCTAGATGAAGTCTTTATCGGCAGATGAAGGTGGTAGAGATTTCAATCAGATTAACGGAATTCAATGATGAGCTGTGGTAGATGAGTAGAGTCTATCTGGATGGAAGATAACGATAATGGCCGGTCAACTCATACTGAAACAGAGCATCTTCAAGGCGAGGACCTTGTCCGATGTTATGCACAATTAAAGAGCGATTTGTTCCTTGGACTAATTTGTCTGTGACGATGCCAATATGTGGAAGATTGCCAGGAAGCATCCACGTCACGAGGTCCCCGAGTTTGTAATCCAAAGCTTCTTCAGAAATAGGGAGTGTGTTTCCGTGGCGTGTGAAAAATGTCTGTAGATTGGGAACTCGTCGATGGTCGATATTGGAGTCCGGTTTTCGTAATCCCCAATTTGGAGGGTAGGCAGAAAAGTCACGACGCATATCCTCATGGACAAGTTTTTGAAGGTCGATACCAACGGCGCGATAGCTGCGAATTACGACATCTGTACACACTCCAATATTCTTGGGCACATCTCCCATAGGATAAGGAATAGACCTATAACTACCGTCGTACTGAACTGTGTGTTTGGTGCGTTCGAGTGCAGCGATAGTAAGCGAATTGGCGAACGTGTCAGCTCCCGAAGTGTTGCTAGCGGATATCCCCCCTATTCCAATGAGGAAGATGAGACATCTAATATGGGAGATATTATTACTGTATCTCAATGTGTTTTGATATATTCAATGCGATTTTTTACATCCTCGAGCATTTTGGTTTTGTTTGGTGATGGCCCAAAGGTGTTTTCAAATTTAGAGTTTTGGTCTTTAGATAATAGGTCTTCTATCTTTGGGAACGATTGTTCTTTGAGTCTTTCTAAATAAATTTCAAGGTTCTGAGTCGCTTCATCCCGATGACCCATAGCAAAATGGGTCTCTCCTAAAAGTGCGAAAATGAATAATTGATCTTCATGCTCTAAAGTAGACAGTGCATTTCCCCCAGCATCTAACGCATGATCATATTGGCCAAGTTCAAAATGACACCGTAATAATCGGGCTTGAATCATTCTGTCTTTAGGCTTTGCGGCAGCCAAGGCTTCAAAAAGTGGTAGAGCTTTCTTAAAGTCTGGAGACTGTTTGTCATCAATATATTGATGTGCCAAAGCTCCCTTTGTTTCTAGGTCGTTGGGATGTAGATCAATCCATTTGGATTGAAATTGCATGTAGACCTCTTTTGAGTTCAGGTAAGCCGGACGTGGTTGAGTGGATAAATCTTTAAGGAGCCTTTTCTGATCTGCCTTGTCTTTACCTAAATCCAGAATGCCGGATCGGATAAGGGTAGTAAAGATGCGAGGCCATGTGAGAATTATCTTGTCCTTGATAAATGCAAGACGTTTCCCTTTTAACCTTCTTGTTGTTTCTAGTATTTTACCCCATGAATCGAGTTTGAAATGAATCTCGAGCCCTTCATCGTCTACGCTGAATCCCGCAATATCTTTTGACCCAATCACCGCTTTCTCTGAAACTTTTTTTGAGGAACCGTCTCGGTCTTGCAAGATAATCCATGGAGAGTCGTCGTTTCCTTCAATGACGATTCTAATTTCAATGTCAGCGCCGTCGTTTCTATAAAATACTGAATTCGTGGAATTCTCAGCGATCACGAATGACGGAAGCAGGAGGAAAGTTAGTATATAGATTAAAATATGTCGCATTGTTTAGGTATGTGCGTCGAGTGCTTCCTGTGTATCTGCAAAAAGATTATAATGTAGCAGAGTCATTCTGCTGAGAAATGCCTTGCCTATCGATAATGGATTGTAGCAGATTGAACGAGTGCCTATGCCAAACAAGAGGCATTCAACTTTGGGTAACTATCTTAAGGGAAATATTTACGGATAGGGAGAGTATTATGACATTGCGCTCGTCAATAACTTTGATATTCCTAGTCATGACTTCTATTTTGAATGGACATGTATCTTATACCTTCGCCCATAAGGTTCAAGAAGTTCGACTGCAAGAGAATTTAGGCAATCACACCTATCCCATCTCAACATCTGTTCCCTTGGCGCAACGGTATTTTGATCAGGGACTGATACTTGCGTATGGCTTTAATCATGCCGAGGCGGCTCAATCATTTCTAGAGGCGGCATTGCTTGATCCGACATGTGCTATGTGTTACTGGGGGCAGGCATTGGTAGTAGGCCCAAATATCAATGCGCCGATGGATCCATTTGCTGTTCCAACGGCCTATGCGGCGCTTCAGCAAGCGTTAGAGCTGTCAGAGAAAGCAACGAAGAAAGAGCAAGCGCTGATTCAAGCGGTGGCTGCTCGATACAGCAAAGATGTTATCGAAGATCGAAGCCTTTTGGATCATGCCTACGCGGATGCCATGCGAAGCGTATCCACGCAGTTTCCTGATGATACCGTGATAGCGGCTTTATTCGCTGAATCATTGATGGATGTACATCCATGGGATTTTTGGGATAAACAAGGAAAGGCGAGGCCCTGGACAGGAGAAATTCTCAATACCTTAGAGAAAGCTCTTGAGCAAACCCCCGACAATCCATTAGCCAATCATCTTTACATTCATGCGATCGAGGCTTCACCACATCCAGCAAAAGGTTTACCGAGTGCTAAGCGTTTAGCGACCCTTGTTCCTGGCTCAGGGCATTTAGTTCATATGCCTGCCCATATCTATATACGGATTGGGCACTATCAGGATGCGGCGTTGGCGAATCAACAAGCTGTTAAGGTCGATCAGCATTATCTTAATCATTCACATGCAGAAAGTTTGTACACGGCGGCATACGTTCCCCATAATTTCCATTTTCTTTGGGCCGCTGCAACGAAGACGGGGCAGCAGTCTTTGGCTATACAGGCCGCTCAGGATACGGCAGCCAAAGTGAACCTTGAAGCGATGAGGGATCCTGGCTTCGCTGGGACGCTACAACATTTTTGGTTGATGCCGCTCTATACCAAGGCCCTCTTTGGTCAATGGTCGGAGATCCTTCAACTCCCAGCTCCCCCCGCGGATTTAGTCTACCCAACCGCTATTTGGCATTATGCGCGTGGGCTGGCATTTCTCCGTCAAGGGCAAGTTGATCAGGCGCAGAAGGAATTTCTGTTACTGCAAACGGTTTCTCAAGATCCTGTAATCACGTCGTTGACGATTTTTGATTTGAATGATGTCGCAAATATTTTGGCCATTGCCGAGAAATTATTGTTGGGTGAGATTGAAGCATCTCGTGGTCAATTTGGATTAGCCATCACTCACCTTACACGGGCTGTGGAATTGGAAGATGGCTTAAACTACACAGAGCCTAAGGATTGGTACCTACCTCCTCGACAGGTGCTTGGGGCAATATTATTAGAAGCTGGGAAGGCTGCAGAGGCTGAATCAGCCTATCGCGATGATTTGAAACATCATCCACAGAATGGATGGTCATTGTATGGTCTGGTTCAGAGTCTAAAAGTTCAAGAAAAACAAGAGGAAGCGAGCGGTGTGCAGCAAGAATTTGATAGAGCCTGGGCCGATGCGGACGTGACGTTAGCGGGCTCACGATTTTAAGTTTTTTGCCTTAAACGACCGAAAAGAAGGGATCAATTTTTACATAAACACAGCTTGGATTTTCTTAGATGCGAATGTTTTTCGCCGTTACTGGGCTTGTCGTGAGTCTAGTTATTCTTCTCGTGTACTACGATTATCTTCCTGCGTTTCCCTCAAAATCATTACCTATTCACACGTCGACCTATCAACTCGGGGTCCCCAAAAGTTATTCGCGATATATTGATCCCCCGGATAGGCCGTTACATCTTGTCTTTGATCGAGAGGCGGCAAACCTATTTGCGTCACGGGCAAATGGAATAATTGAAAAATGGTATTTGCATGATCATGCTCAATCCCAGGTTTGGCAAACCAATACGGTCTTTTCCTATATCGAATCTGTGAACAGCATCATTATCAAAAGTGAGCTTGGTAATGTGGAGATTTTTGATTTGGAAACACAGAAGCTTACGCCTCTGACAAGAGATTTCTATATTCATAGTGCCGTGGATCAAAGTGGCAAATTGCTGGTCTTGTCGATTGGCGGTTCATCTCTTGAGATATGGAAACTTGACAAGAAGAGATTATTTAAACGGTGGGACACGCATTTACCTGTAAGAAATGGACTTGCGATTTCCTACGACGGGCAATATCTTGCGGCAGCTGAAGGAACTTACGATTCGGTGGCCAACTTTCATCATACCGCCATACAGCTTTGGAGTTTGAAAGAAAAAGAGTCCCAATTATTGTTTAATGGAGAAGATGAGGGCGAAGTGCATGGGGTGTGGAGCCTTTCATTTTCTCCCGATGCTTCTTTGATTGCGACGGATACTCAAGTGGACGGCAAGTCTGGTGTCACCGTCTGGAATGTTCCAAAAGGTGAGCGTGTGTTTGAAGTCAGAGGATTCGATTCGTATTGGGTCCGGGCTTTGGCATTTTCCCCAGGGGGGAAATATCTTGCAATGGGGAATGAATTAGGCGAACTGCTTATTTGGAGTTTTGATTTACAAGAAAAAGTTTGGCATGCTCAGGTAGGTGGCCAAGCGATCCACTCAATCGCATTTTCAGCAGATGGTAAATTGCTTGCTGCAGGACTTCAAGATTCGACGATTCACGTATGGCATATTGGTCTTAATTCAGATAGCCATGTTCTTTGGACGAGCGATGATTCTTAGTGATAGCGTGACGGGAAAACGTCGAGTGAGTCAGACGAAGACATGCTTCTTACAAGAATGACTTAATATGTCCATGTCATGCCTCCAATAATGGTTCGTGTCTGTCCTGGGAAATACTGAATGTTAAAAACTTGTGCCTCTGTAGAGTCGAATTGGGAATCAAAGGAAAAACGAGTGTAGGGGGAGACAGTATTCGAAAGATTCGTCATTCCCAAATAGAGTTCTCCATGATATCCCTTAACTGACTCCTTCATTTTATAGTTGGCCGATACGTCAAATGTTGTCATGAGTCGAAGTGATGCGCCTTGATTTTCTTTGTCGTCTCTTTGTCGGATATGGTGCATGGAGAAGGTACTTGACCATCTCTTACTCCAGTATTTCTTTAGTGATGTCTCTATCTCTATTTCAGGATCGAGGGGAATTGTCCTTCCAGTTGTTCGAAGTCTAGTCTTTTGATATGTGAGGTTTCCAGAAACGAATATATTCCCCGGTATTTGAAGCTCTGCTTTCAGTTGAAGCCCACGTCGTCTTGAAGGTCCCGTAACCTGCACTTTTTCTCCTTGTTCTAAAAATACTCGATCCGAGCCTAGGTCAGCTAGCCATAGTAATGCGCGTATTTCGATTTCTTGTGATACCTTAGTCTGGATTCCTATTTGATAGGAAGTGACGTGATTTAGTTGTTCAACGGCAGTGCTCCCGATGGGCTCTCTTTCTTGAAAGCTGTGATATCCCGTTCCAACATGCATGAAGAAGGTTGTGTCTGGCGATGGGTAAATTCTGAGAGATCCGTGGACACTTGGGACGATCCGATCTTCAAGACTGTTTGGCTGAATCGAACAAGTTTGGGGACAAACATTTTGGGTGTCAAATTGAAGGGCATTTATTCGAGCATCACCATGAAATGTGATCCAGTCTAAAAGGGTAGAGCGAAGTGTGAGATAGGGGGCATAACTAATATCAATAAGGTTCAGATGATCTGCTGTTCCCAGTGATCGGGTATTGGTGGAAGTGAGATAATGTACGTGTGCATTTTCAGCATGTGCAGCAAGACCTATGCGCACCGTAGACGTTCCTCCAAAGAAGCTGACCTGCTGTTGAATTCCAATGTTTGAGTTATACAAAAATCGACGGTCGATAAATTGAGTTGGATCCCAATTGAGAGGGTCTTGTAGGTAGTCGGTGAAATCTTCTAATGGATCGTCCTGGTCGAGTAATCCTGAAAACTCTGCAAAGGCTTTTCGGTCGTTGCTTAAGAGATATTGGTATCGAATATGTCCGGGAGCGTAATAGACAAATTCTTTTTTCTGAGCGTGTAGATGAGGGAGATCGGTGATTTCTCGGAAATAGCTATTATTCAATCCAAGAAGGAGTGGGCTGTTTTCTATGTGTGCCTCGTTTCCGTATGCCCAAGAGACATTCAGGACGGTAATTAGCAAGGCACAAAACATGAGAGATTTGTAAGACGAAGAATTCAACATATTCAGACTTGAGTGAAAAATACACAGACTCAATGATGTGTTATTTTCTATACGAGTTTGAAGCTGGCATTAGATTTCTTTCAGAGCAAAGTTTTTTGAAGTGGACTTGGCGTCAATCACCGAGTCGTAGGTAGGTCATATGGTTGGACTGACTATGACGAGGGTTGGTTGAAAAGATCGTTATGGTGTCCAGGGTTCCGACTGTTCGATGAGGATACGTGCCATGGCTCGAATTTTTGAGTCGTGCTTTTGACTGGCATCTGCTCGTTGCAAGAAGTTTGGGGGGTGCGATTGATCCAATTCTTGGACTAAGGCTTCAATCCTATTCGCAAGGAGAGTGAGAGATTGTTTCTGATCCTTCTTGTTAGACTGTGAGTCACTCTGTACCCTGTCTTGCTGAACAATTATTGGCGACATGACAATACGTGATTCTGAGGAAGTCAGATTTTCAGATATCGTGGTTCGTCGTAGGACGATGATTTCTTTAGGGAGAGTTCGTTGAATGAAACGAGTCCGTGGATAGACGATGGCATAGTCATGGCCCTGAAGAAGACGCTCAATGCCCAGCGTAAAAGGAAGATGTGTGAACGACCTCGAGAGTGGCTCTCGACCATCTAATCCTCGTAAAGTAATGGTGACCGGTAGTTGATTGGCGAGCTGTTGTAACACGAGGTGCAGTGGCGTGTTATCAAGCTTGACGGTCAATGTTTGACTTTCTTTAGAAAAGATTATGACGTCCGAATTTGTTTTATTTGTTATCGGCCAGGCTGTAGTCTGACTCATGAGGATGATGAGTATGGACAGAACGATACTTTGTATGAATTGTGTCGGCATTTACCACGTTCCCATATTGACGTTCATATCCATGCTTCGTTCCAGTAACCACATGAATGCCACAAGTCCGATGATGATTGAACCAAAGTTCAAGATGATCTGTTGGTAAGACCAAGAGCGGCGAATTAAGAAAGCTAACGGAATAAGTATGCTAACAATCACGACTTGTCCGATTTCCACGCCGATATTAAATCCAGCCAATGCTAAGGCTAAGGATTGTCCTGGAAGGCCTAAATCGATGAGGACCGATGCGAATCCAAGTCCGTGGATCAAACCGAAAATAAACGTCATGATCCAGAGACGTGTGCGAAAAACTGGATAGAGATTATGGAGTGCCGCGACCAGGACCGATGCCGCAATGGCTGACTCTACCCAACGTGATGGAAGGCTGACAAATCCCAATACGGCGAGGCTCAAAGTCATTGAATGGGCCAAGGTAAAGGCTGTGACAATTTTTAGTACATCCCACCATGCTGGGCTAAATGTGTCATGCGGGTGCCATCGTCCATTTTTCCGATATAAAACAGCGGGCAGCATCAGACTGATGAGAAAAAGAATATGGTCATAGCCAATCAAAATATGCCAGATACCCTCTCGTCCAAATTGGAATAATTCAGACCAAGGCGAGCTTTTCTTCAGATCCAATAGACGCGTTGGTTCTTTTGGACTGAATACCCCCGTTTGCACCTGTCCGTTGTCATTAATTTGGAGTAGACCACGATGAAGCGGATCGAGATCGAATAGTAAGTTGTATTCAATCTTTAATATACTGATGGGGTCCGGGCAGACCACTGCAAAATTAAGAACAGCGTAGGCCCCGTCAGTGTGAGAATCAACGAGGTGTTGTTGAGGTTTACTCCAGCAAGCTTCGGTGTTTTGATGGAACTTGAGACGAGTGAGGGCATATTGCTCGATAGCTTCATGTTTTGTGCGAAGTTCCCCCCACGTGACATGTCCGTCATCGTTGCCATCTAGCCCAATGGCAAAGTCAAGATCTCGTAGTGCAATATCCCATTGTCCTTGAATGGTTTTATCTTCAATGTTGAAGCGGAGATAACTGTCACTGGCTTTGTGTGCAAACGTGATTTCAGTAAATTGAAAAAAAAGAAAGCAGATGAGGAAAGAAGCACTCAATCGTTTCATGATAGCTGCCCAGCAAGTTTCTTCAATAAGCTATCTTCAGTATCATTGTAGATCAGTGAATTGATAACCGGTTGCGCGGCAGCCTGATCTCCATTCTGAATGGCTGCTTCCAACAGTATGCGAGCATCCCAATGCTCTCTCTGAATTTTCCAGTTTTCCTGGGCGATCTCTAAGGCATGCTTGGGCTGATGTAAAAGATACAGTGCAAAGCGAGCTTCCTCTCGAAGATGTCGAGCCTCCCCTCGTAACCGATTTTCAGCAAAGCGATCCTTTAATGTGGTGACATGTTTTTCGAACGTTGCCGTTTTGAGTTGTTTCTCAGCAAGGGTGAGACGCAAAAGTAATCCATCAGGTTTGAGAGTTCCATTCAGTAAGGATTGAACTACTGAAGGACGACCTTGATCTAATAAGAAGTCGCTATATGCCCCTAACAGGTACGTATCTTTTTCATTGATGCCGAGCGCATTTTGAAAATAATGTTCCGCTTCTGCATCGTTACCGAGTCGTGCCGCCATTTCAGCGAGTAGAGTTACAGCCCAGAGCTTTTCCTGCGGTGGAGAGGAAATGTCCTTTGAGACTGCGTCTTGTAAGCTCTGATAGCTTTCTTCTGCTTGTCCGTTCAAACTGGCAACATTGGCGATACATGTTGTTGACACTAACGTATTGGTAAGAGGTAGTAGTGGGAGGCAGCTACGTCGTGAATCTTGATAGTTCCCCTGAACTTGATGAATGACGGCTTGAGTGAGCCATGCTTGAGCATGATGAGGTTGTATCTTAAGGACAGAAGCAAGATCTTTGAGTGCCTGGTTAAAGTTATGTCCGCGTTGCTCAAGCGTTGCACGTATGAGGAGTACTTCAATGGGTGGGTTCTCTATATTCCACCAGGGTTGAAGTGCGGCTTGGGCATAACCGTCATAACGAGGATCGGCTCTGGTATGTCCTAATTGAAGGTAGGCTCGGGCAAGACGAACGGCGAGTGAGAGTATATTGGGTGTTTCAGTTAATTGTATTCGAAGTTCGCGAAGCTTCTTAATTTGAGGATCACGAGATACAGGAAGTTTTTCTAGGATAATCGCGTCGTCCTGAGGAATATATGGTTCTGCATGCAGGAGGTGATAAGGGAGGAACGAAGCTAGAAGCAGGATCATGAGAATAACTCTTAGTGTTTTCATTGTGTAGGCTATTTCCTCTATATGTCCGTTACCCTCACCTTAGCCCTCTCCCTAAAAGGGAGAGGGCGTGTTGTTTGTAAGGTTAGTTGCAGGGATTGGCTCCAAGTTCACCGCAATCAATATGTTGACGATTGCGACCATCGAATGGTGGTGGCAGATACGGAAAGCTTTTGGCAATCCCGTTGTCGGTGACTAATGTTGTACCCGCTCCAGGAGCATTCTCCAAGAAATTCACACCGTCTCCGACACGATTTTCGATGAAGGCCTGGCCACCTAACACACGTGTGGCAATGTCAGTGACATCGTCATTCGGACGACGACCATTTGGGAAGCCTGCGGGATCGTCTGCTAGTCCACCTAATCGTTTCTGATTGTCCGGTAATGTTGGTGCAACACTGAGGTTGACACGAAGCAACTCGGAACAGGGGTGTCCACAATTGGTACCATTCAGAGGCTGTCCAGGATACTTCAAGAACAATTGCATGAGGTCGGTTCGTGGTGTGGCTGGAACGGGAAGCCCAAAGATGAGGTTAAGTGCTGTGGCCAAAGATGGTGTTTTGAAGAATTCTTGGAATTGTGCTTCGTCTTCCGGTTCGGCCGCATTCCATTTATCCTTGGAAGATGTGTTGATGATCAGCTCATTGATGAGCGGATTTGCCAGACGGGAGACCTGAACAAATTTCCCGACATCGATTGAACGACCTTTACTACGTAAAATTTTAATCTGCTTGCGACTTGTGGAGGCATACATGCCAATGTGAGCCTTGGTGGTTGATTCGGCAGATTGTCCGTCAACAGTTACACGAGTGATTGGAATCTCAAGAACGATACTATTGATGTTCGACCCACTAAAGCGGTTGACTCCGAAGGGATTAGCCGCATCATTGGTATCCTCTTCTGGCGTTAGTGCCGGAACCGGACGTCGCAAATTGACTGTGTCGAATACGGCTCCAAGGTCAATTGCGAAGGTTTCCGCTCGTTGTCCTGCGAAGACACGGATGTCAGTTCCACTGTCGATGTACATCCCTTGTGCGGCGAGTGCATTGTAATCAGGCATTGTGGCTGATCCAACATTGGAGGGGACTGCAATCAGTTTTTGTTGTTTAAAGAGTTTCTTCCGTTTCTTTCCTCGAACTTCAGTCACTGTATAAGTCTGGCGTCGAGTCAGGCCTTCAGATCCTGAACCATCTAATGCGGTGATGCCTTGAAGTTGAGGAACTGCTCCAATATTGGGGTTCCCAACAAAAGGAAGTGGAAAGTTTAATGATCCTAATGCAGGACGAGTTTCAGTTTTAAACTGAATCTGATAGACGAGGTCTTCGGCTTTACCATCTTGATTGTTGTCAACATGGATTTCATAGAGTACTTTGTCGTCAAAGGCAAAGTAGTTAGGTCCATCGGCCGGGTCTTGCCCAGGAATGGTATTCAGAATAAACACCACTTTGTCTGGGTGCTCCCAACTTCGAAAGGCGTACGTGTCGGTGTTATCCGCTGCCGGATCAAGTGCAATCAGTGGTGCCTCGCGATGACTGGCTCCAAACGCAGGAGCTGTCATGCATGTGGTCAACATTAGGGCTAAGAGTTTTTGGTAATTTGATTTTTTCATGTCCTGTCCTCCAAGAAAGTTAGTGATGATGTGTGAATGACGATTTATCTTTTTGACTAAATCGTCTTCGTCGCAAATCTTGCTTGCGAGTATTTTTTCGCCATTGAAAGATCGAGGTGCCAATTATCCCTGTTGCAAATAAGGCTAGAGTAGATGGTTCGGGGACTGGTGCGACTGCTATGGTGGATCCTGCTGCATGGACCGAGAGGGTAAGAACTTCAGATTCTCCCGGTTCCACGAAAATGGAAAATGGTAAGACGGCGTTATCTGAAAATACACCTCCCGCAAAATCAGAGTCTGCACTCACGGTGAGATCAAGCAGGGATCCCAAGAGGCGACTTTCGAGGGAAATTTCGCTTGTGGCGGAAGCAAATTCCAAGTTTGAATTGATGGCGTTCGCGTCGACGAGATATGAGTAGTCGGCTGAAAAATTGACTGTGTACCCCTCAGTTAAAGACAGGTTGTTGATAGCAAGAATGCCTTGCGTGAAAGCAAAAGACACTGCCGTGCCGAGAGTGGTGTTCCCCGTTGCAATAGCTGCTTGAGAAAGACCTTCATTGAATCCACGTTCATGTGTGTCGTGTTCAATGACTCTTGATTCCGCAAATTGCTCGGCCAAGGCGTGACCATCAAAAATCGAATCATTATCAACCACTGTCCCACTACCAGTGATGACTACATCATCTGGTTTTGATGTCTGCATATTGGAAAACCCTGTAATCCTCAGATCAACAATCGCAATCGCGTTGTAGATGGTATCTGCTCGAGAGGTTCCTGGAGCGCTTACAATCAAACCGAGAGTCAATATCGTCGTGAGTCTCAGCAATGTATGAATATTCATCCTACTATTCTCCTTTAGGTGAGGCGTGGAAAAGAATTTCGAGTTTTTCATTGAGTTGTGTGAATCGTTTCGTAAGCTTTACGAGAGCAGCTGTTGATTTGGATTTCTTTTGTTAAACAGTTTTTCGATGTAGTGACGAGACTGGTCAAATTTGATTTCATCGTGGATGTCTTATTTTCGATGTGATAAACTGATCCCTCTAAAAGTTCATGCGTAGGTTTAGCTTGGATTTCCCAGGAATGAATCTATTGAGGGAGATCATCTCGTACTACTAGGGAAAGAGGGTATGTCCGATCTAGACGTACAGGTCGAAGCTGATTTCAGCGTTCAAGATCAGAAGTTAGTCGATCTGATAGAAAAGGTGGCCCAAGGGAGTGAGGCTGCGCTTGGACTCTTGTATGACCAAACTTCGTCTCATGTGTATGGATTGGCCCTTCGAGTGCTCAATGATCCAAGCATGGCAGAGGAAGTCACGTTGGATGTGTATATGCAAGTGTGGAAGCAAGCGAGTCAATTTGATCTCAGTCGAGGGAAGCCTATTGTGTGGCTTGCCGTACTAACGAGAAGCCGGGCAATCGATCGACTTCGGGTGGGACAAAAAGAGCGAGAAGGACGTCAGTCGCTCGAGGTTATTGGTGAGCAGGCTGCCACGTATGGAAACCCTGAAGAATCTACGGTGTCCAATCAACAGTGTCGGGTGGTGCAACAAGCGTTGGCCACTATTTCTGTCGAGCAACGGCAAGTCATCGAGTTGGCGTATTTTGGCGGGATGACACAAAGTGAAATCTCGGCTCAGATTGGAGAACCACTTGGAACGGTGAAGACCAGGATTCGATTAGGTATGATAAAGCTACGGAACCTCCTTGGTCCGATGGAAGAAGGACTTGTTTTATGACTCCTCAAGAACCCAGCGATAAAATATTAGAACAGGCTGCCCTGTATGCTTTAGGTGCTCTTGAAGGGCAAGAAAAAGACGAATGTGAAAAGAGTCTCTCCGAAGAAAGTGTCATGCGGCAGGCTGTGAAGGATTTTCAAGAGGTCGCAGGGTTACTTGGAACTTCTGTGACGCCAGTTGCACCACCATCTGTTCTTCGTGCCACGTTGCTCAAGCGAATCGCAGCTGAACAGAAGGACGTACAAAGCGCTACCTCAGCCGTTTCTGCTGAACAATCCGAAAACTCTGGACTGACATTTGTCCGATCAACAGACGATCTTTGGCAAGACGTCGCTCCAGGTGTTCGTGTGAAACCACTTTCCTTCAATAAAGCTCAGGGAAGAATGACTGCACTTGCTCGTATGGCACCACACAGTAACTATGCGGCTCATCGGCATACGGAACCTGAAGAGTTTTATGTATTAGAGGGGAGCTGTTTTTGTGGTGGGCAGTTACTGCATGTCGGGGATTATCATCGTGCAGAGGCAGGGACGATTCATTATGAGACCTCGTCTCAAGATGGCTGCTTAATGCTCATTATTTTCTCGCCAAATAATGAAATACTTCAGGCGGTCAGTTCTTAAACTCTCCTCCCTCCTTCATCTACCTACGTGTTTTTAATTCGAATGGTCCGATCAACTGATCTGGATCGTGTTGCCTGTATCTCCTTGTTTAGAGCCTGAACCGATTTCAATGCTGATTGCTTCAGGTGATTTCCTTAGTTGACGCATGTTCAGTCATTCCTATCTACATCTCCATTTTAACATTCGTGCCACCAGCGTAACTCACAGATTCGTTTACATATTCCCTGGTTATTTAGCGTATCGTCAAATGCCGTTATGACTGTTCTGTCAGTTGACGTTCGCATTTTGAGGGGAAGCGGACAAGGGTTACTCAAGATCGGTCTAATTATGTAATAATAACAATGAGTTTTAACTGACTATATTCCCAGCTCTATTTTTCATTGGGGGGGGGGGAGGATTGTACTGTTTGATATCTCTCATAAGCAATGAGGCGAAAGACTATTGAGAAATTCATGTAATTGAAACCCTAAAGGGATAGTGACCGCTCTTGTTGTTCTCTCACCGTCATAATTCCTGCACATGGTGACCCTGATGAATTCTAGGGATAAAAGGGAGCTGTTTATTTTGTGGGTCCTTACTTCATGTTGGAGATGATTATTGTGCGGAAGCCAGGATTATTCAGTCAGAAATGTATATTGCCTACTCCAAAAAATCTCACCAAAGAATATGAGACTTTGATGGCTCCAGTGCCAAACGTTTAATAAACATGGTTGGTACACGGTATGGCACAATGAAAATCGTGATTGGTCTTATTGGTTGTCAGCAGCAAAGTGGTGTTTGGCAAAGGCGAGTCGGTCAGCTAGTGAAATGAGGTTTTTCGTTTCTTCTTCAACCAGATGAAGCCTTGGTAGGAGCCCCGCTTGATTGGCGATTTGAATATTCAATCCTGGGCGAGCATTTAGTTCGAGTATTAACGGTCCCTTCGTTTTATCCAATACCAAATCAACGCCTTGGTATCCCAGTCCTGTGAGTTCATAGCATTGGGCTGATTGATGGAGCAATGTTTCCCAATGTGGAATTTGTACTCCAACGATGGGTTGTTCGGTATCAGGATGCTCGGTGACAATTTCATTTTTCCAGACACCGCTTAGCGTGCGGCCGGTTGAAAGATCGATTCCTGCTCCAATGGCTCCTTGATGGAGATTGGCTTTTCCATCTGACATCCGAGTTGGTAGGCGGACCATGGCCATGACTGGAACCCCGAGAAAGACGATAATGCGAACATCGGGAACGCCTTGAAAACTGATGGCTTCGAAAATTGGATCAAATTGAACACGATATTCAATTAAGGCTTTATCGGGATGGCCGCCGAGGCTATAGAGCCCGCTCAGGATATTTGAGGCATGATGGTCAATATCTTCTTGCGTAATAAACTGGCCACTCGCTTTTCGGAATCGTGAATTTCGACGACCAGTCACGACAATTATGCCATCACCACCACTGCCTTCGGCGGGCTTGATGACAAAATCATCATATGGTTGCAGTAGGGATGCCAGACCCCGAACTTGCCGTTCGATTTCAATGACCCCATAGAGTTCAGGAACTGCAAGTCCGGCCTTCTCAGCCAATCGTTTGGTCGTTAGTTTATCATCGACAAGAGGATAAAGATGGCGAGGATTATGCCACAACGTATAGCCAGCATTGCGGTGATTGAGGCCTAAGACTCCACGTTTGGTTAAGGCATTATTTAAGGCAAACATAAGAATGTTCTCGCGACGTTAGTCTGTGATTCTATTGTGTTAAGGCTTTAAATCGACGGAGCTCGAGTAGTCTAAATCCAGAGTAGCGTCCCATTAGCAAGGTGCCCGCCAGGAAAAGTAATAGCAATTCAGGGAAGACGAAAAGTATATGTTCCATGTATGGGATGGACATGGCTAAATAGGTGAGTGAGGCCACTGCCAGACTGCCGAGTCCTTGTTGAATGGATTCGCTGGCTCCACGTTCCTCCCAGACAATACACATGCGCTCGATGGTCATCGTTAAAATGACCATGGGGAACAAGGCCACCGAGAGGCCCCGTTCTAACCCAAGTTTATGACTCAGAATGCTGAGTATGGCCATTAAAATAATGACGATAATCAATAGCGATGCCAAGCGCGGTACGAGCAACAGTTTTAAATGTTCTAGATAAAAACGCACTCCTAGACCTAACGTCACGACCAATGAAAAGAGAACGATTCCCCAAACTAATTGAGTTTCACGAAAGGCTAAGGCCATCAGAATCGGCATAAAGGTTCCAAATGTTTTCACCCCAATCACGTTGCGCAACACTAATAATAAGAGTGCTCCCATGGGAACCATTAGCAAAATTCGGTAGACCGCCTGTGCTTCAAGGGGCAGGCTAAATAAGGAAAACTCCAGTAGTTTTGGCGTGGCTAACTGTGTGTGGTACATCGCGGCTCGAATGGCTTCTTCCTGGTTTGGAGCAATGGTCATGGTCATGGAGAGTTTATCTCCACCATCAATATTCATGAGCGGCTGAAGTCCTCGCCACCAGGTAAAATAATTGCCCGGGATGGCTGGGTTTCCAGTCTCAGGGTCATGTGAGCGCCATAAGCCCTTATCAAAAATTTGGAGCCAATGAACAATATTGGCTTGTCGTTGATATCCACTGAGACGAACGCCGTGGACGATACGACTTGAAATCTGTGCAAACGCTAAAATGTCCGTCGCGAGCTTGAGTTTATTTTCTGATGAATGATCCCTTCCGAGGAGTAATTGAAGATTCGGATCAGATTTCGGGTGTTTCATTCGAGAAAAAAGCTCTGCAACAAGAGTCGCGGGATCCGCAGACTTCCCTTTAATATCGGAATAGAGAGCTTCCGCCGCAGCCAATTGTGCACCCTCTAGAGGAGGTTTGTCGATTTCCGGTGGTTGTGACTCTGAGGGAGGATCATCGACTTCTACACGACGAACTGTTGCCCGGTAGTAGAGATTTTGTTTGCCACTGGCTTTTCGAATTGACCACGTGGCTCGGCGGTTTTCATCATCCTTGACCGTCGTTAATCCATATCCTTGAGAAATGAAGTTTTCATCAACGATGGCGTATCGACGAGTGTTCCTTGGTAGGGCGAGCGAGGCTTTTGCCGGTTTATTTTTGGCAAAAAATGTCAGACGAGCTTCAATATTCCAGAGCTCGGCCTGTGCTTCAGGAACTAACGGAAATTGCAAGACGAGAGCTTTATAGAAGAAGAGTCCAAGCCCAAACACGGATAACATGACGACGAGAATATAGAGGTGGCGTTTGCTCAAAAAGTCCTACTGTTTTATACAATTGGGCTCATGTTTATAAGTATTTGTCGAATCGACAACGGCATGACGTTTTAGGAAACTTCTACCAATTAACATGTTGTATTTAAAGTTTTTTCGACTGGTTAGGTTGACTTGTGTATTTTTTCGGAGAATATTTCCTAAACAAAGATCAAGCTTGACAACTGGTCGTCGTTGCGATTCAGCTCCTTTTCGCTTGATGCGCACATAACGATGAACCGGCTTTTTAAGATTAACACTTTGCCCTTCTCTTGTTGTTACGGTAAATTTCACCCACCGTTCCGATTCCTTTACAACTTCCTCTAGATTTGTCACATTCAGTGAAGAGGTATCAGCCCCTGTATCAACCTTAGCATGAAGTAGAATGTTTTCTGGGTGAATTTGAACCAGTTCAATCCAGCCTACAACAAGCTTTGGACTATGGTCCAAGACTAATTCACTATATGCATATGGCGAGGGTGTCAAGCAGATCAGACAGGCCAGAGTACCCAATGTTCTGTAAAACGTTGCTCGATAGTCCATATGGTTAAAATCTTATCTGAGGAAAGCATTTTGGAAACACATAGTGAATATAAACAATAAATTTTCATTCATGCAAATTCTTGGGAGTTATTTATGAATAGGAAATGAATCGTGATTGGGGTTTTGCGAGTGGGTTAAAACTCAGAAATCATCCTTTAGCAGTCTAGTCGATGCAAAAGACTTAGCTTATTCTGAAGTTCAGAATCATTCAAACTGGAAATAAATTGCGGGAGAATTCTGATAGCCTGGTTCCCTTCTTCTTTCTTACAGCTAGAAGATAGCAATGAGTGTTGTCTGTGTCATCTCTCTCGTATAGTGATATGAAATAAATTTTCGTCGATTACGATCACACCGTTTTGTAGGGCACCTCAAAAACCCAGTGTTTTTTCGTGAGTGAAAGGAATTCACGCCCATAATACCGTAATGTATCATTCCATACATGGGGGGGGCGAGCACGAGGGTGATGCCGCAATCGTTGGAAAGGACAGTTTAGTTGCTCATATCATGGTCGTGGTTGGTGAGGAATTGTGCCGAGTCGTTATTTTCCCAAGGCTCGATCAAGATTAAATGCCGCACTAATAAGAGCGAGATGCGTGAAGGCTTGAGGGAAGTTACCAAGAGCTTCGCCGTGATGGCCGGTCTCTTCCGCAAAGAGTCCAAGGTGATTGGCATATCCCAGCATTTGTTCGAAAAGGAGGCGTGCTTCGTCGAGGCGTCCGCGATCCACCTTGCCTGCTCGAGTCATGGCTTCAACGAGCCAGAACGTACAGATATTAAAGGTGCCTTCTTCTCCCTTCAGCCCGTCTTCAGTTTCCGAAATATTGTAGCGGTAGACTAAGCCGTTTGAAACCAGGCCTCCCTCGTCGGGTGATCGATTGATGGCGTCAAGCGTTTTTAGCATGCGAGGGTCGGTGGGAGAGACAAAAAAGACAAGTGAGAGCATGAGATTGGCCGCATCTAATGAATCATTTCCATATCGTTGGATAAAGGCCTGACGTGTCGTATTCCAGCCTTTCTCCATAATTTCTTCATAAATCATATCTCGTGTTGTGAGCCAACGATCGCGATCAGCGGGAAATGATCGTTTGTCAGCCAGACGAATGCCGCGATCGAGAGCGACCCAGCACATGAGTTTTGAGTAGACGAAATGTTGCTGTCCGCCTCGTACTTCCCATACTCCCTCATCCGTGCGTTGCCAATTATCACAGACCCAATTGATTAGACGGCGGAGATGTGTCCAGAGGTCATAGGAAATGGGTGTGCCGTATTTGTTGTAGAGATACACGGAGTCTAAGAGTTCTCCATAGATATCTAATTGCAATTGATTGTAAGCGCCATTTCCGACTCTCACGGGTTTGGAGCCTTTATACCCGTCTAAATGGTCAAGTGTTTCTTCGGTAAGGGTGTGACGCCCGTCGATGCCATACATAATTTGCAAAGAACTGTCGGGGTTTAATTCGTGACACCGTGCTTCGAGCCAATGCATAAACTGTGCAGCCTCATCGGTAAACCCAATTCGTAGTAGCCCATAAATTGTAAAGGCTGCATCGCGAATCCATGTGTAACGATAGTCCCAATTCCGTTCTCCCCCAATTCCTTCTGGCAAGCTGCAGGTGGGTGAGGCGACAATGGCTCCCGTCGGTTCGAAGGTTAACAACTTTAGTGCCAAGGCTGATCGGTGAACCATTTCTCGCCATCGACCGGTGTAGGTACATTTGGATAGCCAGCGACGCCAATAGGCAACGGTTTGTGTGAACAGATCTTCAGCGTGATGTACTGAAAACGCGAGCTCTTCATCCTCTCCTTGATGGAATTCTTGAAGCGAGAAATCCACTTCTTCGCCTTCTTTGAGAGTAAACACGGCAACGACTCCATTGTTCTCTTGTGTAAGGGGGATGTTAGTTCCCAGATGGAGGGAGAGGCTGGAAGATTCAAAAATGGCCCCATGTTCAGCGATCTTGGTTGTATGTGAGTCTCGGGCATAATTAAAGCCTGGTTGACAGATGACCCGGAATTCCATGTTTCCACGAATGGCTTGCACACGACGAATGAGTCCATTGGGATGACTCTGACTTGACCGAAATCCCACGGGCATAAAATCAATCACTCGACTAACGCCCTGCGGTGAAAGGAATCGAGTCACAAGCACATTGGTGTCCGGCCAGTAATATTGTTTGTTTGTGACCTTGCTGGAGGTGGGCGCAATTGAGAATGTGCCCCCTTTTTTGTCGTCGAGCACCGCGGCAAAGACACTGGGAGAGTCAAAGTGGGGATAACAAAACCAATCGATCGAGCCATTCATACCAACCAAGGCAGACGTGCGCATATTGCCGATAAGTCCATAATTTTCAATGGGTTGATAGGGCATAGTTACTCCTATGAGGTCTATAGAGTGATGGGCTATCGGGGTTGGCGTTTAAGAAATGTTATTATGATTGTACTGTGAGACAGGCCTTCTGTCACAAAACATTTTTTTTGTGGTTGGAGTATGTGGTGTAGCGGATAAAGATGACTCGATTTATGAGATGTGATTTCTGATGAAGAGGAGCCGGTGAGGGTTTCGTTGACTTTTTGAGAAAGAGAATGACAGACTAAGGGCATCCCCCTTTCACATTTATTTTTGGGCCGACCGCATTCTATGGAGGTGTTGGATGAAACATGTATGCGCAGCATTACTTTTCGGATTATTCATATTGGGGGGACATGGAGTATCATCTGCCCTTGATCTTGGCATGGGTAAAGGGGAAATGGAAAAAGCGACGACCACCCTCAAAAATATGACCACTGAGGGAGAAGATAAGATTAAAGAAGCCAAGGGAGAAGCCAAAGAAGAAAGTATGCCTGAAAAAATTCAATCCCAGGCTAAAGAGAAAATTAATGAGAAAATTGACGATGTTCAGGGAAGTATGATTGGAAAGTAACCCACTTTTTATTACTTTCTGAACAATACGTATTTTCTTATATGAAGGGCCTGTGTTGGGGACATCCCAACACAGGCCCTTCATGTTAGGCCTTACAGACCTTTTTCTTTAGAACAGTTTATTCATTGAGAAACTCATCGTATTCTTCATCTTCCTGTGTATCAAGAAATTCAGAGTCGTCATGGGTTTCATCCAAGGTGGCCAGTTGACTCTGTGTGACATTGGCGTTGGGATTTGATTGTTGGGTTGTTGAGTGAGGTTGTGGGGGCGATACGCTTGAGGAGTCCGTTCGTTGAGACACGAGGTACAGTGTAGAGATTTTCCCAGTCGATTCATTCCGATTTATTCCGTAATTCCATCCAGTGAGGAGTCGAGCGAGACCGGCTTCAAGAGGCAGATTCCAAAACTTTTTAGATATTCGTACATTCCCAATCTTTGTTTCTTCCAAGGCCACGATAGTGAAATGACCTTGGTGACGAATATCCTCCAAGACATCATTCATCGTCGTGTTGTGAATATCAACAGTTAATTTTTCCTTTGTAAGATAAACCTCAGCTTTGCATGGTGAGAGTGAAGTGATGAGGCTGAGAGTGATGATGAAATAAGACATGAACGGTAACATTCTATCCTCCTGTGCTGCTGGAGTATGAGGGAAAGACTGTGGTTGACCAGTTGGTCAGCCACAGTCTTCTTGGCAGCTTTCGTTAAAAGACGATAGCTTTGATACGGTTTCTGAGTTTATTGTTTTTAATATCCTCAATGTCGATGAGTTGTGCTGGTTCTTGGGTCAGGTCATAGACTTGAATCGAGTCGCCTTCACGATTGGTGCAAACTAATGTTTCAACGTCTTTCAGATGAAGTGTCACGCGAAGGCCATTGTCTATGTCTTGGAGTCCGCTCTCAAACGCATCAGCTGCGGCACGAATAAAAAACTTCACTAAATGATCGACATCAAGTTCATCCAACGCTTCTTTCCCATTTACTGCATTTGATCCGTCAACCACTTCACAAAATCCTGGCGATTTGCTGACATTCATTAAGGGGAGGTTCGTGAATGAATTCAGGAAAATTGGATCAGAATCTCCGGTGTCTGGAGTGTTTGGGAGGTCAACTTTGAATTGAATTTCTTGATTTTCACCGATCTCCCCGATTAAGCCAAATAGGACGGCATCGCGACCTGGGCCTCCTTCAAATCGGTCAGAGCCGTCTCCAGGCGCCCACATAAAGATGTCATTGTTTCGGCCGCCAAACGCGCGATCACGATTATTGGCACTGAAATCTTCTGTGCCGCCAATTAAGACATCGTTGCCTCGATTTCCCACCATGACATCAGATCCAAGCCTGCCAATAATGAGATCGTCTTTGTGTGTTCCACGTAAGACGTCCCCAGATTGTTGGGTCTGATCACGACCGTTTCCAGCCAATGCGTTATTTTGTGGTTGAACGGTGGGGTTGTTTGAATTATTGAGATCAGTCCCTTGGATGATGTTTTGGATTCGAATGTTGTTTCGTTTTTTCCATTTTCCTGCATCCGCTAGATCTGTCATCCCCAATCCAGCTAACAATGCCATTGCGGTTAATACTGATGTGAATGTTGTGTGGGTCATGTCATCCTCCTTGCTAATGACTTGTGATTGAAGTGATGAGTGAATGCTTGTCACTTCACCGTGAAATCCATTGCGATTGAATGGTGTTGTTGGGTAAGTCGAAAGGCGAGAAGAATTGGTTGTGATTATTTCTATAAAATGATCACACCATGCAATGGAGTATTGATTGGTGAACCCGTCCTTGGGTGGACTCGTCCGTTGTTGGCAAATGATTGTTGAGCTGTTGGAGTTGAGGGAAGGGTTGTTAGTACTATTCGTGACCGTCTGACAGTAATGATGCTTTGAGCGTCGCCTCAGAGATTACGTCACCGGTTTGCGTGTGAATGGACGAGGATGTGTGTTGACAGGTTCGTGGGATTTGAATGAGTCCCCAACCAAATGTTGAATCTTTGCCTGTGATGCCTAGATCCATTGCTGTGACGGCGAGTTGGTGAGTGATTTGGTTAGGTGTCCACTGTGGGTTGGATTGTTTGATCGCAGCAGCGGCGGCGGTGACAAAGGGGGCGGCAAACGAGGTTCCTGATTTAAAGACGCCGTTGCCGTTTTTATGCGGAACCCAAATGTCCACTCCAGGAGCAGCAAAGGTAATATAATGTCCTCTGTTTGCATGTCGATAGGGGTGCAGTTTCGCGTCTAAGGCTGTGACGGCTATGACGCCAGGTTGTGCTGCCGGATAGGCTGGTCGCCCTAGTGGTCCTGCATTTCCACTCGCCGCCACGATCGGGATGCTATGACCGAGTGTGGTGTTGATGGCGTGGGAGAGTAAGGCATTGGGTGGACCACCTAAGCTGAGATTAATGATCTGTACATTTTGATCGACAAGCCAATCCAATGCTCGAACAATACTCCAGGTGGTTGCTTCAGTGTTGCCGGATTTGGTTTGTCGAAATGCTTCTGCGACAAACAGGGAAGCGTTGGGGAGTAAGGCATGGTTTGTAGATTGATTTTGCCCTACCAGGAGAGTGGCGATGGCGGTTCCATGATGGTTCGATGCTTTTGAGGCATGTGTAGATAAAAACGATTCTGTGTGAATAGTTTGATGATCTTTTGATAGACGATTGATATCAATGGGGGTGTCGATCATCCCAATCGAGAAGTCGGGATTGGTGCAATGTACGTGTTGTTTCGTCCAGCCGACCAATCGTTGTCCATATCGTCGTGGATCAGTATCGTCAGTTAAGCCTTGCAAATAATAATGGTGATTTGCATCAATGATTTGTGTGGGGAATTCTTGTCGGAGCGTGGCTATCCCTTCTTGCACTGTGGTGCCAGGTGGGACCTGCAAGATGCTCATAATGAATCCAAGGCTCGTCAGACTGCGTCTTTTTTTCTTGATGTAATATCGTGCCTGTGCAAATTGGTCTAATTTTTTTGCCTCAGTCTCATTAGCATTGATGACGCAGACCTCTCCTGGTTCAAGCGCGTCCAAATCAATGTGGTCTTGTATGCCTCCCGTTCGTAGCTGATCAAACTTCATCGTGGTTGGGGCCTCAGAGTCCACAGTGATGGTGGCATGTGGATTCTTTATAGCGTGATCTGGTTCTTGAGACGGTGGTGTTGCACAAGAGGTTAAGCAGAAGAGTAAGATGGAGAGAAACGGGAATGTTGTAAATGTTGGGATGCTCGATTCCATAATGTTGTTTCCGTCTCTAATCTTGAGCCACATGCTGGATAATATTTGATTCCTGACGAAGCAGATGAATAATTTGTTCAACGTCTTGGGTGTTAGATGATTCAAGATCGAGGTGAATTCGATAGATTCCTAACGGACTCGGGCCTTCAATAATATTGCCGTGGACAATGCTGATAATTTGACGAATTTCTGTGGCCGTGGCCGTTGAGACGAAGGAGACTTGTATGACCGGTTCCTGTCGTTGTGGACCTGCCAGCGGTACCATTGGTCTTGAAAGGTACCAGGCATCAATGAGTAGTCCGGCTTGAACGGAAATAATTAATGACGCAGCGATGGCTAACCCCGTACGCCACCATCCGGTTTGAGGTAAGGCTTCAGTGTTTGAGATATGTTGAGAAGCTCGAACCTGGTGTAAAAGACGATTGAGCCCAAGTTCACCTGGGGATTGAATTGGAAGGTTTTTGACTTCTGTCCTCATTTTTTCCAGGAGTACGGTTTCTTGGTGGCATTGCGGACAACGTTCAAGATGCAATTCGACAACCTGTCGTTCTACATCAGAAAGAGTGCCATTCACAAACCAGGGCAATAGTTCGTCTGGGTGAGTGGGTTGTTCTATTGGTGCGTCAGTCATATTCTTCAGTTTGCTATCGTATGCGTCTTGCTAGGCAGCGTTTGAGTGCTTGTTTGGCATGAAACATACGGGCTTTGATTGTACCTTCTGGCCTCCCCACAATGCCTCCAATTTCTCGATACGATAAGTCTTCAAAGAATGCTAAATGTACGGTTTGTCGTTGGTCTGTGGATAGCTTTTCTATGCAGTAGTGAAGATGGGTGCCGAGTTGTTTTTGAGTGAGAAGGTCATGTAGGTCTTCATTTGACGCTTCTGTGTCCGTGTTTTCTAAAGGCTCCATCACATGTTTACTCTTGCTGCGTATGCGATCAATGACTTTATGATGAGCGATGCCAAATACCCATGTGCTCACGGACGATCGGCCCTCATATTTCCCCGCACCTCGCCAAATTTCCCACATAATGTCATTGAGTAGGTCGGCAGCTTCATGAGAATCGTTTAAACGAATTTTGGCAAATGCATAAATTCGTGTTTCGAAAGATCGATAGAACTCTGCCAGTGCTTTCTCGTTCCCAGAAGCCATTTCTTGAAGGAGGGAGCGGTATTTTAATTCATGTGTGTCTATGGAACGACTCACTGAGTCAGTTTGTTCATCCGGCCTAACTTGTGGAGTGCCAGAAGGGGGTAACATGCAAGGTTTCCGATATGAAAGCTAGAAGTCTGTGGAGCCGTAAGAATCGATGATTCGTATTCACGCATGACTGTGGAGGGATTGTGCCGAGTTTTTCATAGAAGGTCAATCACGAAATTTTTGGGAAGGTGAGTCTCTGAAATGGATAAAAATGAGCCTCACCGAATGTCGATGAGGCTCTGACTGAATGAGCGACTGATAGAGTTATTTGTTGATGCTCATGGCTTTGTTGATGTGTTCGCACCTCTCGTTTTTCTTTTCCATAAGCCAAGTCCAATGATTCCTGACCCCAATAAGAGCATTGTAGACGGTTCAGGGACAGGTTGTGGTTCACCGTATAGGAAGTCATCTAAGACGACAATATCGATGCCATTGATCGGGTCATCATTTGGGCCGATCGCCGTATTTCCACTTGTGATCCGGATCTGCGCGATGCGTTCAGTGCTAAAGGTTGCGCCAATAAACGACAGTCCTTGAGGATTAGTTGGGGCAAACAGTGAGAGCAGTGATGCCCCACTTGAATCAAGGA
Organism: Nitrospirales bacterium; assembly: GCA_029261355.1. GTDB lineage: Bacteria > Nitrospirota > Nitrospiria > Nitrospirales > UBA8639 > JAGQKC01. Next base: position 52,934 of record JAJDBM010000036.1, on the reverse strand, counting down.
AGTCTAGTTTTGTTGTGTTTGGAAGGTCTACGTCAGTAAAGATGGCCCCGAATCCACTGACAGTTGCAGGGACATTGGTAGCTGACACAAAGAAATTGACGTCGAGAATATTTGTTCCAAATGGAGTGAATAGACGAGGCGCACTAAAGGTTTGAAACTGATCTGAATAGGTGGGATTAATCGAATTGAACTTATTGTCGAATCCATCATTACTGACACGGAACTGTGATCCGCCTGTTGAGTTAAATACTGCACCACGAGTGACTCTCGCATTGAAGAAATCTCCAGGCATGTTAAACGGAACAATGCCAGCATCCCAGTTAATTTGTCGTCGACCGTTCGCGAGAGGACCAGGAGCATTTCCGTTATTCGGATTCCCAAGGGCAGCCTGGAAGGCTGAAACTGTCTTGCTGATGTCGGCATCATTATCCTGAAATGTTGTTGAAACGGCATTGGCCATTGTTGGAAAGGTTATGGCGAGTATGAGCATAGTCATGAGGGGAATGTTGAAAAAGTGCATATGAGCTCTCCTTTTGATGTAGGGCTTCAGTCTAGGTTTTCCTGAGTGAAGCAAGAAGTAAATAACCAATGTACCTTGAATATGTCCTGTTAGTGTTCACTCAGTAAGTCGAGAGATGGGTCGAAATGGTTGCATTTAAATTTTTGGAGGTTCCAACTATTGCTTGAATGGTTTTTTAGAAGAATTCCCAATAGATATTGTGTGGAGGTTTATTGAAAAGTGCTGGGTGAGAACGAATGCCAATTAATACGAGCAATGCCGTAGTTGGCCATAGAGGGGAAATTGAGGAATTGAGCGGGTTATTGAGTCTGATTAGAGACTCAACGACGAAGGGAAGGCGGATTGAACGTCATGGGTGTGTTGTCAATTAGATTTTAAGAGAACCATATACCCGCGTCGGTTTAATGCATGGCATCTATCAGAATTTTCAAAGCAGACGGGGTGTGTGTCACCAAAAGAAACGGTGGTGATACGGTTTTTCTCAATTCCCAAATTTACAAGGTATTCTTGTATGGAATGTGCACGTTTATCTCCTAATACCAAATTATAGCCATCTGAACCACGATCATCGCAGTGGCCTTCAATAATGATTGTGCTTTCGGTGTCGCTCCTAAGTTGTTCGGCTGTCAGTTCGAGGGTTAGTTTTCCTTTATTTGTGAGAATCCAACTATCAAAATCAAAGAATAAGCTCGGCACGTATTCAGGAAGATTCTCCGGTGGATCAGGGGAATGATAGAACGTTGCAGGTGTGAGCATGGCGAAGGCATCGGAGGAATGTATGGGCACAATAGGTTCATCCTGGAGCTCTTCTGCTCGGTTCGGATTGGCACTCAGATCCTGACTCGGATCAAGTAGGAATGTTGATGAGGGTGCGTTTTCAGTTTCTTGTTCAATGGCGTATTGATGGGTTTGCATCGATTCGCAAGCTGAAAGGTTGGCACATAGGATGACGCATAGTAATAATGAATGTTTACTCGTGAGACACATATTTTCTCCGTCACATTTGAGATGAATGTGTAAAAGTTCCTCATGTGAGTTTCGGGAGGATGCGGCTGGTTCTTGAGGGATTGAGGCAAAATATTTGCCTCAGAATGAATCAATTGTTGTTTTCCATACTTTTCCACAATGCATTTGATTGTTATAGGGTTTATTGCCTGTGCCTCTAGTTATGGAGTCTACGAATGCCCTGCTAGCGTATCGGAAGAAAATAGATCTTTGGAGTTGACCCACAGAAATGAGTAGCCAGAATTCCTGAGACGTAGGATAATGAAGGATGAAGGAGTATTGAGCTATGAGGAAAGTTCTGGTGCTGGGGGGTGGGAAAATTGGTTCGCTAATATCCGTCTTATTATCGGAGACCGGGGAGTACGAAGTTTTTCTTGGTGATGTGGATGAGACGACGACGAGACGGCTTGCTCAGGAGATTAAGAATCCTTACTTTCATCCGCATGTACTTGATGTGATGGCCGAAGGGGAGCTGGATGCTTTTCTGAGAACCAACAACGTTGACGGTATTGTTTCAAGTCTTCCATATTTTTGTAATCCAACAGTGGGGGGAGTGGCTCGGGATCACAGTCTGCATTATTTTGATTTGACCGAAGATGTCGAGGTCACCGAGCAGATCAAAGCCGTGAGTCAAGGATCGCCCCAAGCATTCGTCCCGCAATGTGGGCTTGCTCCTGGATATATCAGTATTGTGGGCAACGAACTCATGACACATTTTGAAACCATAGAGTCAGTAAAAATGCGAGTTGGTGCGTTACCCGTTAATCCCAGTAATCGTTTGAAATATTCTTTGACCTGGTCAACTGATGGATTGATTAATGAATATGGCAACATGTGCTTTGGTATTGAGGGAGGCAAGAACGCATCCCTGCAACCACTAGAAGGATATGAGACGATTGAAGTGGATGGCTTATTGTATGAAGCCTTTAACACCTCAGGAGGATTGGGCACCTTAGCTGATACGTATGCGGGTAAGGTGACCACCATGAATTATAAGACGCTTCGGTATCCTGGTCATTGTGAAAAGATTCATCTTCTCATGAATGATTTAAAGCTGAATGATGACCGTGAAACATTAAAACGGATTTTAGAACATGCCATTCCTAAGACCCTTCAAGACGTGGTCTTGATTTATGCAGCTGTCAATGGAAAACAACAGGGAGAGTTGTTTGAAGAAAATTATGTGAAGAAAATTTATCCTCAAACGATAGCAGGGAAACTGTGGTCGGCCATTCAGGTGACGACGGCATCAAGTATGTGTACCGTTGTGGATTTAGTTTTCAATAATCCTTCAGCATTTCATGGATTCGTCACCCAAGAAACATTTAGCTTGCAGGATATTCTGACGAATCGTTTTGGCCAGTATTATGCGTAGCCTTGAGTCTTCTCTCTTTATGCGAAACGGTAGAATTTGTGTTTTTTTATCGATAAAAGTGGATGTGTTGAATGTACATGTAAGGATAGGTGACCATGGGTATTTTAACCGAACTTGACCTTCAACCCACAAACCCTGGTGGGTGTGCAGGTCTAGGGAAGTGGACGACAACCACGCAGTCTGGCCTTTTGAGCTCAATCAATCCAGCGACAGGCGAATCCATTGCTCAAGTCAATCTCTGTTCCTCTGAAGATTATGAAGGTATCGTTCAGGAATCTGAGCGTGCCTTTCAGGTATGGCGACAGGTGCCCGCTCCGAAACGCGGAGAAGTTATCCGACTGATTGGACAGGCGCTTCGAGAAAAAAAAGATGCCCTGGGTAGTCTTGTGTCGATGGAAGTTGGGAAAATCAAAGCCGAGGGTGATGGTGAAGTACAAGAAATGATTGACATGGCTGACTTTGCTGTAGGGCAAAGCCGTATGTTGTATGGCAAGACCATGCATTCAGAGAGACCCCAACATCGGATGTCTGAACAATGGCATCCGTTAGGAATCATTGGTGTATTCAGTGCTTTCAATTTTCCTGTAGCCGTTTGGGCATGGAATGCTTGTATTGCTGCCATTGCTGGGAATACGGTGATCTGGAAGCCTTCCCCGAAGGCTCCGCTGACAGCCATTGCTGTGCAGCATATCTGTAATCGCGTCATGGACGAACAGGGTTATGCCGGAATTTTTTCACTGTATATCACGGACAACAATGAATTGGCCGAGAAAATGGTTGCTGATAAGCGGCTCCCACTTATTTCATTTACCGGTTCCGTTCCGGTAGGGCGGCATGTCGCATCGATAGTGGGAAAACGACTTGGTCGAACCTTGCTTGAATTGAGCGGGAATAATGCCGTGATTGTCGATGAAACGGCTGACTTGGATGTTGCCATCCCTGGGATCGTGTTCGGGGCCGTGGGGACTGCTGGTCAACGGTGTACGAGCACTCGACGGCTACTTGTGCACGAGTCTCGATATCAAGAGGTCGTGTCACGATTGCTTCATGGCTATACACAAGTTCGAATCGGGAATCCATTAGCAGACGGTGTGCTGATGGGACCGCTCATTGATCAAGAAGCTATTCGTAGGTATCGAGAGACGTTAGAAGAAGCTGAAAAGTTTGGTGGTGAAATCTTGTATGGTGGGAATGTGTTGAATCAAAAGGGCTTCTTTGTTGAACCCACAGTTGTGCGGGCCAAGAATCAATGGGATGTGGTGCAACGTGAGACTTTTGCTCCAATTCTGTACATCATGACATTTCAAAATTTAGAGGAAGCCATAGCGTTGCAAAATAATGTTCCCCAGGGCCTTTCGTCTTCACTTTTTACTCTGAACATGCGACATGCTGAACAATTTTTAGCAGCGACTGGTAGTGATTGTGGAATCGCCAATGTCAATATTGGCACTTCAGGGGCAGAGATTGGCGGGGCATTTGGTGGTGAAAAAGAAACGGGTGGAGGGCGCGAGGCCGGATCAGACGCATGGAAAGCCTATATGCGTCGGCAGACCAATACGATTAATTGGGGTACGGACCTGCCACTTGCCCAAGGCATCACATTTTCTGTTGAATAACAGCGAGGAACCCATGGCTCGTTGCTCGTGATTCGTATTTCCTCAGAACAAATACAACGATTAGGTTTACAGCAAACAGCATTCGAGCGACGATTAGAGGAGGTGAAGCTATGCCAACGAGATCTAAGTTAGAAGTAGCGGTTCTCAGTCTTGTTGATGAATATGTCTCACATAATCAGGCTGCCCGAGTGTTTGCTGAAGGGCTCAATGAAATTGGTATTGGTTTGTTTCCAGTTTTAGACCATATTACAGTTCGTACATTAGATATCGATCGACGTGCAGAAGACTTTCTCCAGCTTGGTTATAGCTATGCTGAATTGTTGAACTACGAAGATTGGTATGCCAAGGTCTATCGAGCTCAGGGCTATCCTGCCTTATTCATCGATCAAGCCTATGATGATGATCGAGGGAAAACGAGTATCATTCCAGGATGGGTTAACACGTTTGGAGATCGTACACTCCACCACATCGCTATTCTTGTTCAGGATATTGAGCAGGCCATGCAGGAATCCAAAAAGCGTGGCATTACCTTTGCTGGAGAAGTTCTTGGCGTGCAAGGAGAAGACCTTCGACAAATCTTTACTGTCCCCGAAAAAGTCGATGGACATTCGTTTTCAGTTCTTGAACTGACAGAGCGTCACAATGGCTATCAGGGATTTTCCCCACCTCAGGCCAACCGCCTCATGCAATCGACTGTGCAATAACTCACCTTGACGCTCGTTCCCTATCCTATGTGTAGATAGTATTTCTCGTGTCAAAGTCAGCACAGACCCTGGCCTCTGACTTACATGAAATATCCTCTTCAAATATGGAGTGAAGACTTTCATGCAGGACAGAGCTTGTTTTATGTGCTTTGCGTTAAAAGGTGATGTCAAAGCACAATTTTAACTGGCACGTGCTTATAATTTTTAATCACCGAAGAATAGAAGCAGAGCAGCTCATTGGTATCGTAAAACAGCCGAACATAGTCACACAGAAATACAGAATCACTATGAGGAATGCTCGATAGATGGTGTGGGTATACGGAAATTAGTGAAGAAATCTACTCTGTGTTTTCGTCTTGCGGCAGTACAGGTGAATCCAGATGCACAAGTATCGTTGGTTTATGCGTTCTATTATGGAGAGGGAATTAAAAGAGCTGGTGGAGGCATTGTAGTGGGAACGAAAGGCCCTAAATAATAAGATGCTTTCTGCTTTTCATTTTTTCATTGGGTTGAACGAAGTTATGGAGGTCAAGAGGATTATCCGAAGGAGACAAAGGAATCAATTAATTTACCAAAGCACCAAGCTTATCGAGTTGACATGCAATCTCAGTGTTCTTTAGGAATTCACTATATTAATGGAGATGGGCCTTGTTGAGGTCTTATCATGGATTTTGAATTGTACCAAAATGCAGCAAAGCTGGGTGATGAATGGGCTTGCGACCTCTTAGTCCTTTATTCCTGAGATGGCTTAGGCGTAAAGCGAATATACGCTGGACGAAATATTGTAGAGTTTTGCAAGTCTAAAGGTGCACGAGAAACAAGAAGGGAGTTAAAGCAATGGAAGTGGTAGGGAAGGGGGTTTTTTTTTAATTTACAAAGAGCTTTCTTAATGCTCTGTTCGGGTGTATCAAGAACATGGGAGCATAAGGTGCCACTTCGGTTCATGTGCAGTCAAAGTTGACTCAGGGTTCCTGCCGAAGAAGCCGTGTTTTCAGAATATGACGGTGCGGAAGATTGTCGTCAGGATTGAAGATTCCACGACAAGTTGGTCCTTTGATTCAGATCAACACAACAAAGTCATATTTTGATTTAAATGGTTGTGGGTTTGACCGTGTGATTTTGATCTGTTTTTTCTTTTCAACGGGAATAAAGCAAATGTTGTGAGCAATATTACGTTACTTCGTCCTTAAAGTTTAGGAGGAACGTGGATATAAGGGTTTGTTTTATTTCGATGGAGTTGTCTTTGAACCCGTCCTTTAAGAAAAGTGAAAATCCTTCAATGGTGGATGCGTTGGAATCGTCTATCAAGTGAAATCCCATAGACCAATTGGGAAACATTCTCGTGGTGATGGGTTCATCGTATGTAAGATCGACTGAAGTATGCCTTTCGTCCAATGCTATTTTCTTAAAGAGTTTAAAAATAATGTCCCGATCTCCTTCGAGCGCTTGCATGAACGTTGGTGCATGGTAGAGCAGTAACCCTGTAATATTGTGTTCTGTGTTGAACTCGCGTGCTGTCTTGAGAATGCTCAGTAAGTGAGATTGCTCTATTTTGAAATTTGCTGCACTGGTGTACAGCAGTGTGTGTAGTTGCATGATACTCCTCAAAGGTTTCTCTGATGACAAGATAGCGAGTAACTCTCCCTTCGATTTCTTCTATAATAATCCAATATTTAACGTTAGCAAATTAAAGTATTGAGTCAATGCGCTAAAGCATATTGAGCTATTTTTTACCGAAATGTAAGCACAGCTTTTAAACCCTTCACTAGTTGGTATGGAAAAACTATATTTTATTTTTTTGATCACTCTTGTATTTGAGGTATTGGAGTTTTCTTGTTTTGGAGAATTTGAATATCAGACCAACATACTATTTACCTTCTTTCACGATGGTGGTGAAATATTTCCTCTTGATCTACCCCACCAGGGGTGGGGTAGAATCATTGTATGAAAGATGAACATAAGAAGACGGCCATGAATCGTTTAAAGACGGTCCGTGGTCATGTCGAGGCGGTGATCAAGATGGTTGATGAGGAGCGGTACTGTCCCGATGTTATGAAACAGGTTTCTGCCCTTCAAGGGTCTTTGGAGAAAGTCAATCGAATTCTGCTTCAAAATCATATTGAAACTTGTGTTATGCATGCTGTGAAGGAAGGCCGCTCAGAACAAATTGTCGATGAATTGTTAGAGACACTACGGTATACGAATAAAGTTACTGGTCCAAATAATAAATAAAAGGAGAATCTGCATGGAGAACATCACACTGTCTGTTCCTGATATTTCCTGTGATCATTGTAAAGAATCAATCGAAGGGGCTTTGAAGTCGGTCGATGGCGTGAGTGCGGTCGAAGTTCATGTGGCTAAAAAAACTGTTGATGTCAGTTTTGATGATGCGAAAATTCAAGCCGCTGTTATTAACAAAACCATTGAGGATCAAGGATTCACCGTCGCTAGGTCATAAGGTCTGAATATGGCTCAATCTGTTTTTGTAACCGTAAAGTTTGATGTCCAGGGGATGACATGTGCCTCCTGCGCTGCTCGTATTGAGCGGGTTCTTTCCAAACAGGATGGCGTTCATGAAGCCACCGTCAATTTTGCAGGGCATGAAGCAAGAGCGGTTCTTGACTCACATACGGATGTCGTGTCCCTTCAAAGTGCCATCGAAAAAATTGGCTACATCCTACATCCCTTAGTCCCAGACCAAGAGCGGGAGAGCATTGTTCAGCGTTATTCGCAAGAAGCCCTGAGTCAACGACGAATGCTGGTTCTTTCTGCTCTATTCAGTATTCCTCTTATGGTGTTGGCCATGGTTGTTGAGCAATCTATGGTCACAAGCATTGCTCAATTAATGCTCGCGACTCCAGTCGTGTTTATTTTTGGTTGGCAATTTCATCGAGCGTTTATTAAGCAGCTCATGACCTTTCATGCCACCATGGATACGTTGATTTCGGTAGGGACTCTGACAGCTTGGGGCTATTCGGTCTGGGCGTTGATCTTCAAAGAAGCGATCTTTTTCGAAACATCGGGCATGATTATTACGCTCATTCTCTTGGGTCGATATTTTGAAGCCCGTGCGAAAGGGCGTGCATCTCAGGCCATCGCACGACTGGTTGAACTTGGAGCCAAAGAAGCTCGCGTGGTGCGAGATGGTCAAGAATTGATGATTCAAGCAGCTGATGTTCGGCGTGGGGATCATGTGGTGGTCTTACCGGGAGAGAAGATTCCGACAGATGGAAAGATTGTGATTGGCCAGTCATCCATTGACGAGAGCATGCTCACTGGTGAGTCAATGCCCGTAGACCATCAAATTGGAGATTGCGTTTTTGGGGCCACGCTCAATCAACAAGGTCGTTTGGAGATTGAAGTGACACAAATTGGCAGCAATTCAGCGCTGTCAAAAATTATTCGTTTGGTTGAGGATGCGCAGGCATCGAAGGCTCCAGTCCAGAAATTAGTTGATCGAATCTCGGGAACGTTTGTGCCTGTCGTGATTCTCATTGCGCTTGTGGTATGTGCGGGCTGGTTGATGGGAACAGGTGATATAGCCACAGCTATTCGCAATGGTGTGGCGGTGTTGATCATTGCTTGTCCCTGTGCATTGGGACTCGCCACACCAACAGCGATCATGGTTGGGAGCGGCAGGGGAGCTGAACTTGGGATTCTCTTTAAAAATGCAGAGGTATTTGAACAAGCTCGCGCAATCAAGACGGTGATTTTTGATAAAACTGGAACATTGACGCATGGAGCCATGACGCTCACAAATGTTGAAACAGACCTTGAGGAATCCAAGTTTTTATATCTTGTTGGGACGGTGGAGGCTGCTAGTGGTCATCCCATAGGAAAAGGTGTGGCCCTTGGTGTGGAGCAACGTGATATCGAACTCGGTACCCCTGAGAAGCTTGTGAGTATCACGGGAATGGGGGTAGTCGGGATTGTTGATGGAGTAGAGGTGGTTGCGGGTAAGCGAGAGCTTATGCTGGAACGTGGTTTAGACATTCCTCATCATATGAATGCTGCCTTTCAGGCATGGGAGCAAGAGGGAAAAACAACATTTTTTGCGGGGTGGGATGGGCAGATTCGAGGAGTGCTTGCTGTGGCTGATACGATCCGTTCTTCAGCTGAGCCATCGGTGAAGATGCTACGTAGTATGGGAGCAGATACTGTGATGGTGACTGGCGATAATCATCAAACTGCCGAAGCGATTGCTGGGCAAGTGGGAATCACTCAGGTTATTGCTGAAGTTTTACCTGCTGAAAAGGCTGATCACGTCAAAGAGCTTCAGAAGCAGGGGAAAGCTGTGGCCTTTGTGGGAGATGGAATCAATGATGCACCTGCACTCAGTACCGCTGATCTCGGCATCGCGGTTGGCACGGGAACCGATGTGGCGATTGAGGCCGGAGACATTGTCTTGATGTCTGGAGAGCCTTCTTTGGTGGCGACCGCCTTGCAATTGGCTCAGGCTACATACTCCACGATCCGTCAGAATTTATTCTGGGCCTTCTTCTATAATATCGCGGCTATTCCTCTTGCAGCTGCGGGATTTCTCGATCCAATGGTTGCAGCTGGGGCCATGGCTTTTTCGAGTGTTTCTGTTGTGACGAATTCTTTGCGTTTACGAAAATATGAAATGGTCTATTAACTTCTTTTTGATTGCAGTCTTCTTGTACCCGATCAAGTCTCACACTCATGTTTGCTAGTAATCCTTCAGTCTGGAACTTGTTGTTCTTCGTGATTCTTCCAACCCACCATCAATTGACAGGTCATATTAGGCATGGCCATCCATACCTTGTTTACGTTTTGATGGATGAAGGGAATGATGATAGGAACTGAGATTGCTCGACTCATGATGTTGGGATGGGATGTATGTGTTGCCAAACCCTTCGTAAGACTGGCTCCGAAAAAAACTGGCCGGCGAATTTTATGTTTTGGTGATTCAAATACCTGGGGCTCAAAGCCTGGAACTGGATTGCGCTATCCCTTTCGAGAGCGTTGGCCGGGTGTGCTCCAAGCCGCACTTGGCAACGAGTATGTGGTGATTGAGGAAGGCCGAAATGGCCGGACGACCGTGTTGGAAGATCCTGAGCAACGAGGTTGTAATGGAAAACCTGCGTTGGAAAAGTATTTACGCCATCATCAGCCTTTAGATCTTGTCATCATTCTACTTGGAACCAATGATCTCAAGGCCTCATTCAAGCTAAGTGCAGTGCAGATTGCTCAAGGGATGGAAGAATTAGGGCGGATGGTTTTATCGAAGGCTCGGTCGTCAAAGGAAGCGGGGCCATTGTTGTTCCTTGTCTCACCTCCGGCCATAATGGGAGAGGCCAATGCAAACGGTTGGTTTAAAGGTGCCGATCAGAAGTCAGTATTTTTAGTTGATCAGTATCGACAGGTAGGGGATCGATTGGGCTGCGAGTTCTTTGATGCTGGAACTGTCATAGGATCTTCTCGTCTTGATGGTGTGCATTGGGATTGTGAGGCTCATCACACATTTGGACTAGCGTTGGCAAAGCACGTGAATCTTCTCTTCTAATTGTATTATGGTTAAGCGTACGATTATGGGAATTATCTCTGACACGCATGGTCTGGTGCGTCCAGAGGTGCTTGAGTCTTTACAAGGTTCAGCGTTCATCATTCATGCAGGAGACATTGGACGTTCTGATGTCCTTGAGGCATTGCGGATGATTGCTCCCGTGCATGCCGTGCGAGGTCATAATGATAAGGAGCCTTGGGCTCAAGATATTCCAGTCACAGAAAATCTTGATGTTGGTGCTCACGTCTTTTATGTACTGCATCAACTTGATCATCTGGACCTTGATCCGTGTACCTCTGGATTCAGCGCCGTGACCTATGGACATTCTCACAAGCCTGTAGTCGAAACACAAAAAGGCGTCTTGTATCTCAACCCGGGAAGCGTAGGACCTCGAGGCTTTAATCTGCCGATTTCTATGGCTCGACTGTATGTGTGTGGCAATGAGATTGAACATGAAATTATTGAATTAAACGTATAGGTTTTATGAGTCTTACTCGACTGGGGCTTTTCCTTCGTCAATTTCTGTTTTTTCTACCTTTTCTGTCCCCTCCTTACAAGGGTGTGGTATTTTGAACCATAATAGAGGGTTTCTATAATGGCACTGCTAAAACTTGCAAGGTTAGGGCATCCGGCTATTCGGGCAGGAGCTGACATCGTCAATGCTGGCGAATGTGCCAGTCTAGGTTTTCAGTCATTTCTCGAAGATATGGTAGAAACGATGCGAGATGCTGATGGTGTTGGTCTTGCCGCACCACAGGTACATATGCCACAGCGAGCTATTGTTTTGGAAGTTGATCCACTCAACCCTCGATATCCAGCGTATCCTCATATCCCCTTAACGATCCTTATCAATCCAAAGATTCTCGAGCATTCCTCTGAAACCCAAGATGATTGGGAGGGATGTTTAAGTGTGCCGGATTTACGAGCACGAGTGCCTCGATGGCGTAGGGTTTCAATTGAAGCTATTGATCGAAATGGAGGCACGGTTGAATTTCACGCTGAAGGGTTTTTGGCCAGAGTCCTACAACATGAAATTGATCATCTCGATGGAAAGGTCTTTCTTGATCGTGTATCTGACCTCTCGACGTTAACGCATCTCCGAGAGTATCAACAGTATTGGATGAAGACTTCAGCGGAGTAACACCGTTTTAAATTTACCTACAGGGCCTTATTTTTCTCTACCAATGCAGACGTAGTTATTCTCGACTATTGGTACAGGTGTTTCCTGTGATAACTGTTTCCCCAGGATTCGAAGGACTCATTATGAGAAAGCGAGGGATGTGGTGTGCTTCAATTTGGCCTGGCGTCAGACACATTCATTCAGATAAATACTTGGTTTTTTGAGTTAATTTTCATGAGGACCCAAATAGGTTCTATCTAATCTTCAGATGAGTTCATGAGTACATCAAATCGAGTTTTTCCAAAATCTTTCCACAACATGAAGAGTAACCATACCGTGACAATTGTGGCGATAGCCTGTGCTGTCAACCAGACCCAGTCCCCTCCACTTGTCCCTGCCATAGCCAGATAGGAGTTGAAAAAGAAGGTAAGGAAATCAGCAAGGAATTCCCGAATGTACATCACCAGGATAAGCGTGGCGAGTGCGGCAAAGAACAAGAGTCCGAGGTGGAGTATTTTCATGATGATACGTTGACCCTAATTGTTGTTTCTTCTGAATGCATGTACTTATGATGGATACGTAAATCGGAGAGTCTTCGACTTCTGAAGAGTTCTCTAGAAATTCTGACGATAGGCTGTAGAATTCTCACGCTGATATTACCAATGCCGATCTTGCTAAAGCGAGTGTATGAGAAACCAGCCAAGCATGACGGCGTTCGTGTGCTTGTTGAGCGGCTGTGGCCACGTGGTATTTCTAAAGCCCAGGCACAGATTGATCTGTGGTTGAAGGAGGCTGCTCCATCGACGGAATTGAGAAAGTGGTTCAATCATGATCCGCTCAAATGGCATGAATTTAAAGATCGGTATTTTGCTGAGTTGGATGAACGACAGGTGAATCTAGAGGATGTTCGAAAACACAAGAAAAAAGAACAAGTGACCTTTGTCTTTGCCTCCAAAGAAGAGCAATTCAATAATGCGGTTGCCTTAAAGGAATATTTGGAACATCATAGATAATCCAGTATGAGCGCTTTCTTGAATTCGACATATTTGTATGCTACAAGCGGAAAATGACCATGACTGCAAAATATCAATATAGCATTGGGAGGATCTATGCAACGGTTACGTTCTCGTCAATCAACTGGCTCATTGGCGCTTTTACTTGTGTGTGTTTTTCTCCTCCAAGGCTGTCTGCAAACGACTCGCATTAATACCGATCCCCCTGGCGCGCAGATTACCCTCAATGGTGCTCCGATTGGTGAGACTCCCGTGTATTACAATACGCGTGCAGGTATTCCCAAAACATATTTTTTGGAGATTGAAAAGCGGGGCTGCAAGAAGGTGGAAACAAAGCTAGAATCAGCCTATCGGGCAGATATCTCTCTTGGGTTATTGATTCCCGGCATCGTACCGTATTTTTTTAGTGCGCGTTTAGAAGATGACTATAAATATTCGTTATTGCCCACAGGTGCAAAATCTAAATGTTAATTTGTCCGAAGTGCGACAAAGTCATCTGATGATATTCTGTCAGGAAGATTTTAGTTTTACTTGGTAAATCACCAGTCATTGACCCTGTTAGTAATGGTTTTGCATTGTGAATATTGCATTCACCGTAATTCGAGAGCACTTGCTTAGGAATTCCCAAGACATAATCCTTGAAATTGATACGCTCAACTATTAGTCTGTGGACACGAAAGTGGAGTCAACCTAGCCGTGCCCATATCTCATTGGCCTTATTGCTTCTTGGCATCGTTCAGTACTTTTTAATGCTCGGTGAGAGGATGATTATCAATAGGGTTTCATCCAGAAGAGTTCGATGTCAATGCGTTGAATGTACTATCATGTGACGTGTCTTGAGCGTATCTTAGCTAAATTCAGGGAGTTTCTCTCGCCCTTTTTTTCCCCATCTTCTTTACCTTCTACCTGACGTTGGGAATCACCCGCATTCCTGGTATGCTCATTGGGTTCCCGTTGACTCTCTATCATTGCTGTCATGGGTTGTCATGCTAACAAGGCCAAAGGGCGAATCCCTTATCTCCTGTTATGTTATTTTCTCGTAATCCCTATCGTTGGTTAGTTTTCCTCATCGTCGGGGCTCTGCTCGTAATGAGCTGGGCCTTCATGCAATTTGTGGACACACCAATTCAGGAGCAACCTGTGTTAGGACAGGAATCTCTTGAAGAAGGGACGACTGGAACGACATTTTTGCTGGTATTTTGTGCGATGGCTGCTGGATTTCCAGCTGTTGGAATGGGTACCTATTTGATGTATCAAGGGACTCAAATTCGACTGACGAAGCCCGTCCCTTTACCAGACTCACCGGAGATGCTTGGAACTGCAGGCATGGAAGGTTCTCGTGCTGGAACAAGGGGGAATCTATTTATCGCTGGCGGTGGATTTGTGCTTATCAGTGGACTGGCTTTACCGCTTATTGCGTGGTGGATATCTGAACATCTTTAAAGGCCTCGACTTCAAGAAATCCTCCCTACTACTTTTTTCGATCATCTTTAGGTCAGAATATTCCCACTCCTCAACGAGCTGAATAGTCATTGGTTTTCTCCTATTGAGTTCGTGCGATTCAATACTGTTTCCCCAAACTCAACTGCAGATAGTATTGTGCTCCCTTTCCATTTTGGGAAAATGTGAGTAGTGAATGCTTTCGACATTGTTAAAAATATCTGTAGGTAAAACCCTTCACTCAATAGAGTTATGACGGGCCTATTTTTTAAGATGGGTCATAAATATATGTGATATTCCAAGGGGAAATGTTTTTGAACTATCGCAGGCAAGTTTTTTGCTCACTGTTTAACAGTGTAATGATTAAGGGCTATCACCCATACCTCGACTAGCTAAATTGCCATCTATATTCTAATTAATACAATACTGTCGTTTTCGTAGAGGGAGGATCATCATGAAGCAGTCATTCGCCACATTAATTTTTATGGTCGTGGGTTTTGGGTTTCCTGTCTGGTGTCTTGCAGGGCAATCAGATGCTCTTCCTGGAATGGCTACTCATGGAGTCGTACGTATTCCGCATCCAGGAATGGTTAATCAAGCCTTTGGATCGACACGTAGGCCTAACGGTTGGCTCTACCAGAAAACTCACCAACCTTCGTCAAGAATTGACGCCCAATCAAAAGAGAGCCCAGCAACTCTGGATAAGTCTCAGACTCTTAAAGATCCTCTAGGTTCGAGGAGATCAAAAAATCTATCAGAGTCTAATATCAGTCCATAACTTTTTAACGAGTCACTAGATTAGACCATCATGGTTTTGGATGAAATCGATGAACATTGATGGTTATTCGATTAGCCAGCTTTACTTAATGGGTGAGGAAATATTGGGCCCTTCGCCGATGATTTGCATGGCTGATCGTTTTACAACTTACATCTGAGTATTTCTCTTCCTTCTTTCCCTCGCTGAGCTGTGTGAGCCAACTCTGTGGCATGTCGCTCGCTTTCCTTTCATTATCACTAAGATGTCGTTGATCCAGCTAGTGACAGTAAACTGAGAAGATCGGTCAGCGTTTTTCCATTCCTGTTATAAGCCCTCAATGGTTTTACATTTTGGGGTGTACTCGAAACAATATTCTGTAATGCTTCTTTCACTTGAGAGACTGCACTATTGATGGTGATAATAGAAATAATTTTACGTAAAAAGAACTCATGTAGGTGCCTTATGCTGAGGCCCATTCTGTAAGGAGATGTCTATCATGGTGTCGTATTTATCAAAACGAGTATTGGGGATGATCTTGTTGACAATGGTTGCGACTCAGCCTGCATTCGCATTTGATTTTACTAAGTGGGATGGGTTGTTAAAGAAGTATGTGGCCGAAAAAACCATTAATGGGGTGACGTTGAATGCTGTCGATTACCCAAAAATTGCAAAAGATCCTAATTATGCAAGTTTGTTAACCGATTTAGAAAAGGCATCACTTACTGAGTTGAGAACGTCTCAAGATAAATTGGTGTTTTGGATGAACGCGTACAATGTCATGGCCGTGAAGATGGTGCTTGACCATTACCCTGTCAAAAGCATTAAGGATGCAGGTAGTTTTTTTCAAGCTGTCTGGAAAAAGAAAGTCGGCACGATTGCAGGAAAAGTCAGGACACTCAATGAGATTGAGCATGAAATTCTTCGCAAGTTGGGAGAACCCCGAATTCATGTCGCGATTGTATGTGCGTCCGTGAGTTGTCCAGATCTTCGAAAAGAAGCCTATACGGTGAAAGAGATGGATGCGCAGTTAGATGATCAGTTACGACTTTTTCTGGCAAACGCGGAAAAGGGCCTTCGCGTTGAAGGTTCCAAGCAGGTTCGTCTTTCGTCAATTTTTAAGTGGTTTAAGGAAGATTTCGACTCGAAGGGTGGAGTGCTTGCGTTTCTCGCACCGTTTGCTCCAGACAATGCCCAAGCAACATTAAAAAACGGGAGCCCGCGTATCTCTTATCTGGACTATGATTGGGGTCTCAATCAACTTTGATCTGATCATGTCTCGCTAGGTCAGCTCGGTTCCATGCATTCGAGCGAACAGCTCCCAGTCAAAGGGCTTTGGTGACACAGCATGTAGAGGGATGGGTTGAATGTTACCTGTGGCTTTATAGGCTAACATGCAGCCAATAACCTGCTCTGGCTGATCGATCAAACGTCGAATTGCCTCATACGCGAAGAGTTGGGCCATGGTTTTATCCACTGGAGTTGGTGAAGCCCCTCGTAAGGTATGCCCAAGTATCGTGGCCTTGGTCGCAACGGAAAGAGGATAGGAGCCAGGTCTTGTTTGTAAGTGCGTCCATTGAGAAATTCTTCCGGCAACATAATCCACCAAGCCATGTACCCCACCTTCAGGATGATGATGGTGGGGTGTGCGTTCCGCTACAATAATGATATGGCTTTTATTTCGGACTCCCAAGGTCTGCTTTAATGTGCCTAAAATGATGTCTTCGATATACGCATCAGGATCAGGATGTTCATTCACCAAGAGTCCCTCAGCTCTGGCTTGGTACGCACACATTAACGCCAAGTGACCGGATCCTGCTCCCATAACTTCTACAAAAAATACACTTCCCATCGCGGCACTCGTTGCCTTCAGTGACTCGATTGATTCGTTGGCGAGGGCGACAGCAGATTGAAGCCCGAGGGATGTCGTTCCAGCAAGATTATCATCGATCGAACCGGGGATTCCTACAACTTGTATCCCGAAGCGTTCAAATATGGCCCGAGCCCCACGCATACTTCCGTCACCTCCCATCACAATTAACGCTCCATTTTCCATATAAGGGTGAAGATGTTTGATGGCCGCGAATTGTGCCTGCTCTTCCTTAAAAACTTCAAATCGGCTGCTTCCAATTGGACTGCTTGGGTGGTCTCCCATTCCTCGTGTATTTTCCTCAGTGACTCTCTCAATCCAATTGTTCGCTAATCCTAGAAATCCGTGGTGAGCAAAATAGACTTCGAGTCCTAACCGGTTTCCTGTCACACGTAGTTCCTTCAATGCTGCCCCGGCTCCCGCAAAGTCCCCCCCAGAGACTAATGCAACAAGACGCTTTAGTTGACGTGGTTTCAGGGCGACTTTCGTCAGTCGGTTTTCTTCCATGGTCATCCAAGCCTTACGGACTGCACGTTCTCGTTCTGATAGTCCGACAGCCGTAGAATACCCAGATAATTGTCCATGTTCGTAGGTTAGGAGGACAACGTTATCTTGTCCCTCTTTATAGCCCCCAAATTCTGAAAAAGCTTCACTGAAAGGGCGGGGGTCTAGAAAAATTAAGAGTGCCCGCAATGTGGAGCTATGCGTGTATAAACACAGGACTTTTCCTTGATGGGTTTGTCCTAATTGATGAAATCCATCAACGAGTTCCACGTAGAGTTCAAAGAAGGAATGGCCTCCTGGATAGGAATACAATGGATGCGTAATCAGACGTTTGGCTGTGATGGCATCGACGCCAAAGGTCTTGGCTGCTTCTTCGTTTTCGACTGATTTTTCAATGCCGGTTGCCCATCCAAAGTCTTGTGATTCTAAGGCCCATTCCGTGATGGGCTGAGTGGTTTTGGCTGTTTCAGGGGCAAGGATGGAGACGACCTGTTCGAACAGTTGACGAGTATTGGGACTATTGCTCACCATATGGATGAAGGAGTCCGAGTCCAGGTAGTTATGCAGATGAAGGAAGTCGAGTTGTTGACCCACCAGGCCTAAGGTTCTGGCTAGGGCAGTCCCGATAGCTTCAGCCTTGGGGATTCCTTGCTGAGGATCAAGAACATTACGAAGCCGGCGCCCAACCCGAAACTTCTTACTATCCATCTGTGACACCCCGTGCCGCATGGTGAAAAAAAGCGTACGGGCACTGAGGTCTCGAGGCATTAACCAGAACCGGTCGTCGCCGATATCAAGGACAATTCGTCCTTCAGTTAAATTAGGAGTCATGTGCTCACGCGGGACGATCGCCACGGGACGACGACGTACGGGTTTTTTCGTCGCGCCAATGGGAGCCAGTAAGAGAGGGGAAAGCTCCCCTTTAGCAAGGAGATGGTTCCAGGCAGCATAAAAGACCAATGCATCGCCATGGCAGGCTTCCTGGATAAGTGTGTGTCGTGCTTGACTATATGCGTCTGCATCGGTGAAACCGACTTGGGAATTCTTCACAAATGCAGTAATCGCTGGCATGGCTTCGCGAGCGCGTTGTGGTCGATCTTCCGATTGTGCTGGTGGCGATGGAACCTCAGATCCCTCTATTGATGGACGTCGAGCGATGCTCTCTCCATAAGAGAGAAGACCATCAATCGTGACAAATTCTAATGTTTCTCTTTTAGCATTCATCCCTTACCTCATTTCTCCCAGCTACGATAGAACCAAGTATATGTAGGTCATTGTCACGTGACTTGTTCTTGGTATTGAGTGGACGCACCGTATTTCCTAGATGAAGTCTTGATGTGGTTTGTCTGTAGATAGTTTTCTGTCGATGACGAGATTTCATCTTCTTAGCATCCCGATGAGCTTTTCAAAAACATGTAAGAGCTATTCATTTATGTGGAGTAAGTACCGTCTGTAATTCCTATACTAAGGTAGAACTGAGGTAATTGTAAGCTCAGATTTTGATCAATTCTTATTTGTGAGTGACCTAACTCTTCGGTTCTATTTCCATAGCTATCCAAATAAGAGATAATCCTCTTTATTACGGAGAGACATATGCAAAAGACACGAATCATCTGCACAATCGGTCCTGCGACTGAGTCCTACGAAATGCTACGAAAAATGTACGATGCCGGCATGAATATTGTTCGTTTAAACATGTCTCATGGCAATCATGAGTCACATGCCAAAATAATTAAGCACATCAAAACATTGAATAAAAAAGTAGAATTTCCTATTCCAATTCTCCTGGACACACAAGGTCCCGAGATTCGCACAGGAGACCTCGCTAACGATTTAAATTTACGAGAAGGCTCAATAGTGTCGATTTCTGCACGTGGGGCGTTGAATGTAGAGGAAAGCTCAATTCACATTCACTATGCCGATTTAATTGAGACGGTCAATGTAGGCGATAAAATTACGGTGGATAATGGATTAATTAATTTTGAAGTACTCGAAAAATCGGGTCCACTGATGCAATGTCGAGTTCTTGATGGAGGCGTTTTAAAGAGCAAGCGTCATGTCAACTTGCCAGGTATTCGAGTCAACCTTCCGGCGATTACGCAAAAGGACGAAAAGGATATTGCCTTTGGTCTTGAAGCCGATGTCGATTACATTGCGCTGTCCTTTGTTCGAGAGGCAGAGGATATTTTGAAATTAAAACAACTCATGGGGAAGAAAGCTGGAAAGATAAAAATTATTGCAAAAATTGAAGATCAGGAAGGTGTTCGCAATCTGGAAGACATTATCCACGAATCTGATGGAATTATGGTGGCGCGAGGAGATTTGGGAGCTGAAATCAATTTAGAAGACTTACCCAATGTTCAGCGTCGAATTGTTCGGTTATGTGCAGAACATGGGAAACGAGTGATTGTGGCGACGCATCTTCTAGAATCGATGATTCATAATCCGATCCCCACTCGTGCGGAAGTGACGGATGTGGCAAATGCTGTCTATGAAGAAGTCGATGCCGTCATGTTATCTGGAGAAACGACGGTCGGGAAATATCCTTTGAAATGTATTGAGCATCTGCGAAATATTTCTATGAAAACCGAGGCTATACCAGGGTTGCAATTTGCTAAAAATATAAAACTGATGAATGATAAGCAACAATTGGCCATTGCGGCCGTTCAGCTTGCGACTGGGTTACGGGCCAAAGGGATTGTCGTGATTACAAGAAGGGGAATTATGGCTGACTTTGTTTCAAATTGTCGTCCATTTTCTACAAACATTTATGCTTTTACAAACGTAAGTCAATCTCGTCGAACAATGATGTTGAATCGAGGTGTCTTTCCGTTCCGGATTAGTTTTAGCTCGGACCCTGAAAAAACCTTGCAAACGGCCTTTAAGATTTTAAAGAAGCATGAACATTTTCAATCTGGTGAAAAGGTCGTCATTATTTCAGACGTCTTAGCGCATCAACGGATTGATTCCATTCAGATTCGAGGAATTCCCCAATAGGGTGCTTGAAAAAATTGATGTAGATCTAAACGAACCTTCGTAAGTCATAAGTATATGCTACTAGTATAGGGATGGCCTAGGTGGGATAGTTTTGTATGGTAAGAAAGCCAAGCCAATGACATTGTCCTATGTGCAGGAGAAATTGGGATTTGAACATTAATGTTTTGGTTTTGTACGTCGAGTTGGCTGAGCATCTAGTGGATTATCTGGCCAAGAATGCTTGGGATAGCGACCCTTGAGTTCCTTTTTCACCTCCTCGTAGCCATTCTTCCAAAAGCTCGCTAAGTCTTGTGTGACTTGAATTGGTCGTCGTGCAGGTGAAAGGAGGTGTAGTAATACTGATCCCTTTCCTTCTGCAAGCTTTGGTGTTTCGACCTGTCCAAACATTTCTTGGAGTCGAACCGCTAGAACCGGAATGTCTTGTGAGTAATAATCCAAAGCAATCCTTGAGCCCGTCGGTACCACGAGATGTGTGGGAGCATGGTGTTCTAATGTTTGTTGCTGTTTCCAATTCAAGAGAGCATGCAGGGGAATATGGAGCTTCATGCGTTTGACTTCTGCAAGACTGGACATGCCACTGAGATACGGCTCCAGCCAGCTTTCAATTGTTTCTAGTAGATGTTGATCGCTCGCGTCTGGATAGTCCGATCCTTTGCCTAGAGTTTTTCGAATATAGGTGATTCGTGCTTGCCAATTGCGAAGGTCTTTCGTCCATGGCAAACAGGAAAGACCTTTCTGTCTAATTCCCTCAATCAACGCTGAGATGACGAGATGTGACGATGTTTCAGTAAGGGGGTAATGATCGATGATTAATTCTCCAAGTCGATGTTCTCGACGAGCGTACACCGAGGATTGGTGTTCATCCCATTGAACACAGTCCATTTTCAGAAAGAGATCCGGACATTGTTCTTCGAGTTCCTCAAGATTTATGGGTGCTGCGAGAAAAATGTGGGCATGAGGTTTTGTGCCATCCAGTTCTGCAATCACGATATACTCTTCAGTAGCCAGTGATTCTGATTCTTTGAAAACAGCACTTTTGCCATTAGCGAGGCGGTAGTATCCGAGCTGCTGATTCTGACGTTGTGCGATACGATCTGGGTAGGCAAACGCCAGGAGTAATCCGACCAAGTTATTGCGAAAATTGGGGTGGGTGTTTTGTGATGAGGGGGGCAAGAGGGTCTTGAGTTGTTCTACAACTTTTTGGACACGTTGATAGATGGCTTGATCCATCGAGGTCTCTCGATGAATATGTGGTGGTGTCTGTACAAGGTCCACTCGAATTTGTAGGTCAGCACTTCGTTCGCGAATGGGCATTTTCAAGAAATCGCGTTCGTTTAAAATAGCTGCGATTTCACACCCTAATTGCCCTTCCCCTAATTCTTGGGCTTTGACGAGCATGTGCGCGAGTCGAGGATGTAATGGGAGGGCCGTTACTTTCTGGCCATGTATGGTAATACGTTTGTTGTCGTCTAGGGTTCCTATTTTCGATAGAAGGTCTTGTGCATGCCGCAACGCACCAGGAGGTGGTGGGTCAAGCCATGATAAACTTCGTGGGTCTGTAATGCCCCAGGCAGCAAGTTCTAACGCAAGGGGGGCGAGGTCGGCGCCCAAAATTTCAGGAGAGGTTCGTTGGAGTAATCGTTGCTGTTCTACTGCCGACCACAGGCGATAGCATGATCCAGGTTCTAGTCGACCAGCTCTGCCTCGGCGTTGTGTTGCCGAGTCATGTGAGACTTTCACTGTGGATAACCGTGTCATTCCGCTTTGAGGATCAAACCGAGGGACTCGCATAAGTCCGGAATCGATCACCACGCGAACCCCTTCAATTGTAAGACTTGTTTCAGCTATCGATGTGGCTAATACAATTTTCCTCATTCCATGTTGGGGTGATCGTATTGCCTGGTCTTGGTCTTTCTGCGAAAGATTTCCGTAAAGTGGGGCGACCATGATATCGGTTCCAAGTTGGGCTTTATCGAGTAATGATTGAACGTAACGGATTTCTCCTACACCAGGGAGAAAGACAAGAATGTTGCCAGCTTTTTCTTTTAATGCAGATTGAATGGTCCTGACGATTGCTGGCTCAATTTTTGATGTCTGAGTATGTGGGATGTAATGAGTTTCGACAGGAAAGGTCTTTCCTTCGCATGTGATGATGGGAGCCTGTTTCAGAAGTTTGGACACGGCCTCGCAATCCAGTGTGGCAGACATCACAAGAATGCGAAGATCGTCTCGGAGAACTTCTTGAGTTTGGAGACACAAGGCTAATCCAAGGTCTGCATGGAGACTTCGTTCATGAAATTCGTCAAAAATGACTAATTTGTATTGTTCTAATGAAGAGTCACTTTGCAAGAGACGCGTCAGAATACCTTCAGTCACGACCTCGATGCATGTGGTTGGACCTATTCGAGTATCCATGCGGGTACGATAACCCACAGTTTGACCTACCTGTTCTTGAAGCATCGAGGCCATATACGAGGCTGAGGCTCGTGCAGCCAGACGACGAGGCTCGAGCATGATGATACGTTGACCGGCCAGCCAGGGTTCGTGACGGAGTGCCAGTGGCACCCGGGTGGTCTTTCCCGCACCAGGCAATGCGCTGAGTACGACATTTCGGTGATTGGTCAACGTAGCTTGTAATTCGGGAAGGACTGCGTTGATTGGTGGCCGTGCGATATCTTGCATGATACTCGGAATGTATAATAGAGATAGATGTGAAGTTCAAGAATCAGTGAATAGTTTGAGTTGTATATAATAGGAGGGAAGTATGAAATTCATAGCCATCATATGTTGTGTTTTAGGTTTGATGGGACTCTTGATGTGTGCTGAAGTCATGGCAAAATCCAGTAGTAATGGAGAGGGAGAAATAGCCTGTCCCACTGATTTATTAATGCTTGAAGGTAAAATCGAAGAGGTGCTCGCATCCATCGCGAACGAACGATTTAAAAAGACGATGCGAACCATGATTCAGGCATCAATCCCATCAGCGATTCAACGGGCCGATGGCATTAAGGACCAGATAATCTTTTTGGGTAAACAAATTCGTGAGCAGGATCGTTCCCAGTCCTATGCGGAAAACGTTGCAAGAAAAGCTTCCAATAATATGCGGGAGGCTCTTGTGGCTTGTCAGTCTGAAGAGAAAGGAAGCTATTGTGATGCGGTGGAACAATATTATATCGGCAAAGCCTCTAATCTAGCGAACCACGGATTTTTGGATGCGCTGAAATGTTATCAGCAACATGGGGTTCGATAATCTCGGCGTTCCTGTCATCGGAGGGCCGAAAGTTAAATTTGATCACTTCACGGTAGATGCCATTTCGATAAACATTTGAGGCGTGACCTGGTCTAATGCATAGAGCCGTTGGAATTGTTCTTGCGCATGTGTTTTGAACGAGGTCATTTCCTCGGCAGGAATATTGGTTAAGGTACCAAATGCCGTGAGGTACTCTCCTTCGCCTCTCGCCATATCTTGTTGAAGATTTTCATAATTAGTGACGAGGAATGCGTTGACTCGTTCGCTTGGCTTCAAGAGGCCATCGACGGAGAACCATGCGCCAGGAGTTGTGGAGGAAAGAAAGTTCGTTGTCGCGTCAGTGAGTGATTCGGTTGATGCTTTGAGGGTGCACCCAGGCATGATGAGGAAAAAAGAACTGGCAAGTAGACAGTTCAACAGAACAGAAGTGTGACGGTTCATCATAGGACGTTCTCCTGATGGTAAGTGTTTGTCCCTATGGTGACGTGGTTTGTCAGACAAGTCAAGGATTTCATTTGTTCTTTCTATCTACGAATGATTTGGCCAAGTTGGAATAGGCGATGCCATTCATCTATTCCTGAAGAATGGACTCATTATTGACTTGGTTGATGTATGGGCTTGCACCATTTTGATAGAGAGACCAAACTTTTTAGTTTAAGCTCCTTCTTCCACATTCCGAAGATGTTATAGGGCTTTGTGACTTTATTGGCATATAGTATGTTGTATCTTCATTGGGTGGAATCATGAAAGCTACTCTTCCATCATTTATTGCTAGTTCTGCCAATACATTTAGTGGTGTATTGAGAGTGCTGATTGCTGATTCAGTCGAAGCTGATCTGAAGAGACTGAGTAAGATTTTTGAGCATCATGATGTCATCGTTGTGACGTCGAATGATGGTGCTGAGACTCTTCGGTATGTTCAAGAGGAAGCATTTGATTTTATCTGTGCGTCCTTTCCGCTTGGTCAGACTACCGAAAAACGTTTTTTTGATTCACTGAAAGTCTCCGACTGTAATCGACGAACACCACTGTTTCTGTTTTCTTTGACTGGCACATCGCCGGTTCCCACTAACTTGCATGATGGATTAGTTCAGGATTTTTCGAAGCAGGATCTGAATAAGTTTTTTCAATATATCACTGGTCTCATTGGGTTGATTCAAAAGAATTGTTTTTTTAAGGGTCGTCTGTTGTATGTCGAAGGCAATACGTTAGCCGGAAAGCATATGAAAGAATTACTTGAGCGAATGGGGCTACAGGTCCATCAATTTGTGTCTGCTCAGAGCGCGTATGCTGCATTTGAGACAGAAGAATATGATCTGGTTGTGGTGGCGATTGGGGAAAAAAGTCCCTCGCAAAATTTTGACTTAATCGAGGCGATACGATCGACGCATGGTCCGAAGTCGCAACGACCAATCTTGGCTATCTGTAACACCAAGAAACTCATTTCTGTGCCTGAGGCTTTGAAGAAAGGCGCCAATGATTATGTGGGGAAACTTGTTGTTGAAGAAGAGTTGCACTGTCGAGTGAGGAATCTTCTTCTCATAAAAAATCTCCTTGATAAGGTAGATGCTCAAGAAAAAGAGCTTCGTCAATTGGTGATGACTGATGAGCTCACCTCTCTCTATAGCAAGCCCTACCTGTTTAATGCCGGAAATCAGCGGGCAAATGAAGCCTTCCGACATGGGTATCCCTTTAGCCTGGTCCTATTTAGTTTTGATCATTTTGCATATATTCATGATCGATATGGTCAAAGTATTAGCGACATGGTTTTGCAAGAAATGGCGATGATGTTGAAAACATTTTCAAGAAATGAAGATATTGTGGCCAGAACCAATGATGATGAATTTGCCCTGGCCTTACCGCATTGTTCTGAAGAAGATACTAAGGCCAAGGTGGATCGATTACGTGAATTTGTGGAATCAGCAAATCCGAGTGGCATTTCAGTGTCGGCGAGCTTTGGGGTTGTGAGTCTTCCTGCGACCTTTCCCTGTGATTTTGAAGATGTCTTTTCTGCAGCTGACCGGGCCATGGCTCAAGCCAAGTTTGATGGCGGAAACCGTGTTGTGGTGAGCAGGCTCGTTCCGTCGGAATCTGGATTACTCAAAGTGGTATTGAATGAATTAGTCTCTGCCTCCTAAATTCTTCCCATCTGCTAGCAATTCATTGTTTTAGTTGAATTTAAGTTACCGAAGAGATTTGTTCTCACCTTGTCTTAAGGTGGATCTCGCAATCGTTACCTTACTCTACGATCCAAATTCAAATACTTTGATCAGGGGTTTTTCTTCTCGGGTAATCGGGTCAAAGTCGGTCGTTTTCCCAGGCTGGTATTTGGGAAAGAGTTCGATGCTATGCCGTGTGGTCGTTGACGGGGGGGGGGGTGCTGGCGGGGGAGCGCCATTCTACCGGTGGGCGGGGACTTTCTCTCCATGGTACCCCTGGTTGTTGAGGTGTTCTCCAGCTTGATGAATCCAGAATCATCTCGGAAAAGTTGGATCGATACGATTCTTCCTCTGGTAACGTGTGCTGATTACCTGATTGTTCAAGAATACCGGCTGCAAGGAGCAGAGGCATAGCGGCCATCAAGCAGAGAATGTCTGAGGGAATGTGTCTAACAAGAGAAAGGCCTCCAGTCATGGTTTCATCCCAACATCTTTTCTCCAATCTAATGACTCGAACCAATACTCTTGTGCGGAACCTAGCCAGGTGTCTGCTTCATGGGCAATAATCCATGCATTTAGAAAATTGATGAAATCAGGGTTCCCCTGATTAATCGCAAAGCCAGCTTTTGTGGATAATAGTGGTTTCGATAACGGTTCATCGACTTTGCCAGGGTAATCAAGTGTCAGGAATGTTGGGAGAGGGTTGTGTTCGACATACCCATGCACTTTCCCCACCGTAACCGCAACGATGGCCTTCTCACTTGTTGGAAAGGTTTGAATCGTCGCGTTCGGAAAAACACGGTGAGCTACGTCATTGGCCACTGTTCCCGCAACCGCTGCGAGTGTCACATCTGAGCGATTGAGGTCTTTGAGGCTGGTAAAGGACTTGGTCAGTTGCATATTGGTCGCTAGCCCAACCCCAGACTCAGCATATGGTTGGCTAAAATTCACCTTCAACGCTCTTTGTGGGGTAATCGTCATGCCGGCAATGATGATGTCTATTTTCTTGCTTAACAAGGCAGGTAGAATATTCTTCCAATCAACTATATGGAAATTTGGCTTGACTCCTAGGTCCTTGGCTAATTGTTTTGCAACATCAATCTCAAATCCCACGAGGTCCCCTTGTGAGTTTTTCAATGTCCAAGGGGTAAATAATGAAACACCAATTTCCAATGTGCCCTTTTGTAGCACGTCATCGAGTACATGGGGTGTTGTGACGGAGGAAGTTTCAGCCTCCGCTAGCAAGGGAAGGCCCATGATGCCCAGGAAGGTCAGAAATAGAAATAAAGAGACGAATACATGATCACGTGTTTGTTTGATTTTCATAGGACAACCACCGTAAGTGTTTAGAGATGAACAATACGTGCAATGTACCATAGACCTTGTGAGGCTGGCAGTAGGTGGCAGCGTGTAGTCAGAATTTTTTAGTGATGAAATTACGTCTTTAAAAGGATTAACTGTAATGGGTAACCAGAGTGAGGAGTCTACAGCACAAGCTCTTGCGATCTTAGGGACGGGCTCAGATGTTGGGAAAAGTCTTGTGACGGCAGGTATTTGTCGACTGTTAGTACGGAGAGGTGTAAAAGTTGCGCCGTTTAAAGCGCAAAATATGTCGTTGAATTCGTTCGTGACACGAGATGGAGGAGAGATGGGACGGGCTCAAGTTCTTCAAGCCGAAGCCTGTAGACTCGAACCACATGTCGATATGAATCCGATTTTACTTAAGCCGGAAGCTGATCATACATCCCAGGTCATCGTGCAAGGGAAAGTTTGGAATACACAGGAAGCCAAAGAATACTTTAGAAATAAGACCGCTCTACTCAAATTGGTGGCAGAGAGTTATGAGCGATTAGCCAAGATCTACGAGGTGATGGTGATTGAAGGTGCTGGGAGTGCAGCGGAAATGAATTTGCGGGATAGAGATATTGTGAATTGGCCAGTCGTAGAAATGGCCGATGCCGACGTGATTTTAGTGGCGGATATTGATCGAGGCGGAGTCTTTGCTCAAGTGATTGGCACCATTGACCTTCTCTCAGCCAAGGAACGTCAGCGAGTCAAGGGAATTGTCATAAATAAGTTTCGAGGAGATCTGAGCCTGTTTGAAGATGGTGTGCAAATGATTGAGTCGCGGATAGGTATTCCAGTTCTTGGTGTCCTCCCCTATCTGAGGGGGCTTGAACTTGACCAAGAAGATAGCCTAGACCTCGATCGTGCACAACCAATATCATTTCTCCCAACAATGGTAAATATTGCAGTTCTGCTTCTACCACATATGAGCAACTTTACAGATTTCAATCAACTAAAAGCCGAATCGGATGTTGTGCTTCGCTATGTGAGAAGTCCTCAGGAATTAGAGGGAGCCGATGTTGTGTGTGTCCCAGGCAGTAAAACGACGATCGCTGATTTAGAATATTTGAAAAAGGAAGGGTTCGCTGAAGCTCTCATGGATCACTGCCATGGTGGAACAGAAATCGTGGGAATTTGTGGTGGATTTCAAATGCTTGGGAGCCAGATTTCCGATCCACAGAAGGTTGAAGGTGGTGGGGAGATAAATGGTTTAGGATTATTGGAAGTCAGGACCGAACTGGTGAAAGACAAAAAAACTGTTCAGGTAAACGCCGAGACGGTGTTTATCCATGCGACTTCTGTTTGTTGTGTTGAGGGCTATGAAATTCATATGGGTGTGACGCAAGGGGAATCCTGTCAGCCGTGTTTCCGAATCATTTCTGGTAGTGACCCAGTCTTTGATGGAGCTTGTCGCGATGACGGACATGTGTGGGGGACCTATATTCATGGGGTGTTTGATCAACCTGGCTTTCGTCGATTGTGGTTGAATCGAATACGAGGACGAAAGGGACTTCCTGCTGTGGCTGATGAAGTGTCAGAAACCGTATCCCGACGATTGTCTTCTGCACTTGATCAATGGGCCGATCATATGGAGACCCACATAAATATGACTTTCATTTTGACGAGTCTTGGACTGAAGCCGTGACAGGATAGACAATGTGCGAGGACTCTAAGTGAAGGATTTCTATGTGAATACGTATACAACTGAATGGGTCTGTTGGAAAATGCCGCCAGTGGTATACTCGTCCTTTCGCCGTTCGGTTGTCATGATATGGTCTTGATGTGGAAAATAAGGGGCATAATAACATCCTGAACCAAGGCTGCTGATTTGTGTTCTTTCTCACATTTTTCATGCTATTTGAATAGAGGGTATACGTAAAAAGACTTCCCTATATTTCAATGTATGTGGGGGGGGGCTTCGTATCATCAATTTGCTATTACCGCATGGACTTCGAGAAGTATTCGTGACGCTCTTCTTCTTATTCAGGAAGCCTCTCCTTTGCGTCATAGATCATTAGTGTTGTCTTTATTTTTAGAACAGTGGAAGAGGACATTGATCAACCAATGGGTTGTACTCAAGCATGAACACATACGTTCGTATCAGTTTTGACTCAGTATGAATGAACCTACCGTGCCACCAAAATCGTTATACATCAAGCAGAGTTGGCATGGATCAGGAGTATCGTTTCCCAATAAAGTGTTTGTGTGGGATGTGAACGGAACTTATGTGGATTGCTAGTTTCCCAACCCATTATACGGCCATTTTTGTGGTGGAGAGGTAATCAGAGGAAAACAGGTTTATGAAGTATTGTCACCTGACATCGCAAAGGTGGTACATGGGGAAATTAAGCAGGCCTTGACTGATCGAATTCTATCTGACGTATGGATAGAGTTGTCAGAAGGACAGGTAACGCACCCTGTTTATATTTGAATTATTCCTGGGATTGAATATGTCATAGGCCTGATTCATGATCATCCTGAAAGCAGGGGCAAGCTGCGAGAATTGAGCTTGCACAGTTTCAACAGGTTGAAGCGGAACGGCAGATAGAAGCCTTACTTTCATTTCATGAGCAAATGATTGCCACGGAAATTGTCGTTGGCCTATGCAACAAGGCAATTGCCCATCGTTTAGGCATCAAGGAGTAGACCGTAAAATGGCATCTCACCAATATCTACAAAAAACTCAAACTCAAGTCTCGTGTTCAATTAGCTCTGTATGCTCCCACTTATTTCAAAAACGGACCTCATACCTCACCTCTGTAAAATCTTGAACAAATCCAAGACAGTCCCAGACGGTACATAAGAGCCCGTATCTTTTCTCTTGTCGTATTCGGGGTTGCGGCTATCAACGAACGTAGTTGTTTTGAGGCAATATTTCATCTGAATATGCTTCCATGAAAAGTACGATTCATCATGACACGTCATGCATAGTCCCAGAGAGAGAAATCGAGGAATTCGTGATAGCGGCCCTTCCTTATCTCATACATTATGGTCCATGTCGTTGAATTGAGTGGATCCATGAATAGGAAATCACTCGTTGGGTTTCCATGTTTTCCTACCGTGGTTGATGACTTCCCGTCCGCACAATACCCGGCGCCGTATAACCCATTAAAAACCTATTTTCAAACATGATGCAGTCTTAACTGCAGCCGTGCACTCCTTCTACATGCTTGCAACATTTTGATTGTCGAATGAGAAGGAGAATGAAATATATTGCCGAGAACTATACTTTGGTCTAGGTTTCATTTTTAGACAGACGTGTTAGATTCGCGGGTCTTTCAACTCAATAATCGTCAGTATTTTATGAGCGATACAGGCATGGATTTTTCAATGATTATTTCAATCAAAATTGAATTGATGACTGACGGATTAGTCTGTGGTTTTTTCAATGAAAAATTTGGAAGGACAGATAATGAAACTACCCCAACAGCATACTCAGGCACCAGCAGGTGACCAATCAGGAGAGGTTGATGTCAACGCGATGCAGACTCCCTCACAAAAGGGAGAAGCAACTTTTTCGCTTTTTACAGTCGAAGATATGCAAACATCGCCACAAAATCTGACGTTGGCTTTTGGTGAAATTGTGGCGTTGTTATGTCGCTCTCCGTTGTATCGGTACATGAATTTGGGTGATTTGGAATGGTTGGTCCTTCCACCGTTATTGACGAATCAAGTCATGCTCGTCCATGAAACGGTTAGGGATCCCCTAGGACTGTCAGTTCTGAAGGGATTGGCCATGTGGGCACATGTATCGGTGGAGGTCGATAAAAAACTAGAAGTTCAAAAGCAAGCACATACCCCATTTCGTTTGGAAGTCGGGGATTGGATGAGTGGTGATATTCCCTGGCTGTTAGTTGTCGCCCCGAAAGAAGCAGGTGTGGCCATGGTGAAGCAGTTAGAGGATTCGGTGTTTAAAGGTCAAACCCTGAAACGATTTTCAACTACCATGTTTACTGGGGTGAATGCGCGTTCCTTGAATATAGGCGACTAGACGTGAGAAATGTACTGAGCGTCAGTAATCTCTGAGGGCATGATGTCTGTTCGTGCATCGATAGAATTTTGTGACCTATCTCATAGACGATTCATGTACCGTTGATTGGGAAGGATTAGGAAGGTCCTACTCAATTGTGTGGTGCCGGGTTCCTAATTCAGTGAAAGTTTTCATTATATTTACACCAAGGAGGGCTGTATGAAGAGAGTTCTTTGCAAGTCAGGGGTTCTGGTGGCTTGCGCAATACTTGCCATACCCTTATCAAGCCTGTCCGCGATGTCGGCGACAAGAGGTCTTCATCAGCATGGTGAGAGTGGCGAACAGCGATTTCGAGACTTAACCACCTATGAGGAAATTAAACGAAAGCTTACTCGTATTGAACGGCAAGCGCGAAACAAGATTGTCGTGGGTCCATTGATTGAGAATGGGGATAATGGTGGGCTCATTGATATTGATGTTGATTTGCACTTTGAGCCTTCGATGCCTGCAGATATCTGTAGATCCAGTCGAAATTCAACTCGTGTAAGTTCTCGAAATTCAACGCGAGGGGGGATTCCTAGTGTGAGACAAGCGGTCCTCTGTACCATCAACGATGGTGGACGAGGAAATCAGGACCCAACTCAAGTTGGCTTTTCCACGCAAGGTCGTGAGTTATGGGCGGCACGATTGGGGAATAAACATGGCTTAAAGGTCATGATTATTACTCAGCAACATGGGAATGAAGTACGTTCAACAGAAGCGGCCTTAAAGATCATTCGTCAGCTTGCTAAGCAAAAACGCTTCAAGCGCCTTCTGAGAAAATTGAATATACTTTTTGTGGTTCGTGCCAATCCTGATGGAGGCGAACCATCGTCAGAATGTTTCATTGGTACACCGAATGGGACTGTCATAGAGGAAAATTGTGCCTTGACTCGTACGAATGTCGATCCACAAGCGGGAGGTGGGTACGCTGAAGACTCTGAAGCTGGTTTTTCTGGGGCGGTTGGGGTTGGATATAATTTAAACCGTTACCATTTTGTTGATCTTCAACATCCGATTCGACCCCATGAAAATCAGGCAATGGTTGCGGTGGCCTTAGCTTGGCGACCAGATGTCCTGCTTGACCTTCATGGAGATCTCCAAAAGACATCCTGCGCGATCGATCCCAATAGTATTGTTCCTGGTGCGATTCTTGGCGTCCTCCCATCAGCACTCTGCCAAGCTGAGAATGAACAAAACGAGGTGGTGTTTAGTCCAATCATATCGGAACTCAATGAGGATGGAGGTATCCAACAAACCCGTTCTCGAAGTTTAGCGGCTGGAGTGGCCAAGAAGATCGATCGACTTGGCTTTGGAACTGTGAATCGCTTTGCTCAAATTCGAGCAGGAATGGGCACCATCAATGGTGGGACGGCTTTTGCTTATGGGGAAATTGGGGCGATCGTTGGAGGATGGGAAAGTGTCAATTTTACCAAAGCGATATCTTTCCCTGTTCAGCAGGTTGTCAACGGTATGCCTGTGCCTGGGGTCAGTACCAATCAGTTTCTCGATGGGAGGCGATTTCGTGAAATGAACACGAGGATGAATGAAGTGGCGATTATGAAATCCTTACGAATTATTGCAAGCTGGCGGTCGACCGAGCCCGACAATGAAGGGGGCTATTGTGATCTCCCGTTGACCACAGCAATCAATGTTGCGTTTCCAGAAGAATTCTTTGGTCCTACCCAAGCGTTTGGTCCTTTTCTCGTTCCACTCATTGGTCCTTTATTGCAGACGATTGACAACTGTCCGAATAATCCATCGTAAGATTCTACTGGATCATTGGCGGCACTCGTCTTTGAAGTCGAGTGTCGCTACGCTGGGCAAATCTTCCAGACGTAGTTCTTCCATCAAATCCAGACCGAATCTCATTTCTTGATCGTATTACGAACTCACATGTGACATCAGAAATGACCCAATCGGCCCAGCTAAGACTGGGCCAAGGATGACACTGATTTGAGGTAATTGTTCGCCAAGGGTAATGGAGAAGTGGTTGTCGTGGAGCCAGCGTTCGGGATCTTGAATGGTTCCTGCACGTCGAGCTTTCTCAGCATAGTTTCGAGCTTGCATACTGAGATAGCTGGCAGCTGGGCCGTAGGTCGTAATGAGCATGAGAGTGAAGGTTGCCCCCCAAAACATGATGATGGAAAGGACCGCCCCAGAGAGCGCTGCCTGTTCTGTGGGGTCGCTCAGTAAGCCAGCCGGCCATCGAAGCCATGCGCTCATCTGTAAGATTCCCCCAACCAAGAGAGCCGATCCGGCATTGAGGACTCCCTTGAGATGCCGCATTTGAGTCGTTAGATGTGTGAGTTCACCGCCAGCTTTTTGAGACGAGGGAGCTAATGTACTTGAGGCGGCGAGCAGGACAAAACATGGCACGACGACGGCTAATATATTGGAGAGGGAGAGGAGTAAGTCTATTCGATCCAGGAATGTTGCTTGATAAAAACCTGTTGCGGAAAGAGTGGCGAAACTAAAGTGATAAATTAATTCGAACATGGCATCTTGTGTCATGGCACTGTAGGTGAGGCCGATGATTCCAAAAATGATGAGGCCACTTCCTATAGCGTTGACGAGAAACAAGCGTCGGCCGGAATGTGAGCGGTAAATAATGGTTCCACATAATACCGCGGCGTAGAGGCAGACGATAAGATACACGACCGTTGTCGCAAACCACATATATCGGGTTTTCATTTCGATGAGAGCAAAGGACAAGGCCTCAAGATCTTGAGAGGCAATGTGCCCTCCAATAATGATTGGCAATCCCATGTTTTGAGTATTGAGGCTTAGTCCAAAGAGGATTGCAGCCAGAAGGTAGACGAAGATCGGCGGAAGGAGAAATAGTAAATATCCGTGCCGCGCAAAGAAGGTCGATGAGGAGGGTTTGGACATAAGACGTATATAGGGTGACCGAAATCGTGTCATAGGTCAATATGTCAATCAGTTTTCCTGGCTAATTCATTTTTCATCTCAGTTCACTTGTTGCATAGCCTCTCGACTTGTTCTAAATATGTGCTGAAAAATTCTACCCTAAAAGTTGCTTTTTTTAGGAGAGTTGACAAGCATTTGAGTTCTAGCCTAGAGTCGATCTCACATGTATACAGAATGCTAGAAGGGAAGTGGGTGGAAGTCCCACGTGGTCCCGCCGCTGTAACTGGGCAAAGCCCAGAAGCCAGAATACTTCTTCATTCGATGACCTTCTTTCCCTCGTGGGCTGGGGAATGGGTGAGGATGATGAAACGGGTGTAATCCTCAGGGTCTGTCAGGCCTTGAGGATTTTTTTATTTTGCTATCTCGCCAACCGTCTCGATTCATTGTCGTTGGGCTTGTCTGTGCTATCTTGCTTTGGGGAGTGAGCCTTACGTTTGCGAATGAAATTGATGAGTCACTGATGAAAAAACGTCGACAACAAGGGATTTTAACGGGGATGCCATTTATGGCCAATTTGGCACCTCGAACATTTCTTGACGATATGGGGCGGAAGCTCTTTTTGGCGAAGCCGCCTACGCGTATTATTTCCCTTGCGCCCAGCATTACTGAAATACTCTTTTCCATTGGTCTCGATGATGAAATTGTCGGAGTCACAGAGTTTTGTGATTTTCCAGAGAAGGCCAAAGACAAAACAGTCGTAGGGTACGCTCAACCAAATATCGAGTCGGTCGTGGCGCTTCAACCAGATTTGGTCCTGGCACCCAAGTCATTTATGCGTGTCGATTTATTGAAGAAACTCGAGCAGTTAAAGATTCCCACGTTTATTCTTGACCCTCACACTGTTGAAGAGATAATGGCCCATATCAAATTATTAGGACGAATGGTGGGGAAGTCTGAGGCTGCAAATGAGCAGACGAGAATCTTGCGTAAGCAAATAACCGAGCTTTCGGATCGTTTAAAGGGACGTGAACGTCCGAGTCTCTTGTATGTCTTAAACTCTGATCCACTTATAACGGTGGGTCCTGGTAGTTTTATTCACCACCTGATTGTGCTTGCTGGCGGACGGAATGCGGCTGAAGGTGCAACCTCTCCCTATCCTCGCCTGAGTATGGAAGAAGTCATACGGCAAAACCCTGACATTCTGTTGTTTCCGGTTGGACGTTTTGAAGGGATCCCTCAGTCGGAGCAAGACCGATGGAGACGATGGGATACACTCGCTGCAGTGAAGGAAGGTAAATTGTTTCAGGTGGAAAGTGATGTATTGAACCGCCCGGGACCTCGAATTATTGATGGGCTCAAGCAATTGGTACGGGTGCTGCACCCTGAAGTGATGACAGAAGATGTCGCAAATTAATGCTCTTTCCAAGAATGTGTATACGCAATGATATTTCAGGTTTTCAATAAGGAGTGGGCATGAAGCAGATGTGGTTGTTGTGTCTTGTGCTGGTGGTGACGGGATGTGCAACATCGGGTAATCCTTCCGTTCAGAATGATGCCCTGATCAAGCAGGTGATTGCAGGGAAGACCACAAAGGCAGAAGTGACGAAACTGTTGGGGACACCCAATATAACCTATAAATCTGATGAAAATGGAAAGCCAGTTGAAATTTGGTCGTATGCCTTTTCCTCCTTTGAGTCGAACCCCGCCTTATATATTCCAGTCGTGGGATTGTTAGCTTTGACCTCTGATGAGGCCATTACCTCACACACAAAAGGGTTGAGTGTCAGCTTCAATGAACAGGGAACGGTGCAGCGCTTAGCTCGGATCGAGTTTGATAGTCAAAACGAATTAGATTAGTAGAGCAAGAGGGTTGGGACGGAATGGTATGGTGAAATTACCTGTAGAAACATCTTCGGATCCCTCTTCTCATTTCTCCGGGAAGATCACAGACCCTGTGCCCTTACCAATTCAAGCCACATCTTCTGCGACAGAAATTCGCTCATTGACATTTTCGCGATGGTTATTCTGGGTTGGCCTATGGTTGGGACTGACCATGGTGGTGTTGATCATGTGTCTTCGCTATGGCACGCAAGTCATTGAGCTCCCCAAAATGATTAGTCTATTTTTTCAGGCCATGACGTCTTCAGATCAAGCGGATGTGAGCACCGATCCGACGAATATTATCCTTTTTCAAATCCGCCTCCCACGGCTTCTTTTAGCATGTCTCGTGGGTGGCAGCCTTGCTGCCGTCGGAGTGTCGCTTCAAGCGTTGTTGCGCAACCCTTTAGCCGATCCTTCTGTCTTGGGTATTTCTAGTGGTGCAGCCTTAGGCGCGGCCATCGCGCTGTTGTTTGGAGTGGGAGTGTCAATGTGGAGTGTCGCGGCTCTCCCAATCTGCGCATTTCTGGGAGCTGTGGTGTCCTTGATGATTATTTATCAGATTGCCGCCACCAACTATGGGTTTTCTATCTATACTTTGTTATTGGCAGGCGTGGTGCTCAGTGCTATTTTTTCAGCTCTCATTATGTTTCTCGCCAGTATTGCTGACCCTAATCGTGTGTTTGGGATGATGGCTTGGTTGATGGGCTCGCTGACCGGACCTGATTACCAGACGTTGGGTGTGTTGGCGGTCTATCTTGGGATTGGATTTGTGGTATTAGGGTCTCAGGCTCAGTCGCTCAATCTTTTAACTTTGGGAGAGGAAGGCGCTCGATCACTTGGCGTAGAAGTTGAACGAGTTAAGAAATTGGTATTTTTTGCTACGGCGTTAGTGACGGGAGCCGTGGTGGCCTTTAGTGGAGTTATTGGGTTTGTCGGGTTGATTGTTCCGCATGCTGTCCGTTTGGTCTTGGGAGCAGATCATCGTCTGTTACTTCCAATGGCCGGATTGACAGGGGGGATATTTCTCATGGTGGCCGACACGGTTGCCAGGACAATCTTTAGTCCGGCTGAGATCCCTGTCGGGGTGGTGACAGCACTTGTGGGCGGGCCAGTGTTTCTCTACCTTTTGATGAATAGACGGGCTCAGTTTATTTCATGAACAGTGAAGAATATCCAGTGACGTTTCCTGCGTTATCGGTGCAGAACGTGACGTACCGTTATCAATCGCGGTTTGCTAAGAATCCAGAAGCGGTAATAACCGAATTGAGTTATACAATTGAAGCTGGAAGCATCGTAGGGATCCTTGGTCCGAATGGTTCTGGAAAAAGTACCTTGTTGAAATTATTGGCTCGAGTCTTTACGAAACAAGAAGGTAGCATTGAACTATTTGGGCAAAATATTGAACAGCTTTCGCAAGCAGACATCGCGAGAATAGTGGCATTTGTGCCTCAGGAAACGCAGCAAGTGTTTCCATTTACCATTGGCGAAATGGTACTTATGGGGCGCTTTCCTCATCATGCAGGTTTGGGTGGCTGCCATTGGGAAGATCCAGAAGATTTGGCGATTGCGCAGAGTGCAATGCAAGACCTTGATGTCGTGCATCTTGCCGATCGACTGATCACCGATGTCTCAGGTGGTGAACGGCAACGAGCGATTATTGCACGGGCACTCGCTCAACATCCTAAAATATTACTGCTCGATGAGCCAACTGCCTTCTTAGATCTTCATCATCAATTAGATATTGCTAGGATATTGCGTCGCTTGAATCAAGATCGTGGCTTGACGGTCGTACTTGTTTCGCATGACCTCAATCTTGCGAGTCAATCTTGTGATCAGTTATTGCTTTTAGATCATGGGCAGATGGTAAAGAGGGGGACTCCAGAAGAAGTCATCATGCCTGATGTATTAGAACAGGTGTATGGGTGTGCAGTGTTAGTCGATCGGCATCCTCAATCAGGAATGCCACGAGTTTCATTGCCGGTTTAGAGAGTCGTCTCTTGTATTTCGTTATTTTTCTTTAATCATTTAACAAAAGGAGAGGGGACTGTAAGGGACAACGCTGGGAGAGAAATGGGGAAGCTGGTGCAAATCCAGCACGGTGCCGCCACTGTAAGCGGGGAGTCACTCTGTAATTATGTCACTGTAGGCAGGTTGTCTATGGGAAGGCGCAGAGAAGCTGTGATCCGCAAGTCAGGACATCCAACTGCCAGATCATTCCAGAACACCCTTCGTGCCAAAGGGAGGTCAGTGTATGTATTTTTATTCGTCTTTTCGTCATTTTCTTGTTCTTGTACTTCAGCTTTTTCTTATATTTCTATTCCTCCCATTGCCGCTGCATGCCGCGAGTGATTCCGATCCCGAAGATATTCAACAACTAGATCCAGTTATTGTCACCGCTACCAAAACCCCTATTCCAATTAGTCATGTCACGAGTGCGGTGGAGCTCATTACCGCTGAAGACTTTCAGCGTCGAAATGACAAGACTTTGGTAAATGCACTTGGGTTTACTCAAGGTGCAGCAATATTTTCTAGTGGGGGCCCGGGAACTGCAGCCTCATTTCGTATTCGAGGGGGTGGCTCTGATCAAACGCTGGTTCTCATTGATGGAGCCATTGTGAATAGTGCGACACTCGGACAATTCAATTTTGGCACATTAACGACGGATAACATTGAGTCGGTGACGATTCTTCGAGGAGCACAGAGCATGTTGTGGGGCTCTGATGCGAGTGGAGGGGTGGTTGACATACGAACGAAACGTGGAACTGGCACGCCGGTCGCTAGAATCTTCTCCGAATACGGTTCTTATAACTCTATTCGTGAAGGAGGCAGTATTGCTGGGGCAATTGGACCTGTCGATGTTTCTCTGTCGTTGTCCCGTTGGGATATGACAAAATTCTCTTCGGTTAATTTTCGGCGTGGTGCGGGAGAACGTGACGCGCTTCGTAACTGGCAAGGGTCGTCTCTAGTCGGAGTGAATATTCCTGGTGATGGTCGTTTAGAATTTGTATTTCGTTGGATCAATCAAGATCTTGATCTTGATAATTCAAGTACCTTTAGTGGTGGGCCATTCGATAGTTTTAAAAAGAAATCAACCGACCGTCAGTTTATTTACAGCGGAAGTTACCATCAGCCCTTCACAGATTGGTGGGATGGAAAAATTACCGTTTCCCATGCCCGAGAGAGGTCAATTAATCAAGCCGGAACCAATCGTCTGGGTTTGACATCCGGCGTAGAGACTACGTCACCGGATTTTGGGAATTCGGATATTCGAACCAAGAGTAATCGAATTGAAGCACAAAGTAATTTTTATATTGGCAAGCCAGTTATTGTCACTGTGGGGTACCAGTTTCGAGAACAACTAGGGAAGAACAAAGGGACTTTTACTGAAAAAGTTACGTCGAGTCATGCAGGTTTTGCTCAGGCTCAGCTCAATTTATTTGATCGAATATTTGCCACAGGAGGATTTCGTCAGGATTCCCATAACACGGCCGGCGATAGGACTACGTATCGGTTTACTGGCGGTTATCTACTTAAAGAGACAGGGACAAAGTTACGGGCGAGCTATGCGACAGGTTTTCGAACACCTGATATCAATGAACTCTTTTTCCCGGATTTTGGTAATCCAACCCTGCAACCAGAAAAAAGCAAGCATTTTGATGTAGCACTTGATCAATCGCTGTTTAACAATCGCATCAAAATGAGTGTGGGGTATTTTTGGACAAAATATAAACAATTGATTGTGTCAGCATTTGATCTTGCAGGGTGTGGCTCATTTGCACCATCCGGTTTTTGTGCTCAAAATATTGGGCGCGCTAGAGCGAAGGGAGTGGAGGCCAGTCTTAACATCGTCCTTGCTCAGGAATTGCGATTCATGAAAAGACTGGATTTTGATGGCCAGTATACTTACACCTCAACCAGAGACTTAAGGACTGGTAATCGCCTCGCACGATGGCCTGTTCATCAAGGGAGTGCGTCTTTGACCTATCAGCCCATCGATCCTTTCAGTATGACTGGCACTTTTCGGTATGTGGGATCGCGCTTTAGTACGACAGGGAATCAACGACCACTCCCGGACTTCTATATCTTTAATTTAGCCGCAACGTATCAAGTCAACAGCCATATCGAAGTCTATACACGTGTAGAGAATCTTGCGGATAGAAAATATGAGGAAATCAAGTTTTTTGGTACCCCTGGTCGGTCCATTTGGGGGGGGATGCGTGTGAATTTTGAACTACCTATTTTGTCTGATTCTCAGGGTAATGAATAATCCATGAAGTATCCTCGTCTTTTAATTGCCGGCACCCATAGTGGTGTCGGTAAAACAACGGTGACATTGGCGCTGTTGGCTGCGTTTCGATCTAAGGAGCGTCGGGTGCAGCCGTTTAAGATAGGTCCAGACTTTATTGACCCGGGGCATCATCATGCTGCATGCGGAAGAGAATCTTTGAATCTTGATGGGTGGATGTTAGAGGCAGCGATTAATCGACAGCGTTTCTTACGAGCTGCTCATGATGCAGATTTATCGATCATCGAAGGTATGATGGGCCTCTTTGATGGCAGCTCTCCAATCAGTGATCGTGGAAGTGCCGTTGAACAAGCGAAACAACTAGACATTCCTGTTCTTTTAGTCATTGATGGTAGTGGAATGGCTCGATCGGCGGCCGCGATGGTCCATGGATATGCGACATTTGATCCAGCTCTTCAGGTCAAGGCGGTCTTATTTAATCGGATAAAAAATGATGGCCATTACCAATTATTAAAGGAAGCGGTCGAACAGGATACGGATGTCAAGGTCGTCGGATATCTTCGCCCAGATTCAGAGATCACAATTCCCGATCGTCATTTGGGTCTTCAAACGGCGATCGAGGGAAAGAACGATGATCTCTATAAGAAGCTAGGGCAATCTGTATTGGAAACCGTGGAACTAGATCTGATTGAACAGATTGCCCAATCCTGTAGTCATTTCACGGATGAGGATTTGAATAAGGAGAACCATGCTCTTCAAAGAAGAAGGCCCTCAGTCAAAATCGGTGTCGCCTATGATCCGGCTTTTTGCTTCTACTATCGTGACAATCTAGACCTCCTTGAAGCTGAAGGCGCAGAACTCATGAGGTTTTCTCCCATCAATGATACGGCATTACCGGATGTGGATTTGCTGTATTTTGGTGGAGGATACCCAGAAGTCTATGCTCAACAATTAGAGAAGAATTTAGCCATGCGATCGGCAGTGCACGAGTTTGCCGTCGCTGGAGGGGCAATCTATGCGGAATGTGGTGGCCTGATGTACCTGGGAAAAAGATTGTGTGACTTTGATGGGACTGTGTATGACATGGTCGGTGTCATTCCCATTGAGACCTCAATGACTGGGAAACGTATGACCCTTGGGTATCGAGAATTGACGGTCACATGCTCGGGGCTTCTGGGAGAACAAGGCATAACCGTGCGTGGCCATGAATTTCACTATTCACAGATGCATACTCTTGGCGACCTGGAATATGTTGGACGTATTGCTGATTCGCAGGGGCGTGATCGAGGTGGTGACGGCATCATGGTAGGAAATGTGATGGCTTTCTATACACATCTCCATTTTAGTAGCAATCCTCAAGTGCCTGTTGCCTTGATTCAGGCGGCGCTGGCCAGACAGTCAAAATGACATCATATGAAGAGAGTCTGTCTGTGTTCTCTCGCCGAGCTATGCTCATCGTTGCAGCTTGCGTCATTCTTTTCCTCCATTTGATTTCACCCTCCATCAGTCATGCAGAGAAGTTACTTGCGATTGTTTCAGACCGTTCGGCTGTCGATCTAGCTGCTGGTGCAGATTATTTTCACGATCGTCATTCGAATCATCAGTTGATCTTTCGCTCAAGTACACAATTTTCTACGATGAGCGATGGTGCGGTGAAGCAGCTCGTTGATCAAAGTGATGTGATCTTAGCGGTCGCGATGTTTGGTGATGCGGCAGTCCGACTAGAACATGTTCTCAGTCGTCATCCTTCAAAGCCTGTATTGGCCATCAATTCAACTCCGGCACTGGTCACGCAATCTCGTGATCAAGCTGGGCCACTCTTTGCTGATCTGAATGCCGAACAGGTCAAAGCCATTGGACTGTCTCCTCTAAATAGTCAGAGTCCCTTGGATTGGGTCAAGGAACGTTCCCAAACGTTTCCACGTCAGAAGGCTTGGATTCTTGCTAAAGCTTACTGGCAAGCTCGTGGGCAAAAAAATCTTGCGAGCTTGATTGGGCTCATGTTTCGGACTTTCGGAGTTGAAATAGAACTCGCTTCATTGCTTCCCCGAGACAACGTTCGGATGTATCAACACGAAACCATTATCTCTAACGATAAAATTTTGCTTACGACAGATAAACCATGGATTGCGATTATTGATCATGACCGAGGTGATAGTAAGGGAAATATTGACCTTATCAATCAATTATGTAAATCCGCTCGGAGCGATGCATTTGACTGTCTTGCTCTCTTCGCCTTGTGGGGGGAAAGTAGCGTCGAGGCCTTGAAGGTCATCGAAGGCTTGAGTGAAAGAGCCCCATTGGCCGCGGTTATCTCGCTTCAAGATTTTGTGCTTGGTGGTGGGGAGGGGCGTGAACTGGCCACTCAAGTCCTGTCGCGTCTCAACGTCCCTGTTTTGAAAGGATTGCGGCTCACAGATCGTTCACATGATCAATGGATGTTGTCAGAAGAAGGTCTTCCCTGGAACTCCGTTCATTACCGCATTGCGATGCCTGAAATTCAAGGGCTGAGTCAACCTCTTGTCCTCGCCACAGCCGCGAAGTCTTGGACGCATCCGTTAACTGGACTTCAGATGAGTATTACTCAGCCAGTTCTCGATCAAGCAGATCGGATGATCAAGCGAATCAGTCACTGGTATCGCCTGAGGGCGACATCGAATGCCGATAAACATGTTGCGATCGTGTATTACAACCATCCACCAGGACGACATAACATTGGCGCAGACAACCTTGATGTGCCGGCAAGTCTCTGGCATCTGCTGACACAGATGAAGGCTCTAGGTTATGACACAGGTGAGCTCCCACTTAACCCGCAAGCTCTTTTGGATCGGATTCAAGAACAGGGTGTGAATCTACCTGAGCATGCGGAAGCCTTGCAGCGAATGTCGAAGGTCGTAACTACAGTAACTGCAGCGACGTATGACCTATGGTTCAAAAACCTACCGCCTCAATTGCAATCCGAAATGAAACACGGACCGTTAGGGTATCTTCACGAAAGTTTGCGAGTGGCGATTGCCGCAAGTGAAGGCACTCTCGCACTCAGAATTCTGGAGACGGTGATGGGGAATGTGCGCTTTGTTCTTGATGGTGCGGATCATCCTAGCCGTGACCGAGCAAAGGACCTCTTAGAACAGCTGGAGCAACAGTATCGTCTTCTTATCAACGGTGGAACAGACTGGAGTATGGCCACGGCTTTGAATCGGGCTGTTCGTGAGACATCGATAGAGGGCATAGGTGGGTGGGGTGAAGTACCAGGGCGAGTCATGGTTCATGACTCACAATTTGTGATTCCCGGCATTCGTTTCGGAAATGTGTTCATTGGTCCTCAACCTCCACGAGGTTGGGAACTCAATGAAGAACTTCTCCATGCCAATACCACCTTTCCCCCAACACATCAATACATGGCTTTCTATTTTTGGTTGCGTGAAGAGTTTCAGGCCGACGCGTTGATTCATTTAGGACGCCATTCGACGTACGAATTTCTTCCACGGCATGGTACGGGAGTTGGGCCACTAGATTATTCTTGGCATATCGCAGGTGAAACACCAGGGATTTATCCCTATATCGTTGATGGAGTTGGAGAGGGCATTCAGGCCAAACGTCGTGGACTTGCTGTCATGCTCAGTCATTTAACTCCACCTTTAAGTACAACGGAACTTTATGATGACCTGCTCGGTCTGCGACAACTTGTTGAAAGTTTCGAGGCAGCAGATCCTGATTCTGCCTCATCTGCACGTATCCGAGCAGTGACGGCAATTCGCGAACGCATTGAAGCTCTCAATCTACGAGATGAGCTTGCCATCAGCATGGCGGATGAGTTGAGTATTAGAGGAATACGTTTTGATGAGGTCGATGATGCTCTGCTCGTACACGAGACGGGGCATTATCTGACCAAGCTACAGGAAAACTATATGCCTCTTGGTCTGCATATTTTCGGTGTTGATTGGAAGAGTCAGGCTGTCGATACCATGGTGGCTTCAATTGTGGGGAAAGAGAAGAGATCCCAAAAGCACGACGTGATGCGTCTTGATCTTATCAATTCACCTGAAGCCGAACGGCATTCATTATTCAATGCACTAGCTGGTGGCTATGTAGAACCAGGAAAAGGCAATGATCCGATCCGTACTCCAGAAGTCCTCCCAACTGGTCGAAATTTCCATGCTCTCGACGGAAGCCTTTTACCAACACGATTGGGTTTTGCCCTAGGTAAAGAACTTGCGACCAAAGCTCGTTTGGAGAAGCCTGCCTCACAGAATGGAAAAGAAGCGGTCATTCTCTGGGCCTCTGATGCCGTTCGTGATGAAGGAGCGATGGTGGCTTTTGGGTTGGATATGTTGGGTGTTGAACCTGTTTGGAATAGCCGAGGCATACTCACCTCAATTCGCCGAAGAGATTTGGAGGACAAAGGGGAGCGACGCGATGTGGTCTTTGTGACGTCCGGTTTGTTTCGCGACCTCTATGGTGAACAGATTTTATGGTTGGACAAAGCTGTGCTGTTAGCACTTGATGGTGCGAGCATGACTATTCGTCGAGACTATCCGGCGTTAGTGACCGCACTTGAGTCAGCCTTTGAGCCCTTAGGACC
Source organism: Nitrospirales bacterium (assembly GCA_029261355.1). GTDB lineage: Bacteria > Nitrospirota > Nitrospiria > Nitrospirales > UBA8639 > JAGQKC01. The sequence continues at coordinate 8,141 of JAJDBM010000036.1, read as the reverse complement.
GTTAGCCAGTGGAGGGAGTGAGAGTCTTCAGCAAAATCGAGTGGCTGCGCAGTGGGTTAACGAAGCCCGTGCCTTGCTCGCAACTGGTGTTTCCGTAACAACAGCTGGACGAGAGGCCAGTCTTCGAATCTTTGGAACGGCGCCAGGGTCGTATGGTGCTGGAGTCAACAAGTTAGTTGAACGTTCAGGGGCTTGGGAAGATCGCACGCAGATTGCTCAGTCCTATCTCAATCGTATGGGACATGCCTATGGAGTTGGCTTTCGTGGACAACGCAGGCAAGAACGGTTTCAAGAAAATGTCAGGAACATCGAACATACTTATCTCGGTCGTGCCAGTAACCTGTATGGCCTTATGGATAACAATGATGCCTTCGATTATCTTGGAGGGCTCAGTCTCGCAGTGGAAAGTCTCACAGGAACGCCACCTCATGCTCGTATTGTGCGCCACGCCGATCCGAAGCAATCAAAGCTGGTGAATTTAGACGAGGCCTTAATGACAGAGCTTCGTGGACAGTTTCTGAATCCTGCTTGGTTACGACCGCTCATGGAGCACGATTATGCTGGAGCGCGGACGATGGGGAGTGAATTCCTTGAGTATCTATGGGGCTGGCAAGTGACGAATCCCGAGATTATTACGAGTGCGGTGTGGGATGAAGTCAAGTCAGTGTATCTTGATGATCGTTATGAACTTGGTCTGGATGAGTTTCTTGAAGAAGGTCAAAATGTTCATGTCAAAACCAATATGTTGGCCGTGATGCTTGTGGCTGCCCAAAAAGGATTTTGGGAAGCAGACGACAAGACCTTGAAAGAATTGAGTGGGGAATTGGCTGATTTACTTATTCAACATGGTCTGCCAGGTAGTGGGCATACTCGACCTGATCATCCACTCTTTGACTGGCTCGCAGGTCATATCGATACAGCGCAATGGCAAGGATTACAAGCGGTGTTATCACGTGAACGTCTGGCGGATCCTGCTCAGGAAGCGTCCGTGACCACAATTGCTGAAATAGCTGTTGACGAAGTTTCAGAGAGCAATTCTGACGTTCAATCTGTTTCGACAAGCAGTGTGATGGAAGATGTGGTACCGCATCTCTGGCTCTTTGTTCCTCTTGTGTCCATCCTTCTGTATTTGGGGGTTCGAAGAGGACGTCAGAAACCCTGGGAGAAAATGTGATGTACAGCGGTACTGTCATTACCCTCATGCATGAGTTTGTTGCGTTTCTCCTCTATCCAATTATTCTGGGATTAGGAGTGATGCTGTTGTTAGCCATTTGGGAAATTGGACTTGCTATGGGAGAGCGGTTTTGGGGATTAAATCACATCCCCGCAGGTCATGAACGTGTGATGTTTGAACATATTGCACGGCGGCGTATCGAACGGGCAGATATATTGACGCGAGTGTCTCCGATGTTGGGTTTGATGGGAACGTTGATTCCCTTAGGTCCTGGTTTAGCCGGTTTGGGTCAAGGCGATCTATCGATTCTCACGACAGCGGTGACTGTTGCATTTGATACCACAGTTTTGGGTTTATTGACGGGAATCGTCGGCTTTGTCCTTGGACGTTTTCGACGACGTTGGTATGACGAAATGATAGCGTCCGTAGCATCATGAGGTGAGTGCCACCATGAATCGATCAGCATGGCGTACAAGCCAATTTGACCAACAAGACGAAGACCCTTTGGGACCACTCGCGAACTTTGTCGACATCATGCTTGTGTTTGCCTGTGGGCTTATTGCAGCACTTGCCGCACTCAGCCCCGAATTGATTGATCGGTTGACGAAACCCCAAGTCGTGGAAAAAGGACAAGAACTCCCTGGTTTGCCAGCAGGGATTGAAAGTCTTGGGACCGGATATGAGTCAATGGGGCAAGTATTCCGTGACCCCAAAACAGGAAAACTCTATCTCATTGAAAGGGAATCGAAGTAACGATTATCACTACATAACAATACTGCATCTGTTGTCCATCCGGTTTAGGGAAGTTTGGTGAAAGTCCATCGCTGTCCCGCAACTGTAAAGGGAACGAACACCAGAGATTGCCACTGTCTCATAAGATGGGAAGGCATGGTTAGTAGGATGCCCGAAGTCAGGAAACCTGACCGGAATTATATGATAGATCCTCGTGAAAAGGATAAGGATGAGACGCTTTTTCAGGACTTTGGTGGCAAGCTTCTGCTTCCTACTCATTGCCTCGGTCGCTCTTGCGCAAGATTCAGATGTCATCGAAGAAAAACAAGATGATCCTCCAATGCAATTAAAGGAAGTTCTGGTGATTGGACAGGATCTTCGCTTTAGTGGTGACCCTGCAACTAGCAGTCGGCTTGGACTGACGATATTCCAGACCCCCGCATCTGTTCATGTCATGGATAATACCAAATTGAAAAACGAAGGCTATAAATCCGTCGCTGAAGCCGTGGAGGCAGTTCCTGGAGTGACATGGGGGGCTTCACCAGCCCAACCCTTTAGTTTTTCGATGCGTGGATTCACCGAGAATCAAATTACAATTTTACGCGATGGGATTTGGCTTGGCCCCGCATCGATGACAGGTCGCCCACAAAACGGATTTAATTTAGATCGAATTGAACTGCTGAAAGGTCCGGCCTCTGTTCTTCATGGGCAGGGAGCCATTGCGGGTACCTTGAATGTCGTCACAAAGCGACCCTCAATGAAAGCTGAAGATTCTTGGGAGATGTTGACGTCGTACGGTCGCTACGACACGATCAAACTAGGGGCTGGAGCAGGCGGTTCGTTGGGCGAAACTCTCTGGTATCGAGCAGATATCAGTCATGCCGGGACGGACGGATATGTTGAGAATGCCAACTCGCGATCGTTGAATGGCACGGGGTCACTTCTTTGGAAACCTTTTGACGATCTAGAAGTCACCATTGGGTTTGATTATTTGGAGGATTCCTTGCCTAATTATTGGGGAACCCCGTTGGTTTCCGGTACCTTTGGGACCAATCCTCTCAAGGGTGTGGTCGAGACCACGGATGGACGAACCATCGACGAACGGATGCGTTTCCAGAACTATAATGTTTCGAATGAGGAAGCTAATTCACATCAATATTTTACGCATCTGGATGTAAATTGGAAACTCAACTCGTTATGGTCGATACGCAATACTTTTTATTATTTTTCTGCAGATCGTGAATGGCGCAACGCAGAAACGTATACGTTTAATGCGGCCACCAATTTAATTGACCGTGATCGGTTTTTCGTCTCTCATGACCAACGCACCGTCGGGAATCGGATTAATGCCATCTTGAAAACGCGGGTAGTGAGTGTACCCAATACGGCTTTGATGGGAGTAGATTTCAGCTATGTGGACTTTACACGAAGAAGTCGATTCTTTGGAAATGTTGATAGCGTCGATCCTTTCAATCCAAATCCTGGGTTGTTTGCAGATCCCGGCCAATCATTCCTGAACCCTACTAAAATTACAACAGTTGCGTTGTATTTCGAAGATAGTTTGGAGCTGACTTCTCACTTGAGACTCGTCACGGCACTTCGTCAAGATTTCATTCGACTGAACCGTGATAGTTTTAATTTGGATGGAAGTTTTAATTCTGCTAATGCGTTTGAACGAACATTTCGTCCTCTCAGTTGGCGACTTGGAGTCGTGTATGAGTTCATCCCCTCGATCGTGACCTACGGTCAATGGACCTCTGGAGCTGACCCTGTCGGATCAAATATTTTTCTCGTCAATGGTAATCAAGACTTTGACTTGACCAATGCGAATCAATGGGAAGTGGGAATCAAGTCTCAGTTTTTGGATGGTCACGTCGAAGTGCTGTTGGCTGGATACTATATCGAACGAGAGGATATTCTCGTGACGATAGGAAGCGGTGGGGTTGTTGATAATGTTGGGAAGCAACGATCGAGTGGATTTGAATTTGAAGGTGTGTTCCGAGCAACTTCTCGTTGGAGTTTGGGGGGCAACGGGGTTTTTACCGCTGCTGAATTTGAGTCTTTCGGCTTGAACTCAGGAAATCGCCCTCCGAATGTCCCTAAGTGGGTTGTGAACGCATGGACGCGGTACCGCAACATTGCTGATCTCCCATTTGAAGTCGGAGGGCGATTTCGTTACGTCAGTGATCGATTTAACAATAATGCAAACACCATGACGTTAAAAGGATATGAGGTCGTGGATATTTATGTTGGGTATCGCAAGGGACCGGTACGTATTCAAGCAAGAGTCACGAACATTTTTGATAAAGTATACGCCTATTGGGGCGATACCTTTTACCCGGATCAGGTTTTGCTGGGATCTCCTCGAGCATATGAAATAAATGCGCAAATTGATTTTTAATCTATTCGAATATGAACGATCATGCATGTTCTCCGTTTAATACATCGTTGGATTGGGATATGTTTATGCCTCATGTTTTCTGCGTGGTTTTTTAGTGGCGCTGTTCTGATTTATCATCCCTTTCCTTCACTCTCTCAGAGCGAAAGGCAAGCGCATCGTCCGCTCATCGATTTATCAAAAATTACTCTATCACCGTCGGACGCGCTTCACGTATCAGGCATCAAGAATCCTACACGATTACAACTCATGGATGTCGATGGGAAGCCGACCTATATTGTTCATACTGATGGGGGATCTGCCATCGCAGTTCCCGCTAATGATGAGAAGACTGCGAGTCTCATTGATCGAGAAGTTTCTGGTCGTCTGGCTTCAGCATTTTTTGCCCATTCGATTAGAATCATCGAAGGTCCGCTTGATTATGATCAATGGATCGTTCATCAACAGTTTGATGCGTATCGACCGTTTTACCGTATCCATTTTCAAGATCCGCAGGCGACGGTCCTGTATGTTTCATCGCGCACTGGAGAAGTCTTACAGCGAACGCAAAGACCTGAGCGTGCCTGGAATTACCTCGGAGCGATTATTCATTGGATCTATCCCACAATATTACGTCGACATTGGGCACTTTGGGATCAGGTAGTCTGGTGGGTTTCCCTTTTAGGTGTCATCACGACCATGATTGGCTTTGGTTTAGGTGTGAGGCAATTATATTCCTTTAGGTCTGTGAAGCGTTCTGGTGACTGGAGCTCATATTCCGGTTGGTTGCGTGGCCATCATATTCTTGGATTATTTGCTGGGGTCCTTGTATTAACTTGGATAGCCAGTGGGTGGCTTTCTATGGATCATGGACGGTTGTTTTCGACGCCAATGCCTGATCGAAGCCATCTACAAGACTATCGCGGAATGACGTTAGAAGACACGATCGCACTATTTACGACGACTTCTCTTCAAACTATCGTTGATGTCAACGAGATAGAGTTCTTGGCTGTTGATGCAAAGCCATTTGCTCTAGCAACAGGTCAGAACGGAGTACAGTTATATGAGGTTGTGAATGCTAAGGAACTTGTCCTGGCCACGCTTACTAAGGCCAAGATTGTTAATGCTGTACAGTCTGCTTGGACTGAGTCAAAGGTAATGTTAGTTCAAAAACTAGAAAAAAATGATCCATATTCGCAATTGAGGTCCAGTGCCCTACCTCAAAATACGTTGAGACTCATTCTAGATGACCCAGTAGAAACTTGGGTGCATATTGATATGGAATCGGGGATGGTTTTATCCGTGATGGATCAAAGCCGTCGACTCTATCGATGGATGTTTAATGGTTTACACAGCCTAGACATTCCAGGTCTCGTTGAAAATCGGCCCTTATGGGATATCGTGATGCTTGTACTCCTATCTGTAGGTTTTACATTTAGCGTCACGGGAGTCGTGATAGGTTGGAAGCGAATGTGCCGGGAGTGGGTTTCCTGAAATAATTGATGACGGACATGATATGGATCGACCCTTTGACATGATGTGTTCCGTGTCGATGTATTGCTAGGGTAGTCTTTATGTGTGATATGACTCAATCTGGAGTATGCGACTGTGGTCAAGGTTGAATCCATAGTGGTAATGTGATGGGATTTTGTCCCTTTTTTGAGGCAATCAGAAATTGCAAAAATCTCGGTTTTCCCAGTAAAACTGAGGACTATATAAAAGGAGTTCTGGATGACTGAACAAGATCATCAGGCACGAATGGAGCGACTCAAAGCCTCCGTTGATCGGCGTATTGAAGCCGCGCAAGAAGAAAAAGGTCTATTGATAGTCTATACGGGAGCAGGAAAGGGGAAAACAACGGCTGCGCTCGGTATGGCCATGCGTGGCGTGGGGCATGGGATGAAAGTTGCGGTTGTGCAATTTATCAAGGGAGCCATTGATACCGCTGAAGAGCGTGTTTTAAAGGGATTTGACGAGCAAGTCACATTCTTACGCATGGGCGAAGGCTATACCTGGGAAACGCAAGATCGTGAGCGCGACAAACAATGTGCCCAAGAAGCTTGGAAGGCTGTGGTAGGATTTTTACAGGATCCTGAGTATGGGATGGTTATTCTTGATGAGCTGAATATTGCCATCACTCATGACTATGTTTCCTTAGACCAAGTTTTAGCTGACATCAATGCGCGTCCGCTTATGATGCATGTGGTCATCACAGGTCGTGGGGCAAAGGATGAGTTGATTGAAGCGGCTGATCTTGTGTCAGAAATGAAAATGATTAAGCACCCATTTCGGAAGGGTATTAAGGCGCAAAAAGGCATTGAATTTTAGCGAATCGACAGAGTAAAGATCCTGGGGCAAGGAAATGGAAAAGTCTTGTAGTTGTTGTGGAGAGTCTTTTGGGTGCACGTCTGACTATCGTTGTTGGTGTAATGATGTTTCGTTAACATCTGAGCAACGTCGCAAGATCGAAGAAAATTATGATAATTGTCTCTGTCCACGTTGTTTAGGCATGGTGAGTCGGGAGCAACGCTCAATTTCTTAAACCTAAATATTTATGTTTTACTTTAACTTTTAATGTCATGAAAAAGTCCATACCTCAACAAGTCAATGCCTTCTCAGTCGACGAACGGGATGCGGTCTATCGTGCAATTTTTGAGCGTCGAGATGTTCGGCGTGACTTTCTTTCGAAACGTATTCCTCAAGCAACATTACAGAGAATTTTGAAAGCGTCCCACCATGCGGGTTCTGTGGGATTCATGCAACCATGGGATTTTCTTGTGATCCGCGAAAAGGACACCAAGCAAAAGGTGAAGCAATTATTTACCTTGGCAAATGACGAGGCATCTAAGCGGTACCGTGGGGCCAAAGGAACATTGTATCGCGGTCTCAAGCTTGAAGGCATAGAGGAAGCCCCAATTAATCTTTGTGTGACCTGTACTAGGCAGCGTGGTGGACCGAATGTTTTGGGTCGATCCACGATTCGAGAGACAGATCTTTACAGTACGTGCTGTGCAATTCAAAACCTGTGGTTGGCCGCACGAGCTGAGGGGATTGGTATTGGCTGGGTGAGTATTTTGGACTATGACGCTTTGAAAAACCTTGTAGGTATTCCTCGGCCAGTGAAATTGGTGGCTTATTTATGTATGGGCTATGTGAAAGAGTTTTCTTCCAATCCAGATTTGGAGAAGGCTGGTTGGAGGAAACGACTTCCTCTTGAACAATTGGTTCATTATGAATCTTGGGGTCGGAAAAATGGAAACGGGACATTGAAAAAAGTCAAGAACGGATAGCCTGATTTCAGACTTGGATTACTTGACGGTAAATGTGGCTTTCATTCCACGTTCCATATGTCGAGGTTTTCCGCAGATGATGTCATACGTTCCTGGTTCAAGGGGAGCGAAAAATGTTCCTTCTTTGATTTCACCAGCTTTGGCTTGGATTTGCCAGTAAACTTTCTGTTCGTCATCCTCTCCAAATGGGAGGGTGATTTTTGTTCCTGCTTTGAGTAGAACCCACTCATGTTCTTGTACCGTCATGTTGGTGATGGTGACTGTCACTTTTTTGCCTGAGTTCACTGTCCAGGATTGTGGCTGAAACTGAAAGCCAGTTGTCGTGACCGTAATGGTCGAGTCAGTTGTTTCACCAAGCACCACTTGAACGATGGAGTGAAGGCTCATGAATAGAATGAGAAGGATGGTTCGCACCTGGGAAGGTTCCTTTACGAATTGAGCCAATCGGTGAACTTTGATCGAGGCCAGGGTTTATCCATCCAAGACGTGTCAGGTAGAGGACGTGTCATGGCTTCATCAACCGTTTGCCAGCCTGATGGAAGTGGGACTGAGGCCTTGCTGCCTTTAC
>JAJDBM010000035.1 GCA_029261355.1 Nitrospirales bacterium | reverse complement strand
TCGGGAGCAACTCGAGACTGCGTATGTTGCACCACACACACCAACGGAGGAAGTCGTGAGTCAGATTTGGACGGAGGTGTTGGGAGTGGAGCAGGTGGGCCGGCACGACAACTTCTTTGAACTCGGGGGGCATTCGTTGTTAGCCATGCAGGTGGTCTCGCGCTTGCGACATACCTTCGAGTTAGAGGTGCCGCTCCGAACTCTCTTTGAGTTTTCTTCTGTTGCAGGCTTAGCTCAAGCACTTGTTCAATATGAAGAGATTCCAGGACAAATAGCAGTAATTGCACGATTGTCGCAGGATATAAATGAGATGTCAGAAAATGAGATCGAGAAGCTTCTTCAAGAGAAACGTGCGCTCTCGATAAAGGGATAGGAGTAACTATTCCTTCAGCCTATTTAGATGAAGACACATCTAATAACGGTACCAAATATTGTTGTTTTTGAACCTAATCGAAAGTGAAGGGCGACATGATTAGTGAGAAAGAATTATTAGGTAAAAAAAGAAAAGAACTACTTAAATTTTTGCTTGCTGAAGAAGGAGTATCTCCGTCTCAGGCAACAAAAATTAAGCCAAGGGAGGTCCATGGTCCTTTACCACTTTCCTTTGCTCAAGAACGGCTCTGGTTTTTAGCTCAGTTAGACCCTGATAGTGCGGCCTATAACATGTCAATAGCAGTGCGCTTGCGCGGTGGGCTCGATGTCTCAGTCTTAGAGCGAAGTTTTCAAGAGATGGTACGTCGGCACGAAGTGTTACGTACAACATTTTGTATTGAAGACGGCGAGTCAGTCCAAAAGATCGCGGCCAAATGGAATCTCCCGTTCACCCTCGATGATTTGTGTGCGATGAAGAATTCCGAGCGTTGGAAGAGGGTGAATCAACTCATCACTGAAGAGGGCGAACGTGCCTTTGATTTGTCGAATGGGCCATTAATACGAATGAAGTTGTTGCAAGTTGGTTCTCAGGAGTATGTGTTGGTGGTGACGATGCATCATATTGTGACCGATGGCTGGTCCATGAATGTGTTTATTCAGGAACTCACGAAGCTGTATGAGGTCTTTCGTCATGGGGAAACCCCTTCGTTACCACCACTACCAATTCAATATGCTGATTTTGCTGTCTGGCAGCGACAGTGGCTTTCAGGGGAAGTGTTAGAACAGCAATTGAGGTATTGGAGAGAACTGCTCGATGGAGCTCCGACAGTGTTGAGCTTACCGACAGCTCGGCCTCGACCGGCTGTACAGCGATTCCTAGGGGCGAGTTATATGCTTGATATTCCTAGTGAACTGCTTAGCCAACTTCATACGTTGCGACGTAAAGAAGGTGTCACTTTTTTTATGTTGTTGTTGGCTGCCTTTGAAATTTTATTGTCACGATACAGTGGACAAGATGATTTTTGCGTGGGAACACCAATTGCCAATCGAACGCGCCTTGAGACAGAGAAGTTGATAGGGTTCTTTGTGAATACACTCGTGATTCGAGCAGATTTATCAGGTAGACCATCAGTAGCAGAATTGTTACGAAGGGTAAGAACACGAGTGATAGGAGCTCAAGGACATCAAGATTTGCCTTTTGAGAAGTTAGTGGAAGTGCTTCAGCCGGAACGGAATCTTAGTCATAGTCCCCTCTTCCAGGTGATGTTTTCTCTCGAGAATGCTCCCTCTAAGACAGAGGAATCCTTAGAAGGGCTTACAATAAGTCCTATAGAAAGTTGTAGAGACACGGCAACTTTTGACCTAACTTTAGCTGTGATAGAGGATGGCGAGACTGTAACCAGCCTATTTGAATACAACACGGATTTATTTGATGGGGCGACGATTGAGCGCATGGCTGCACAGTATCGGATGGTGCTGGAGGGAATGGTTGTGGACCCGGAGGCCTGTGTGGCGGACCTCTCCTTCCTTACTGAGGCAGAGCAGAACCATTTGCTTATCAATTGGAATGCGACGGAGCATGAGTGGGGGCATGCGGGTGAGACTGTCATCGAGCTCTTTGAAGCGCAGGTCGATCGGACGCCCACAGCGGTGGCTGTGGTGTTTCATGACGAGGCGATCACCTATGCCGATCTCAATCATCGGACGGATGAGGTCGCGCACTCCTTACAGAACCTAGGGGTAAGCCCAGAGACGTTGATCGGCCTCTATGTGGAACGATCCCTTGAGATGGTGGTGGGATTACTGGGCATTCTCAAAGCCGGTGGTGCATATGTGCCACTTGACCCTTCCTATCCGCGCGCGCGCATTGTTTACATACTCGAGGATGCGGCGGTTTCGGTTCTCCTGACGCAGCGTGAACTTGTGGACACGCTGCCGAAATGCAGGGCAACCGTGTTGTGTCTGGATCAAGGCGAGCTCCCTACGGTATCGGAAAAGGTGAGGGAGGTAAGAAGGGCTGTTAAGTCTGGCGCTCTGGCCTATGTGATTTATACTTCAGGATCGACCGGTCGACCGAAGGGGGTCATGATCTCTCATGAGAACGTGTTCAACTTCTTAGCAGCAATGCGGGAACGATTGAAATTGACCGGTCAAGATTGTTTGTTAGCTGCTACCTCTTTTGCCTTTGATATTTCTCTCTTAGAACTTTTTTTGCCACTCACTCTCGGAGCCCGCGTGGTACTGGCTGATACGGAAACAGCTCATGATGGGCTGCTACTACTCGAAGCGGTGGATTGTAATGAAGTTTCGATCATGCAGGCGACCCCGGCCACTTGGCGCATGTTGGTAGATGGGGGGTGGAAGGGGAAACCGGGCATGAAGGTATTGTGTGGTGGAGAGGCGCTGACGATCGAGCTAGCTCGTGAATTGTTGAAAAGAGAGGTCGGCCTCTGGAACTTGTATGGTCCAACGGAAACGACGGTTTGGTCGACAATGTATGAGGTCACTGACGCAGCTCAGACGATTCCGGTCGGCTATCCCATAGCCAATACGCAGCTCTACGTGTTGGACGGAGACCTACAGCCCGTGCCGGTTGGCGTACCGGGTGCGCTCTACATCGGAGGGATGGGGTTGGCACGTGGGTATTGGCAGCAGGCAGCGTTGACGGCAGAGAAGTTCATTCCTCATCCCTTCACTCAAAGTCCTGGTGCCCGGCTGTACAAAACTGGAGATGTTGGGTGTTATCGAATAGATGGGGCAATTGAGTTTCTCGGACGTCGTGATCATCAGGTGAAACTTCGCGGCTATCGAATTGAACTTGGGGAGATCGAAACTCACTTACGGCGTGAGGCCTGTATTCAGGAGGCGGTGGTGGTGGTTCGGGAAGACAGGCCCGGCGATAAGCGGTTGGTGGGGTATGTGATGGGGGGATCCGACATGGAGATTGATCTGGACGCCGTGAAGGCCGGGCTCCGGGAACGCGTGCCAGCTTATATGATGCCATCCGGGATAGTGGCGCTCGAAGCGTTACCTTTGACTGCCAATGGAAAGGTCGATCGCACGGCGTTGCCGGCACTAGAGGGGAGTGGCCTGCTTACGCCGGAATATGTGGCTCCCCGTACTCCCACAGAGGAGCGACTCGCGGCAATCTGGGCTGAGGAATTAAACGTTCCACTAGTAGGAGTCCATGACAATTTTTTTGACCTAGGAGGACATTCCTTATTGGCCGTTCGACTGGTCGCCCGTGTGCGTAATGAATGTCAAGTCAAACTTAATCTTATAGATTTGTTTTTTACAATGACCGTAGCTGAATTAAGTGTGAGGGTTGAAAAAGCGGAAAAATCTTTGAATGAGAGTGATGCTGAGTGGATGACAGAGCTCCTTGACACATTGGAAAAGTAAACAGGAGTACCTTTAACCCAATGTTGTAGACACTGAACATTCCTCATGAAAAGTGATTCTCCCGCTTAGCAACGAACAGCGCAAAATCACTTATTAATTCTGAATAGAGACAACTCCAAAAAACGAATGAAAAGATGCGAATTATAAGGTGGGGAGTTTTGGATATCTCTAGTCTTCACTTTTCGCATGAGCAATTTGATTGCACGCTCAGGGACCAACATCTTTTAAGAATAATTCAAGCTAGGTTTTCACATAGAAGGGGTCCGTGACGATGAGTGATAAGTCGGCAGTTATGGAGTCTGAATTGATTGAGATCGCCAAGCGTTTTGTGGCGTTATCTAGAGAGAAACAAGTAGTTTTTGAGAAAGCGTTAATAGCAAAGGGTCTGGATATTTGGACCTTACCCATTGTTTCTCGACCACGAGATTCGGAATGTTTCCCACTGTCGTTTGCTCAAGAACGGTTATGGGTTCTCGAGGAGCTTGAGCCTGGCAGCTCTCGGTACAATTTATTTTTTGGTATTCGCTTTTTGGGCCAGTTAAATTTTCAAGCTCTTGAGCGAAGTGTGAACGAAATTGTTCGTCGACATGAAGTCTTACGGACTAATGTGACGGATGTTGATGGACAAGGCCAGCAACTGATCCGAGCGTTCATTCCTTTCGATCTACCAGTCACAGACTTACGCTCGCAGAATCTTGCAACCAGGGAAAAAATGTTGACAGAAATTGCAGGGACTGAAGCATTAACACCTTTTGATTTATTAACTGAGTCAATGGTGCGATTTCAGGTTGTGCATAGTCAAGAGACTGAACACATCTTGATGCTCACAATTCATCATATTGCCTTTGATGCGTGGTCGGTTGGTTTGATCACGGATGAATTAAGTCGTTTATATGAAGCATTTGTTCATGAGAGGCCATCTCCTTTAGTCGATTTGTCAATTCAGTACGTTGACTTTGCTTGTTGGCAGCGAGAGTGGCTGAATAGTAAAGAATGTGAAACTCAGTGGACCTATTGGAAGGACCAGTTGCAATCCGCACCCTCCTGCCTCACCTTGCAACTTGATAAAACCCCTCCATCCCTGCGGTCTTTCAGCGGTGGAATAGAAATCCTCACACTTTCTGAGGTCTTATCAAATCGCATCTATGCTTTCTGCCGTCGATCAGGCGTCACAGTCTATATGTTGATGCTTGCGGTATATCAACTGTTAATTTCCCGATACAGTGGACAAGAAGATGTTTGCGTGGGGACTTCAGTCGCCAATCGGTCCAGACCGGAAACCGAAAAGCTGATTGGATTTCTTGTGAATACACTCGTCATGCGTACTTCACTTAAGGGTGATCCGGTTTTTTTGAATTTATTAAAGAGAGTTCAACGTGTCGTCACAGGGGCGTTGGCTCATCAAGATTTGCCATTTGAAAAGTTAGTAGACTTGTTAGACGTACCACGGGATTTACGGAACAATCCGTTATTTCAAGTGTTTTTTGTTTTGGAGAATGTACTGGAAGAAGAGTTGCGAATAGAAAATGTCACACTCGAATCTTTTGAATATGATGACCGCCTAATCCACTTCGATTTGACTCTGCGTATAACTGAAGACTACGAGAATGGAAGAATTAGCTGTCAATTAGAATATGCTCGTGAATTGTTTGAACAATCGACGGCGAGCCAATTCCTGAAGCATTATTACACGTTGTTGGAAGCGGCAGTCAAACATCCGGAATCACGATTGTCAGAGCTCTCCTTACTGAGTGAGGTGGAACGTCAACATCTGTTAGTGGCTTTAAATGACAACCATAAGTCTTACCCACAAGATGTCTGTATCCATGAACTCTTCGAGTTGCAGACGGCAAACAATCCAAGTGCTCCAGCTATCAGATTTGAAGATACGATCCTTACTTACGATGAGTTGAATCGCCGGGCAAACCAGGTTGCCCATCATTTACGAAGTTTTGGTGTTGGCCCTGAAATACGGGTAGGTCTCTGCTTCGAACGATCCGTAGACCTGCTTGTCGGGCTGCTGGCAGTGCTGAAGGTTGGAGGAGCCTATGTCCCTCTAGATCCCAAGCTTCCTCATGCACGAATGTCGTACATGATGGAAAATAGTGAGGCCCGGGTTGTCGTCACGCAGATGCGCTGGAATAATGTGTTCACCGACATTGGATTGGCTTGCGTGTGCCTGGACCGGGATTGGCCTGAGATCTCAGTTCTGTCTGATGTTCGTGTTTTCTCCAACGTCCGCCCTAGTAATCTGGCCTATGTGATCTATACATCTGGATCAACCGGAGCCCCGAAAGGAGTTGCCGTAGAACATCGGCAGCTCGTCAATTATACGTTAGGGGTGTTGGATCAACTGTCACTAGAACATGACGCCAGTTTTGCCACGGTCTCAACGGTCGGAGCCGACCTTGGAAATACGTCGATTTTTGGCGCACTCTGTTCGGGGCGATTGCTTCATGTTCTTGCGACAGACCGGGGATTCGATCCAGATTCGATGGCTGAGTATATGCATGCCCATCGGGTTGATGTTTTGAAAATCACTCCAACTCACCTTCTAGGGCTGCTGGAGGCTACCAAACCAGAGCATATCTTGCCTCAGTGTTGTCTAATTCTGGGAGGCGAACCAGTCCAGGCGACGTTGCTCAACACAATCCGTGATCTGTCAGTAGATTGTATGATTATTAATCACTATGGTCCAACAGAAACAACGATAGGGGTTCTGACCCATCAGATAGAAAATATTGCGGGAGACGAAGTACGTGTTCCGATAGGTCGACCGTTGCCAAATATTCAGACGTACATTCTCGACCAGGATTTTCAACCTGTGTCGATCGGCTTACCGGGAGAGCTGTACATTGCTGGAAGTAGTGTCTCTCGAGGGTACCTTCAATGGCCTGAATTGACGGCGGAGCGGTTCCTTCCCGATCCGTTTAATCAACAAATGGGCGGCCGTTTATACAAAACAGGTGACCGAGCTCGATTTCTATCCAATGGGACCATTGAGTTTCTTGGTCGATTCGATCATCAGGTGAAGTTGCGTGGGTTTCGCATTGAACTTCAAGAGATTGAAGTGCATTTACAGCGTGAGGTTGAGATAAAGGATGCCGTGGTGGTGGTTCGAAATGATGACGGTCGCACTCGACAACTTGTTGCGTATATTGTGACATCCATACATCTTGACCTTACCGAGTTGAAACTACGTTTGAGTCAACATCTCCCAGACTACATGATTCCTAGTGCAATCATAATCCTAAAATCCCTGCCGTTAACCGTCAACGGCAAGGTAGATCGCACGGCTCTTCCAACCCCAGAAGCTTACTTCGCAGAGGAGGAAATGGGTCGATGTGTGGCTCCACGTAATGAGGTCGAGGAATCCTTGGCCGAGATCTGGGTAGAAGTACTCAATGTCGAGCAGGTGAGTATTTATGAGAACTTCTTTGATCTCGGCGGAGATTCAATTCTTAGCTTGCAGATTATCGCGCGTGCGAGAAAGAGAGGTATCTCGCTCACACCAAAACAACTGTTTGAACAACCAACGATTGCTGAATTAGCGGTTCTTGCAACGCTCCGAAAAGAGGACTCACAGCCACCGCTAAAGAAGGTAGATCGCGCCCAGCCGTTGTTACTGTCGTATGCACAGCAACGATTGTGGTTTTTGTGGCAAATGGAGCCCGAAGGTACAGCATATAATATTTCGAATGCCGTGCGACTGTCGGGAGTGCTTCACGCAGAAAAATTCCAACAGACGTTCGATACGATCGTGAGGCGCCATGAAACATTACGTACTACGTTTTGTAGCGTGAATGGGCAAGTCTCTCAAGTGATTCACGAGGCGACGCCGGTCGAAATTGTGATGAGGGATTTTCGGGTAGATACGAAGGCTGAACGTGAAATACGTGTGAGTGCGTTTGTCGAAGAAGAAGAGAATGTTCCTTTTGACCTTGAACGCGGACCATTGTTGAGGGTCGTTCTACTCAGACTCGCAGAAACTGAACACGTTTTTCTAATCACGATGCACCACATTATCTCGGATGGGTGGTCGATGAATATAATTGTCGATGAATTTGTGCAATTGTACGAAGCCCATCGCCAGGATGTTGAGCCAAAATTGTCTGCGTTGACAATCCAATATGCCGACTATGCACAATGGCAGCGGGAGTGGTTGGAGTCGGGTGAACTACAGCGACAACTGGATTACTGGAAAGGCCGACTTGGTCAGGATCCTCACATGTTGAATCTTCCAACCGATCGGATAAGGCCCGCGGTTCAGAATTATCAGGGGGCAACTTCTAAATTTGAAGTCAATAATGAATTGACGAGCAGGTTGAAGGCGTTAGCGAAGGAGAGCAACGTCACATTGTTCATGTTCATGCTCGCGGCTTTTAACGTGCTCCTCTACCGATATACGGGAGAGAGGGATGTTTGGGTTGGCGTCCCAATTGCCAATCGGAGTCGTGCCGAAACAGAAGGGTTGATTGGGTTTTTTGTTAATGCGCTCGTGTATCGTACGGATCTTTCGGGCTCTCCCAGCTTTAAAGAATTGCTCCAACGAGTCAAGGCGGTAGCCCTAGAAGCTCAGGAACATCAGGATTTACCCTTCGAGCGTTTGGTAGAAGTGCTCAACCCTCAAAGGAGCCTTGCTCATCACCCTTTATTCCAGGTGACCTATAACCATCAGTGGAGGAAGGATGATGTATTGCAGGAGCTGAGTGATCTTCAGGTTGAAGGCTTAGCCCATGAGGACAATACCACGCAATTTGATTTGACCTTGAATACTGAAGAGAATGATGGGGAAATTTTTATGTCATTCACCTACAGTACAGACCTCTTTGACCAACCCACCATTAAGCGTTTAGAGAGGCATTGGGTCAATCTGTTAGAAGGCATTGTTGAAAATCAGAGCGAGTGCATTGATGGCTTGTCGCTCCTGGATAATGAGGAGTATCGGCATGTGGTCAGAGAATGTACTCAGACTCATTCGGAGATTCTAAGCGAAAGATGTTTGCATGAATTGATCGAGGTCCAAGTCACGAAGTATCCTAATAAAATAGCGGTTGTGTTTGCGGAGAAGTGCTTGACTTATGCCGAATTAGACGCGCGGTCGAACCGACTCGCAAGCAAGCTGGTGGAATTCGGTGTGGGGCCAGACAGGTTTGTGGCGCTGTGTGTCGAACGGTCGCTGGAGATGGTTGTAGCTCTCTTGGGTGTTCTCAAAGCAGGCGGGGCCTATGTGCCAATCGATCCGGATTATCCACCAGAGCGGATCGCCTTCATGTTAGCGGATTCGCAACCGACTGTGCTTTTAACCCAGAGTCATCTGATTCAGGAATTGCCACCTTCCCATACTCCAGTGATCTGCCTTGACGATGAGGCTATCTTGTCTTTCGATGTTGAAGGTGAATGTTCCATCAAGAAAACAACCCCAGGCATGCTGGCGTATGTCATTTACACCTCTGGATCAACCGGACGTCCCAAGGGTGTCATGGTCTCTCATCAAAATGCCGTGAGTTTTCTTTTGGCGATGCAGCAAGAGATGGCTCTGACCGACAAAGACAGTCTGCTAGCGGTTACGTCGCTCTCATTCGATATTGCTTTACTGGAAATTTTCTTACCTCTGACGATGGGGGCAGAGGTCGTGCTTGTTGATAGGGTGACAGGGCATGATGGAAGGAAGCTTGTAGGGCTCTTAGCTAGCTCAGAGGTAAGCTTCATGCAGGCGACTCCTGCGACATGGCGTATGCTGTTGGATGCTGGATGGAAGGGGAATTCTAGATTGAAAGTCTTGAGTGGAGGGGAGGCCTTGTCCACGAATCTGGCGACTCAGTTGTTGGAGCTCGGAGTAAGGCTCTGGAACCTCTATGGTCCTACCGAAACCACTGTGTGGTCAACGCTGTATTCTGTTAAGACTGTGACAGGGCCAATACTCATTGGCCAGCCGATTGCTAATACCACGATCTATATCGTGGATGCCGATCTACATCCGGTGCCGATCGGTGTATCAGGAGAGCTATATATTGGTGGGCTTGGACTAGCAAGAGGATACTGGACTCGTCCGGAACTTACAGCAGAACGGTTTATGCCTGACCCATTCGGAAGGATATCTGGTGGGAGGTTATACAGAACAGGGGATATCGGGCGCTGGCGATCAGATGGCACCATCGAGTTTCTCGGACGAATCGATCATCAGGTAAAGATTAGAGGGTATCGGATTGAGCCACGAGAGATCGAAGCGCGACTGGTGGAACATTCCGACGTTCGGGAAGCCGTTGTATTGGCTAGGGAGGATACGCCTGGCGATAAACGTTTAGTGGCCTATGTGGTAAGCGGAACACTCTCTTCTGATGTTCGCCTTTTACTCACGTTTCTAGAACAGAGGCTGCCGAAGCATATGATACCGTCGACCGTCGTGGTCCTGGAGGCTCTGCCAATGACTCCAAATGGAAAAATTGACAGCAGAGCATTGCCGATACCCGAGCTCAGTCAAATTGATGATCGCAATGTCACGCCTCGTACAGCTGTCGAGGAAATTCTCGTTGGTATTTGGATCGAAATTTTAGGGGTGAAACCTATAGGTTCACGACATAACTTTTTTGAACTAGGTGGACACTCACTGTTGGCGACACAGGTCATATCCCGATTGCGTACAGCCTTTCAAATTGAATTGCCGTTGCGAAGTGTGTTTGACTTTCCGACTGTTGAACAGTTGGCTGCAGAAGTGGAACGAATTCGATCTGGAAAGTTGGGGCAGGTCCTTCCATCGTTGGTGTCCATAGAACGGAAGGAGCAGATGCCGCTTTCCTTTGCGCAGCAACGATTGTGGTTCTTAAGTCAACTAGAACCGGACGCAGCGTATTATAACCTTCCGTTTGCCTTGCGTCTCGTTGGCTGTCTAGATGTCTCAGCGCTTGAGAACAGTTTTAAGGCAGTCGTTCGTCGTCATGAGACCTTGCGTACGATGTTCCGAGCAGTTGATGGGGTACCCATGCAGGTCATAGCTGTAGATGAAGTGATCGCCTTACCCGTAGATAATCTATGCGAGCATTCAGAGGCCGAGCGTAGTGAAGCCATACGCCTTGTAACGAGGGAGGAAATGCGACGGCCCTTTCGTCTCGATCAAGAGCCCCCTATCCGTTTACGATTATTACGACTAGAACCGCAAGAGCATGTTATCTTGATAGTTTTACATCATATCGCAGCAGATGCCTGGTCTATGGCGCTGCTGGCTCATGAAGTGGCTGTGTTCTATGAGGATTTTGTGTGTGGAGATAACTCGCACAAAGCCATTCCTCATCAGTTACCAACCTTACCAATTCAGTATGCTGATTTTGCACATTGGCAGCGACAATGGCTTCAAGGAGACGTGCTTGAAGCTCAGCTTTCGTATTGGAAACAGCAATTGGGGTCTACCCCTCCTGTTCTCAAACTCCCCACGGATCGACCACGTCCGTCTGTTCAAACCTATCAAGGCGCGCGTTATACTTTTCGCATTTCTCAATCTGCAACAGAGCAACTCCAGACATTAAGTCGACAGAATGGGGTTACGCTGTTCATGACGCTTCTGGCGGCGTTCAACGTGTTAGTGTCTCGTATCACTGGCCAAGAAGACATCATTGTGGGTACTGATGTGGCCAATCGCAATCGTGAAGAGACTGAAGGATTGATTGGGTTCTTCGTCAATTTATTACCATTGCGGAATGATTTGAGTAAAAATCCTATCTTTACCGACTTACTCGCACGGGTTCGCGATGGTGCGCTGGAAGCCTACGCTCATCAGGATTTACCTTTCGAAAAAATGGTTGAATCGTTACGGTTAAAGCGAGATCTCAGTAGCAATCCCCTTGTTCAAACATTATTTGTGCTTCAAAACGTACCTGAACCTTTCATGGAGCTTCCGGGGTTGGAGATGCATGGTATAGATTTTGAAACGGAGGTGTCGCGGTTTGACCTTGGACTCTTCATGGAAGAAACAGATGACGAACTTTCGGGAACATGGAAATACAGTGTAGATCTGTTCAATGAGTCAACCATCTCTAGGTTATCAAATGGCTTTATTACCCTCTTAGAAAGCATCGCGGCTCATCCTGAAACCCCAATACGAGACCTTGACACTTTGAGTGATGTGGAAAAGGAGTCGTATATGATAGAAGACAAAAATCGCGACCTCGTTAAACATAAAAAATTTCAAAACATTAGGCCTAAAGTCGTGAATCTCACGCAACGAACCTTGGTCGATCGAAGCTATTTTTCTCCCCATGACTCACTCCCCTTGGTTGTACAACCGGCGGTGGAAGATGTGGATCTGGTTGATTGGGCAAAGGATAACCAGACCCTGATTGAGAAAGAATTACTAAAACATGGTGCCATTCTGTTCCGTGGGTTCACGATCAAGACAATTGAAGAATTTGAGCGGGTTGCCACAGTCTTGTGTCCTAATTTGTTTAGCGAGTACGGAGATCTTCCACGAGAAAAAGCGGGACGTCATATATATGGATCAACGCCGTATCCTCCAGACAAGGCCATTCTATTTCATAACGAGAGTTCGCATTTGCATCGTTGGCCGTTGAAGCAATCATTTTTTTGTGTCCGAGCAGCTCAGGGAGGTGGTGAAACCCCAATCGTAGACTGCCGTGAGGTGTACAAGCAGATCTCCCTACAGATCAGAGAGCATTTTCACCAGAAGTCTCTCATGTACATTCGCAACTTTACGCCAGGTTTTGATGTGAGTTGGCAGGACTTCTTCCGTACTGAGGAGAAAGGTGTCATTGAGGACATCTGCAAGCAAAGCGAGGTCGAATTCACATGGCAGAAAGATGGGGGGCTGCAAACTCGACAAATCTGCCCTGCAATAACTAAGCATCCGAAAACGGGAGAATGGGTGTTTTTCAATCAAATCCAGTTACACCATGTTTCGTATTTAGAGTCTGCTGTCCGTGAGTCGTTGATTGCATTGTTGGGAATGGAGCGGATTCCCCGTAATGTCGTTTACGGAGATGGCTCTCCAATCGACAATGATCTTGTACAGGAAATCGGTAAGATATATGAACGTGTGGCAGTACGATTCAAATGGCAGGAAGGCGACCTTCTGTTACTGGACAATATGTTAGTCGCCCACGCACGTGCCCCCTTTCAGGGAGACAGGAAAATCGTCGTGGCCATGGGTGAACTCATTGATCTAAAGACCAGTCAATCTGCCGACGTGTAAAGGAGAACGTTGATGCAAAAGAGTCTTCAAGGAATCCGGCTTTCTCCTCAACAAAAACATGTATGGTTACTGCAAGGTGATTATCGAAAATGTGACGCACATTGTTCGTTGATGCTCGAAGGCCTGCTTAATGTCAGAATATTGAAAGAGTCTCTCCAAGCTGTGGTCTCTCGACATGAAATGTTTCGGACGACCTTTCATCGTGAATCAGGTATGAAAGTTCCGTTTCAAGTGGTTCATGGACGGGGGGGGGTATCGTGGAAGTCTTTGGATTGTAGTCATTACGCGGTTGAACAACATGAGTTCGAGCTAGAACGAATTCTGGGTGAACAGCAGTTGAGTGAGGTCGACTTCGAAACCCTTCCTCTATTGCGCCTCTGTTTAGTGGTATTCTCAGCTCAGAAACATGGGTTGATCATCTGTTTGCCCGCTCTATACGCAGACGCTTGGAGCATTTGCCATTTGATTAAAGAAATTGGTCAAACTTACCAGTCTTGTCTTACAGGCAATGGGGTATCTGTTGAGCCAGTCCAGTATGTTCAATTCTCTGAATGGCAAAATGAGTTACTAGTTGACGAGGATAGCGAAGCAGGAAAGGCCTATTGGCATCGTCAAGATGTTTCCTCTTCTCCTACCCTCTTCCTCCCTTTCGAACGCAAATTTGGTCAAAATAGAGAGACGGCCCGAGAGAAGGTCTACAAGGCAATCGATTCTTCTCTTCTTGAGGCACTCCAGGACGTCGCGAGGCAGACTCAGGTTTCCTTAAAGACCATTTTGTTGGGAGGCTGGTGTACAGTACTTTGGAAATTGACTCGCGAACAGAATCTTGTTGTCGCAACTTCCTGTGATGGGCGACCATATGAAGAACTACACGATACTATGGGGCTTTTCGCCAAGTGGGTGCCCTTTCGTCATCGAGTCAATCCCGACAGTCGATTTTGTGATGTGGTTACTCAGATTGAGGCAGTGGTTAATGAAGGCTATACCTGGCAAGAGCATTTTGTGTGGGACGATGATGATGAGCGTATGCAAACTACGGAAGAGAATCTGTTTGGATTTAGCTATGAGTCAAGTCCATCATCGTTTATCGCCGGTGACGTGTCATTCACGATCCACGAGCACGATGTGTGTTTTGACCAATTCAAAATGAAATTGTCCTGTGCTCACGGGGCCGGATCCTTGCGTGTGACGTTAACGTATGATCCTCATCGATTTGACAAGCAAGCGGTCCAATGTCTTGTTGATCAGTTCAACACATTATTGGCCTCCGCCGCTCGTCATCCTGATACTCAGATTAAAAACCTCACTATGCTTAGTGATGCAGAGCGACATAGGATTTTGGTGGACCTCAATAAGGTCAATGCATCCACGAGGACAAGTCGCGAGCAGGTTTGTCTGCACGAGTTATTTGAAGCCCAGAATATCAATCATCCGAATCATGTGGCGGTGGTCTGTCAGGGTGAGTCCGTGACCTATGATGAATTGAATGGACGCGCCAACCAGTTAGCCCAGTATCTGGCTCGTCATGGCGTCGGACCACTGACCCTCGTGGGGTTGTGGGTGGAGCGGTCAGTGGAAATGATTGTGGGGCTATTGGGTATTCTGAAAGCTGGCGCAACCTACGTACCGCTTGATCCCGGCGCACCTCTCAGACGGCTTCACTCTCAATTGACCCAGATTGGTGTGTCGTGGCTCATCACACAAGAGTCCCTTGTGTCGCAAGGGCTAGATTTTAAAGGAACGGTTCTATGTTTGGACCGTGATCGATCTCTGCTTAAGCACGAATCTACTCACAATCTTGCTCGTTTACTCTCCTCAAATTCTCTGGCGTATGTGATTTATACATCAGGATCGACAGGAATACCCAAAGGTGTGGCCATTACGCATGGCAACGTCGTGAACTATATGTCGAGTGTGTGTTCGATTCTCTCGATTGAGGAGGGATGGGGATTTGCCACCGTGTCCACCCTCAGTGCAGACTTAGGGAATACCGTGGTTTTTGGGTCACTCATCACCGGTGGCACACTTCACATTATTCCCTATGAAATGGCTATGAATGGGAACATGCTGGCCGACTATTTCGCATCCCATCAAGTCGATGTTCTGAAGATTGTGCCCTCTCATTTCAATACACTGCTTGGTTCTACAGACCGTGGAACAATTCTCCCCAAAGAGTATCTGATTTGCGGTGGAGAAGCGTTATCGATGGAACTCGTGAATAAGGTTATGGTGAGTTCGAGTGGGTGTAAGGTGGTCAATCATTATGGTCCGACGGAAACCACGATCGGGTCTTTGCTTCTTCCTCTCCACCAGAATTCGTGGCAGGAGTATGGCTGGAGTTCAATTGTCCCTATTGGCCGACCCATTGGAAGCACTGAAGCCTACATTTTGGATACGCAACTTGAACCTGTGGTAGTGGGTATTCCTGGCGAATTGTACCTTGGCGGTAGTGGGGTAGCATGGGGGTATCTCAATCACCCTACTCAAACCGCGGAACGATTTCTTCCTCATCCCTATTCAACGGAGCTAGGGGCACGATTATATCGGACTGGGGATCTAGCCTGTCTTACTCCTAATGACACCATTGAGTTTTTGGGACGTCGTGACCAGCAAATCAAGCTGCGTGGGTTTCGGATTGAATTAGGGGAAATTGAAACTCAACTTTGCCTTGCCCCTGGAGTGAGCGAGGGGGTGGTGGTGGATGTGGATAAAGAAAAGTCCTTGGTGGCCTATGCCGTTTCATCAGAGATGACACCTCCTACTGTTAGCACGATAAGAGATTTTCTCAAGGAACGATTACCAGAGTATATGGTGCCGTCAGCAGTTGTGTTTCTTGATGCGTTGCCTCTAACTTCGAACGGGAAAGTAGATCGGAATACATTACGTGCATTGGAAAGAGACAGATTTGCGACCGAATATATCCCACCTCGAAACCCAACGGAAGAGTTGATCGCTGGTATCTGGAGGGAATTGTTAAAGAGAGAACAAGTGGGTATTCACGACAACTTTTTCGACCTGGGGGGACATTCGTTGTTGGCGGTTCAGTTGCTTCATCGTATTCAAAAAGCCATTGGGCGTGATCTTTCGTTGACGACGATATTTGTGTCGCCAACAATCGCTAGGTTATCTGAGGTTGTGCTGAATGCGTTGAGGATACCATCATCACCCTTAATTGCACTTAAAGCAGAAGGGTCACGTCGACCTTTGTACTGTATTGATTCCACAGGAAATCATGTATTTGCGTATCAACCTCTTGCTCAGGCATTGAGCCAAGATCAGCCAGTGTATGGTATTGAGTTACATAATATTTTCACGCTTGACCCTAAAGAAATATCAATAGCAGTCTTGGCCAAGGAGTATGCTCAGGAAATCGTTCAACATCAGCCTGAAGGGCCCTATCAGGTACTTGGGTGGTCTTTGGGAGGTGTCATCGCACTTGCGATTGCCCATGCGCTAGAGGAGCTTGGGCAGACTGTGGCCTTTCTTGGATGTTTAGATACACAGACACGCTTGCCTGTGTATGAAACTTCAACCCCAAGCGTGCTTGAAGAGCTTGCGGCGTTTCTTGGACCTGAGGAGCGGAATGATTTTTTGGCCTTGCCTAATGATCAACGACACGTCCTACAGGAACGTCTTTATACATTGAACACTGAAGACCAAGTCACCACTGTAATTCTTTGGGCACAAGCCCAAGGGTACTTTGAGGCTGATGTCTCGATAGAGGTGATCAAAGGTCGATATGCGTTATTAAAAGATGCGGCTCTCTTGATGAAAACGTATCGATCCCAGCCGATTCAAGCCCCGGTATATGTGTGGTGGGCAGCGACAACAATAGAGCGTCAATCTGGAATACCTCCTATCGATTGGTCTCGTTATACAACTGGGGCGATTTACAGTGAGATCGTTGAGAGTGATCATCATGGGCTCCTGACGAATCCTCAAGTCAACAAGCAAATTGATGAGATTTTAACTGACCTAGATTGATTTTAGTGAATTTCGCTTGTTTAAGAATAATGAGAAGATCATGATAGTGGCTGAGTTCCTTTCCCTCGCTGAAAATAAGAACGGTGGGATGGTTGGCTCTATTATTGGGTTTTCTTGATAATAGATTTTTGGGCTGACGTAGAAAATTATGATCAATGAGTTTATTATACCCAGTGGCGTAGGGTCGCTTTCAATTGTTTGGGGGGAACCATAAGTATAACGCCTTTTCCGCAAATACAATGGGATTCCCAAGTCCCCGGTTCCCTTGTTCTTAATAGATTACGCATGGCGATTGACCTACTGATTGTCCAATGACTTAAAATGACGTTTCGTCATTGAATGAAATTGGCTAACCAATCATAATTTCCTATGCCAACCCCAAGATGTTTTACTTCCGGAGCCTAACCCAAAGAATTCGGACTTTCTCCTTCCTCGAGCCCTGATCAGATAACTATCTCCTCAGCCCATCCTTGCTTTCCTTCTCGGTTGCCATTTTCGATCATCTGATGAACATGTCAGTGCGGTCAATCCAGTCATATCATGTGCCGCACAGAATAATTGGGATTAGAAAATCCTATGCGAATCACACAGCCTTCCTTGTGATTGATGTCCGTATGTTCGTGCGCATCGATCTCAAATTATTTGGCTACTTATGTCATTCAGTTTTCTGAAGTCTGGGCAGGTTGGGGTTTTCACATGGAACACGTCTACTTTTAGGGAGTCTCAGTGATGGGGTGGATTGTAGGTTAAATTCTCTTCATTGAGCATGGACTTAATGGGGGTTTTCTGAATAGGGTCACGGATAGACAATCTTGGAAACTCGAAGAATTATTGGCTCAGGTTTGTCATCGACCCGACCTCTATGAAATTGGCATATTCTCCAAGTGTTGTGAATGAGAGGGGGTGATGATGTTTGCCGATTCCACTCAATGGACGATCAATATGTGGACACAACATTATCGTGAAATTCTGGCGTTTCTTACCGTAAAACTTCGCTGTCCTCAAGAAGCGGCGGATGTGACCCAGGAAACTTTTGCCCGCGCATTGTCCGTGGATGCCCCTGATACCATCCGTCAGCCTCGAGCGTTTTTGTATCGTATTGCCAAGAATCTTGTTGTGGATTCCTCTCGTAAACAGGCTGTTCGTGTTCGTCATGCAGTGGAATTTATTGACCTTGATGAATTGTCATCAACCAACCCTTCTCCCTATCAATTAGCAGAGGACGAACAGCTGTATGCCGCATTACGAGAGGCCATTAATGATATGCTACCTCGAAGGCAACAGGTGTTTGTTCTCTACCGATTTGGCAATAGGACCCAAGCTGCTATTGCTGATCATCTTGGAATTTCCACCTCAATGGTCGAACGACATCTCATGAGAGCCATGGAGCATTGCCGGACCCGGCTGCAATCGTTTATCTGAATAGACAAGAGAGGAGAGGATCATGCATCCCACATTCTCGATCTACCTGGTGAAGCTATGAAGGAAGTAGGAGGAATTCCACGGTCGATCTCTCACGAGGCTACCCGATGGTTTCTTCGTCTCCAGGCACCTGACTGTACTCCGTCCGAGAGAAAAGCCTTCGATGTCTGGTTGACGAGCAACCCAGCCCATCATCGGGAGTATTCTGCGCTTCAAGCTCTCTGGAATCGGATGACTGTGTTTGAGACGAATCCGTTGCCAGAGTTTGAGGGAATTCTGGCGGAGAAAACTCATTCTCGTTCTGGGTGGAAATCATTCGGTCATCTTCAGGTCACCCTGACCGTCGTTGTCACGATGCTTCTCATCATTGGCGGAGTCAGGTGGGGGGCTACCAATTTGGTCACGGTCACCTCGTACCAGACAGCGTTCGGAGAACGAGAAACGGTGACGTTATCCGATGGGACGGTGATAGAGCTTAATACAAGGACATCACTGTCCGTTCATATGTCCACACGCGAGCGTCGAGTCGTGCTGGAAGACGGTGAAGCCTACTTCACCGTCGCTCATGAAGAAGAACGGCCATTTATCGTCAACGCGAAAGGTGGCCATATTCGAGACATCGGTACGCAGTTTTCCGTGTATACACAAGAAGATCGGGTCCTCGTTGCGGTGAAGGAAGGATCTGTTCACATTTCCCTAGACGAGTCCGAACACCAGGATTCCAATGTAACTCATAGCCGTCAATTGACGGCTGGCGTGCGAATGGCCTATACGCATACCGGACGCTGGACCGAGGTGGAACGGATAGATTCACACATGATCGCGGCTTGGCGAGAAGGAAAGATTGTTTTTGAAGGGATGGCCTTGAACGAGGCTATTCAAGAGATCAAACGGTATTGGCCTGAACAGATTATTCTAGCTGATACCAGTTTAGCCGATACCGAGGTGAGAGGAGTGATCGATATCAAGAACCTTGCTGAATTTTTCCAAGCCTTGCCTAGCATGCTGCCGGTTCAGGTGACGCACGATCCAAGAGGTCGTATGATTCTTTCCAAACAATAAGCCCCGAGGCATACTCAACGTAGTGACCTGTCAACTTCCCAATTTCCCAACTTCTCGGCTTCTCGCCTGAAATCTTTTTCAATTCTGATATGCCACATGAGGTTGGGGATTTCCATCTTCGCACGTCTTCTTGAAAACAGACATTGAATATTTTTTCTAAGAGGGCCTAGTCCATACAACACTTCATAACTGTCAAAAGTAAAACGTACAGGGAGGCTCTGAACATTTGGCACATCCTGCTGTTCATTCCCTCCCTCTGATCGCGAGAGGCCAGAGGATGACTATCCGGAGCCCGCAGCTGTCTCTGCAATTGCGGGTTTTTTATGGCTTCTTTACTATTAAACGGCGAAAGGGATACTTGAATATATCGAAAGAAACTGAAACGTGGAAAACAAAAACAGCAGCGTGATGTGGCGATGACACGAGTTCAGGCCGCAGTGATCCATGCGGCCGAGGTGGTATCAGGAGTTGATCGACGCCGTTGGGCCTGTGGCTTCATGATCGGTCTTTCTTCTCTGGCTCTGGGCACCTACCACCCCGCGTTGGCTCAGAATGGGCGTTCGCTAGAAGGCGAGGAACGTTCCTCGAAACAGCCCATTGATATCCCAGCAGGGGATCTGCCTTCAGCGTTGACGGCCTGGTCACGACATGCTGGTTTGCTGTTGGTTTACCCAGCAGAACTCATTTCTGGACTCCAAACCAGAGGTGTGCGGGGGACCTATACTTATGAGGAATCTCTCCGCTTTTTACTTGTCGATACCGGTCTGCACTATCACTTTTCGGACGCCAAGACGGTAACCCTACAGCGTATGGATATTGGACAAGTCAGAAACAGCAAAAATTCTGAATTATATCCAGAGGAAGACGACAAAGTGATCCAGGCTGACCCCATTGTGATTGAAGAGACTATCACACGATCAAACGTATTTTTGCCTCCCGTCGATGGCTATAAGGCAGATCAGTCAACTAGTAGCACGCGCAGCGCATTGCCAATCAGTGAAACGCCCGCGTCGATCGGAGTCGTGACGCGGGATATCATCAGAGACACCGCTTCTCGTTCGCAGAGCGATGCGTTCGAAAATGTTAGCGGAGTGTCGCGAGTCAACAGTACGCGTCTGGGTCGATCCGAACAATTCAGTATTCGAGGTTTTCTTGCCAATAATACTTCCGGCTCGAACGGTGTCATCAGGTCGAACGGGTTACCTGTTGGTACGGCCTTCGCACCGGACGCGGCCCTTGTTGAGCGGTATGACATTATTAAAGGTCCGGCCTCAATCGTAGGTGGGGCTGCCAACCCTGGTGGAGTCGTGAATCGGATTACCAAGAGTCCACAGGATGAAAATTTTCTCATGACTGATTTTCAAGCCGGCTCCTTAGACCTCTACCGAGGAGTGCTGGATGCCAACGGGGTCTTACCACAGAACAAGGACGTGCGCGGACGGATGATTTTTGCGGTCGAAGAGGGTGGTCATTTTGTCGATGATATCCCTGTTCGGCAATATACTGTGGCCCCGTCGATAGAGATCGATCTGTTTGGTGGGGCCGGGACCTTGTTGCTCACCGGTCATTATCAGAAATTTGATGGAGCGAGCTATTTAGGGATTCCGTTACTCGCCAATGGTGGAGCCCCCGATATTTCACGCACTCGCAACGTCGGTGGTGGCGACCGGAATGGGGCAGACTTTGGATTCGAAGGTCAAAACTATGAACTACATTATAATCACGAGTTCCTGAATAACTTGACCCTGTCGGTCAAAGGGAAGTATTCGGAATCTGAACTCTCTGAGACAGCCCTGTATGCGTATGCGTATCCAACAGCAATACCCACGAGTGGTAACATATATATGCAGGCTCGGCGTGGGCTGACTGACTGGGAAACATTTGCAGGAGAGGTGTTTCTCAGTCATGAATTTAAGTTGCTGGGACAGAAACATGAGGTGTTGTTCGGGGTTGACCATCGCGACCAACAGACTACTCGTTTAGCTTCCAGTTCGTATCCAATTTTTGAAATCGATAACATTTTTGACCCTGCCAATACGTTTCAAGCTCCCTCGAATACTGTCTTGGAGGCCCCGCCCTTTATTTTTTCGAACCGACTCACAGAGCTCAAGCAAACTGGTGTCTTTGGTCAGGTTATCGCTCGTCCCATTCCGCGGCTGACGCTGGTTGGGGCATTCCGGCAAGATTGGGCGGAGACAAGAAACAAGAATAAACGCACAGGTGTCCGAATCAAGGGGGATGAGTCCAAGTTTACCGGTCGTGCTGGAGCTACTTACGAGCTGATTCCCGGTCTACGTGTGTATGCAGGGTATGCCCAGTCATTCCAGGTGAATACCTCCAGTGTGACTGTTGACGGATTACTCATCCCCCCTGAGACGGGGGAAAGTTATGAGGTAGGGGCGAAGCTCGACCTGCTTGATGGACGGTTACGTCTCACCACCGCCTTGTTCCGATCCTATCGTCAGAACGTCGCAACCACGGATCTCGCGAATATCAATTTTTCAATTCCTGTGGGTGAGCAGCGCCATCAAGGCGTTGAATTCGACATCAATGGACAACCGTGGCCGGGGCTGAATCTAACGGGGAATTTTTCGTGGATCGATGCTGATATCACCAAAGACAATACTGGGTTGAAAGGAACCACTCCGACTGGAATTCCGCGGTCGTATGTTGGGAAAGTCTTTGGAACCTATGCATTGCAATCAGGCCCCTTGCAAGGAGTCGGTTTTGGAGGGGGCGTCTATTTTCAGAGCGGGTATGACATTGATTCCAGGTCAATGCAGGTTAACAAGACGGATGCCTATCAGCGGGTCGATGCCATTGTCTTCTACCGTCCTCCACAAAAAGCCTATGACTTGACGATCAACGTCCGCAATCTGTTGGATGCAACTTATATCGAAAGCGCCGGATTCGAAAACAGTTTCAATGGGTTCGGTGCGCCGGTGAGTGTGTTCGGGACTTTGCGTGTAAAGTTTGATCCGAATCTAGATTGGTCGCTGTGGTAGAGAGAATATGAAGCAGGAGATCTGATCTGGAAGTTTGGGACATGCTCTTTAGAAGAACATTTTTCATGCTAAACACAAATTTCCAATCAACTTTCAAGGCCTCAAACAGCACATCCGAGTGAGAATAACATTTCTCGCGAGTCCTTGGACTGTGTTTGAATTTTGGACTTGGCTCCACCGCGCCTACTCCGCGCTTGCCGCAGTAGTCAACTCTGACGCGCAAACGGCGAACGTGTCCAGCAGTCTACCAAGGCTGAAAATGTTTCGAAGGGCAAGCGTGGAGCAAGGTGGTATTGCGTTTCAATATTCTGATTTTGAGGCTCTAACAAATTCCTCGTGGATACTGAAGTAGACCACATGAATCAAACTTCCCCGCTTTTGTAAGGAGGGGACAGGGAGGTCGAGACATCAATTTGCCTGAGCGGTTTGGAAAAGAGTACAAGTTTTTTTGAAAGAAATCCCTCACGGACGAGATAACAACAACAGGAAGTTTTAAACGGTGAGTATACTCCGGAGCCCACCAACTAAAGATTTACCTGTAGATTTTTGGGGGCAAGGCGACATGCTCCATTGCGTTCCCGTTACTATTCGAGCAGTTCCCATTTTTCCCAACATTTCGACATGGATGTGATCAAGGATTTAGTGCCAGAGAAATCGTTCAATGTAAGAATCGATCGAGATCAATCTACTTCGATGTATTCTCAATATCATGAAGAATGACTTGGGTGTCTCCCGTGAACATGGGAATGTCAGGACTTGGCTGAAAATTGCTGTGTCTTGGAATCAATATCGCGACTTGAGCAAGAATGGTTCGTGTTTTACCCTCCTATAGAAAACGATTGTTTGCCCTGCATGGCTGGTTGGGGCTGCATGTCGGTCTTTGGTTATGCGTGGTCTGTTTTACCGGTGCGATCGCCTGACTGACGGACGAGATCGAATGGCTCACGGATCCGGCATTACGGATTCAACCTCTGGGCCCGATCCAATGGCAACAGACCTACGAAACCTTGACTCGGGCGTATCCGGACGCTGAAGTAGACGGATTTCGTGCGGGAGAATCAGCCGTGTTGGATTCGCTGGCGTGGGAGTCGCCGGTCTCCTATTCGGACGGACGATTTGGTCGCGCCCGAGTCGATCCGTATCAGGCTACCATTGTCCGTCCACGCCAACTCCTGTCGCTCGCGCGTTTTATCCGGCAGCTGCATTACAATGCCCATTCGGACCTCGGATTCTATCTGATTGGCTTTCTCGCTCTTCCCCTACTCTTGTCTGCGATCAGTGGGTTGCTATTCTACAAAAATTGGTGGCGCAGTTTTTTTAGATTACGGACTGGTCAAGGATGGCGTGTTTTCTGGTCGAGTGCGCATTCCTTCATTGGAGTATGGTCATTATTATTCGCGATTATCATTGCCGTCACTGGAATGTGGTATCTCACCGAAGCATTTCTGTCGGAACCCATTATTTTTACAGAACGACCAACACTCTCTGCCGAACGACTGGCGGCTTATGGCCCAACTCCCCAAAAGCTGTCGTTAGAGCAGTATATCTCCACCGCAAGAATGGCGTTTTCTGAACTGGAACCGACTGGCATCGGGTTGCCGTATAGTTCCGAAGAAACCGTGGTCGTCTCCGGGCGGACTGGGGCATGGCTCACCAGGGATCGCGCCAATGCGGTGTTTCTAGCCCCCTACTCCGGTGACGTAATTGCTGTGTGGAAGCACCACGACAGCGGTCTATTGACCTGGTGGATCAACAGTGTTGACTCATTACATTTTGGCTATTGGGGGGGGGGGAGTCGGGAAATTGGTGTGGTGCGTATTTGGTCTCTGCCTTCCGGTGTTGATACTCAGTGGCGCGTATTTGTCCTTTCGACGCTCCGGGCTCATTAGCGGAAATCGGAAAGCGGCACACTCAGAACGTCGCCCGCTATGGAAACGGATTCCGTTGCGTTATGTTATTTCAGTTGTGTTCTTCTGTGCCATCGTGGTGACCACCACCTATTCCTGTGAAGAGAAACGACACATCGCGGCATCTCATCATCACACACTGGGATCTAGTCCGATCGGACCATGGACGGCCTCGTTGTCGCGCGCTGCCGTGGTGAATCTTGGTGGGACTACCAATTACTCTCTCCGTGTTGAGGCAGGAGCAGGCAAGACCGCTAACTTTAAGCAGGCCACCTTACGATTTACCGACTCATGGCCAACGCCGGAACCTATTGTGGCCTTTGGTCAAGTCCATGCGATGAGCGCCTGGGTGCCCACGCCACAGCACTTGGGGAAGGAGGTACTCATTGTCCTTGAAATCGAAACCTGGGACGGCAATCGGTATCTCACTGAGTTTCCCGACACATGGAACGAGGCCCCACGCAATTCTGATAACGGGGTGCCAGCGACCCTCGAGCAACATCGTATTCCCGACTCGACGCCATTCTCGCTCACCTTTGTTTCCGTGTTGGCGTGTTTCTGGGCTGTTACCCTGAGCGTAGGCACTGTCTGGATCTGGATTGACCGTCGAATCGAAAGAACTCACATTTGATAAATCTCATAAAAAAGAAAGATTAGAGACATATCATTCGATTTCTTGATGTAAATCGAATAAATTCAGAGTTATTTTTGATTAGCAAAAAAAGGAAGATCATCGCTTGGGAGTTGCCTTCGTCACTCTACTTACAATGCGGATACTAGATAGGGTGACACTGAGTTGCAAGGGCCCTTTCCCGTTAAAATCTCGTGCTCGACATGCTGGAAAATTCTTCGTTTAGATGCTCTAAGCGTATTTTTCGTTTGTTAGATCAACAACTTGAAGGGCTGATTTACGAGAAGTAAATAAAAGTCGTTTTCCAGGGTGGGGGTTTGGCTTTCTCAATCGTCTTATCTACAGAGGCATGTGCGAATACAGGCAAGGATGAGTAGGAAGGGATTTATTTGAGCATGCAAGACACACAAAATTCTCGATCAGTCCGACGTCGGGATCTTGATCAAGTTGAAAAGGATATTCGCTGCCACTGCGGAAAACTAGTCGCTCGGTGGGAAGCGAATGGTCTTTCGATCAAGTGTGTGAGATGTCAGCGTTTGGTGTCGATTTCTTATCAGCAAATTGAAGGATTGAGTTACGAGTTCTATTCGGAAATAAATGGAAAACCAGAAGAATCCTCTCGTGAACTATGCTCTAGTGACTCAATGAAATCCGTTCCTGAATGTATGATGACCCCTCATAAGGAAGGCATAAGCAACATTGACCCTTCCTCTCAAAAGTTTAGTTTATGAGTCTACCAACAAGCTGTGAGCCCAAGCCCAAAGACTCTGAACCATCGTTGTTGAAATCCGTGATGACCGCCTTGGAAGCGAAGGATTGGTCTACTGCAACAGAGGTCTGTAACGAGCGTCTTCAGGTGGATCCTGATGATCCTGATGCCTTCAGGTTTTTAGGACAGATACATTCTTTAAAGGGCGTGCGCGAAGCAGCTCTACAGGCAGCAACTCGGTCAACCGAGTTGGCACCACAAGACCCACGTACTTGGTCAGATTTGGGGCGAGTGCATGTGCGAGTGCGTGAAAGGGCCAAAGCCATTCAGTGCTTTGCCCGTGCTGTGGATCTGGACCCGAATCATGCAGATGGCTGGCATAACTTGGGAACCGTACTCAAACAGGCTGGTGATGAGGCAAAGGCCTTTACGGCGCTCAAACGAGCGCTCCAAATCGATCCGACTCGCGCGGAAACGTATCTAACGCTTGGAAATCTGTTAGTGGATGCGGAACAATTAGAAGATGCCATTGAATGTTTCCAGTGGGCGGCCAGACATGATCCCACGCTGGCCCGTGCTCGCAGTCGATTGGCCCAAGAGTTGTCGCAACAGGGGCAGGTTAAGCGAGCCGAAACGTTGTTTCGGCAATCCCTTGGATTGGATAAGGATGATGTGGCCAGTTGGTTTGGCCTGGGACGGACAATGGAAGACTTAGGACAAGCGGAGGCCGCCTTGGGTTGTTATCGCAATGTTCTGCGTCGGCAACCAGGCAATGGCATGGCGTTGGGCCAATACCTCGCGTTGGTCAAAGATGATCCTGAGGAAGATAAATGGATGAGTCATGCTCAGGTGGCACTCGAACAAGACGAGACACCCGATGAAGCGAAAGCCTTGCTGGGCTATGGACTAGCTAAGTATTACTCTCGACGTAGTACGTATTCTCAGTCGGCTCGGGCGGGGAAATTGGCTAATGCGGCACGCCGCCGGAAGGCTGGGTCTTTGAATCGTGAGGTCTTGACGAGGCGAATAGACGATATGATCAGTACCTATACCAAGTCGTTCTTCATGGAGCGACGGCATTACGGTGTTGGTACCGATCAGCCGGTGTTCATTGTTGGAATGCCACGCTCAGGCACGACCCTCACCGAGCAGATCTTATCAGCTCATCCGTTGTTGCACGGAGCAGGGGAATTGCCTGATCTTTCCCGTCTGGTTAAGCGATCCTTACCGACGGACGATGATGTCCCCTGGCAAGCCGCGTCATTACTTCAGGAAATGACGAGCCGCCAATACGCGTACGAGTATTTACGGGCACTGCGTGTGGGAGCTCCTGTTGGGCGACGGCGCATTAGTGATAAACAGCCTTTGAATTTTTTTCAATTGGCTTTTGTTGCAGTTCTTTTTCCGCAGGCGCGGGTTGTCTACTGTCAGCGTGATGAACGGGACAATGCTCTGTCTATCTGGATGGAGAACTTTAATGCCGACCAGCGCTATGCCACAGACTTTGATGATTTGGCTTTTTTTATCTCGGAGTCGCGTCGACTCATGCGACATTGGCACGCTGTATTGCCGATTCCCGTTCTGGACTTTAGGTATGAAGATACTGTCAATAATTTGGAAGGCCGAGCCCGATGTCTCATCGAATTTCTTGGTGTACCCTGGGATGACCGATGTTTAGACTTTCACCAGGTGGAACGTGCAGTACAAACTCCGAGTCGTTGGCAAGTACGCCAACCCATCTATACAAAGTCAGTGGAACGATGGAAGAAGTATCGAGAATATTTGCCGGAATTGGAATCAGCGTTTGCTGGACAGTGTGATCATGAAACGGACGAGACTCCCTCATCGCAGTAGTATCTTGAGAATCCTCAATCTAAGCCTTTCGTGGACTATTCCAAGAAAGATACTTAAGCCTCGATAAAATATGCGCGTTTGTCACCGTATACGTTTTCTCCAGATCACTTTTTTGGACTAAAGTCTAGGAGGAGATGAGGGGATTGCTAAACAATAGTGGATTCACCGTTTGGTTCACAGGTCTTCCTGGGGCAGGGAAAACAACCCTTGCGAAGTCCTTAGAAAGAGAAATCAAGCAACAAGGGTTCCCAGTGGAGTTGTTTGATGGAGATGAGATGCGGCGACATCTCACGAAGGGGCTGGGGTTTACCCGTGAGGATCGAGAAGAAAATGTTCGTCGCATTGCGTATGTGGCCGGGATCGTGACCCGACTGGGAGGTGTGGCGATTGTGGCGGCGATTTCTCCGTATGCGAATTCGAGACAGGCTGCGCGTGACGAAATTGGGAACTTTGTAGAGGTGTTTGTTCGGTGTCCCTTATCAGTCTGCGCGGAACGAGATCCTAAAGGACTGTATGCCAAAGCACACCGAGGAGAAATTATGCATTTCACGGGCGTGTCAGATCCATATGAAGACCCTCGAAAGCCTGAAGTTATTGTCGATACCAACCAGGATTTTCCTCAACAAAGCCTGGAAAAAATTGTCGGTCATTTACACTCCAACTATTTGCTACCCCAACTTTCACGGTGGTAGTTGAAAAGAAAAAGACGTTATTGGAAAGTAAATGAGTCTGCGGCTTATAGCTTTTAGACTTTGTTTCGATCAATAGCTATTAAAAAGCGTTTATTTTCTTGCGTAGAGATGATTTTTGCATCCCGTCAGTAAGGCCGGGTTAATGAGCGATAGTGTATTTGTCGTAGCCGTACAGGGTAACCTGCAACTCAGAAAGTCGACCTTCCCGGTTCGATCGACGATTGCCTGGCTAGCTTGAGGCCATTGTGCTGAGTGTCAATGTGATCGTGGCATTCTTTCTTTGTGGTTTACTTTCCCTGCTAGAAAACGCGTCAAATCAACAACAATTTTCATCACTTCTTGAATCTCAGACATCGCAGGTCATTTGTTACCCATTTTTACCTAAAGGCCTGTTCTCCCTTTCAAATATCGGGTGCACCACGAGCTTGATAGTCCCTAGGGTAGATTGAAGTAGTTCATGGTTATGTCAAACGTTATTGTTTGTAGGGTTTCCCGTGACCAAATAGTACAGAAATTCTCTGATAAGATCCAGAATGATTCCTCTCATCACAAATTTTTTTTCTTTGGACAGGGTAGGGTTTCTTTGTTTCATTCGTCTTATTTTATGGGTACGTTTGTTGTCTCAATATTCCTAGTGAAACTATTGAAGGTTAAGATACACCATTTCGAAGTCCAAAAATTGAGACTCTATTTCAATACTCCGTGATTCACACATCTGCAATATGGTGAGAAGACATATTGAGTTTGTAGCACCGTGCGTTCTAGATTTTTAAAAGTATTTGGAATTTCACTTTTTGGGAAACTTTTAATCCTTAGTCAAGGGAAATACACGACCTGTGTCCGTGGTGGGATTTACTGATCACTGGGACGATATCTTCCAGAGTTTGCGTCGACACAAACTCCGAACCTTTCTGACAGCCTTTGGGGTTTTCTGGGGCATTTTTATGGTTGTGCTGCTTCTCGGTGTCGGCAAGGGTTTGGAGCGTGGTGTGACACAAATTTTTAAGGATGATGCATTCAATAGTGTGTGGGTCGAGGGCGGGAAGACATCAGTGCCATTCGAAGGGTTGACGCCAGGTCGACGAATACGCTTAACCATTAGGGACCTTGAGCTTCTCCGTTCCGGTCTCCCTGGTATTGAAAATCTTACGCCTCGGATCCGACTCGACACGACAGAGCCTGTGACCTTTCAACGTCAGAGTGGAGCCTTTCCCATTTGGGGCATTGCACCTGGGAACCAGATGGTTGAACGAACGCAGTTGCTTGACGGTCGTCTTATGAATCAACTGGATATATCTGAGTCGAGGCGAGTTGCCGTCATTGGCTCCCGTGTGGCTCAGCTTCTCTTTGGCGAGCATAGCAATCCGATTGGGCAGCGCATAGACATTCACGGCACCAATTTTCTCGTCGTTGGAACCTTTACCGATGTTGGTGGAGAAGGCGAACTACGTCGGATCTATATCCCGTATACAGCGTATCTGCATTCGTTTCATCCGAATCCAGTTGTTACGTATATAATTTTTACTGTCAAAGATGGTTTCCATGGATACGATTTTGATCAGCGGATTCGAACAATATTAGCCGCACGACACCGTTTTGCCGTGACTGATTATTCGGCGGTGTATGTCGAGAATGTTCTCGAGCATTTTCAGAAATTTCAAGCCCTTTTTTATGGGATTCATCTATTTGTGGGAATCGTCGGTATGGGTACACTCTGTGCTGGCCTCATTGGGGTGACGAATGTGATGTTCATCACGGTGAAGGAGCGAACGCGAGAAATTGGAATACGTAAGGCCGTTGGTGCAACACCTCGTAAAATTTTGACCATGATTTTGTCCGAATCTTTACTTCTGACGCTCTCCTCTGGGTACCTGGGATTGGTTGTCGGAGTTATCATTGTTGAATTTATTCGTTCGTTTGGAGTCGAGTTAGCCTACTTCCGAGATCCTGAAGTTGATCTTGAAGTGGCGCTGGGGGCGCTCATGGCTCTTGTGCTCGGTGGCGTTGGAGCTGGGTATATTCCCGCACAACAAGCTGCAAGTATCAATATCATTGGGGCTCTACGGAATGAGTAAGTAAATGAACATGGAGGCAAGGTTGTACATTCGACTACAGAGAAATCCAAAAGGACGGATGTGTTAAGAATCGTATTTCCTATCGTGCTAGTTCTCATTTTCACTTCTGTGTCGGGCTACTTTCTTTATACGCGATCTGCAAGGACTGCTGACGACTACCAGACGGCCACACCGTTTCGCACCGATATTGATAAAACAATTATTGCCAATGGAACGATCACACCTCGAAAGCAAGTCTTGATCAAGCCTCAAATTTCTGGAGTTATCCATGCTATTTACGTGAAGCCGGGTGATGCGATTAAAAAAAATGATCCAATTGCCCTTATACAACCCTATCCAGACCCGATTGATGTGAGTGCTGCAGAAGGTACGCTCCGGGATGCACGGATTCGTTATCAATATCAGCAACGAGATTACACCCGTACCAACCAATTATTTAAGGAAGGGTTTTTACCTCAAGTTGAATTTGAGCAGTCTCAAATGGCGCTGAAGCTTTCCCGGCAAAGTCTTGCCACGGCTCAACGAAACTTGGAAATTGTGAAGTCTGGTGCTTCCACTGAATTATCACGCAGCGCTTCAGAGGTCCGGGCCACTGTCAGTGGGCTGGTACTTGAGCGCACGGTCGAATTGGGGACCTTTGTGATCGAATCCAACACGTTTAATGAGGGCACAACGATTGTGACAATTGCCGATATGGCTGATTTGGTTTTTAAAGGACAAGTTGACGAACCCGATGCGGGAATGCTGTCGCTTGGTATCCCGACGACGCTAACGGTGGGGGCTTTTCCGGATTCTGTCTTCACGGGAGCGATTGAATTCATTTCGCCAAAGGCGACCGTGAAAGATGGACGAATTACCTTCGAAGTCCGAAGTAGTTTGAGTCTGAGTGCAGATATTTTTGTCCGGGCGGGCTATAGCGCTGTGGCAGAAATTGTGGTCGACCGTCGAGAGCAGGTTTTAGCCATTCCTGAGCGCTATCTCACGTTTGAGGATAGTGAGCCATTTGTCCGCGTTGAAGTGGGGGCGGGTGTGTTCGAAGATCGCCCGCTGAGTCTTGGTCTTTCAAATGGTCTCGTTGTTGAAATCAAAGACGGAATAGGCGAAGGAGATATATTTCGAATTGCCGCAAAAGAATAATATAAGGAATATTTGGAAATGATGGACGGCGTCAACGCAATCATGGGCACTTAATGATCGCCAACGATTCTTATCCTTCGAGTATTTCGTAATCTGCACGCTACTTTCTCCGAAAATCCTACATTCCCCTCAACGCCTCCAACAACGAGAAGAGAACCTCAAATGCTCGAATAGCCTGTGCATGTTACCGAATGTTCTGGGGGAGGAGGAGTGATGACCCGAGGGTGAGGAAGTCTTATGAGAATGAATGCACGTATCCCAACACGTCAACGTGACATATTGTCTTTGCTCCAAATACATATGATCTGCTGTCTTCTTTTCCTGAGTGGCTGTGCAACGGTCGATCCTTTTCAGAACCTGGTTGAGTGGCAGGAAATCCAGACTGAAAACTTTATATTTTTCACGAATGCTGAGGAGGAGGACGCACTGCCCCTCGCCAAAAAGTTTGAAGTATTTCGTGCTGTCGCCCGAAAAATCCTCACGATTCCGCCGTTTGTAGAGAAGAACCCTATTCGGGTCTATCTCTTCAAGGACGAAGATGCGTTTTCTCCGTTTCGACCGACAGAAAAGGTTGCAGGGTATTTTCTGAGGGAACACAATGATATCGCGTTATACGTGGATACCTTCAATCCCATCTCCCAGTTTTCGATTATTTATCATGAATATATCCATTATTTGCTCTCAAAAAATTCTCACATCATTCCGGGTTGGTATAACGAAGGATTAGCCACTATGTTTGAAACCTTCAAATTCGCGGATGGCGCGTTGTTTTTCGGAGAAGCCGATCGGGTTAGATGGTGGATGATGGGCGGTCGAGCCGACTGGATTCCGATGGATCTCTTCCTCTCAGATCGGATGAGTTATCATCATCAAATCGGATATACCGATGCGCATTCGCAAGCCTGGGCTCTCATGCATTATTTTTTCTATGGTGGTGACCAGAATTTCGATAAGCTAGGGCAGTACCTCTATCATGTGAATAATGGTATGCATTTTAAAGGGGCCTTGCTTTCCGCATTCGGGCTCACCCCCGGAGAGTTGTTACAAGAGGTGAAACGGTATCTGGCTCAGAAACAGCTACAGTACTCCCTGATGTGGTTGAAAGACATCTCCATAGACGATCATTATCAAAGCCGGCCCCTTAAAATAGATCAAGCCAAACAGATTCTCCAAGACTTACTCGACCGGATTGAACCCGCTCGCTACAGAGGTTCCATCTGGTAGACCTCCGGTGGATTGAATGGAACCTGGACGAATCGGAGAGATGGGGCCTTGTAATCCAGGAAGAAATGTAACAGTTCAGAGGTCTGTGAGCGAGGAGGTCTTGCAACGTCTATTTATGTATTATCATCTAAAGGCTGAAAAGAAAATGATATTCCTGAATATAAGACATATCTCTGGCAGCTGTTTTTTTTAGGAGACTGCAGTGACATATTTTCAAAATTCTCGGTCGACCTGTTACATCGGATATATCTTCGCAATCGCTGCGCGAGGGCGCTGGGGTAAAGACTTGGCTTTGAGTCTGAGCCTGTTGTGTTGCCTCCTGTTAGTAACAGGATGTGCTCCCCTCCATCCTTTTGCCAATCTAGAAGAATGGCAGGAGATTCAAACAACAAACTTTACTTTTTATACAAATGCTGAGGAGCAAGAAGCCCTAGATATTGCCACTAAGCTTGAAGTCTTCCGTGCGGTAGCGTTAACAATCACAACAATTCCTCCGTTTGTGGAGAAAAGGCCAGTTAGGGTCTACCTTTTCAAGAATCGCAGGTCTTATGCTCCTTTTCAACCATCAAAAAACATGGCTGGATATTTTATTCCGGAAATGAATTTTATTGCATTGCCGGCCGATGGCCGTGGCGTTTCTCAATTTTCGACAATTTACCATGAATATATCCATTATTTGATCTCTAAAAGTCCTCATAATATTCCGCGTTGGTACAACGAAGGTTTAGCCACCATGGCTGAAACCTTCCAATTCGTTGATGGGGATATTAAGTTTGGAGAACCCGAACGGGGCAGGTGGCGGTACATGGAGCAACAGGCTAAGTGGATTCCAATGGACACGTTCATTTCGGATCAGACAGATTATGATCATAAGGACAGGGACACTCACGCCCATTCCCAAGCATGGGCTTTGATGCATTACTTTTTTTATGGTGATAATACACAAAACTTCGTTAAACTTGAAAGGTACCTCGATCTGTTGAATAACGGATCAAGTTATGATGTTGCGTTGATGTCCGCATTCGGCTTGACACCTGAAGAGCTCTTAGAAGAGGTCAAGAATTATCTCTCCAAAAGCAGTCTCCTTTACGGCAGACTTCGTCGTGAAGATGTGACCAAAGGTGATGATTACCAAACTCGGCCGCTTGGCAATGACGAAGCCAAGCAGATTATTCAAGACTTACTTGAGCTCGTGCTGGCCTTTCGCAAAAATCGATCTACGCCGTAGTTACCCACTTTGACTTATTCGCCAAGTGGCAAACCTTCGGCAAGTATCTTCCTCATTCTCATGCCGATCTTGTGATAGAGACCAGATCAATTGATAGGCCCGTGTTTCGATCGAGACTTCCATTTCTCTCACCCTTCTCATTCAGGTAGGGTTCTCGATTCATAAAAAAATGGGTATTCAATAGTTTTCCCCTCAACACAGGAATAAACAACCTAGATTATCTTTGAATTTCCTGAAGAAAGGAATAAAAATGAGACTCAAAACTCAATGAAATGTGAGGAATTCGTAGAAGAGGGATGTGTGTATTCAGAACAACTCATTCTCCGGCCTTAACCCTTACATTTACCCCCTGTCTCACAGAAGTTGCCTTCAATTCTGTAACCCCCCAGAATGGTTTCCAGTGGGCAATGCCACCCCGCAATATGACAAAACTTCTCATGTCTGCAACTATTGATTTTGCTTTATTCAGAAGCCACCCATCAATCCATTTCTCCCAATTATTACAGGAATTTAGGGAATGTGACTGATTAGTTGCCAGTTCTTATTTCCGTCACACTGATTAAAAAATATTTTCGTCGAGGTGGGGGAAATTGTTTTCCGTTCGTCTTATGAGAGACGGGGCGTAGGGGTGGTGTGTGTCCATATCCAAGTATCCACATCCAGACTCCATATACAGCTGATTAATAAATTTCTTACCTAAAGGTGGGGAAAGCTGTTTCTCGTTCGTCTTATGAGAGACTGGGCGTGGGGTGGTGTGTGTCTTTATTGAAGAATCTACTTCCAGACACCTCATACGACTGATAATTTTTATTCTGTGTGATCGTCAGTGATGATGGCTGCTTAGACTTTCATAAAAGGACTTGTCGTTGTGGATAATCTGAAAGAATTGATTGACTATGGTGTGATCGGCTTATTGGGTCTTCTGAGTCTGTGGGCATTTGCCAT
Source organism: Nitrospirales bacterium (assembly GCA_029261355.1). Lineage (GTDB taxonomy): Bacteria > Nitrospirota > Nitrospiria > Nitrospirales > UBA8639 > JAGQKC01. The sequence continues at coordinate 50,690 of JAJDBM010000035.1, read as the reverse complement.
TGCCATTGAACGGTGGATGTTTTACCGCCGCATTGATCTTGCGCAATTTGCTTCTCTGAAAAAACTTGAAATCGCCTTAACGGAACGCTTGGTTGTGATTGGAACGGTGGCCGCCAATGCTCCGTACATTGGGTTATTGGGTACGGTGCTTGGCATTATGCTGACGTTTCAAACTATGGGTACATCAAAAACGATTGCCGTAAGTGTCATTATGGTTGGACTGAGTTTGGCGCTCAAAGCCACGGCGATGGGGTTACTCGTGGCAATTCCGTGTGTCGTACTCAATAATGGGTTGAGACGTCGCGTCACGGAATTAACACATCAATGGGAAGATCAATTTGGAACGCGAACTTAATGAAATAAACGTTATTCCCTTGGTAGATGTGATGCTTGTGCTCTTGGTGATTGTGCTCACGACAGCCACGTTTATCACCACTGGGCAGATTCCTGTCAATTTAGCAAAGGCAGAGGAGGCGAGTGATCGTCAGGAAACTCCTGTAGTCATTACGCTAAAGCAAGAGGGTACGTTATATATCAATGGTCAACTCTGTACAAAGGAACAACTCCTTCCTTTGTTACTGGAATTTCCTCGAGAGTCATTAGTTGTTGTCCGGGCAGATCGCATGACTATTTTGGAACAATTTGTTGAAGTGGTCGATGAAGTACGTGGGGAAGGATATGATCAAGTCAGTCTCGAGGTCGTGAGGTTATGACGACTGACTTCCGTGCTTTTTGGGCGAAACGACGTGAGTCCATTCATGGGTGGTCTCTTTCTTTTGTGGTTCACGGGGTACTCGGAACGGTAGCATTGTCTATGATGACGAATGTGTTGGAGATCCAAAAGCCAGAGCCTTTTCGATTAAACATGTCGATTCTGAAGCCTGCACCTCAACCAACCCAACAACCGCAGCCTATTCAGAAAACGCAGAAAACGCAACAAAAACTTACACGCCAGACCGTTGTCCAGACTCCAGTCAGCCATGAAAGGGTCAAGCCCCAACGATTAGAGAGAAAACCAATCGAACAACAGGTTGTGCAAACAACAAAATCTTTCGAAACCCCAGTCACACAACATCAGCCGGTTACTCGACCTGTTCAACAGATGACTTCCGCCACTTCGGTGACACAGCCCGTCCAAAAGAAAGCCCCCACGACTCCAGTGACGCATCGGGTGATAGCGCAGGCTCAACCGAAAGTACTCCAACGCGATGTATCCGCTCTTCCCCAACCGACTATGGTGACTGATCGTCAAGTGACAAAACAGGTATCGGTTCAACAGGTTGATGTGGTCACACACACTGCGACACAGTCAACTGAATATGTGGAGACAGAATCTCCGAAATTGAAACACATTCCAGCTATTGTGACTGGATCAATCAGTCGGTCTGCGCCTAGTCCTCAGAAGGTAGCGACTCCAAAGGTTACTCCGTCGCAGGTTGTTTCCTCTGTGCTGGCAAGGCCCCATTCAATTCAATCATCACCACGGCGTGTGATCCAACAAGCGGTCGTCACGAAAGTTCAGCCGTCTGTCGTGACACGTGATGTGAAGCAAGATCCAGCTGCTACAACTGATTATCAGTGGGTGGCCACTTCTCTTATGGAAAAAGTCAAACAGTTGAAGCGTTACCCATCGAGAGCGAAGAGGAAAAAATGGGAAGGAACCGTGATGTTAAGAGTGTATATTCGGTCCAATGGTGAGATTCAGGATGTTCACGTCCTCGAAAGCTCTGGCCATGCTACGTTGGATCAAGAGGCTGTCAACACCGTAAAAATGGCTTCTCCCCTTACCTTAAAATATCCAATAGTCGGTCGATCTATTGTGCCGGTTAATCTCCCATTTACCTATAAATTAACTTGAGCGCCTTCCACCGTTGCTATCCTCATTGTTAGGGGGCTCAGGGGATATGATCACACCACCGTGTTAAAAAGTTTCCATTCAGGAAAGCGAAATGTCTTACCCATAATCTGACCCCTTGATCATAAAAGCGAATGACTATCGTATATTTACAATCAACTCTTATCTAGGCTGGATATGAAGGAGAAGTTATGAAGAGCTTTACACAATTTATGTTTTTACGTAGCAAGAATGCCCTAGGACTGATTGTTGTTGTCTGTGCCTTATTTAGTCTCCCAAGCTTTGCGATCGGTGCGCAACAGTTTCATGCCACAATCATTGATGCAGAGGGAGTCGAAACCCAGATTGACAATTTTCGATTTTATTGGGAAGAACGACTTAACGACACATCCTTTGTGCCTCATGAATTGCACCATGTCCCTGTGAAAAAAGGTGCATCAACTATTAATGTCAAATTTTCCTCTATAAAAGAAATTCAGATTAGCTTGAACGGCAAGAATCCTGAACTCACTATTCATTTAACGAATGGGAAAACAGGGAAATTCCCGTTAAGCATTGATGGAAAGTTTCGGGGAGATTCTGATTTTGGGGAAACGGACTTTCAACCATCTGACATCAAAACCATTACCCTTAAAAAATAAAGAGCGTTGTGAAGATCGAAACCATCATCGATGAATTCGCGTGGTAGGGAAGGCTCATCTATTAAGTTAACGTGAGTGACCTAGTTATATCGTTTCCTTTAGCCTTGTCCCTTAAGCGTTTTCATGGCAAAACGAATGTTTATTGACTATACCTGGAGCACCGATGAGTTTATGAATATTTCGAACATCCCATACACCCACAGACAATAGCCGTTTTAAGATTTCCCCGATATGTCCCGCATACCGTTCCGTACTTTCATTTTTACCAGGACTGTTCTGATCGAATTTTTCGTTGGGATGAGCTCCTGCAGAGTTGATACCTAGCGATTTGTCATAATCCTTTGAGTTCATTGAGGCTGGGAGGGCGAGCATATTATTCAACTTAAGCAAGTCAATAAATCTTATAGAATTAACTCAACGGTCGTTCCTGTTTTGTGTGGAATTGACCTGAGCATTGAACAAGGAGAGTTTGTTTCTATTATGGGACCCTCAGGGTCTGGGAAATCAACATTGCTTAATGTATTGGGCATACTTGATGACTATGATTCGGGGTCGTATACCTTAGCTGGAACACTCATTCAAAATCTAACGCAAACTGAAGCGGCCGTTCACCGAAATCAATTATTAGGTTTTGTCTTTCAATCATTTCACCTTCTACCTATGAAAACTGCGCTTGAAAATGTGGCCCTTCCTCTCTCTTACCAAAATATCTCGCGCGCCATCTGTCAAGATCGGGCGAAAGAATATTTAGAACGTGTTGGCCTGGGGCATCGCCTTGAACATTTCCCCAATGATATGTCAGGTGGTGAACGTCAGCGTGTCGCTATTGCACGTGCCTTAATTACTGCCCCGAAGGTGATCTTGGCTGATGAGCCAACAGGCAATCTTGATACAAAGACATCGGTTGAGATCATGGAATTATTTACTCAAGTGCATCAATCTGGCGCCACGATTGTGCTTGTGACTCATGAACAAGAAGTTGCGGGTTACACTGAACGCCTCATAAAAGTCAAAGATGGTGTTATTGAAACTTCATCATAATAATCTACTTATCTTCAATTCATGTTTAAGCAGAATTTAAAGGTCAAACAAGATTTTTCAGTGAAGCAAAATAGTCTTGTCGATTTATGAATGACCTATGTACATATGCATTCGTCACATTATGAAACAACAAATGAAGTCCAACACCTTGACTAATATAGCTATCAGTCAATCATTGTGGTTCTTTTGTCGGGTGACGATGCTGCTGCTTGGGTTCTGGTTGGGATTCTTTCTATTCCCCCCCTCTCAAGTTTTGGCAGTCACCAGCAGTTCAGCCTTAGGAGATTTGGATTCCGAGCGTGTTATGAGATTTTCACTCAAAGAGGCCATTCTTGAAGCATTAGAAAGTAACACAGATATTTCAGTAAGTCGCTATGCACGGGATGTGCGGATGACTGATATCCTATTTGAGAAAGCTAAGTTTGACCCGAGCGTTACGCTCTCTAGTCGCTATGATCGCTCGGTGGACCCACTGAATCGACCAATCTTAGGACTCGGTGAATTTGAAGAAAATTCGGAGCCGAGTAGTCTTGATCAGAATAAAACGTCTTTCGGTATAGACTTTGCTCATCCCCTACAAAGTGGTGGAAATATTACATTGAGTCTTAGCTCTCTCCGAACATCAGTTGCTGGCGATACGTCCGGGTTTTTATTTAACCCAGAGTATTTGGGGAATATACGTCTTGACCTTACGCATTCCCTCTTGCGGAATTTCGGTGCGGATGTCAATCACACGCAGATACATGTCGCAAGAAATGCTGCACAAGTTGAAAGTTTTGTTTTTTTAGATCAGGTACTGAAGGTTGTCACACAAGTCGAGCAAGCCTATTGGGAATTAATATTCGCGCGAACATCGCTTGATGTAGCTCAAGCCAAGCACCGTTCGGCTCAACAACTTCTTGTCCGTAATCGGGCGAAATTGAAGAGTGGAGTCATAGCAGAAGTTGAAGTCTTACAAGCTCAAGCCTCTGTGGCCTCACGTGTTGAGGACATACTCGTTGCTGAACGAACGATTGGGGATCAGGAAGATCAACTTCGTCGTTTGCTGTTGAATTCTGATGATGAACTGCATGAGCAAGTAAGCGTCATACCCATCGATCATCCACTTCAAACGTTATATCCCATCACCTTTCAAGAAGCGATCAAACTTGCATTGCTGCGTAAGCCTGAAGTGAAACAAGCTCAAAAAACCCTTGAATCACGAACCCTCGATCGCAAGTTTGCGAAAAATCAGTTACTTCCGAACCTGGAGCTACAGGGGACCGTTGGATTAAGTGGATTAGGGAATGGGCTGGGTGATACTAGTGATCGTACGGTAAGTCGGGATTTCTATAATCTTGGGTTGGGACTTGTTTTAAGCTATCCGTTAGGCAATCGGTCGGGGATTAGTCAAGTCCGTCGTCGAGAATTGGAGGTGAGAAAGGCGCAAACTTTTATTCATGGTGTACGTCAACAAGTCGTTCTTCAGGCCAAAGCAGCCGTTCGTCGTCTCAAGACAGATTATAAGCGCATTGAATCCACAAAAGTCGCGAGAAAACTGGCGAAGAAACAATTGGTGACAGAACAAAAGCGACTGAACCTAGGACTGAGCACCACAAAAATTGTCCTTGATTTTCAAAGTGATTTGGCTGAGGCTCGAGGGAATGAATTACGCGCTATTGTCGATTACAACCAGTCTCTTGCCAATTTATATTTGGCCACTGGTACAAGCTTGGACCGTTATCAGATTCAACTTGAAGATGGCAGCTGACAGTCATTCTTTCGTAAGAACATAGGGATTTTGCGGGGCATATTCTATAGCTTGCATTCTTCGAAATCGCATGAGTTTTCCCGATCTCAGATTATTGACGAATAGGCATACTGTCAAAGATTCGTTTATTTCCCTGAACCAATTCGGCGAAATGATTTCATTCGTATTGTCCTGAAACGATTTCCTGAAATTTTTAAAATATGGATGCCTGGGATCAATATCATAGGCACATCTATTCCTTAACTAAAGAGGTTCACGTTTGGCAGATTTCACTCCAAACAGAACGCGTGTTGTTAACTCAGGATTTTGAGAGTGTCCTAGATATCAATGAACTTTCGCGAGCTCGAAGTTTTGTTGCACCACTTCACCGGACTTGTTTCCTTATAGCCCATAGAGCAGTTCGATTTATCTTAGCGAAATACCTTAGTTGTGACATGGAGGACGTCTGCTATTCGTATGGGTGTTCCGGAAAGCCTATGCTTGCGATGCCGGGATGCGCCCAAGATCTACGTTTTAACTTGTCGCATAGTAAGGATTATGCCTTGCTTGCTGTTGCGTCAGGTCGAGAAGTCGGAATTGATGTTGAGTTTATCTGTGATAAAATCGAATTTGACAAAATGACAAGTTCGGTTTTTTGTCCCCATGAAATTACTGAACTGTCTCAGATTCCAGAGGCGTTGCGTCGCGAAGCGTTCTTTACTTGTTGGACGCGAAAAGAGGCATATCTCAAGGCTCTAGGAGTCGGCTTGGAGAAACCACTATCTCAGATCGATGTGCTAGGAACTTGGGGGCTATCGAGAAAGCGGTTTCTTGCGAGTGGTCCTTTGTCGCCAAATTTGCAATGGACATTCTTTGACTTAGAGGTCCATAGCAGATTTAAAGCGTGCTTGGTGAGCGAAGGGAATGGTTTTGAGTTGAAATATTTTGAGTATTGATCGTTGCAGCAACAATACTGGGTCTATTCCGGGTCTAAGCCAACAAAGGGATGATAAGTTGCCTAGGATTTCGCTGAACCTGTTGAAACTATTGACGAAACGTCGGTTTTGGTCCCCCCGTTTTTGTGCCCAGATTAAGCGATGAGTTTCGGGGGCTTAATGCTAACCGAATCTTCGAGCCGTTCTTCCGAGAAATCATACTCCCCCAACAAGTTAATATGCTGCCAACACACGACGGATCCATGGCGAATCGCATGGAGTAAGGTCTCTCGCAACGGGCCGTCTCCTGCCTCTTCAAGTTTCTGCGATAAATAAAAAAAACCAGCAAATAATCGCATTTTTGATGAGGCGTTTGCAGCCCTCCTCCATGTCTTATTCCTGTTTGTCGGCTTCTAATAATTCTCGCGGATTGCCCACGGAGATCGCGCGCGTAAACTTATGCGCGCTTTTACTTTTATTGAGCTGTTTTTCAATGGCCTGCCGCAAGGCCACATCATCGAGATATAGCAAAATAAACAAGGACTTATAAATGTGGCCAAACGTTTTCAGGGCACGGTAGAGCGTGTGTTGTTTCGAATAGGAGTTGAGGCAACGGAACAAATCCGAGGCCGTCGTTTCTTTCACCTTCATGGTGCCCACAAAGCGGAGGATCTCATCCCATTGCTCAAGGAGCACCTGAGAGGGGGGTGCGTAAGTTAGTGATAAGACTCACAAACCCCTTGTTATTATTGATGAATCATCGTTTCACTACTTGTTTCTGTTAGCCGTTTCCTACCTTGTTTTATCCTCATTTAGCTCTTTTTCTAACACCTATGTAACACTAGTTTCTGACGCTCGGGTGAGACCCCCATGCTCGACTCTGTTCACGACGTTCGGACCTCCATACGGGGCACGGGAAGCACCGTATGGTCACGAAGCCACTTATCCAGAAGCGTTCGATCGAATTTTGTCAATCGCCCGACTTTGACGTAGGGAATTCGTCGTTGAGAGACCATCGTGTAAATGGTGTGAACGGATAACCCAGTATAGGCTGCCGCTTCCTTAATGTTGAGGAGGTGATGTTCACGCACAGGTGACAGGCGCGGCATGCTGTTTGACTGGGGTTTGATGTGACGATTGGTCATAATGTCCTTTCTGTATGTTTAGAATGTGTCATGAGCGAGATGCTCATCACGAGTCTCTTTTAAAAGAGCAACATTCATAAGTCCGTAACGTGAAAGTGAATGCTATCTCTAATCTCTATAGTACGTTCTTAGAGGTTGCTTGAGAGGAGTCGAGGTGAAGTGAAGCAGGGATGAGTGAATCTTTACCAAGACCGTCGGTAAGAGCGCGCCGGCGTCTAAACATCAATTGGCGCTGGTTCATAAAAAGAGAGAATTACTGGACATCTCAAGGCACGTTAGTGGTCTAGAATTCAGCCAATATCTTCTTGTAATCTTTGACAATTCCCTGTAAAACATCCTGGCAGATGAATGGGGCGTACGCACTTTAACGAAAGGGAATCACGGATGGGTAAAGCGTTAACGAAATCGCAGTTGATTGGGAAGCTTGCTGATAAGCATGATCTGACGAAGAAAGCGATGGATGAGATTCTCAAAGAATTAACGGAGCTGGCGTACAAAGGTGCGAAAGACGGGTTCACGTTCCCAGGGATTGGTAAGTTGGTGGTGCAACATCGGAAAGCTCGAACGGGACGCAATCCGCAAACGGGAGCAACCATCAAAATTGCCGCAAAGAAGGTTCTCAAGTTTCGTGTGGCCAAAGCCGCGAAAGATGCGATTTTAGCAAAGAAGAAGTAGTAGCGAATCGAGAATGAACAGGCGAGTCCTGGCGACCCAGGTGCTCGCCTCATTCTTGGTTGTTCCTCGACACCTCACCCCCACTTTATTTGTTTTTTAACATCCACAGTTCACAATCGACCCGTGGATGGTGTCGGTCTACGTGTTTATAGAGGTGAATTTCTGTCACTCGATTGTCATTGATTCCCAACGCCTCGCACATTCCATCCTGAAGAATCTTCAATCCTCCATCGAGATCTCGTTTCAATAACGTTGTGAAGTAAAAATGTAACGTGAGCACGATAGTGAGATTTTGGCGGTCATCAGGTATAGGGAGAGTATTTCGAATATGCAGCATGATGTGTGTGCTGATCATGACTTTGTAGTCTCGACTGGTTTTACTTAAGACTCGCCTGCCACGAATCGTCGCATATTGGTGATTGATCGAGGGGGGAAGGGGTAGCGAAATGACGAGAGTCATACGATTCCTGACGTGAGTGATTAGATGATTATCGTTCGTTAGTATTCATGCGAGAACACGAATGGTTTTCTCGGGGTCTAGAGGATCTGCACTGCCATACTCGATGTTCTTATCGTAGTAATCAATTTTCCAAAATATGGTTTCTTCTTGATACATGAAGGAGCCAAAATCATGTTCCTGCCAGGGATCATTCTCTTTATTGAAATCACTGAACTCAGCAATGACTCGTAGAATTTCCTGTTTATCTCGAAATGTGAAAGAGGCAACTGCTCCAGTCATTCTATAGAGGCCGAGAGGTGAGTCACTGGAAATTGACAGTTGACGGCGAAATTGATCATTGATGGTGGCGAGGGAGTCTGGTGTTTGAGTGGAAGGCATGGCGTGATTCCTCGGTGAATGATACGAACGGCTGCTTGTCAGAGAGTGATAGAAAGAAACATCAGAACAGCATTGAGAATACGATGAGTTGGTGGGGAGTGTTGTTATGACAAAATAAAACGACGATGCTGACGATGAGAGAGGTGTATTCGTTCAGCACCGGGAATGTCTTTCACGGGAAGGCCAGCCAAGCGATTGGCTTCACAACATGATGGATTCGCTCGCATCTTAAGAGGGTGAGCACAGGGAAGGACATTTCCTTCTTGTACCCAAACCTGTAGCAGATAGTCGTAGCCGTTCCAGATATACCCATTTAGATCCAATTGATCTCGACTTTTGCGCGTCATAATTGTGCAAGAACAACGATGTTGTTGTGACGGTCTTTCGATGAGTAATACGGGATGGGTCGTGGTGGGCATGTTGGAGAATTTTTCTTTTCTGGAAAGGCGGCCTCCTTTTGCAGGTAATTATGAAGAGATGATAAAGGGTGAATTTTGTCTTGTGAGAAAAGTGGAAGGAAGTTTGAAGTCGTTACTGCCGTGCTGTGTTGATGCGAACGAGTGTTGTGCGTGTGGTGTGCTTATGAACATGTGATGGAATGTTCGCAGATGCACCGTTTATGGAGAGCACGTTTTGAGACGAGAATGCGTGAAGAACGATTGATGGTGCTGGAGGATATCAGACCTGAGCCGTTCGATGATATGGAGCAGGAGGGTTAAGGTCTGGGAGGAATGGTATGTTTTGGAAAATATTCTTTGACAATGGATTCGCGTAGTTCGGTCACGATGAAGGGTTTGCGTATGGCTCGGTTGGCGCCAACGGCGATGGCCAGTTGGAGCAGGTCGGTGTAGGTTCCAATATACGCGCCAGAAATGGCCACAATAGGAACAGTCGTATTGACCTCTCGAATAGAAATAATGGTTTCAAGCCCCTCAGTATGGGGCATGAGCATATCCAGAATGATGAGATCAGGTTGATGTAGGCAAAAGAGTGTGAGGGCCTCCTGACCATTTCTGGCAAGGACCGTAGTGAACCCGAGAGCTGTAAACGCGTCATGCAGGACGGTGAGGACGGCTTCCGTATCGTCGGCAATGAGAATAGAAGGCATAAATAGTAAGAAGAGCGTAATTGAAGTTAAAAGAGTGGTCAACTGTGATATGGGTTACCTCGAATTTTACGTGGTATCTTGATCGGGCTGTGTCTTTTGCTCGTGTTTCCCTTTCTGATCGTCGTCGATATGTGACGTCGGAGACAAGAGATTCAGGAGAGTGGTGAGTTCATGGGCGTGGTGAATTTTTCCTTTAAATGTGACACTGGCTGGAGAATTAGTTGTATGTACAAGTGTGAGATTCAGCTTGTGAATCATGTTCGTCGTCAGAGAGAGCCAGAGTATCGGGTTTAATTGATCGTGCTTGTCAATTTGTTCGTATTGAAAGGTAAAGGTGTAGTGAGAATCCTTTAAGAATTCGAGGGATGCCTCAGGTCGTGTGAAGATCGGGTCTTGTTTCTGTAAATCTTGAATGGTGAGGAGGATTTGAGATGCGTGGAGCTTGTGATGAGGAAAATCCTTCGCGAGAACGAGGACCCCAGGGGTTAACGGGATCATCGAAATAAAAACTGAGTAGGAATTGTGGTTTTCTACCCGAAGATCAATGATCGTAAATTGAGGACTTTGTGAGCGGATGGTTTCGCGAAACGTGATATAGGCGGTTTTGTTATAGGGAGGTGGGATGACATCAAGAATATGGTGGTCCAGAAATGTTTGAGGTGGAATGATCGTGGAGGATTCGGGGTTAAGTTTTTGGTAGTTGGTATAAATCCCATGTTCATTCAACACAAAGATTTTGTCAGGATGAAAATCCCAGCACGCGCGCAGGAGTGATTGTGAGGAATGCGACGAAAAATGCACGCCTGTTTTCCATGTGTATCCGTCCTTGGATTAGGGTGTGCGTAAGTGGGAGGTGATTTCAGATTAAGAGAACATCCATGTTTCTCACTCCTGAAGTCCTGTTCGCTCGAGCCATCTGTATCCTATTATACCGATGTGGGCACGTATTTGCTGATAGCTAGGTTTTGGTAACTGTGGGCATCACTATGAACAGCAAGTCGGGATGGTTATCGCCCGTAAAGCAACTGGGGCTGTCTGAAGAGTTTCTCTTCCAGGTAATCATTTCTTGATCAAAGGCCTTGAGAAGATCTAAGAGAAATTTGGTATTAAATTCGATACTGTTGTTTAAAGACGATGAGTGGACATCAATACTATCCAGGCCATCACCGATCATGTGGTCTTTGGTGGTTAGTGTCATGCGGCGATCATCAGCGGTAATCCTAATGGGGTGATCAACGGTGTTATTCACGGTGTTCATGCGTCGGACGGCTTCATGAAAGGATGTAGAGGAACGACGGACGGTGAAGGTGGATGTTGAGGGGATGATGGCTCGATAATTCACGTATTGTCCTTCGATGAGGGTGTTTGTCAGTGAAGCGCATCCGAAGGTGAAGGTGACCTGGTTCTTGGTCGCGGTCATGAGCCAGGATTCTGATGCTGGAAGGTGTCTGCCCATGTCGATCAGAATATGAATGGTGTGTTTGGAGATAATGTATTTCATGGGAGAATCGTGTGGATTTTCGAGCGTCTCAAGTGGAAGGTCATATTTCGCGAGTCGATGTCCATCTGTCCCAATAATGGATAACAGCGGCTTTGAAGAAGCGGTTAGGTGAAAGAGGAAGCCTTGAAGAGCGGGCCTCGTGTGATGTTTCTCGACGTACGGGAGCAGCGAGGGGAGTGAATCGATTAGAGGAGCACTGGGAATGGTCCAGGTGACCTCTGGGGTGCGGGAAGGGGAGAATGGTGGAATGTTCTCAGATGAGATCATCTTGAGTTTCAGCTCACAGTTGGTTTGTTCTTTGGATGTGATGGTGCAGTTGGCTCCTTTCGTGGTGAGCGTAAAGGCTCCTGCGCTGAGGGTTTTTAAGAATTGATAAAACGGGATAAATGGGATGATGCTTGATCCTGGCTTGTTTATTTTAGCTGGAAGCGTTTGTTGTAAATGGAGAGTATGTGAAATGGCGGTAATCGTGACGGAGTCCCTTTCTCCCTGGAATGTGATGGCGCCAGGATCCTTTGATGAATCCTCGAGCGTTCCCAAGAAGGTGAGAAATGGTTTGAGGGCATGAGCCCATGTCGTGCTTTCAGCTGTGATATGCATCTGTTCCTCCTTGGTCAGATTACGATGAATGAAGGAGAGTGAGAAGAATGTGATGAATGCGAGTTCGTGAGGTAATGGTTCAGTCGAAATTGTCGCTGTGGATGATCCATGAGTACTTTGTGTAAATCCTTATGGCCGGTCTGATGATGGAGGGTGAGGGTGGAAATGGGGATATTCAGCGAGTTAATTGTTCTAAGAAGATCTTCCTGAGCGAGTTGGCCACGATCTTTTTTCTGATCGTTATCAAGGGCGAGTATGATCTGTGATGGAGATGAAATCTCAAGATATGGTCGAACGAGAGCAATATTACGAGTGGAGTTGAGCGCGATGAGATCAAAGGATTGATCGAAGAGTTGATCGGCGGCCAGGCAGTCAATAATACTTTCAGTGATGATCAGTGGTTGTCCTGGACGATGTAGCCGCCATAACGCTTTTGGTCCTACACATCGCCGGCGGTAGTCAGGATGTACTGTATGCAATGCTCGGCATTCGAGGGCTTGCATATCATTGAGATTCGCCGTGGGAATTGGCGTGGTGACGTAGGGAACTCGTATATGAGGTTTCTGTTTATCAGGGTTGAGGGTGAGGAGGATACTCCCCATCTCAGGATGCCAGGGAAGATGAAGCGTTGTGAAATAGTCTCGTATTTGTTGTTGATGGGACGGACTTTGACTGTCTTTCAGTGACCCATACCAGTGCTTAATTTTCTCAATCGTATTCTTACGGCTCTGACGATGAGTGTGGAGAGGTTTGGGTGTGTACGTGAATGACGCGTGGGTGAGCAGGTGCCTGACAGCGTCGGGAAAACTTAGGTGAAGAAAATGCCGAATAAATGTGATGAAGTCCCCACTGTCCCTTGTCGCAAAATCATGCCAAACCCAACGGCCATTGTTGAGACCAACAGAGAATGAGGGGTTTCGATCTTCACGGAGTGGGGAGTGAAACAATGCACTGTCAGGTTTTATTGACACAGGGGTATACCCGATATTTTTGAGATACTCAATGAAGTTGACGCGGTCGGCAGCGTTGATGTCTTCCTGTGAAATATGTTGTACCATCGTAATTTGTTGTTTATGAGACGGGTTGCTTGTGGTTTTGGGGTGCGACATGGTGGTCTTCTATGAGATGTTCAAGAGCAGATAGAATGGGTGCTAAGTGTTCTGATAATGCATGCATCACATGCGGGTGAGCCTTGATTTCGGCTAATGTCATGCCGTGAAGCAGTCCTTGTGTCTGTTGTACGAGGGCTGTCATCTGAGTATCAGTGGTGACGGTGCGTTGTGGAAACGCTTGGACGAAATCACGAAGTTTGGTGATGTGATTCATGCGAATGGGTTTGGTTGGTGAGGTGAGATTGAGCGATAGGCGAGTGATAAGTGCCTTGATGAGCTTGAGAAAGGATGTTCGAAGGTAGAGTTGAGATTCAGCCATCATATGATGAAGGCGGCTTTGGGTTTTGTCTCGTTCTTCTGCGTAGAGTGTGGGATTGATGGTGTGTAAGAGTTGAGGCAGATCGAAGTGGAGGTAGGAGGTGTCGACGTGGAATGCTTGCGTGACCGTTTCTGAGGAAGGATAGTTATTCGGGTCATAAAGTGTATTGAGTGACAGAGTCGCCTGTGTCTTAATAAAGGGGTAGACTTCGAGGAAGGCTTCTACCAGGAGATGGCGCTGCACTTGGTAGGATTGGAGGATGTTTTCTATGGAATTCAGAGAAAGCAGTGGGACGATATAGAGCCCTGGCAAATAAGACGTCGGGATCGCATGTTCTCGTATATCTTTTTGTGCATTCCGATCAAGTTTCGTGATCGCTGAATATTGTGTGCAGTCGAGAATACGTTTTTGGACATTGAGGTATTGGGAATCCGTGTTGTGAAACAGAGAGCTGTCACTATCCTTCCAATGGGCCGTGGGAACTTTTTTGATAATACCAAAGCGCCGAATTTTGAGTAATAAAAACACCGCACGGTCGAACAGGGCATGTTTAGGGGAGAGTGCTTGAGATGTGGCAGGCATACGAGTCGTTCCTTTGTGCACACGTGATTTTTGGATGGTGCATGAGAGTTGGCTATGTGACATGTGATTGGGCGGAAACATTTGGGACAGAAGAGCAGAGGTCTTTCAGGGAATTGAGGGTGAGATCAAAGTTCTTCATGTTGCTTTTCCTGAAGTGGAAATCGAGTGCGTTCAACAATCCTTTGACCTTGTTATAGTTGTCGCTATCTGGTGGAAATGGGTCTGGTGTCACGATGATACTGATCTGTTGCCAACGAGTGAGCCAGTCAGGGTGTGGTGAAGGCATCGGGGCTCCTATGGGTGTGCAGATGTGTGTGGGCTGAAGACGAGGAAGGCACGGCGATTAAATTTATGACAGTGTTCCCGTAGGTCAGTACATGAGGGGTGTGTTTCGCCAAACGAGACAATGTGTAACTGTCGTTTCTGTATTCCGAGGTCAGAGAGATATTCTTTAATGGCCGCGGCTCTGCGTTTACTGAGGATCATGTTGTAGCTGCTCGTTCCCTGTGTGTCAGTGTGGCCTTCAATGAGGATGTCAATGGGTTGCGGTTTATTTTTGACAACGTCAGCGGTTTCGACGAGGAAGTCTTGGTTGGGTGGAGTTAAGTACCAACTATCATAGGGAAAGTAGACCGTGCGATAGGGCGAGAGGGGATGATCGGGGTCTTTCGGGGCGAGAGGGTTCGCGACGAGTGTGACTTTGGGTGGAAGATTCAGTGGCAAAATGGGATCTTGAGTGACGACTTCAGAGAGTGGTTGAGGACTTTGGGGAAAGTCGTCGTCAAGCCATGCGCTTGGCGATGAGGAATCGACTGTTGAACAGCCTCCGATGACGAGTAGAGAACAGAGAAGGGTGAAGCATCCTGATGCTGAACGGTATTGCATACGATCCTCCTAAGAAAAAGTGTCTGTGAGGATAGTACGAGACAGCCATGATTGAGAAAACTGCCTAGAGGGCGTCTGTACCAGAAAAGAGAATTGCCACCTCGATTCTTGGGATCGGCGACATAGTCAAACTGTGGGATATTCCCTTGGGGTACTGACTACGATAAATGACTCGGATCTAAAGACTCATTGTCATATGACAATGCCTGCAATAAACTGCGGTTGGTGTGTGGGACTCAGCTTCTTTCTTGTGTACAAGGGGATCATTCAGCTGGATGTATACACCCGACACGAATTACGGTGAGGTATCCCGAATGAAATTGGGCATGCTACTGCTTGTGGAGGACGTGAGGAGATTTCTCTACAATTCAACGTCTAGTTCAGGTCATAAACAGGCTTCGATCAAACCAACTTCAGATACGACGTGATCGGGTCCTGAAGATCCTCATCCCACTCTCCATTCCAGGATGTGCTCCAGTCCCTTCAAGTCCACGATGGTGAAAGTCTCAAACGACGGAAAAGTCGCGTGGTTAAATGTTTTGAATGAGCCGATGGCTATATTCGGTTACAGCTTTAGTCTGCAAGCATTTCATCGACAAAGGTTCGTGCATTCACGATCTGAATGCTTTTATATTCGACAAGATCAAGTAAATCCAAATCTCCAGTGACAATCCATTTCGCTTTCACGGCCACGGCGGTCGCAAGCACATGATCGTCGTCAGGATCACGACATACCTGTCCGATTTTAGGTAAGGGTTTGGTCCAGAGAACGCCACTCTCTCCGATGATTGCCTTCCACCATCGGCGGACGTCTTCATCGGTGTGCCTGTAGGGTTTTTTCAAACGTGGATTGTTGAGTGATCGGGTCACTTCTTCCATCAGAATGGGGGAAACGGGGTTTGAAGTCCACTGGAACGAAAACGTACGCTAAGGCCGTTCTTCCATCTCAGATTGCTGCTTCAGCGGTCTAAGTTCTCCCTTCATCACATTTTCTGCCAATGTAAATGAGTAGTGCCCCAGCATATTCACATGCTTATATTCCAAGGGAGATAACCTGGCTTTATCTTCTTCCCTGATCTCCACAAGTAGGGACTGTAGATGATCCAAAGCCGCCTGCATATAGATGGTATTCCACAAGATAAGGGCATTCGTGATTAAACCCAATGTGCCAAGCTGATCCTCCTGGCCTTCACGATACCGCTTACGGATTTCGCCTCGTTGACCATGGCAAATAGCACGAGCGACCCCATGCCTTCCCTCACCACGATTGAGCTGCGTCAAAATTCGACGACGATAATCTTCGTCATCGATATAATTGAGTAGATACAACGTTTTATTGATGCGTCCTGCTTCGATAATGGCCTGCCCAAGACTGGATGGTCGTTCACTCTTGAGCAAAGTGCGTATCAACTCTGAGGCCTGAATGGTGCCGAGTTTGAGTGATCCAGCAATTCGTAGCATGTCATCCCAGTGCTGTTCGATACGATGGGTATTCACATACCCACGTGCCACAGCATTCAGAACACCGTAATCTGCCTCTTTGTTCACTCTCCAAAATACCGCTTCTCCGGCGTCAGCCAGCCGCGGTGAAAATTGATACCCCAGAAGCCAGAATAGGCCAAACACCATGTCACTGGTACCAGAGCTGTCAGTCATAATTTCCATGGGGGTAAGCCCTGTTTGCTGTTCCAGCAAACCTTCTAAAACAAAAATCGAATCTCTGAGCGTTCCGGGAATGACGATGCCGTGGAATCCAGAGTATTGATCTGAGACAAAGTTATACCAGGTAATCCCTCGACGTGAACCAAAATATTTGCGGTTGGGACCAGCATTAATGGTCCGAATCGGAGTGATAAAGCGCATGCCATCAGCAGAGGCCACCTCACCTCCACCCCATGTTTTGGCTAAAGGTAACGTGGCTTGATAGTCAACGAGTCTGGAATTGGCTCGAACCAGTGTTTCCGCACGCAAGTAGTTGTGTTTCACCCAATTCAAGCGATGGCGGGTTAAGGCAGGCACCTGATGCTTCATAAACGGTTCTAATCCGATATTGCAGGCTTCGGCCAACAACACCGCACAAATGCTGATAGGTAGATCGTTTGCGCGAGCATTAAATTCACTGACATGGGTAAATTCATCGGCGAAGCCCGTGTGGGCGTGGATTTCTAACAGTAGCTCGGTAAGATCCACCGTAGGTAACAAATCATCCACGTGCTTCCTCAGCTTCGCTAAACTGGGTGGCTCATTCAATTTATCGAGGTTGGTAATCGTTAACGAGGGATGCATACTGGATAGATTGAGACATACAGATTGATTATCTGCAAAGTTTGCTGCGACTTGGTGGTACGTCATATCCAGTTGATGCACCAAACTGGTTATCGCTTCTTTTGGGTTCAATGGATGGCCAAGAGAACGGCAAACTTGTATCCGGTTTGCTTGCCAATCGGCACCGGCTAAGAGCTTGGCTCGTGAATCACCCCAGCGATCACTATTTTCAACGTACACATCCCGCCGCCGAAGGGCGTCTTGCAGTTTGTCGAGGAAGCACAGCGTGTACCCTCGTTTCGTCACTCTTCCTTCATGATCAAAAACCATCTTCTTCCAAGGGGTAGTCACGATAGCAAGAGGAGCATCGTCAAATTGTTTTTTGCGGGAAAAACCCACAGAGCCAAGATAGTGGAAGGCTTCTAAAATCTCCTTGCCAGCAGGAGCCGCTCTCAAATCGATATCTTTGAGCAACTTCGGTAAAAATCTTCGCACACGTCCATATTGCTCCACCATTTCATCATAAAAATTATGGTTGTAGGGCTGTGCCAGGTCCTTGACGGTTGCAATCGATTCAGTCAGTTTCTCCTTGGATATTTGGGAGAAAATTATCTCTCTCAACTGCGCGTCTTGTGTTTCTTCATTCAGGATTAAGGTACACACGTCAGCCAATGCCATGGCTGACTTATCCAGATCCTTCAATGTTCGCAACCGCTTTTTCTGCCCAGCTATCTTGGCCTTTCCCGCAATATCGGTAAGGAGTAAATCCAAGACATCAAGGGCCTCATCCAGAGCGATGATGCCAAAGGCCTTCGCGAAGGCCACAAGAAGGGCGATACGTTGGTCCTCAGGCATTCGCCCAATTTTGTGCATGGAAATCATGCCTGCATGACGGGCCAGATTCTTCAAACGTACAGGTGGGATATGAGAAAAATCGAAAGATTGCATCCCGAAGTCCATCAATGCTTGATAACGATCGACGGCTTCATTAAACGCTCGCCCACTGATTGTCACAGGTCCTTTTCGGAAATGGTCAAATCGCGAGTTTCGTTGGCCATCAGGCACTTGAAGAAGCGTGTTTAATTTCGCTTTCTGTGCACGCGATGGCAGAGAGGATAATTTTTGCCACAATCGATTCGTGGCGCGCGCGCGTACTTCAGCAATCAGGCGCGTTAACGTAGAAGCCCCTGGTAACAGAACCTTATTCTGGATAAGCCACGCTGTCGCGAAGTCGAAGAGTAGGCTCGGTCGCTCATTGCTAATCCAAGCACGAGCATAAAGTAATCGACCTAACCGAAATGACCAAGGCGGATGATTGAATTCCCGATAGCCATACTGCTCACGGATCAACGCGATATGTTCACGCTTGGTGACTTCTCGTTGTGCATAGTCTCCCAGGATACCAACGTTTGCAATCGATAATTGACGGGCCACGAATACTTGGACGTTTCGGGGGATACACGAGAGATCGCCAAGGAACGTGCCAAGAAATCGAACAGTGGTTAATTGCAGTGCCACACCGAAACAATTGTGCTCACCACGTCGGGTGGAGACAAAAGCCAGGTCAGCTTCATCGAGATGGAAGTAGCGAGTCAGTTGTACGTCATTGGGTTCGCCATCGAACTGACCATAACGAGCCTTCTGTTCTGCGGTTAAAAATTCGACGGGCATTCATCCCTCAGTTCTCATCGTTGATAAGTCGCACGATCAGGAGTGTCTCTTAATTTATAAATTGGTAGACATCATAAATGGCCTACTTTAAACTGTCTATTAATTCGTTCAGCCGCTACTTAGTAGACAGAGAGTCTATTAAACGATTTCGGAGACAACTTTTTCTATGAGACTCTTTGGTTACGCCCGAGTATCAACCAGTCAGCAATCCCTTGATGTTCAGGTCAAAGCGCTCAAAGCCGAGGGCATCCGAGCCAACCGCATCTTTGCTGACAAGGTAACGGGAAGCCACGTGAACCGAGATGGGTTACGTCTGCTGCGAGTCAAAGTGGAAGAAGGCGATGTGATCCTTGTCAAGAAGTTGGATCGACTTGGGCGCGATACAGCCGACATGATCCAATTGATCAAGGAGTTTGATGAGATAGGGGTTGCTATTCGGTTCCTCGACGATGGAATTAGTACTGAAGGCACCATGGGCAAGATGGTCGTCACCATTCTATCCGCGGTGGCGCAAGCCGAACGTCAGCGAATACTGGAGCGTACAAATGAGGGTCGCCTGGAAGCTAAGGCAAGGGGTGTAAAATTTGGCCGCAAACCCACTTTAGATAAAGATAAAGTGCGAGCCCTCTACAACCAAGGCGTCGGAGCAACCGACATTTCTAGACAATTAAAAATAGGGCGTTCTACGGTCTATAAGGTGCTACATATGAAGCAATGAAGGTTTAACAAAAGACAGAGAATAATAAACAAGGTGGATATCTAATGTCGAAAGCACTCGAAGCCGCGCGAAGCGGCATGTCAGCGCTCGAAGCATATCAAAAAACTAATCCAGACGATGAACTAGATTTCGAGGGTATTGATTTTCGCGACCCGCAAAATGCCCACATAGATTTCTCAGGTTTCGAATTTCTTTCTAAGATAAATTTCAGAAAGGCTATCTTTGGAGACTCTCTCGTTACCTGGCCAAAGCCAGGGTTTAGACTGCTAAAGGGCCCATTATTCAGCAAGTGTGTCTTTCACAAGGGTGCAATATTTGCTGATGCTCGGTTTGGAAGTGGTGCTCGGTTTGATGATGTAATTTTCAAAGCCGATGCTGTTTTCGGCGGAGCCGAATTTGGAGAAAACGTGAATTTCGCTCGTGCAGTGATCGGGGTGGGCTCTTTTGGCCATTGCACATTTGGTCGTGGCGCTAGGTTTGATGAGACTTTTTTCGTAGAAGACTGCTCATTCGAGGAATCAATTTTTGGCGAACGAGCTAGTTTCAACAAAGCGGTTTTTGAGCGCGCCCACTTTCAATCAAGTCTTTTTGGAGACGATACTAGTTTTGAGTTGTCGATATTCGCTGCACTGGCGCAATTCAATAACACTGAGTTTGGTGCAGGCACTTGTTTCCGTGGCACAGCATTCTGTACCCGCGCAGGCTTCGAGAACGCCACTTTCGGTGACCATACATCATTTGAAGGTGTCGAGCGGCAAACGCTGATTGATATAGCCAATGACCGCGCAAAAATGTTGCCGCCGGAATTTGCATCGATTGTACTGGAACGGGCGCAACTATCCGATCCATCAGTTTTCGAACGGGCTTCCTTTGCAGGGGCGGTTTTTTCAAGTGATCAGCATCGATACGCGACAATGTGGAGTATTGCCTCTAATACCAGAGCCAAGATCTTGGAGGGATTAAAAGAGATCCTTCGGTGCATTCGGGTTTTGTTCTATTCAAATGATGGTTTCAAAGACGCTGGGCCGACTGGTGCCAACTTCACGGGCCGCTCGATTAAAAATCTCGCTGATTTCAGTCGTGTGCGCTTCGAGCAGCCACCTGATTTTCAGAGCGTCGAGCCTGCTTCGGCGTTGGATTTTGCCAAAAGTCGATTCAGTTTTCAGGCAACGTCTTGGCCCTACTTCCGATATTGGACGACTCGTACTAACACACTCACACGCTTGCGACGTTTAAGAAAAATCGCGAAGGATATCGATGAGAATGATGTTGAGAGAGATCTCTTCATTCTTCAAAAGATGGCAGAGCGAGGCGTTGCATGGCATGTCTGGTGGGACGACGTTTTACACGGATGGGGTATCTATCACCTGATAAAATCCCGATTAAAGGCTGGACATGAGGACTTCCAATCACTGCGTGGGTCACACCTACGAAAATTGGCTAGGTCGCTATCTGTTGCAATCAGAGGTTTCTGGGGACCGCTGCTTCATACTGTTTTGGTTTTTCTGTATCGATATTCGTCCGATTTCGGTCGGAGTATTACGCTTCCGGCGATGTGGTTTGTGGTGTTCATGTTTACCTTTGCCCGTTGGTATTCTCAATATACCTCTGAACCGCGTCGAGATTTTTGGAATGCTGATCTGCTTGCATTCTCCTTTGGTCATTCATTTCCGATAAGTCCTCTAGCTAGGGGTAGCTTCGATGTTTTCAGTGACCTACTTTTCCCAAATGGAATGCCGCCAGAAGTTTTAGCGATGACGATCGGTCAAACGCTGGTGCAAACAATCATGCTTTTTCTTGTCGTGTTGGCTTTGCGTAACTATTTCCGGTTGCGTTAAAAATGATGTCGCCAGCAGACCACAAGTTGCATTAAGTAGGTCATTACCCAAACTGAAGCCTAAATCTTAGCGTACGTTTTCGTTCCAGTGGACTTCAAACCCCTTGAAGTGGTACTGGTGGCCAGCTGAGGTATGGCCCAAACTGCGTCGTGACCCAGATGATGGGTATCGCCCAAAACCTCATTTAAATCTCGGCAAGCGACGGACCATTCAGTCGGGCTCAGTGATTCACGAGTCCGTAACAAACCGTCTGGAGCAAATGAAGGAGTATACTCCCAAGAATCTCCCGGAAGATCGCAAGGAGGAGCGGTGGGTTTCAATGTTGACTCTGTTGTCAGGTCACAAGGAGTTAAAGGTCGAAACCAGGACAAAGATACATGATCTGGCTCGCGAGGGATAATGGTCTACCATCACGAGAAGTTGGTGGACGGTAAGACAGTGTGGGCATGGCAGCAGAAAGGAAGTGCGGTGATGGCACGGGAGACTAAAATTGTTCTTGGCCATCATATTCAGGGAAAGTTTTCAGATGGTATCTCGCAAGGTCTTGGTCGCTGGGGATTATCTATCTCTACCAAGCCTTGAGAGAGGTGCGATCATTGATCGTTCAGACGACGACACATAATCAGCGAGTTAGGCAGGACTAAGCGTTCAGTGTGAACGCAAACCATGAAATAGTTTTCTTTGTATTTCTGCTACTCATCAATCAACCACTATTTGAATGCGTTCTTTTGTAATTCATACAACTGGCGTTATCGATGCTGATCCATGGCAGTTTTGAGCTGCTCGTCTATGACAAGCTGTGCTCGGAAGGAGTAAGTTGGAACTCTCGGTTCGAAATCTTGGCAGAATAGAACCGTGTTCTTCAGGGGGACATCGTTAGAATCTAGCCGATCTTTTTAAGCACCTCAAGCTCCACTTTTAACCTGTCCGCATGACGGGGAAGCTTACACTTCCTTCTAAGTCATTCCAAACCCTGAAAAATGAATATCTTCTTGACGGCTTGCCGCGTTGTAGTATCATTTTCGCCCATGAGTGAAAGGACGGGGACAAAAAAAGTGAACAAGAGAAGATGGTATATACAGGCAAAAAAATACGAAGGGAAGCACTCGGAGCCAGTTTCAAAGGTGAAGAAGCTATCAAGATTCAACAAATATCCCTGACGAATGAATGGGTCGATCAGGGACCCCGGCAAATATATTTTAAAGGAGAGGTTGCCGGTTGGCCTAAAATAAGAGAAAGTCCAACGCTCTCAAAGGGGAAGCAAGTTCAGGATAGTAAATTTGATTCGGTTTTCAGACGCGTATTGACATGAAGAAGTCAGATCAACCATTGGGATTAATCGGAATAGAGAAGAGGCCCGTAGCCACAGCTTTTCTTATAGCATGTTCATTGGTCTTCGCATGTAATTTTCGTCGAGCCTCTTTTAGATGAGACTGGACATGTATCTCGCTAATACTTAATTGCTCTGCAATAGCCTTAGGACGTGCTCCGCGGCTGAGAAGGTCGAGAACTCTCCACTGTAATTTCGTTAGTCTGGGATGAGGATACGCTTTGCGAAGTGCCGTAGAAAGGAGTGGCACACAATCATTAAATAGTTTAAAGGAATTTTTTCCCAACTCTTCTGACTTGAACGCTGTAGCAAAAAATGCTGTCCATTCGTTCTCTATTGTGCCTCCAGCAATTGTGTGTTCTAGCCCAGCAAACCTAACTTTCTCTAAAAATCTGGCATCTATCTTTTCATTCCCTTTTATTAGTTCATCTAATATTTGACTCTCTTCAGTTTTCACTACTTCGCAAAATAGCGGATCAACCCGTAATGCCCCCTCTTCCATATAGTAGTCCAGAAAGTGTTTGGGATAATCGATATCACCCCAGAAAGCAATGCGGAAATCTCGGTGATATCCCCAGCCATAAACCAAGCATTGATACGGAACTTGGCGATGCATTGACCGCAATAAATTATTGAACTGTTGTGGCGTATGGCACTTGTCAGCTTCTTTTTCGAATTCTTGAAAGTTTCCTTTCATGGCCAGCATTATGAGGTAATCGGGGGAAAAGAAAATGAACTATTTCTATTTATGTATTTTCTTTCATAAAGAACATAATTTTGATCTATAAAGTAAAGAGTAAGGTACCAACCCAATTGTTGTACATGTCAAGCTTTCCATAACTTTCCGATTCTAAAAGCCACTATCTCTGATTCCAGAGAATAGCAATGTTTATGGGGGCAGAGTACTTTAATCACATGTTGAACGAACAGGGAAGTTCCCCTATGTGCCCAGAGCAGTATCCATATAACCATCCTCGCCCACCACCCACAATTTCACACAGTCCACTTATTCTTTTATTTTTCCTAGATGATCGTTACGTATTATATTTTCTACAAGGAGGTAGAAAGACGAGTGAAATGTCATTTCCTTTTGGCGGGAATAGCAGTTTCCTTCTCATTCAAAAACGACGTTCGTGAACATTATTATTCATAAGGAGCATGATCATGCCAAGCAAAACAATTGAATTCGAAGCTACTCCCAAATTTATTCCATCCCATACAAGAGGTGATAGAGATTTCCAGGGCAATGGACCCCGAGTTTACGTTAGTGCTTGGTTGCGAATTGTAAATCGTAATCAGCTTTGGGCTAGAGTTTATATGTTTGCCAAGGAAACAAGAAGGGATTGGACAACAGTTAGCGGATCAGCTGATTATCACCTTTGGAACGGTGATAATGAAAATGTTGTAAGTATCACTCGAATCATTTCTGACCCGTTTTCATTTGATAGATACGAGGACTTAAATCACGCCGATGACCATCGTAATTTGCCTGGCTATGAACTTGTTGGGAAATTCGTGGTTTCGGGTGACACGCATGGAAATGAAGCTGGCATTCGAACTGGTGTTATTGTGCACTTTAATCCAGTAGAAATAGAATATGAAGAATTTGCGGACGGTGACCCGAGAAAAACGATCTCTGACCTTGAACCAACCCCAAAATTTGTTCCACCCCATGTAAGCGGAGATCGAGATTTCCATGGCAATGGACCTGACATTAATGTTTCTGCGTCAATTTCTGTGGAGAACGACACAGAAATTTGGGCTCGCGTGTCTATGGATGCGCGTGAAACTCGAAGTGATTATACGGTAGCACGAGGATCAACTAGGTATCTAATCTACAGACAGGATAAAAAAATCATCCAGATTTTGTCAGATACTCATTCCTCGCATTCGTATAGAGATAACAATCATCAAAATGATCCACGTACTATGTCCAGTAGGGAGCTGGTCAGGCAGTTTATTGTTACTGGTGATACTCGAGGCAATGAAGCTGGCAGTCGAACAGGAGTCATTGTGGAATTTAATCCTATCACCTTTTTGCAAGAAGTATAAGTTAGCAATAGGTTTCGCTTTCCTATTGTACGTCTGATAATGCTGTTGGCGGGTCGGTGAAGCATGGAGTTGACTATCTAGTAATTAAGCTGTTTTGCCACCCGCTAAGCAGTTTTGAAAGTGCTTGCTGACACAGTGAGGAAGTGATCTTTCCCACACTTTGTGCACACATTCAAAAAGGTTCATAATGAACCAGGAGGTGAGTCATGGAACAGCGGAGGAGGTTCTCGAAGAAGTTTAAGCGCGAGGCGGCCCAGCTGACGGCGGGGTCAAAACTGTCGATCAAGTTAGTCGCAACTGATTTGGGGTTTCACAAGAATGTGTAAGTCGGCGGTGCCGTGACTAGAAGTAGGAGGGGGAGACGTTCTGTCATCCGTCCCGTATATAGGATAAACACTGTCTTCAGTACAAACGATCGAAACCGTCACATCAACTTCCTTTCATTTTCGCTTCCCTAAATCCATAAAAATTCTTGCAGGCCGGATTGACTTCAATCAGGACATTCACCATGAGAAAAAATATCGCCTCCTGCAGTCCTGGAGCCTGACTTTCTCGTGATCCGGCGACATTCAGGACACAGACGAATGGCGGACTGGCTTTGTATTCATCATGATTGATCAATTCCGGTTCACCGGCTAGCCACCGTACGATCTTCTTGACGGCACGACTCCGGCGCATACGAAAGAGGTCGATCACCTGGTAGGGCTTTTCTAGAGAGTGCGCATATTCGACAGTCTTTAACGATCCGCCTGATATTGGCCCATTTGTAAAGATCACTGTCGCATCAGAGTCAATGACATTGGCTTGGGTTCTGGGAAAGTATTCGTCAGACTGCATTTCGGTGAGATGATAGTCTGCGGGAATAATGCCGTCTTCAGCCTTGCGTCTTTTGGGACACCATCCGCCATGAAGAACATCACAGTGAATCGCGGCATCTAACCCGCCACGATCGGCACCTGTTTGTCCGCCTGAGATAATTTTGGTGATCATGAGAAGGAGTGCGTCATATGGTGTTGATGCTGATGGGGTGTTTCAGAACTAGAACGCCAATGGTTGTTTCTCTTTCGTTTGTAGACATGAGTCATGAATGTCTTCTGTCCTTCACGATCAGATAGTTCTTTTGTGGAAAGTCAGACAATGTCCAACTGTGGGCATCATGAGTGAGCACATGGTCATTCACCCTATACCAGGAGTGCACTCACGATGGAATCATTCGATCTGATGTTTACGCTTGCCGCCTGTCTGGTGTTTGGTTGGATTTGGAAGACGACTGTCGAGCGTCCAGACTAAGCACGCATTTGCCAATACCTCCACCGACACTGCCTATACTCTATGACGGTTTGCCCTCAGCCTGTGGGGTCTTCCGTCATAACTCCTGAATCATCTCCAAGATCTCCCGCTTAGACACGAGTCCCTTCTTCTCTAACAATTCAATTACTGCCCCGATCTCATACATGTTCGAGACGGCGAGCTCTTCGAGCGTGACGACGTCTTTGGGATCACTTGATTGAGCCATAAACACAGAGTCTACACGAATTGGCGTACTCGTCAATGTGAGACAGGAACAAATAATCTATTCAATGTGAGGGCTCAATACACTCTGTCCATAGATTCATCCATCGGTCGGACTGATGGATCTCTCTATCCTAAGCCCGAAGGACGCTTAGTCTTGAGGCTGGAGGTCGTCGAGTAATTTACTATACTCGACATCGAGCTGATCGAGATTCTCGCGGAGAAGCTGGGAACGTGAAAAACAGGCATCTTTTTGTTGGGTGAGATATTGCTGGATATCGTGAGTAGACTTTACGACAGTAATCCCCAAATCCTCGAGGGATACGATAGACTGTCATGCATGTCTCAAATACTCTTCGATGCTATGAATGATCTGACTATCTGGAGTACCTGAGAGATAGAACGTTTCGATGTCCTCTTCTCGATCGAATTCTTCCATAAATTGACTCATACCTGTCTCCAATGCCTCCATGGCCGCCCAGATTCGTCCAATAGTAGCGGTGTGGTTCGGATCGGTGTTGCACATAGTGGAAAATTGGGAAATAAATTGTTCGGTCAAATCTCGTGAGAAGACCGAGAGTCGCAACGCCGATCCAGTAATCTGTTGATTGAGCAGTCGATTACTTTCAAGGTTTTTCGACCGTTTGGCCAAAAAACTCAGTAATAGTTTGAAGACAATGATTTTCAGATGACTGATTTTTACTGCGTGTTTTAACCAGCTGTTTAATGGACTCTGCCAATCGGCTTCAGTTTGCCCACAACGTGCGGTCACTCCCTTGAGGGTGGTCTCATCCTGAGCATATAAGGTATGAAGTTCTTGTGCGAGAGTTCCTAATGTCTCGACGCCAACGATTTCCGAACGCATGTGGAGCGCGATTTGCTGGTGAGCAGAAAGGGATTGGAGTTTCATGAGATTGTTCTGCTCAGAGAGCCGCTCAACCTGCATGTAGGTGGCGAGAAAAACACCAAAGCTAACGATTACCCCGACGAGCGCAAAAAGTCGACCGATACAAAAAACGCAACGCTGCTGAGCACCCAGACTTGATGAGTTGATCGGAGTTGGCAGCCAGCTCGGTGAGGGATTTCCTTAACGCGGAACGTCTGATGGATTCATCAGTGGTTCCTAGATCCGATATGACTCGCGCAAGAGTTCGCGTCATCGGTTCCCCCACTTCGTCGGTTTCCTTGGATAGACTCCGCTGTAAGGTCAAACTTCCGAGCAGCGCTCCAGTACAAAGAAGAAAGCCGGCGACAAGAAGCGCCACGGCCACGTAACGCGCTAGCGCGAGTTGCCAGGTCAGGGCCGTGAGAAGTGCCAGAAAAACCCCGATCACAACACCGTGTAAAAGGGTTGGGATCGTGATCCATGAGAGTAGGCGCCTAAGAAGATTCATGCATGACGTCTCTCGACAAGATAATGCGGCCCGTACCTGTTTGTCCGTTTGAGAGAATGTTCGAGATCATGTCATCTTGCTGCGGACGATGGCATTCCGTCTTTCTGCACACGAAGCCACGAGGGACGGGGTATGGCATCGGGAACTTCTCAGAATAGAGAAACTACGTCCTAAGTAGAAGGCACAGACGAGTATGCCTTGACTCTTCGTATTTGGGCTTTGAGATAGTCGTTGAGGACAGATTGGTCGTTATTTGCCCAAGCTTGGAGAGCGATGGCGACTCGTTGGGTTTTAGTATTATAGTAGACATCTTGCCATTCCTTGAATGATTGTTTGGTTTCACATTGTTGGTATAGTTTGGTTTCACATTGTTGGTATAGTTTGGTTTCCCACTCCCGATAGCTCATGGTGTGTCTTGGGCTAATATGTTGTATATGTTGAGGGTCAGACTTCATCTGTATGTCGGCCTGGTAAATGTTATGGTCTTCCTCATATTGATCGCCGAAAATGATGTGGCAGTGACCATCTTGTAAAAACCAACAGGCCTCAACCCTCCACGATGCTTCAAGCAGCGGCTGAACATGGTTCTGTGCATAATCTATCAAATAAACCTGGCCCTCTGTCTCATAGTTACATTGAATTCCCGTGGCGACCAGAATGAGAGGCTTGGAAGTATGAAAATCCAGATATGTGACAGAGCTATCTTCTGGAAGTGACCAGTCATAGTAGGGAGTCCAACTGTTCCGCCGAAAGAGACCGACAGCCTTATCGGTCGTCAGGCCGAACACTGATTGATCTGAGTGAAAAAATGCCTCTCGCACTTCGGAGAAATGCTCATTCAGGCTTGCAATCCAGCCGTGAAACGCCTGGTGCATCCATGCATTGGCCCGTTGATTGAGAAAGGGTTTACTCCGTTCAGCATATTTATCTGGAGCCATGACCGCCAATTGGTAGTCAGCCCACTGCTTTACGGCCTCTTCCGTGTCATGACTGGCCACTTCCAAAAGGTGACCTTCAAGTGTTTCAGTTGAGGAGTCGTTGCACAGAGCCGCCGCCGCATGTTCCAGGCCACCCATGTGATTGATCAAGGCATCTAGACCTTCGCCCCTGTCGGACAAATGGTTGTTCGCACCCTCAAGAATGATCAGATCGCGTAGGGCGGTGATATCGCCAAATTGCCCCCGAGCACTGAGCAACTTCCCCCAGGGATATAGCCAATCCTCGGGTAAGGTAAATCCTTCACGCAGCCAGTATCTGATGTCTTGCCACAGGGATCGACACAACGAAATCTCGGTGAGATTGCTAAGAGAGGTTGGATCTTCTTCAATCGTTCGATAACGAGAGAATTCCTGTACGATTGGCAAGATATCGTGAATTCCACACTTTACGAAAGCATCTAAGGCTGCGGCACGAATCTCACCTGGATAAGGATTCACTAATAAGTCACGCAGTGGCTCGACGAGATGTTGCTGATTTCTGGTCCCTAAATACTCGATGGCTTCTTTTCGGTCATGCCAATGGGCCTTTCTGTCGAGCGCCACAGACAACACGGTCTCGCCGGTGTGATCAACCGCATTTAAGACCTTCATCAATGTTTGATGAGCAGCTCCATTCAACCCATGAGTGAGAGCTCCCCAATCAGCATGTCTCAGAGCCCATCGTATGGCATGCGGATCTTGATGCCCGATTGTGAGAAGTTTGGGGAAGACACGGTCAATGCGTTCTTCGATGACCGAATAGTCAATTTCAGTATCAGGCAATGGCGCAAATAATACCTCAGTCAAAGCAGTCGTGATTGCAGTTTGAGTCTGGGAGTCTTGGTGAAGCCAATTCAGGATGCTCATTGGACTGTTCGTGTATCTCCTTATCCTTAGATTGAGAGTACTTCTTCAAAGGCCTTCGCGAAGCCTTCTCATCGTATCTGTGATCAGCCATATTCTCGTGTCAGACCAAAAAACAAAAACAGTGTGAGAATGCACGACAAGAATTTGAGAAGCGTATGGACAACTTCGTTGAGTATGTTCAGTTATAGCTCCTTCGTTCAATTCGCGATTAGTCAATGAGAGACCAGCCCCTCTTTCTCTCATACTTCTAGCCGCGTGGCACGCTTAAATCTGTTGCAATGAGAAGCTTGTTGAGTATCATCATGTATTTCGGATTACCTAAATGAGCTATGAACTGAGAGCATACAGGATTTGGCTTATTCGTCAACGGTGGGGAAGGAAAATGAGCGAACCTCTGTAGTGGAGGTCCACAAGACACGATCACCATGCTCTTCTCGAAATTAACCAAATTTCTTATTCTATCGATCGTTGAAGGGTTGGGTGTGTCGTTCGGGATTCTCTGAAGCTCTAGGAATTGTCGTGTTTCGCGTTCGGTAGTGAATGTCTGTCCACACTGATCTTCAGTATTCAGTTCTGTTGTCTCTTGAAGTGAGACAGTGGATTGCTCCTGGGCGCAACGATGGGCTCGCCCCGTGGAGAAGATCGCACCGGGAGAGAATTTAACTAGGTGGCTGTCGGCCAGTCGAATCTGGCGGCGGGCTTGGAGCAGAGTCTCCTGACGTTGACGGAGGAGTTCTTCGGCTCTGACGTGTCTTTCTTGGGCGATGTCGCACGAAGCGGTCGACGGCTGAGCATGCGCTATTGCATGAAAGAGGGGGAACGCGTCTGAGGACTCGTGAGTAATAGCCACCGACGTGTCAGTGGGCCAGGTAACGATATCGTTACCTGGCCTGTGTGTATTGAGATTACGAACATTTCATGTCTTTAAGACATTTCTTGAGACAGGGTATGCATTTCTTGAGACAGGTAATAGGACAACGCCGATCATCTGTTGGTGTGGACTCAGGTTGTTTGAGCGTCACATAGCGTGATGCCTCTCTCGGGGCAAATTCTCCTCGATCGTTTTTTCCCTTTGAACGAAACAGGAATTTATAGACATTAGGTTTAGTCGTTTTAAGAAAGTGATTGGTCCATGTCCCATCCCCACTCGCGAGATCCCCATGAGTGCCGTCTTCATAAAGTGGGACTTGGTAAGTGAGTCCGCCAGGAGAGGAGACGGTCACGTTTACTAGCCCATCGAGTGCTGGCCATCCACGATCAGAAAGAGATGCGGTCATACGGACTGTTGCACCAGGTAAATAACGATCGGACGAGACCGTCGCCTGCAGCTTGTAGTCAGAACGTACGGCTGCGGCAAAGCCGATCGGAATCAATCCTTCAAAAGGATTCAGGTACGTGGAATAATCAATATCCGATTCGAGCAGCGCGCGTTTCACATTCGCTCTGCTCCATTTGCCGTTTGGCGTCAGTTGAAGTACCCAGTTTCCCACATAGGTACTGGCAAGTGCGACATCTGGAAAGATAATGCGAAAGAGTCGATACGTATGGCGCTGACTTTCTTGAATCGGTATACCCCCAATGGTAACGCCCGGTTTAATCACTTGTCCTTTGGGACTGATAAATTCAAGGTCATAAAATTCTCGTAAGACAGGATCATCCAGAACAAGAAACGTTGCCGTTCGATCGGAGGACACAATGCGCGCCCTATCGATTGCGATCGTATCTGGCGTGAGCAGATTGACGACATGTGTTGGGTCCACGACCAGATCCATGCCGGTGGCATTGGCAAAAATCTTAAAATAAAACGTTTCTAGATCGAATAAGCTCACTCCTGCCAGATTATCGGAAACTTGGTGATATCCATTTCCCACATTCGTAATGTTCTGAAGTTTGGTTGGCTCGATATTGGTGCCAAGCCCAATCGCATACATATTGACATTGGGATTGTCATCTTGAATGCCATCTTTCACATCATTAATGTAGGGCGATTCATTCTCCTTTCCGTCTGTGAGCACTACCATCGCTTGTTTGCGCTCTGCAGGGATGCCAAGGAGCAAGTCAGCTGCCTTTTCCATCGCGCCCCCAATTCCTGTCCCCCCATCCGGCTTGAGACCACTGAGAGCATTAAGAGCGGAATCGGACAGTTTGTCTTGTACTTCGAGACGTTTAGCCGGATTGATGAAATCGAGCGTCATGTAGGTACTGCTTGTGGCATTGTATTTCACAAAACCCAGTTTATCCCCGGTACCGGAGTTATTGATGTTCTCTCGTAAGAGATCCGAGTAGAGGTTGGCGGCAATTTGCATTGCATCGATTTTTCGTCGATCGCCAACCTGATCATTCATACTCCCACTACGATCCATAACTAACACGGAATCAAGAGGAATTGGGCTGATCCCGCGTCCGGTCAACGTGACGGTCTGTGGAGCGGGAATGGCGCTACTCGTTAATTGCAACTGAAGGGTTTCTGTGCCGAGGGACTGTGGTTCGAAGATTTGCGACAACACGATTGGTGCATCCCCGGGATTGACTGTCAGGTTGGTCCCCATCGTGATTTCTGGCCAAATGGTATTATTGATGGGCGAGCTGCTTGACACAGAGAACGTCAAAGCCGCATCTCCATCATTATGCACCACGAGAGCTTTTCGGAAAGAAAATCCAAGCTCAACGTCTCCAAAATTAATGACCTCTTCTTCAATGCGAATTTGCGGACTGGGACTTGAGTTGCAAAGTCCCTGAAGGGCACTGGCATGAGCGGAGTAGTTGGGATCTCCTGGGTTGCCGGGAGGCATCGTCTGGGTGATGGCATTGTTGAGCACTTGTTGACAATACCCTTGAAAGCCACCGTCTTGTGCCAACGCTGTTGACAGTATAGGAAAACGTCCCCCCATACCGTCCTTGGTATGGCAAGCGGAGCAAGCTCCAGTGGTGACGAGTGGGCCAGCATTTTGTGGCCAATCGGGATGGACCAAGGGATCGTACCACTCATTGGCAAACAGCGGAAAGCTCGCAAGATTTGGGTTGCCTAGCGCTGTGTTCGGATGAATGACATAGGGATTTTCACCAGCATGGCAATCCGTACACACACCACCACCACCGTTCTTTAATTCTGCACCTCCCGCAAACTCGCTTAAGTCCAGGGGGTCGCCTTTGGTAATGTTAAACGGTTGATCATTATTTTGATTGTCCCAAAAACAAGCCTTGCTACTGACTTGCCCCAGACAGATAATGCCAAGCGCAGTGATCGTGTTACCCGTTGAGCGTGGTAACGCGATACACATTCCAGGTGGGAGTGCACTTTCGTAGGCATACACTCTTGTTTCATCGGATATTGAGAGGAAGTCCGTGGTGAGTGTGCCTTTATCTATCCACTTACTGGATCCCCAATTCGGTGGAGTAGGTACATCATTTTCACGACATTCATTGACATATTGATCACCACTCAACGTTGTAGAAAACATTGCTGTGGTGTTCAATCCTATGGCATCCATTTCGTTCTGCAAAGACGCAGACACCTCGAAGCGTTCGAGGTCACGACCATGCGGAATTTCTCCTTTGTGATCAAACTTAAAATGTAACAACGCGTTAAGCAGATGAATTTTCCCCATCATGCGGTTTCCCATTTCGGGTCGGACTGTGTCGATGAGCCATTGGATCAAGGCGGAGTTCGCGAGGGCCTGCGTCTGAGCGTTCCACTGTTTTCCTTCAAGGAGCTTGCGGCGAAGCTTCTGATAGTCTTGACGTTGTTGGTCAGACGCTCGTCTCGACAAATAGTCTATATAAAACTCTTGGGACTGTTGCACGAACTGCATCGTCGGTTTGATGATCGATCCGTCTTGGTCATACATGGCTCCATGACCGATGAAGGCAATCGGCTCTTTGGCCAAGGAGGTGGGCGTCATCTGCGCGTACGAGGAACTCATCCAGATAATCCAAAACGAACTGGCGAGGAAGAAAGTCAAATATGTCGAGAATGAAAATTTGTTGGAGGAATGTTGAATCATGGCAGCTCCCTTCGTCATTTAATGAAATTCTTGTCCCTAATCACTGAGTGTGATTGATGGGTAAGAAGCATGGGCTTCAATGAAAAATCGAGCAAAAGTGATACCAAGAGATGGGACGAGTCCTTTTACCTTATGGTTCAAGAACTTATACAAAAGGTGTGAAGTGAACGGTCTTCACATGCATGACTCTGAGCGGGTAGGGAGTTGTGAGGAGTATCTCTCTAGCATGTCTTTGTATCGGATTCGATACTTTCAGCAGGAATGACAATCATGAGCCATCAGTCTGTTGAGATGTGAGTGAGTGGGCTCACTGTGGAGGTGAGGACGACTATTCATCACACCTCACCTTTTGTGATAGGTCATTGCATACGTTTGATATTCAGACGTGGCGAGTGAGCAGGGGAGGGTGTCCACGGATTTTTGACGTGCGTCAACGTGATGATGATACGAAGACTGACGAAGAGTAGACTGACGATGACGATGAGTGCGACAAATACACCGAGCACAAAGTGAACCGTCTGCCAGGCACACGTCCACCATCGAATGAGTTCAGACCAAAAGACATTCATGCGTTAGACCTGTTCGGTGAGTGGGGTAGATTGAGAAGAACGTCGAAGCTGGCCTTGATCAGCGAAGCTGAAATGACGGTGATGGCCGATGATAATGTGATCTAAGAAGGGGATTCCCAGTACGACTCCGGCCTCGACTAGGCGTGTGGTCAGCGCATGATCTTCTGGGCTGGGCTCCGGGTCTCCTGATGGGTGATTGTTGACACCAATGATGGCACAGGCATTGGCTAACACCGCCGCTTTATAGACTTCACGGGGATGGACAATCGCAACCGTCAGACTTCCCAGTGCTACGGTATGGACCCCAATCAGTCGATGTTTCGCATTGAGTAGGTAGATACGAAACTCTTCACGATCCCCACGCTTCATGTCTTTGGCATGTTGCGCAATATCGCGACTCGAAGAAATCGCTGTCTGATAACACCCGGGTTTTTCACGAATGAGCATCAGGCGAATAATGGGCACAGACGTGCGTGGACGTGTTTGAGGCATATGATCTCCTTGACTCAATGAAGAATAGGAAAGCGTGAGAAGAGAGTGAATCTCAGGCTCTGGACTGGGTGAGGTCTTCGGATTCAGCTTAAGGGATGAGGGTGAGCAAGAATCGAAGATCGTGTTGATACCAATAGAGGAAGCCCTGGTCGGGCGTCAGAGCCAGATGTTCAATGAGTGCCAGGCGTTGGTAGATGTCAGCAAGGTTGGTAGGGGAGTGGGACGTTGGCATGACCTCTCGGCTCTTTTTTTGTGCTGAGTCATTCATCGACACCCTCCTTTCAGTGAAAGGCCTTGTTATGAGAAGAATTCCGTCCTTCGAGATAGACCGTTTTCTCCAAAGTTGGTTCAAGGAAAATGGACTGACTTGAGGTGAGGTCATGCTTTTGCGTCATGGTGAAATGATTCGCACAGTCACTCAGCAAGATGAGAGCAATCAGACTCAGAAATCGTGGGTCACACACGGGAGCCTCCTTCTGTGTCACCAGATTACGGATGACACAATTCTTCTTCGTTAAGAGATTGACGATGCTCAAGCCAAAAGATTCGTTCATGTTCCAGCATGCACTGCTCTGAAGGATTGAGGTCGGTGGTGTCGATGGCCTGCGTCAGTTGTCGGATGGTGATTTCGACAATGAGTGGGTGTGTGGCTAAACGCTGACGCCGTTCTAGGGGATTTTCATCAGCCTGGGTGGCGTATTGCTCGAGTGTTTCGAGGATAATCGAGGGCACACCCAACGTGTTGAACAGGTCAACCGTCATATGTGTGTCCCGAATGAGGTGTTGTGCATGGACAATGGCTTTGAGCAGGGGAGTCGGGTAAATTTGGAGCGTGGTCAGCATATGGTGATGGCAAGATGGAGTGTCTCGATACAGCCATGCACTGAGATGAATGAGAAAGGCGAGAATGTGTGAAGGATGAAGGGTGGGCATGAGATGACCTCGCGAAAACCAATGATGGGTGTGAAGAAAAGAAGGAAAATGAGACGAACCCGAGAGGTGGTCGATGCGTTTCCTGGTTGACATGTTAGGGTTGTGAAAAAGCATGGGTACGATTCCACTCGTGAATCTGCTTGTGGATCTGTTGTTGTCTTCCAGGCGTAATGAGTTTTTCGAGAATGGTATTGAGTTCAACGGCTGGGGCAAATTGAAACTGCCACGCTAAGCGATTCCAGAAGTAGGCGTAGGAATAGTTTTGGGGAATGTCTAAGCGTTGTCCGCTGTAGTAAATGGTAGCGAGTTCATAGAGGGCGTGGGGGAAGTTTTGATACGCGGCTTGTTCGTACCAATACCGAGCGAGAGAGGGGTCGTGTTCCACCCGCGTGCCGCTTTCATAGCCACTGCCTAAGAGCAATTGCGCTTCAGGGAATCCTTTATGGGATGAATGCTTGAGCCAGGTTGGGGCATGTTCACTGCCACGGGGATCTTGAACAAAACTCAGACAGAATTCAGCGAACCCATCTGTCGTCGTTTCGGCGAGTGCAAAGAAATGCTTGTAGTAGTGCCGTCCGATGGGAAAATTGGCTCGAGCCGCAATACACCGCGTGAGGGCTGGAAGATCGGGTGGAGGTGGAATGTTAGGTGGGTTAGGATTTCCCCAAGCCGCTGAGATCAAATTCAGCGAAAGCCCGATGATGGTGATGATGAGCTGATGAGACAGTTGCTTCATGTCTCTTTGATAATACGGAATGGTGAAGCGTTGAAGCTGAGATAGAACTTGTCCCTTTCGTTAAATGATTTGTGGCAATGGCTACCGCCTGATTCAACTGCCTACAAAAAGTTACCACTTGCATCACTTGATTCAACCCGTCACTCGCTGTGGATAACGTGGATCCTGTGCTGAGGAGGATCGAGTTTCGGCAGACAAACAGTCGACGATGAGGTCAGTATGGTGTCTCGTATTACCCGGTAAGAGGGAATGCAAGGATGACGATGGCTGATATACAGACTGTCTTTGAGCGGGAATTGTCAGAGTGGATGATTACGCCGTTCCCCAAACCGCAACGTATGCAATGGCGATTTCAAGCGGAGTGGATTCAGGGGAGCGTACAAACATGGTCGGATAAGAATCGCCTGCGCATTGAGGCGCATGTCGTCACGAGCAAGAATATCGATTGTGATATGATGTGCAGGGAATGATTGTTCTCTGCTCGATGAGCGGTATGCGATGACGCATGAGGGGCAATTGATTGTGGTGTGTGAGCATCCGCTAGCCGATTTGACCGCCGAGCTGTTCCACTCTGCCATGCTGCAAGTCGTGATGGGGGGCAAGATGTGCGGGAAAAGACTGTTTGAAGGAAGGTGATGCGGTGTTCGGTCTTCGAAAGAGAGAAGAGGTCGTCAAAGCGCGTCATTGAAAATGTAATCAACCATCGCCCGACAGTCTTCGATGCTCTGGTCTATTTCTTCCCAAAACACAGAGGCTTCGCAAAAACTCCCAATTAAATGATGCGCTCGTCGGACGGTGAGGCCGTGATCATACGGGTCATCTGTCGTACTGATCGCATATCGCCAGATCTCATCATTCGGACGACGTGGTTTGAGAAATTCCCGCCATACGTTCAGGATACTTGGATATTGCTTGACTCGGTCCTGCATCCCAGCGAATTCGTCATCCCCAAGCTGTCGTATCAGATTGGCAAGCGTGACACGACTACTTGACCAGGGCACATGCTCCTCGTCATGTTGGGTAATTCGGTTCAAGGTGACAGCGCAATACAGACAGTGCGTTTTCCACATATGCACATGTGGGGCATCCTCCATTGAGATGTGACCGATTTGCTCACCCCTGGGAAGCTTGCGTCCGCAGATGGGGCATGGCTGTTTGTTCATGGTCGAGCATCCTCGAGAGATAGAGACCATTTTGCGGCAAAGAGATGACTCCCTAGGATCAATGGGTGATGCCTATTCATGGGGGGGGCACGCACTGTGGCCCCTCCGATCGCGCATTATTGACGACGAGACCGACAGGGAAGGATTGAAGGTCCCCGATCGATGGAGACGTCAGAAGGTGTTCAAGTTGCGTGCTGTTCTCATTAGTCGTATCAAGCCAGGCGTCATAGTCATGAGGGGCAAGGATGACAAACCTGCGATGATGGATCGGTTGCACTATCGGATTCGCATCAGTGGTGATGATTGTACATGACTCAAGAGATGTCTTGTTGTTGTCGCTTTCCCAGTGATCCCACAGGCTGGCAAAAAAAAAGAGTTCGTCATTCGGAAGATGAAAGAAGTGTGGCCGTTTCGGGCCAGTCTTCTGTTGCTGCCATTCGTACCATCTATCGACTGGAATCACACACCGTCTCTTTTTAAATGGTCCACGATAGGCGGGGTTCGTTCGTACGGTCTCAGCTCGCGCATTGATCATACTGTAGCTGGGCTTGGATTCTTTGGCCCAAAAGGGAATCAGTCCCCAGTGGATCGTGCGGTCTTCAAGCTGACCTTCGGCATTCACTCGAAACACCGGAACGTGCTGACTAGGCGCAATGTTATAGCGCGGGTTCATTCGTGAATGAACGATCGTTTTTTGAGCCGCTAGGTCTATGTCGGATTTTCTCAATGTATAGCGGCCACACATAGGAGTATTCTAACGAGAGTCATTGACATATGAAATAGGGCAGGAATGGGAGACGAGCGCGTACGATTCTTCGCCATCGGTGATGGACCACGCGACTGGAAACGAATCCTTTTTCAATTAAGCTCAGCTATCGTAAAGGACTGAGTTGCAGCAGGAGAGGAAAGCTCCCAGATTGGACCAGCGGGAGCCTATGAACAGAAACTTACGGTTGTGCGCTCAAGATACCCAAACAGGATGGGCCTTGGAGGGGCAGTTTTTCCTTTGGCAAATACTAAGAATAGCCTGTGGTATTAGATGAGTGTGATTGTCCGATACTCAATGCGACAGTGAGCCCTTGCTTTCTCGGAAGCGTCCGGAAATAACAAAGCTCTCATCACTCATTCTCAAGGCAGGGGTCACAGAGAGTCGCCCTAAAAAAGGGGACGTTTTCTCTGTTATCTTTGTAGATGCGAATTTCGCCGTCCGATTGGACTTCTGGGGTCTTTGCTAATCGACTGACGACAACAAAGGCTTTAGACTCTTTTTCAACGACATCGATATCATAGACCTGTTCGGCCTTTAGAGTTACAGAGAGCACTGCCACCGAATCGTCTCCAAACGTATAGTCGTGTCGAGTTCCCTGCCTCGTGTCTGATACGGTCTTTGCTGTAACGAGTTCGTTGTGGGTCACGGTGAGTTCATACTCTCCAGCGGGCAATTGAAGAAACGAGACGGGATAGGTGCCAATCCAACCTGTGCGACCAGATGAAACATTTCGGTATTTTACCGTGAAGGGCTGATTGACGTTGTGCTGACCAGCCATTTTAATGTAGGTGGCACCTTTTGGCATGAGAGGGGAGGTCCGAGACTGCTCCATCAATTCCCAGTTCCAACGATTGCATGATGTCAATAGCAAAATAATTACGAGCAAATAGAGACTGTTTTTCAGTATCTTCACGTTAATAGTCTTGGCAGGGGGAGCAAATGATCGTCGAAGGCACCACGGCATAGGTATTTTCGTGACTGCCTAGGTCCGGCCTTCGATAGGTCAGCCAGCCCCACTGAGCCGCCGAAAAATTAAGCCGACTGGAATCAATTTTTCTAATGGTAATTTTCGGCACGTTGTGGGACCCGTTAGCTGTTGAAATCTCGTAAGCGCTGCCTGCCTCCAATTTCACTGAGACTGTAGTCTTTATAGGTCGATCACTTCCTTCTCGGGTATCGAAGAATCGGGTAGTTCCGGCAACATCCTCGGCCCTGCGCTTCGTCTCGACAGAATGGTAGCGTCTCCTAGTCTTGGCGGTCACGGTATATTCCACCGGGGGCACCTCATCAAAGGACGTGTCGTTCAGTGATTCCTTTCTTTGTGCACCTATTGGCGATATTGAAACATAGTGTTTTCTGTTGTCACGCAATGTTACGTAGGCATACCTGTTGGGATTCAGCGACTGCGAGCATCCGTCTGTGTCGAAATGACATTTGACGACCTCGCCATTTTGTGGCTTTGTCATCTTATCCACAACTCCAAACCTCTCCACAAGCCCACATCCCGTGAAGAACAGAATCACAATCGCCATACTGGGGAACATGCGCATTTCAACACCGACCCAGACTAGCAGCCAAATTCGCTGATCGATTCG
This sequence comes from Nitrospirales bacterium, assembly GCA_029261355.1. Lineage (GTDB taxonomy): Bacteria > Nitrospirota > Nitrospiria > Nitrospirales > UBA8639 > JAGQKC01. The sequence goes on along the minus strand of JAJDBM010000035.1, from coordinate 10,839 downwards.
GAGGAATGGATGCGCGCCCATCGTTGACTGACGATGGCGCCAGATGCCTAGAGTATGTCTTCGCGGCTCTCGGTTGAATGGTCATTCAGTCTAGGATTGTCGGTTACGAGAAATCCTATAAGAGAGAACTCTTACGCCTACCCACCGCCATAGCCGCGCTTCGCAAGCTGTGCACGATAAGTCTCCTCGAATTCAAATGCACACCGATCCGGCTCCTTTAATTCAACATCCGTCGTTATATACACCATTGACGTCTCATACGTCACCGCACAGGAAACCGCATCGGAAGTGGTGCGCATTATGTATCGCCCTTCACCTGTTTTGGGAACTGAGTAGAGCTGAAAACTAGGTCTGTATGTGACCCTTCCCTCCGTGTTAAATACGTCGGTGCCGCGATATTGCTGATGCAGGAGAATCAGCAGATACGCACCAAACCCTTTCGATTTAAAAAACTCAGGGGTAATGTCACATCCTAAGACAATTCCCTCCGCCCGCTCCCTTTCCATCTGCCAGTCGCTTCCCGGATGATAGTCCAACACCTCGGCATCAAGATTCAGCATCTCAGACGTTGCCGCAGCTACGCCAGGAAGGAGGATTTCCTCGAAGCCATATCCCGCCCACGACGACGAAAACTTGCAATGGCCCCATTCGTCAATAGCAACCACCGCTACTCGCATGCCCGGCTTGAGACTCTCTGCCATCATGACTTGTTCCTCTTCAGTGGTCTCGATGAACGCGCGCGGCGAAATGCAGGCCTGCAACAGCATCGCCATCAACATCAGGCAAGCGACTCGAATTACTGAATCCTTCATCAGCAATCTCCCTTCAATGGCTCTCTTACAAAAGTGTGGCACAAATGCCATTAGCTCAAAATTTCAGCGAATTGCAATGAGGTGAATTTTATCGGGAATTACCTTCTAGAAGTAGCCTGATTGTACTCCCAACTACAATATTTAGCGCAGGCCAGACAAGAGCGTAGAAGGTGGCCCATAATGCGTCGTCCAAGTTGGTAACATTTATGAAAGGTACGTCAAACCACCAATAAACGCAACTTACCGCTATACCGAGCCACAGAATAGGATAAGCGACCCCTTTGTTCAATGACGACCAGTATTTGGATAGCTTCCAGAAAAAGGCAGGGATGCACGCACCGATGAATAGGACTACCCATAATTGAAAAAAGTCGTCGTTGATGTACTCGACTACAAATGCGGAAACGAGCCCGGTGCGATGTACTCTATAGTCGTGTCCCGCTGTTGGGAAAAAAGCTCCAAGTATGGTCAGCGGGAGCGATATTAGAAATGCCCATAACGCGGAATTAAACACTAAGGTGATGGAATAGCCAACAGGTCTAATGCCTTTTTCGGTGAAGTTAATAACATCCTGTTTCTCATAGTTTTCCAGGTTCGGAATTTCATCAGAGCCCCAGGACGGTCTAGAAACGCCATCTCTGCCACCCAATTGAAGAAACTCCTTATCAGTCTCATGGAAAAAGCGTGCAGTGAGTTGTGTTAGGTCGGCACCGGTATTTTCAGTCCTGTAGGTTGTGTTCCCGCTTTCGTATTCAGTTCTACCGACAGGATCATGGCGAAATGTATGGTCACCATCATTGTCTAGTAATGACAAGGTAATGGATCGAACGAAGGAGGCTTCTTGCGCAAATTTTGGTGTAGTCAGCTTTAGACGCTGCAGTTCTTTTGGGGACACAAGAAGATCTCGCCTGGGTGAGCGCAATTCACTTAAAATACCTCGTTGTATGTCGTCACTGGCAAAGATAAGGAATGAAACGAAGGCAAATCCTAGTACTGCAGTTGCTGCGTGTATGAAGCTGAGATCAGTGTAATATGAAGAATAGAGACCGATCACAAACAAGGTGATCGCGAGGAGGAGGCCTCCTCTACCACTACGGCGCAGCGACTTAATAAGTTTCTCGGTAAACGCCGGGTTCTTTTTCAAGTCTGATGCAGCGATGACCAACATTCGCTGCTGGTTGACGACCAATTTAATGGATTCTTTACACACGCTACACACAATCGTTTGATTGAAGTTCCCACCTAATGTGGCCTCGTTTGCATAGATTCTTTGAGAGAATGGCGTAAATGTAGTTGTGAGTGATGACTCTTCAAAACGGTAAGAAGGGTCATATTCGGATGGTGGGGACTTCCATACCTTCTTATCCGTTTTTAGAATGTGGGCTAGATCGAGAGAAACTGAATGTCTCAAGATGGCGACCTCAAATAATTCAAGACCTGTCGATAAACGAGTTTCGAAATACCAGCGGGAGTAGGACAATAAGAAAGCACCAGCGACTATTTAATGTAAGCCTTTAACATCCTCTCTTGGCACGTCTTATACGAAAACGCCATAGCGGATGTGACTCTTAGCGTCGAATGCATCCGATCAAAATTATAGTACATCGTGTAAATGGCCTTAGAGCCGATGTGATTCCATTCCAGATTTTGTGAAAGCAAGAGACAGAAACACGGTAAATCAATGGTCCGATCCAGTTCCGAATTATTGGTCTTTGTAAGTCTGTGCACTCACCCACCGGCAGTCCTAATGTAAGCATACAGGGTGGGTTTGGTTGTGTCGCAAATAGCGAGCTATGGTAGCATACGCCCTTTTCAGAGGAAAATCTGATGGACACCATATCCTTCAAAGAACGCCACTTTCAACGCGGCATGATCCTCCAAAGCCTGCGCTGGTATCTCGCATATGCGCTCAGTTATCAGGATATTGAAGAGATGATGGTCGAACGGGGATTTTCCGTCGACCACTCCACCATCAATCGCTGGGTGATTCATTACTCCCCACAACTGGACGCCACCTTTCGACACAAGAAGAAACGGGTAGGCACGCGCTGGCGAATGGACGAGACGTATATCAAGGTGAAAGGCCAATGGACATACTATTATCGCGCCGTGGATAAGCAAGGCCACACCATCGACTTTCTCTTAACTGCCACCCGTGATCGTCAAGCCGCGCGGCGCTTTTTCAAGAAAGCCATCAAGCAAAATGGCAAACCCAGCCTGGTGAATATTGATCAGAGCGGCGCTAATACCGCGGGCCTCAAATTGGTGAATCGAGACCACAACACGCGCATCAAGATCCGACAGTGCAAATATCTGAACAACATCATTGAGCAAGATCATCGACGCATTAAACGACTGACACGCTCCATGCTGGGCTTCAAAACCTTTGACGCGGCGCAGCGTACCTTAGCTGGCATCGAAGTCATGGCCATGATCAAGAAAGGGCAGATGAAAATCCACGTGAGCTAGAAGCAGACGTTCGCCCAAATGTTCTATTCGCTGGCGGCGTAGTCCAATCGGTTGCTGGGTTTTTGTTCGTCTCCCATTCCTGTTTGCGACACAACCATACTTTTCCTTTACGTTCATCTTAGACCGTTCAGGTCGTCTCAGCACTTCAATAATCTTCATGTTACACATGAGTTTTCTGTGAATACTAAGAGAGCAATCAGGTGCCACGATGGCATTGTTTACTCTTCAGATTTGGCTACGCTCTTCATGCCTCCTTGAAAAAATTGGACTCTCAGACAATCTAAAGGGAGCGGATACCCTCGGCGGTCAAAAGATTCCTCAACATGGTTGAAAGGTACTATTGGAAAACTTGAAAATTTTCCCGATGACAACCAACGAGCTGAAGGCCTTGCCGACCCTGCTGATCGCGAGTCTCTGAAAATAAAATGTTCATGTAATAGTTTATATTATAAAAAGAATCTTACAAGAGAACGGCGCACGCGCAAAGGAGAAGCTTAAACCGTATTATAGATAATAAGAGAGAATAATGGAGATAAGGAGGTAGTCATGGGATTGACCAAGCGACGCGACAGCTATTATGTCGAGTTTGTTGTCCTGGATGATGGGAAATATCTTCGACTGGCTCCAAAGGGGATCGGAAAACTGAAACGATGGAAAGTGGGTTCCCGTCATCGAGGGTACGCGAAAGATCAGGAAGCCATCATTAAGACGAAACTCCTGGCAGGACAGATCGTGAGTCCCGCATTCGAACGAGCGCAAGCCCTGACATTTCGGGAGTGGGCTGACACCTACTTGAGTTTAGAAGAAGTGCGAAAATTGACGACTTATGAGGACCGAAAACTGAAAGTCAGTCATTTGGTGGATTTCTTTGGAGATCTGCAGCTTGTCTCCATAAGGCCAGACGATATCGCGGCCTACCGCAATCAGCGAGTACGGTATACGCGCATGAATTGCCCAAGCTGTGGACACTCTTTTGGGCGAGCGACCTGTCCGACATGCGGATGGAAGCGCACCGATCGCCCGCAGGCAGCCTCGATGCAGACGATCAATCACGATCATACCGCTTTAACGCATATGTTCAATGTGGCTCGATCAACCCGGTTTCAGCTGATTCACGATAACCCCGCGACTCATGTCGAGAAGCCCAACCCTAAGAATGAGCGGGACCGGATCGCGAGCCTCGAAGAGTGGGAACAGTTAAAAACGTACGCCGCCCCCCATCTGCTGCGCCTCTTGATCATTGCGCAGAACCTGGGCCCTCGGAGAGGGGAATTACTCAAGCTCGAATGGCCGGATGTGGACTTGAGACGGCGAGAGTTTACTCTTCGGCAGACCAAAAATGGGGAAACGCGAGTTGTCCCCATGACGCAAGCTGTCTATGCCGTGTTTTCGGAATTATGGGAGGAGCGAAGCCTAGACACCCATCGGGTTTTCCTGTATAAAGGGAAACCGTGGAAAAATCCGCGGACAGCGTTTACGGCGGCCTGTCGACGAGCAGGGATTCGCAATCTGCGTCTCCATGACTTTCGCCACACGGCCACGACGAATTTGAGGAGAGCAGGGGTGGACACCATGACAGCGATGAAGATTGTAGGGCACAAATCTGAACAAATGCATCGCCGCTATAATTCCATTGAGCCAGCGGATCTGCACAAAGCCGCATTGATGCTTGAGACGTATGCCGGTAACACCCTAATAACACCTGATGAAAAACCCACATCGGACAAATCTATAAGTCGTTGAAAACACAGGATCGGGGCGTAGCGCAGCCCGGTAGCGCGCCTGCTTTGGGAGCAGGATGTCGGAGGTTCGAATCCTCTCGCCCCGACCAACAATTTCTATAGGTTACGCCGACTCACCCACCTTCTCTTTCTTTTCCGTTCCGCTTAGTGTTACGGCTGGACTTCCATTTCGATCATTTTTAGTGATCTCTTCGTCATCTGACCTGAGTCTGTTCTGTCTTTGTTTTTCCAAAATCTGCCACACCTTTTTAAACCCTTTCTTAGCCTTCACAAATCAGCCGGCCAAACTTCTCGTCGTAAACGAGGGATTATTAGAAATTTTCGATTGGGTGTATCATCTGTTGCGCAATACTGAAGAAATCTTTGTCTTGGAAGTGCAACGAGGCTCAAAGAAGATTGCAAGGATTGACTCGATTCCTCCTTCTGAACCAAGAAAGAATGGTATCCTCGTCTCTGTGCCAAGCGCCCATGGGCGAGATTTTATAGATTTTCTAACTCTTCCCAATGGTCACAGTCATACGTTCCTCGGACAACAGGGATGATGTCTTCTTCTGCCTTACGGCCTTTGGGAGATCATTCACCGTGAGCAAGTTTGCACTGAATAGCCGCATCCAACCCACCTCAATCAACCCCTGTTTTCGGGCCTGAAACAATCTTCGAAATCAACTGGCAATGCTTTTTTCTAGTGGTCATACCTATATTTAGAAATGTAGGCATCTTGTTAGATAGGGTTTAGATGCCAAAGCTGAGGTCGGCAAAATATCATATTTTGTGGGCTCAAGTTGAACCCCTGGCTAGATCGTCTTCTTTCGTAAGATTACTGTACAAATGTCGCAGCGACACGCTTGGATTTTCGAAAATAAAGTCCCCAAATCGTGATTGAAAATAAAAATTGTAGAAATTCATTTTTAGTATTGGAGTCGAATATTGCCTCATTAGGAAGGATCAAATTAATTGCAAGTGCATCTACAAGGATAAATACCGCAGAAAAGATCAACAAGCTAATGAAGCAAAGAGGGAAGATTCGGTTTTTTGAGAAGAAGAGGAATCCGATAAGTAGCCAAGCAAGAATGATCCCACTATTGATAGCTATTTCGCCAATAATAACAGGAGCCCAGAGGAGGTGATACGATTCGGTGCTTGGTGTGGTTATCTGAGCCCACGATCCATTAGAGAATAATTCTGTATAAACAGGAAACACTATAAAAATATTTCTGACAGGTGCAAGAATGATGACAAGACCAATAAGGATGAGCCAGCCACCTAATCCTTTTAGATAATTATCGTCAGGCACGGTTTCCCCTTTTGTTTCCAGAAAGAATAGGTGTAATACCTTGGACAGCCTTTCTTCCGTAATATTGAGATTGAGCAAGAAGTATTCCTCTGATTTTTCTTGTTTAGAAAGGAAGGACGGGGCAGGGTAGGTATCGGTCGCGATATACCCTGTATCGAAATAGATACGAAGCCGTGAGTATATTCTTTCACGAAGCATTCTGATGTGTCCCGGTCGAGGTATTCAGGACACGTATTACAAAATAATTAGATGTGTTCGTTGTTGGATGTTAACGAAGAATGACTCTTCTCGATCTTTGCTTCTAGTTCTTTTGAGGAATATCTGTTTCGGTCATATTCTGACCACCATGAATAAGTACTGAGTTCAATGCTATGTAAAGGAAATGTGCTCCTCATGGAAACGTTTGACCTGACATTTACTCTGGCCGCCTGTCTCGTGTTTGCTTGGATCTGGAAGACAACAGTTCAGCATCCAGACTAATAAAAATACGACATTCCTCCATGAATTCCATAAGCTCCGTACTCTTATGATGGTTTACTGGCGGCATGTGGAGTCTTCCGTAACAGTCAGTTTTATATCTATCAACCCCCATACTAGTTTTTTTAGAAATTATCTGCGTATCATTCTGGCAACACGGACACAATCGAAAAAGACTACATGGCACGATATCTACTACTTGTCAGTATGCTACTACTGACTTTGTCAATGGTTCTGGCAACCTTTGCTGAATCCACATGGGTGTTATGGGGTGCGAAGAAAAATCAGATCATTAATTCTGAGTTGGGTCTGCATGCTGCATGGATATACGTGGATGCATTCACCACAAAACAGGAATGCAGGGAAGGTAAGGATAAGTACAGAGATGAGGGACATCGTTACCAATGTGTGCCAGTAGAGATTGACCCGAATGAAACGATTTTTCGGTAATGGATTCTTGTGTTTGATGTAAAAATAGTGACTCGAATTGTTAATGCCATCACGCATGTTCTAAGAGAACATCAGATCTGGAAACCCATCAACCTAGCCAATCGGCTCACTTTCCAACCACCTTCTCGTCACCTCATCCCAGGCAGCTCACACCTACATGTACGGATAGGTAACTTGTCTCGCCACATCAGTGAAAGAAGAGACCAAAAGCACGATTCAAACAGCTAAGGGTGATTCCTTTGTAAGCGCACTCAGGTCAAACACCTACTTAGAATCAGTACCTCGCTTTCTCCACAGTCGCATTTATTCACATCATTTCAGAGTTCATGAGAGTTTGATCGCTTGCAATCGCATTCTGCCTACCACCTCTAAGCGATTAACTTGAGTGTCTAGCAATCTGGGATGCGGTTAGGTGAGATTCTTGGGTTAACCCGAGACTGTGTGGATTAAAAAGAGGACGTCATTAAATTAAAGGCACAAGATACGAAGACTGATGATGAGCGGGTCGTTCCAAGGACTAGCGAATTGACGGAATTATTAAAACGCCTGTATAAGGTGCGTTATATTGGTGAGGCGCAGGTCTTCTTGCCAAGGGGTGTCGGTCGGTTCGATCAAGACGGCTTTCAATGGTTCATGTCGTAGAGTACAAATCAGTGACTTTCAATTTCATGACTTTCGTCATACCACCATTACGAACATGAGACGAGCCGGCAAAGACCATCTAACTATTATGAAAATTAGTGGACACAAGACAATGGCGGTCTTTAAGCGCTATAATAGCTTTCAAATGAAAGTTTTGAAGGCTGCTGCTTCTACTTTTAACACCTATTTAACAAGAGCCCATTCTGGCGAAGATGCCGACTCACCTAACTCATTGATAAATAAGACATGCGCCCGTAGCTCAGTCGGATAGAGCATCGGCCTTCTAAGCCGAGGGTCGCAGGTTCGATTCCTGCCGGGCGCACCATTTACATAATTTTACTTAGAATTTGACTGTGTAAGCTTCTTCGTCAAGTACACAAAAGCTCTACATTTTCTCTGCACTTCATTTGGGGAAGCTTGCAGGGCCACCTCTATATTTATTATCAATCACTGTAAGTCAGGGGGATCGAGAACAGGCCTGTAGCTGTGGCTATTCTAATGGCATGTTCATTGGTGTCCGCTTGTAATTTTTTTCTGGCCTCTTTGAGATATGCCTGGACGCGTATCTCGGTAGATTTAAGCTGGTTGGCTATCGTTCTGGGCCTCTTGCCGCGACTGAGAAGATCGAGAGCTTGGTGTTGTTTTTTTGTGAGTTTGGATGAATAGGCTTTTCTCAGAGCAAGAGAAAGTAGAGGAACGCAAGTAGTAAATATTTCAATGTAGTTTCTGCATTCCATTTCTGATTCAAAGGTGGCAGCGAAGAATGTTGTCCCTGTATCCTCTTTAGTGCCAGCGGCTATTGTATGTAGCAGACCAGCCTCTCGGGTTTTCTTTAAATAGCGGATATTAATTTTTCGGCAGTCTTTGTTTTTCACCAATTCGTCCAACATCTGGCACTTTCCTGTTTCTAACCAGTTACGAAACAGAGGGTCGACTCGTAAAGCCCCTTCCTCCATGTAAAAATTCAGGTACTGTTTGGGGTAATCTACGTCTCCCCAAAATGCAATTTGATAATCCTGATAATAGCCCCACCCATATGCCAGACACTTATATGGGACGCAGCTATATAACTTCCTCAATATCGCCTTGAACTTTTGTGGCTCCCGGCACTTCTCGACTCCACGGGCTATCTCCTGGATGCTCACTTGAACCCTCCAAAGTGTGTAGGTTGTTCCTAACTATTATTTCCTTTCCATAACAAAAGCAAAAATATTTTAGAAAGTAAAGAGAAATGTTCTCATTCGGATGCTTAGGGATTCAGTTGGCAGAGACTGTTCTTCTTTTTATGCAATCATATCTGATTTCAGAGTATCGCTTCATTTATGAGGTTTGATTAAACTTGCGCACTATTAGCTGAGGTTATGAGTTGTATAATTATCCGAACATAAAGTGTCATGCTCGTGCACCGCCGTTTCTACTAATCTGTCAGAAGTTCCAGTATTCCATCAATTCTGAATCACGAATAATTTAAATAGTAAGGAGATGTTTATATGATACATAAACCGTCAATCATTATTGTTGTGGCTTTGAGTTCGATACTATCCTCATCCGTTCTTTGGGCCGGTGGTCTGCAGAGCTGGGACACGCAGATCAATGATTCATCTCGATTTCTTGTTCTGAGCCAATTTAATAATGAGGCCGTGCTAGATAAAGAAACGGGGTTAGTTTGGGAAAAATCGCCAACAGCTTCAAGTAATTTTCGCAGTTCTCCGGTGAATTGCTCCTGGCGGCTCGCTGGCGGGCGTATGGGATGGCGCTCCCCTACTATTGAGGAACTTACGAGTTTAATTGATCCGAATAAGAGTTCACCTGCTTTGCCGCAGGGACATCCGTTTACCACAATTCAATCTGCAAAATACTGGTCAACCACAACAAGACCTGATTTTGCAGATCGAGGACTTGTCGCAGACTTTTCCGGTGGCGCCACAGGTCCGGACATTGTTGATTCAGCTTTCAAGACCGAGCAGCACTACTATTGGTGTGTCCGTGGCGGGCAAGGATTGATTGGACATGCCGGTAATTAGGTAGAAGTATGCCTTTCAAAGAGTATCTTTTCCACTCATGAGGTACATTATATTAAAGCGGGAACTCAAAGGATTTGCCTGTATGTGGTTCAGCAATCTGCGCAAGCAGGTTTTGTTCAAAGCTCATGTAAAACGGGATCGGCTTACCTGAGCCGGTCCCGCATGGCCTGGAAGATGATTATCTTACATCTCCGGGACGTGCGTTTTATTGTGTGTACACGTACGAGGGGCCTTAAGGATTGTATGTCTTTATCTGATAAGATAGCATTCTGTGTCTCTTTGCTCATTTCCGAATGGTGAGTGATATCTTGTTTTAGTTTCTGCATTGGACAGTTTTAGCCTTGACTGAAAGTCTTGAATTCTTCCTGTAATTTCTTCCTATCAGGCAATTCCTTTACAGTAAGGGGCTGTTTCTTACCATGGTTGCGGATTTGGCATATTTTGGTTTCGAGTTCATTTTCTGTTCTAATTTTTTTGTATTTACCGGTGATCTGACACCAAATACTTTGAAGCCGTGCGGCAGCCGCTGGGAGCGTGCTATAGATTCCTCGCAAATCGAATCATCCTATTTCCCGGCGATACTGATAAGTTAAGGAACTGTAAACGTCCCACTGAAGTGGCAAATGAAATCGAGAACTTTTGCGAGACTAAAGAGATAGGCTATGCATAACTGAATTCCTCGAATGAATTTTGTTCCATTCTTCTAGAATTTCGAACAAAGAGTTCGAACTTAGTCCTTCCGGGCGCGCCATTTACATATTTATACTTATATTTTAAGTCTGCAAACCTATACTGCTCCCCTTGAAAGTGAGACCACCTTTAAGACATAACGAATATCTTAAAGGAGGATACAAAATGGCACGACCCTCGGATGCCCCCATTGAACGATGGACGGCCAAGCGACGAGCGGCACTCATCTTGAAAGTGCT
>JAJDBM010000034.1 GCA_029261355.1 Nitrospirales bacterium | reverse complement strand
CTGTTGTTGGCATGAAGATCAATCCCGCCATACATTTTGTCCATGGCTCCTCCTTAGGGTTAGAAGGTTGAGAAACTCTTGACCAGTCTCTCAACTGTACCGCCCAGGTCAGGAGCCTGCTAGATGATTATCAAGTTGCTTGCGTTATGATATAGAATAGAACAATGCAAGCACTCGCATTCCACGCTCATTCATCCACGTGCTCTCTCTGAGACGAGCCCGAGCAGTAAAGGTTGCACTCTATGAAAGCGACAGCTTTTGATAGAAGATTTGATTCAGGCGAAAACATTCTAAAGTATTTGGACTTTCAAAATATTCATCAGCCAGCAAAAGGGGACATTCAACTTTTCTGACATTTAGCGTTTTCTTATGACACAACCACTGGCCTCAACAATCAGGACCAGAACCATGAGTTTCAAAATATTCATGATTTCGAATCAAGGAAATTGCACATGATATAAATTTAGGGGCTGTCGTAGATAACGTGGATTCTCTATGATGGAGAATGGGCTTAAGATAGGGGGTCAATTTGCTTGCTTCACAACATAGGCATGGGAAAGCCACGCACCCGCACTCCACATTCTTTCATCTCGTTCCCCTCTGGGAGACAATCCCCAATGGGGGGCAAGGCACTTGTCTCCAAATGCCAACTTCATTCTAAACATCACTCACCATTTCTACGATAATTCGCAATCACCCCCTTAATGAACAACGTTTAGGTTTACTCATATCGCAACCCTTGAACAATCGGCTGCTTGGCAGCCCAGCGAGCGGAAATATATCCTGCCAATAGCCCTGCGATGGCGGCGACACTGACGCCTTCACTTATGGTCATAGACGGAATCATCAGTTGAATGGTCCAACCGAATGATTGTGGATTGATTACTGTCACCAACAACACTCCTCATGCCAAGCCACGGACGATTCCCTCTATTGTCGATAACGACTAATTACACCTGGACAACCAGCCGCTGAAATACAAAAAATGGTTGAATTCCTTGGCTTCACCGTTGAAGGCAGTTATCAGTCAGCTACCACATCAGTGTAACAGTCAGCCCATATCAGCACACCACTATTCGCTAGCGGCTATAGCGAATACGAATGACTTTCAGTTCGGCTTGAATCTATATCCCCAAGGGAAATATCTGCTTAGGCTCCGTGCAGCGGCATGGCAAAGCCTATTAAAGATAATCGTCCGTTACACCTGCTGAACGTAAGAGGAAATTTGGAGCGAGTGAAAATCTTAAATTGATAGAGCACATGCAAAAATATGCTCTGCTGGTGCTTCAGGGAACCTTGGATAAAGAAAATAGGAAATAGTATCGAATCTTAGGGTCTTATGCTTCTCTAATGTGAATACCATTCCACCTCCTGAAGACATACTCATATGGTCTCACTATGCAAGCGAACTTGAAGGAATAAGTATAAAGATTGATACAGCGAAGTTCGATTACAGGCTACCAACGCCCATAAGATATAAGCAAAGTCGAGTCATGCTTGATCCATTGAAAGTCCCATTGGAGGACCAGGAACTTATTGACCAAGTAATAAGCGTGTTATCTGTGAAGAGGGAGGTATGGCAATATGAACATGAGTATAGTTGGTTCTTTGACATCAACAGTTGCGTTTCAAGGGACATTGAGGGGAAGCAGTTACATTTTGTAAAATTTCCTCCAACTCAATCGTATGCGTCGAATTTTGGCTGAACGCTTCAGCAGAGTTTGAGACACAAATTCGAGAGTGTCTTAATTGATGAGTACTAGAACACGTGGTGGTGAGAACGTCTAGAATAGACGAAGCCAGTTATGAACTGGAGTTTGATTCTTCCCTGTAAGCATTTTCGTTAAACAATATTATTGAATACAGCACATGAATACAATCGATTTGCAAACATTACGGCGCATTGCGTTGTCGAAGCAGGGCCTAGGAGCTAAGCAGCCGTTCGGGAAAGGACTTGCTGGCACACTAGGCGCGATTCGGCATCTGGGCTATGTTCAGATTGATACGATTTCTGTTGTTGTTCGAGCACACAATCACGTCTTGTTTAGCCGAGTCCCCAACTTTACGCCGACCAATATCGATCAGTTGTTGAAACAGCGCCGCATCTTCGAGTATCGGTTCCCCGTCGCCGCTTTCCGTCCGATAGAGGATTACAGATTCACTCTTTTGCATGCCGCCAAGTTCCGAGATCAGCCCGTCATGTCGGACAGAGCCATGATGCGACGAGTCATGGCTCGCATCACAGAGCAGGGCGCTCTCCGGTCGCGTGATTTTGGACAGGCAAAGAAAAAGAGTGAAGGGTGGTGGGATTGGAAGCCAGCGAAGTTGGCCTTAGAACAATTGTATTTTCAGGGCGATTTGATGATCAGTGGACGCGAGGGTTTTGAGAAGTCCTACGATTTGACTCAGCGCATCCTCCCACCCGGGATAGACTCGAACATCCCAACGCTCGATGACTTCGTTGTCTTTTTGGTGGATTCGACGCTTCTTGCTCATGGCTGTGCTACGTATGCGACATTCGCTGCAGGTGCTCGACATATTGCGATCGGCCGCTTGCTAAAATTAGAGCTCCAACGTCGCGTCGACGAGGGCACATTACGTCAATGCACCATTCGTGAAAATGGTGTGCAGTTGTGGGTTGAGCCAAGCACTCTCGAAGCAACGCAGCCCCTAAGACGTAAGGCCCTTCAGATTCTTTCCCCCTTTGACAATCTGACGATTCAACGTGAGCGGCTTCGCGACGTGTTTCATTTCGAGTATGTGATCGAATGCTATGTTCCTGCATCTAAACGCCAATTTGGTTATTATTGTCTCCCGCTTGTTTTCGAAGATCAGTTTATTGGCCGCATGGATTGCAAGTCCCACCGAAAAGATGGTCGCTTTGAAATGAAGGCTATTTTTTTAGAACCACGATTTACCACCAAATCAAAAATCGACGAATTCGCCTCTTCGTTGGCCCTAGCTGCGAAAGAGTTTGCACAATTTGATGGGTGTCATGAGGTGTTCGTCACTCAGACGCAACCCAGTCATCTCAAACGCATCCTTCAGAACGCATTAGTCCACTCTCGCTAATCATTCCAAGCTCACCTACGTGTAATCCTTTCGAATCTCGACAGGCTGAAGGCTAGTCAGGAGCGGGCTCTACTGTCTTGGCGTAAAGAGTTCTTGAATCATCTTAGTCAAGTGAGGGCACTTATAGTCCTTGAGATAGCATTTTGCATATTTCACACTGCGCCCCATCGTTGCTCCACAAACACGTTGTCGACTCAACTACCGTTCCCGTCCATGCTGATGAAGACTTCAGCTACTTTCAAGAGTTGATAAGCAAGTGCGAAGTAAACTGAGAACTTTGATCTGAATTGAAGATCTTAGGTGGTCTATGCTGGGCAAAGGCCTTCCCCGACGATTCCACTCAAAAAAATCTAAGTCATGGTATTGAAGAATCGCCAACTCAATACCCGATGGGTTGCCATATCCATGATAGCGACGTGAGACACGAATCCTTGAAAGGAAAATGTTCGGACTTGAAAAATAAGCCAAAGACTGTATGCTTTCAGAACACAACTAAGATAGTCGAGGTCGGAAACGTTTTGTGAGCTGAGGCAAAGGAGCACAGACATGCATAACGAGAACATTCATGATCATATTTTATGGACGTACATTTGTCTGCGTGCTGGAATGGCCGCGATTGCGTTTCTGTTTCCTTTATTTCTTTGGTGGGGAGGCTATGCGTTTCAACAGGAGTTGATGTCGTCCATGAGTGCGTATTACTACTCGCCAATGCGCAATCTGTTTGTGGGCGCTCTCTGTGCCATCGGAGCGTTTCTCTTCCTCTATCGAGGATTTAGTCAGCAGGAGAATTGGGCCCTGAATGGAGCCGGGCTGCTCGCCTTAGGGATCGCGTGGTTTCCGACAAAACGTCCCCAGAGCGTCGTTGAGCTTTGTGGTCCCGATTCGCTGCTTGCGGTCTGTCAGATTAATCCTTTGCCTTGGTGGCATGTCACCTGTGTTCTCGGGTTTTTCGCTTGCCTCGTGTACGTCTCTCGCTGGAGGTCGGTCGATACCTTAGGCGAGCTCAGAGCTGATACGAACGCGGTGTTTTATCATCGACGTGAATTTTATGAAACATGGTACAAACGTCTTAGCAATGCGATGATTGTGTTTCCTATTTCAGCGATCCTAATCCTCTTGCTGACGGAACGCTGGCAGTATGTGGCGTTTGGCGTAGAGTTGGCCGCGATTTGGGTGTTTAGCGCCTACTGGCTACTCAAGACTATCGAAATACAGTCAAGTGAGTGGGATGATACCGTGATGCGTGCGGGACACAAGACTTCAACGTTACATATTGAGTCGCATGCTATGAATCCTGCTCTCACGTGTGAGCACTGTGGGGCTTCGGTGACTGAGACCGTGGTGCCCGGGTGAGGACGAATGTCTCCCTGTGAAATTATGCTAGCGTTTTTAAGGGAAGTGAAAATATTATGAGAATACTGGTTTAGGGTGGCGACGTTTTGTCATCCATCCCGGATATGGGAGAAGAACTGTCTGCCGTTCACACTATCGGAACTATTACATCAACTAGAACCATTAGACGCAAAGAGGGTATTCCCAGTCTAACGAAAGGCGTTTGTTCTTTCTCAATCGCCGCGTGTACAGAATGATTACGATGAGAATCATCAAAACCAGCAGTGCATTCCTTCGCATGGAAGGTAAGAATCGACGTTTGTATTTTGTGCGGTCTTTACAATATCCAGTGGACGTCCAAGCCTAAACCTAAACAAAATCGGTGAGGAGTCATTTTCAAAAAAAAATAGGGAATCTGATGTTTATCGGCGAGGTTTCAAGCAGTGTGTCCGACTGACAGGAAAGTTGGGCGCGACTCAAAGTCTTTTTGCGCTGCCCTTCTTGAATCGGTGTGATGATTTGTCGAGGCAAGCTTCTTGGTGGCGGTTAATCCTGAATAGTTATGTTCGGATCTTTCCTGCTCTTCTCCAGTATGCCTTTGATGGCTTCTCTTGTTTTTTTCGGCGTTCGCGTATAGATGTCCTCTCTCATAGTATGGATGACTTTAGTCAGATCGTTTTTCCTTGCGGTCGTTTTGATAGAGGTTTTTTTGAGATAGTTGCGGATCGCCTGAAGTACGTCGAGGTCGCCCAATATTGGTAATTGAAGATAAACTTGCCTCAAATTGCACTCGAGTGTTTCAGGTGAAGTCTCCATCAAAAATTGTGTGACGAAATGGGTATACAGATCTGGTTTAATCTCATTCTTCACTTTTTTCTTATCGGCCCACTGCTCAAGTGTGGCTTTGAACGTGAAGCCTATGATCGTCCCCCCAAGGCCAAACTACCATTGTTCCTGTGTTCCCATGCAATCTCTCCTCGATACGGCAACGTCGAATAGTTTTCCTGACTAAAGCTGAGTCCCCTGCGGTGATATCTGTTTGCGCAGTCAACCTGAATGATGGGTTTTCAGATTATTTCATTGGTCGAGTGTTCCATCTTGAGCAGGATCTATCGTAAAGTTCCTACCTTATTTGTCAAGAATTACTTTGAGAGCGGGAGAATCGCACGCAAGTAAGAGATCAGGATGAATCGCATTGAAGCCTCCACCTTAAGCCTTGCAGCACTCAATCGAAGAGAATTGGGTGAATCATATTTTGGTATCGTTCAAATAAAATCTCCTCGCATCGCGATTCATATAATTTTTCATGGGAAAAAGGTCAAGTCCCTTTACGGCAGATCATGCACATGAAGCCTTATTCCACGGATAGTCTCTTGGTGAGGACGAAGGGCTTGCACTCTGGGTCTACCGACTATGGAGTGTTGTTAAGTATGGGAGGGATCGTGCAACTTGGAGGAGCGTTGTTTGTGGCGGGCTCATTCAGATGGAATAAGTTCGATACTCAAACGAACATATGCGACTTCTTCAAATTTCTGAGTCGGGTGCTCACGCATGGGATACGTATTTGTTTTGGCCTGTGATTCAGAAGTCACAATCCAAAGTCTACTTGAATACTTGCGCGGGACTAACTGTTACAGAAATAGGTAAAATTTCTTAGTCTGTATCTTATTGGATACCATGCGTATCGAATTGGATACGCAGGCTCGACATACTCAGAGAAACGACGTCCATCGATGGAGTCAGGCATCTGAGTCTTCCGCCCCCATTAGCAGGTGTCTTCAATGCCAACGCCAGGGGTTCACGCCGGTGAGCATGTAACTTGCGTTGAGCTTCGTGCAAGGCTCGTCATACATTTATCATCGTCCATCATGATTGCATATCTGTTCCAGCGTGTAAGGCATCGTCGTATCCCTTAGATATGATATAGCTCCGTAGCAGAGCTAATGGAACACTGTGTCTTGTCAATGATTGACCCAGACTGGTCACACGAGGGAATAAGGAATCGCCAATGAACGACCAAGAGAAACAACTAGGGGGAAACATTACGGCATTGACCGCCGTTGCCCGCGTAATGCCAGGAATGTATCCCGCTGTGTTGCTTAAGAAGTTTGTCGATGACAAGCGTGAGTGGCTTACGATGGCTGAGGTCCCTGGACAAGTGCCAGCCATCACATGGCTGAACTATCTGGTGAAAAAAAAGGATCTAGCGAATCAAATTTCGTGGCTCGAACATTTACGGATCATTCTCGACTGGGCTCAGAAGGCGCGAAGTAAAGACATACGAAAGATGCAGACCATTCACTATGCGCGCTGGGTCATCCTGGATCAAGACACACTGCCAGGCCTTGATGGACCCCACCTTCTCTTTGCGAGTAATTTTGACGAAAATCTGGATGGCTATCTCATGGAGTTCGCAGAAATCGATGAAGGCCCACTGAATCTTATCTTTCATCATTGCGTCGGATGGCGTGGCGCACGTCCAGCCAATCGCTTTATCAAGTATGTTCGGGACCATCAGATTCCGGCGCATCTGTTCTATGCCAATTACCCCAGAGCAACAGTAGGAGCAGTCAATCGAGCCTTAGACTGGAAATCCAAGACCGATGCGTTTATCGAGCAGATCATTCCCGCGCTCACTGAGCCATTATCGAACGACTGGCAAACGATCGTTCATCAATATCTTGAGGAATTAGCCTCACCAACATATAAAGATCGGGAGTATCCGACAAACGACGAGCCTGGTGCGGGAGTTGAGTGAAGACTCAACAACTGTGAGAGCTCATGGTTAGAGAGGACGTGTGATGCCAAGAGAATCATCATTGCAAGCGAATCTTTCTGATATTCAAGGTAACATTTTACGTGGATATCCCGCTCAGGTTGCGAGCTATCGGGCCTATCACATTCCAGCACATTCAAAGGATCAAGGTCGTGCGTGGATGCATGCAATTCTGATTGACGGCGTGAAACGAGATGCGAACTTCTGCATTACGACCGCAGAAAGCTGGGTAGGGCCCGACGACACGGTCTGTCGACCGCCGTATACGGTGAATGTGGCCGTGAGTTCCGCGGGGCTTGCAGCGTTAGGATTACCCCCATCAGTTGTTAAGACGTTTCCAGAAGAATTTCAGGAAGGGATGCGCTCGCGCGCGGTCTCGATTCTTGGAGATACACCTGGGGCATCTACCAGTACAGGGGAAGGGGACCAGCGTCAGACATTTGTGGCGCCGAAGCATTGGGACGCGGCCTTTCAGGACAATGAGATTCACGTCCTGATTATGATGACAGCCAAAACGGATTCAGAACTCCAACGAGGGGCCACGGTACTCCAATCGATCGATTCGGAGTATCCCCAAGTGACATGCCTTCAGATCACGCTTCAGGGGGAGGCGCTCACGGGCGCGTTAAAAGGCAAGGAACATTTTGGTTATGCCGATGGCATTAGCCAGCCGTTTCTTGAAGGGGTAGAAGACCTCTATGACGACGAGAAAGACAAGATAGGAATGTGCCCAGGGCAAGGTCATCCGACGGAAATCAAAAAGGGAGAAGCCAAAGGGAGTTGGTTGCCAATCAAACCAGGGGAGTTTCTCTTAGGCTATCAAGATGAATTAGGGGAAGTGGCAGATGCGCCCATACATGACGAACTTCGAAGGAATGGCACGTATCTGGTTCTCAGAAAGTTGGAGCAAGACGTGCCTGAGTTTGAAAAGTTTCTCGAGGAAGATTCTCAGGGACTGTGGGATCAGGAGACCATCCAGGAAGCCGGAAGTGCGAAAGAACTCCTTGCAGCCAAACTCATGGGACGGTGGCGGAGTGGATGTCCTTTAGAGCTCTCTCACAGGAAGGACGATTCTAAAAAAGATCGGCTGAATCCACAAATCAACAATAACTTTCGGTATGTCGAGGACGATCCCGATGGAGCCAAGTGCCCACTGGGGGCTCATATTCGTCGAACGAATCCGCGCGATCAGTTAGTCTCTATTCCCCGAGATTTTAGCAAACGTGAAGAAAATCGCTATCACCTAAATCGGCATCGAATGATTCGACGTGGGATACCCTATGGGGCTCCGTATGCGCCAGAGAAAGACTCATCTGAAAAGAGCTCACGCGGCCTGATTTTTGTGGCGATGGTGGGGAGTATTGCTCGCCAATTTGAATTTGTTCAACAACACTGGATTCACAGTGGTGACTTTTTGGGGCTGGATGCGACTGACCGAGATCCCCTCATTGGCCAATGTGATGACCAGCGGGCGAAGCTCACGATCCCAGGAGCACAACCAGCGTTTCGCACGAGTCTGAAGTCATTTGTCACGGAACGCGGAGGGGAGTACTTCTTTTATCCGAGCTTGACCGCACTGCGACGGCTGGCCGAGGGCGCTTTCCTGCCACGCGATAATTTCGTGAGGCAGTTTGAGGAGCTGTCCCACCTCCACAACACACCGAATCTCTCGCCTCCTGACCGCCAAGAACAAGATCATGAGCGGGCCTTAGCTCAACAAGAGCTCCTGGCTGGGTGGCTGAGGTATCGACCAAAAGAGCTGTTCGAGGATTTACTCGCAGAACGACCGATTCTTCAAATACCCGGGTTCACAATAGGGCATGTGACGAGGCGCTCTCTTGCGATTGTGACCAAGTTCCATCATGTCAAAGAGATCTTAGAGAATGAAGGTCAGGCCTTTTCAGTCCTTCCCTATGCCCAGAAGATGGGCCCCCCACGGGGTCCGTTTATTTTGGGGATGGAAGCGAAGTCGGAGGACTATCACCGCGAGCGAGAAATTTTGATGCAAGCTGTTCCACGATCGGAGATCGCGACACGCATTCAACCCATCATTGAGAAATTAGTGCAAGAGGCGATGAAGCCACTCAAGAACAAAGATCGGATCGATGTGATCAGCGATCTTGCCTGGGTGATACCTATTCGTTTCAATCGTGATTACTTTGGTCTCTCCCATGATGAGGAAGTTGTCCTCAAGCGGTGGTATCGGGATCTGTTTAAAGACATCTTTCTCAATTTGCAAGAACGGGAAGACTGGACGAAAGAGGCGGATCGGGCCGCGCTCGAAATCAATGGGCACCTCGATTCATTGATTTTGAAAGAGGCGACAGCACGAAAAAAGAGTGAAACGAAGACTTCGGATCAGAACGAAACCGTCCTCCAGCGACTCATCCGTTTTCAAGAAAAAGAAGAGACGCGTTTCGACGACACAATGATGGGTGTACGACGAAATCTCGTGGGCATGGTGATGGGTGTCGTGGAAACCACGCTCAAAGCTGTGGCGCGGACGGTGGAACAATTGCTGCGGCCTGAACGAGCCGAGGCCCTAGGCATGGCCAGAGCCGCTGTTGCCAAGCACGACGACAAGACATTAGAGAGGATCGTGTTTGAAGCCATGCGATTTAATCCACAAAATCCCATGGTTGTGCGGATGACGACAAAGGAGGCCTCCTTTTCCCTTGGGTCAAAAAAGACGGTCACCATTGCACCAGGCACCGTGGTGTTTGCTGCCACGCTGGGCGCAATGTTTGATCCAGAAAAGATTCCGTATCCGCAGGAATTTAATATTCATCGTGATCAGGACAATTACTTGCTCTTTGGGTCTGATCCAGATCCCCAAAAGGCCGTGCATCATTGCCTCGGTGAGTACATCAGTCGCGTGCAGGTCACGATCATCCTCAAGCATCTCTTACAGCTCAAAGATTTACGGCCTGCTGTCGAGACGGAATTTGATCCATTTGATCCCTTGCCAAAACACTATTTCCTCCAGTTTACAGGAGAAAAACCATGAGATCGTTAAAGGTCCTCGATTGGCCATGCATTCAAGCGACACAATCATAAAGCCTGGTGAGGGAACATTCTGTTGAATGGGATCATTGAGTTGTCTCATGACATATACGGGGATTCGTGGTGATGTCTAGGGTGCAACACGTCGTGCGATGGCGAATATGCATGATCAGCCTCATGGCGATTGGCATGTGGATGAGTGCGCCTCTGCTCGTGTATGGGGAGGCCTTTCGCATCTTAGATCAAGGGGCTGCGGGGTCCGGTCAAGGGACCGCGTTTGCGGCACAAGCCGATGATGCCTCTGCCGTATTCTATAATCCTGCGGGGATGACACAACTCCGTGGAGTGCAGTTCTCAGGCGGACTGCTCCTTGTGGGAGGGAAGGTGACTGTTCGTAGCCAGAACGGACAGACAGTACGTGGGAATTTTGGAGGCACTGTCGTGACACCTCCACCACTTCATGTCTATCTCACAGCTCACGTACCTGACCTTGGCGTCGACTGGGTCGACGGGCTGACATTGGGTCTAGGACTGAATACGCCTTTTGGTCTGCTGATCGAATATCCAAAAGAGGCACCCTTCGCCACGGTGTTGACGCAAGCCGCGTTGCCACTTTTCGATATTAAACCGACCATCGCGTTTAACCTCAATCAGTATATCGCTCTGGGCCTCGGTTTGGATGTCTATACCTTTGCCAACCTGATTGGCGAAGGTGGAGCGGAGGGACAGCGAACAGCAGGGGCACCTTTTGCGGCTATTGGCATCACCCCAGGGTCACAGCTCGAGTTCAACGGTGATGACACGGCCTTTGGGTTTAACCTGAGTACATTAGTGACACCTATCCGAAACGAGAGGGGTGAGCCACTGGTGACGTTTGCGTTTGTGTATCGCAGTCACACGTCACTCAATCTGCGAGGCAGCTTTCTTGATGATGGCGCGCACTTTGATGAAGCATTAGTTGAGTTAAATCTTCCCGATGTTTACACGATGGGACTGGCATGGTGGCCCATTCGAGATCAAGATCGAGACTGGAAAGTCGAAGTCGACGTGGACTATGCCGATTGGAGCGAGTTTCAAAATTTAGACGTGCAACTCGACAGTGGCATCGTGCTGCCACGACCCAGACGGTGGGGGGATTCATTTGTGGTGAGAGTGGGCTCAGCCTATACCTGGCATGAACCGTCGATGCTTCCGCATTGGAAGATCACACTTCGCGGAGGATATCTCTTTTCGGAAACGCCTATTCCAAACAGAACGTTTGAACCAGCGGTTCCAGATGCAGATTATCATGCATTCTCCGTGGGCGTAGGTTTGGGATGTCAGAGACATGGAAAGATGCTTGGCGTTATTCCTTGCGCGACAACTGAAACCGGTTTTGAGAGGATGACCATCGATATTGCATACAAAATCAAACTCTATGAAGAACGCAATATCACGAACAATCGTTCAGCCGTGGTCAATGGTCGTTGGGATACAGTCTTACACGCAGGCATGATGACAATCGGGTGGGCGTTCTAACGCATGATGAGGAGGATGTCCACCGTCTGGGTTCGTCTGAATCCCAAGCATCAATGAGCCTTCAACTCTCCTTCAAGGTGATAGGATGACACCGTATCTTCCCGTCAGTTGCCGTATTCTTGATCAGGCGCACATGCAATTTCGTCCATTTGGGAAGGAGCTCTCAGGCGAGCCGATTTGCGATTTGAGTGGGGTTTCCATTCGTGCAAATGTGGAGTACCTCGAAGAGACGATCAGTCGAGTTCATGGAGAAGAAGCGGGGAAACGCGCGATCGAAGAGTTAGTCACGCGTCTCAATGAACGAATCCCTGACCATGCCTATCATGTCACACCAGACTTTTTGAAAAGTCCGTGGACGGGCTATTCGAATGAATTCGTCGCATACCTCGTCGAACTTTGTATTGACCAGTCTGGTGATCCGCAATTCCAGTTCAACATGGGGAAACGCAATCTGATCTCCCCGATCATTCAAACACTCATGCGTCCATTTTCGATTCACTATATTTACAAAATGGCGTCCTCCTGGGTGCAGCATTACAATCAGAACTCTTATCAAATAGAGACGAAAATTCATGATGAGCACTCGGCCACGATACGAATGACGCTGACGGAACGAGCGTTACGGCATTTTGGCCCGTATCGACTGGCATGTGGAAAAATCTGGTGTCATGCATTGAAAATCGGGATCACGATGATTCCCCCCATGGTCCATAAGGCTCCAGAAGCCGTGGTGCAAGACTTACGCTGTGTGGCGTATGGGGATGAGTGTTGCGAATGGAAGGTTACCTGGACCACGCCTAAGCGAAAGAGTCGGATCAGGGTACGGTGTGAACAATCGGCTCGATGGCTGCTTCAACAGGAGATTGAGGAACGAGAGCAGGTGATACAAGAGCAACTGCAATCGTTAGAACTTCGGCATCAGGAACTACACCGAGCGTATGTTGAGCAACAACAGTATGCGATGGAGCGCGCGCGTCGAGTCGATCAGTTAACCGTCTTACATGAGACGGGCTTGACATTTATTACCACCCGTGATCAAGAAACGTTGCTACGCGATTCCTTAGAAACGGTGGTCAAGCAGCTGCCCTATCATCGTGCGCTTATTGGATTCTTCGATAGTGAACGTCGTCTATTATATGATTGCCGAATTGTTGGGGTGGAGCCTGAAGTGGCGGATTTTGTCCGGACCCTGGAAATTCCCGTGACGTCACCGCAATCAATTGAAGCACGAGTCTTATTGTTCGGTGAATCTTTCTTAATTCCTGACTTGCATGAAATCTGGGAACACGTGCACCCGCTGTATCAAGAGTTAGCGAAACGGATCGAATCGCGTTCAATCGTAGCGGTGCCCTTGCGAATAAAAGACCGGATCTTGGGGTCGTTGTGTATTGATAGTCGCGATGTTGCGGCGTTGACAGAAGATGATCTCGCAGTCATGAAAACGGTCGCCAATCAGATCGCGATTGCCTTGGATAATGTCCAAGCGTACGAGGAAATCTCATCATTGAACACGGGCCTTGAGCAGACAGTCAAGGAGCGCACCAAGGAATTGAAAGAAGCCAATGAGAAGCTTCAAGAACTGGATCGTGTCAAGTCGCTATTTTTGGCAAATGTTTCTCATGATCTTCGAACACCACTCACGTCGATCAAAGGCCTCACGACAAATTTGATGGATGGTATTTTAGGAACGATTACGGAATCGCAGGCCACGTATTTATGTCGTATTAATGCGAATACAGCTCGCTTAACCCGGATGATCTCAGATCTTTTGGATTTGACGAGCATTGCGGCGGGAAAGCTCAACTTGAATTGGCAGAAAACGGATCTCGCAACGATCACCCAAGAGATGGTCGAACAAGTAGAATTCCAAGCTGATGCGAAGGCGATACGACTCCATACCATGTATCCATCCGAACCCGTGCTGATCGTGGCTGATGGGGACCGATTGAGTCAGGTTTTTCAAAACCTGATTGATAATGCGGTGAAATTTACGCCTCAGGAAGGCACGATCACCGTGGAAGTGACCCAAGACAGTCCGGAAACGGTGCAAGTGATTGTCTCAGATACGGGACCGGGAATTCCCGAGCAATATGCCGTCAGTCTCTTCGATCCATTTTTTCAGGCCCCACAGGATTCGGCACATCAGCGAAAAGGGTTAGGCCTTGGCCTATCAATTGTCAAAAGCTTTGTCTCTCTCCATGGCGGGATCGTTCGCGTTGAAAGTGAACCCGGCCAAGGGACCTCCTTTATTGTGTCACTGCCTGTCCAACAGCAACCAATGCGTGATCCAACTCTTCGGACCTAGGGATTTTAAGCGTTAAAAGAGAGGTAGTTGAATGGTCTCTGTGTCAGAGTGAGTCAGGTCGTACGGGGTAGATGGTAGGTGAATACAGTGCCTGGAGGAATCCAATGAGGGCTTCTGTCGTGGTGAAAATCATTTAGCAAGAGTCTCTGGGCATTCGGTGAAATTTTGAAGGCACTATAATGAAAGAAGGGGAGTACGTCATGAAGAAGGTCCTGATTGTAGATGACGATGAGGATATTGTGCTCATGCTGAGAGATCGATTAGAGCAGTTTGGGTATGAGTCTGTGACTGCTGAAGATGGGAAACAGGCCATGGACCTCATCGAGCAGGAAAGTCCGGACATGGTCTTGCTGGATTTGGAGATGCCACGCATGTCGGGATTTGAGGTACTTGAGTATGTGACAGAGCAGAACACTGATACGGCAGGGAGCGAACACCCTATGGACAAAGCCGGAGGACAGGGTGTGGCCCTGCCTATTATCGTCATGACCGCCCATGTCACGGTGTCGAATGCTGTGAAGGCGATGAAAGCAGGAGCGTATGATTTCCTAACAAAACCAATTGACTATGACCAGTTGAGCATTGTGTTGAAAAAGGCGCTCGAACGTGAGGGGCTGAGACGACAAGTGACTGCCCTTCGAACTGAGATTGAAAGTCGATACAGCACTATTGTTGGGAATAGTGTTGGCATTCAAGGAATTGTTCAACAGGCCAAACGAGCTGCGAAAACGAAAGCGACGATCTTACTTCTTGGGGAAAGTGGAACGGGAAAAGAATTGTTCGCGCGTTCGATTCACCAATGGAGCAATCGCAGTCAGATGCCGTTTAGTATCATTAACTGTGTGGCTCTCAACGAAACGTTATTGGAAAACGAACTCTTTGGTCACGAAAAGGGATCATTTACTGGGGCCGATTCTCGACAGAAGGGGCGAATCGAAGAAGCGGATGGCGGGACGGTGTTTCTTGATGAAATTGGTGATATGCCCTTGCCCTTACAGGCCAAACTCCTCCGTCTTCTCCAAGATCACGCATTTCACCGTGTGGGCGGTGGAAAACTCGTCAAAGTGAACATTCGCGTACTTGCTGCGACGAATAAAGATTTACGACAAGCTGTGAAGGACGGTACATTTCGTGAGGACCTCTACTTTCGCTTAGATGTGGTCAGTTTATCCTTGCCGTCTCTTCGCGAGCGACCGACTGATATCCTTCCCTTAGCCGAATATCTTCTCCGTGTTCATCAGCGAGAGCTGAACAGTCCAGCTAGTCGATTCACCAACGAAGCAATCAAGGCCATGAAGACCTATGGGTGGCCAGGCAATATCAGGCAGCTCAGTAACGCTATTGAGCGTGCGGTCGTTCTTGCCACGACGAACGACATTACTCCAGAAGAACTCGCATTGCCCAAGGAGGAAGTCGATCCCTTGCACCCAGGTGATAACCTTCCATACCATGAGGCCATGGAAGAATGTAGTCGGTATATTCTGCAGCAAGCCCTTCGTCGTAGTCAGGGAAGTTCCACCAAGGCCGCAGAACTGTTACATCTTCAACGGACCTACCTATCAAAACTGATTAAGAAAAAACACATTCAATGCGAGACGATCTGAGTCCTTGCCTGAATGGCAGGCGTGATGCTGAGTGAAAATGACAGGGAAACCCCCAGTCTGTTTTTATTCTGTAAGTATCATGTGATACCTAACGAGACTTAAGCGGGCTTTCATTAACGAATGTGTGTGAAAGACCTCAGAGCGTCCGCTTTGGCATGGGGAGAGTGCGCGCCTCTCGTATCCGAACACATGCATCTCACTCAGGAAAGCCTGTTCGGGGGGTGGTGAGGTGCCAGGAAGTCTTCAGGTATTACATGTAAGTTATCTTTTGAATAACAGTGGAGAAGCGAAGTAATAGTAAATTAGCATTACAATAATATGGCAATGGGATTGGTGAAGTGACGGGCGGGTCAAAAAAATGGTGTAAGTGGTTTACTTCGTGACAATTGGGAGTTGGACGCTGATTGCGCCACCAAGTTCCCCGAGGCGTCCCCCTTCCTTTTTGTGGCCGGTCTTATCGACTTCCCCTTTAGGTTCACCGTGACAGACGAGACATGATGCGCCATAGTACAGCGGAATCATGACGCGTAGGGCTTTCCCAGACTCAACCGTTTCGGACAGGGTTTCCCCGTTTGGATAGGATGGATCAGCAAAGCGCGTGAGGACATCACGCTCGTATTCATCAGGGGTGTTCCGTCGGTTCCGGACCTGTGGGGCGGTTTGTTTCAGATAGGCACCGGACTCATGACGAAAGCGGAGAGAGACGATGGTCCCGAACGTGGCCGGAATAACGCCTTTAAATCCGACTCCCAGCATGTTGATGATGGGTTGTCGTTGCTTTACCACCTCTTTCTGAATACTGAGTAAAGTGGGCAAGAGCCTTTTTGCTTGTGGGGGAATACTTTCCTGCTGCAGATGTTCCCACGACAGATTGCTCTTGTGCTCAAATTTTTCGAGTACGGCCTTCGCAAACACTTCTGGCGTGAAGCCTTTCTTCCCTTTGTGTTCGTCATTGATCAGCGATTGGTGCTCACCAATGACGACTCGGCCCATGTCGAACAAGAGCGCAATTAGTTTAGCTGCGGTGTTGGCGTTGTCGGCGCCAGGAGAAGATACTGAAGTTCCACTTCCCAACAAAAGCGGCGTCAGAAGGAGGATTCCGAGCAGCGTGGAAGTTCCGATTTTCATAGCTTCTTTCCCTTTCTTATTAAGAGTTCAGCTATGCAGTTTGCATGTATTGCCGCTAGAATATTTGATTGCTGAGTACTTGGTCATTGATCTTTGCGATGAAATCTCACGCTGATCAGCGTGGCTTTGATGTTATCAAACCACTGCCCTCCCAGCCTAACTGCTGATCCGCTTGTCTGTCAGTAGGAAAATCAAAAAGAACATTAATACTGTATTGAATCCATCACCGAGATGGGGGGGATTTCCACAATTCCAGAAATCCTTTTTATTTCAACATCTTAGTATTCTGGGTTTTTTTTTTAAGTATGCGCCTTTTCCGTGAATCATGTCGCAGGGTGTATCCCTATCGAGTCTTCTAGCCGTTTATTAGTAAATCCAATTTCCCGCACAAATTAATATGTTGCTGATGAAGTCAAGGAACTGTGTCGAATGGCTTCAATCAAGCTTCCGGCAATTGGCACACATTACTGCATCCTCTACATGCAACGAAATGTTTTTTATAGAAAACAGCCAAGATAATTAGTCGTTGATTCTAACCTATGCACGCTAGCCGAACTGAATGAATCCAGCCTGTTCTATTCGTAAGACATGGCAGAGGTCTGTCAGACGTTTGTGCGTCATTCATTCATCACTGGTTATGCTATGCGTTACCATCCTCAGCGAGCGGTGTTCTCTCACACATTTGTCCGATTTGAGATCACGGCCTATTCCTTTGAATGCGCAAGATCCGTTTAGTTTTGAAGTGGTACTGATGATTTTGAATGAACTGTTTTATTGTCCGAGTCGCACACGATTGCAATAGGACTTTCCCGCCCCGATTTGTGTTAGTCTGTGCAGCCATCGAGCCAATTCCATTCCTAGCCAAGAGATTGATGCGTTGGGACAAGGTGAGGTCACGTGAGTGGAACCCGAGAAGGCGGAACGGTTTCAGCAACTGGTGGCGATCGTGCTTAATAAAGAAAGCGAGGATTGTGCCCACCTGCGGCTAGTCACAGCTGATCAGGTGTGGACCATGATATTCTCGGCCATGACCATGTATTGTCAGATGCTCGTCAGGCCATGACCTATGCGAGGAAGATGCCTCACAGGTCTAGTCTGGGAGAAGGAGGATTGCTGATGCGGACATTGGGAGTAGTAGGGCTCTGTGTCTTAATGGTGGGCTGTGGGCAAGTTCGGTCCTGGATGGGTCAGTCGGAGGTGACTCCGGTACTTGTTTCGGTGGACGATTCGGGTGAGGGATCAGATATTTCGAAGACGGTGTTTCGATCCGTTCCGGCTGAATCCGTGGAGCCGCTGGAGATTCTTTCGCTCCCCTTCGAAAAACGGCCAGTTCATCAACAGCCGACGACCTTCGTGGATTCTACTGGAGAGCAGGAGGCACGGGTCCTGCCTGTGGTTCGGTTTCCCTACAATAGCTGGAGGTTAACACCGATGGCGAAGGCGAACTTGCGAGATGCCGGCTCGTGGCTACGCGGGTTTATGCCAGGAAGTGTGGCGGTGTTGGGGCATGCTGATGCGCGGGGGTCGCAGGCCTATAATCAGGTCTTAGGTCTTCGTCGGGCCTACGCGGTCTTAACCTATCTTCGGCGGTTGGGCGTTAATGGTGATGACCTGCGAGGCATCACTTTTGGAGAATTGCATCCAGTGTGCGTCGATGTTACCGAGGGTTGTTATTCCAAGAATCGGCGGGCTGTCGTGGTCGTGGAGCAGCGAGATGGTCCGGAGGTTCTTTCAGGCCTGCAGGCCTTTCCCCCAATGGACATGGACGAAGACATTGCACAAGGCAGACAATGATCACTCAAGACAGAGGAGGAACGCCATGAAGCAGACCGATGTATGGATTCACGTGGGCATACTGGTGGTGGGGCTGGGGCTGGGTGGTTGTGCGGAATTCGATCGGTGGGACAACCTGCATGGGCAGGGACTGGAGGCCGAGGGGCTTGAATATGAGGCGCCGCTCGTGGTTACTGCGCCGCAGAATGCCAGTGCAAATGACATGCGGGTGGCGGTGGAGGAGTTACAGGCCTACCTTAAGGAGCAAGAGACGCGGATTGAGGGCTTGCTCCATATGCGGGCCGACTTAGATGATCAGATCCAAGAGATGCGGGAGAGCATGTTTGTTCCCATGCGAGACCGGGTGGAAACCTTTGAGCATCGACTGGCCACGCAGGAGTCGCAAGCGACCAATCTCTCGACAAAATTAGAGAGAGAGGTCGCACCGTTAAGCGCGGTCGTGCAGGCGCAAGGGGAGCGCTTGGATCATCATGATCAGGAAATTGTGCTCTTGATTGATTCGGCGAATCAGGATAAGAAAGCCATGCGGACGAATCTCGGGAATTTTCGCGAGACCTTGTTGGGCTTTCACTCGATCATGAGCAAGCTTGAAACCTTGGTCTATGACGAAGAATTTCGGGCGACCAATGCGGAGGTAGGATTGAAGGCCCTCGTCACTGATGAGGCGAACAATCGGAAGCAGTTGTGGGAAGCCAGTCATCAACAGAGTAAGGTCGTTGCCGGTCTGCAAGAAAAGATCAAACGTCTGGGCACATTAAATCAACGCGTGGTCGCTCTCCACTCCTATATTAATCAAGTCCAGCAAGGGATCTTTGGTAAATTGGAAACCCTCGAATCGCAGCCAGTTACACACGAGAAGGAGCCTATGGCGATCGAGGCGCAGACGCGTAGTCGGTCTGCGTTGGTCCCGGTGGTGGTGCCTGATGCACAGACCCTTATTAAGCCGTTTGCTGAAACGGGATCAGGAGTAAGTGACGAGGCGAGCAGGGCGGAGCCTACTATCCTGTTTGATGAGGGGAGTATGCCCGAACCACCATTAATGGAGCTGATTGACCGTTGATCGAGGAGGGGAAGATCATCAGGAAATTGTCCGATGGCTATGAGGGCAATC
The DNA here is from genome assembly GCA_029261355.1 of Nitrospirales bacterium. Classification (GTDB taxonomy): domain Bacteria; phylum Nitrospirota; class Nitrospiria; order Nitrospirales; family UBA8639; genus JAGQKC01. The sequence goes on along the minus strand of JAJDBM010000034.1, from coordinate 1,142 downwards.
GTGCCCTCTCCATCGACAACACAGACGGCAGTTAACGTCTAAGATACATCTAAGCCATCGTCATGAGATAGGCATTCTCCTGTGGTTTAGGTACACATCAGCAGGATGGCTGTTTCCTTTCTCAATAACTGTCACGCAGCTACCTCATAACATTGTCTTATGAGAAAGACAGGGTGCGTTTTTAAAGGCAATTCACATCAAAAACCGTCTTCGAACGTTTCATCCCAAAGACCAAGTTCTTTTTGGTAGACAGTGCTGGACTCTTCTTCCTTATTCGCCTGGAAAATTGCTTGTTGTAAAGTTGGCTTTCCGCCGTTGTGATCCTGAATAGCTTCTAATTCTTCTTCAACATCACAGTCTTATAATTTGTTTTTTTATCACGTTTTTGCCACTTCTTGTCACGATGCATGTTTAGGCCGCCGTGAAATCTGCACCGTGACTTTCCATAAAGTTTATTCAATAACCCAAAGAGCCGTTCTTGAGATAATAGCGTATAGCGACCGTTCATCAGGTTGTAGACTTTTGGCTGCCTACTTTCCAAGAGTTTCCTGATATCCCATTGCTTGAGCTGCTTCTCATCAAGTGGTCTTCACCCCGTTTTGCGGATTGCTGATTCAGTATCAGAGTCCTGAAAATCTTCAAGCTTTACTTTAATAAATGGTCATTTGTCTACGTGTCCACTGAATGTCCACGGCACGGTCTGAAAAGGTCAAACCGAAGAAAAAGGAAAATTTACCTGGCATCATTCCAGTGAGGAGACTATGAAAAATAAGCTCAGCATTGTTGCGAACACCTACATGAAAATGTTGCATTTTGAGGAAGCTGGCGAGGAATGGTTAGGAGATAAGCACATCTTTCTGCATCAGACCTTGCTGGCCACTGGGTCAGTCAAGGCGTGGACTGGCACCAAGGAGCCTCAGATTTTTGAAGCCCCGAGTATTCTAATTATTGACAAAGGAGTTGAGCATAACTTTATCGCGTTAGAAGCCAACACGACCATGTGTAAGCTTCCCCGTCAAGCGGACAGGTCATAACTAGAGCTTTCCTGTGTTGGGTTATGATATGTGCATGGCGCCGCTCCCTGTAGTGCGTCATGAGGACGGTGTTCATTGTAGATGGTGATCCACTCTGCTGTAAGTCCC
>JAJDBM010000033.1 GCA_029261355.1 Nitrospirales bacterium | reverse complement strand
AAGTTACGAAAATAAACTCTGAAAGATGGTATTCTTGCAGAGGAGTTGAATAACCATGGCACCTGATCCGATCTCCGAATTTGTTTTTAATGACCATGCCTTATTTGAAATGGCCAGGAGGGGGCTGAGTGAGGCGATTGTCGGTGCGGTCCTGAATGAACCAGAACAACGGTTTGAGGTTCGGCCAGGGCGACATGTCTTGCAATCTCGTCTTCAATTGGGCCATCCTCCTAGACAATTCCTTGTGTGAGTCTTTTTGGACATTGATCGTCGGCCTGCAGAAGTTGTTACTGCATATCGGACAAGCAAGATTTCGAAATATTCGAGGGAAGAGTTATGAAAGTTTCTTATGATCAGAAGTCGGATGTCCTTAGCGTGATCCTTAAAGACGGGGCTTCGGTTTCTGAAAGCGACGAGGACAAGCCCGGAGTCATCCTGGATTATGATGAAGGTGGCAATCTGGTCTCTATTGAAATTCTGGATGCATCCAAACGTGTCACTGAAGCAGATAAAGTCGAATTTCAAACGACAGGCTAGGCCACAGATTTTTTAGCATGATTTCTATCGACTTGCGTCTTACCCATGAAATTTTGATTTGGAGAACAGGGTGACCCGAAAATACTTACCCTCGCAATGTCCGCTTTGTGGTGGTACGAAAAAGGAAGGGACTACTACCTTCACTGTTGATTTAGATTTTGGTGTGGTGGTGGTCAGAAGTGTTCCGGCGCTTGTTTGCGCGATGTGTGGAGCTGATTGGATTCAAGATGACGTCGCGTCGCGTCTTGAAACTATTGTCAATGAAGCAAAGACCAAACGCCTCCAAGTGGAGGTTACTACTCTAGGTTAACCCTCCTTCTGTCCGATTCCCGTTACTACGGGTTAGGGGTCAGGTTGCTTTCTTCACAATATACCGATGTGGGATTGGCCTTACCCGGAAGCTATATCATAAAGCGAGCAACCTGACCCCTTTACCCTTTATTTTAAAATTCCTATTCCCCGTTGCGGAATTCGTGTGGGAGGGGATGGATATTCCTGTAGGTTCGTAAAGGAAATTGTCAAAATCAAGTAAAATTATTCCTGAAAATATTCCAAGAAAATGTCTGAACGTTTAAGCCTGAGAGGGGATCGCACATGAGTAATCCAATTAGCCACATGATCGGAATTTTTTGTAGGGGCGTCTCGGACAACAAAGCCGATATGGAGGATATGCGCACTAGAATTAGAAAAATTGCTGAGGAAATGAAGGATTCCCCAAATTTTCCAATCGCCACTGATCCTACTTGCTGTACGAGTGGGGAGCTCCAAGGCAATAAAGGAAGTTTGGTGGTGCTAGCCGGAGTTTTTAATGATTGGCAGTTTGAGCACGCTCGTGAATTTGCCTGTAAGCTGTCGGTTGAATTTGAAACCGAAGTCGCACTGACAACATGGAGTGATGATTTAGACATTCACAGTGTCCGTTTTGACGATGGAGAAGTTGAATCGGCATTGTCAACTTAACTTGGTGCAGTCACAAGGGAACACGCTTCCCTTCTCTGTTTATACGCACACCGATTCCTTCCACATCTGGAACGACTGCGTGCGCTATAGCCGATCGTTGACCGCCTGCATGAGATGGCGGCCGAGACGGAAGAGATTCTGCGTGAGTCCGTGGAGCGTTAGGAAGCGTTGAGCCTGTTGTGCTGAAGTAAATCCGCACATGTGATATTCTTCTTGGCGCGTCGGTTGATGCGAGACTTCGACGCGGTTGTTGGCATAGACCGTGTTGATATGTTCGACGGTGGGCATCACTTCACGATGAGCGGCGCCATAGCTTCTCAGTTTGTCCGTGTAGAGCCAACGGGGTTCGCCCCCTTGGCCTTTGAGTAACCGGCGGAAATGGTAGGGTCAGGCCTGCGTTATTGCTTTAATCTACTCAGACAATTCATCTAGGACCATGTCCAGGAACTAAAACTGCACGTAGCGGGCGGCTTGAATGCAAGCCATTACTTCTCAGTCTTCATGTTTTGTAGTTCTTCAACCGTATAGTCGCCACGTGCCCACCGCTCGTATTTCTTGGATATCTTTCGGCGCTCTTCTGCTTCACGATTCAAACGTGGTTTATTGATTAGAAAGAGACCAACAAAGAAACCAACGGCGATGATTAGCCCCCAACTCACACCAGTAATTAACTCCAAGATTGTGGCCTCTCCACGCCACAATTTTCCACTGATAAGCCCAACAAACGCGCAAAACAAACCAGTGCCAAACCCCATCCACCAATCACCCGACTTATTGAATAACCCCTTCATGGAATCTCCGCTCGTGAACATCAAAGGAGACGTAACTCCGTTTATAAAGCCACCAACCATCCCGTGTGTCTTTAAGTTTACTGAAGGCGGCAGTTATAAATGTACCCTCCTTTTTGCTTACTCTTTGAATTAGGTGTCAGGGGACTTTTTAATTGAAGCTTAAGCATGAATACTAAAAACTTTTTGTATCAGTGTGTTGAGATGACATCGATTGGCCTGTTGAATGATTGCAAAAACTACCATGCCATGAATGTTTGACACTTAAAGTAGTAATTCATACAATATAGGTATGAAATCTATTCTTTCCGAGAAAGGACAAATTACCATTCCTAAGCCACTTCGTGAACGTCTTGGCTTACATGCTGGCCAAGTCCTTGAGTTTCAAGAAGAAAAAGGGAAGCTCGTTGCGACAAAATCCGCCTCGGCTGACCCCGTCGATGCGGTTTTTGGAATTTTGAAAACGAAACGAACAACTCATCAGATCATGAAAGTTCTTCGCGGTGAACCGGATCCACAGTGATTACCGCCATTGATACGAATATCCTGATCGATATTTTTGGAGCAGATCCTACCCATGGTGGGCGATCGAAAGAAAGTTTGCGATCCAGTATTCAGCAGGGATCGGTCATTGCTTGTGAGGTTGTGTGGGCCGAAGTGATTTCTTTGTTCCCGACAGGATCCATCGCACAAGAAGCCCTTGAAGGCATTGGAATAGGGTATTCTCCTCTGGAAGCTGATGCCTCCATGACTGCAGGACAACTGTGGAAGATCTATAGAGATAAAGGCGGCAAGAGAACTCGCATGGTTGCAGATTTTCTGATAGGTGCGCATGCCCTCCATCAAGCTGATGTCCTGTTGACACGTGATCGAGGATTTTTTCGACTTGGAATACCATCTCTGAAAATCGTCGATCCTTCTCGCCAGAAAAATTCTTAAACACTGTTGTCTCTTGCATCGTTACGACTCAGTATGGAGGGCTGTTGATGAATGCCGTCAGCGGCGTTCTCTCCAATGGTGAGTACTCATAAACGGGAGTACGCTCCCTGCTTCACTTGGACACCTGTCATCACACTTGCAGAAGGGCACAGGATATCAACAAAGGATGTGGTTCGTAAGTCCATGTCCTTTGGACAATCGTGTCCAAGGGCTGAAGCCTTGCTGGACGGACTTTTGGGGGACTGACTTTCGACTCCTCGAATCTCTAGCCGTAAAATTTTATAAAGGATAAGGCCAAGACGGCCCAAATGCCTGCGTCTTTTGAAGCTCTTACACCATTCACGTCATTAGTGATAAAATTGATATCGTTTCGCCGTAGTCAGAGTTTTAAGATTTAAAAAAGGAGATCGAACGACATGACAGTTGAAGCGCAAACGCATACTTTTCAAGCGGATACCAAAAGACTCTTACACTTAATGGTCCATTCGCTGTACACCGATAAGGAAATCTTTTTACGAGAGCTGATTTCCAATGCTTCTGATGCCCTGGATAAAATGCGTATCGAAGCCCTCAGGCAGCCGGAACTATCCAAAGACGGCGAAACCCTAGAAATTCGAATTGATACCGACCCGCAAGCTCGTACGCTGAGTATCCAGGATAACGGTATTGGAATGAGCCGCGACGAGGTCGTGTCGCATATCGGCACCATCGCCAAGTCCGGCACACGTGAATTGATGGAGAAACTCAAAGAAAATGCGGACGGCGACTCTGCGAGCGAACTGATCGGACAATTTGGTGTGGGTTTTTATGCTGCCTTTATGGTGGCGAGTAAGGTCACGGTCATCACACGCCGAGCTGGCGAAGACACCGCGACCCGCTGGGAATCAGCTGGCGAAGGCGAGTATACGCTTGAAGACACGCAACGTGACACGTACGGCACCACGGTGACTTTGGATTTGTTGCCCGCCGATAGCGAAGGAGGCCTCGAAGATTTTACTGATCAATGGGTGCTCACGCGTATCGTGAAGCGCTATTCCGACTTCGTCACGTTCCCGATTATGCTCAAGGTTGAACGGGAAGAAGCTGCAAAAGACGAACAGGGCCTGCCTATCCTTGACGGTAAAAAAACGATTGTGGTGGAAGACAAAACACTGAACTCGATGAAACCGATTTGGACGCGAAGCGACGTGACCGATGAGGAGTATGCCGAGTTTTACAAGCACGTCTCCCATGATTGGTCCGATCCGATGAAAACCATGCGTTTTCACGCCGAAGGTCGCATTGAATACCAAACTCTCTTGTTTATCCCCTCTCAGCCCCAGAGCGATCTGCACTACCATGGTTCAGAGTATGGTCTTCAACTCTACGTGAGACGGGTGATGATCATGGAACGTTGTGAGGAACTCTTACCACGGTATCTACGATTCATAAAGGGAATTGTGGATTCAGCTGATTTACCACTGAATATTTCCAGGCAGCGTCTGCAAGAAGATCGATACATCAGCCAAATTCGTAAATGGATTACCAAAAAAATTCTCGATACGCTCGAAGGCATTCAACGTGACGATGCCGAACAATATCTCAAATTTTGGGATTCTTTTGGCAGCGCTTTGAAAGAAGGCGTCGCTGAGACCGAGTACAAAGAAAGAATTTTAGGCTTGTTGTTGTTTGCCTCATCGCACGATCCAACAAACTTGACCACACTTGAATCCTATGTCCAACGAATGAAGCCCGATCAAAAAGATATTTTTTACATCACTGGTGAATCTCGAAGCGTGGTAGAGAACTCACCTCACCTCGAAGCCTTCAAAGCCAAAGAGTACGAAGTGTTGTATCTGGTAGCCCCCGTGGACGAGTTCTTAATGCAATATGTGTTCGAGTTCCAAGAAAAACGACTCAAGTCGGTCGGAAAAGGAGCGGTTGATCTCGGTGACGAGAACGAGCAGAAGGAAGCAGCGGATAAATTACAGACACTACAAGAACAATACAAAGATGTGTTTGACCTGTTGAAGGAAAAGCTTGACGATCACATTAAAGATGTTCGTTTAAGCAATCGCCTCACTTCCTCCCCGGTGTGTTTGGTGGGCGCTGAAAACGATTACAGTCCCCAGCTCGAGCGATTGCTCCCTAAAGGTAATTTGCCTAAGCAAAAACGGATCATGGAGTTGAACCCGGACCATGCGATCGTCACGAAGCTCAAAGAACGTTTCGAGAAGGATCCAACGGACTCGTTGTTATCCGATTACGCGGAATTGCTTCTTGGCTACGGGTTATTAGCCGAAGGGTCTCCGATCCCCAATCCGGTTCGTTATAATCAGGTTTTGGCGGATCTGATGACCCGAACGTTGTAGGCCCCAAGCTGATGAGTGATGAGCAAACCTGATCTGTCCATTCCTGCTTGTTGGGTGGACAGGTTCAGCTGCGTAAAATAGGTCGTGACGCTGACTGGCTCCTTCTAGGTGCTAGATGGATAACCGTATAAAGAAATCAACCTGACTCTCTAATGCGTCATTAGCGATCCGGAGGATCGTACTACTTTAGTACAAATTAGAAAGAATGGAATTTTATCATGTCTGAGCAATTCTCTGTATTGAGTGATGAGTTAAGCCAATTTATTCAGGCTCAATATGTTTTCTTTGTGGCGACTGCCGCGCGTGATGGCAGAATCAACCTATCACCGAAGGGGCAAGATTCACTTCGTGTACTTAGTCCCAAAGAGATTCTTTGGATGAACCTGACCGGGAGTGGAAACGAAACCGCGGCACATCTTTCTGAATTAAATCGGATGACTATGATGTGGAGTTCATTTGAAGGGCCACCACGAATTCTTCGTGTCTATGGTACGGCGCAAGTCTTTCATCCCAGGGATGCTCGTTGGGCGGAGTGTTCGACCTTGTTGCCGTCTACACTTGGTACGCGACAATACTTCTTGTTGTCTATTGACCTGGTCCAGACTTCCTGTGGGTATGCCGTACCCTTCATGGATTATGTAGAAGATCGTCACGTACTTTCCAAGTGGGCGGAGAATCGTGGCGAAGAAGGGGTTTCAGAATATTGGCAAAAGCGGAATCAGATTAGCTTGGATGGGAAGCCCACAGGAATTCTAAGCTCTTAACGCGATTTATGGGGCAAGGCCGAAGGCCGGGCCAATACCAAGCGATATGGAGCTGAACCCGGACCATGCGATCGTCACGAAGTTCAAAGAACGTTTTGAGAAGGATCCGATGGACACCTTGTTATCCGATTACGCGGAATTGCTCCTTGGCGACGGGTTATTGGCCGAAGGGTCTCCGATTCCCAATCCGGTTCGTTATAATCAGATCTTGGCTGACCTGATGCCCCGAACCTTGTAGCCGTCAATTCCTATAACGTAGGTAACTTGACTCCCTTGATTCCTTGAGTTGACAACCTATTTATGCACCTTGGGAGCGAGGCATCCATGAGAACCCCAATGGCCTCCTACACCAGTTTTTTTGAAGCACATGGAGTTTCGGGTGGTCTCATGGCATCAGGTCAAAGAGGCCGTCGACCACCTGAAAATCCGTTCCAGGAAAACACGCGGATATTGAAATCCCAATCAACTCTTCCACAATCATTTTGTCCCGCTCGTGGAGACGAATTGAATGGCAATTACGACATGAGTTCAAGTTCCCGAGATTGGTCCATCGGACGATGGCGTAACTGAATCACACCACCGTGTACAGACTCGTATGCACGGTGGTGTGACAGAGGGAAAACTCGTGAGGTCTCAACCTCTGTCGATGAGCCTTGATTTGCGAAATTCCCCCAAATGTTTATTCAGCCAACGTAAAGCGTATGGCATCGGCGCCAATATAGGTTGTTGATCCATAACTCAGACCTTCATCGGAAATCTCCAAATAACCATTACTTCCCGCGTTAAAAGTGTAACGACCTAATGCCAGCCATTCTCCGCTACTTCCAGTATTACAATCTTGGTCTACTGCGACCGTTGTTTCTCCTGTCGCATGCATAATTCTGTGCGGGACATCTATTGCTCGATTGTTGTAGCAGGAGTTCCAGGCATGAACATCGTATTCGCCGGTTGTTGGTAAGTTCGGCGTAAATCGGTAGCTATCAATACTCGCTCCAACAGTCGCATACAACGACATGCTTCCAAAATGATTGCTGGCACCGCTTGCATTAACCCAGGACCCACTACTACTTGTTCCCGGATCATTGTTATCCACGATGATTTCGGTAGCGCCGGAAGGAGGAGGACTGCCACCTCCATTGTTATCCCATTCAATGGAATCAGCTGTGCCTACAAAGGGAACACCGGTGTGCCCTGAAGCATACGTGATGAGACCGACATACACATCGTTTCCATAAAGAGGCGCAGATCCGGGTAGACTTCCATTGCCGCTGTACAATTGCCATGTGTCTGCCTGTGATTCCGGGCTTAGATTTGGTTGCTGCCAATACACTGTCAGAGTTCGGTTCACGCTTCCAATGATCCGAATGTCTCCACGACCGAAGGGGAGGGCATTCGCACCATCGTCATTAACCGATGAGCTGCCATTCACGGTATTTTTTCCTTCAATGGTAAAGCCGGTAGAACCCCGATGCCCAATGACAACGTGGGAACTGTTTCGGCTATTGAGATCAGTGACATGAACTTGTACCCCTGCAAAAATATACGGATTTCCATTTGAGCTGGGTGCACTCTGGGTGTCGGAGATTGTCCCAATTCCAATATTTCGTGCAATGAATTCAAAGGGGAAACTTAATAAGTGTGCGTCTAATCTTCCTTGGTTTTGATGGTAATGCAAGGTGACATCATTGGTGTTGTCATTGAGTTCAGCATAATAACGATCGCATTTCGCTCCAACAATCGGAAGTGCTGAGGCATTATTGGTGACAACACTACTGTTAAATGGTTCGATGGGACCACAGCTTGTCGTTGAAAAATGATCCACGTTGCTAGGAAGGGAAATATCGTTTGTTACCGTTACAGAGGTTTGCACGCTATGATTCAAGCCCCCATCATTTACGGTTAACGTCACGGTATACGTTCCTCCTTGGGAGAAAGTATGTGAGGGGTTTTGTTGTGTACTGGTATTCCCATCTCCGAAGTCCCAATTGTACGTGAGCGCATCTTCATCGGGATCACTTGAATTACTTCCAGTAAAGGTCACCTCTAGATCGTTAATGACAGGTGTTCCAATGACTGCGATTGGTCCTTGGTTTGTCGGTGGTGGGCCGACTATTGCGCTATCAAACGCACCCATGTCTTGTGCCGAATTTCTATGGACCGCCCCACCGTACACTCCAGCAGGTTGTAGGTCTACTGGGAAGGCCGCAAGTGTGGCTGGAAGCGGAGCTGCCTGTCCGATGGCTGGAGAATTGGTTTGGAGCTTGAAATTCTTTGCAGAAAGAGAAGGATTCGTTGCATCCACAAAGCTGGCAGATTGCTGCAGGACAGATCCGTTGTAAACGATATGAATATCAGGATCATCGCCAAAGTTTTCATTGCTGGCGTATTGATCTGATTCAGTAAAAATCGTAAGCGATGAGGAGTAAATGAGATTGGCTCCTTCAAAATTGGTCGTTCCGCTTCGATTCATCACGCCAATGCGAGTATCACCGGCAAACTCAATGATATTATTCCATGCGCTCACCTCTCCAGGGGTTGGAGTCGGTCCATTCGTATTGTTATTTTCTGTATCAAACAAGCTTCCTCGCCACATATCTGCTGTATCCGCGCGCATGTAGAAGGTGTTGTGGAAAAAATACGTGGGTGCTTCATAGCCCCGCAGACCAGGTTGGCCATTGGCTGTCCCAGGTGTGGTGAAAAACGGTGCATCAAAGCTGTCGGCTCCAAAATGAAGCGGTCTGGTTGACGGTTGGCCGGAACTTGCTTGATGGTCGTTGACAAAAATATTTCCATAGACATAACTCGTTCTGTAGTAGTTCAGGATTTCCTGTTGTGAATAGTGACTGTACATCCAGTCAGGAATAGCATCCTGAGCCTCAACAATGTCTAACGTCCGGTGCGCTGAGTTAAAGTAGTTGTATCGAACCACCACACCGGTTGCTCTCATCTTCAGTTGGGCAATGCTTTCTTGTCCTGGTGTGGGTGCTCCAAAGTAGCAGCCTTCCACGATGTTATATTCACCAGGTTCTGATATCGCTTGAAAGTACACTTGATGGTCTCGATTTCCATGTCCATTGTTTTCAAATTTACTGCCACGAATGGTCCACGTCTTTGAGAGGGAGCCGGGATCATCATTGGCTTGAATAAACACACCGGATCCATTATTTTCGATCACCATGCCTTGCAAGGTAATATATTGTCCTCCGGCCGACCACATCGCACGACTAAAGCCAAGGTAGTTTTCAGTTACCCCATTGTGAGTGAAACTATTGGTCGTTCGAGCATCGGCCAGACGAAGATTTTGAATGAGGTAATGTTCGGCATTGACTCCGTACGTGCCGGTACTATGCCGTTTATTGATCATGATCAAGGTCATTCTGTAATCGCTGTCCCATTCCTGGGGATTAATACTCACCGCATCTTGGGCGCTGATCGTTGGTCGATCCCCATTAGCATTGGTGACCCCGTTAATGATGATCGGATTGGCTGCCGTGCCTTGTTCTGAGAGCAAGACCTTATGTCGATACGGAGTATCGCGGTGATAAATGTTCACGACATCGCCAGGCTGTAAGCTTTGCCAAGGCACGCCGTTAAGTTCGCTCGCAAAGTTGTTTCCTCCTCCGACATCGTATCGAGTTCCAGTGCCCGTTGCATTAAGGGCTTGAGTGACGCTTGCAAATCCTTCGATAGCCTGTCCGGGAGCAGGCGGAGCCGGTGGTGGGGGAGGGGTCGTTGAGATGGTGACGGCTATTTGAACCTGGTTACTGAGACTGCCATCGCTCACCGTCAAGTTAACCGTGTAGTTACCCTCTTGAGTGTAGGTATGGGTTGGATTTGGTTCAATGCTGGTATTGCCATCTCCAAAATTCCAGCTGAAAGTCAGAGCGTCGTTCTCAGGGTCGCTAGATCCCCCCCCATTAAAATTAACCACAAAGCCGTTGACAACAGGACTGGAGATGACTGCAATTGGAGCCGTGTTTGGCACGAGGCCTCCCGCAGTGGTCCAACGAACAGCATCAGCGCCGATGTAGGTTGTGCTCCCATAATTGAGGCCTTCATCAGAGATCTCGAGATAGCCATTGGTTCCGGCATTAAAGGTAAAGGTGCCTAAGAAGAACCATTCTCCGCTGCTACCGGTGTCACAGTCTTGATCGACAGCAATGATTGTTTCCCCAATGGCATGAACAATTTTGTGCGGAACATCAATGGCTCGATTGTTGTAGCAGGAATTCCAGGCATACACATCGTAGCTATCAGTGATGGGTATAGTTGGTGTGAAGCGAAACGAATCGATGTCTCCTCCTACGGTGGCGTATACAGACATATTGTTGAAATGGTCCGTCGCGCCTGTGGCATCGCTCCACGTTCCTATGGTGCTGATATCTGAATCGATGTTATCAATAATAATTTCAATTGGAATCGTAACGGTGACAGAAATTTGAGCATTCTCGGAAGTGAACTGGCCGTCACTCACCGTGAGGGTGACGGTATATTCTCCTGCTTGAGCAAAAGTATGAGAAGGGGTTTGCTCACTGCTTGTCTGTCCATCTCCGAAGTTCCAACTAAACGTCAGATCATCCCCATCAGGGTCACTGGAATTACTCCCGTCCAAAGAAATATGTAGGTTGTGTATAGTCGGAGTGGCGATAACTGCCAGCGGCGCTTGGTTTGGTGCAAGGGTAAAGCGTGCGGCATCGGCACCCAGGTAGGTTGTAAAACCATACGATAAACCTTCGTCAGAGATTTCCAGGTAGCCATTATTTCCCGCATGAAAAGAGAAGCGTCCTAAATGAAACCATTCACCGCTACTTCCGGTATCACAATCTTGATCAACAGCGATGGTGATCTCTCCGAACGCGTGGACTATCTTATGGGGCACGTCTGTGGCGCGATTATCATAACAAGAATTCCATACAGCGACATCGTATTGAGCCGTCGTGGGTAAGTTGGGTGTAAAGCGAAATGTATCGAGGCTATTTCCGACTGTGGCATATTGAGACATGCTGCCATAGTGATTATTGGCAGCCGTTGCATTATTCCAATTGCCAGTACTGCTTGTGCCTGAATCACTATCGTCAATAATGATTTCAGTCGTTTGGGCCAAAAGAGTGGTGGGTTTCGCTTGTGTTAAAAAGAGTGAGAAAAGTAAAAACAGAAATATTGTATATTGAATTCTTTTCATTTTATCATTGGAAAAGTTTGCCATTTTTTGTCCTTCTCTTAAGAGTTAACCAACGATTTTGAATCAGCTCTATTCCCCGAGGTTTCCCGTGAGAATCTTTTCTAAATCTCCTTACAAATTGTTTAGTCGCTTATCTTTTTTCCCATTGGTACGAAATTAAAATGTCAAGCTTGATGCCTATCTCAACAGTCGACGAACGCCATTTTTTGAAAAATTAAGACGGTGTTTATCAAAGGTTTATGACATGCTAATTATTTGTTTTTTGTGGTGGGGATCAACCTTGTCATCTTATATTTACCTTTTTGTATTTTATAGTGAAACTTATAGTGGTCAAGTAATTTGAACTCCCTGTTTAGGTGGATTCGGCGATGTTCTTGTGTCTCTTATTTGGACCAATTGGCCCTGTTGCTAAGTCGTAACGACTGGTTCGGCTTCGATTCAGTACGACTTGGTCTGAATGGAAGAGCAGCCCGGCCTTAGGTTGTCGCCTTGCTACCACTCGCTTAAGCGCCTGGATTCCAATGCAGTATCTGGCGTCACTGATAGATTGCAGCCCATCACGCGATGAGCAAACAGATTCTGGACGTCCGCGAGATACGCTCTGCGCCAAACGAATGGCTTAGGGCCAGGTCTTGCAAAACGACAGGGTGATAAACGAAGATGCATGCTTGCAAGACCTGCCCTCATGCCCAGTGGCCTGTTTTGGTGGGTACCATGCGCTTGTGTTGACGCATGTACAGTCGGCTTGGCATAGACAAATCCAGATATCACGGTATCCACCAATGAGTCAGAACTGACGTCAACGTTTGCGGTCTTTGCCTGTCTGTAGAGCAATGAAATGTCCCTGTGAAGAAAATTGGCAATGGCTGGGAATGCACGACACTCATTTCCACCTTCACGAAACCTATTTTCGTGCTTGATGGCCAAACAACCTCTGACCTTTTACATGAAGATGAACAAACATGATGCAGGATTTTACTCCCGGCCAGCGCTGGGTTAGTGACAATGATGCCGCACTCGGGTTGGGCATCGTTCAATCTGTCGACTTTCGCACAATTCAAATGGAATTTCCGGCGGCCGATGAAACACGTACCTATGCAAAAGATACTGCCCCGCTGACGCGTGTTGTATTTGATATCGGTGATTCAATTAAAAATATTGATGGTTGGAACCTGTCAATCACCAACATAGAACATGTCAGCGGAACCGTGCGCTACCATGGGATTCAAGCCAGTGGCGAAACGGCCACCATGCATGAATGTGAACTGTCTGATGACAACACGTTTAATTTACCGCAAGATAAACTGTTTGCTGGGCAAGTTGACAACAACAGATGGTTTGAGCTGCGCGCGGCAACGCTGCAACACCTTGCTACCCAACAAACATCAACAAGCTTTGGATTACATGGGCCACGTGTCAGCCTGATTCCACATCAAATGTATATTGCCAATGAAGTATCAAGTAGAACCGCTCCGCGTGTTCTGCTCGCCGATGAGGTGGGCCTCGGTAAAACCATTGAAGCCGGTTTAATTCTGCACCGTCTGATTCTGACCGAAAAAATACACCGTGCCTTAATTATCGTACCAGAACCACTCCTGCATCAGTGGCTAGAGGAGTTACTCCGGCGCTTTAATTTACGCTTCACCTTAATTGATGAACAGTATTTTTTAAATCCAGACGAGGCAATCGACGACCCTGAAGAAGTGGTCCCTAATGAAAACTATTTCGATCAATTCCCTTTTGTTTTATGCGGGTTGCACTTTTCCTGTCGCGATGATATCGCCCCATTCATGGCCAAGTGTAAATGGGATATATTGATCGTCGATGAGGCCCATCATCTTGAGTGGACCCCAAATGAGAGCAGTCGAGAGTACCGACAAGTCGAAACGTTGGCTAATCAGACAGATTCAGTTTTATTATTAACCGCGACACCTGAGCAATTTGGCACTGCAGGGCATTTTGCTCGCTTGCGACTACTCGACCCAGCGCGTTTTCATTCGCTCAAAAGCTATGTAGCGGAGGAAAAACAACATGCCGCAACTGTCGAGCTCGTGAATCTACTACTCGATAAACAGACAATAGCTGAAGATGATCTCGCGCGATTACGTTTGCTTATTGATGAGAGCGACGACATCGATACTACAGGCATCAATGCCGCTCATGATGAGATCCCCACCGTTCGACGACACCTCATCAACCGTTTGATTGATCAACATGGCACTGGCCGCATGTTGTTCAGAAACACACGTGCGACGATCAGTGGTTTTCCCCAGCGTCATTTCGTTCCTGCTGTACTCGACGATGACAGAAACTCGACCCGTATTCATTGGCTTTCCGATAAACTACGAGAGCTATCGCCGCACAAAGTCCTACTGATTTGCGCGACAGCTGAGACCGCAGTTTCAATATCAAAAATACTGTTGAAAAAGCATGGCCTGCAAGTCGGTGTGTTTCACGAACACATGAGTATCCTAGAACGAGACCGCGCCGCCGCCTGGTTTGCCGCTGCCGAAGATGGTGCGCAAATGTTGATTTGTTCGGAGATTGGTGGCGAAGGCCGAAATTTTCAATTTTTACACAATATTATCTTGTTCGACTTACCCGACAATCCGGATTTACTGGAGCAGCGTATTGGCCGCCTGGATAGAATTGGGCAGCAGCACGATATCGATATCCACGTGCCGGTTGCAGTAGGTTCAATCGATGCACGGCTGAGCCGCTGGTACCATCATGCACTCAATTCATTTGAGCAGAGTTGCGTCACCGGACAATATATCAAGGCCAAGATGGAAGAACCATTTTCCGCCTATCTTATAGGCGAACACCTTGATGAAGACCGCTTTATCAGTGAGTGTAAGCATCTGCACGAAGCAAAGGTCCGGCAACTTGATCTCGGTCGAAACCGGTTGCTCGAACTGAGTAGTTGCCGGAAAGAAATTGCCGATCCGTTGATTGAGAGAATCAATCAAAATGAACAGGCAGACGTGTTATCAGAATATCTCGAAACTGCTTTTGATTGTTTTGGGATTGAAATTGAAGATCATTCGAAAAACTGTTGGATCGTGCGACCAGGTGCTCATTTTGAGGTCGATCAATTTCCTGAATTACCTGAAGACGGCATCACCGTGACAACCAATCGCGAGACCGCATTGGCGCGTGAAGACATGCACTTCCTGAGTTGGGAGCACCCATTGGTGCGCGCGACAATTGACATGATTCTAAACGGAGAAAAAGGTCGCGTCAGTATCTGCGCGTTACACATGCCACAAATTCCCCCTCGTAATATTTACATTGAAGCCATATTTGAGTCGAACTGCCCTGCACCCGCCGGGTTAGACATCGGACGCTACCTTCCTTGTCATGCATTGCGCTTGCTGGTCAATCAGGAAGGGAAAGACTATGCTCGACAACTACCACCTGAGATCTATGAACCTTTACTGGAGAAAATCAAACTGGAAGTCGCACGGAAAGTGATCGATCAGACACGTGCGACATTAAAAAAACAGGTACAACAAATTGAGGAAATTGCTGCGCAACAGCTCCCCGTATTTCGCAATGTTGCAATCGCCTCGATGCACGAAGAGTTAGATGGTGAGTTACAGCGTCTGCTTACACTACGAAAGCGCAACCCAACAATTCGTGATGAAGAAGTGCAGGCACTGCGCACGAAGATTTCAGATCTGGAAAATCGTTTGCAAGACAGTACCCTCAAGTTGTCCGCCCTACGTGTCATTTATACGCATTGACCCGTCAAATGAAATCCGGTGAATCTATCAGCCTTAGGAGTGTCCCTTTCTCATGTGCTTCCGTATCTGAGTCCTGCTGAAACCCATTGACCCTCTGGTCGATTAGTTATACCGAATCGACATCAGTGCCAGGCAGAGACTTCCGACAGTTCCTACGTCATCAATCCTGTTTATGGCATGCAGTCCCTTCAATCTGGTAAATAGGGGGCAAAGGCATTTGTTTTAGAAAGTGACTAGCTTTTCCTGGTGCGATAAAGAACTTGCAAGACGGTATGAATAATGGTGTGAATAAGTATATGAACACATCTAGTCCAACGAGAAGAGTTACCGCGAACCTTCCAACGCATTTACTAGAAGAAGCCTGTGATGCATCTGGCTCAGGCATTACTGATACGCTCATTCAGGGGTTAGCCATGGTTGCTCGCAGTAAGGCCGTGGCAAAAGCCGCTCGACTGAAGGGGAAGTTGAATTTAGATATAGATTTGGAGACCTCACGTGAGCGGAATCGTCGTTGATACGTCAAGCTGGATTGGGTATTTCAATGATGGGGAAAATTCAATTATTGATGAGGCCTTGGCTGAGGGGCGAGTGTACCTATCAGGGGTTGTTGCGGCGGAATTGACCAGTGGAAAACTCTCAGCGCGTCATCGATCTGCCCTGGAGTCTTTTTTAGACGATCTCCCACTCGTCCAAGCCGATCTTCAACATTGGGTTAGAGTTGGACAACTTCGGGCTACCTTGTTAAGTAAGGGATTGACCGTATCCACGCCGGATGCGCATGTCGCGCAGTGCGCACTTGATCTTCAAGCTGAGCTCCTTTCCGAAGACCAGGTATTCACAAAAATATCGAACAAAGTTGCACTTCAGTTGTTTTCGTGACATCTGTAAAAAATGATCCTTAGTGCTTCTCTTCTGTGCTTCCGTATCTAGGTCATGTGAAACCTACTGACTTAACATCCAACCATGGATATTGTGAGATGACCTCCAGCATTCGATAGCCTCGCATCTGCTCCTCCAATACACGAACCCAATATTTTCCCTCACAGAAATTTAGGGTTTGTATTTTCTCTTATCAATTCAATAGCGTGCCTTTGTTCCTAAAAGTGGTCTCTTCGATATTTGTTGCGATTACTTGTTTTTTTACTCCCTCCTCTCATTATTCCCCCGAATGGTTTCCCAAGTTCGTCTTTGACTTGTCAAATTAATGGATCGTGTTCATAAAGAGTATTCCTGTGGAAAGCAAATGTATCTATTTCGCTGTGAGGTCGCAATAATTCTTTCCTTATAGAGGAGACTCTGTTAGCCTTGGCCTGTTTGAAAGAGTCGCATAGATGAGCTTAGCTCAACACTTCATGTTTATTTGATGAGCAACGTGATTATTTGTATGTGAGGGAACGAATTTTTATGACGCGTGCACTCGTGTTGACGATAATCGGTAAAGATCAACCGGGCCTGGTTGAAGCGTTGGCCGAATTAATTACTAAACATCAGGGGTATTGGGATGAAAGCCGTATGGCACGTCTTGCCGGTCATTTTGCAGGAGTTGTCCAGATTCATCTACAAGAGGAACAGGCCGATGGGCTGATTGCTGCGTTTTCCACATTAGAAGACCGAGGGCTTTCCGTGAACGTCGTCGACAGTGATTGGTCTCTTGCTGTGATTGATCATCGGGATTCGTTACGACTCGAGTTAGTCGGACAAGATCGACCAGGGATCATGCGAGAAATTTCTCATGACTTGGCGGTACTTGGAGTTAGTATGCAAGAACTTCGAACGGTCATTGAGAGTGCCCCCATGTCCGGAGAACGGCTCTTTCATGTCGAGGCTGAGCTCGTTCCTCCTGCCAAAGTCAATTTCGAACAGATTCGCACGGCTCTTGAAAAACTGGCCGACGACATGGTGGTTGATATCACGTTGAAGCCCAATAAATAGGTACACATCTTTTTGTTGTAGAAGCGAGTGCTTGGTTTTCTGATTGTATTAGCGTCTGGTTTTCCCATCTCCTGTGGATCGGTATCTGAGGCAAGATGCTGCACACCGACTCACCACTTCAAAAAAATCAAATATTTCTCTCTCAGTGCTTGTTCTTCGGTGAGTCATTCGAATTCATGAATCCCATTTTTGGGTGAGAAGGTATGGCTCAGGAAATTGTGTAGAGCTTTAAGAGCCAGACCCTGTTTCTCTGATTCACATGAAGTTTTGAAAGTGTGGGGAATCGAAGTCGTGGGGATAAGTGTATTGGTAGAGAATTTCGACGCCTAGGTTGGAGAGACTTGGCTGTTGGTTTTGTGACGAATAGAAGAAAGGTGAAAGAGGTCAATTCTCGTAATTTACTCGATATGACTAAGAGCCTCTCTTGTTAGAACATTCGTGTTTGACCCTGTTGAAGTTGAGGCCAATGGTTCCTGTGAACTGGCAGGTGAAGATATGTATTCAGCCATACTGCAGAGTTCGAGAATGTCATGAACTTGTTGCTTGGGGTTGGTAAATGTGACCGTGGTCTTAAGTTCTTTTGTTTCCGTGATGCAGCGATGTAATAGACCAATCCCCGCGCTATCGATAAAGGTGACATCCTTTAAGTCGAAGATGATGTGAGGCTTATTAGAATCGTAGCATTCTTGAATAGCGGGTTTTATCGAATGTCGAGCGTTGAAATCTAATCGTCCTGACAGCTTGAGTGAGATGGAATTGCGATCGGAAGAAGTGGTAACGTGCATCGTTAGAGCCTTTCTTGTTCGTACATATCTGCCCTATTAGGATTTCTCGGATTATGAGTGTGGATACTTGAGTGATATTATTTGAATTTCCATGATGTGCAATTCATTTGCTTATCTTTGGAGTGATTTGTTTTACCCTGATTTCTTTCTTGCAGATATGTGTGAGTCACGTATGGATTGGTAATGTAGATATCCTTGAACTCTAGTTCAATTTTTTTCATCACCAGTGGACATTCCCTTTCCTGTCGTATGCCACATATTGTCTGGAAAATAGGAACATTTCTTGAGCTCGATCTCGATCAATTTTATGAGATACTGAAGTTGCGGATAGACGTCTTTGTTGTTGAGCAGCAATGTGCCTATCCAGAATTAGATGTTTACGATCGACAGAAAGAAACGAGGCATCTTGCAGGATATGATGAATGCGGGGATTTGATTGCCTACGCTCGATTGCTTCCTGCTGGATTCACGTTTCCTGAATCGAGCATTGGACGATGTGTTGTGAAGAAGGACGTGCGTGGGGCAGGGCTTGGCCATGAACTCTTGCGCGCTGCGCTGAGGGAGATCCAGCGATGTTGGCCCAATGACTCAATTAAAATTGCGGCACAAGAATATCTTGAGGGGTTTTATGCGCAGTACCAGTTTGTGCGAGTGTCCGAACGATATTTAGATGTTGGCGTTCCCCATGTTGACATGCTGAGGAAGTCCATAGACTAAATTGGTATTATGAAAAATCTACCGCTCGGTGACCTCTCTTTGGAAATCTTTCTCTCGGAATATTGGCAAAAGAAGCCACTATTGATTCGCAACGCCTTACCAGGTCTTGTTCCTCCTATTGCGGCTGATGAATTGGCCGGGCTTGCGTGTGAAGAATGTGTTGAGTCTCGACTCGTCATTCGTGACGGAGTGAGTGATCGATGGGACATGACCCATGGGCCATTTACGGAGGAGACCTTTAGCTCTTTGCCTGACAAACATTGGACCTTGCTTGTTCAGGCCGTCGATCATTGGGTGCCTGCTGCTGCTGAATTTCTCACGCAATTTCATTTTATTCCAAGCTGGCGGATTGATGATTTGATGATCAGCTATTCCAGTGATGGCGGCGGGGTTGGTCCACATTATGACAATTATGATGTCTTTTTGGTCCAGGGGAGCGGACGTCGAAAATGGCAAGTTGGAGGACGATTTGACTCGACGTCCCCTCGTCGTGCAGATACTCCCGTGATGATCCTGACTGATTGGACACCAGAGCAGGAGTGGATTTTAGAACCGGGTGATATGCTGTATATTCCACCATGTGTTGGTCATAGTGGAATCGCGATGGGCAATGATTGTATGACTTGCTCGGTTGGGTTTCGTGCTCCGTCGCATAGTGAGATTCTTCGAGGATTCGCAGAATATGTTGGAGAAACCCTTAGTGACGAGGTTCGGTACAGTGACGCAGACCTCGTGGCTCAGAATCATGCTGGGGCTCTCACACCAGAAGCCTTAGAGAATGTGCATCAGATCGTACGACAGCATCTTGAAGACAACGATGTCTTAACTGACTGGTTTGGCCGATTTATTACTGCCCAGAAATACCCTGATGAAGGAGATGCCACGCCGACTATTCAGCTTGAAGATTTACGAGCACATATAACGGCAGGGGGGATGCTTCAACGAAATGAAGGGTCGAAGTTTGTCTTTCATGAACGTGATCATGAGTTATTCTTATTCGCCGATGGCCATCAGTTTCGATGTAGTCAAGAACAAATAGATCTTGTCAAAGTATTGTGTGCTGATCTCACAGTGAAGATTGGTAGGAACATTCCATCAGAGTCTAATCTTCGACTATTCTTGGATCTGCTCAATCAGGGTAGTCTCTATCTTCCAGAGTAATGGGGGTAGGGCCCTTCGTTATCGACTGTCTGAGCGAGATTTTATACGGAGAGCAAAGTCAATTTTTCTTGGTGCATAACTTAAGACATCCAAAGCGAATTTCCCAAAATCATAAGTTGCCATTTCATCAATAAATTCTTGAGGGCTGTTGGTAATGGTGAATTGGAGCTTGGCAACTTTGGCTTGATAGCTTTTAGGTTTAATGTCAGAAAGTGATGGGAATCTTCCTGGATCCTTCAAAATCCTCTTGAGATATTCTAATTGGCGAAACGTGATGCCGCTAATGGAAACTAGGAGTTTGGACTCAGACGTTTCAAATTGTCTTTGGAAATCTTTCAGGAGACTCTTGAGAGCTTTATCTGTCGCTTCTTCAATCGCTTTTCTCGACCCGGCCAACATGTGAATGTGCGGATATGTGCCATCAGCGGAAGCAGATGCAAATATTTCTGCAGAATCAGTATGATAGGCTTGCAGCACAACATTGGCACCATACACTTGCATGCCTGCTGACTTGAGGGCAGCTTTATGCACGGTGGCTCTCCCAGAAATAATGATTCCCGCTCCATATTGCAGGGCCATAGCTACAGCGGCTCGTTGATTGCCTTTCAAAAGGCTTTGTACGGCCTTGTCATGTTCGATACTATGTGCGATTGCTTGCTCGTCGACTAATTCAAACTGATTTTCCAATAAAGTTTTGCTCAAGATATTTCTAGAAAAAGAAGGTGTGTGTTCCTTCCCACTAATTTCTTCGCTCACTAACACCATGATAGGAGGAAATTCTTTTCTTTTTCGTTGTTCCATTCTGTGAGCCAAGATGCCTTGTTGTCCGAGGTACTGAAGTAAGCGGTTAGAGTCGACATGAATTCCTACAAAGACCTTAAGTAATTTTCCTTGTATCTCTGTTTTTAGGACTCGTTGTTGGGTGATGAAGGAGAATGGACCTTTGAGAAGTCCTTGACGGTTGACATTGTATTTCAATTCCTCCTTCGTGCCTTTTTGAATCTGACTCTCCATGGCCTGAGAAATAGCTTTCTGCAGAGCGGCTTGTTGTGCAATTTTTACTGCCGAATCTTTATCTCCACTGATTACGACAGCGGTTCCTATTCCTTGAAACGATTCACCCGAATTTCCCCAACAGAGAGAAGCATTGAAGCAAACGAGGCCTAAGGCGATGAAGCAGAACTTCGCCACGTAGAAGCGAGACGGTCGATGTTGGCTGTTGGAAAATGATTGAGTCATCATGTCAGTCCTGTGTGAAAGCCCAAATCATGTTAGTTGAGTCCGAAGACCGAAGAACCAGCTCTGTGATTACCAGATAGATTGACTCTAGAGGCTAAACAAATAATACAAGTAAGGTTACGCATATCGGATGTTTAAAGAATCCTATGGAACTGGACAATGGAACGTAAAACTCCAGCGGGTTCCTGTACAAGATGCTTTCTTGCACGCGCAGTTTGGGATTACCCTGACGGTGACTGGTGAATTTGAGCGAGGTATGGAAATGGACATGGGTTCTCCACTACTTCGACATGTTGTGTCAAACGTTTGTCCGCCAGCGCTGATAATCATTTGGTCTTTGACCGACACCATATTGTAAGTAAATTTGGCAACGCCGTGGGCCCCATTAAAGTCTATGGTGAAGAAACCTGGATTGTCTCCACCAGCACCAAATTTCGCATCGCATTGGACCACGGCTGTGTCCACTGGCCCCCCACCCATATCAGGTGGTGGTTGAAGAGGCTGTATAGTTGGACCACCTTGGCGGCCTCCAAGTCGTTGTTGGATCTGATCATCAATGGCGGCAACGGCGGCATTGGTCTTGTCATCAATGTCTTGAACTGCATCAGTCACATCTGTGGCAGACATGCGGGGATCTGGTTTGTCTTGAGCCGCATCGATCTGAGCTTGCCCTTGTGCTTGAGCTTGCTGCACGTTGTCCTGTGCCGCCTGTTCTTGAGTTTGATAATCTTCTTCATCTTGCCGATTAGTCTCACGTTGTGATTCAGTATCCTGCCGTTCTTCATTCGTTCTCTCAGTTGCTCGGTCTCGATCTTCCGCTTCTTGGCGATCTCGTTCACCTTGAGCAATTACCGCCACATCAGTGGACCCTTCGCTGTCTGAATCTGAACTGACCATTTTGTCTGGGTCCGTTGACCCTGTTGAATGAGGAGTGCCATCACTAAAATTTTCAGCCGCTTGTTCTTGTTCACGAGTCGCTGAGTCCTCATCAGCTTTGCCGTCATCAGGATCATCGGGAAAATCGGATAGGAGATTTTCTTCTGCATTCTTCTCAGCGGGGTCTTCGCCGCTGTCGGAGTCTTCCTTGTCTCCTGCGTTGGCCTCTTCTTCGGCGTTTTTCTCACCGCTAGATTCCTGCTCTTCACCGCTGTCTTTATTTTCGTCAGGGCCTTCATCATCACCCGAGCCTTCGTCATCATCCGGACCTTGGTCATCACCAGTGCCATGCCCTCGACCGTTTCCAGTTCCACCAGAAGGCCCAGTTCCGGTTCCGCTATCTTGTCCTTCTTCAGTATCCCGAGGTTTTGGAGGCTGCTTATGACACCCATAAGCATCATCTTTGTATGGACTGAGTTGAGATGCTCTAACAGCTGATTCCATGGGGGTCATGCTTGAGCCAACCAACTCATATTTGGACTTACCTGCATAACGTGGGCTATCACACTGGGCTCTCGTAATATTGAAACAATTTGGTCCGTCACCAAATGATTTTGAACGCCAGACACAATAGGTTCCTCCCTCGGACCCAGTCGCGACAGTGGCAGGAGGGCGAATGCCTGGTCCTCTGCTTGATTCTTGGTTCGGTGCAAGAATCGCAATGGTGATGGGAATCCTGACGGTCTCATTACCATGTTTGACGATAATGGTGACTGGCGTCACTGTAGGAGGAGCTGTTGTCCGTGTTCGAAACATTAAAAGAAACTCTGTATTGGGGATTCGTGCGACTTCAGATTGTTCATCAAAGGTCACATCGATCAGCTTTTTGTCGTATTGAACTGTTAACTCAACTTGCTCCCGAGTCGTTTGGAAATTGCTCGCTTGGACATAACAGGTTTTCGGATAGAGCACCTCATTGGGCGATAATTCAAATGAATCGCCACAGCTAAAACTTGCCTCCAGTGGTGATGGTACTGTTGGTGTAGGCGTGGGAGGCTCAACTGGCTCGGGGCCTGGATCTGGCCCTGGAGTCGGTGTTGGTCCCGGTGGAGTTCGTATTGGCGGCTTAGGTGTCGTAACGACGGTAATGCGTCCTGGAGCAGTGAGGCTGCGAAATTCAGCAAGAATTGTAAACTTCCCTGGCGTGACTCCTGTAAATGATTTTCCGTTTGGCCAGTTCACTCTATTGGTTACATAGATCTTAGTTCCATTGGTATAAGTACCTATGGCTCTAAAGCTTACCGTGTCGCCAACATTGATCGTGACTTGCTTAGGGTCAATCGCCAAGGCAATCATCCGTCGTTGCTTCCATGGCTGTAAATCACGAATGCGTTGACAGAGATCATCATAATCAAGCATTTTTCTCGATCCTGGTCGTAATGTCACCCCGGTATATTTCTTGAGCTCTTTTTGGACTTCAGTGATACGTTTTCGGATTCCTGGTAATTCAATTTTTGTGCGATTTCGTAAAAATTGTCGAATAAAGATAAAGAGTTCTTTAATAATTTGTTTAGGGTTCTTGAGCTCGTGAGGTTGAAAGTTTCTTGTTTTGACATACCCCTCTAGGGCTTGAATAATTTCTTTTTCGTGTTCGAGGAAGTATTTGAGCCCATTCTTTCCAAGGTGTTGTTCATCAGCTCTGGCAGCAGCAGTTCCAGCTGGGTTGCTGATTCCTTTTGCGCGAGCTTGCTTGATCATTTTCTTTATGATTGCTGTGAAGAGGTTCTTGACGTCTTTAGGAGACGGTGAAATAAGCTTTTTAAAGGAGTCGTAGGATTCCTTGACAAGGTGGCCCATTGCACCGACAAACGTCTGCCAGTTTCGAAATGTCACTTCTTTCCGTGCGTTATCGACGTAACGTTCACGTTGTGTAAGCTTCAGCAATTCTATTTCAAGCGTGGTTTTTGCAACGATTGGCTCGGTATAGACGTTCTTTAATTGTTCGCAGCGTTGTAACACTGTGGTGCGTGTCGGAGGAATTAAGTCGTGTAAGTCACTGGCGGCATGGACTTTCCTCCATTCGGCTTCAAGGGCTGCCATGGCTTGTTGTAACGTTCGTGATGGAGGCTGGTCAGGAGTGACCGTCTTGCTTGACGGATTATAGACAGGTAACTCTTTTAATATTGTATTAAGGTGGCGTTCGATGTTTAGATTCGTAAAGTCACCAGGTCTTTCTTCGACAACCGCATGTCCTGTTCCCACAATGAGGGCCTGTAGAATGAGCAAGATTGTACCAGTCAGGAGTCGAACCCTGAATTGACTATTCTTTGGATGTAATGAGTGGATATTCATTAAAATTTTAGATGACTGTAATGGTACATATAGTAAAAAGATCGTCGTTATGTTTTTCTTCGAATGACTAAGACTCCCATCTTGTCATAAATATATTGGTTGGCATGTTGCACATTGATATCGCCAAGATTAGAGGCGGAGTAGATATATCGAATATAGTTCTCGATGGCGTCTTCTTCTAACCCATGTTCCTCGGCTTTCAGGCCTTTTTCATAATAGCTTTCGGCATAGCTCGCCATTTCAGATTCAATGGCTTGAGCCGCTCCTTCGATGGCTTCGGTTAAGAGGCCTTGTAGGAATTCATCTTTGGTGGGTAAGTCGTTGGCATCGCTGGGGACACCTTTCCCTGGGTCCCCTTGGATGTATCGGTCGTTCTTGGCTCCAGATTTTGTGATCGTGCGAGAAGCGCCGACTTCAGCTGTGGTGTAATTGACGAGTCGATAGGCCAGCACAACCTCACCGTCAAGGGTTAAGTCATAAATGGGGTACCGAAAGGTATCTTCTATTTCTTTTTCTATGGTCTCTGGAGTAATGGCGAGATCTGTTTGTGCTGACTGAAGGCGAGATTCTGCACTTCTGACTCTATCTCTTGCTCCGCTCAAGTCCGCGGTGGAACCTAATCCTTGGAGAATATTACCAATAGCCATCATTTTGTTACTGCTTGAATTGAGGCCTTGTTTCATTTGTTGTTGTCTATTGATCAAATCTGCCTGACTTTGCTTTGACTGAATCTCGGCACTTCCCAAATCCTGCTTGGCCATCAGAAAGGCTTGTTGGGCATTAGCCACTTCTTGTCGCCTTGGAGCATAATCGGGGTTGGGAATGTATTGTGTCCCGCTGACATAGGTTGAACTTCCAAAGGTCGGCTGATCTCGACCAGATTCTTGGACCTTGGCTCGGATGACATCTCCAAAAAGTCCGGCATGAGCTCCTTTGATTTTCTTGACTTGTGGGCTCGTAGATGGATCTAAGAATCCCTGGCCCAAGGCTTGTTCTTGCAATATTTTGTCAATCGCTTCGCGTTCGATCAGGGCCAGATTTTTAATTTTCTTTGAGTTTCGCAATCGATCCAGTATTTGATTGTAGACCATACCTCCCGCTCCCGGCTCAGAGGATTTGTTGCCAAAGTGAACGGCGATCCTGAGTTGTACGTCATCAAGCAACATTCGTTTGGTCATGGTAATCTTTTCTTCGACGTCGGCGAACTGCGGGTCGTGCTGTTCTCGGACTAACAGGTAATGAGCCAGCGCGAGGCCAAGTTTCGAACGGTCGTCTTCTTGCAGAAATGCATCGGCCTTCGTGTAATAGGTTGCATTCAGGCCACCGCCGATATCCGCAAGTAACGCTTCAACATTTAAATAGCCAGGCTTTAACTGCGAAATGCGTCGTAACCGAGCCTTCGCGAGCACCGGATTGCCATTATTTTGTGCTTGAATGGCTTCGTTGTACATCACATCAACCCATTGCTCAACGAGCTGATGTTGATACTGCATGAATTCAGGTTGATCTGGTTCGAACTCCAGTCCTTTGAGAATTTCTTCATAGGCCAATGAGTATTTCTTTGTATCCCAAGCCTGTCGAGACAGAAGAAGATGGTGTCGCGCGGTGTTCTTCTTAGAGAATTTTGTGTCATTTGAAAGCTGTGCGGCTTGTTGAATTTCTTCCGACGAGCCTTCAAAGTCCTGCTGCGATAATTTGTCATCAGATCGAGTTTCGTAATAGTGAGCCCCTTGTTGCTGTAAGGCTTGGATTCGGCTATGAAGTTCAGGAAAAGAAGATTCGTATCGCGTCATAGATTGAAGTGTGGTGATGCCCTGTTCCCATTGATTGGATTCTCTGGCCTTTTTCTCGACTTCGGTCATTTTGACCTTCACAAGGTCATACTGTTTTCTCTCTTGTGTATAGCGATTAACGAATAATTGATTATGGGGTTGGTAGGTTTTGGCTTTTTCAAATGCGATAAGAGCGCCACTCAATTCATCTTTTGCTGAAAGTGTTTCACCTCTTTTGAAATGAGCCTGTGCGGCAAGGGATCTGGCTTTCTCCAGGTCAGACAGAATTTTTTTATTTCCAGGTTTGTCTTTGAGCGCAAGTTCGAACTTCTGAACGGCCTGATCATAGGCATGAGCGTCAAGATAGCTTTTCCCCTCTATATACGCATCACTATTCCCTAAACTCATTTTCGACAGAGCGTTATCGAATTGATTATTCAAGGAACTGCAGCCAGTACCTACAAGAAGGGCAATCAATGCAAGAGGGGTTGCAGCTCTCTGGAATGATGTGTTCTTCATATTCGTCCTCGTCATGATTGCAGCCAGTATGTGAATTATGTTTTTCTTATTGCAAGATGAACTCTTCAGAGCCAGGTTTTTCTTTTTGCTGGGGTGGAGCTGGGGGCTGTTTCTGGCCTTGTTGTATCAGCTTTTTGGGAACGCTAATTGTGACCTGAACGGCACCAGTTGAGAGAGTCTCAACCCCTTCGAGCTTGGATACCTCTTGCAGTTGTTCAATAGTCAATCCTGTTTGAACGCCCAACTCCGAGAGCGCCTGACTCTGTGCAGCTTCTTTGGCGACAGTATAGGGATCACCGGTAGCTTCTTGTGGAGGAAAGACAGACTTCATGACATAAAACCGCTCTTCCTTCACGAGGCCTGTAGGGTAAAAGCGAAATACTTGCACAGTCTTCGAGGCATGGTCGGCGACATAGAGCTTTCCTTTAGCAGCAGTCACAGCTGATATTTTATTAAATTTCGCTGGATGAGCTTCTTTCGATGCTCCAAATGAAAATGACAAACCCAATAGCTTTCTGCCTGCTGACGCTCCGAATAGGAAAACCAGATCGCCTTTTGGGCTAAAAACTTGAATGCGTGTGTTGCCCTGGTCGGCGACATAGAGATAATCATTTTCATCGATCGCGATATCAACAGGGTCCAAAAATTGACCGGAATTTTGCCCCTGTTTCCCAATCTGCCTGATAAATTGACCTTCCTCAGTAAATTCTTGAACACGATGATTCTTTGAATCCAGCACGTAGATATGATTCTCGGAATTGACTGCTAAGGCCGTCGG
Source organism: Nitrospirales bacterium (assembly GCA_029261355.1). Lineage (GTDB taxonomy): Bacteria > Nitrospirota > Nitrospiria > Nitrospirales > UBA8639 > JAGQKC01. The sequence goes on along the minus strand of JAJDBM010000033.1, from coordinate 18,612 downwards.
AGTATCAAAATTTCCATGCTCGGGTGTTTGTATTGTGATCTCTTGGCTTTCTTGACCAAAGGCTCTTAAAAAGATGGCTTCTTTATTGAAAATTTGAATACGATGGTTTTCTGTATCCGCAACATAGATAAGATTGTTGTGGCCCATCGCAATTCCCTGTGGTTCATCGAATTGTCCGGTTTTGTCTCCAGATTTCCCAAATTGGTAGACGGGTGAGCCGTCTGCACGAAGAATTTGAATTCGATCATTGCCAGTGTCTGCAACAAGGATGGAGCCATCATTCATTGCAGCCAACGCTCGGGGTTCATCAAATTGTCCTGGTTGGTTCCCACTGTTGCCAAGCACGTGAGTGGTGGAGCCGACACGCAAGATACGGTCCTGTCCAAGAGAGAGAAGAAAAAGCCCGTGTTCGGCGGTAAAGGTCAAATCCGTAATGCCTTGTTCAGCCTTCATGAACGAATCAAACTCAATAATGGGAGGAGACTGTGTGACGACAGGCATAGGAGTTTTCTTGCTTCCTGTCACTTGTAGCTTTTGAATTCGATGATTGTCAGAGTCTGCGATGAAAATATAACCATCTGGATCAACTCCGATTCCAGATGGCTCATCAAACTGCCCTGGGCCTTCTCCATCTGATCCAAACGAGAGCAAGATGTGCCCTTTGCTATTAAGTTTTTTAATACTTTCGTCAGACTGTTCAGTAACGTAGAGATCTCCACGCATATCGGCGACAATTCCGCTGGCCGAGTCTAAGAAACCTAATGAGCCACTGCTGTTCGAAATCGTTTCCGATCCTTTTCTATTGGCAGGGATTCTGATGATGGCACTCAAGTCTGGGACGAGAATATAAAGATTTCTTTGAGGATCAATCGCGACGTCTCTCGGGGCCCCATTGATTGGGAAGGTGTGAAGAAAAATTCCTTGCTCGCTGAAGGCCTGTATACGATGATTGTCTTGATCAGCAACAAACACAATCCCAAATTGATCAATCGTTATGCCCGTTGGTGTATTAAATTGCCCTTGTAACTTTCCTGCAGATCCGAACTGAAAGAGAAATTTTCCGGAGGAATCGAATGCTTGAATACGATCATTTCCAGTATCAGCCACAAGTGTATGACCGTTTGGGAAAACTGCAAGAGATTCGGGGTCATCAAATTGTCCAGGTCCAGACCCTTTCCCTCCAAAGTCTAACCGTGGTGTTCCGGATCCATCAAAAATAAAGACCTTAGAAGAGTCTCTATCTAGAACAAAAATATCTCCATTCGCGGCAATGCCGACATCACTGGGTTCCTTGAGCCCCCCGCGTAGATCTTGAATGTAAGTGATATTTTCAAATCCGTACGCAGCATCATTGGTCATACAACAGGCAAGGCTGAGAAATATCACAAGTGGTGCAGTAAAAGAGGAAGTTAGATTAAGCGGGGTTGAGTGTCGCAATGATCCCTCCTTGAAGTCATGCTATCGCAATTGGCTGGAGCCGCTATGTCTTCCCGCACATTGAACGACTGTGGCCCGGGCGTAGTCTTTGAGCCAAATAGTACGAGAGCGAAGGTCTTTTAGTTGTTTCAGGTATTTGTGAATATTACGATGTATCGGTTGGTAATCACAAGAAAGATAAGGAAAGGCTACAAATTATGTAGTTTAGCTTATAATCTTTTACAGTTCTTTCTCTATCACTGTTCTTCTTTTGTATTTCTAGGTGGGTAATCATAAGGGTGAGTTTTCCCTCAAATTGGATTAGCTTGGAATGTTGCCTATTGAGAAGAGGCCAGGGGGAAATGTCAGGTGTCTCTGGGGATTTCTCAAGGTCGCGATACAAAATATCAAAGCATTTCGGATGAAGGCAGAGCCAGTTTTTGAATGGCAGACCAAGGGATGAAAGCGCTTTGGTAGGTAGAAGAAGGATTGAGATCTTTCTCGGAGAGAATCTCAAGAGTTACCCGAGAAAGACCTCTGTATACGATCGTTGACTAGGTGCGGCTGGTGATTTCGAGGAGGTGATAGCCAAATTGTGTTTTCACGGGGCCGTGAACTTTCCCGACTTCTTCATTAAACACAACCTTATCAAATTCCGGAACCATTTGACCTGGGCCAAACTCTCCGAGATCCCCACCTTGTTTTCCTGAAGGGCAGGACGAATGCTCTTTGGCAAGCTCTGCAAAGTCAGAACCGCCTTCAATCTGTGTTTTGATGTTTTCACAAGCTTCGTTCGTGGCTACTAAAATGTGTCGGGCGCGTGCTTTGGACATATCGAGTCTCCTATTAGTTTGAAAATGATCGAAAAGTTGTTATCTCATGATTGCAGAAGGATTGTCTACCTTCTAGTTTTCCTTGATCTTATTCCTTAATAAGCGAATGCTGACAGGGAGTGAGGAGGTTTATGGTTTGACAATTGGAATTAACACTTCGTTTCTTCGAAAGGCGGGAAGAGTAAAGGGTGGATTATAGCCAGCAGCGATCACTGGTCCCTTTTTTATTAATCCGTGTTGGGCAATCCATTGTTCGAGGATCTGTGTGTGCGTATGAATGGAATCTTGCTCAAAAGAGCCGCTAAACGTGATGGCGGCTACAGTATAATCTACAAGTTCATCAACCTGTACTGCGGGGTCTTTGGGAATAGGGACGGTCTCGAATGAATAAAAATCTGGTAGAACAAAAGACATCGACTTAGCCGAGTCATTTTGTTGCTCAATCAAGACAGGTGCCGTCATGGGTATTTCTTTCATCACATCATTGTTTCCCGAAATATAATCAAATAATTTGCGAAAAGGACTTCTTTGCTCCTCCATGCCACTCGGCATAGCCGTGGAGACCAAGACCAAACGTTCGTAATGCCGCACCTCAATGTTACGAACTTTCTCCAAGACCTTATAGGGCGCAACGTCCACACCGGTCTGTCCAAAGACTGAGCACCCCGAGAGAATCAGAGCACAGAGGCACGGAAATAGTGAACGTCGAGAGATGCTCATCTTGGTCATCCTATTTGTGGGAAATTTGTCATGTCTTTTTTATGGTTCTTAGATCTGGAAAATCTCACGTAAACTGGAGCCGAGCTCAGGTTGATGGTTCTTGCTCAAGACCCAGGAACGTCTCGTTATCGCGGCTCGTCGGCATCTCCTACATCACTAAATTCTCGTTCTCCGAATATCGCCGATTCATGAGTGTAATGCTTGAACTCCAGTAAATTATGCGCTGGGTCTTCTAAAAAGAATGTGTGGTGTTCCAGTGGCGATCCTGAAAACCGAATGTTGGGTTCTTTGAAGAAAGACAGCTGCTGGTCTTTTGCGCGATCCACGATCCCTTGCCATTCTTCCTTCGATGTCAACACAAGCCCAAAATGGCGGGGATAAATACTGCGCGGTTTCTCTACTGGCTCAGAAGTCATCTGGGCCACGATTTGATGGCCTCCAAGATTCAGCGTCAAGGCCACGTTGGATTCTCGTCCTAAGGCACAGCCGAGTCCTTCCACATAAAACCGCTTCGTTGCTTCAAGGTTTTTCATGGGAAACGCCACATGAAATAAGGCTGCCACTGTTATACTCCTTTGCGAGAGATGAATGATATTTTTTCACCTTATCTTGTCCCTCAGTGCCATTCAAGTCTAAACGTCTCATCTGGTGGTTAGTGCCTTCTTGCCATGTCTCCCTCGGTATCATATCTAGGTTGTCGTGGTCATATTCTAACGCAAGCAACTTTACCCCCTTTCTGAGCCCCTTGCCGGAGGCAGTCGGGACCTCATCGTTCGAGGCATAACAGCAGTTGAGACGAAGAACCTACGACGACAAAAGAGCAGGAGACGTTTTTCCACTTGACCGGATTCTGCTAGATGGGGGCCTACAATATTTATTCCAGGGTTGATTCCTGAATCAATAAATTTTTCGAAATTTCAAATAATGGTTAGAATGGTTAAACGATGAATGACGAGACAGAGAGAGGGAAGATATGCGCCACATTTTACAATGTCTAGCAAATGGATCGGGAGAAACTAAAACTATGACTTTAGTAAGACTTTAAGTATTGCTATGATAATAACTACATATTTTGATAAATTCCTTCTCCTTGCGACAACGTAGGAGTTGATGAATCGTTAGATTCAAGGGATTTCAGGGTGGGTTAATTTTCGGGGGTTGAGATGTTTAATTTTAGGGATATGACGATTGGGAAGAAAGTGGGGTTGGGTTTTGGGGCCACCACACTTATTTTAATGGGAGTGGTATTGCTCACCATTCAGCAAGTAAAAAGTATGGAGGTTATCACTAAGAGGGTTGTCGACCTTCGAACTCCCACGGCTCATGCCAGTCTTATGATGTTAAATGGTATCAACCATTCCCTGGCTTCACTGCGTGGGTGGATTCTCCTGGGAGATCAAAAATTCCAGACAGAACGAGCTCTTGCCTGGGCAGAACAAATCAACCCATCCCTGAAGCAGATGCATCAGCTTGCTCCCCACTGGACAGATCCGGAAAATAAGGCCCGGTTAAAAACCATCGAAAAAGAAATCGATGATTTTAACAAGGTCCAACAGAACATTGAAGATATCGCACGAACCCCGGAAAATTCTCCTGCACAAAAAATTCTATTTGATCAAGCGGAACCTTTGGAAAAAACCATCGTGGCAACCGTTTCTCAAATGATCAAGCAGAATATGAAAGGCAAGATTACTCCACAAAATAGGCGACTGATAGAAATTCTCGCTACTATAGAGACGACAACCAGCCTGGCTTTGGAAAGAGCCGACGAGTTTTTGTTATCTGGCAAACAAGAATTTAAAAAGGAATCTCTGGAAAACTGGGGGAAAAGTGCTGCGTCGCTGGACGCATTAAAGGAGCATGCAAACAACTTAAGTAAAAAGCAGTTGAAAAATTTTGAATCCCTGCAAAGTGGACTCAATCAGTTCGATCCTTTACTGAAAGAAATTATCCGAATTCGGTCAGGAGAAGATTGGAATCGGGCTAATTATTGGGTGAAAACTGAGGCTGCCCCATTAGCCTTTCGAATCAAGGAACTCTTGAATGAAATGACGACGGTTCAGGAGCAATTGCTGGAAAATGATGTTGAGAAGATTTCCAGCAGCACTCATTATTTAATTGTTCTTTTGGTGGCATTGTTTTTTACGGCGGCACTGATCAGCGGCGTGTTGGGGGCAAACATTACTCGCTCAATCAGCGAACCCATCCTGGATGTCTGCAAACTGGCAGATGAACTGGCTCATGGAAATCACGAAAAAAAACGCCTCCCAGTCCATTCCCGAAATGAATTAGGCACCTTGAGTCAAAGTTTTAACCAACTTTTGGATCGATTGCAGAAAGAGAAGTCACAAGATAAAGACTGACTTGTTGCGGGAAATTAAATGTGATCTTCCCCCACGATATCGGACACCGAGTTAAGAATTATATAATAATTCAAAGCGAGGTGTTAAATGAAGCGAACACGCAGGCATCATAGTCGGGAATTTAAACAAGAAGCGGTCGCGTTGGTGGTGGAGCATGGCTACAGTTGTACCGCCGCTGGGCGGAGTTTAGGTGTGAGTGGCGCGTTGATTGGGCGGTGGAAGAACGAATTGGAAACCCAAAAGGCGGAAGCCTTTCCCGGACAAGGGAAGCGTACCTCTGAGCGACAGCGGATCCATGAGCTCGAATCGGAGAATCGTCGGTTGCGGATGGAGCGTGACATCTTAAAAAAAGCCACGGCCTTCTTCGCCAAGGAAAGCACATGAGATATCAATTGATTGATGAGCAGAAGAAGGCCTGGCCCGTCACCCTCATGTGTGACATTCTGGACGTCTCTCGAAGTGGATATTATGACTGGATCGCGCGTGAGCAGAGGCAGCGCGTGAGCTCGCCCCATAACCTAGATAGACGGATACGCGAGATCTTTGGGGAACATCGGCAACGCTATGGCGCGCCACGGATCACGAAAACCTTACACCATGAGGGCCTCCGGTGTAGCGAAAATCGCATTAGCCGCAGGATGCGCCTACTCGGACTGAAGGCGATTCAGGCGAGGAAATTCAAAGTGACGACTGATTCGACTCATGCAAACCCAGTCGCACCCGATCTGCTCAAACAGGACTTTCGTGCGGAGGCTCCGAATCAGAAATGGACCAGTGATATCACCTATGTCTGGACGAACGAGGGGTGGCTCTATTTGGCCGTGGTGATGGATTTGTATTCACGAGCGATTGTAGGATGGTCGATGAACCGACGCATGACACAACAATTGGTGTGTGACGCCTTGAGCATGGCGTTATTCCGTCGGGGCTTTCCAAAGGACATCATTCTCCACTCTGATCGTGGCAGTCAGTATTGCTCAAAACGCTATCAGCGATTGATGGCGAACAATCAGTTGCGTTGTAGCATGGGGCGCAGGGCGACCTGCTACGATAACGCCGTCACAGAAAGTTTCTTTCACACGCTGAAAGTCGAACTCGTTCATCGAATGCGATACACGACGCGCCGCATGGCGAAAGTCAGTATTTTTGAGTACATCGAAACGTATTACAATCGGCAAAGAAGGCATTCCGCTATCGGATATCAGACCCCGATAGTATTTGAACAGGCAGCTTAACTTTGTGTCCGGTCCCGTGGGGGAAGATCAATGGCCTCATGCCCGCAAGGGTTCATGCCTTTTGCAGTGAGAATTCAAAAATAACTCCTCTCCCACCAGGGGCGGCCTTTTCACATCTACACGCTACGATAGTAAAATCACTCATCGAGTGATGTCATGCTGGCTCGCACTGACAACTCAAGGCCGTTTTCTCTGAATTTCCTTATCCACTCGTCAATCTTTGACCTGACCCTACGGTCCACAAGTTTCGTTTCTGTCATATCCAAGGTGACCCGCTTCCCTTCCAGAAAGAAACGATCAAGTTGTTTTCTTAGAGGAATCCATGAGCTGAAAATAATTGAACCTCGTAATAAAATCGTGACAGACTGATCCCTTTCATGAATGATTTTGGCATTCAATCTGAAGATGGAACCGCCGCGAATTAAATGGATGACAATTTTGACTCCAATGCCAATGGCTAATCCCAATAAAAGGTCAGTCGCGAGTACACCCAATATGGTAGAGACAAAAATGATGAACTCGTCTTTTCCCTCACGATACACAGACACAAACTCGTTGGGAGAAGCCAGACGAAATCCTGTGATAACCAATAACGCTGCCAACGCAGCGAGAGGAATTTGATTAATGCCCCCTGGAATCAATGCAACACATAGAAGTAAAAACATCCCGTGGTGAAAATTGGCAAACCGGGTTCTTGCCCCGTTATCAATATTGGCTTTACTTCGAACAATTTCAGAAATCATGGGCAACCCACCAATGAAAGCCGACAGGGTGTTTGCGATACCGGTGGCCAATAAGTCTCGATCCAGGTTTGTTTTTCGACCCCACGGATCGATCCCATCAATAGCCTTTGCACTGAGAATCCCCTCCAAACTGCCAATGATCGCAAAAAGAACCGTATATTTAATTCCAGTCTCCGTGGTGATTCCTGAAAAATCCGGAAAGGTTATGGCATTCAGCAAATTACCTGGAACATTGACTAAAAACTTTTCGCCGAGTTCGTAGATGTGATGATTGAATGTATAAGAACCCTTCTCTCCAATTCCTAAAAATATGGCTATTGGAACAGTGATCATTAACATCAACATGGGTGCGGGAATGACCTTGAATTTTGGATTTTTTATATAGCTATACACCACCACAATAGTAAGCCCCATCATTCCAATGAACGCAACTTTCGGGTTCATGTTCATGACAAAAGAAGGGATACCAGCGAGCAATTCTAGAGGAGCCCCATTGGGATTCAATCCCATCAATACAGGAAATTGTTTGGCGATGATGATGATTCCAATGGAAGCCAGCAAACCGTGAATCGCCGCTTTCGGGAAAAGCTTGACAAGGATCCCTACGCGAAAAAGTCCGAGTACAATTTGGTATACGCCTGCCACAACCCCAACACCCAACGCCAAACGATAGGCCTGGAAATCCTTTGCCGGGTCTTCTCCGCCCGTAAACCCAAAATCCTGAACGCAACCTAATGCAATCACAATCAAACCAGCAGCAGGTCCCTTAATCGTCAGTTCTGCATTGCTCAGGAAGGTGGCAACGAGACCGCCAACGATGGCCGTAAAGATGCCTGCCACCGCGGGATATCCTGAAGCCAGGGAAATTCCCAGGCACAGCGGCAACGCAATAAGAAAAACTAAAAATCCAGAGAGGATATCGTTCTTGGCATGGGTTTTAAACCCGTCAAGATTCCCTTGGGGGATTTCAGTAGAATCGGATGACATACTCATGGATATGGTTTCCTCTATCGTATGCTTGAAAACTAATCCGTACTGGTAATGCTTGATCTTCCCCTGGAATATCGGACACCGAGTTAAGGATTATATAATAATTCGAGACGAGATGTTGAATGAAGCGAACACGCAGGCATCACAATTGGGAATTTAAGCAGGAAGCGATCGCGGTGGTGGTGGAACATAGCTCCAGTTGTGCGGCTGCTGAACGAAGTTTAGGCGTGAGTGGCACGTTGATTGAGCGGTGAAAGGATGAACTGGAACCCCATAAGGCAGAAACTTTTCCCGGACAAGAAACCCTCCCACCGAGCAACAACCATTCCAAGACCGCACGGAAGTGCGTCAGGCGATCTGTGAGTAGATTGAATACTTCTATACCTGCCAGCATTTCCATCAAGTGCTCGGGTATCGCAGTACAGAGGCGTCTGACTCTTAACTTGGTGTCTGTATGTTTAGAACGACCTCATCCATGACTTTGTTCATTATTAAAAAATGCGACCAGATCTCAATAAGAAGAATGAAAAAAAACTGAAAGCAGTAGAGAAACAACGGTTTCTACAGGTCTTGGACAAGAGTATGTGGTTGGTTCGAGAGTATCGGAAAGGCCTGTAGTTCTTTCGGTAGTGGTCGTAGAGTCTTTTAATATGAAAGTTACATTCTAAATACAAACAACTTGACCCCATATCGTACCCTTGGCGAAGGCTGGCGGTTTTTTTTCAACGGACCCTTATAAGAAGAAGGGCAGAGTAGAGAGTTGATACGAACTGGGTACGTCAAAAGGTGTTGCTAGAAGCCCTGGGTAGGAGAACAAGATAAGTCTGAAATTCCTACAAATTTAGTGCTTAATTGTGTAACTTTCCTCTTCTCTGTTAATTGGCGGGGATGCATTGTTACTCAACATCAGTACGAATTCTGTGGTTGCGAATTCAACTGCTTGTTCAAATTCTTCGAGGATTTTTTTTGCCTCCTTCGTTTTTTGTTCTATCCCAAAGGTTTCTAGGTCTGCAGCTAGCTTCGCAAGGCGTTCCGCCCCCATATACTTTGCGCTCCCCTTGAAGGTATGAGCGGCTATTCGAAGAGCCTCAGCATCTCCTTGGCTAAGGGCTAGTTGAATGGCTGTCGAATGTCTAGGGATGTCTTCGAGGAATTGCTCGATCAAGGATTCCAGGAAATTGGGATCATTCTCATCTCCTAAAACACGAAGATTCTTCAGTGTTGATAGGTTTAGGATAGGGAGCGTGTCTTCGGACGTTATCGCTGTTGTAGAAGGAATAGAGTCTTCTTGTCCAAATTGAGCTGAGGAAATGACTGTAGGAAGAACGTCATCTGATTGAGGTACCCAACGCGCTAATGTTCTTTCAAGTTCTTCCATCTTGACAGGTTTACTTAGAAAGTCGTCCATGCCTGCTTCCAGACATTGTTCACGATCGCCTTTTAAGGCATTGGCGGTCAGAGCAATGATGGAAATTCTTGAGTGAGAAGAGAGATCTGAAACGCGAGACGTTTCTGAGGGAGAGACTGCCTCTTTCTGATTACTCACTTTTTGCTGTATCAGTTCGGCCGTTCTAATTGCACGTGTTGCTTCATAGCCGTCCATGACTGGCATGTGGCAATCCATGAGGACAAGGTCATAAGGAATGTGTGCGAGTGCGTCAATGGTTTCTTGCCCGTTAGCAACAACATCAGCCTTAAATCCAAGCTTCGTGAGCATACGGATCGCCACTTTCTGGTTCACGATGTTATCTTCTGCGACCAAGATACGTCGGCTGGCGCGCGCGCGCAATTCATTCAACCTGTGATGCGTGAGAAGATGTGCAGAGGACGTCTCCGTGACTGACGAATCCGCAGGGGTATTCCCAAAGATGATGGCGAGACAGTCATAGAGGTCGTGTTGTTTAGCCGGTTTGCGGAGATAACCTGAAAACCCTGCGTTCAGCGCTCGTTCACCTTCTCCTCGAATCCCTCCTGACGTCAGCATGATCAGAGGGAGTGATGCCAATTGTGGGTTTGCTTTGATGCGTGTTGCCAATTCCAAACCATCCATCTCAGGCATATGGAAATCCAGAATGGCGACATCAAAAGGATCGTTGCGTTCAAAGGCTTCTGTCAGTATTGAGAGGGCCTGTGGTCCATGTCTTGCTGTTTGATCGCGCATGCCAAAACTTTTGGTATAATGTTGCAGTACAGTTAAGTTGGTGGCGTTGTCATCAATGAGGCACACATGCAGGCCTTCAAGATTCGTGCGAGGTGTGATGACCTGAGTGGTAACGCTTGCTTTGCCAAACGGAATGGTAAACCAAAATTGACTCCCTTTGGTGATTTCACTGTGGACTCCAATTTCCCCTCCCATTTGTTCCACAAGGCGTTTGCAGATAGCCAAGCCTAAACCCGTCCCGCCATACTTTCGAGTGGTCGAACTGTCGGTTTGTGAAAAGGCCTGAAATAAGCGAGTCTGCCCTTCGGGGGTGAGACCGATTCCCGTATCGGTAATGTCAAAGCGTATGGTGATGGTGTTAGGGGTTTCTTTAACCTGAATGACGTGAATGGCCACCTCACCTTGATCGGTAAATTTGATTGCATTGCCCACTATATTGGTCAGAATTTGACGAATGCGACCAGGGTCCCCAGAGAGCAAAGGCGGGATGTTTGCTGAAATGAGTCCGACCAATTCAAGTCCTTTGATTTGAGTGGGTTCAGCAAAGAAATCTAAGGTCTCTTCGACGGTTGTTCGAAATCCAAAGTCCAAAATTTCCAGATCCAATTTTCCTGCCTCAATTTTTGAAAAATCGAGAATATCGTTAATGATCACTAAAAGGGCTTCGCCTGAACTTCGAATTGTGTGAACACAGTCTTCTTGCTCAGCTGTCAAATCCAGGTCTTGGAGGAGACTCGTCATGCCAATCACGCCATTCATGGGCGTCCGAATTTCATGGCTCATCGTAGCCAAGAAATCGGACTTGGCTTGAGCCACGGCCAACGCCTGATCCTTTACGATTTCTAATTCACCGTTTTGTTGAGCAAGTACCATTGCATGTTGCGTGACGGTTTCTTCAGCAGATTTTCGTTGAATGAATTGGCCAATTTGACTTCCAAGACTGCCCATGATCAACAGCAATTCCAGGTCTGGCTCATGGACGTTTCGACTAAAAAACTCCATCACGCCATAGACGTGTTCATCGAAGAAAATAGGAAATGCCAAGCCTGCACGAAGACCTTCTTGAGACGCCATCGGAGCTCGAGGGAAGTTGGGGTCTTGTGTCACATTAGGAATCCATGATGGAGAGTTGGTTTGCCATACTCGGCCAGGTAACCCAATGCCTAGAGCGAATGTTGTTGTCTGGGTCTTATTCATAAAGTTGGGATAGAAATTGGAGTGATCCTGATAGGTTGTGGCACAACTCAAATGTGATGCGGTATTTGATTCATTCTGAGAGGTCACCCATAATACTCCGACTGACCATTGTAATTGAGTACAGATGGCTTCAAGAATTGGCTGTTGAACTGTTTCAAATGATGAACCTGTCGCTAAAACTTGGGCCACCTGGAGTTGCAATCCTAATCGACTCTCTAAACGCCGCCGATTCTTAGAAAATCGGCGTACCAAGACATACAGGCTCGTCCACAACCCAAGGAGCAAGAGATTCGCCAAAATGGTTATAAGTATGATGTGTGAAATATGGCGATCCAAGACATCCTTCTGTTCTTGAACCCACTGTTGAATATGAGTCATACTTTGTTGCACGCCTTTTGAGTAAAGGTGTTTGGCTTTGAGGTACGCTTCGCCTCTTAAGAGGCTCTGCGCCTCTTCCTGTTGCCCCTGTCGGACGAGTTCAAATGCCTTACGTTCTTTCTCGACGAGGAGATTATTCGCCGATTGAGTTTCTGTGGTCCAAAAATCAAAACCGAGAAGTATGGCTAGCTGTTCCATGTGAACCAACGCCTGTCCCAATTGCGGTTCCATTTCTTCATAACGGTCCTCCCATTTTATCTTTCCTGTCGCTGCAGCGAGAGAAGCTGACATCGTGAGCACTTCATCCAAATGAATCACGGTTCCATGGAGTTTCAAAAACTGCACTTCTTGTTTTTCAATATCCATGGAAATCGTGTAGACATTCCAGACATTCCATGAAATCCAGCACATCGTGACGAGAGTCAAAAAGACGCCAATTGAGATGCCTGCTTCAGGGGGCAACCGCCAAGTCTTGAGATTCATGAATGTATTTTTCATACAAAATCGTTTTAGGAAAAGGTCTTTCTCACTTGATCATAGGCACGAGTGAGTAAGAATGAAACGCAGAATTACGTATATATTTTCGGGTTTTCAAACAGGAATCTTGAAATATTCTCATTTGTGAAATTCAGGGATCAAAGAAATGAGAATGGGGGAAGACCGCCTATTGATCTTGATCGAAATGGGTATCAGGAACCCCATTTGCTAGTATATGGAATGAGCAAGTCGAATAAAGGCATTGAATCCAAGCCGTCTATTTTCATCGGGTTGTATGTACCTTCAGTCGGCATATCAGAAAGATCGATGCCAGAGAGCTAAGTTACAAAATAGGGGGGCAAATCGCTTGCTTTATAAGAGAGAGGGAGATTGGACGATATTGGATGAAGAAATAGTGATTTCGTGAATGTTGTAACGATTTAAATAGGGACGCGTTGAGAAGAAAATATAGACTTTACGAAAGCTAATGTAACGAATTGAACCCTACGTCATATAACAACTGACTCGACCCTATTTTGACGAAATGGAAAAGGTAGTCCAGGGTTTTATTCATTATAAAAAATGCGACCAGATCTAGATAAGAACAATGAAATGAAAAAACTGAATTTAGTAGAGAAACGACGATCTCAAGATGTGATGGAAAAGATGATGTGGTTGGTTCGGGAGTATCGAGAAGGCTATAGTTCCTCCCGTTGCAGTCGCAGAGCCTTTCAATATCAAGATGATATTATAAAGCAAGCAACTTGACCCCATTTTCAGCTGGTCTAGATTTGCTTATTCCGGTTCATAGCTCAGGGCATAGGACTATTGAAATTTGTCGTTTCTGACTAATCAAAAATTCAAGGGAGGATGAGGGGTTATCTTACCTTGATATACGTCTGAGCCTTCCATTGACTGTTTCCCTCTAATGCCTGAATACCTTTTTTCTCAATAAATTGTTTACGGTTCATTTCGTCCGCTACACCATACCAGGGTTCTATACACACAAAGGGCGCATCCGAATTCGGCTTTGACCAGAGTCCTAGGAAAGGAAACCCTGCTAATCCCATCTCAACGAAATGCTCCGTTTTTGTCGATTGTAGTTGTATATTCTGAGACTTGAACCCTTCAAAAATTAAGGCATCATCCTTAAACAGCTCGTGATGCAACCTAATAGCAGCTTCGTCCTGTAAATAGTGAGGCACGACTTCACCTGAAAGGAGGGGACCATCCAATAAATGACGATCGAGGGTCTCCTTCTCTGAAAAAACTAGTTCATAATCATGAAAGCTTGTTCCCTCGACCATCGGACACGTAAATCCTGGATGAAGGCCAAGCGAAAAATGCATATCTTCTGCTCCGGTATTGAACACTTCATAGGTACAATTGACCTGTGAGGCAACGAGTTCATACGTCAAAAGTAAAACGAATGAAACAGGATATTTAGTTAACGTTTCATCGCTGGACTTCAATCTCAAGCTCACCCTGTCCTGGCTCTGTTCGGTCACTTCAAACTCTTGATCTCTTGCGAACCCATGCTGAGAAAGTTGATACTCCGCTCCTCTGTAATCGTATTTCCCATCTTTAACCTGTCCAACGATAGGAAATAAAATCGGCGCATGTCGTGCCCAATAGCTTGGATCCGCCTGCCAGAGGTACTCAATCCCGGTCGCGTTCGATTTCAAGCTACATAACTCGGCCCCTTTCAGCTTGACAATCGCCGTTAACTCTTCATTATGCAAATGAATCATAAAATCACATTCCTTATCTCATGCAACGCGCTAACGGAGTGATGAGTGCCACCGTAAATTGTGTTGATTTGACTACGCATTGATGCCTTCCATGAGTGTGAAGCCGCATTGCGCCTCCACAGGGTTTCTTCTCGCCCCTCTCAAGCCTCCAACGCTGCTCCGGAAGATCCTATACTTACGATTGATATGACATAGCTTTGAGCTAATGACAAGTCATAAATTGAAAAATTAGTAGGGTCAAGTCTAGTTGTATATACTTATTAATAGGAATAGAGATTGGGTGTTTTATGACATATGGCCTAATCCCTTGAATTATTTTCTCGCAACTTGGCTTTTCTTTGAAGCATGTCCATATCCGGGCCATGACAAAATTTTCTGACCCCAGATTCTTGCACTCAAATTCCCACAGACCAAATCTATGTGATAAGAAAAATAGTTTGACCTCTTTTTGGTTAGACAATAAGAGGCTGTCTACATTATTTCGCTACGCAAAGAAGTAAACGTATTTTTCCTCCACAAATAATCATCTCCGACTTTTTCGTCCTTGTTAATCGCAAGAGTAAAGAATATCGGCTAATAGAAGAGATTAAAGGTTCAGAGCCCTTTAATCCTGAGAAGATTTAAACTAACGGTTTCAAGTTTGATTATTTTTATCTGAATTAATATGGAATTATTCCTTTTTTATGTCTAGTCAAATTGGGTGGCTTTCTAAATTTCTAGAATGGGAAAGGGGGCTATCTTCTTTCTAGCGATGAGGTGGAGCCCCCTCTCTTTGTAAGAAACTTCACGATCACACCGTTCTTTGTAGCATTTTCGTTCCAAACGATTTGGGATACACCAAGGAGAGCATGGGATGACTGTAGATCTAAGTAAGTAGAATGACCCCTTTCCCAGCCGTAATAGGCGAGGGCCATGATCCATAAGTGGCCAATTTCTTTCTTTTTTTCTACGCGCTCATCTATCCGCCTGAATACTTAACACTGAAGCCCTTCTTTTCTAACTGGGCTTTGATCGTCTCGCGGTGGTCACCCTGTATTTCAAGCGCACCATTTTTCATTGCACCACCTGTCGCACAGCTGGATTTCAATAGTGTGCCGATTGCTTTTTGTTGTTCAGGAGGTACACCTTCGACAACGGAGACAACTTTCCCACCGCGGCCTTTGGATTCACGTCGAATGCGTATGACACCATCAGTTTTAACTGCTGAAGTATCAGTTTTTTTGACTTCTTTAATTCGGCCCACTCCTGTGGAGTAAACCACTCTTGAATTGTCGCTCATAGTTGTTACTGCAGGGTTTATTCTTATTTGCCGATATTATACTGACTCAAAGGGCTGAATGAATATATACAGGTTCTGTTATGAATACATAAAATAGGGGGTCAAGTCGCTTGCTTTATAAGGTAGAGGGAGATTGGAGGATATTGGACTCACAAATAGTGCGTCCGTGAATGTTGTGACGATTCCAAGACGAACGCGCTGAGAAGAACATCTAGACCTTGCGAAAGCTAATGTAGCGAATTGAACCCTATGTCATAAAGCAAGTGACTTGAACCTATTTTGACGAAAAAAAAAGTTAATCCAGGGTTTTATTCTTATAATAATTCGGACAGATACAGAGAAGCAGAAAGACATGAGGACACTGAACTTAATAGAGAAATGACGGTCTCAAGAGGTGATGGACAAGATAATGTGGTTGGTTCGTGAGTATTGAGAAGGCCTGTAGGTCTTTCCGGAGTGGTCGCAGAGCCTTTCAATATCGAGATGATATTATAAAGCAAGCGACTTGACCCCTTATCTTACGAAAGGAGAGTAGCGAATTGAACCCTATATCATAAAGCAAGCAATTTGACCCCTATTTTTATGTCTAGTCAAATTGGGTTGCTTTCTAAATTTCTAGAACGGGGAAGGGGGCTATCTTCTTTTTAGCGATGAGGTGGTGCCCACTCTCTTTGTAAGAAACTTCACGATCTCACCGTTCTTTGTAGCATTTTCGTTCCAAACGATTTGGGATACACCAAGGAGAGCACGGGATGACTGTAGATCTAAGAAAGTAGAATGACCCCTTTCCCGTGTCCGATTAATTGCAGGCTATACAGATGATGTGGTTGGTTTGGGGACATCGAGAAGGCCTGTAGTTCTCCCGTCGTGTTAGGAGAGTCTGTCAATATCAAGGCTATATTCAAACGCAAGCAGCTTGAGCCCATATTAACGAAAGAATTCGAGTCTACAGTCCAATCAAAAAAAGAAAACTGACCTTGTTTTTTACTAGCTTCTTTTTGTCATTAGGATATAGTTATTAGAAATACAGAATTTCAAATAAAATATTAACTACATAGTAAGAGGTTTTGCGAATTTTGAAATAAGTGACTTTGATAAAAGTTCATCAAATTTTCCAGATTTTGAGATCGAAGTTGTATTTTTGGTTCTAGATTCAAGTTTAAATTCTTCCACACATCCTTTTATGAATTCAAACGTATCATTAATTATCTTGTTGTTTATTTCCTCAATTTTTATCTGAGATATCAAAGTTTTATTGGCATGTGACGCTTTACAAAGAAAAGAGGGAATCACTCTATACATATGATGAGAAAACAACCTTGCGTAACTTTTTTCAGGTTTTTCTATCAAATCATTTTTTATAAAGTCTGATACTTTTCTGGATATCAAACAACAATTTAAATATCCCTCAAAATCTAAACTTTCAGAGAATATTGCATTGTAAGATTCTTCAGTTTTGATTAAAGAAGTAGGTTTTGCCCTAGATTCTCCAGGTTTATAATTTATAATTGCGTGTATTGCTTGGGCTGTGCCTTGAATGCTGAATATTTTTGAGGAAGGCTTTCCTTGATTTTTATAATAATTTTTTCGACGATCATAGTAATACCCTTTATTTAAGAAATATAGTTCGATCTTCCGTTGAATGTCATCGGTTGCTCTCAATAATGCTGGATTAACCGGATTTTGTCGGTTTGTCGCCGAAATGATCTTATCAATTGCCTGTTTATCACTACTTACAATAATCTTCACAAGGATTGCTCTTGAATCATCTGTTTTGCTATCAGGTTCGTAAAACTTTCCGATTGTATATGATGTTTGTAATCCATTAACGATTTGAGCATCTTTGAGCGTAAGAGTCTTACCAATTTGCCCTACGTTTGATGCAATTATTGTAATGCCATTATTTAACCACCAGAAATCTCTTTCTAAGTCATCTGATAACGTTTCCAGAATCTTTTTATTTACATCAACATCACCCTGAAAATGACGAATGTTTTCTTCAAAAATTGACTCTCGTAATGAGCCATCTTCATCAGTAAGAAATTTTAGATATTCTGGAATAATAGCCACACCTATATACCCAATAGATCCTTCCGAATAGGCGACTGAGACCGGAGTTTCTTTCAAATTTAATTCTATCTCCGTTTGTGGTCGAGAAGTATAAATTTCCAGCAATTCCTTTGCGCTAAAAATATTGAATACGACTCTACAGGGGGTTACTTTTTCCTGTACGGCCTCAATTATTAGGCTTGTCTTTTGATTATAAGTCACTGCTTCAGGTTTCTTTTCTGCGAAACAGCACACAAAAAACTCAATTACAATTTGAGCATTTTTCATCACAGCTTTTCGCCAAAGCTTTCTGAAAATCAATATTTTTTCAACAAGTAAAGGGTTAAATGATTTTTGGAGCTCTTCTTCTTTCACCTCTAAGTCAAAAAGCTTTGGAATCGAAATATGAATTTTGTCTAGTACATCTTCTTGAAATGTTTTTCTGTTCTTAACCTGCCCTATGGTTAGTTTAATACAGCTGGATTCTCTTAATTCAATTAACTCAAGTTCATCGTCTGACAGGATTGGTGCATCATCTACCAATGTTAAAAGACAATCGATTCCACCATCCTGTGCTCCATCCACAATTGAACTTTCAATATCTTCTACTGATAAGTTTGATTTTCTTGTAACTTGTGAAACGGAAAACAATTCGAATAGGTCATCTTTTTGAATGTTTAGTTCATTATTCTTCTCAAATTCATTTATACAATCTTTAAGTAAAATGGAGTTGTTCATCTTTCTCCAATTCTGTAAACGAAACTTCTTAACATTCTTAAGCTGGCTAAAAGGAAGTACATGTGCTTTACACCAGGGGATTTATTTATCATTACACATATTTCATTACTATTCGTATGTTCGTCTTTACAGTTGGTCCACTTGTAAGCTTCCCCGTCAAGCGGACAGGTCATAACTAGAGCTTTCCTGTGTTGGGTTATGATATGTGCATGGCGCCGCTCCCTGTAGTGCGTCATGAGGACGGTGTTCATTGTAGATGGTGATCCACTCTGCTGTAAGTCC
>JAJDBM010000032.1 GCA_029261355.1 Nitrospirales bacterium | reverse complement strand
CGACACCGTGTTGGGCTTCAACAAGTCGGGCAAAGAAGCCGTGCGGCAGCAGGTCGAAGAGCCGATTTATATTCGACCAGCCGAACGCGTCAACTGGCTGTAACCTCAGCGGTTGTGTGAGTAGTTTGACCGGCAGGGGGCTTCACGCTCCCGGCCGGTCTTTTTTATACAATAGTCTCTCTATGTTTATTCTAGAAGTGTTATCAATATTAGAGACGGGTGCTTCTGTGAAATTTCTATCGTTCCTTACTCGACTGTTTTAATTTTTGGTTGCAAAAAATATACGGTATCGGATGTCTGACGATATAGCCAGGTACACCCTTTCGGTGTAATGGTGAAATGGCTCGTTCTTGCGTCATGCTCGGGGACTCATGCCTTGTGTCGGGGTACATCGTAGAAATTCACGCCGTAAATGAAATGTTTCATGAAGACATTGTCCCTCTAACTTTCCTTCCCATGTCTACGAATCGTTCTGCAATGGCCAGGGGGTAGTGCCGTCAAGGCCTGAAGCCCTTGCTTTGAATGAAGATTTGTTTGCTTCCATGGTTTAGAGCTCATTCTATTGTCTTGACTCGCGGCTCGGTGCCAAGGGAATTCGTGAGACCTAATCCAGGTCGTCCTGCGAATACCAACCTCTTAATAACCCTCAGATACATGCACTCTATCAACATCTGAAATTATATGAAAAAATCTCTTTTTCTATAATTTAGCCCTGTTTCTTCTTTTTATCCGTACTGTAGGTTGTTTGTTGTATCTGTCCATTGTTCTTGATTTGTTTATCTGATGCTTAGTTGTTCGGTGTAGTCACCAGATTAATCCTGAGGTCGACCCCCAAGTTTTCCTCAGGATGTATGGCAAGTTTCAATTTCAATAATGGCTCTGGACTCTGATTGAGGCCCACAATATATGCAACATGTGTTTCAAGGCATCCTTGAAGCCCATGTAGTGTGAGTACGATGATTGGTGTGAAGAATGGTTATGGCAATGTAGTCACAGGGTGATTTAAAGCAGGAAAGAGTCTATTGCCGGCCTGATTTAGCCTGAAGTGAGAGAAGAATTCTTAAGTCCTTAAATAACCCATCCACGAAATTGGAGAAAGATCATATTTGCTCTTTGCTCATCTAGGCCTCTACGTTTCCTTCTTCGTATTATATTTTGTGCATCTTCGCACACTCATGGTTGTTCGCTAATGCACGGACTTGATTTTACCCTATATTCATGGTTTAAAGACTGTAGGGGTTATTTTCATGGTAATAATAAAGATATTGTAAATAAGGGAACCGTGGAGAGAGAGTGGTAAAGACATGAAGATAGAGAATTTTCGGCTTGATATTAAGAACTCTTGCCGAGAAGAATTCTTGTTTTGCAGTAATTTCCCAGATATGGCTTATGTTTTACTTCGGTTTAACCTCAGTTTTTCTCGGGTTTAACTTCAGCTTACAGGTTTTCTCCCTCTAAAGGCAGCGCATGCTTTGCCGGTGAATGCTCTGAGCATCTTTTTGTTTATTTGCATTTTAAAAACATATGTCGGTTGCGAGTATTTATTTATGAAGGCAGCAAATTACTATCAAGCATTATCAAGCATAACCAAAATTCTTGGGCACCGTCTGGATCTGGAAAGTTGCTTAAAGGCAGTAGCTGCCCATATTGACGATGTAGTTTCATGGGATAAGGTTGAGGTTACGTTGTTTCTTTCCGAGCTCGACTCTTTCCAATTTTATGCGGTAGAAGCAAAATTTGCTGACCCATTACTTCGTGCGGATTCGCTTATTCACCGAAATGGGAGTGCTCTTGGCTGGGTCTACGAGAATAGAGAGCCACATCTTCGTTCAAAGCTTCAGCAAGAGCAGGTATTTATCGAGGACTTTTCCTATTGCAAAGAAGGCCTTTCCCGCATGCTCAATCTTCCATTATTAATTGGGGATAAATGCTTAGGTACATTTAATGTTGGTAGTCATGAAGCTGGCGAACCAACTCAAGAGGAAGTTAGTTTTCTTGGTCAGGTAGCCACTCTCCTGGGCCTCTTGGTCGAGAATGAATTGGCCAATGAGCAGTGTGGTGGGGGTGGGAAAGTGCTCAAGCCTGAGAGCTTGGGGGGCAAACATGATGAAAAGTCAAAACCAGATTCACCGGGTGGAATGGTTGGGCAAAGTAAGGCCTTAAAGAAAATTCAAGGACTTGCGAGGTCTGTGGCTTTTACAGATTCGACTGTTCTTATCAGCGGGGAAACTGGGACAGGAAAGGAGTTATTGGCTCGCTATATTCATGAGATGAGTCCGCGTCGTCATCGAACGTTTATTGCAATTAACTGCGCAGGCTTGCCGTCTGGCTTAGTTGAAAGCGAACTCTTTGGGCATGAACGAGGGGCGTTTACGGGTGCGGATGAACTTAAGCTTGGTCGTTTTGAATTGGCTAATGGAGGGACCCTATTTTTGGATGAGGTGGGCGAGATGCCTCCGAGCGCTCAAGCGAAATTGTTGCGGGTGTTGCAAGATGGGCAGGTTGATCGTGTCGGTGGGAAAGAGTCAATTCCTGTTGATGTTCGAATTATCGCTGCCACAAACTCTGACCTGCAAAAAGCGATTACCGATAGCCGTTTCCGAACAGATCTTTTCTACCGCCTTCATGTTTTTCCGGTCACCCTACCGCCTCTACGAGAGAGGCCAACTGACATCCCATTACTTGCGCAGTATTTTCTTGAACGATTTTGTGCCAAGTTTAACTTATCTTGCAAGGAGTTGAGTCAAGATTCCATTGCGCAACTTATTAAATACTCCTGGCCAGGTAATGTGCGAGAACTTCAAAACGTGATTCAGCGAGCGGCTATTCTTTCGGAGTCCTCTATCTTGAGGATTGATGAAAGTCACTTCTGTTCCCTTGAACCTTCGTCCTCTTCTGAGGCCGGTCATACCCTTCGAGATGTGGAGAAAAAAAAGATCCTTGAAGCATTGGGGCAAACAAATTGGCGAATTGATGGCCAAAATGGTGCGGCAAAGTTGGTTGGGCTCAACGCGAGCACTTTCCGAAGTCGATTGAAAAAACTAAATATTCAACGCCAGCAAATGAAGTACTTTTTGCCGTTTTTTCCGTCATCTTTTGAGTATATGGCCCCCATGTTCGAACTCCTGGTGAGGGTGCCTCTCTAGCGTGGATTCCTGCCTGGGTCATATAAAATTTGCGAAGAATATAGATATTCTTACCTAATCATTCAACTCTGTGTTGTACGTGATCCCAATGTTTTTGGCGCTAATCTTATCTGTTAAGCGATCATGTTCAACTGAATCGGTTTTATTCCGCAATCCGACCTATTCTTTCTAGATCCTTGCCTGCTCAAGTATTTCCATCTAATACAAAAACAACGCATCATTTTAGTAACGGCAAGATTGTCTTGGCTTTAAAGACCTAAGGGTATATACGTTAATTTATGCAGCGCTAGTATTTGTATTTCACGGATAATGCGATATTTACGCGAAACTTCAATGCTTGAGTTTTGGGTAGGAAGGCATTCTTTACCTGTGAAAGGATGTTTTATTAAGTATTTAAAACATTTCACGCAACTCAATGTAACCAATTCTATACAGAGAAGAAGGCATACCAATTGCTAATTAACCTAAATGAAGTTTCTTTAAAAGTAAGAGTTTGTGAATGATGACTACATTATCAATCTTAAACAAAATGAATCGTTTTCAAGAAGGAGGTGGTAAGGGTAAAGCAGGTATACGTCCTGCTCTCTTCTGTGAAGGTTATTCAGTTAATACTGATTATTAACGTAGGGAGGTATTTTCATGTTTTTATCTAGACGGCAATTTTTAAAAGTTTCCGCGGGCACAGTGGCTGCGGTGGCTTTGGCGGACAAGGCGTTAGCCTTAACCGCGTTACAGCCGGTCGTCGAAGTGGGCAACCCACTCGGTGAATATCCGGACCGGTCGTGGGAG
>JAJDBM010000031.1 GCA_029261355.1 Nitrospirales bacterium | reverse complement strand
CTGTTGTTGGCATGAAGATCAATCCCGCCATACATTTTGTCCATGGCTCCTCCTTAGGGTTAGAAGGTTGAGAAACTCTTGACCAGTCTCTCAACTGTACCGCCCAGGTCAGGAGCCTGCTAGATGATTATCAAGTTGCTTTCTTTATGACATAGAAAAGGAAATGTCAGCACTCGCCTTCCACTTCATTTCATCCCCTTCCGCCCAATTCCTCCTTCGGGAGCCTTGCGTATCCATACCATTCGGATGGCTTCATCACGAACATTTTCGCTATAAAAGGGGTCATTCTCCTTTTTTGACATTTGGTGCTTTTCTTATGACACAAACACTTCCCCCAACCATCGACACCAGAACCATGACCTTCAACATGTTCGTATTTTCTAATCCAGAAAACGGCACACGATTCAAGCCTGATTTCACTCAACTCTTCTAAAGGCCTTAGAACATTGCAATAGAGTTTCCCACAGGCCCCACCTATTCATATCGCAACCCTTGAGCAATCGGCTGCTTGGCTGCCCATCGAGCAGGAATATACCCAGCTAATAAGCCAGCTACTGCTGCGACACACACGGCTTCAACTATGGTCATAGACGGAATCATTAGTTGAATGGTCCACCCAAACGATTGTTTATTGATCACTTTGACCAATAGCACGGATAACATGAGCCCACCGGCCACTCCTAGAATGGCTCCTAGCATGGCCAAATATCCTGACTCCCAAAACACAAGCTTTTGAATTTGTGTGGCACTGGCTCCAAGCGCCCGCAATGTGGCCAGCTCTCGTTGTCGCTCAAAAATCGCCGTGATGAGCGTATTCACAATACCCAACACGGCCACACACAGAGCAATCAACTCCAACACATAGGTGACACGAAAAGTCCGGTCAAAGATTTCTAATATTTCCTCTCTGAGCTCTCTATTGCTAATCGTCGTCACAGGTTGCCTCGCTCCAACCACTTCTTCGATTTGAGAACGAAGGTGCGTCAAATTCGTCCCAGGCTCAAGATAAACCGCCAACACGCTAGCATCTTGATCAGGCCAAAAGGTCTGATAGAGACTCTGATCCATCACGACTTTTCCACCATCCGTGGCATAGTCATAGAATCGCCCCAATACGGGAAGTTCTTTCATGCCTTTCGGAGTGGCTAACATGATCACATCTCCATGCTGCAAGCCCAACCGTTCGCCCAACACCTCAGAGATGATGACACCTTTTGTTTCAATCATTTGGTTTAAAATGACGTTCGAATCTCCAGACTCAAATAGATATTGGCTCTGCTTGGCATGGAGGCGAATGTCTCGTGAGACGAGGACCACCTGCGTCCCTTGCACTACAGCTTGAATCTCACGATAAGGATCAACCGCCAGCACTCCTGGAATAGCCCGTGTAATGCGTAGAGCCTCAGGAGCAAGACTCGCGACCGCTTTGTCTTGGTCATTTCCATCCCACCATATCGTTGGAGCAATAATCACATCTGCCGCCATTGTTTGATCAATCCATATTTCGACGGTATATCGAAAGCTTTGAATCATGGCACCCACTCCAACCATGATCGCCAGACCAATGACGAGTGCAGAGAGGGTGACACTACTTCGCCCTGGATTTCGAATGAGCTGCTCGGCTGCCAAAGAGCTAGCCAGGCTCCATTCTCTGCCAGCACGATATGTTCGGACCCACTGTAAACTCCTCAGCAGAAGTGGGCCAAACAATGTACAGCCAAGTAACAACAAAAAGACTGCGGCATAGCCAAATATTGGGACACCGTGAACCGGCTGAAGCATACTCATCAATCCAGCGACGGCAAAGAGGACGCATGCCACCCCTGCCCAATATCCCCCTTGCTCCCTCGTCACGACTTCATAATCACCTGGGGCAAGGGCACGGGTTGGAACGGTTCCACTGGCTTCCCAAGAGGGACGTAGCGCACCAAGCAGGGCGACTCCCACCCCAAGGCTTGTCCCCTCAACCATCATCTCCAACGACAATGGCGTCATACGAACGGTGGTCAGTCCATATAAATCTGTCACACTTTGACTCACCAGAGCAGTCAGCCCCTGCGCCATCACAAACCCAAGGCCGCATCCCACCATGCCACCGAGCAAGCCCACAATCGTCGCTTCCGACAAAAAAACTAGGCTGATTTGCCTGCGTGACATGCCCACCGCACGTAAAATACCGATTTCACGGCGATGTTGAACCACTGAAAACGAAATGGCGTTGTAGACCAAAAATAGACCAACCAATAACCCAACTGTGCTCAGCATGGTCAAATTAAACTGAAACACCGTCACCATCGCATCAACTTGTTGAGAACGCTGACTCGTCCGGGACACAGTCGTCATCGATGGCAGCAGTTCTTCTAAGTCCTGAGTGACATCAGCAAGACTCGCCTCATCTGAAAGCACGAGGTTGATCTGATCTAACCTCCCGACCATGCCAAATAATGTTTGAGCGGTCGCGATATCAATGATGGCCACATCATTCAATCGTCGACGATTAGGGCTGGAAGGAGCGACGATGCTGCGAACGATTAAATCGAATGTCTCTCCTCCAACAGAAACCTTCACGCGTTCACCCACTCCCCACCCAAGCTTCGTTGCGAGACCATGGCCAACAAATATGGACTCCAGAGAGAAAAGGTCATCAAGTTGAGGACCTTCCTGCTCAAATCCTGAGAAACTCACGTCCCTTTCATGATCAAATTGCAGAATATCTAGACCGATGATCAAAAATTCTTGAATTTTGACAGCCTGTGACTGTGCCTTGGCAGATATCCTCAGGATGGGATGAGCTTCAACCACCGCAGGATGTTTTCGTATCGAGAGCAAGAGACGTTCATCTACTCCTGCGTCTCCTCCTGACACCTGCAAGGCGGCCTCTCCCACCACGGACTCCACGGTCGCCTCAAATGAGTGAAAAACCTCCCCATTCGCTAAGCGTATGGCCAACCAAGCCGAAACCCCGATTGCCACCCCTAAAATTGTTAATCCCGTGCGTAAAGGACGTTGTCCGAGATGCTCACGAACAAGTAGCAAAATGGCCTTAAACACAGCTTGCATCATAGTTGTCTCAGGATATAAACTTATGGTAAGTTATCTAGATAAAGATGCGTGAGTTTAGGTGGTCATTTTCGACCAAAAACGAGCCCCTTGCGAGGGGATTTGAGATGTGAATGCTTCAACACCACAAAACGATGCCCAATCCCTAACGACTAGGCAAAAAGAAATTCTGAGGCTTGTTGCACAGGGCTACACCAATCGTGAAATTGGTGAACGGCTCGACATCAGTGTTCGGACCGTGGAAGTCCATCGCTTCAACCTCATGAGACGCCTACGAGTGCGCAATGTTGCCCAACTACTTCGACAAGCCCTCGCCCTTCACCTCATCTCTAAAGGGACCGTCGTCAAATAACGCCCCTTCAATAACGAGTCATTCCCGACTACAGCTCTTTTAACTTTCCCCGACAAGCATTCACAGAATCATAGCCTTTTTTCTTGAGCCATTCAGCTAATTCTCGTTCGAGGCGTTCAAACACTTGAACATGTTCATCAACTAATACTGTGCCAATTTGAACCGCAGAAGCCCCACACAAAATATGCTCAAAGACATCTTGCCCAGTCTCCACTCCTCCCGTTCCTATAATTTGAACGGTATCGCCGAGTAACTTCCAAAATGCGCGGACATTCGCCAATGCCACCGGTTTAATCATCCGTCCCCCAATACCCCCAAATCCCCCCTTTGGCTTAATCACCACAGTCTCAGATTCCGGATCAAGCACGAGGCCATTCCCCACTGAGTTAATAACTGTCAGAAACGAAACGCCAACGCGGGAAAGTACTTCAGCCATAGCTTCATGGTGCACGGGATCAAAATACGGAGGCAATTTCACACCAAAAGGAACAGCCGCAAGATCGCGAACTCTGAGAAGTAACTCTTCAGAGGCCTGAAAATCATAGCCGATTTGAGGCTTTCCTGGAATATTGGGACAGGATAAATTGACCTCCATGAGGTCTGGCTTGGCATCATTAATCGCCGACACAGCCTCAAGGAAGTCAGCAGGCTTCAGCCCGGCAATACTGGCCACAATCGGTTTCTTAAAACGGCGCAAACCTGGAATCAAGGTGGCATAGGCGGGATAGCCTAAATTGGGAAGTCCCATGGAATTGATTGAGCCACCATCAAATGACACATAGCGAGGCTCTGGATTCCCGCTTCGTGCGAGAGGCGTCATGGATTTCGTGACAATGGCGCCAGCGTGAGACTCACCTAATTGCTCAAGATCCTCTTGAGTCACACAGCGAGCGCCGGACGCATTCATGAGACAGGTTGAAAAATGTACACCAGCAATAGTTGTTGAAAGGTCCATAGTATTACGAAAATTGTCCATCACATAAGGTTAGTTGACGTTCCGCTTTCGCGGCAGCAGCTTCTGAGTGGGTCGCCAGAATAACGGTTTGCCCGAACTCCCGTGAACACCGCTGAAGGAGTGACACGACTTCCAGTCCATTGTGGGAATCTAAGTTACCCGTCGGCTCATCCGCTAAGATAAGGCGAGGCTGATGGACAAACGCACGAGCAATGGCCACACGCTGTTGCTCACCTCCAGAAAGTTCACTCGATCGATGATGCGCTCGATTGTGAAGCCCTACAATTTCTAGCATATTCTCTACGGATTGGCGAATCACGCTTGTCGTTTTCCCTTGCAATCGAAGTGGAAGAGCCACGTTTTCCATCGCAGTCAGGCCTGGAACTAAATGAAAGGCCTGAAAGACAATCCCCAGCCACTCGCGCCTGACCCGAGTCCATTCGCGATCGCCAAATCCCTTCGTGGACTCGCCATTCAGGAGCAAGTCTCCTGAGGTGGGAACGTCTAACCCAGCAATTAGATTTAAAAACGTACTTTTCCCACTCCCACTTGGCCCCATGATCGCACAAAATTGACCAGCAGGTATCTCCAGGCAGACATTCGACAATGCCGTAATCGTAGAAGATCCTCGAGTATAGGTCTTAACTACATGCTGGAATGTCACCACTGCAAATATCGGCTTTCTTTCATGTTCAATACAGGGCCTTTCTCACTCATACAGCCCTTCAATCTCTAGACTCACGTCGTATATCATAGTAGTGAGAATCCTCACAATCTAGAGGAGAAGGATTGCTCGTTCATACAAACCAGAATAGCACCGTCTTGGAAAATAGGATCAACGCTGAACACCTCTATTGCAGCTTACACCAAAGCCCTCGTACGAAAAATTTCGCATGCGCTCCTCCCAGTCAATTGCACGATGTGTGAGATCAGGCTTTCAGGTGATGCGATCCCTTTTTTTTGCCACCGATGTTGGCACACCATTCAAGCCATTCCTGCGCCGACATGCCCTCAATGTAGCCTCCCCTTTCACTCAAACATCGCCTTACAATACAGCCCGCAACATCGCTGTAGCACCTGCCAGACTCAAAGACCTGCGTTCTCCCAAGCTTGGACCCTCTATCCCTATGAATCTCCCCTCAAGGAAGCCATCAAGCTCTTCAAATATCAAGGAAAGATTTCCCTAGCTGATCCATTGGCCACTCTCATGATCACGGCGTTAGGGTCTCTCCCAGATATTGATGTTATTATTCCTGTTCCTTTACATAGCACTCGGTTACGTGAACGCGAGTACAATCAATCCCTCCTTCTTGCTCATCGCATGAGTACCTACCTCGATATTCCTTTGAATTACTCAATCTTACGTCGAATAAGGGAAACTCCACCTCAAACATCACTGACTAAACATGCGCGACTGCAAAATCTTCGCCGATCCTTTGCAGTCAAGACGCCTCAATTACTAAAAGGGAAGTCCATTCTTCTCGTTGATGATGTGTACACAACAGGCACGACAGTGAACGAGTGCGCCAAAGTTCTTCGTAAAGCCGAAGCAAAACATGTGTATGTGGTGACCTTGGCTCGAATGATTCACGGGTAAAGGTCAGAATGCCGATCCTGCCTTTACCCTAAGGGAGATGAGCGATAAACGACCCTGAAGTCAGTCGGTTATGCAGATGTCCACGCACAACATTACTTGACATTTTTAATTCTTACGCTATCCTACTATGGTAACGTAGCCGTTTTTTCACATCTCAAAGACATAGGTATTCTTGATGTTTGCAGGACAGTATCCAGTTAAGCTTGATGAAAAAGGGCGCTTTCTCATACCCAGCCCTATTCGTGAGCAACTAGAAATGCAAAGTCAAAGCGTGGTGTTTCTGAAGGGACAAGATTTCCCCCTGACATGTTACCCTCCTGCAGAGTGGCAAAAAATTCTTGAACGCACAAAGGAAACCTGTAATGAGGTGCAAAGTCGAATTTTCATGCACCGCTTTGTTGCAGAGGCGACACATGCCGACATTGATAAAGCTGGAAGAATTCTCATCCCCGGACGTCTCAGGAAAACCATTCCAATCGAAGACGACCTAGAGGTTGTCATCGTCGGCATGTATCACAAGCTTGAAATCTGGAATCCTTCTGATTGGCGTCGATACCTGATGAAAAATGAAGATCAGTTTGAAGAGGTTGAGACGAAACTTTCTGACCTTTTATAAATCAGCATAAAAGACCCGTAAAACTCCGATAGACATTCACGCATTCCCCCTTTCATTCAACGTCATTCCCTTCTGTGTCAAAACCTATTCGCATTCGTCGCTTCCCATCTCTTGCTTCCCCCACCCCACTCACAAATCGACCAACCCTTCGGCCAAAGACCCGGCGCTTAACCTCCACTCCTCTCCCTGAGCTTACACAGTCAGTCGTACCCTGCTCAATAACTTCGACTAACGTAGCATTAACGCTCCCGCTTCCTCCAAGTATCAATCATCAGTATGCCACCGTGAACGGACGTCGTATCTTATCGTCCAAAGGACGTCAATATAAGGCCACGGTCGCCCAAGAGATCATTGCGGCTTTGGCAACCTCCTCAGATCGTACAGATTTATTGAATAATCTGAATACCCATTCCCTCATTCTTTCCGTCTGGTTTTATTTTTCTTCTGCCTTGAGGAGAGACCTAGATGGAGGACTCAAAATCGCACAGGACGCCATCTGTAATGCATTAGATATTAATGACAATCGGGTTGGAGAAATCCATCTGTATAGAGCCATCGATGCCCTCTCTCCTCGAATGGTGTGTACCCTCGCTATTCAACAAACTTCCCCCTTACCTCGACAAAAAAAGAAACCGGCAAAATCCGGGAATCAAATTGTGTTGAACCCGCTCGCGCCTCGCACGAGACGTTCGTAAAACAACCAAACTGTTCAGCTATTCCCATTTACGAAATGTGGGGTATTCAGTGCTGCTTCAACAACGACCTTATCGAGGATATCTCTGAGCAATCACTGAAAAAAACGAAGATCTGATACCGCTCGAGAAGTAGGCGATGTGGAAGCTACGAGATGCCTGTGGGGTAGTAGACTATCGGGCTTTCTGACGAAGCGAGCCGCGTTCAACAGCTCGTAAAATGCGGGAAATAATCTGCTCAGTCGATTTAGCTGTGGCATGCATAAATTCAGGGAAATGGATTCCAACCCGATTACTCCGTTGATGTCGTACAACGCCGGGGACCCAAACACTGTCTTCATGACAGTGCAGTTTTATCGAGACCTTTTCATCAACATGCAGCGGGGGAACTCCCCCCTTGGGAAACTCTAAGAATACACCATTGAGACTAAGATTGAGAGTCTTACTAGGCCATGCTTTGTTCTTGCTACAGCGTACTTCTGATTCAAGTGCCACGCCATGAACTACCCCGACACGGTATCCATCACGCCGTTCTTTTGCACTGACTGATACACCAAGACTCATTGAACCATCTTTCCCTTATACTGACACCGCATTAATAGAGGAAATAGCATCTTCTTCGTTTAAAAAAACTGGAATCCATTCAGAAATTTCAGTCAACTCCAAAATGTCTCGGACAAATCCATGGCCAGCAACAATACACATTTTTCCGCCGATTCTTTGAAATCGACGTTGCGAGAGCACCAACCACCCAAGTGCTGAACTATCGATGAACGAGACTTCGGTCATATTGATGATGACGAATCGAAGACCATCGTTCACTGCCACATCTATTCTCCACTTAAAATCTTGCCGAGCATTTTGATCAAACGTTCCAACAAATTTCTCTATAATAATTTGTTCATTGACCCGCGTCTCAGATATGACCATACTCGCCCTCGCCTTCTGTGGAATCCATAGGTTCAACTACGTCTCTGTTTCTATCGGTTTGTTGGCAATCTGACTTGACACCATTCTCAGGAGAATCCAAATTCACCCACGTATGAAGAGTCCTTTAGGTAATGAGACAACCGCCATCAGTGAAATATTAGGTAGGCTTATATTCGAGACGAATATTATCAAGATACTGTCTAGGCGCATGATCATGAGGAAGACTTTTAAATGGCCGGAGAATTCTGATGCGTAGCTCATGCATACCTGACTCAATATTCGTCACGCCTTCTATCGTCGATCGTTGCGTAGTATTATTTGGAATTGGGCCAATGTCATGACTCGCGATCACCTCTCCGTCAAGAAGTACTTCAAACAGACCGCCAGCTAAATTTCGACGATCTTTTGGGGATGAATAGGCGGAGGCCACGTCGAGAGTAATAACAACCGTCCCTTCATTTAGGTAAAGATTCGTAAAAATACCACCACCGGCTAATGAGGCGCCCTTCGATTGATAGCTGAGTTGTCCAACCTTAAACGAGGCACTCTTGGATACTTGCCCATCAGCCTTAATGTCAAAATCAACATGAAGAGGAAATCCGTCACCACCCACGGTACCATTGGGTGTCGTAAAGTTTGTCCATTCAGAAAAATCCCCAGACTCAAAATTGCCATTTTTAATCTCACAGGCCCAAGCCTGAATACTAAAAAGAACAAGACTTCCGAAAATCACACTCCTCATAACCACATGTTTGATTGATTGATTGTTCAAGAATATGCCTCCATATTGAGCTTGTTCACGATTATTTCACGTCGAAACACTTACCTAGATGTGTCAATGCGGCATACACCCACAAGCCTTCGCTTGAATCAAATGGCATGTCACGCAAAGCCTATACGGACAGAAGTCATCTACAATCTATCGGCTCAAATTTTCTCATCATTAACCACGATTAATCGATAGGTTTTCACAGTGATAGAGCCACTGTTCGGGATGTCTTTGCCTAGAGATTGCATCCCTAGGAATATGGATGGTATAGACAATTTTATATAAATCACACCATTTGTATATAATGGTCCCATGGATGGCCTCTCTTACGAATATCTTCTGACCAATAAGGAGTATCATCAATGCAGCGAATGACCACAGGCATATGTCTTGCCTTATTATGCCTAGGCCTAGCCATACCAGATAGCTATTCACGTGATCGTACATTGACCACAGAAGAAATCACTCAACTGAAACAAGCCAAGGATGTCTTGCTCCAAACCATCGCACTGACCGAAAAAGGCACAGCCAAGACCCAACCCATTCAGCACGTCGTCAGTCAGCGCCTTCAAGAACTCGGCTTCACCACGCATCAAGACACCAAGGCCCCACATGATGTCATCGTCAAAATTAAATGTGAAGAACGAAAGACTCAGCTTGGCCCTTCACGATATGGCGGAGATGCTGATTCAATTCATGCCCCCTCTCGCAATTGGAAGGGGCCAGCATGTCAAATCACGTATGGGTTAGACGGGCATGACACCGCATGGCGAAAAGAAATTCGAACCACGTTCAATAACGCGCGACGAGCCGCACGGGCCGCACGCATAAAAGATT
Source organism: Nitrospirales bacterium (assembly GCA_029261355.1). Taxonomy (GTDB): domain Bacteria; phylum Nitrospirota; class Nitrospiria; order Nitrospirales; family UBA8639; genus JAGQKC01. The sequence goes on along the minus strand of JAJDBM010000031.1, from coordinate 21,259 downwards.
CCGGCGACTATGCCATAACTGAGTTAACCAAAATCCTTGAATATGACGATTTCCCGTATGTACTGGCAGCAGAATGGGGACAGGCTGAACGATTGAGTCAAGTATTGGAGAAACCAGGCACAGCTCAAAAACTAAAATTGACGATCATTTCTTTGCTTGGACAAATCCCAGGAGATGAAACCCTTCCGCCCTTAGAACGAGCATTACAAGATCCGAGCTTAGCGCCGGCAGCAGCCATGGCGATTGGACGTCAAGGCGAACAAGCCACAAACGTCTTACTCAGTATTTTACAAACAGCCAAAGATGCAAAGCTAAAAGTATCGGCTGTGAACGGCTTGGGAGAAATTGCGACACACCATTCGCATGCCCCAGTATTCACACCATTCTTAGCAGCCTTAGCAGAACCAACGACTGAACTTCCCGTGCAAACAGCCATCGTCCTAGCCTTAGGAAAACTGGCCGATCAACGAGCAGTCGAACCTCTCACGGAATTGAACAGAAAAGCATGGACCGACCCCTCGCGCGACCCGGACATGCAAAAACTTCGAGACGCACTCTCCTGGAGTCTTTGGCAACTCAACCCTGATGCGCATTCAGGAGAATAAAGGCAGAAACTTCGCACAGTGATGCATGCAAAACGACCTGAGAAACCTCGTAAAGAATCAAGTGCGACCCGCCTTTCTTCTGAGTTACACACGGTCTTCACTCAAGCCGTCGCACATCATCAAGCTCTCCGTTTCGCTCAAGCAGAAGAGCTGTACCAGCGCATTCTCCTCGCGCACCCCCAACATGCCGACTCCTTACACCTCTGCGGGCTAACCCTGTTCCAAAGGGGAAATACGTCAAAAGCAGCGGAATTGATCACCCGGGCCATTCAGTCAGACTCAATGAAGCCGCATTATCATTTTAACCTAGGCTTAGTCCGTGAAAAATCTGGACAGCTCGACAAAGCCCAATCGTCCTACCAGCAAGCCTTACAGATCAATCCTTCGTATATTGAGGCCCACAGTAACCTTGGACATATCCTCAGACGACATGGCAATCTCAATGAAGCCGCTCAAGCCTTTGAAACGGTCGTGCGCATAAAACCAGAATCTGCGGAAGCACATAATAATCTTGGCGTCGTGTTCAAGGAACAAAGAAGGTTCAATGACGCTATCACCGAATACCGCAAAGCCCTAGAGATCAACCCCACCCATGCAGAGGCCTCCAACAATTTAGGCGTAGCATTAAAAGAAGAGGGAAAACTGGAAGAAGCGGCATCCGCCTTTCGACATGCCCTGACATCTAAACCGCATTATGCCAAAGCCCACTATCACCTTGGCCTAACCTTACTGTGGCAGCAAAAGGTGGAACCTGCTCTTACCTGCTTTACTCAATCAGCAGAACTCACTCACAATCATCGTCAGCCCATACAACGACAAACCACGACCCCAGCTCGGATCAAACATGATCTTGAACAAATCGACTATCTCCAACAACGAAGCATTCTACAAGACATTCCTCACTCCTATCGTGACACACTGGACACGATTCAACAGCACATGAAGTCCCAGTCCCTTTCGTCTGGATTTATTGCCCTTAATACAGAAGACAGTCAGCACCTCTCAGCATCGTTTAACACCATCCTCCATCAGGGAACAGCCAACGTTTTACCGGGAGGCACCCTCAACCCTGAGCTTGATGTCACTATGATTGAAGCGAAATATCACGAAAAAAAACCTGAAATCATGTTTCTCGATCACCTCTTGAATACTGAGGCCTTGTCTGCTCTTCGCCAGTATTGCTTGGAGTCAACGATTTGGAAACGCGACTATCAAAATGGCTACCTTGGGACATTTCTTGCTGAAGGATTTGCCTGCCCACTCTTATTGCAAATCGCAGAGGAACTACGATTACGATTTCCAGGAATCTTCAAAGACCATAGGCTGGCCCAAGCCTGGGCATTCAAATATGACAGTAAATTACAGGGACTCAACCTCCATGCCGACGCAGCCGCAGTCAACGTAAACTTCTGGATTACCCCAGACGAGGCCAATCTAGAAAAGACCACAGGAGGGTTAACGGTATGGGACAAAGAGGCGCCAGATGACTGGAATTTCAAAGCCTACAACAATGATAACAATCAACAAAATATTCAAGACTTTTTAGAACAGCACCAGGCACAATCTACCACCGTCCCTCATCGACAAAATCGGGCACTGATCTTCAACTCAAATCTATTTCATGAAACTGACGTACTCTCCTTCAAAGATGAGTATGAGAGCCGACGCATCAATGTCACCCTCCTCTATGGATACCGCCAACCTCACCAATAACCTGAGCAAACAAATAAGCACACCCTCGGCAATCACATACCGTGAGAAGCAACAACATCACGTATACAAAGAAATGACCAAATGGTTCCGTCTTTAGGAAAGTAGAGAAATGGAAGGTAGGTTAATCAGAGGAAAGATAATATAAGGACGTGACTTGTGCATCCACATACAGCTCAAGGGCTGCCCCCTCTTCAAGATGATCAAAGCCTTGATTTAATTTTCCACCAATGGCTGTGAGGTAGAGATTTTTTCCCCAATTACTCACCTGAGCGGGAATCGTCAACGACTGCATCATGCTCATCAATATATCATCTTTTCCGTCCTCGCCAGCTCTTGCTCCACCGGAATCACTATCGTAAATGGTGAAGAGAATATCCACTTGAACAGGGTTATTCGCATCATTATTCCACTGGGTCCACATCTCAAATGTTCGCAGGTAATTATTATGATACGGTCCCATTTCATGTAGCACGACGGGAATCGGATAGGCTTGACGGTTCAGGAAGGTTGGACCTGCCCATAGAGGACTCGCAGAGAGAAAAAGGCTAAGCAGACAACAACAAATAAGAAAGCAGAAAAGTGAAATACGCGACATTCAAAAACCTCGCCAAGACATAGTCATGATTCAATATCATTTGATTGTCGGCTACTTCAAGTGACTCATTGAATGAGGAAAAAAGAACAACATACACACGACGACATTCCGTCACAAGAAGACATAAATTGCAGAAAATTCATAAAGCACGGCAGAATTATTTTCTGGGATTTTATGGCAGGTTCATGCTTCAACACTCACCTTCCCATGACACTTCCACTCTCAAAAATACAATCCACTTATTATGAGAAAACAAAAGAATGTATTGATGCAGAATACTCCAACCATTGAAGTGGGGACCTCTTACTAAAACACGATTCCACAAAAACTGACGAGAGAGAAGGCTGAATTGGGCAGGTGCATGGGATATAGACCAGAATGGCGCTTTCCCCCAAATACTAAAAAATTCAGAGCAGACACTTCAGCCTAGAAGAAAAGCACGGAAGATACCTAGGAAATAATTTCGAGTTGGGGAAACTAAAAACTAGATTATGCTAGGAAGGGGAAAAATGGTGCGCCCGACAGGAATCGAACCTGTAACCTCTTGATTCGTAGTCAAGTACTCTATCCAATTGAGCTACGGGCGCACAAACACTGAAGTAAGAGCCTATTAGAAGAAAAACGAGTCTCACCTTTATACAGATCCTTGAATTGTCCGTCAACTTGCCTACAAAACCTTCGCGAGAGTCGTCCTCAAACTTCTCTACTTCCGTCATGGCTATTACCTGAAACCAGCTTTAGGTCATTACTCATACTGCAACGGTCACTGGAAGGTGAAAACACACCTCACTGTACGAGATCTTGCAAATCACCTGTAGCCATGGCCTTCAAAGTATCGGCAATGACGCTGTACTGTTTGGCGTTCAGGCCACCGTTAAACCCGTGAGGCCCATTATCCGACGCAACACCATCAATGAACATTCAAGAAAAATACAACACACACTCGGATCATTAATCATATAAATATGGGTCGAATAAAGAATGAAATCGGCTCATCAACCTGCCTATTACTAGATATTCCTGGATATTGAGGTTTGATGTTATGAGGTATATACTCTCTTGCTACTTTTAGAAGTGCCAAAAGGTCATTAAATTTTTCTCTAGACACTCAGAAGGCTTAGATAGAGAGGACGCAACAGCAGGAAGGGGACCGTAGTAAAAAGGTGAATAGGAGAGAGTGGCGAGTCAGATAGCTTTTTATAATGCCCACATCAATTCCATAGACCACTCACATCACCTCTTCTCACCACTAGTTCCAACAAACTACTTCCTTCTTGTCGGTTTAGAAAAATGACTGATTGAGTAGCAGGAATGAACTGTTTAGCCGTTCCTCAATTCAACAATTCAGTACAGTCAGACAAACTTTACATTTTCTAGAGATTACAATTTTATCGGTTTTATAACTCTCACAATCTCTTAATAAGGAGTTTTTAATGAAGTTTTTATCTTCAATAGGAACTGCAGCTTTAATTGTTGGCTTGCTCAGTAGCCCAACGCTTGCCGGATTTGTAGATTTTATATCCGATTTACCAATGAGTACCTCAGGTTCTGGAGCTGGAAATAATATTGTATGGTCAGATTCTATGGGAGGTCCAGTTACAGTTACATCTACTGCATGGGAAGAAGACACTATTAATGCTACGGATACCTTTGTGGCAAGTGAAATTCTTGATATTGATAATTTTGGATTAGGGGCTTGTAACTCAGAAGAACAAGGGGCTTGCGATAACAATGGTATCCCTCACGCAGTCGACAACGGTGGAAGCATATTTGACTATGTTCTTCTTGATTTTTCGACCCCAGTGACATTAGATCAACTACAAATAAGGGGATTTGGTGGCGTAGATGCAGATTTGAAAGCATGGGGCTTTACCAGTGATCCGGGCCTAACCACACAAACACTTGCGAACCTTGATTCCCTACCCATGTTTGAGGGGTTAGGTGGCGGCTTAACTGGCAATCTTGTCAATAGTACAAGAACGTTTAACAGCTTCCCCAACTTTACCACTCCATTACATGCTATTTTAATAGCAGCACATCCAAATGCAGGAGATAGCAATACAGATAGATTCAAAATCCGATCTGTCACCTTTACCCAGGCCGTCCCCATTCCTGATGCCGCGCTACTCTTTGGGACAGGTTTGCTCGGGTTCATCGTACTAGCCAGACGGAAGAATCTGCTCAAGAAGTCGTAAATAAGACAAACCAAAGCACTTCACTAAAAAACCAGAAGGAGGGTTAACCCTCCTTCTGGTTTTTTTTCGCCCTCATAAATGACGTCCGTCCAATCACTAAAGGACAAATCGGCTTATCTTTTTTGAATCCCTGTTGTATAGAGATCCCGCGCCAAACAACAGGTCTATCTGCAACCTCACTTAGAATCTAACTGATAGCCGGTGAGAATCTATAGCCTGAGCATGCTGCACATTCTTTTCTTTTTGATTTCTATGCTATGAAATAAAACAAAACCATACCAAAAATCTTCTAAGACAATGCCCCCTGAATGAACCGCCCAGTCTCAAGATTTTTGAACCTCCTCCTTACCTTCCTCTACCTTGGGTTCCAACGGTTCAACATTTCCCATTGATCTCCATTGCCTGAGTCATTTGTACTCCTCTTATTCAGCCACTCGGTACAGTTAAGTTTACTCTAACTGACGTTGAGTATTGCCATTAGGTTATGATGCAATGGGTTTCATTGTCAGATAGCCATCAACAGAGAGGTTCATGGCATTCATACTGAAGAGTGCAGTGAAAGGAGTATATGCATGGAAGACTTTGAGAAACTGGGCGCATTTTATCTTGGGCGTCCCTACGATTTAGATAAAAAAAAACCAAAACCTGGCTTATTACTCTATGACTCTAAAGACTTGGTCACCCACGCCGTATGTGTGGGCATGACCGGAAGCGGTAAAACGGGACTCTGCATTGGCCTATTAGAAGAAGCGGCCATTGATGGCATCCCGGCCTTGGTGATTGATCCCAAGGGTGATCTTTCCAACCTTTTATTGAGTTTCCCCAAATTAAAAGGACAAGACTTTCAACCCTGGGTCAACGAAGATGATGCGTTGAAAAAAGGCTTCTCAACCGAAGAATATGCCCAACAAGAAGCCGAGACATGGAAGAAAGGTCTACGGGCTTGGCATCAAAGCGGCGAACGGATCAAACGACTGCGTGACGCTGCCGACTTTGCCATTTATACCCCTGGAAGCACGGCTGGCCTGCCGGTTTCAATTCTTCAATCGTTTTCTGCGCCCCCCGCTTCCATTCTCGATGATACTGAGCTGCTGGGCGAACGAATTAGCACGACCGCAACGAGTTTGTTGAGCTTAGTCGGAATTGAAGCCGACCCTCTTCAAAGTCGAGACCATATCCTTCTTTCGACCATCCTTGGGCATGTCTGGAAACAAGGACAGGACCTAGATCTCGCACAATTAATCGGCCATGTCCAGAATCCACCAGTAGAAAAAATCGGAGTCTTGGGAGTGGAATCCTTCTTCCCCTCAAAAGATCGCTTCGCGCTCGCCATGCGGTTTAACAATCTTCTCGGAGCACCTGGTTTTTCGACATGGCTTGAGGGACAGCCCCTAGACATTGACCAACTGCTCTATACATCTGACGGCAAGCCACGAATCGCAATTTTCTCCATCGCACACCTTAGTGATACTGAGCGCATGTTCATCGTGACACTTCTATTAAGTCAAATGGTCAGTTGGATGCGGACACAATCGGGCACAACCAGCCTCCGTGCCCTTGTGTACATGGATGAGGTATTTGGCTACTTTCCTCCTGTTAAAAATCCACCATCGAAAGCCCCCTTGCTCACACTGCTTAAACAAGCGCGTGCATTTGGAGTCGGCACGGTTCTGGCTACGCAAAACCCTGTCGACCTTGATTACAAGGGACTAGGAAATGCCGGCACATGGTTTATTGGGCGACTGCAAACTGAGCGCGACATGGCTCGCGTCTTGGATGGTCTCGAAGGCGCCGCATCCGAGGCTGGCAAACCCATGAATCGGAAACAGATGGCAAGAATACTCTCGGGCTTAGGCAGTCGAGTCTTTCTTATGAACAATGTTCACGATGACTCCCCTGTTATTTTTGAGACCCGTTGGGCGCTTTCCTACTTACGTGGTCCGTTAACAAGAACACAGATCAAAACATTAATGGATCCGTACAAACGGACCCTCCCGTCTCCGCAGACCAAAATACCAGCCACTCCATCACAACCGCACACAAGCCACACTTCAGAGGTGAGCACAAAAAAGACAGGCTCCCCACGACCGGTCTTACCCCCAGAGATTTCACAATATTTCATTCCCCTACGAATCGCTCAACCTGAGGACACCACCCTCATCTATCAGGCGCAATTATTGGCTTCGAGTTCAGTGCACTACGTGCAAGCCAAAACGAAACTCGACGTCGAACGAGATATTACGACCCATGTTCCCATCACTGGCAATCCGGTTCCTGTCAATTGGGATGATGCTGAAGACCTGGAGATCGACTCTGAGGAACTAGAGAAACGTCCAGAAAGTCATTCGACCTATGCACCTCTTGCAGCAGTCGCAAGCAGCGGGAAACAATACAAGAAATGGGAAAAAGACTTTAAAAATTGGGTCTACCGCAATAAAGCCCTTGAGCTTTGGAAAAGTTCCGTCCTAAAAATCGTATCGGAGCTCGACGAAACAGAACGCGATTTCCGTATTCGTTTGAAACAACTGGCACACGAACAACGTGACGAGGAGATTGAACGCCTTCGCAGAAAGTATGCGCCTAAAATGGCGACATTGGAAGAGCGAATTCGCCGCGCCGAACAGGCCGTCGAACGGGAAGCCGAACAGGCCAAACAACAGAAAATGCAAACAGTCATTTCATTTGGTGCGACATTACTTTCAGCATTTCTGGGAAGAAAAACCATGAGTCGATCATCAATGGGTCGGGCGACCACCGCGATCCGCGGAGTCGGACGAGCGATGAAAGAAGCCAAAGATGTCGCACGAGCTGGGGATACGGTTGAAGCCTTACAACAACGACTGGTGGCTCTCGACGCCCAATTTCAAGAAGACAAAGACAAGCTGACGACGCAATGGGAGGAAGGTGCTGGCGACCTTGAATCCATTACCATCCGGCCTAAGAAAACGAATATTTCCATCAATTTCGTGACACTTGCCTGGATGCCCTACTGGCAAGATTCTTCAGGAGACATGACTCCAGCTTGGAAATAATCTACAATAGTGAACGGTGCTACCCCTCTATTCATACTCACACATATTCACGCCCATACATTTAAAGGAGACACATTATGATGGAACTCGTGCAATTGTTGACCAAAAACTTGGGGGTCACCGAGGATCAAGCAAAAGGTGGAGCTGGCATGCTCTTTAATATGGCTAAGGAATCGCTTGGATCTAGTGATTTCCAGCAAATCGCCGATAAAGTTCCTGGAATTGGCGATCTCATAAATGCCGCTCCTACAGGCGACAGTAGTGGCGACGCCGGAGGTGGAGTCATGGGGATGCTTGGTGGTATTGCGTCAAGCCTTGGAGGTAATGCTGGAAGTCTTGGCTCACTCGCCGCACTCGCTGGAGGTTTTTCAAAACTGGGACTCGACACCGAAATGGTGAGTAAATTCATTCCCCAAGTCTTGGAATACGTACAAAGCCAAGGCGGTGACGGTGTCAAAGGGTTACTCGAAAAAGTGCTTACTCCCAACACATAACATTTTGAGGTCCCTGGCTCATTACTGAGAAAGAGCCAGGGACCATCCGTGAAACAAAGCGTATCCCCAATATACATCAATCATGTTCAGTCATAGATCAGGGAGACGACGTTCCATGAATACCAGTCAGATTCAACGTATCCTCACTATCGTGCTTGCGAGCCTCGTTGTGCTCGCACTCACAGGCTGCCAAACCGTCTACTTCGAGGCGATGGAAAAAATGGGCTATCACAAACGCGACATTCTCGTATCCGATGTTGAAAAGGCCCGTGATGCCCAAGACGAAGCCAAAGAGCAATTCAAATCTGCGCTTGAACGCTTTTCATCAGTGTTAAATTTCAAGGGTGGAAACCTTCAAAAAAAATACGACAAATTAAGTACAGAATATAAACACAGTGAAGCTAGAGTCCAAGCAGTTCATGACCGTGTCGCATCAGTTGAAGATGTCTCTGATGCTCTGTTCACGGAGTGGAAAGCTGAGCTTCAGGAATATTCCAACGCGAATTTGAAACGAACCAGTCAACGAAAGCTCGATCAAACACAGAAACAATATGCGCAACTCATCAAGGCCATGAAACGCGCAGAAAAAAAGATGGATCCCGTGATGGCGGCGTTTAAAGATCAAGTGCTATTTCTTAAACACAATCTGAATGCCACAGCCATCGCTTCACTCAAAGATGAACTCGTTGCCGTTGAAAGTGATATTTCGTCCCTCATCAAGGAAATGGAAGCGTCTATCAAGGAAGCGAACTCATTCCTTTCAACCATGGCGAAGGACAAGTAGGAGAGACGGAGTGAAAAACACAGTCCTACCTACAGAAGGAACAGATATATGGGAATATTATCGTGGGCTCTATTTGGGCTGATTGCAGGTGTCTTGGCAAAGATCATTATGCCTGGCAAGGATCCAGGTGGCTTTATCATCACAAGTTTGATCGGAATAGCGGGCGCGACCGTTGGCGGGTTCATCAGCACGTCATTGGGCTACGGTGACATATCGGGCTTCGATATTCGGAGTTTTGGTATTGCTATTGGCGGAGCCCTCCTTCTCTTATTTGCCTATCGAAAGGTGAGAGGATAAATATTTATATTCATCTCACGCTTTATTGTCGAAGAATGAACAACATGTCTCATTGGTCTAGCTTCGTTTTGACTGACACTTCACACGACCATTCAATTTCTGAACTGGCCTCTTCAATTTCAATCAATCTAGTGGAGCAGAATAATTTTCAAGGAATGTGACAAAAAAACGATAGGATAAGGGCAAGTCGAAAAACGACTAAAATACATTCTACGCGGGAAGTCCACACGTATTGATTGTTGGATGACTAGGGCCCTTGGACTCAATAAGGGTAAATCGATACGACGCTGTTGTACAGTTTACAGAGAAAGCCCCTTGTCCACTGAAAGATTGATGACAGGTGTCCGAGGATACGGTTGGTGAAATCTGATAGCGATAAGGAGGCATCTATGTTTGAAGTCTCACCCGTCCTGCACAGTTTTCAATATCAATTTCATCAACCCGTTCGATACCTTTTCTACCTAAAAAGTAAAGTCCAGCACTAAGCAGTCGTTTTTCACCAGGTAAAACTCCGAAAGCTCTAACCAAAATATTTCGTCGCTTCATGTCGTGAGGACCTCAAAGCATTTCCCAAACCATGAAGACGATAAGAATGAGTAGGAGAAAAGCTAATGCGAGGGGAACGCCATCAATATCCCCACTCCATTCTGACTTTAGCTGCTCATCATTTTCTTGCTCCTCCCTTTCCTGCTCACCCTTTTCCTGTTCATCTTCCATCTTCGCAACATTCACTCCTTATCCTGAAAGCGGAACCATCGAATGATCGTTCTCAGTAGCTGACCGAACGACAGATACAAGATTAGTTCTATCATAGGGCTTGGGAAGAATAGCGACCACGTGGCTGTTCTCCCAAAATGATGGTCTGATATTGGGAATTTGACTCGTGACTAATATAATGGGAATCGCATAAAACATTGTATGCGTTGCGATAGATTCAATCAGTTGCAATCCATCCATTCGTGGCATATTCAAATCAGTCAAGACCAGATCTATCGGGATTCTTTCAAGCATTTGTAATGCGATGACCCCATCTTCAGCTTCATTGCAGAGGTAATCACAACTTTCCAGTAATGTTCTTACAATCAATCGATGATCGGGATTATCGTCAACAAGCAATATTTGTTTCACCCTGCTCCTCCCTTCCGATAGTTACACATATGACACCATAATCTCCAGAAATCATTGGCCTTTAGCTTTGAACTTCCATTGAAAATTTCCTTCTATGTGAGGATGCAATATCACAAATTGCAGCACCTTCATCTTATTGAATATCAAGAACTGCGCCATTTGGATATTTCACGAAAATACTACTTTCAAACAACATGTTATACCGACTATGCTTTTAAAAAATTTCTGAGAACATTAGAAATATAAAGGAACACTGTCTCAAAACTGTTCCATCGCTTCACTGGAAATTCGAAGAGATTGCTGGGAACTCAAGAGGAAAGGAAAAACAGTATCAAATGCTTCAAATGGTCAGAAGTTCATTGAATCGGCTATAGCGCGAAGGCCCATGCGGCGTCAGCCCATGGATGAAGCACTCCCCCGGGCAATGGGGGGGGCTTGCAATATGAGTCGGAATGGATATTGACGCGGGCACATGATGAGTATCAGCGCCACGACCATATGGCATCGATCCCCAAGTCTCGACGGCGCATATTGGACAGGCAATCAAGCTCATTACGCAGGAACTGTGACCGCAAATCCAGCCGTATCATCCAAATATGACAATCCTACGTTGGAGTTGTTCAAATAGTCCTTATCCAAGTGAGGCTGTGATTTCTCGAAACAATGCGATCTCGAAAAGGGAGGGTAAGATGGGTGAGAATTGAAGTCGACAACTCCAATTTCGGTATACCGAACGGAGGAAGACGTACAGAAGGGTCTCTCAGGGTCTTCTCTTACGACCCTGGGGTTGTAAGTAGGAACTCATCAGGCGATAAGTGAAGCATCAAGAACGAGTGGACAAAGGGCAGATTCAGCTCGTATTTGAATTGTCAGTGCCACGGGGCACATTATAATGCATATACAATGGAACACATCTATTACCTCTGGCGTACAAAAAAAAAAGGAGAGGGCAGCCTGCCTGGCTATCCCTCTCCCATTCCTTCTGAGGCCTCAGAGTTGTGAATATGAGCGACCCCTACCGCTCTCCGCGTAGTGCGCTGAGCCAATGCTCCATTTGTCGCCCAGCGGCTTCACGCCCCCCAAGACCAAACGACAAGGCCACTGCCACGGCAATCGCACCAAGCGTCAGTCCGAAGGCCAGATTCACGATATCATCCGCCAAACCCATTGCCCGTAGTCCCATCGCCAAGATCAACCCCAAGATCGCAAACCGCGCGATATTGGCCGCCGAAGCTGAGCCGGCTCGGCTAATCGCCGCATGCGCCACATTGGATAGCCAAAAGCCCACCGTAATGATCACCCCGCCCAGCAACACTTGACTGCCAAACTGGATAAACATCGCGACGAGCTCTGACACTTGGTGAAACCCTAAACGATTAGCGGCTTCTACCGTAGCAAAGAGCATAATGAAAAAACTGATGACTTTCCCCACCAGTTGCGAGGGCGTGGTCTCTCCAGCGACAATCTGGCCGAGGCCCAACTTCTCTGGCAAGCCATTAAACCCAAGACCGCCTAACAGATTACTAATTAATGACGAAACCAATCCCGCCACAAAGTAGGCAATGCTTAGAATAATCGCCGCCGCAAATATATTCGGAATAGCCGTCATCATGGCATTTAACATCTCGACCGCCGGTTCCGTCAGCGCATCAATCTGCAAAGCCTGGAGTGCCGCTACCATGGCGGGGACGAGAATCAACATATAGACCACGAGACCCACCAGCCGAGAGAGCGTCATCGTCCCTTTAAGCCCCGCATTCTCACCTAGACGATCAACACCCGACGCCGATAACAGGTTAGTGACTAAGTCCCGCAGAATTTTGGCCACAAACCAACCTACACAGCCAATAATGGCCGCTCCCACAATGTTGGGAAGCATGGCCAACATTTCGTTCACCATCCCTTGCACGGGATCTAGGAGCCCTTTAAGTTCCAATGCCCCCAATACCGCTGGGAGAAATAACAAAAAGATCAACCAGTACAAGACGTTCCCCAAGCTCTCACTCATCGGGCTCATTCCCGCACCCGTCGTCAACTTTTCATCCAAGGTGGTGGCGTTTAGGGCTTTACTCACCAACGTCCGAACAATGGTCGCCAATACCCACGCGACCAGCAACAACATGCCCGCCGCCACGAGTTTTGGCACAAACTCAAACACCTGCCCGACCAGTCCATGAAGTGGCCCCGAGACGGTTTCAAGTTTGAGGGCATTGAAGAATGCCATGATAACCAACAAAAGGAGGACATAATACAAACCAGTAGCCAGACCGGATTCAAGATCCATCTGCGTGCCGGTGCTCGTTCGCAATCGGTCATTAACCTTCAAAAATCCCAGCGATTTCCGCACTCCGCCACGCACTGCCACCGCAATGAACCACCCCACGACAAGAATGGCCAGCGCGCCCAGCACCGTCGGGAGAGTCTCTCCCAATGTGCCCTGTAACGAATCCATCAGTTTACTCATATCCATAAATGTCTCCTTTTTTCTTTTATGCATCACCGATGCAAAAAAAAATGAGGAACGACTATCGTCGGGTGCTGCTACTCTACAGAAAAGTACCCCCTCAATTGTCCTTTTCTGTAAAAGATAGGCAACACACCTAAAATAATCGCCCCTCAAACTTACCACTTCGAATATGACAGAATTATGGGTGCCACATTCATCAAGTGATACATGTCAGATGTTTTCTATGTGCGCTACAATAATACCGACTCTACGGCTAGGCTTATCCTCCGATAATCAAGTGGCTTATTCAGAACCGTATGTACACCCAATTGCTTCGCTTGTTCCGAGAGATCATGATTATCATCGCTGGTCAACAGAATCACGGGAATGGTTGAACAGTCACGTTCCTGGGAAATATTTTCAATGAATTGCATCCCTGTCATTTCTGGCATTTGATGATCAGTAATAATGAGACAAGGACGATGAGTCCGTAAATGTTCAATGGCTTCTTGTCCATGTGCCACCTCAATACAGGCGTACCCTTGAATACAAAGCATTCGGCGCAGAAAATGACGAACAATGGGATCATCGTCGACAATCAAAATTTCATTCATACAACCAGCCTCGTATTTTAATTGAGTACCCAGCACTTCGTTTCAACCGTCCTTTTGTTCCACGGTCCACATTCCAAACCGTCGATCCAACCCACGCCATAGGTTTAGCTTAATCAAGTCCTGTGCCAATAAAATTCACCTTTATTTTCATTCACTTACATAAACGTGATGGGTGCAACCATTATTCACAGACACACAATCTGAAACAGAGTAATGTCTCAGATTGTGTATCACCTCATTTGAGAAAAAATTGAATTGAAGGGTAGGATGGAGAAAATAACCGAATCAGGCACGAAGGTATTTTATCGAGACGAGACGATTAGCCTCTCAACTTGAGAAAATTCGCAGGACTCTCATTACTCAAACGCATAGCCTAAGGTAAGCAAGTAAAGATAATCAGATTTCTTAAAACCCGGTGACGGCGTATTATCATATCGCCAATTGACCTGAAAACTCGAAATGAAATTTTCCCACATGTGCAATCGAACACCCTGCTGACTTGTGACGTAATAATCACTCGAATCTTCTAACGATGGAAACCCTTGATGTTGGTGAAAGAGGGTGACTGTGGGCAGCACCGGCCACAACAAATCAATGGCCCAGCGGCCGGTTACAAAGTTTTTGTCCTGCGCAAGCTTGAAGTCCTCATTAAAAAATCCAACTCCGATTTCACCACTTAGTAGCATGTCCTTGAAATACGAGCTAGTAAAATCCCCCTTGTCAATAAATTGATAGCCTGGGCCAGCATTAATTGATGTTCGCAACTGCAAATCTTGAAATGTATCTTGCTCAAAGATCGCACTCGAATACGCATAGAATCGATTCGTGATAAAGAAATCGAGTTTGATCATTCCAAATGCGTTTCGAGCATTGACACCTGAGCGATCCTCGCCATAAATCCATCGTCCTAACATCGTCAGACGCAACCGATCGCTTCGCGCGATAAGCTCTCCAACAAGACTGGCATTCTTCAATTTGGTATTTCCTGAATTAATTGAACCTCCAAAGTTGATATTTCCAGTATAGACAACCGCCTTCTTCTTGGGTGGATTTATGGCAATGACTGATGCCACGTTGACAGGAAGAGGCCGCTCCAACAACGTAGTTTGCATCCGCATGGAACCAGGCGCATCCATTCGTGGATTCCCATTCAACACAATCCCATCATCCAACACGAAGGTCATGGGTTCTTCTGACGTAATCCCCACAACTTCAGTCCAATTGATAACAATCGGATCTCCGTCACTAAAGGCGGCGTTTAGCGTGAGTTTGCCCTCAGTCATTTCAATGATTTCGCCTAACACACGACTTCCATCTTTTAAATCAATCTGCGCCAAAACTCCGGCATAGGCCACCGGAACCATCAATAAGACCATCAACATGACCAGCACACAAAATTCCTTTTGATACATAACTCCTCCTGTGTTTATAGCTCATCATCACGCTGAATTTGCTGATGGCTTGCCATTCAAAGCACATGCCCCTCCATCACAAGATGAGGATATGTCGCATTAAAATTGAACGGTCAAGACGATACATCTGAAAGTGAAATATTAATGAAAACTCTTGCGAAGATATCTCTCCAGCAGACTATCCCTTTGATGGGAGACCAAGACTCTCTAACCGTCGATACAACGTGGAACGACTCATACCAAGTAGTCTCGCCGCTTCGGCTCGTTTACCTTTGGCACGCTTGAGCGCAGCGAAGATTTGCCCTTTTTCATCAAGCCCGGAATGGATACCCATAAGAGTTAAGACATCAGAATGCGTCAAGCATTCAGGAGGAAGATCAGATGGTTGCAGTGTCGATCCGCGACAATGAATAAGGGCATAGTCCAGCGCGCTTCTGAGCTCACGTACATTTCCAGGCCATCGATATTTAATGAGAGCCTGCATCGCTTCGGTGCTAATTTCTTGAACATCAAACTTTTTTGTTGCAGTACGGGATTGTCCAAAAAATATTTCAGCGAGCAACGAAATATCTTCTCGACGGTCACGCAAAGCGGGAAGATACAACCTTGCCACCCTCACGCGATACAAAAGGTCTGATCGAAATTCTCTCGTTTTGACAAGTTCTTCAAGATTTTGATGAGTAGCCGTCACGACTCGAACATCAACCTTTCGAGGATGGGATTCACCGAGTCGCGTAATTTCTTTTTCTTGAAGTACTCGAAGGAGGGTCGTTTGAATACTTAACGGCATATCTCCAATTTCATCGAGAAACAACGTACCTGTATTCGCGGCTTCAAAAAAACCTTGGTGATCGTGAGAGGCTCCCGTAAATGCACCTCGTTTGTGGCCAAAAAGTTGGCTCCCGAGCAACGAATCTGTCAGTCCCGCACAATTGACGGCAATGAACGGCCCATCTTTTCGTGGTCCTGCCTGATGAAGAGCTCGAGCCACGAGCTCTTTTCCCGTACCCGTCTCACCTTGAATTAAAACCGTCGCATCCACTGGCGCAATATCTTGAATCCGTCGATAGACCTCGGTCATGACGGAACTTTTCCCGACAAGATCGAAGAAACGACTCTTTTCAGTGAGCAAGCCACGCAGACCCTGTACTTCCGTCACATCATAGAGAAAAAATATGGTCCGTTGAGTATTTCGAGGATCTTCCTGAACATCAATTTCAAGAGAAACACGTCTCCCCTTTCCCAACTCTAACATGACCGGCACCTTCAATCGCTCATTGATTGCTCGAAGCAACATTTTTTGAAGGGACAAGGTATCACTTTCTGAAAAAGCCTGAATGTCAGACCATGGCTGACCCGCGACGGCTTGTTCAGTCATGCTCAACAGCTCTTGAGCGACCCGACTCAAGAACGTCACCCTCCCTTCTTCATCAGTCATGATGGTTCCTATTTGCAAACGATCGAGAATCATAACCAAATCATCACGAAGTCGTTCACTCTGCTCCAGCTTGCCTCCCAAAACTTGTTGAACCTGCTTGTGCTCAGACAATGCGTGATGATGCTGCAATCCGCTTTCTCTTGCTGTTTGGAGTACAGCCTGAAGGCCAAAATTTCCCGAACCCACTCTTTGAATAAGCAAGAGCTTTACACCATCCTTGGCCACAGCATCTGCTTCAAATTGAACATCATGCCCATCCTGTCCTTGCTCAGCCCAAAGCCCAGATGCCAATTGACCAAAAGTATGGGTATCCCAAAATTCATGGGCTTCCGTCAAAAAATGCTCTAGAAATGGTCTCTGTAAGTAAACCTGAACTTCCGCCTCCGTCACATGTGGTGTTCCGGTAAACATGCGAAACCATTCTGGGATTGATCCAATGAGTCGAAAGGACTGTGAGTCCTTCATTCGTTGTAGGACAAGGACGTGTAGAGCTTCAATAAGCCCAGTGAGAAGAGATCGATCATCAATCATAGGAAAAGACTTTTTTGAGATCACACCAAATGGTCATTTTTCTAAATATCTTGACTAAGCAAATGAAGCAAACACTTCTATGGCGATACATCCATAGACGAATACTGGAGAAACAATGAAGGGGAATAAGGTTTTGCGAACGACTATTGCTGATATGTCAATTGCTGTGCTCGTTGCCGTTGAATGGCTTCTTCTGTTGCATCGAGTAATAACACCCAATCGCCCAATTCGCCAGGAAGCAAATGAAGATCGGCAAAAGTCTTTGCATGAAATTGAATCAGTGGAATCACCATTGGCACACCATCCAAGGGAAGAAGGCCGTGCAAAAAACACACAAGCTCCTTAATACATTGCCCCTTTTTATACACATGAAGACTATAGTGATCTAAGTCACCTCCGGCATCAAGAATATGATAGTCTTGACTGACATACAAATACCCTGGGGATCGACTTTCCTTCAGGCAATGGCCAAGATAATATTGTATGGGAGGAGGATACGTCTCCATTTAATCATCGACCATAGACTTAGTAAGCTGAGAAAATGCCTGCTCAACTCCTTCTCCTGTTTTTGCACTCCCTTCAATGACCATCCACCCACGAGCACGAAAGCGCTCGGCGGCATCTTTTTGAATTTCCCATTGTTCAGATAAGTCAGCCTTATTGATAACAAGAACAAAAGGGACTTCTCCAAGAATTTCCTGTGCCATTCGATGCAGATCTTCAACAACCGCAATCGTTTTTTGTCGGGTACCATCAACGACAAGTAAATATCCAGAAGATCCACGCAAATATGATGCCCGAATCTTTTGAAACTCATCTTCACCATGCAAATCCCAAAGAATCAGAGTGATCGGCTGGCCATCTATCTCAACCATTTTTTTATCAATTTTCACGCCAACGGTGGTATGGTACTTTTCAGAGAAAATTCCCGTAACATATTGTTTCACAAAGCTCGTTTTCCCAACAGCAAACGCACCTAACATGCAGATTTTCTTTTGAATCATTCCCTCAAACCTTTCCCACCTTTAATCCGCGTTTCTAGAATCACCTTTATTGAAACCTGCCGCAATGCAGCGGGATCAGGATTCACGTGATCTGATGCTCCTCCCCTAAACTCAACTGGCTCTATCCTCGTGCTTTTCAGCCCTTCAACTGATAACCCATCCAGCACGGCCTTGGCTCGAGCAATGCGTAATTGTTTGTTTCGTAATTGAGAGCCTTCTTGGCTCGTTTGCCCCCGAAGCTCGACACGTACCTTTTGGCCTAATCGTTCCGCAAAAATATCTAGGGCCTGCATATCTTTCGTCATAGCCAAAGCCTTACCCTTATTCGCTTCCGATAATCGTGTACGGCCTTTTTTAAAAACGAAATGCTTTCCTTCGATAGTATTTCGAAGTGAGTCAAACTGTGCCACATCTGTATCATTGAGATGTTCTGTGTCAATATTCGTTACCCCTGGAACGATGTGCTCCAAGCTGCGTAATTGACTCACCCACTGATGCGACGCCTCACCGGTTACAACAAGTATCGTATTCTCCACGCTAAGACTGACTGACTCTGGCGGTTGTAACCGCGAACGAACTCTCAATTCTAGGAAATGGGATGAAACTGAATAGTAGGGTTCGAGGTGAAACTGGATTGACTCTATGTCCAATCCGGCTTGGATAGCAAGATCCGTAGGTTCAACCGAAAGCGGATCACGGAGGCCATTGACAATGAGCGTTCCATTACTTTCATCAATTGACGTCACGATAATACCAGGCTCCTTCTCCGCTTGCAGAAAAAACGTTCTCCACTGTTGATGATCAAGGTAGATCCAGATTCCCCAGGTCAAAAGGCCGACAATGAGTAGAATGAATATGCATAAAAGAAATGGTGACGACTTCGAGGAAGGGCCTTCAAATTGTGCTTGCAGACAATCTTCAAGATACGAACGAGTTCCTTCAAATTGGCGTTGATCCCCACTCACGATGTTCAACTCGTCAGGAAATTCAATCTGAATGGTTTCGAGAACCTGTAGAAACACTTCATGAAGTTCAAGCGGAGGAGTTCCTCGCACCACTCCAGCCAATATGGCCTTGGAGCCTTGCTCAACCCAAACAGTCAATTCTCCAACACGAAAAGATTCCAATGAATCAGATTGAGTCCCGCCAAAGGAGTCACGCACAAAATCCTGAATGGCCGTCAACATTCCAGAAACGACTTCTTCGTCTTGAATCGTTTCGACTTCAGCTGCAACATGCTGAAGAAGCAGCCCCGTTTCACGATGAACTAAAAAGACTTGTTCAACTCGAAATCGAAGGGTGTGCAGCAGGACAATTTCTGCAAATGACTTCCCAGTTCGAAGTGACTCGATTCGCCACTGCAGACCTTTCCACGAAATACTATGCTCTAAAGTTTGATTGAGGGATTGCACCATTCCCCGTAACGCACGAAGAATAGACTTTCGAATCGCCGGTGCCATAATCGGGGAAATCGCATCAACGACCTTCTGAGGGGACTTTTCAATAGAATGGATGAACCCATCTTCTATGAGAGGAGACAGCGACCTGGCAAGCTGCTTGTCTTGCTTCGAACGTAACAATATGGCGTGAGGCAGGACTCGACCAACCGTTTGTTCATCAACAGTAAGACTCTCTATTTTTTCTTGTATGGTCTCAATCTGGCTTTGCTCAGGAGCAAGAAGAATGCTCCGTAATTTCTTGAGGTCCCTGGCTCCAGAGTCTGGAGACTTTCGAGGCGGGCTGGTAGACGTACCATGAGTAGGAAAGGCCATGATTGAGAGGCTCTTCTGAATACTTACTGTCTTTGGTAAGAATGAACAATCATAGAAAAACCCGCTTGTCTTGTATCCGTGAACCCTTTCGACCCGGGTCTATGAAACTATTATGAGACAATCATTCTTTGGAGGGTATCTTAAACGCATGATTCAGCCGCAAGGCTGATTCCATAAACATTTCAGCAAGAGATGCGCGATCGAGTTTTTCTCCACGAAGTTCTTCAATGGCTTTTTCCAAAGCATCAGAAAGATCGGTGTTCTTTTGTTGGATTTCTTCTGAGAGACTCTTATGCTGCTCTAGGACCTGTTGTCGTAACTCTCGTTGCCCCTGATTGGATTGGTCATCAAGAAGAGCAATTCGAGTCTGGATTTGTCTACCAAGATCGCCCATTTCATTGCCCAACGATTTCATCGCCTCAGACTTTTCCTGTTGCTCATTCTTCATTCGCCCGGCTAACGACTCCACTTCATGCTTGACATACTGTTCAAGTGAATCAAAACGGCTTTTGAGATCATTTCGTAAGTCCGCAGCTTCTTTTAGTAATCGCTCTTCTAATCGAGCAAATCGTTTTTCATACTCGCGGCTTTGAGCCCCAAATAAAATATCTCGAACCGTATCCAAGTTGGCCGAGCCAATTTCCTCATCATGAGTTTCCCCCACTCGGCCTTCATCATCTTTAGGTCTTTGTGTTTGAACTGAAACCTTGAGTTGACTAGGATCTTTTTTTTGAGTTGGGTTCATAACCTTGCTCCCTGTCTCCAAATTGACAACGTGACTCACTGCTTTTTGTCTATCAAGCTTCAAGCAATATAGGGTAAACACCTAGCCATAAAAATGTCCCCCCATTCCTTCTTAGACCATCATTGCCTATAAAAGATGCAGTATCCTATCACTTAAGGGTAAAGGGGACAAGCCGTAGATACCATATGGATAGGAATAAGATAGAATCCGCGCGAGTAAAAAACCGGAGAACAATCTCACCTTTCTCGCGGAACTTTAATGAAGGGCTATCACGGAGGAAGGGGGTATCGCAGAGAAGCTAATAACTGAGACTTTGAAGTGGTCTAATAAAAGTGGACACCTGTTTAGGTTGTGGTACAACAACCCAAATGAGGTGAGAGATGAAGCGAGGCCGACGAAGTTTTACAACGGAATTTAAAGCGGACGCCGTGGCATTAGTTCAGCAGCAAGGTTA
>JAJDBM010000030.1 GCA_029261355.1 Nitrospirales bacterium | reverse complement strand
AGAAGAGAACACGTCTCCAGGGGCCTTGGTGGGGATTGCGATTTGGGCTTCGGTATCTGATGAAGTGACTGCCAAGATTCAAGAACAAATTAAAGCCGGTGTCTTTCCTATTCGACTCAAACCCGAAGACTGGACCAGTGGCGACACGGTCTGGCTGTTGGATGTCATTGCCCCAACCCAAGAACTTGCCACAGCGGTCCTGACGAATTTTCGTCAGGTGGCCAAGCAAGATGAGATACGGATTCACCCACTCGTCACACGTCTGGTTGATCTGGAGCTGTTGAAGAAAATGGGAGCGGAAACAACTGCTGCGGAGAACCAGTCGAAAGGGTGACGCGCAGTTTTGGGTTAGAAGGGTTGCACCCACAATAAACATTCACGGCAGAGAGGCAGGTGAAGATGGAGATCAGCAATGAATGTCGTGACCAAAAGCAGGTATCCCTATGAAGAGGTGGGCACTGATCATCACGGGAGTACTTATTCTTGCAACGTTGGCCTATTGTAAAAATTTCTTCATTCCCTACACCTGGCATCAGAAAATGACGTTGGAAGTGGAGGTCGAGGGGCAACTGTATACGGGCTCAAGTGTTGTTGAGGTAAACGTTGGCAACAGTGACCCCATTACAGAAGGCTTAGGTTTTCCCTTGCAATTTGGAGCAAGAGGAGAAGCCGCGTTCGTCGAGCTGCCAGAAAACAAATATCTCTTTGCCCTACTCTCGGGTGGTCCGCCAGATAGTGGCCCGAAGACCAATGCGGTGAATATCTTTAAAGATCAGTTGCCACGGACAGGCATAGAGCGTTTTGAGGTCTTATCAGCATCACAGTTTAAGCGGGACATTCCTCGTTCGCACTATCCGTTGCTGGTGACCTTTACCGATATCAATGATCCCAAAACTGTGAAAAAGGTCGAACCGGATAATTTGTCGGTGACGTTCGGACCAGGTGTTTCTCTGAAACGTATCACATTGGAAATCACGGATGAGGCGGTGACGGAAGGGAAGATTGAGAATGGGTTTGGATGGTGGTGTTCTTTACGTAAAAAACGTGCGCGGTTGAATGGTAAAACCGGTCCCATTAGTGACAATGAGCTTTCAAATAATTTAGGTACTGGATCCTTTAAAATTGGGAAGTGTCAATGAAAATCTTAAAGGATCTACTACGGATAATATGCGTGACGTTGGAAAATTGGTCTTTTTTGAGGAGGTAACATGGCGATTTCATCTGAATTGATGTATGCGATCCTTTCAATGGATGCTTACAATCGTGGCTACAACGTTGGCATTGATGGGTTGAACGACAACATTGGAGCGATAATAGGAAATGCCACGATTTCAAACCGTTCAAGTTCTGATGCAAATAGTGATGAAGTAGCCGTAGGCTTCTATGCCGTATCGTATGAGTGGAATGGTGAGACTATCATTTCATATCGTGGGACAGACAGCCTTGCTACCCTTCCCTGGAATGACGAAGGCGGAGACTTTTGGAATGGCTATGGTACGGGTGCAGGCTCGGGCACCAGCGAGCAAGCCCGCTTGGCGGCAGAGTTCTATCAGGCGGTGACAGGCACGCAAGATAGTGATCCCCTGGATGGAACAGCCACCTTGACTGGTCATTCACTGGGTGGTGGCTTGGCCGGCTTTATTGGTGCGGTGTATCACGCGGATGCCGCAGTCTTTAATAGTATGCCGTTTGAACTCGCGGCAACGACCGCTTTTGGGCATGCGGATACTGGGGGCGCGTTGTGGGATCAACTCCGTGAAGATTTTTATAATGAGGAGGATCCGTTTGCGCCGTTGATTAGTACGAACCTGCAAGGCTACGCCGTGACTGGGGAAATTCTCGATATCCTGACGGCGGGTCGAGTGTTTCAATCTACGCCTACCACGTATTTTGACAGCAATGCTTTCTTTCAAAATCCGGTGGATTTGCACTCACAGGCTCTCCTAACGACATTAATCTTTGGGCAAGAGCATGCGCATCTAGATTGGGCAAGCATTGGCCCGGATCTGATTAATGCCCTATTCGATGCCGACGTGGCACAACAAGCTGGTTTTGCTCAGGCAGGGACTGGGGGTCGTTATTCGGAGGTCGACAAGATGCTCGCGGCCATTGCCTATTCTGCACTAGAAAAAGATGGACAAGGTAACGGACTGATTTATGGCAATACAGGTGTTCAGGCGTTGTTTGATGATGCTGATGAATTAGGGCGGCTGGTGACGGATGGCAAGGCTCCAATCGGGTATTTTGACCCTATCGTTGGACTGTCCGAGGCGGTTGTGCAATTTGCCGGGCAGATGGCGCTGAATGAAGTGGATTATACGCAACATACAGACGAGCACCCTGAGACGGGGTTTATGAATGTCTATGCCAATGATCGAATCCTCAAGGCTGATTTAACGAAGAGCTTATGGAACTTAGATGCGGCGGATCCCAATCAGGATGTGGAGGTCAAGGGGATTCAACGAATGTTGGGTGTTTTCTTTGCTCAGGATTCATCAGCTACCGTGTTACTCGAGGGCATGCAGCGCTTGTATGGAGACAATACGGTGACGAATTCTCGCGTGATTAATCGCATCGATTTTGCCTTAGGGGCCGATGCGTTAACTGTGGAGTTGGAAGAGCCACAGGCTGGCGATGACACGTCGGATGCCAACACGACCAGTCTCTTGGTCGGGCTAGGAACTGATGATGAAGTGAAAGGAAATAAAGATAATAATATGGTGCTGGGCAGAGATGGCATTGACCGTCTCTTTGGACGAGAGGGCAAGGATATTTTGCTGGGCGGCAATGCCGATGACACGCTCTTTGGAGGCAGTGGCGACGATCTGTTGCATGGTGGAGAGAATATGCAGATTGTCACCGCTGACGGTGAAGACACTGCCGATTATTCTGAAGGGGATCGCGGTGCCCCGACACCTGGGGGTCTCATCATTCGCTTCGATTTGAGTTCGGGGAATGCACTCGAAGGCAAACATCCTGTGTGGGTGTCGGACGACGGGTACACTGATACCGATTATCTCTATTCTATTGAAAAAATTGTGGGGACATCGATCGGGGATACGGTCTTAGCTGATGGCGGCGACGAAGTCTTCGATGCCGCGAATTATGCCTTGTCGACTGGCACGCTCGAGGTCGATGGGAAAGAGGGCGACGATACCTTGGACTTTTCCAACTTCTCTGGCACCGTTGAAGCACGACAGTCGAATGGCGATGTCAAAGTCGGCGATGTGACGTTTCAAGACTTTGAGATTATCAAAGACACAAACGACAAAGGGCTGATTGGAGAA
>JAJDBM010000029.1 GCA_029261355.1 Nitrospirales bacterium | reverse complement strand
CCTGAATCTTACAACCCCTGCCATCCGTAAATTGGTTGACTCCATGAAAGCCCGCAATGCAGCAATCATGCAGTTCAAGGACAAAGGTACTATTGGTGAAACGAACAGCGGTATACTCGCTATAAGGGAAATGGATGGTCTAGGCGGAGAAGAGATTAGAACTGTTAAACGCTTACTGAGAGCGGAAAACAACGACCGTGAAATGCTGTATAAGGAATTGGCGGCAGCAAATAAAATTGATCCGGCCGATATAGACAAAGTAAAAACAATCTTCGCAAAGACCCTCAGATCAAAGGCCAGACCCGGCCACTGGCATCATGATGAAAAGGGGAATTGGAAACAGAAAAAATAATAAACTATTAAAAAGAAATAACCGTTTTTTTCCTACATCGGAATTTTAATTTATGCTAATGACTTCGAAGGCAAAGAAGAAATAAGAGAAAGTTTTCAAGACGCACACCGAGAGCACATCAAATCTGCTGGGGAAAAATTCTAGTGGCAGGTGTACTATTCGCCGATGATAAAATTACAGTAATTGGTGATAATATTCCCAGGAGTGAAATGGCTAAAAAATCATTAAGACAAAAGGAACAAGATCTATCTAACGCTATTGGATTTCTTAAAGACTACCTTAAAAAAATTGATGAGGAAGATTGGAAGTATGTCAATGCAATCTCTGGTCAATTACGAGCTCTTATAGGTACTGGTAGTCGAAGCCTTAATCCTTTGCTTATAAATTTAGCTGAAGAAAAGAGTGTTGATCTCGAATGTTATGCCTTTTCATATCAAAGAGAGTTGGAACAAATGCCTGATTTAACAAATTCTATGGTTTTAGGCTTTACGCCCACACCTGTCGTAGTATTAAAACCCGTTAATCGTCCTACATTTAGGAAGAAAAAATTTAATAAATGGATAGAAGAACCTATTTTAAAATTAGGAGATCACCTATATACTGGCAATGAAATAATTAGGATGGTTGCTGAAAAAGAAGGTGGTGCTCATTATGATGATGCGCTTCCTGAGAAATTAATAAAAGCTAAAGAAAAAGTTTATCATAAAAGCGGTACAGAGTTTAATCATGTACAAGCTATTATTGTCAGTATTGCAATGTATGTCGTTGAAGTAAGCGAAATAGTCTTAAATAAAGACATATAACAAAGCACTGCACGGGGAAAATGCTGCATATTTTCCAGTGAGTTTGAGCGTTATGTTTTTTGTGGATCTTCAAATAACGATTATGATGGAAGAGATGAATTCATCGTTAAAGGGTTTATGTGATCTTATTGCAAATGAAGGAGCCGAATACGCACACCAACACACAGAAATCTTTTTAGAAATTATTAGAGGCACCACTGATAAAGCAATATCACGGGAACAAGTCGACGAAACTTTTAAAATTTTCGCTTTCCTCAATTGGGCTTTAGTAAGTCGAGTCTGGTCATATATGAAAGACACTACTTTGCGAAAAGATTTAAAGAGTCAGATTTATAAAAGTATTGTGCAGAAGACTTCGTATGAGTTGTCTGAAGATAAATCAAATGAGAGTGTTACTTTACTTGCTACGAAGTTAGATCAAGAATTCAGAGAACTTGTGCTTTCACACAATGCGGGGATAGAAGGAATCGCTAGTTTATATGCAAGGCCATACCCCAATAAATTAACGTTTGTTGGCCTTAAGTGGCTTCAGGAAATCTTCGATCTGAATTATGAAGAGATGGATGACGTTGAGTCACAATTTAAAGATCGTATTGGTAATATTGCAAAAATTGAAGATAGTGCCAGAGAAGTTAATCGCAAGGCTAACCAGAGAAAAAGGGGATTCCTTAAAAGAATATTCAGTTCTTGAAGTTTTGCATCCTGACAACACAATGCACCTGATAGGCAGACAAGCAGGCAAATCACTTAAGGCATAACAATCGCATGACGCCAACCACCAATAACTGTGCAATTTAATATTTATTGAAGCTTCCGCTCCAAGCCTCTCTTGCAACCACCACACACAGGAGGTGGTTGCTTATGCGGGGCGTTAGATTCGAAGAGACCAAATGTTATTTAATTCGATAGATTTTATTATTTTTATATTATCTTTCATCCCCCTGTATTTTTTAACAAAGGGCAAGACCAGGCTATGGCTATCTTTGGGCAGTAGCTATCTATTCTATGGATGGTGGGATTATCGTTTTTTGCTTCTCATATCAGTATTAACTTTGCTTAATTTTTACTGCGGTTTAAATATAACAGGCAAAACCAACCCTAAGAGAAATTATATATTCTTGTCAATTAGTGTGATTTCATCTCTGCTTATTTTAGGTTTTTTTAAATATTATAATTTCTTCACTGATAATTTTATTTCCATGCTCAACTTGCTTGGGTTTGATGGTAGTTCTAACGCGCTTCGCATTATTCTTCCAGTCGGTATTTCTTTTTATACATTTCAAACAATGAGTTATACGCTTGATGTGTATAATAAAAAAATAGAGCCGGAAAAGTCTTTATTAAACTTTGCAATATTTGTTGCATTTTTTCCTCAGTTGGTTGCTGGTCCAATAGTCAGAGCATCGTGCTTTATTCCCCAATTAAAAACTGATCGTGCTTTTAATTCAGAAGATATTGTAAACGGAATCCGTCTAATCATCTGGGGTTTTTTTCTTAAAGTCGTAATTGCTGATTCTCTATCAATGGTTGTGGATATTCGTTTTGAAAATCCAGCGTGTCACAATGCATTATCAATGTTAATTGGTGTTATATTTTATGCGTTCCAAATATATGGTGATTTTGCGGGTTATTCATTAATTGCTATTGGTGTTGCTCGGATACTTGGTTTTAAATTTCCTGTGAATTTTGACCGTCCATATTTCGCTAGTAATTTTAGTGAATTCTGGCAGCGCTGGCATATATCATTGTCATCTTGGTTCAGAGATTATTTATATATTCCTTTAGGAGGTAATAGATCAGGTGAGCTAAAAATGTATAGGAATTTATTGATAACAATGTTGCTTGGTGGACTATGGCATGGAGCAAGCTGGAATTTTATAATCTGGGGCGGTATTCATGGCATGGCCTTGATGATACAGCGTGTTTGGCATGATTTTTTTGCTAAAAAAAAACAACTCTCTCCTTCAAGTGTTATTTCGATCAATGCACTTAAACTACTAAAAATTATATTTACTTTTAGTATCGTTTGCTTAGCTTGGGTATTTTTTCGATCAAGTAACTTAAATGATTCTCTGTATGTTATAGAAAAGATATTTCAATTTGAGGATTACAATGTATCAGGCGTAACACAAAAATTTCATGTGATTAAAGGCGCTATGCTTATATGTATTCTGGTCTTTATTGAAGGAATGAGTTTTCGCATCAACACAACAAATCTTATAAATGAGCATGCTTATCTCACAATGCTTTGGTCTGCTGGTTTGCTTGTATTTATTGCATTGTTTGGGACTTTTGGAAATAATTCATTTATATACTTTCAGTTTTAGGAATTGTACATGACTCTCGCTAAAAAACTAATAACATTGATATTCACCTTTTTCCTTATTGATTTATTAATTAGTATTTCTTTGTCTGAACTATCAAATTCTTCCAAGATTCGATTCTCAAGACTTTATAATGAAGAAATTAATGCCGACATTGTCTTTGTTGGTGATTCAAGGGGCATAAATAGTTTTTACTCCCCCTATTTTGATGACCTTACCGGTTTAAATTCTATCAACTTATCGTACAATGGATTAACGATTCCTATAGTCAACGCTTTATTGGATGATTATTTAGAGCGTAATAAAGCACCTAAAATAATATTTATTGAAACAACCTGCCTTAAAGACACATACAACGTACTGCCTAATTTCAAGCAATATATGGCACATTCCCTTTCAATTAAAAATATGCTGAAAGAACATTATCCAAATATTTTCTATGCTAGCTTTATATCAAAATCTTACATTTTTAATTCAGAGTATTTTCTTAGAACACTTTATTATTTAAAGAAAAACGATCAAAAATGGATAAACCGCTATACAATCAGAAAAGATTATTATGATAGCATCAAGCCAGAAAATAATTTAAAAATGGTGGAAAAAATTGATGATAGCGCAATGATAATATTTAAAATTATGGTGACAGAATACAGGAAAAAAGGAATAGTGGTTATCCCTGTTCTTGCTCCAATACTTGATAAATATCGAAATGAAACAGTTATTGATAACTATATATCTGATATTAATACTAATACAAAACTTGATGTCGTTGATTTATCTGATGCAGTAAATGATATTAGTATGTTTGCTGATGCCGTTCATACTAATGAAAAAGGAGCACATCTTATTGCCAGTAAATTATATAATCTACCTGAGCTAAAAAATTTAACAATCACATCCAGCGGACAGT
Source organism: Nitrospirales bacterium (assembly GCA_029261355.1). Lineage (GTDB taxonomy): Bacteria > Nitrospirota > Nitrospiria > Nitrospirales > UBA8639 > JAGQKC01. Next base: position 912 of record JAJDBM010000029.1, on the reverse strand, counting down.
AAAAAGCGTCACGGTTTTTGCTGTCGCAAAAAAACGCACCATTTTTTTCTGCCGCTCAAACGATTTGTTGGTGGAAAAAACTATTTACAGTCCTATTCCTCCAAATCTCGTCTCAATAACAGCCGGGCAAAACTATACATTACGAAATATTCCCATGCAAAAGGGCCAAAGCCCAGAAATCCCGCAACCGGCATTTCAAATATCTTCAGGTCCTGCATGAAAGGCGCAGTGTAGATCCATTTTGACGGTGCCCAGAAGTTCCAGAATTCCCAAAAGAATCCGCAGATAAACCCGGCCGTAAAGAGTGAGAGGATCCTGTTCAACATCCCATTCTCCAGATCTCTTAAGAGAGAATCACCCCTGCTTGAGTAAACAATCGGTTCTATCAGTAACACAAAACCTGTCCATACAAGGCCAAACAGATATTTAGCAGAGCTTTGCGGCAGTAATAGTGGTGCCATGACAAAGAAGAAGCCAAGGACGATACCACCGTAAATTATCCTGTTTGTTACCTTCAGTTTCGCGATATGAAATCTTTCGAAGATGCGAAGAGTCTCAAGAAGTTCTGCAGTGAGAAACATCCCAGGCATTATTGTTGCGAATGCCAGCCCCATTCCCAGGCAAAGTTCTACCGGATTAGTAGGTAAACCAATATATTTCCAGTTAACAAGATGCAGGTTGTAAAGCTCAAAGAGCAACCAGATTACTCTCGATAGAGGAAGTTGCAGTAGAAAATTCCTTCTTCTGTTGCTGATCAGTGAGTTGCCCTTTAGACGGAAGATTATAGCATCGATCAAAAAGAGGTAGCCCCACCAGCACAGAGGCGTCGTCCACACACCTATGCGGTGTGCTATGTAGGAACTGTGTTGAAAGATAACTGCAAGTTCAGCAATTGCGATTAAGAAGATACCT
>JAJDBM010000028.1 GCA_029261355.1 Nitrospirales bacterium | reverse complement strand
TGGTGATGCCGGGGGATAATGTGTCGTTTACGGGGGAATTGATCGCCCCGATTGCGATGGAGCAAGGGGTGCGGTTTGCAGTGCGTGAGGGGGGTCGGACAGTGGGAGCCGGCGTCGTCACGGAAATCTTAGCCTGAGACTAGAGCGTTAACTTAATAAGTTGAGGTAGTACGATATGAGGGTGATCATTTCTTTGGCATGTGGTGAATGTAAACGTCGGAATTACTCAACGATCAAAAATAAGAAAAATGACCCTGATCGTCTTGAGCGTAAAAAGTTTTGCCGATTTTGCCGAAAGCACATTCCACATAAAGAGGTAAAGTAGCTGTTTGGGGGTGTTGGGTGTAGGTGCGAAGTTTATGTTGCTGAACCGTGCTATCGTACCTCGCGTTAAATTGAGCGTGTGGAGGGGCATAGTGTCAATGGCTAGCACGTCGGTCTCCAAAACCGAAAGTCCGGGTTCGAATCCCTGTGCCCCTGCCAGGTGTGATATAGGTTAAAGGTGGTAATGAATTTTTGGGTTCGAGTAACTTTCAAGGCTAAGGTGTTAAATAGTGTTTAAGAAGCTGTGGGGATCAATCGTAGAATTTCTCTCTGATGTTAAGAGTGAATTAAAGAAAGTAACATACCCTACAAAAGCTGAGACTCTCGGTTCCACAACCGTTGTCTTGCTCTTTTGTGTGATCATGTCCATCTATTTATCTATGGCTGATTCGTTGTTGGTGTGGATAATCAGCAAAATTCTCTAATGGGGTCAAAGTCGTCATGCCTAAAAATTGGTATGTGATTCATACGTACGCAGGGTATGAAGGGCGAGTGAAGACGAGTATTGTCGAGCGAGCCAATCAGATGGGGATGAGTGACTTGTTAGGTCAAGTCCTTGTGCCAACTGAGGAAGTTGTTGAATTTAAAGATGGTAAGCGTCGTACGTCTAAGCGGAAGTTCTTTCCTGGATATGTGCTCCTTGAATCCGAGGGGTTATTGAGCGATGAAGCTGTGGTCATGATAAAAGATACTCCGAAGGTAACTGGATTTGTGGGAGGGGGTATCCGCCCAATTCCTCTAGATCCAGAAGAGGCGGAGGCAATGTTAGGGCAGCTTGAATCGGGAATGGCTGCCCCTAAGCAATCGGTTGATTTTGAGAAGGGTGATAGCATTCGCATCATCGATGGGCCATTTCTTGGCTTTAATGGTTTGGTAGATGATGTGGATATTGATCATTCACGCGTGAAGGTTTTTGTAAGTATTTTTGGTCGATCAACTCCAGTTGAATTGGCCTTCTCTCAAGTAGAGCGTGGGTAGTATTGGGTGGCCAGCCTGGGTGTCAGGTTGTATTTATTGGTTATTTTCGTATTGGTAGGGATCTATTATGGCTAAAGAGGTAATGACTCTCATTAAGTTGCAAATCCCAGCCGGTAAGGCGAATCCGGCACCTCCTGTTGGACCTTCTTTGGGGCAACATGGTGTCAATATTATGGATTTTTGTAAGCAGTTTAATGCAAAAACCCAAAAAGAAGAAGGCAGTATTATTCCTGTCGTTATTTCTGTGTATAAAGACAGGAGCTTCTCGTTCGTAACGAAGACTCCGCCCGCCTCGGATTTGCTTAAGAAGGCTGCTGGTTTAATTAAGGGGTCTGGAGTTCCGCATAAGCAAAAGGTTGGAAAGATCTCTCGTTCGCAACTAGATGAAATTGCGAAGCAAAAGGTTGTAGATCTCAATGCTCTTGATGTAGCGGGTGCTGCTAAGATCATTGCTGGAACGGCAAGAAGTATGGGGATTACAATCGAGGAGTAAGGGTTAGTTTCTTTGGTGTTTAACTGAGGAAGGATGGTGGGCGGTGGGTAAACAATTTAAAATCGCAAGCGGCAAAGTGGAAGAAAAGTTATATGACCTTCCTGAGGCGACTGCGTTGGTCAAGCAGATAGCGTTTGCAAAATTTGATGAAACTGTGGAGTTGGCTGTGCGACTAGGCGTTGATCCAAAGCGGGCCGATCAGTTGGTGCGAGGGACGACGGTATTGCCGCATGGGACTGGAAGGAAAGTGCGAATCGTTGTTTTTGCTAAAGGAGAAAAAGAGCAGGAGGCAAAGGCAGCTGGCGCGGACTTTGTGGGAGCTGAGGATCTTTTAGAGAAAGTGAAGGGTGGATGGTTGGAATTTGACTCAGCAATTGCGACGCCTGACTTGATGGGGGCTGTTGGGAAATTAGGAAAGGTGCTTGGCCCGCGAGGGTTAATGCCGAATCCTAAGACTGGTACGGTAACGTTTGAAGTTGGGAAAGCCGTAGATGAAATTCGAAAAGGTCGAGTTGAATTCAAGGTGGATAAGGCGGGAATTGTCCATGTTCCGGTTGGCAAGGTTTCCTTTCAGAGTGAGCAAATCAAAGATAATGCATCGGCTGTGTTTGATGCATTGGTAAAGGCGAAGCCAGCATCAAGTAAGGGGCGATATGTCAAGACTGTAACGTTGTCCAGTACGATGGGTCCTGGAGTTCCGCTTGATAGTGTAGGTCTTGTCCGTCAATTTTCGTAATTTTCTAGGTGCATGAAGGAAGCGAGAGAATTCGATGAAAAAGATAGCGAAATCAGAAGTTGTGGCTGAAATGCATGACCGGTTTCTTAAGGCTCGACTGGCAATTGTCACTGAATGTACTGACATGCCTGTGAATCAAATTTCTCAACTGCGTAGGCAGCTTCGCGGGGCACAGGCTCAAATGCATGTGATGAAAAATACCTTAGCAGGTCGTGCGGTGGAGGGGACTCCATTGTTGCCTGTAAAGGATTTATTTGGCGGCCAGTTAGCGCTTGTCATTGGGTATAATGATCCTGTTTTGCCCGCCAAAATTGTCAGAGATTTTATTAAGGCTGAAAAGTGTGCAGAAAAACTACGAGTGAAGGGTGGTGTGCTTGATGGGGTCGCCCTTGATCCTGGACGTTTGGAGGCTATTGCAGATTTGCCTTCGAGGGATGAGTTGCTCTCAATGTTATTGTCTGCTGTCCAGGGGCCAGTTCGAGGTTTCGTGGTAGCTCTTAGTCAAATTGTTCGAGGGTTTGTTGCAGTTGTTGCTGCAATACAAGAAAACAAAAGTAAGAAAGGAGACGGTGAAATGTCTACAACAGAAGCAAGTATTTCAAAGGAAGATATTATTAATGGCGTGGCCAATCTGAGTGTTTTGGAGCTATCTGAATTAGTGAAAGCTCTGGAAGAGAAGTTTGGTGTTACTGCAGCTGCTCCAGTGAGTATGGTTGCTGCTCCTGCCGCCGGTGGAGGCGCTGCCGCTGAAGAAGAGAAAACGGCATTTGACGTGGTGCTCACTGCGGCTTCAGCTGATAAAAAGATTCAGACGATTAAGGTCGTGAGGGAGATTACAGGGCTGGGTCTTAAGGAAGCCAAGGATTTGGTGGAGGCTGCTCCAAAGCCAATAAAAGAAGGTGTCACTAAAGAAGAGGCCGATGGTTTCCAGAAGAAGCTCCAGGATGTTGGTGCAACCGTCGAGGTAAAGTAGGGGTTTGATTATAGGTTGCAATCGTATGTTTTTTTATTGAAGGAGCAGCGAATGGCCCACACGGTTAATCTGGGAATTACTCAGCGTCATAGTTTTTCGAAGATACCTTTAACCATAAAGATTCCTGACTTAGTAGAAGTTCAGCGTCGTTCATATGACGAATTTCTTCAGGCTGGGACTCCTCCAGAGAGACGAGGGGAGAAGGGGCTTCATGCTGCCCTCAAGAGTGTCTTCCCAATTGGAGACTATAATAATTCTGCTTTATTGGAATTTTCGAATTACGCCTTAGGGACTCCTAAGTACGATGTGAGGGAATGTCTCGAACAGGGGATGACGCATGCCGCGCCACTCAAGCTTCGCGTGCGATTAGTGGTTTTTGATAGCCAGGATAAAGCTGTGAAAAACCGTGTTTTGGATGTGCGTGAGCAGGAGGTCTATGTTGGCGAATTGCCATTAATGACGGATCGCGGCACTTTTATCGTGAATGGAACGGAGCGGGTTGCCGTGAGTCAGCTTCATCGTTCACCGGGAGCTTCGTTTAGTCATGATAAGGGGCGGACGCATGTCAGTGGTAAAGTGCTCTATTCTGGAAGAATAATTCCCTATCGTGGGTCTTGGTTGGACTTTGAGTTTGATGCCAGAGATATTCTTTATGTACGAATTGATCGTCGTAGGAAAATGCCGGCGACCATTCTCTTGAAGGCTTTTGGGTATTCTGCCGATGACCTCTTGAAAATGTATTACCCGGTTGAGGAAATTCGGGTAAACGAGGGTAGGTTACTTCGTAAGTTAGATCCTGAACTCCATGGGGGTCTTCGTGCTCCGCTTGATGTGTTTGAGTCAGGCGGAAAAGAGCCTCTTGTAAAAGAAGGGATGAAGCTTACGAAGGCACTTATGGGTCGTATGCGGACAGCGGGTGTAAAGGAGATTCCCGTGAAGCCGGACGATCTCGTTGGTCGAGCCGTATTAACTGAGCTGGTTGATCCGTCCTCAAATGAGGTTATTCTTGAAAAAAATCAACGGCTAACCATGCCCATTCTTGAGCGTATTATTGAGAGTAATCTGCAGGCATTTAAGGCAATTTATTTAAGCGGAACTGCAAGTCCTGTCATCCTCGATACATTAGAGGCAGAAAAAACTAATTCTCGAGAAGAAGCCTGGGTGGAGATTTATAAGCGACTGCGTCCTGGCGAGATGCCATCGGTTGAATCAGCTAAGTTATTATTTGAAAATTTATTTTCAAATCCCAAGCGATATGACCTTTCCCCAGTTGGACGGTTAAAGATGAATAAGCGCTTTGACCTTGACCTTCCTTTGGATCAGCGAACCTTAACGTCTGAAGATCTTGTTGAAGTAGTTCGCTGTTTGGTTGAGTTGAAGGCAGGGAAGGGGGAGGTGGATGACATTGATCATCTTGGTAACCGCCGTGTTCGTTCTGTTGGAGAGTTATTAGAGAATCAAATTCGCCTTGGTCTTGCTCGTATGGAGCGAAGTATCAAGGAGCGGATGAATTTGTTAGATATGGAGACGGTGCTTCCTCATGATTTAATCAATGCCAAGCCTATCGTTGCCGCAATCAAAGAGTTTTTTGCAGGCAGTCAACTTTCGCAATTCATGGATCAGACAAATCCACTAGCGGAAATTACCCATAAACGGCGATTATCTGCCCTTGGTCCTGGTGGTTTGACTCGTGAGCGTGCGGGTTTCGAAGTGAGAGACGTTCATCCGTCCCACTACAGTCGTATCTGTCCGATTGAAACACCTGAAGGGCCAAATATTGGTCTGATTACCTCTTTGGCAACGTACGCACGAATTAACCAGTTCGGGTTTATTGAGGCGCCATTTCGAAAGGTCCGAAAGGGGCGCTTGACTGATGAGGTTGAATTTCTCTCACCGTTAGAAGGTGAAAAATTTGTTATTGCTCAGGCTAATTCCCGTGTAAATGAATCCGGTGATTTTATGTCGGATACGATTACTGCGAGGGCTGGAGGGGAATTTGTTGTCACAACCCCAGAAAAGGTTGACTATCTGGATGTCTCCCCTAAGCAGGTTGTGAGTGTCGCCACCGCACTGGTTCCATTTTTAGAGCATGACGATGCGAATCGAGCACTCATGGGTTCAAATATGCAGCGACAAGCAGTGCCGTTGGTCAGATGTGAGGCGCCTCTGGTTGGGACTGGCATGGAGTCCATTGTTGCGCGAGACTCTGGATATTTAGAGCGAGCAACAGGTGATGGAGTTGTTGAAAGTGTTGATGCGAGACGTATTGTTGTGCGGACAGATTTGAAGGCAAAAGAGGAAGGTAAGAAGGGGAGTGGACGAATATTAGAGACCTTTGACCTGATTAAATTTCAGAGAACCAATCAGAATACCTGCATCACTCAGACGCCAATTGTTCGTGTAGGTCAGCCCGTCGAGAAGGGGCAGGTTCTCGTCGATGGTCCTGCGATGGACCGTGGGGAACTAGCGCTTGGAAAAAATGTCTTAGTCGCCTTCATGCCTTGGGGTGGGTATAACTTTGAGGATGCTATTTTGCTCAGCGAGAAGCTGGTTCGAGACGACGTGTTTACCTCAATTCATATCGAAGAATTTGAGGTTGAGGCCAGAGACACCAAGCTGGGCAAGGAGGAGATTACTCGCGATATTCCAAACCTTGGCGAAGAGGCTCTTGGGAATCTCGATGAAAGCGGAATTGTTCGAATTGGAGCGGAAGTCAAGGCCGGCGATATATTGGTAGGAAAGGTCACTCCTAAGGGTGAGACTCAGTTGACCCCAGAAGAGAAGCTCTTGCGAGCGATATTTGGTGAAAAGGCAGGAGATGTCAAGGATACGTCACTTCAAGTTCCTCCAGGAATTGAAGGTATTGTGGTTGATGTGAAGATCTTCTCTCGGAAGGGCGTCGATAAGGATGATCGATCAAAAATGATCGAGTCTGATGACAGAGTGAAAATCGAAAGAAACTATCAGGATGAGCTTCGTATTATTGAAGAAGAGCGAAACAAAAAGATCAGAAAGCTGTTGCTTGGTCAATTTGTTGGCCGTGATCTTATGGATCCTGATAGTGGCGAGGTTATTCTTAAGAAAAAAGGTCGAATTACCTCAGATGTATTGAGACGGCTTTCGAATGATGATGCGCGACGTGTCATTCTTGGTGACGGAGAAGAGCAGAAAAAACTTGAGGAAATCGAGAGAGCCGTTAAAGATCAAATTGAGATCCTTCAGACTATGTATGATGAGAAGGTCGGTAGGCTGAGGCGCGGTGATGAGCTTCCTCCTGGTGTGATTAAGTTAGTCAAGGTTTACCTAGCTATTAAGAGAAAAATTGCTGTAGGCGATAAGATGGCTGGCCGTCACGGAAATAAGGGCGTAGTGTCACGTATTCTTCCAGAGGAAGACATGCCCTACTTGCCGGATGGTACGCCAATTGAAATAGTTTTGAATCCTTTGGGTGTTCCCTCTCGAATGAATGTTGGTCAAATTCTGGAGACCCACCTGGGCTGGGCTGCCAAGGCTTTGGGGCTTCACGTGGAGAGCCCTGTATTTGATGGGGCGAGCGAAAAGGAAATTAAGGGATTTTTACGAAAGGCTAATCTCCCTGAGAGTGGTCAGTCGGTCGTATATGACGGCAGGGTAGGTGAATCATTCAAGAGTCCTGTGACTGTTGGTTATGTCTACATGCTAAAGCTTCATCACTTGGTTGATGATAAGATTCATGCCCGCTCCATTGGTCCGTACTCGCTAGTGACGCAGCAGCCACTTGGCGGGAAAGCCCAGTTTGGAGGTCAACGGCTAGGGGAGATGGAGGTATGGGCTCTGCAGGCCTATGGTGCTGCGTCTACCTTGCAGGAGTTCTTGACTGTGAAGTCAGATGATGTGCCCGGTCGATCGCGTATGTATGAAGCGATTGTGAAGGGTGAGAACTTCTTGGAGCCCGGTCTTCCTGAATCCTTTAACGTGTTAGTCAAGGAACTGCAAAGTTTGGGGCTGGATGTCGAATTAATTAAGTCAGCTGATTAGCGCTGAAGCGACATCGGCTCTTGTTTTTTTAACTGGAGGGAAATTCTTTGGAAAGTATCTATTCCCTGTTTGAGAAACCGCGTGATGCAGTTTCATTTGATGCCATGCGAATTCGCATTGCTTCACCTGAGAAAATTCGGTCTTGGTCTTATGGCGAGGTGAAAAAACCTGAAACCATCAATTATCGCTCATTTAAACCTGAGCGCGATGGTTTATTCTGCGCGAAGATTTTTGGTCCAACCAAAGACTGGGAATGTAATTGCGGTAAATATAAGAGGATGAAACACCGCGGTATTGTCTGTGATAAGTGTGGTGTAGAAGTCATTCAGTCAAAGGTCCGCCGGGAACGAATGGGGCACATTGAGTTGGCGGCGCCGGTTGCTCATATCTGGTTTTTGAAAGGTGTACCTAGTCGTATTGGTATTTTGTTGGATATGAGCCTAAAGCAATTAGAGAAAATTCTCTACTTTGAGTCGTATGTGGTCGTTGACCCTGGTAACACCTCTTTAAAAGAAAAAGAATTATTGACTGAGGAACGTTATCGAGAATGTCTTGAAGAATTTGGCTCTCAATCATTTCGTGTAGGGATTGGGGCGGAGGCGATCCGTGAATTATTACGGAAGGTCGACGTTGAAGCTCTATGGAATGACCGTGATACCACCATGAAGGGGTCGGTTACATCGGCCACAAATAAGAAGTTGACGAAACGCCTGAAGGTTATCGAGGCCTTTTTTAAGTCTGGTAATAATCCGGAGTGGATGATTATGGATGCCATCCCGGTTCTACCGCCAGAGCTTCGTCCCCTTGTTCCGCTTGATGGTGGACGCTTTGCGACATCTGATTTAAATGATCTCTACAGGCGTGTCATTAATCGTAATAATCGTCTTAAGCGGTTGGTTGAGCTTAAGGCGCCTGGCGTCATTATTCGAAACGAAATGAGAATGCTCCAGGAGGCAGTCGATGCTTTATTCGACAATGGTCGCCGGGGGCGAGTCATTCGTGGAGCCAACAAGCGACCATTGAAGTCACTGAGCGATATGCTGAAGGGTAAGCAGGGAAGGTTTAGGCAGAATCTTTTAGGTAAGCGTGTTGACTATTCTGGACGGTCGGTCATTGTTGTTGGTCCAGAGCTCCGCTTGAATCAATGTGGGCTTCCTAAAAAAATGGCCCTTGAGCTCTTTAAGCCATTTATATTTCATAAGTTGGAGGAGCGAGGAGCAGCGACTACCATTAAGAGTGCAAAGCGTTTGGTTGAAAAGGAGCGACCTGAGGTTTGGGATGTGTTGGATGAAGTGATTCGTGAGCATCCAGTCATGTTGAATCGTGCTCCAACACTTCACCGCTTAGGAATTCAAGCGTTTGACCCTGTTCTTGTTGAGGGTAAGGCTATTCGTCTTCACCCGTTGGTCTGTGCGGCATTTAATGCTGATTTCGATGGTGATCAGATGGCTGTACATGTTCCGCTTTCTGTTGAGGCTCAAATTGAAGCTCGAGTCCTGATGATGTCCATTAATAATGTTCTGTCCCCAGCAAGTGGTCGCCCATTGTCTATTCCAACTCAGGATATGGTGTTGGGCTGTTATTGGCTGACCAGGGAGGCTAAGGGCGCCAAAGGTGAAGGCGGCGTCTTTTACTCTTCTGAAGAGGTGCGTATAGCCTATGATGCTCAGGAGGTTGAAGAGCAGGCGCGAATTAAGGTTCGTATGGCTGATGGATTAGTAGAGACAACGGTGGGTAGAGTAATTTTGTCAGAGATCCTACCCTCCTCGATTTCCTTCTCCCATGTTAATCAGCTAGTGACAAAGAAGGAAATGACAAAGCTTGTTGATGTTGTTTACCGCCAGGCAGGCTTACGTGAAGTTGTCGTGATGTTAGATAAGCTGAAAGATTTGGGATTTTTCTATGCCACAAAAGCTGGGGTGTCAATTTGCATCGACAATATGCATATCCCTAGTACGAAAGAGACGCTGATTAAAAAGGCAGAGGTTGAGGTCGACGATGTTCGTCAGCAATATAGTGAAGGGCTTATTACCAATGGTGAGCGGTACAATAAAGTCATTGATATCTGGGCGCATGTAAGTGAGCAAGTTGCCAATGAAATGATGAAAGAAATTAGTTCCGAGGGTAAGACTGGTGCGATGGTCGAGTTAAACCCAATTTTCATGATGGCCGACTCTGGTGCGCGGGGAAGTTCGCAGCAAATCCGACAGCTTGGAGGGATGCGAGGATTAATGGCCAAGCCTTCTGGCGAAATTATTGAAACCCCAATTACCGCGAATTTCCGTGAAGGGTTAACGGTCCTGCAGTACTTTATCTCGACTCATGGCGCCAGGAAGGGGTTAGCAGATACTGCATTGAAAACAGCAAACTCGGGGTACTTAACTCGAAGGCTCGTCGATATTGCGCAGGATGTGATTGTGAGTGGCATCGACTGCATGACAACTGATGGTATTATTGTATCTTCGCTTGTTGAAGGTGGGGAGGTCATTCAGCCTTTGGAGGAAAGAATATTAGGGCGGCTCGCTGCTGAAGATATTCACGACCCAATTACACAAGAAATTATTGTGAAGGCAAATATTGAACTTGATGAGGTGCGTGTTAGGTCTGTGGTTGAGTCTGGCATTGATCAGGTTAGGATCCGATCAGTCCTTACGTGCCAATCTCGATGGGGCGTGTGTGTGTACTGTTATGGTCGAGATCTGGCAAAGGGTCGACTTGTCGAAAAGGGGGAGCCAGTTGGAGTTATAGCGGCACAGTCGATCGGTGAGCCTGGTACCCAGTTGACGATGAGGACATTCCATATAGGTGGAACCGCAAGTAAGGTGGTTGAGCAGACAGTCCTTGAGGTGAAGCATGCGGGGGTATTGAAATATTTAAGCTTTGATGCCAAGGCAAATGCTGATCGTCATAATCCCGCAAATGCTGTGAAAACTCAACAAGGTGATTGGGTGGTGATGACCAGAAATTCAAAAGTGGCTGTCTATGATGAAAGTGGGCGGGAACGTGAGAAATATCCAGTCGTTTATGGTGCTAAAATTAAAGTCAAAGACGGTGGCAAGGTTGAGATTGGACAAAAAGTTGTTGAATGGGATCCGTACTCTCTGACCATCTTAACGGAAGTTGGTGGGAAAATTGCTTTCGGTGATATTTCTGAGGGTGTCACCATGAAAGAAGAGGTCGATGAGGTCACCGGTCTATCTCGTAAGGTTGTAATTGAGCAGGCGGGAACAAATTTACGGCCACGGTTATCGATAAAAGATGATGGCGGGAAGACTGCCAAGCTGGCTTCTGGTGCTCAAGCAAGATATTTGATGCCGGTAGGGGCTCATATTTTTGTAGAGAAGGGTTCAAGTGTTCATCCCGGTGATGTACTTGCAAAAATACCTAGAGAGACAACAAAGACAAAAGATATTACTGGAGGTTTGCCTCGCGTTGCAGAGTTATTTGAGGCGAGGAAACCTAAAGAGCAGGCTGTTGTCAGTGAAATCGATGGGGAGGTCTCATTTGGTGGATTTGTCAAGGGGATGAGGCGAGTGATGGTTGATAATAAGATTGGTGATATTAAAGAATACTCAATTCCACGAGGTCGTCATGTCAATGTCCATGAGGGTGATTGGGTGCGGGCTGGAGAGCCTCTAATGGACGGTTCTGCAAATCCACATGATATCCTTGCTGTCTTGGGGCCTCGTGAGTTGCAGAAATTCTTGGTTAATGAAGTACAAGAGGTATACCGGTTGCAAGGCGTGGTTATAAATGACAAGCATATAGAGGTGATTACACGTCAAATGCTACGAAAAATTCGTATCGAAGAAACCGGGGATACTTCATTTCTGCCAGGAACTCAGGTAAATCGATTTGATTTTGAAGATGAAAACGAAGCGATTTTGGCAGACGGTGGAAAGCCTGCTATCGGGAAGCCTGTGCTTCTTGGAATTACAAAGGCATCGTTGAGTACCGATAGCTTCATTTCTGGAGCTTCATTCCAAGAGACAACCAGAGTCCTAACTGAGGCAGCTATAAATGGGCGAGTTGATGACCTTCGAGGCTTAAAAGAGAATGTGATTGTCGGAAGACTCATTCCTGCTGGTACAGGGTACTCAGAGTATAGAGAAACGTATGTACCTGGGCATGTAAAAGCTGAAGAATTACCAGAAGGTGAAGAGGGTGGGGCTGGTGCAGTGGCTGTTCCTCCCGTAGGTGTTAAGTGACGGTCACTGTCAAAATAGCATCCATTGTTCACTTGACATAAAGTTGATTTTTCTATATATTCTTCTGGTTTTGCGCCTAGATTTTTTTACGAATATGATTGATAGGATGGATAATGCCTACAGTTAATCAGTTGGTTAGAAACGGTCGAAAGACAACAAAGTTAAAAAGCAAGAGCCCGGCATTGAACCGATGTCCTCAGAGGCGTGGTGTGTGTCTTCGGGTGTATACGACTACGCCAAAGAAACCAAACTCAGCCTTGAGGAAGGTTGCTAGGGTTCGATTGACTACGGGTGTTGAGGTGACAACGTATATTCCGGGTATGGGTCACAATCTTCAGGAACACTCAATCGTTTTAATTCGTGGCGGTCGAGTGAAGGATTTGCCTGGTGTGCGGTATCATATGGTGCGTGGAGCTTTGGATGCAGTTGGCGTCGCGAATCGAAAGCAGGGTCGCTCGAAATATGGTGCAAAGAAGCCTAAGTAGTGCTTGCTGTTTTCCCAGTTTGTCAATTATCATGGTGAATTTGAGGTTTCTTTAATTATGCCTAGAAGACCTATTGTTCTTAGGAAGAAAATATCGTATGATCCGCGCTTTAATGATGCGGTCCTTGGGAAGTTTCTGAGTATTCTGATGAAGGACGGTAAGAGGAGTACGGTTGAGCGGGTTTGCTATGGTGCTTTTGATTTAATTCAAGAGAAGACTGGAAGTGATCCTCTTAAGATTTTTCATTCTGCTCTGAGTAATGTGAAGCCCGTTGTTGAGGTTAAGTCTCGACGAGTGGGTGGTGCGTCATATCAGGTTCCTGTTGAGATCAGGACCGTTCGTCAGGTGGCGTTGGGTTTGAGGTGGATTAGTCGGAGCGCTAATGCGAGAGCTGGTAGAAGTATGCAGGAAAAACTTGCTGGCGAGTTGATGGATGCAGCGAATAATGCTGGTGCTTCGGTTAAGAAGCGTGATGAGGTCCATCGGATGGCTGAGGCGAACAGGGCATTTGCCCATTATCGCTGGTAGTTTATTTTTTTTGTACTGCAGTTGGTCCGTCCTGGCTTGACCTGGGTGGTCTAGTCTAGTTAGGGGTGTGGGACGGTTTGACGTTGCAGTATTTTTTTGTGGAGAAACGTAATTGAGCTTAGAAGAATCATTGGGTCGAACTCGTAATATTGGCATTATGGCTCATATTGATGCTGGTAAGACGACAACGACCGAGCGGATATTGTATTACACGGGTGTATCTCACCGAATTGGCGAAGTGCATGAGGGTGCAGCGCAGATGGATTGGATGGAGCAGGAGCGTGAGAGAGGTATAACGATTACCTCTGCTGCGACAACCTGTTTTTGGGCTGATCATCGTATTAATATTATCGATACTCCTGGGCATGTTGACTTTACTATTGAGGTCGAGCGCTCGCTTCGTGTTCTCGATGGAGCCGTTGCTGTGTTTGACTCAGTTCAGGGTGTAGAGCCTCAGTCTGAGACTGTGTGGCGGCAGGCCGATAAGTATAATGTCCCGCGTATCGCTTTCATGAATAAGATGGATAGGGTTGGCGCTAATTACTTTGCGGCAATCGAGACGATGGTGGATCGTTTGGGGGCAAATCCCGTTCCGATTCAATTGCCTTATGGTGCTGAGGACTCACTTAGGGGGATTTTTGATCTAGTAGCAATGAAGGCGTATGTCTATGATGATGAAAGTCTCGGTGCGGACTATTCAGTTGAGGACATTCCTTCCGACTCATTGGGGCTAGTTCAGGAATATAGAGACAAGATGATCGACGCAGTAGCCGAGCATGATGACGAAGTAATGGAGCGTTATCTGAACGGAGAAGAGCTTGGTGTGGACGAGATAAAGCGAGCGATTCGTGCTGGGACAATCAGTATGAAGATAACTCCAATTTTTTGCGGTTCAGCTTTTAAGAATAAAGGGGTGCAGCCTCTGTTGGACGCGGTCGTTGACTATCTTCCTTCTCCTGTAGATTTGCCGGCAGTATCTGGAGTGGATCCAAAAAGTGGAGGTGAGCTTTTCCGTAAAGCAGAGGAGGGGGAGCCATTCTCTGCCTTAGCGTTCAAGATTATGAGCGATCCTTTTGCTGGGCAGTTGACGTATTTCAGGGTTTATTCTGGGAAGCTTTCCACTGGTTCATATATTTTCAACGTCACTCAAGATAAAAAAGAGCGTGTTGGTAGACTTTTAAAGATGCATGCTAATAAGCGTGAAGATATTGATGAGGTTTTTGCTGGTGATATTGCGGCAGCGGTTGGTTTGAAGGATTCACGGACTGGTGATACCTTATGTGATGAAAAGCATCCAATCTTGCTAGAGGTAATCAAGTTTCCAGAGCCTGTGATATCGTTGGCTGTTGAGCCGAAGACAAAGCAGGACCTTGAGAGGCTTGGTTTCTCTTTGGGTAAGCTTGCGCAAGAAGATCCATCGTTTCATGTTCAAACTGATGAGGAAACTGGCCAGACTATTATCTCTGGAATGGGGGAGTTGCATTTAGAGATTATCGTTGACCGCCTTCTCCGGGAGTTTAAGGTTCAGGCGAATGTGGGTAAGCCAGAGGTGGCCTATCGGGAGACTATTAAGAAGGCTGCTGAAGCAGAAGGTAAATATGTTAAGCAGACTGGTGGCCGAGGGCAGTATGGCCATGTATTCTTAAAGGTTGAGCCCGGTGATACTGGTGTTGGGCTTGAGTTTGTAAATAAGATAGTGGGTGGGGTCATTCCTCGTGAATTTATACCAGCTGTAGAAAAGGGTGTAAGGAGTCGTTTGGAGTCAGGCGTTCTGGCAGGTTATCCCATGCGTGATTTGAAGGTGACGCTATATGATGGATCCTTCCATGATGTTGACTCAAATGAAATGGCATTTAAGATTGCAGCTTCGATGGCTTTTGAGAGCGCTTGCCGAAAGGCTGACCCGACCTTGTTGGAGCCAATTATGAAGGTAGAGGTTCTTGTTCCTCAAGACTTTATGGGGGATGTGATTGGTGACTTGAACAGTCGTCGCGGTAAGGTTCATGGTATAAAAGCGCGCGCATCTTCACAGGCCGTGGATGCCTCTGTTCCGCTGAGTCAAATGTTTGGGTATGCAACTGATCTTCGTTCAAAGACCCAAGGGCGTGCCACGTATAGTATGGAGTTTGATCAGTATGAGGCAGTTCCGAAGCAATTGGCTTTAGAAATTATTAAGAAGCAGCAGGGCGAGTAGTTTGTAGGGTTTTTCTGCCAGGGTTGTTAATAGAGAAGGTTTGATAAGGAGGCGAGGATGGGGAAGGCGAAATTTGAGCGAAAGAAACCGCATTTAAATGTGGGCACTGTGGGTCATGTCGACCATGGAAAGACGACGCTCACCTCAGCGTTGACGAAGGTGATGGGCGATCAAGGCATGGCGCAGTA
>JAJDBM010000027.1 GCA_029261355.1 Nitrospirales bacterium | reverse complement strand
GTCATTATCATCTATTTGAATCCTTCCGACAGCATAAGGGTGGGTCTTTTGTAATGTTGGAGATTGACAGAAAAAAGCATTAATACCTTCTCTTTTAAATAAACTAACCATTTGTTTCGTAGGGACCCCTTCTCTAACACTGTAGTATACCACTTTTTTATTAAGCTCTTTTTCGAATGCTGATTTGAAATCCTTGATCTCTTTTTCTATATCTTCTACAGGGATTCTAGTAGCTATTCTCCCTTTACAGCCGTACAGACCTATAGTCATTCCACCCTTCTCAAGTTCACGAATTTGATCCCAGTGCATATAGCTTACCTCTCTACCATCAATGTCCCTTGTCTCTCCCACAGTATCTGGACGGATAAAAAACGTAGCGGGATATCCATGTTTTTTTAACAATGGATAACATAGAGTATAGAGTTCAATAAAACCTGTATCAAAGGTGAGAGCAAATGACTGTGTCTTTAAGTTTAGATTACCCCTTATATAAGCTTCTACGTCACACAAAGGGATGATGGGCATACTATTTTTGGAAAAATAGTTCAATTGCTCTTCAAAACTTTTATAATAAACCCAGGTATCCAGAAAGTTTACCTTGTCTTCAGATACATTCTGGTATTGTAATACAGCCGCCTTGTTTTTTAGAAATCCCATAACATTCAGGTGTCTTATGTAACTTGCTACAATTATTTCTGTTAGATATTCGTAAAGCAAAAAAGTAAAGTATTTCTTTTACCTTCTGACAGACTCTATAAACAGAGAAAACATAAACACATATTTAGAAAAATTTCCCCTCCAGTCAGTAACCATTTCCTCATTTATTCCAATCCTGTTAAGACTATAAATGTCAGAGCCTTTTGAAATAAAACCAGTTCTGGTGGTACATGCAGATTTATATGATTTAGCAACAATTTCCTTTATACATTCATTATAATTTCCATTTGGATAACAAAAATGGATAACTTTTCTCCCCGTCTCCTTTTCTATAATCTCTCTTGATTTACAGATTTCGTCCTCAACGACATCCATTTGTTCGTTGGTTAAGATCATATGGTTTACTGTATGGGAGCCAAACGAGATATCCGGCTCTTGTATATAATTAAGCTCATCCCAGTTTATAAAGGACCTCTCTTTGTTATTATTAATCCTAATGGAATGTCTCTCTAGAAATGCCTCCAAGTCAGTAATAGTTTTCAATATTTAATCATGAGTAAACTTTTTAAGATAATCAATAAATTTAAATGTTACCATTATCTCCTCATTCTTCAATATCAGATCTTTTAGTTTGTGATTTATCTCAGGGATAGAAATAATATTTTCTTTTGTAAGAAGTGTTCTCTTTTCTGCCAATATCTGTGCGAGTAAATTATCTAGCCGTTCCTGCCAGTAACTACATTTTGATGATGTAAAACCGGTAGTCAAATAAACCGTAGCAGGAATCTTTAACCGACTTAAAACAGGATATGCAACATCATAAAAATCTATCCATCCATCATCAAATGTTATTACATAGCTATTACATGGCATACTCTCCCACCTATCAATGTTCTGTGCCAGAAAATCCAGTGAGATCAGAGGATGCCTTCGAGCGATATATTGCATACATTCCTCAAAAGTCTTTTTTTTCACCAACAGACTAACATCAAAAAAAGTATCGGTTACACGATGAAACATCAATATAGTAACCTTTCCCTTAATGATAAATTTTTTATAGAAAAGAAAGATTCCCGAATAATAGAAGATGAAGGCAACGATAAACTTGATAAACCTTCTAAGCTTAAACAAATTACTTCCTCCTTATCATATGCATTTTCATATACTGATAAAAAGTATATACAATCATCATTATCACGCAGACATAATAGACAAATTTAATTGTACTTTTCAACTAAAAACGATATTTGAGAGAAAATACAAAATATGAGAATTGATTATGTGTTAAGCGCAACAAACGTAGTTGAGGTTGTATTTTGGACACAGGAAGGAGTTATTACCGGATCTAAAAAGAACTGAAGGGGTGTGTAAAGATAAAAATATCAATTATGTCTTCTCTCTAATTCTCCAGACTATCACGCAGAAAAACGCAACAACGCAAAGCCATAATTGAGTTGCAATAATAAAGCCGGCAGCGCTAATCCATACTTTATGTATTCCAGATGTGTACCATTTGGCCTGAACAAATAACTTGATATTGTTCAATGGATTTTTTGTTTTGATATATGTTCCATATTTCTTTTTCTTAAAAACACGTTCATCTGCTTGATGTGTTTCATCTGAATAACCCTTAAAGATTGAATGAGAACCACCTCCACTGTCGTGTGTGGTTGCGTGTTTCGTTTCATGTCCACTCGCTGCATGTGTGTCAGCCTGTTTTGTCTTGTGTCCACTGGCTGCATGCGTATCAGCGTGTTTTGCCTCGTGCCCACTGGCCGCATGCGTATCAGCGTGTTTTGTCTCGTGCCCACTGGCCGCATGTGTGTCAGCCTGTTTTGTCTCATGTCCACTGGCTGCATGTGTATCAGCGTGTTTTGTCTCGTGTCCACTGGCCGCATGTGTGTCAGCCTGTTTTGTCTCATGCAATGATTTTTTGGGAGAATGAGATAAGGATTTTTTTGGAGAATGGTCAACTTTTGTGTGCGAACTGGTGTGTGATGCCTTCGCGTGTTTTGATGACCCGGTGCTTTTTCCTCCTTGAGACAATTTCCTGAATATTGTCTTCTGCTTTTCAGCTTCACGTGTCATTCCCAATTTACTATAGGCCAGAGACAGTGAATAATGCACCTTCGCATAATCAGGATTTATATTTATAGCCTTTGTATAAATTTTAACAGCATCATCATACTTTGCCTTACAATAATATGTATTTCCGAGTCCATAAAGGGCATAAACATCATTAGGTTTTAATTCTATTGCTTTCTTAAATTCTTTTCCGGCTTCATCGTATTTACCCTGCTTATAACAATCAATACCTTTATTATAAAATTCCTTAAAATTACCAGCTCCATACGACGATGTTACAAAGAACATCAGGAGAAAGGCTACGAATGGTATTTGCACAAACAGAAATTTCTTCATTTTGTATTACCTGAAAAATGGTTTAAGTAAATAATGACCTTTAATCTACCAAACAAGTAATTGGCTGTCAAGGTACAAACATGTCATATGGTTCTTAAGAAATAATCATCATTTCCAAAAATCACGATCCAGATTTCTGTACTGAACGGCTTCTGATATGTGCTCTATGCGAACGTTCTCACTATGGTCAAGATCCGCAATTGTTCTGCCGACCTTGAGTATTTTATTATAGCCCCTTGCGGAGATGTTGAGTTAGGTCATTGCCTGATGAAGCAACTCTTCCGCCTGACTATCCAGTGAGCAATATTTTTTTATCGTCTTTGCGGACATTTGGGAATTGGTTGAGTATTTGAGTCCCTGAAACCTCTTTAATTGTGTTTCGCGTGCCTTTGTAACTTCCTGTCTAATCTCCTCTGACGATTCACAGAATGCGTCAGAGGTCAGGTCTTTATACTGAACATTCGGTACCTCAA
>JAJDBM010000026.1 GCA_029261355.1 Nitrospirales bacterium | reverse complement strand
ATTGATTTATCCAGGTATACACAAGCCCAGCTGAATGCAGTGGCTCGGCAGTTGAACGAGCGCCCGAGAAAAACATTAGCATACGCAACACCTGCAGAGAGATTTCAGGCCTGTGTTGCTGCGACCCGTTGAATTCACAGCTGCAATGTGTCAGCCATGTGATTCAATGTGACCGCCACATTGTCTTTCGAAATGCTCATCGTCTCGTCTAACTTTATTCGTGCGGTCAACGTCCCATTCGCGACAGCTTGGGACATGGACATCAACATCATGGGTTCAGCCCCTAATTGAGCCATGAGCTTCCGATTCATGTAAATCATTGCCCCTCCGCCAAAGAATATAGCGAATATTGCACCGAATATCGCCAGGGATTTGGCCTGTTCTCCAGTCGCTATATTCTCTTGGTATCTCTGTTTCATCAAGGATTCCTCAAGCATGATAAAGTCCTCGATCACCACACGGATCTCGTCCATAATTTGTTTACCACTTTGTATCCCCAAAGGTTGGGAGTGGCCATTCATCATTTTCCCGTTTAGTATGTTGAATAAGGCTTCTTTCGGCATCTCGCCACGTTCAATTTTCCTCTTCAGATTTATTTCATATTCCCCAGCTGACTTAAGCCAATGCTCCTTGAGTTGCTGGGCCTTCTGAAGCCGTTTCACTTGTGGTGGGTTATCACTCACCAAGTCGAGGACGTTCACCATTGTTTGGTTGAACAGCAGTTTCCCATTCACGTAGGGTTCTAAAAATCTGTCCTTCCCTGTGAGCAAAAAACCTCGTTGTCCCGTTTCCATATCCACCATCGCCTTGGCAAGGACATTGGCCTTACCGATCACCTGGAATGTGTGAGTCACCCATCCGCTAGTGTCGATTAAGCTCTTCGTTGTCTGATACATCACTACGGAGATGATGGAGAGACAGACAAGGAAAAACACATTAACGACACTCAACTGTGATTTAAATTTCATGTGCCTCAGTTTCCCTTAAGAAGAGGGTCCATGTACTAGCCATTCCTGATGTAGTCTTATGGCCATACATGAAGTGCTTGTGTGCTGTGGGGGTGGCGGTTGGCAAGTTTAAAACTTCCTCTAACCTTTTTGGTCTCTTGAATAATTTCATTAAACCCGTACACGTTTCTTTTTCTGGACGAACCTATAGGGATGAAAGCTTGTACTCATGTCATCGGTTTTTCTTAAGTAGTCCTTAATTATTCCCCGTCAATTTTGTCATTACTGTGCTTTTGTGAACAAACGTTCGTGTTATCACTAATTCAAAAAGGAAATAGGAATGAACGGTCGGTGCATGTAGGAGGGAGAATGATGATGCAAAACGCAGTCATACTTTCAAGAAATAATCAGGTAAAAGGAATTGCTCACCAGGCAGTTATCCCTTCTGACTATTCCATCCATTGAACGGAAATGAGCGTATCTATTGATGACAGGTTTCTGACAAAAATGAAGGTTCGCTTTGTGTTGTGAGTTCAAATGATCAACGCAATACTTTAGACGAACACTCAAGGCCCTTGGAGAAAACCTTGGGTATCGTGCGTAGGGAGTCCACACTCGGCCGCGTGAGATCGAGTTTCTGAAATTGATTTAAAGGTAATCAGGGACAGACCATGAAACATGCAGCACAACCTCCTCGTCTCCAATTCAGCGAAGACGACGCTCAGCGGACCCGGCAAGAGCTCGCTATCATTTTTCGGCTGGAATGTGCCGTATGCTTCCACCCAGGTCCAGGGGGCACCGATCTCGCACAAACATAAGCCCACGAATCAAGGGAAAATGTCAGGGACGTTAACAGAAACAAAGGGAGCAGACGATCATGACGAACAACATCAAGACGTTGCCAGTCGCGTAGAAAATTCGTTCTAGCAACTAAGACCCACTAACCTGATGCGTCTCTACAATCAAAATCGCTGTTCGTCCACAATTCGCAAAAACACTGACACCTCAATTAATTTCAATACATGAGACGCGCCCAAGGCATATTCATATAAAGGGAGAACCATTGATGGTCTTCCATGCACTATGAATACTATAAATAATTAGGAATACGTTAAAATAATTTATAGGCCAGAATCCCAGACTCATCCTCAGGTACACCTACGACCTTCTTCTTTCTTTGAAAATCTCTAAATCCAGCTGTATCAACAGACTGGAAATACAACAGGTATTTGACGCTGATATCCAAGGGTGTTTAATCTACACGCACATTGGAACGTATAATAGGTTGTTAGAATAGATTCTCTTGTGCATTGAGCATAGTGAAACGTAAACGGTCTTTCAGCGCCATCGCGCATGAAAAGCCTTTTCAAATTATTCATTCACACATACGCGCCGGACATACCTGCGCATTGAGAGGAGCCTGTTAAATCATGAGCGATGAATCCAAGCCTCAGGGACTGGGAACGATGGCCGTCCATGCTGGACAACAACCTGACCCGACAACAAAGGCACGTGCCGTCCCCATTTATGCAACGACCTCATTTGTCTTCGACAATACCCAGCATGCGGCCAATCTCTTCGGTCTATCAGAGTTTGGCAACATCTATAGTCGAATTATGAACCCCACAAACGACGTACTCGAAAAACGTTTAGCCGCCATGGATGGTGGCGCAGCAGGACTGAGCTTTGCTTCTGGACAAGCTGCCATCACGGCAGCGCTTCTTACAATTTGTCATTCAGGACAAAACTTTGTTTCTGCCACAAGTCTCTACGGCGGAACCTGGACACTCTTTACGCAAACCTTCAAGGCAATGGGAATTGAGGTCCGCTTTTTTGACCCCAATACGCCGGAGCAGATTCATACGCTCATTGATGAGAATACTCGCTGCGTGTATTTTGAGAGCATCGGAAATCCAAAGAATGACGTACCGGATTTTCGAGCCATTACAGATATTGCCCACCAACACAAACTCCCAACACTCTGTGACAATACCGTCATGACACCAATGCTGCTCCGTCCAATCGAGCATGGCGTCGACATCGTGATCTACTCAACCACAAAATATATTGGAGGCCATGGGGTCCACGTTGGCGGTGTTGTTATTGACAGCGCACAGTTTCCATGGGCAAATGATCCAGGTCGCTGGCCCGAGGTCTGTGGACCGTCTCCTTCGTATCACGGTGCTGTGTTCGAAGAAGCTCTTCGTCCTTTGGGCAATATTTCCTACATCATGCACATGCGCACACATTGGTTGCGCGACACTGGGGCCGCAATGAGTCCTTTTGCCGCGTTTCTTACGTTACTAGGCCTCGAAACGCTGCATCTGCGGATGCGACGGCACTGTGACAATGCTCTCAAGGTCGCAGAATTTCTTGAAAGTCACGACGCAGTCGAATGGGTCAACTACCCCGGTCTCCCGAGCCATTCGCATCACAAATCCGCTACCCGATATTTACCGGACGGAGCCGGCGCACTTTTAGGATTCGGAATTATGGGCGGTGAAGATGCCGGAAAAAAATTCATTGAAAGTGTGAAGCTTGCAAGCCATCTAGCGAATATCGGAGACGCAAAGACACTCGTGATCCACCCTGCCTCAACCACTCATTCGCAACTGACAGCTAAAGAGCAGGCGGCAGCAGGTGTGAGTCCAGAATACATTCGCATCTCAGTCGGGATCGAAGACGCGTCGGATATTATTGCCGATTTAGACCAAGCGCTTCGCGCTAGTCGCTAGCGGCCATGGGTTTAACCAGAAGGGGTAGAGGGTAACCCGAACATGGACGACCCGCAAAGTACAAGTTCACTGCGTCATGCCCAGACGTGGGTCTCACGCGAGCCATTACAACTTGAAAATGGTGGCCATCTACCTGAAATTAGCGTCTGCTTTGAAACCTGGGGGGAACTCAATCAGGAACGGACTAATACCATCCTCGTCTGTCATGCCCTGAGCGGGGATTCTCATGTCGCAAGACATGATGAATCTGACGATCCAGGCTGGTGGGACATTCTCGTGGGACCAGGAAAGCCCATAGATACCAGCAGCTATTTCGTAATCTGTTCAAATGTGTTGGGAGGATGTCGTGGCACGACAGGCCCAAATTTTAGCGATCCCAATGGTGATAGCCCCTATGGTGCAAACTTCCCAGTCATCAGCGTTCGCGACATGGTCGAGGTTCAAAAACGCCTGATCGACCACCTAGGAATCAGGCAGCTTCTGAATGTCATCGGTGGATCACTTGGTGGCTCACAAGCCATCACCTGGGGTATTCAGCACCCAGCGTCTGTTCAAACCTGCCTTGTACTAGCAGCTTCAGCCCGATTGAGTAGTCAAGGCATCGCCTTTGATGTCGTCGGACGGAATGCCATTCGCCACGACCCACGTTTCGAAAATGGTCAATACTACGACGGCCCATCCCCTGAAGCCGGTCTGGCCTTAGCGCGCATGCTTGCCCACATTACCTATCTTTCTGACGAATCTATGCGTGCCAAGTTCGACCCGACAAGACTTCAACCACGATCAATTGAGACGGGATTCGAAAGCGTCTTCTCGGTTGGCTCCTATCTGGCGTATCAGGGCGATCGCTTTGTCGAACGTTTTGATGCCAATAGCTATATCACCCTATCAACGGCAATGGATCTTTTTGACCTTGGAGAGAAGGACAACACTTTGCAGGGCGCCCTTTCACCAGCAACGTGCCAATGGCTGTTCCTTAGCTTCACAAGTGATTGGCTCTACCCACCTTCGGCCTCTCGTCGGCTCGTTGATGCACTCGTGGCTCAATCAAAATCTGTGAGTTATTGCGAAATTGAAAGTCACGCTGGCCATGATTCGTTTCTGCTTGAAGACAACATGCAGTTAGGCGGCCAGATGATAGCCACATTTCTAGCCAATGCAGGAGGCGAAAACCGAACCATCAGCATTGCCAACGAACCACGAGTTGACGAACCCACGAGCATTTTCCACACACAGCGTCTCGACTATGACATGATCCTAAGACTGATGCCAAGCAGAGCCAGTGTGGTTGACCTTGGCTGCGGAAACGGTGAATTATTATCGATTCTTCGAGAACGCGGCCATACACCACTACTCGGTATCGAGCGAGATCAAGCAGAAGTCGCCAAATGCGTGGCACGAGGAATTGAGGTTCTCCATGCTGACCTGAACAAGGGAATCGCAGCCCTCCCGAATCAAAGCTTCGAGATTGCGCTGCTCTCACAAACCCTTCAATCAATCGTAGGAGTCAGCGATGTACTTAACGAGATTGTTCGTATTGCTCGACTGGGAATCGTGAGTTTCCCGAATTTTGCACATCGCCCGTTACGGGAGATGTTCATGAAGGAAGGGCGATTACCAAAAGAAGAAGGGCTCTATGCGTACGATTGGCACAACACGCCCAATCGCAGATTCCCGTCTATTCTTGATTTTCAGGAACTCTGCAAACAGCGCGGTATTTTCATCGAACAGGCTATTTACGTTGACTCACAGACTGGGACTGAGATTACGGATAATCCTAATCTCAACGCAGATATCGCTGTCATGGCATTATCTCGCTGAGGGATTTGGCATTCATCTTTTCCTACGACTTCCCCTGCCCTGTCATTGGAACAATAGCAATAGCCCCTATGACCTGTTATTATAGTGAGGTCACTTCACGCATTCTTAACACGCAGACTCTATGCCGCACCTCACCAAAATAATCACACAATTATCACGAGTGTGGTTAATGTTATGGCTAGTAGCCATTCCATTAGTCCATGTTCATCCAGAAGCCGATCATGCACATGGGGCACAAGAACACCAACATGGTGGACTCTTTCATTCTGTGTTCTCCCAAGATCTCGCATGTGAATTTCACAATCACATAGACGACCGCCCCCACACACCTGAAATTGATAAAGAGGGACCTACCC
This sequence comes from Nitrospirales bacterium, assembly GCA_029261355.1. Lineage (GTDB taxonomy): Bacteria > Nitrospirota > Nitrospiria > Nitrospirales > UBA8639 > JAGQKC01. Next base: position 62,835 of record JAJDBM010000026.1, on the reverse strand, counting down.
ATTGTCATCAGACTCAGGCACATCTGCACACTCATGATGAAATTGGATTTTCACTTTTAGGCGGTTCACCAAATGATTCGTCTATAAATCAGACCCCTTTCACGTTTCTCATCCCACATACACATTCGTCTTCTCTTCAATTATCCTCTGCAGCTCTCCCTCCTTCATCCCAACAGTCACCTCCTTTTCAACGTTCAGCTCCACTTTCCCCTATCCGTCCTCCCCCAATCTCTTTAATGTAGGCTCGTGCCTAAATCTCCTCAACGTCGTGAACTTGAAGCCTTCTGGCTAAAGATCACTTTTACTATTTGACCGCTTGAAGATCTCTTGCGTCTCGCGTTCATAATGAGAATAGACACATGATTCATTTATTACTGTTCACAGTATTGCTCTTAGCCAGTTGTACCGAAAGTCCAAATTCAAGTCAGCCGGCAACAGAGACAGAAACCGCAATACCGTCTACCGACTCAATTGCAAATGCTATAGCCCTGACACATGTTCCCGAGAAATCACGTGAACGGATTCGTACCGAACATGCCATCGAACAACTCACCCCGCATGTCATTTCAGCACCAGGTCATGTGGCTCCCGATCTCGCTCTCGTGGCCAAAGTTTCTTCTCGTATTCCAGGGCAAATCGATAAGCTCTTGAGCACACTAGGGGATCGTGTCACCAAAGGACAGCCGTTAGCAGCCATTGAAAGTCTGAAGTTGGATGAGTTGATTCAGGAATACTTAGTTGGGAAAGCCAAAACTGATGTGGCCAAATCTAATTTTGAACGGACACAACAGTTGTTAGATGAGAACATTGTATCTCAGAGACGGTTCCTAGAAGATCGTGGACAGTCAATCGAAGCCCAGGCCGTATTTCAACATGTTCGAGAAAAGTTACTGAACATGGGACTGACAGCAGAAGAATTAAATGACCTTGAACATGGAAGCCACCTTGAAGGACATACATACATTCTGCGAGCACCACTCAGTGGCACGATTGTTCATCAGGACGCGGTATTGGGGCAAGGCGTTGCAGCTGAAGAAAACCTGTTCGAAATTATCGATACGAGTCGAGTGTGGGTCTTTGCTGAGCTCCCCATTGAACAAGCTCGCCGTTTTAAAGAAGGCGATCAAGGAGAAGTTGTTCCACGAGGAGGCCTTCCGATTCAAGCCAAACTCTCATATATTTCTCCTGTTGCAGAAGAAGCAACAAGAACGATTCGATTTCGATTTGATGTCAACAACACAGGTGGCCAATTAAAGCCTAACGAATATATCGATGTTCGACTCATCGACGAACAACTCCCGATGCTCTCAATATCCAGTTCAGCCGTAACGATGGTGGATGGCGTGCGTGGTGTTTTTGTGGAACGCGAAACAGGCTACCATTTTGTTGCGATTGATTTTGGGCAAGAAGGGGGTGGTCTTGTCGAAGTAAAGAATGGGATTACATTGGGGGACTCAATCGTCACAGCCGGTGTATTCGATTTAAAAAATGCCTTACTCCAAGAATCCATTGAAGGACACTAATTTTCGAGATACGACATATGGAACGATTACTCACTCTCTCTCTTCAATATCGATTTTTCACTCTCATCGCACTCCTACTTGTCACAATGAGTGGCATATGGTCTTTGAATAATCTCAGCATCGACGCAGTCCCAGACCTCACGCCTGTCCAAGTACAAATACTCACCCGCTCTCCAGCATTAGGCCCCGTTGAGGTGGAACAATTTGTCACGTTTCCGATTGAAACATCGCTGAGTGGACTTCCTGGGTTGCAAGAAGTTCGATCAGTATCACGATATGGCCTGTCTGCCGTCACGGCAATATTCAATGAAAAGCTGGACCTGTACTTTGTTCGCCAACTCGTCAACGAGCGACTGACATTGGCGGTTGAACAAATTCCTGTTGAATATGGCAGACCGATGATGGGGCCTCTCACAACTGGGCTTGGTGAAGTGTATCAATTTACACTCCGTGGTGAGGAGTACAGTCCCATGGAGTTACGCACGCTGTTGGAGTGGAATATTTCTCCTCGTCTTCAGACGGTGTCTGGTGTTGTTGAAGTCAATATCTGGGGAGGCGAAACGAAACAATTTCAAGTAGTCGTCGATCCGGGAAAACTCTTGGCATTCAAGCTTTCACTCAAGCAGGTCTTTGAATCTCTTGAACAGAATAATGCATTGGCTGGTGGTGGCTATATCGAACATGAACGCGAACATTATCTCATCAAGGGGGAAGCGCTCGCCAAGAATATCGGAGACTTAGAAAAGATTGTGATCAACCATGGACCACATGGTGTGCCAATTTTTGTAAAAGATATCGGAACAGTGAAAGAAGGGGCAGCGTTACGTATTGGATCGGCTTCACGAATGGGTGAAAGTGAAACGGTGATTGGAATGGTGCAAATGCTCGCCGGTGCGAATGCACATCAGGTGGTAGCGAACGTAAAACAACGAGTTGCTGACATTCAATCGACCCTTCCACCTGGAGTCTTGATTGAACCCTATTACGACCGAACGCTGTTTGTCGATAAGGTCATTCGAACAGTGAGAAATAACCTCTTAGAAGGCGGCCTCTTAGTCATTGCCATCTTATTCTTATTCCTTGGTGATTTGCGCGCCGGCCTGATCGTGGCCATGGCCATTCCCATGTCTATGTTGCTGGCCTTTACCGGCATGTATCAAGCAGGATTGTCTGGCAATCTCATGAGCTTAGGTGCGATTGACTTTGGTCTTCTGGTTGATGGATCTGTGGTCATGATTGACAACATTCTTCGAAGACTCGGGGATGCTGGTGATGTTTCAAAAAAAGAAAAACATGCGGTGGTCGAAAAGGCGGCAAAAGAAGTGTTACGCCCAATCATCTTTGCAATCGGCATCATCATTTTAGTGTATATCCCCATTCTGACTCTTCTTGGTGTCGAAGGGAAAATGTTTCGCCCCATGGCCATTACCGTTATTTTAGCGTTGGTTGGTTCATTACTCTTTGCCATCGCCGGGGTGCCAGTTCTCGCATATTGGTTTGGCCGTGCAAAAACCAATCAGAAGGAAACTTGGCTCATACGTCAAGCCCGTCGACTCTATCGACCATGTTTACAGTTTTCCCTGTCTCGGCCAAGCCTGGTTGTTATTCCAGCTATCATGCTCTTCATCGTGAGTCTTCTCATTGGAGGGCGACTTGGCATTGAATTTTTGCCGCAATTAGAAGAAGGCGATATGGCCATTCAAGTTTGGCGACTCCCAAGTATATCGATGAGTGAATCAGTCGAAACCGCTCTGGCGGTCGAACGTGCGGTACGACAGTTCCCTGAAGTCACACAAGTCGTCACACGTACCGGAAGTCCTGAAGTCGCGACCGATGTCATGGGCATTGAATTATCTGATGTCTTTGTGCTGCTGAAGCCCTTCGATGAATGGAGCACGGCAACCACGAAAGATAGGCTCATTGAGATCATGAGTGCTGCCATACTCAAAGCAGTTCCCAGTGTAAAATTAGGATTTACACAACCGATAGAAATGCGCTTTAACGAACTCATTTCTGGGTCACGCTCGGATCTGGCAATTAAAATATTCGGTGAGGATATGGATGTCTTGCGTACTCATGGTGAGCAAGTGGCTCACATACTGGAACAGATTGATGGAGCTGAAGATATTCAAATCGAGCAAGTCACGGGGATTCCAAGAATTCGAGTCATAGTGGATCGTGATCAAATTGGGCGATATGGTCTGAATGCAAAGGATGTCTTGACCATCGTCCAAGCAGCAAGAGTCGGACAAACAGTAGGGACCGTCTTTCAAGGACAACGCAGGTTTGATCTCATTGTTCGACTTGCAGATGAGGCCTCAGCCACTCCCACGGCACTCGGAAACATTCTCATCCCGACTGCCCATGGAGAACTTGTACCACTCTCACGAGTGGCCACCATTCAAGTCGATGAAGGCCTCGCGCAAATTAGCAGGGAAAATATACAACGACGACTCATGGTGGAAGTCAATATTCGCGGACGAGACCTTGCGTCATTTGTCACCGAAGCACAACAACAGATTAAAAACTCGGTGAATCTCCCCACCGGCTATTATATTGAATGGGGTGGTCAATTCGAACATTTGCTCACTGCCACCAATCGCTTAGCGATAATCATCCCCATCACATTGCTCATGATCATTGCCATCTTATCAGTCATTTTCGGCGCCCTAAGACCGGCTTTACTCATTTTTTTAAATGTGCCGTTAGCTTTCTCTGGTGGTCTCTTTGCACTTTGGATGCGTGGGCTTCCACTGAGCATCTCTGCCATGATCGGCTGCATCGCCTTATTTGGAATCGCGGTGTTAAACGGAGTCGTCCTCGTCAGTCGAATTCGTGCATTAGAAACTCAGGGACTTTCCATTCAAGAGGCTGTCACTCAAGGATCGATGGATCGCCTTCGGCCAGTGCTGATGACCGCATTGGTCGCCAGCCTTGGATTTTTGCCGATGGCGATCGCAACAAGCATGGGCGCTGAGGTCCAGCGCCCACTCGCCACGGTGGTCATAGGAGGACTGTTGACCTCCACGGCATTGACCTTATTAGTCATACCATCCTTATATGGGATGATCGTCCGACCGCCACAGTCGATTGACTCTCCGAAGAACATAGAAGTTACGACGACAACACAATAATTTGAGGGCTGACCTGAAAGAAAGAATCACACCATGCGTATTCTGATAATTCTCTTCTACCTACTACTGATGAGTGGGGCCATCCATGCACTCGCAGACGATTCAGTCGGTTCAACCCCTCAAAATACGACAACCTTTACCCTCGATGGCATTGTCGCCATCGCATTACGACAAAACCCAGTCATTGCTGAAGGACAGAGTATTGTCGAACAAAAAGAAGGAAAAGTCTTACAGGCCAAAGCCTATCCGAATCCTACGATTAGTTTTCAAGGTGGTCGTGGTTCTATCAGGGATCCATCGATGAGCACTTCGATTACGGAACGATATATCACGCTCAGTCAGCCATTGGAGTGGCCAGGCACACGCAATGCTCAGAAACAAGCAACTAAAGCAGGCGTAAAGAGTGCTGAGGCTGAACTCGCTGAAACCAAACTGAATGTGATTGCACAAATTAAAAACGGATTTTATAATTTGCTGCTACGAAAACAAGAAGTATCACTAGCCAGAGAAAATATCGAGACGGTCAAACAATTAACCCAAGCCATCAAAGCCCGAGTCAAAGCCGGAGAGGCTCCGCCCTTTGAAGCGGTGAAGATAGAAGTCGAAGCGTTAAAGGTGCAAAAAGAATTAATACGAACTGTAGGAACTGTTCGTTCTGCCAAAGCGACCCTCAATAGCTTGACCGCAGGAGAACTCAGTAATGAGTTTTCGATACAAGGAACATTCCAAACAACATTCGACGACCTTGATAGCACCACTCTTTCCAACCAAGCCTTCCTAACGCATCCAGCTCTACTAAAAGGGCAACAGCGCCTAGAAGAGGCCCGAGAGCAGCATCGGCGCGAACGCCACGCACGAATCCCCAACATCACCATCAATGGTAGTTATCAGAGGGATATCGGACGAGAATCATTTCTTGGGGGGATTTCTGTTCCCATTCCGTTATGGGATCAACGTCAGGGAGAGATAGCTCAGGCTCAAGGAAGGATGAGACAGGAAGAAGCTAGACTACGGGAAACACGAACACAAATCCAACGAGGAATTGCACATCATGTCCAAAACTCTAAGGTAGCAGCAGCGCAAATTTCGACATATGAGAATGGTCTACTCAAACAAGCCAGAGAAGCACTGCGAATTGCTCAAGTTAGTTTTAAATTTGGGGAAACAAGTCTCTTAGATGTCCTTGATACCCAACGAATTCTCAGGGAAACTCAATTAGAGTATGCACGTGCGAAATATGATCTCTCAATCGCACTCACGGAACTGGAACGATTAACCGGCAAGGCATCGCAGTAGGAACTCTCATGACCGTAAATTGAGCGCAAGCCAACCGTCTCCGTTGATTCGCTACCGCATCACTAGAAAACTGATCCTTTAGAAGAACGAGTTATGCTCATACTTTATCAGTTTTGTTGTCTGGTGGATTTTCCTTCTTTGCATATTGCTCCATCAACTTTGCTACCAAAGCAGTCCACCCAGTTTGATGACTCGCGCCAAGACCTGCACCGTTATCACCATGGAAATATTCATAAAATGGAATAAGTTCATTCCAGTAAGGATCATGTTGCCCCTGCATGTTTCCTCCATTCACCGGCCTTTGCTTCTCACCATTCCGACGGAAAAGGCTGATCAGTCGATGAGATAATTCACCTGCCACATCCCAAAACGACATAAAACGCCCTGAGCCTGACGGACATTCAATCCGATGAGTCTCTCCAAAAAAATGATGATATTTTTGAAGAGACTCAATTAATAAATAATTTACAGGGAACCAAATCGGACCACGCCAATTAGAGTTACCACCAAAATCTGGCACCATCGATTCGGCAGGTTCATAACCAACACGATACTCGTGATCATTGGCATGAAACACAAAAGGTTGAGCTTGATGATATTTGGACAAGGAGCGAATTCCATACGGAGAGAGAAATTCCTGTTCATCGAGTAAAACATGAAGTACTCGTGAGAGACGAGCCTCACCAACGACGGACAACATCCGGCGAATCTTTCCATCTGATCGAGTCAATGTTGCGACATGTCGTTGAAATTCAGGTCGATTTTCCAAAAACCAATCCATACGCCGTTTAAAGCCAGGTAAAGCGTCTAGACTCTCAGGCTCTAAGGTCTCGACAGCAAAGAGGGATATGAGTCCAACCATTGAACGAATTTTCATTTTTTGGTGCTCGCCGTTTGGCAGATGTAAGACATCGTAATAAAATCCATCGGCTTCATCCCACATATCAAGTCCATCGTCCCCTTTCCCATTAATGGCATCGGTAATGTACACGAAATGTTCGAAAAACTTACTAGCGACACCCTCATAGGCTAGGTTAGTTTTGGCAAGTTCTAAGGAAATTACCAACATATTCAGACAATACATCGCCATCCAACTTGTTCCATCTGACTGATCGAAATGCCCCCCCGTCGGCAGTTGTTTCGAGCGATCAAATATCCCAATATTATCCAGGCCAAGAAATCCTCCCTGGAAAAGGTTTTTCCCATCAAGATCTTTTCGATTGACCCACCAGGTAAAGTTCAAAAGCAGCTTGTGAAAGACCTGTTCGAGAAAATTTCTATCCGCTTTCCCATTGATTCGTCGTTCTATTTTATAGACTCGCCATGCTGCCCATGCATGCACCGGAGGATTCACATCATCAAAGGACCATTCATAGGCCGGAAGTTGACCGTTCGGATGCATATACCATTCACGCAGGAATAGCAGGAGCTGCTCCTTCGCAAAGTCTGGGTCAATCTGTGCGAGTGGGATACAATGAAATGCCAAGTCCCATGTGGCATACCACGGATATTCCCACTTATCTGGCATGGAAATAACATCGGCGTTATACAGGTGAGACCAGCCTCCATTTCGAATTTCGTCTCGACCAGGAGGTGGTGGTGGTCCGATCAAATCTCCTTGGCTCCAGGTCCGCACATCATAGGCGTAGAACTGCTTTGACCAGAGAAGCCCCGCAAACGCTTGTCGTTGGATACATTGTTCATCGCCGGATAAACCGTGAGATCGCATCTGATAGAATTCATCAGCTTCCATTTTTCGTTTTTCAAAAATCGAATAGAACCTTTCGTCAAATACGGCCCCTTTTGGCAACGTATCCGTCAAACGAAGGTTAATCGTTACCTGGGAATTAGGTGGAATCTGAAGCTGATAACAAGCCGCAGCTTTGGTACCTATGGACTCAGGATTAACGGCATATGACTCCTTTTGAATGAGATATCGATGAAACGCATCCTTGACGTATGGACTTGGATTTGGTCGGTCCCAAATCTGTTCGAGATTCGACTCATTTTCAGTAAATATCAGCTCGGGATCTCCGTCACACAGAAGCCAACGTCGTCCATAATAGGCATGTTGGGCTTCAATGACACCAGCACCCATTAAAGATGTTCCTTTATTGAGAGCCGGCTTTTCCATAACAGAGCCCCACGACCAGGTATTACGAAACCACAAAGTTGGACAAAGTGTTAAAAAAGAAAGATCCGGTCCACGGTTATATGCCGTGATTTTGATGCCAATATCTTCAGGACTCGATTTGGCATATTCGACAAATACATCAAAATATCTATTCTCCTGAAAAATTCCTGTATCAACTAATTCATATTCATTGGCCCCTCGATCACGTGTTTGATTTTCTTCAAGAAGTTGGCGATAGGGGTAGGCACGCTGTGGATATTTATACAGAAACTTCATGTAGGAATGGGTTGGTGTTGAATCGAGATAATAGTAATACTCTTTGACATCTTCTCCATGATTACCTTCACGGTTAGTCAGTCCAAAGAGACGCTCTTTGAGAATAGAATCATGTCCATTCCAAAGAGCTAGGGCAAAACAGAGATATTGGTGTCGATCGCAGATTCCCCCAATACCATCTTCTCCCCAGCGGTAGGATCGCATTCGCGCATGTTCATGAGGAAAAGACTCCCAGGCGGATCCATCAGCACTGTAATCCTCTCGAACCGTACCCCATTGCCGTTCACTTAAATACGGCCCCCAACGCTTCCAATGCTTTTTATGCTTCTTGGATTCATACAGTCGTCGTTCTTCAGGAGTGATGCTGTTCTTCTTTGATTTCATTTCGTTAATTTCCTACGACCGACCATTTCAGTGCTATTCAATCCCTGCCAGAGCATCGCCATTCACTCCACAAATTCGGCATTTCTGATTAAAAGAAACGACCTTAAATTGATGACCATACAACTTAGACCTTCATGAACTCACTCATCGATGGCCAGGAATTGAATGTATCGCCACAACATATCCCGAAAGTAAATTTGACCTATAACCTCTGTCATCTTGTCATACATGCGAGGTAACGTAAATATTGAAATGAAATCATCATATTATAGATTCCTGCTCTCGATGCATTTCCATCCTGACTGAACATTATTCATTCAAATAAAATTCCTGGTTTATCTAGAAAACAAATTTACCACCGTAATAGAGAGACTTCGGTTGAGCCTGCACTTGACCTCAAGCATCGTTACGAACGTCTCATTCCTCACCACCATGAATAACATGGATAAATTCTGTACACCTGAATGACAGCGTTATGCGTTTCATAAATCTAACCAAAAACTGTTTAATACAGGACACACAAGCAGGATGATGGGAAAACTGACTTACGCGAATCAGGGAAGATTCCAGAGAGCTGTGATCTCATGAACGTTTATTCGAATACGTTACGTTCTCGGTAAGTTTCCCTTACCGTCACGCCATTCCGTGAAACAGCGGGCTGATAGTATATCGTAGGGCCTCATTCATGTACCCAGACAGATAACAGCCCTCGTTCATTGCTGAACTTAATTAAAGACATCAAGGGCTGCAACTCTATAACATTCTTCCAGAGTGGGATAGTTAAATATTGTTTTAAGATGGATGATAAAAGATTTCCACATCAACAACTCTTCTAATCTTTATGTATGGCCAAAAACATCGCCACCTGTTCACGACGAATAAAGAGAAGAGCACGATCCTTGAGCCCAAGTGTAGCTTGTACCTGCTTAAAGTCCTTGACTGAATGCATGATAATCTGGTTGATTTCGAGAATCACATCCCCTTCCTCAAGTCCACGAGTATCTGAAAGACTTCCCGGAACGATAGCACTGACTAACAAACCATCTTTCCCTCTGGCAAAATCTTTCGGTATAGGTTCCACAGTCACTCCCGCCAGAATTTCAGACACCTTGATAGGTATCGAGGAAGGGGTAGAGATCGTCAAAAAAGGAAATTCTTCTATCGTTACAGCCACAGTTTGTTCCTGGCCATCGTGAATTCGTGTGATCATGACCGATGTTCCTGGTTTGGTCTCTGCAACCAGGGATTGAAGTTGTCGTGGTTCGTCAATGGGAGTTCCCCGATAACTCAGAATAATATCCCTTTGTTGAAATTGCGCTCGACCTGCAGGTCCGTTTTTATCAAATTCTGTAACCAGTACCCCGTGGGATCCGGAATTTTTTAAATGAATCTCTAACTCTGGGGTCAATTTTTGTGTCGCGACCCCTATCCATCCACGAGTGACTGTTCCCTTTTGAATGAGCATTGTCGAAACAGTCTTAGCCATTTGGCTGGGAATGGCAAAACCAATTCCCATTTCGCTACGGTTGTCTCGTAAAAGGGCTGTATTGATACCTATGAGTTCACCCTGAAGGTTCAGTAATGCCCCTCCAGAATTCCCTGGAATGACGGTCGCATCTGTCTGTATGAAACTTTCCATATCGACATGATCAAAATTCCCTTGTCCGACTGCACTGACAATCCCCATCGTCACGATTTGATTGAGTCCAACTGGATTACCCACTGCCACAACAATCTCTCCAACTTGTAGATGTCCGGAATCGCCCCAATGAACAACGGGAAGATTTTCAGCCTCGATCTTGAGAACCGCTAAATCAGTTTGAGGGTCCTGTCCTATAATTTGAGCTGGCATGATGCGTTGATCAGCAAGCTGGATACGAATGTCATACGCCTGATCCACCACATGGTTATTAGTTATAATATAGCCATCGGAACGTATAATAACTCCAGATGCCGTTCGAATCTCTGGACTGTCCAGAAGCGGTATCTCTTCTTGAGACTCGGTGGGGTTCTCGTACAGTCGACGAGGAAACGGATTATCCAAGAACGGAAAGAGTTCAAATTGACCAGACTCATTGTTACTCTTGGTTTTGATCGTAATATTGACCACCGACACACGTGCCTGTTGCGCAACTTGAACTAACTCACGAGAAAGAACTGACGCTGGTCTGACAGGTATGCGCACATCATTTTCCTGGGTAGCTGGAAAAGACTCAGCTGCCAATAGGTTATCACTTGAGGGAATGAACGATTCTACGGACATACACAACAGAAGGAGAGAAAGATGTACCATGAGAAAAGAGAGAAACCGTAATCTGCCACATGTATGTGCCCGCATATGGTGATTGTCGTTAACTTTCATTCTTTCCTCCAATATGATCATTCGTATTGTTGAGAGAGATTTCAATCCACACGAAGACTGAAAGCAAATAATGATTCGACAAAATTCCTATTCTGCTATTTACCGTAATACTCTCCATCATAATGCACAGAGATTGTTAGGTCATCAAAAAGCATAGCTGATTCATAGATGAACAATGTGCGTATTGATTTTTCGGCAATCAATGGAGTACTTCATTTTTAAATCGTCATACTCCGGCTCGACAGGAATACAACGCCTCAGAAAATTGAGAATCGTGGAAAAGACGATTATTAGGCGTGCCCTTAGAGAATAGGTAGGTGAAGAGACGAGGCGGAGGGTTTCAGAATTACTGTTGGATGCCTCTATCAAGAAAACAAATGCGGGAGGATGAACGTCTCAACAAGCACCATTGAATCAATGGAAATTTAGGAATATATTGTCAGAAAAATCTGAAAGGAGAATGGCTTACTGAATCTGAAATTCCTTGAGTTTATTGTAGAGATTTGCTCGACTAATTTTCAGTTTTCGAGCGGCACGGCTTTTATCTCCTCGAGTCTCTTGCAAGGCCTTGAGAATTTCTTTTTTTTCTACTGCTTGTCGAGCCGCTTTGCTAAGTGAAGAGAAGTCTCGTACTTCAGACACATCCGGCCTTGCACCAAAAAAATCCTGAATCTTGAGTGTCGAATGCTGGCCTACCACGACAGCTCGTTCAATGACATTCTCTAATTCTCTCACATTACCAGGCCAATCATGAGCGACCAAAGCATGCATCGTCTCAGGTGGAATTAAGCGCCCAACCTTACTATTCTGCATACAGGATTTCTCCAGGAAATACTTGACAAGAAGCGGAATATCTCCACTTCTATCCCTCAGAGCGGGAATCGCTAAAGGAAGAACTGCCAATCGGTAGTAGAGATCTGTGCGAAAAGCCCGTTCTTGGACAAGAGAAGCGAGAGGCTTATTACTTGCGGAAATGACTCGCACATCTACGGTAATATTACGGTTACTCCCAACCGGTTTAATTTCTCCTTCTTGTAAAACACGAAGAAGTTTCGCTTGAAACGTTGGAGAGGTGTCGGCGATTTCATCTAAAAAAATCGTGCCCCCCTCAGCTTCCTCAAACAGTCCTTTTCGATCAGCTACTGCCCCGGTAAAGGCTCCTCGAACGTGACCAAATAATTCACTTTCTAACAATGTTTCTGGCAATGAACTACATTCAACAACGACAAAGGGGTGGTCACGACGAGAGCTCATTTGATGAATGGTTTTGGCTACCAATTCCTTACCTGTTCCACTTTCCCCCTCTATCATGACAGTCGACTCAGATTGTGCCACCAACCCAATCATATCCAGAAGTTGTTGCATGGAAGCACTCTGCCCAATCAACGGATGAACAAACTGATTCTCTTGAGAAATTGGGATATCCTGAGTTGAAGTAATATTCTCCAACGACGTTTTCAACACCTGATTTCCCTCAGGAGAGCGTCCCATCAACACAACACAAGCTAGATTATCCCTAGCACCAGGAACAGTAAAAGAGGTTGGAAATGGACAAGAAGGATTACCCATGTTGATGATTGAAGGTTCTGGGTTACTTGAGTTCTGAGTTTCCATACCTGTCAGTAGGTCCTTGGCAGGACAAACCGTACATGATTCCTGAGATCTCGATGAAGCATCGAGATCGATAGATGAAGAGTCGTTCAAGAGTGGACATGATGAAACCAACGAGTCTGCATGAGTATTCGCATAAACAAGCCTCAAACTTGGATCAAAGATGACGACTGGTTCACTCAGTTGATTCGCGAGAAGTGTTAATCCCTCTACCCGTGCGGCAAGAACGAAATCCTCAGGCGGTATTGATACAAACGATCCGGCCATCGTTTCCCTTTCCTTTCATAATCATAGTTTGTTTCCTGTCACAGCATTTTGACAAATCTTAGATTTGTCAATAGGACAAATTTATCGAAAATAATATATTCCCATATTTTCCATCAAGTATAATTTCATAAAAGCAAAGTCGATACCAGTTTTCTCGATCGAAAATACTTGTATTTAAAGGAATTCAATCGAGGCATTGGGGAAAAAGGCAACAGCATTCAATCGGCTATAGCGGAAAAAGGCGACAGTCGCCTTATCACAGACAAACTAAATGAGACGAATCGCCCAATTATTCATGCGAGGGATAGAGAAATAAAGAAAGGATTCCTCTCAAAGTCATCTGCTCGATTAGCTTCACAATATGACAATGGTGAATGAATTCGCTGGATGGACTATTGTTGTAACCGTACGACCTTTTTTTTCGATAGTTCTCTCACCACAAGAACCGAACAAGGCGCATGATAAGCCACCCGGGTAGAAACACTGCCGAGAAATTGTCGTTTGATGCCGGTAAGCCCACGGGATCCCATGACGATAAGATCGGCTCTGAACCGACGTGCAGCATGAAGGATTTCTTCCGCAGCATGACCAGTCGAAAGATGCTCTCCTTTGCTATATCTGTTAGCAAGACCCCTCTTGACGTCCTTTACGAGAGCTCGACCCGCTACTTCTCTTCGGGTTTGAATATCTTGAGAGAGCTTCACCAAATCGGCATGACCAGAAGAATCGACAATCAAACTTCGAAAATCATCTTGAACGACTCGATAGTCAGAACCTTCCACTGCATGAAAGACAGTGACTTCAGACTGGGCTGGCAAGCGAAGCCTATTTAGAAACTCTAAAGCACGTTGTGCATCAAGAGAACCATCCGTCGTTAATAACACTCGAATTCCACGGTTCGTCAATCGCCTGGCACCACGAACGATAAGAACTGAGCATGGAGCCTCCTGAAGAATCCATTCACTCACACTTCCTAAGAGAAACCGCTGTAACCCCGACATCCCTCGAGTCCCTAAGACGGCAAGGTCGATACGTTTCTGTTCTAAGAATGAAAGAATCGCCTTGCCAACATTCCCGTCTTTGATCTCGCTATGAAACGTTAAACAAGGATCGATAAACTTAACGGCAAGTCTATTGAGATTCTTATAAGCACGGTCACGTGCCTCTTCCTGTAGAGCTCTTAGATTTTCTTCTAATTCATAAGAATGGCTGACACGCAATGCATCATAGCCACTGATCACATGGATGAGAGATAAATCAGAGCTAGGAGGAAAGCCGATACTTGACAAAAGACGAATAGCAGCTTTCGAGTCAGATGAGAAATCAACGCCGAGCAAAACCTTCATAGCATCGCTTTCCTTTCATGAAACTCTTCTCTTGGTCTACGAAAAGTCCAAATATATCTTTTCAAAAATGATTCATCCGTGGACGAACCTCGGACATAGAACAGCATGCATGGTAGGCCACGCGTCGTGGAACGCATCCCAAATGTCTTGTCATCAGCATGGGGATGACTCTCTCCCCTGTTTGCCTCTCTAAAAAGTCTTTACCAACTTAAGAAGTGCTTATACGTATGGTCCATGACAACTTCCAGCTCAGATATGGTTGATTTCGAACTTATTCTCGCCGAAAGGTCGTCCTCCTTCATGGACGCTTTCCCAGAGCTTAAATTTGATTTCTATTGAGTGGCTGAAGGCATCAATTCCACCCGATGAGCCCGATGAGCCCGATGAGCCCGATGAGAATGAAAATACATCACGCCGCCTTCCTGGTCTGATAAACCATGACAGATCGGACAAGGCTTGGGATAGATCGCTCTTCTTTTCTCGAGACCCCCCTTACAACGATCACCGTTAAAAATGGGAAACAAAGTAGAAGGAAGATACGGAGACATAATCTGATGGCCCTCTACATGCAACTCACTGGATCATGAAATAGTTTTTACGCTCTAATCATTTAAGGCCTCGGTATCATGAATTAGTCAAATCTCAATGTAAAAACCGATTCCAAAAGTTTCTATTTTCTGATCAAAAAATTGTCCAAAAGGGTTATGTCCACGATAGTAGCTGAGAAGTAGTCGAAACCGGCGAGTACTTCCTATACGAGACCATTCAAGACCACCCATGACACTCGAGTTCACATTCCACCCGAACTGTTCAATTGACTGAAAATCAGCTCCCAATACAGGCGTATAATAAATACCTTTCATCAGCTTGCCCAAAACTGGAGAAAGATAGGAATCTGACCGGTATTCTATCCCCCATTGAACGACACCTCGATCTAACGCAGGATTCCGACGAATGAGATAGCTTCCCCCTCCATAAATTCTCCAGGAATGAAACTCGAACGAGGCTAAGGCATCCAGTGCTTCAAATCCAAGGTTTACTCGATCAAATTCAGGATTTCTCAATAAAAACTCATCTCCGACATGACTACTCTGATGGTATACACGTACACGCGTAGAAACTGAACCACGACGCCATGTAAAAGGAAATCCAACCTGGAAGTCTGAATTGATAAGATCAGTAGAATCCGCATCTAAATTAAACTGAGAAAAAATGGCACCGAAAAGGCTAAACTGCAGCCCGTCACAATTGGTTTCATGTCGCAACCCCCACAGTCCAAATGTCCCACCAGCCGTAATCAGGCCGACATTTAAAGACTCACCAACATCCCTGAAACGCACATGCTGATAACTCCCGAAAAACCTCGGTTCCTTGGAGGCCGCTAGTAAGGGACGAAAAACATCATCATCAGGAAATCCCACCTTATGAATTCCATCATTATTTGCTGTACTCGAGTCATCAATAGTTTCGGCATAACGACAATCACCATGTTGTGCTGAGAGCGATGAAAGCCATTCCCCTCCTTCAGACCACCCGACTCGAGGAGTGAGAATGAGAATGACAAAGAGAACAAAGACACATCTCGCGCCGAGCATCTGCATTCGCCCCCTATATGTCCTAGACTTCCTCAATTTCAAAGATTCACCACACATGTTCTCTTAAGCCTATTTTCATCACAATTCTGGTCATGGAATCAGAGAACGTACATATTCAAGGACGCGATCGATCTCCTCATTGGTCAGAACAAATCTCCACATTCCCATCACGGTATTTGACTTCCCCATATAAATGCTTTTCCATAGAGTTTTATCAGATTTCATTGAATTGCTGGGAAAGTTAAATCTGCAATCGACAGCTGAAAGAAGGTATACCCAGCACCCTTGCCTTCTTGCCCATGACAGGTTTCACAATATTGAAGATAAAGGATTTTGCCTTTGGGAAAGTCTTCTTTTTGGGAGAATCCACTTGATGAAAAAACCAATATGACAAGGACGACTCCAATGAGCACCACAATCCAAGGTTCCATTTGATAACCCCGAAACTGACTGTTGAATTAAATATCACAGTACATTACATAACCATAAAGAAATACAGGATTCCCTCTACGCAAAGGTTGACAGACCTAGTCACTCAATCAACATGAAATCCACTTGATCGAGCATGACAATCGGCAAAATCATCCCCTCCCCTTCTTTCTCAGTGGAGAAATCAAACAACACAGATTCAGCTTCCATCAGGCTGCCTGAATAAATAATTTGAATATCGATCTCTTCTCCTTTCGCTCTCTTATCTTGGAAAGCTTTTAGGTGGTAAGCCGAAGGTACTGCAACCATTTCAAATGGCGCATTGGCGATTTTAAATCTGATAATCCCCCAATTCGTTTGTATTTTCATTGGTCCAATGGCTACACCAAAGCCTTTATGCTCTGGGCGATAGCTCGTTAGATTTCCGTACCACACAAATGCAATAGGTTGATTCAATAAGACGTGACCAATCCGTGCCTCATTCCGTTTTTCCATTTCTTCAAATAACCGGTCATAGCGTTCATCCACATTCGATCCGTAGAGGTATTTCCAATTTGGAGATGCCCCTTCTAGTTGTTCAAAAAATTCTTCTAAAATTGAAGGTTCATTGAGAAACAACACACCACTCGAAACATGAGACGCCAAAGAGTTATCCTGCGTGATGATGAGCGGGCGAACACCTTCTGGTAAGTCCATGCCACGTAAAGGTAATGGAGCATGGATACCAGTAAACAATAAAATCAAAAGTAACTTGACGAACATCTGTTGCATTAGAAAATACTCTCCTGCATATTTAAACTTTGAGGACATTTCATTCATCGTCAACTTCATGTCCCCTCATGCCGTTTCCACGCATTCCCGATGATCTTCCCATGATAGACTCACGCCAGGCTTCAAAGTCCCCCATGCTTCATCACTCGATTCTTTCAGTTGTTCGTACTCAGCCCGTCCTACTTCTAATTTGGCTTGAAGTTTTTCCATTTCCCCCTCAGCTGTCTTGATGGATTCGTCACATGTAAATTTTGTCTCCCCTTCAAGCTCCACAGCACGATCCTTAAACTGCCTCACCTTGTCATTACACTCATCTAAACTAGCACTCAACTCCTTCAGTTGAATCTCAATTTTCTCTTGATAGGTCTGCTATACTTTCATAATGACTTCTCCTTCCCTTACTTGCGAGCATCTCTGAAGGTTTCGCCAGATCCTGCGCAAACACTAAACCGCATACGACTGGCAATCAATGAACAGCAAGTGTCTTGCCGTTTCATATGATACTCAAAAAAAACAAGATTATATAAAAAACTAAAAAGTCTGCTTACGAATCTAAGAGTCGTGCCCAAAGTGAAGGGGATTTTTTCTACAGAGCCACTTTTCTATGATGGTGCAAAAAGCTACAATTTAAGTTGAGTACATTAAATATATGCTTACGATTGAAAGATTCAAGATACTCTTACTGAGAGTAACGCTCAGAGCGACCAGAATTCTGCCCAGTAGCGCAAACACCCTGCATTTCCGTAGTTCACATTCCGCGTGCGATTGCTGTTGAGTGACATCAGTATAGACCCACGCTCCGGCCAAAACAGATAGTAACGCTCCGAGTAACGTCTCATTAATGAGACCACCCCATCGATAAAGGAATGAACCCTATCCAAAACTTTGGGATAAGACCAATCGTCAGTTCAGGATTCTCATCACACACAGATGCTGTGATGAACTGAATAAAAAATGGTAAGGACAGACAGACAGACAGACAGACAGACAGACAGACAGACAGACAGATAGTAAGCAGATAGAAAAGCGCTCACTCATTCATGTCAAATTATTTGGGGGCGTGAAGAAATGAAACTGGGGTCAGCATGCCAGCAAGAAAACAGGAAACGTAGGCGATATTCTTCCGACCTCAGACCTCAAAATGACGGATGACAATTATCCTAATCGTCGGGACAAAGGCTGAAAGAATACTTGCCAGAAAGGCAGTCTAAAAATATTGATTCATAATCTGGAGTTATATCCCTGAACACGAAGTGTGGCATACAACTTAATCGTCCTCCCTTTTCTCTTTCGCCCTATCTAACGGCTCTCCTCGATGACACTTTAAACATTGAGCAAAATGTCCTGGTCGATGAGCTCCTTCCCCTTCTTCAATAAGATGACGAACTCTAGAGTTATTCAAAAGAACCGGGTTCGTGTCTATCATTCCTGAACTCATAACATGACAGTCTGAGCAAGACGAGGTGCCCGTGGCTCTATACACAAATTCACCATGTGGATTATGCAATGTTCCAAGAGTAATCCTCGCTAACACGCCACGATGCTCGGTATGACAATCCATACAAGAACGTTGTTGATCTATCGCCGATCGATGAAGATGATGAATGTCTGCAGATGACTTCAATTGAAACTCTAGTAATGTATGACAGGCAAGACACTTGCCATTTGATGCACCCACAAACGCTTCATGACAGCGTTCACAAGTAGAAATATCAGCATGAAAACGACTGAGATGACCGGGAGCCCATAGGGCTTCGGGGTTGTGAAGCGAGCCCCAGGCTATGTATACGATAAGCAAAGCCGTTGCAATAAGAACGACGGGCTTTACCCATGACTGTAGACACCACATCAGCTATAAACCTCCAAAGTAGAGTGCCCCACCAACATGAATAAGCGTGAGTAGGATAAACGTCCATGTGAAAGGACCGTGGACGCACCGCCACGATCGGAGCGTTTCCGCTTGTTGAGCGAGTGCCCGGAGACGTGATTCAACAGCCTCCTGAGTTAGTCCTTGCTCCGCAAGCTTATGACGCTGTTCATGCATGGTCCGAAACGCAAAATAATGTAAGGCTTGCCCTGTAATTCCGCTAAACACCACGAGGAGCATCGCAATAAGTGCCAGTACTGGAACTGCGGCGTGAAAGTGCGTTCCTGAATGAACCAAGATAAGCAATGGGCCAAGAATTCCAAAAATCTGATGAACTTTAAACCATTGCTTCGGCCAGACATCATTGGGATGCAAACGGCGTTTGATAGGATACACTAAGGTCAGTGTGATCATGAGAAGTCCCAGCCAGCCAACAATATGTGCCATCTGCGTATGACCAAATAGGCGTCCGGGGTTTTCGCTCAACATGAGTTCTATCGACAAGGCTGCCGCAACCGCCACAACCAGTAGCCAGACAATAAGATGTATGCGGTGAGAAATAATCGTCATCCTAATAATGCCATTTTTTCAAGACTGAAATTATTGGGTAAAGAGTTATTCATCATCATGACGAAAGCGAATGATCTACGAGTGGCCCTGGCAATAACGCCAAGATTTTCGCTTCCACAACATCTGGCTCTTTTACCCCGAGAATTCGTAACTCTCGCCCTTCTTTTGATAACAAGATAACCAGGGTTCCGATTTCCCAAAATCTGATAATTGGTCACTGCACTAGGTTGATATCTTTAATCTTCTCAAGCTTGAGAAAGGCAATTTCATGTTGACTATACCCATTCTTCATGATCACGCATGTCGGCCTCACAATATAGTGTTCCCAACGACGGATAAGAGCGACGACTAGAAGTAATAGACAGGCACCGAGGATTCATATTTGCCATCCAGGCAGTCCAAAGCGAAAGAAGAAGAATCCCCGAATTTTCGTTAAAAATGCAAAGAAATAAAGCCAACTAAAGTGGCCCCATGAAGGGGAACCTTGTCAAATGATTTACTCTGGTTGGGACTCGGCATGATTGGAAGATATATAGCTATTGGGATCTCGTGAAAGGGTTTGCAGAAAATTTGAACGCGCACAATATTTTATGTTTACCGACTCATACCGACTCACTCTTCAACCACTCCCAGGCATCATTACACTGCGCAAGTGGAGAGTAACGTAACTCTGTGTTCAGCAAAGGCTTCATATTTGTGGCATACCAATTCAACCACCGCTGATCCCCGATGATCGCGATTCGTTTAAAATCACGTAAATATTGGATACGACATTTAAACTCTTCCCAGAACACTGCCACTTCGATGCTGGTGAACTGAGTCATGTCGCACAATAGACTTATTCGCCCCATTTCAGTAATACGATTCTCCAAAAATGGAATCAAGACATCGTAATCTTCCTTTGTTAGTTTGCCATCAACGAAAATTCCCACAACATGGTCACAACTGTCATCGAGAATGCGATACATAATTCTAACTCCCATTTCCAGTCGCCATCGAATGGCTTCTTCCGTCGTAATCGGTGTAAGTCAGGTTTGGGTAATAGCTCACCTTTATTGCTGAACAAAGCTGGTACGCCTAGGGGTTCAATATTTATGGTTTGGCAATCGGTGTGTACTCACTCGAACAAACCAAAGACTATATAAAGAGAAGAACGTCCTGAATGATTAATCCAGACTAATCCCAATTGAAGCAATTCTCACAATTCTGCAGATTGATTAGGAAATTGGTAAATGGATCTCGGTACTTGTAGCAGATCCTAGAACAGAGCAGATTGCACAATTCAATTCATCTAAATTCAGTGGCCGACACAGGACATGATCAACACCCCAAGAATACGCTTCTGACATCTCAGTCCTCAACGACATGCCCGAGAGAAGAATCACTTTTCCCCGATACCCCTGCAAACGAAGCCTTCTTAAGAGCTCTAAGCCACTCGGATTTTTAAGGTAAAGATCAATAAGAATAACGGAGGGAGAAATTTGAGAAACATGCGTGAGTGCTTCTTCTCCATCCTGTGTACTCGCAACCGAATAGCCTCGCATTTGTAACCCCCGAGAAATACTTTCTCGAACTTTTGTTTCGTGGATTACCAGTAAAATAATTTCTAGATCTTTCAATTTAAATCCTCGTGACTCACCAATATTTTAAAATATACATTAGAGCAACCATTATTTGTGCAATTGTAGGGCCATAGGTTTCGCTTACCATAAAGGGAGAATTGTGCATACGAAGTACCCAGTGAAAACATACCCGCCGCCATCTCTTTTGAGTAGGTGGTGAATTCTGCAACATTTTCAGGGAGAATGATTGGCGCAAAAAGGACCACTTCTCATTTATGTTTACTCAATACTTCATGTCCCCATATCATCAGGCGTGAAGAAAATTGTATGCATTTCTCACTCTATGACTTCCTACTCCACTCAATTTAGTCATTGATCTGTTCACTTCTTCTCCTGGCATGCATCTTGATTAACTTTGGCATTCATGAGAATCATCTATCCCCCTGGGTTCTGAAAAAAAATGTACGGTCTTTTCACAATAATTCAATAAAAACAAGAAGAGGTACAATATGAGAATCATCGTGTATTTATTCGTAGGGTCACTTGCACCACTATTGCTCGGAATGGCTGGAGTCGGACAGGATTACTCAAAATATTTCACTGATGGTCAAGCCATCTATAAAAATAATTGCATCCGTTGCCATGGAATCAACGGTGAAGGGAATGGGCCAGACGCTAAAACCCTCACTGTACCTCCAGCTAATTTTCAATCAGCGGAATCGAAAATGAAATCTGAACATGACTTGCATTCCGCAGTCGTGTGGGGATTGGCGTTTAGTCCCATGCATAAATGGTTTGACAAACTAACGCCTCAGGAAATGAGAGCCGTCATCCAATACATTCGTCATATTGCTCCATTTCAGACAAGATTAAATTAAATTTCTCAAACATCAGACGATTTTCTCGATGAGCATAGATGGTATATTTAAAAACACCTATAAGTGGAAACTTACATTCCCAATGATTTTCCTTGCGATCACAGTCTTCGCAATGCTCGCATCCGCGGATCAGAAAACTGCAATAAAAGGGGAAATTACGTTCATTGAACATTGCGCTGAATGTCATGGAGACAAGGGAGATGGACAAGGTTCGGTCGGGCCATACCTTGAAGGGCAACGACCAACAAATTTGCTTGATGAGAAAACAAGGGTACGATCGGATCAAGATTTGTTTAAAATTATTCGATACGGGATTCACATTGAAATGCCAAGCTGGGAAGATGTACTAACGGATCAGGAAATCTCGAATGTTATCAATTTCCTCAGAATTCTTGTCCCTCCATTTCATCTAGTCCCTGATTAAACAAAGGATCGATCATCAAACAAGATTTCGAATGTATACCGCGAATACTGAATCTACCCCATCCACCGCTCAACGCAAATAGCCTCTCCAGGAATGAAACGACAATCACGGAATGCCACTCTCGCAATCATGAAGGCAGACAGTATTCTTCAAGCAGGCGACAACAGACAAGAATCCAATATCCTGTGGACTTCTAGTCAAACCATCTCACTCAATTTCCCTTATCAACGACCGTAATCCACAGAGATTTCTCCTCTCTGAATATATTCGAATATCTCATGAATGATACACGTGCTCGCCAAGAACGATTCACTCGAACCCTTGCACTCAGCCTGGTAGTCCTCGTATATCTCCTCCTTCTGATTCTCTCATGGCCTCGCCATGGCTCCACAGCTGAGATCTCAATTCTATTAGCAGGAAATTTTGTGGCAATGATAGCGCTTTACCTGTTTTTAACTCGTCAAGGACGCACCCGTGCAGCATTGCGGAATAAAGCGTTCCCAAAAATTTGGGAAGGAATATTGAATCGCGACGTAGCGTTCTTTCGAGCTCTTGATGAATCTGAGAAAGGGCGATTTCGCGAAGAGATTAAAATTTTTCTGAATGAAAAGCAGATAACCGGTATCAAGACATCGGTGGATGATACCGTTCGAATCCTCGTGGCAGCCAGTGCCATTATTCCTACATTTGGGTTCCCAGAATGGGAGTGGGATCAAATTCAAGAAATCCTCATCTATCCAACCAACTTCGATGAGCACTATAAGATAGGACAAAAAGGCAATCATGACGTATTAGGCATGATAGGATCAGGCGCGATGAACCGAATGATGATTTTATCAAAACCAGATCTAATCCACGGGTTCCAATCAACTCAAGATCAAAAAAATGTCGGGATTCACGAGTTTGTTCACTTGATGGACAAGTCCGACGGCACCGTAGATGGAATACCGAATGCGACACTTCCCATAAACGCCGTGAAGCCATGGTTACAATTAGTCCATAAAGAGATGACAAAAATCGCCAACCGCCATTCGGATATCAACCCTTATGCCCTAACGAGTGAAGCTGAATTCTTTGCCGTTACGTCTGAATACTTCTTTGAAAATCCTCAAAAAATGAAAAAGAAACATCCAGCACTGCATACAATGTTGGAACGTATCTTTCGTCAGAATTCACAAGCACGTATCAGAAACGCCGTAACGAGTATGCTAGGCCCCAAACATCATGGACTGGGTCGCAATGTCCCCTGTCCCTGTGGTAGTGGGAAAAAATATAAGCACTGTTGTTTGGACTAAACCTAATTACACACTAAAGGTCATTGCCAGGTCAGGTCTCGTGACATGTATTGACCAACGCATTCCTCTTCCCAGTACCTGCGACATTCGCTCAAAGGCGAACTAGACGCTCGAGTAGAGCAACTTAAACACGACACATACACGGTAACAACCATTCTGGTCTGCAGCAGAATTTTCGTCATCTTTAATGACTTACTCCGTTATAGACAAGGACATAGATGCTAGCCGTCAACTCACAGGGATCCTACAAGTAGTCTCGAAAAAAAGAAAAGGGATTTTTTGCCACACTCCTCTCGAATGTGAGAGTTCTAAAAATCTACAGTTTCTCTAGCAACGTTTGACAGTACTAACCCAATTTTCTGATTTTGTGAGCATTTCGGTCATTATACCGTCTGGCATCAGACTTGCCATTTCCTAAAATTACCATCAACGATTTAAACAGTCTTTAACACCTATGACTACGACTCCACGTGATTACTACGACATTCTCGGTGTAACAAAAATCGCAACGCCTGATGAAATCAAAAAGGCGTATCGGCGGCGCGCCAGAAAATATCATCCCGATCTTCATCCTGGTAACAAAAAATCTGAAATGGAGAAAAACTTTAAAGAACTCAATGAAGCCTATGAAGTCATCAGCGATGAAGCGAAGCGAAAAAAGTACGATCAATACGGCTTTCAATGGAAGGATGCTGAAGCCTATCAACGCGCTCAAGGCGAAGCTGGTGCTCAAGGTAACCCTGACGAATCGGGCACGTATCAGACTCAAGGAAAAGGAGCAGACTTCAGCGAGATGTTTGAGAATCTCTTTCGCCAACAGGCTCAAAAAGAGGGTACCTCGTTTCGTGGTTTTGCCATGCCTGGAGCAGACCTCGAAGCATCAGTCCAGCTCCCATTGCAAGAATTTCTTTCTGGGACAACACGACGATTAGAGCTGGCTGATGCCACCGGAAAATCTCATATCATTGACATCCGCATTCCCAAGGGTCTCAGGGAAGGGCAGCGACTACGGGTGAAAGGAAAGGGTGCACCGGGTCGAGGGGGAGCCCCTTCGGGAAATCTATATCTCCACATCCATGCCCTCCCGCATCCGGTCTATCAGCAACAAGGTTCTAATCTCTTTGTTACCCTTCCCCTCTGGCCATGGGAAGCCGCTCTTGGGACAGAAGTCGAGGTACCTACGCTCACGGGCTTGGTGAATCTAAAAATCCCTCCGAAAAGTCAGACCAGACAAAAGTTGCGGTTACAAGGCAAAGGACTCCCGGCACAAAAAGGAACGCATGGTGATCTGTTTGTCATTCTTGAAATTTCCCTTCCACCTGACCTGACTCAAGAGGAACAAGAACTCTACACACAATTAAAGGCTATCGACCACCCGAATCCTCGTACTCGTCTCATCCAGGAGGCCACACATGCCTAATGAAACCCAGGCCAATATCGATGAAGTCATTGCCGAACTGTTTCAACAAGAATGGTACCGACAAGAAGAACTCTGCTCCCAACTTGGCATTGGGCCTGATATCTTGACCGTTTGTGTACGATGGGAAATCATTCAGCCATCTCACCAGAGCCAAGAAGGTGAAAATTTGTTTACCACCGAAGCCTTAGACAGACTGTGCCGTGGACTTCGCCTTCATCGAGACCTCGGCATCAATTGGGCCGGCGTCGCGATTGCCCTTGACTTGCTTGATCGAATTACAGAACTCGAACATACCCTGCGTCACGCGTGTGAATACAAACAGACAGATTGTTTTTCACACGACAGACTTCAGTAATAAAACTAGGACCAGCGTAAATACACACAACCGACTTAAAACTCATCAAGGAGATTAGACGCATGCCAGAACCGAATCTTCGCAAAAAAGTAAGAGATATGATGACCACTCGAGTGGTGGCCGTGACACGAAGCTATCGTGCCCGTGATCTCGCGGTATTGTTGCAATCGGGAAACTTTAGTGGGGTCCCTGTCATTGAACCGGGGGGCAAACTGGTGGGCGTCGTCTCAGAGTTTGACTTGATGACCGCATTGCTTAATCAAAAAGATCTATCAGGTATTACAGCAGAAGATATTATGACGACTAACCCCGTGACAGTCGAAGAGTCAACCACGGCCGAATTTGCTATGAATACTATGCTTGACCAGCAAGTCGTAAGATTGCCAGTCGTTCATAATGGCAAATTGCTTGGAGTCCTCGCACGCTCAGACATTCTCAATCACATGATCGAACCAAATTTGCTCAATGTGTACGGAACATAATATGGAAACGGAATGGAAATGTTCTGACACCACCACGACTGCGAGGGGGTTTTTGCTCCTGCTCCAACCCTCTCTCCTTCACAATCATTCGGACACAGTATTGCTGAAAAAACATGCAAGACTTTCTCATAACCATATGGATCAATGACTCATCAAATAAATGGCACATTGCCCTATTCTGTACTGGGACCATTCCGGGACTTCCAGAATCTTAGTCGTGTGGAAAAATGGGACAATCTTCAATCTCCAGCAAGAGATCTCCCCCTACTTCCTCAATAAACTCATTGACTTACAAACATGGCATGACTCTTGATGTTTTATCAATTGTATAGTGATCATTCTGGTAAGGAGGTGTCTTATGGAATGTAAAATAGGACATAACGTAGGACATGGAGAAAGAGTCATCCGTATTACATTGGGAATCACACTTCTCGCATTCGGTGGACTCACAGCGCTCCCAGTGTGGGAAACAGTCGTGACCCTTGTGATTGGCCTTGTCGCGCTCGTGTCAGGAATGATGGGTTTTTGTCCAGCATGGCGAGTATTGGGGATTAATACATGCGATCACAATCATGCCAAAGACGCTTAATTTGAAAATTAGGAACGTCCACGAAGCCTGCAGAGGAATCAAAACACGTAATATTTCAAGAGGAGGGACGTGTGAGAAGTGTCTGGAGTGTGCTTTTGATCGGAAGTCTTATGCTAGCGAATGTGGCCAGCGGTAGTGATATTGGAGTCACCGCCCCGTCAGCCTCTTCTACCGAAGGGGTAGAGGTAAGGTTGGACTTCAGCATACCGAATGTTGACAGGGGCAGTACCTGGCACATTCCCTTGTATGAAATAGGAAACGTTCAATACTTCAGCACCGGTGTAGGAATAGAACAACGACAAGTTCGCTATCCGGCATTTCCACTTAAGCTCATATTAGTCAAAGGCAAGCGAGCATATACAACCGGAGTTGCTCTCTCAATAACGAACACCAAAGGAAGAGTCATCGTCTCTATACCAGAGAGGCATGTGTTAGGACCTTGGGTTTTCGTGAAGGCTCCACCAGGAACATATACCGTCACGGCAACAGATCAGGAGCATTACCAACTAAAAAGGCGAGTAACAATCCATGAAAAAAAGTCGTCCATCGTCTATTTCCGATGGCCTCAAGAGTCCAGCGAAAATGAAGGAAGTTGAGTGAAAAATTAAAAACTGGACAAGATACAACTATCAAGAACCGACTGACCATCAGTATCAAATGAGAGAAAAGCACTGACATGAATAATTTGTCATTTTTCGGAATTCTTGCCCTCATCGTAGGAATCATCGGGATCGTAATCCTATTGAAGACAAGAAAAAAATAATTCTTTTCAGAATACCATTCCTACTCTTTTATTGTGTTCTTTGAGAATCATGGAAGGAGCAGACATGCTATTCAAACAATATTACCTCAAGAGTCTTTCCCACGCCTCGTATCTTATTGGGGACAAAGGCACACATCTCGCCGCAATCGTCGACCCTCAGCGGGACATAGAACAATACCTGAAGGATCTGACCACCCACGGACTCATATTGCGTTATGTGTTTCTTACTCACTTCCATGCAGACTTTGTGGCGGGGCACCTCGAACTGCAGAAAGAAACAGATGCTGAAATTTGTTTGGGCGCTCAGGCACGTGCGAACTATGCCTTTCATCCCATGCACAATGGATACGAACTTGAACTTGGGGCTGTTCGTCTAAAAATTCTAGAAACACCTGGGCATACGCCAGAAAGTATTTCCATACTTGTCTATGATCAAAGCAAGTCGCTCACGGAACCCTATGGAATTCTCAGTGGTGACACGCTATTTGTCGATGATGTGGGGCGCCCTGACCTGATGGCCTCGATCGACAATACAGCCACTGTCATGGCGGGAGATCTGTACGACTCACTGCATCAAAAACTACTCTCACTCCCTAACAAAACGCTCCTGTACCCTGCTCACGGAGCCGGTTCGCTTTGTGGGAAAAAACTGGGAGCCGACCCCTATTCAACCATTGGGACACAACGCCAACACAATTATGCGCTACAGCCAATGTCCAAGAAGGCATTTATAGAACTCGTGACAACCAATCAGCCCGACGCTCCAGAATATTTTAAGTATAACGCGTTTCTAAATCGACGAAAACATGAAACTCTCCGTGAAAAGATGGCCAACTCCCTCAAACCCCTAGACCTCGTTCAAGTCCTTCATCTCAAAAGTGATCGTGCTCAAATTGTTGATGTCCGAACACCGAAAGAGTTTGCCATGGGGCATCTCTGTGGAAGTTTAAACATTTCTCTCGACGGAAATTTTGAAACGTGGTCGGCCACGATACTCAACCGCGAACATCCCATCGTGTTAATCTCAGAAACTGAGCAAGAGAGAGAAGCAATCATTCGACTGGCTCGAGTTGGATATGACCACGTGGCTGGATTTCTTCATCGAGGCATACATGCCCTGGCTGCTGCTCCTGAATTGACACTCCTCACACGTCGGATCTCAGCAACCCACCTTAGTGAACTCATCATGACGTCGAATCGGCCTCATATATTAGATGTCCGATCGAAACAAGAATGGCAACAACGACACATCGATGATAGTCGCAATATTCCTCTGCCAAATCTTGAACAGCATCTACAGGAAATTCCCAAGGACCATCCAGTCGTGGTTCACTGTGCGAGTGGGTATCGATCATCGATTGCCGCCAGTTTATTAGAACACCATGGCTTTCAGAATATTCAAGACCTCGTGGGAGGCTTTGAGGCGTGGGAAGTACAAGTGGTCAATCCATCGTTGCAATCGGCTAAATCTCTACAGCAAGCAGGTGGGCGTTAGGTGAGGGAGAAGATGAAAGGATGAAAGAATGAAAGCCATTGTTGCACTTGATGGATCTGAGCAAAGCCAGATAATCATTCAGAATCTAAAAGCATTGTCGCCATTAGACGATATTGAGCTGCTCCACGCTTATGATGTGCCGCAATTGGCCTATCCAGGAACAGGTATGGGAGTCGGTCATGATTTTTCGGTAAAAGCAGAAAAGGCCTTGCGTAAGGAGGGAAACAAGATCCTAGAAAATGTGACTACGCAACTTCCAAGGAATGTTGGGCCAATCCGTCGACAACTTGAACAAGGACCTACAGCAGAAGTCATTCTTTCAGCCGCCAAGCAAGAAAACGCAGACCTCATCATCATGGGATCTCGTGGTCTTGGGATCATTCAAGAACATGCATTAGGGAGTGTCTCGCATCGTGTGGTAACCCATGCATCTTGCGCTACTCTCGTGGCCAAAAATAGATGTGATGCTTTTCAGCATATTCTTATCCCACTCGAACAGACGAAAGATGCCGAACAAATCCTGTCGTTTCTTAGCAGACACCCATTTCGAGGAAGGGTCAAACTGACTCTACTTCATGTCATCCCGTTTGCTCAACCGGTTATTCCAGTCGGTGCGCTCATCCCAGAATCCTACAAGAAAGACTTACTCGCAGGTGCCGAACAATTCACAAATGCCATCGCAGAACAACTCGCTCTTCATGGCTACTCAACATCAACTATCGTGAAAACGGGAACTCCATCAATTGTCATCCATGAAGAAGCTCAACGTCTAGACGTCAATCTCATACTGATGGGTCGGCAACAACGTACAAGAATCAGTCGATTTTTCTTGGGAAGTGTTTCTCATGCAATCGTTCATCATACAACCTGCTCGATATTACTCGTCCCCTAACGCACAAAAGGAAATCTCTATGCCCCCCAAAAAGAACAAAGCAATGAAGGTGTTACTAACAAACGATGGATCTCCACATAGTCGGATGGCTTCTCAATTTACTCAGAATCTGACATTCCCTCCCAGCACATCACTCTATCTGCTCAAAGTCATCGATGGTCCTGACACACAAAGCTCAGGTACTACAGGGCGTTCAATCAAATCATTTCAATCACAAGAAATGAATAATGCCCGGGAACTCATAAACCAACAAAGCCAAAGCTTGGAAACTCCAACTCTACCAGTCACTCCCCTTGTCTCAAAAGGAATTCCAGGCGGAGTCATACTGTCGACCATCGATAAACATGATATCGACCTGGTTGTCCTCGGTACGCATGGCCGAAAAGGACTTCAACGTTTTCTTCTAGGAAGTGTAAGTGAATGGGTGTTGTCAGAGGCCCCATGTTCAACATTGATCGTTCGCCCAACGACTCATTCCGTAAAATCGAAGGCGAAAGGTCTACGGATTCTCTTTGCCTCTGATGGATCTCCAGATGCCAAAGCGGCGATAAGTCTTTTGCATCTCATTGATTTCCCTCAATCATCACAACTCACAATCCTCCACGTCGTTAAAAAACATTTTTACCAGACGCCACAACTCGTCACGACCATCAGACATTCCCCAACTAACATGGACATCATCGCAAAAGCCCTTTTAAAGGAACGTGGACTCAAAGGCACACAACTGCTGCACGATATCGAGGCAAAGTTTGCGGACAAAGAATGGAAAATAAACGAACATTTAGCATTTGGGTCTGCTGCCGATGAAATCCTCAAATGTGCCAAACGAATACGAGCCGATCTTGTTGTTCTTGGATCGCGCGGGATGACCAGCATGAGGAAGCTCTTGATGGGCAGTGTCTCAAATAAAGTGGTTCGACATGCACCCTGTTCGGTGCTAGTCGTTCGGAAACCTTCAAAATCCGAACGATCTACACGACCATAATAATCATTCTTCAGGTTTTTCCGTGATGGTTCGTTGCAAAATATGCTCATACTTCTTGGCTAAACACGAGAGCTATTCCTTAAATCCATAGCTCTAGTGGCGCTTTATTCACAACCGTTCGCAAAATGTCACTTCTGGTGAGCATTCCGATCAACTCCCCTTGCTCTCCTACAATAGGCATGGCCCCGATTCGCTCTTCAAAGAGAATGCGAGCAATCGTTCGAATTTCGGTTTCGGGAGAGGCCGATAGCACATTTGTCACCATGATCTGCTGAATGGGCTTTCGAGTGGCATTACCTTTAGATTGATCCGGGGATGTCAGGACTTCAATTGTTGCATAAGATACATCACGATCTGAAAGAATTCCTACGAGATACCCTTGAGACGATAAAACCGGGATATGACGAAAGCGGCGCTGCTGAATAATGTTCCAGGCTTCAGGTAATTCTGCAGTTGGAGAGAGTGTGACAACAGGCGAGCTCATGATTTGCTTAGCGAGAATGGCTGGGGTTCGAACCGTTCTTTGAGAATCAGAGGCTTGATAGATCTCTGTACGCAATCGCCTTTGGTCTGAATTTAAACTCTGAAAATCTGAACTTTTTGTATGGGGTGTCGTCTTTCCAATAGCAAATGTATGAGATATTTTTTCTACTCGTCTTCCACGAATGGTCCCAGGAACATAAGGATTCCTAATTCCTCCATCTCCCCAGACGTTAAACATATCCCAGCACCTTTTGTCGATTTAATTTTCTCAAAATATACTTCCTCTAGACAATACTGACTATTCACTCTTTATGCATGGGGAAGGTCTCTTGAGTTCCATAGGAAGATCCGTTCGTCCATCAAGACAGGCCTTATTAATTTGATTTTGAATCACCCCTAACACAAATTTCAAGTCGACTCCTCGAAAATCAGCATCTTGCAAGGAAGCACCATCAAAATCTGTTAGACGAAGGTCAGCTCCATAAAACTGAGCGTAATCAAGTCTAGCCTCTTGTAGTTTGGCTTTATAAAGAGTCGTCTGTTCGAGATTGGCTTCTCTCAAATCGGCATCAACTAAGTTGACCCAGGCCAAGTCAGCGCCTTCAAGATTAACACCACGCAATATGGCTTTACCCATATATGCTTCATCAAAAGACGTTCCCCTCAGATCTGCATATGATAAATCAGCCTGCAATAAATCCGCTACTTGAAAACTGGCCTCTGTACAATCAGCCATCTGCAGATTTGTCTTATAGAGTGTTGCTCGTTCAAGTATCGCACCCCGGAGTTTTGCATGCTTGAGGTTTGCTTCGCTCAGGTTCGCCATACTTAATTCTGCTCCTCTTAGATCTGCATTTCGTAAATCAGCATCCATGAGGTGGACTTGATAGAGATCTGCCTCTCGAAGCTCAGCCTGCCTTAACAAAGAATTTTCTAGCCGCGCACCGTGGAGATCAGCG
This sequence comes from Nitrospirales bacterium, assembly GCA_029261355.1. Classification (GTDB taxonomy): domain Bacteria; phylum Nitrospirota; class Nitrospiria; order Nitrospirales; family UBA8639; genus JAGQKC01. The sequence continues at coordinate 30,688 of JAJDBM010000026.1, read as the reverse complement.
CGAAGCAACTTTGCTCGTGTCAAATCGGCCTCCCGAAGATCCGCCCCGACAAGATGCGAATCTTCCATTTCGGCATCCTGAAGATTCGCCATTCGCAAGTTCGTCTCTGCCATATTCGCCAAACGTAAATCTGTTCCACCAAGGTTGGCATGATAAAGATTGGCTTTTCGAAAGTCCGCGCCTTGAAACATCCCATGATGAAGATTCGCTCCTTGAAAATTCACCGCATAAAATGAAGCATCTTGCCCATTAGCATCCTGCAAGTCTGCTTTGATTAAAAGTGCACCATTGAAATTAGCGTCCTCTAGATTGGCTCCACGTAAGTTCACTCCACTCATATCGACGTCCCGCATATCTGCCCCAGCCAAATCAGCTTTACACAAATTTGCTTTTTCGCCTTCTGGGTCATTTGAATCAAGTAACCATCTTTTATGCGCCACCAGAACCAGAGAAAGCATTTGAGGACTCAGACTCATATTCTGAAAATCACCAGAACACATCTCTATCTGAGTAGACACACCTTCAGCCTGAACAACACTTATCCCAGACGTTATTAACATGCATCCAATAATACATGATAACCCAATTCTCAATCCGTCGGTTCTTTTATCGAAAGATACCACTCCTCGCACCTCCTTCAAATAAAATGGATAGTCGCATTCGCCTCCCTCTCTTTTATTAGAAGATTATTCTCATTAAGTCAAAGAAGAGACAATCAACATATAGTCATATTGTGTTGCATTCTCAAGAAGAGAACATATGACTGAAACTATGTCTGAAAGCATAGGGGATAATTATTGAACGGTAGATTACAGGCAAGTAACCATCAGTGCACATAAGGTCAGCGGTAGTTAATTATCTGATGCAAGCACGCAGACAAGTTTCTTTGACACGGCAAAGTAACAGTCGATTCCTGGTCAGCTCATTGGTGGTCGTACTACCAATACTGAACATCCGGTATATCCTGCTACCCATTCAGACACGCTGCCCATTTGAAATCGTTCGGGACCTGTCAAACCTTTTGAACCTAAAACAGCAAGATCAGATTTGTTACGTTCAAGCTGATCGAGAATAATCTTACGAGGATCCCCTTCTTTAACCTCTGATGTCACATTGTAGCCTTCCTTAAGAAAAAACTCTCGATGTTCCGCTGTAACTTCCTTCGCCCGTAGTTGAAACGGCTTCATCAGACTTTTTACGTGTGTCTTAGAAAGTACATTTTGAGCAATGTCCGTGAGAAACTGTGGAACAACCGAGAGAAGGTGTAGGGAGATCGTCTCTGGAAAAATCCACGACTGGAACGTGCTGGCTGCACGCTTCGAGGCATTGGATCCATCAATGGCTAAGAGAACTTTGGGCTTCGCAGGAATCGGCTCTTTAACCGTCAACACTGCACAGGGCGCATGCGTCAAGACTTTCTTCGAGACACTTCCCATCAGATAGCCGCTGCTATTACTGAGTCCGCGTGATCCCATGACAATCAAGTCGACTTTTCTTTTTTCAGCTTGTTTCGTCACCACATTGATGACGTGACCATGCGTCAATACTGTCCGAATCTTCACAAAGGGCTTTGACTGTGCCTGCCTGATCGCAAGCGTGGCATGACCTTCAGCCTGTTTCAGTAGCTGTTTGCCGGCGTGATTCATCGCTGTAATCACTTTCTTGATCTTTGCCTGACTTAAACCTTCTTTCTTCATACCCTGCCGTAATTGTACATCATCAACCACATGAAGAAGAATGATCTCCCTTAGAGATTGCTGAAACAATGTCCCCAAAGATTCAACCGCCAATTGTGAAAATTCTGATCCGTCGACCGCACATAACACTTTCATGCTGTCTCCTTCGCCTTCACACCTTTATGAAATACGACATAAACATTAATTGGAATACGTAACTCACCAAGATGTTGTATAATTAATGGTCTGACCTCTTCCCAGCTCAACCCACCAACGCCAGTTGCTAATCTCGGCAACGCAAGGTTCTTTACACCTTCTTTCTCGATAAATAATCTCAATTCGCGCAATGCATGATTCACGTATACAGTTGTCGCACGACCAGGTCGTCCTCCTTGAACGGATGATGCTTCTTGGGTAAGTAAATGGATAAGACGTTTACCCCCAGCTCCTCCCCACATCACCAGTTCTCCAGGTTTTGGATGAGTCGTTTGGCAGAAATGACGAAAATCTTTCACCATCGATGGCCATGCTTCTCGTAAACTGAGCGCCAATCCTTGTGAAAAGTGATCACCGGGAGCTACGCCATGTGCAATGCATTCTGTGTCGGATAATAGAATGTCACCTTCAACTTCAACAATCATGTGATGCTCCTTTTGAAGATTCTCGTTGGGCACATAAAGGGTACGAATAAATTGAGAGCAATACTGATTCACTCTGCCGACTTACTTGAAAAAAAATTTCTAACTCAAAAAATTCTTTCTACACGTCATGAGTTTCGTTTCAAGAATAAGCAATAAAAGGACCAGGTATCTGATTTTCATCGTTCCCTCTATTGCTTACAATTCAATCAACTCACTCTGCTTCATAAGGTCTTCATGACCCTATTTGGGACAAAACATTCCTTCAACAATGTAGACTTTTGCCACGGTTTTCTCTGGCTCTCCCTGATAAAGGGTACTTATAAGTCACGCTCTATGGCATTGCGCTTGCTGAACATTAATTGACGCGCACTCCTGATGAATTCAAGGAAGGATTCACTCACTCCACTTATTTTTTGTGCTTCTTTTTCTCTCAATTAGAGGAAAGGCGTTCCTTTGAATGTTCTAATTGAACTTCTCATTCTGATTTTACTCGCCCGAGTCTTTGGTGAGACTGCAGAGCGCATTGGGCAACCGTCTGCAGTGGGTGAATTGAGTGCTGGCATTCTGTTAGCGGCGGCCGCGGCTCTTTGGGGACCGGCTATTCCTGTTTTTACTCAGTTGACGACGAGTAAGACCCTCGAAGAATTTGCTCAGCTCGGTATTTTTTTTCTTGTTCTACTCGCAGGTATTGAATCGAAACTCGAAGAACTTCAACAAAATTCTGGTAGTGCCATTATTGTGGCACTAGGTGGTGCGCTGGCACCGTTGGTAGCAGGGTTTACTGTAGGATGGCTGTTTCTTCCTGAATCCGATGTGAGATCCATTCAGGCTTTTTTAATTGGCATCACCATGTCTATCACCTCGATCCCAGCGACCATTAAGGTTTTGACTGAATTTAGACTTCTCCATTCAAGAATAGGACAAACGATCGTTGGGGCAGCCATAATTGACGATATCATTGGGTTATTCTTGCTAGCCATTTTGAGCTCAATGATTCAGACCGGGCATATCCCTGACCCAATGGCTTTTGCTCTTCTTCTTAGCAAAGTCCTCCTCTTCTTCGGCATTACCATAAGTCTTGGTATTCATGTGTACCCAAAGGTCAGGAAGAGCCTGAAGGCGTTGCAACTTGCTGCCGTAGAGTTCAGTGCGTTGATGGCTGTAGCCTTAGCCTATGGTCTTCTCGCGGAAGCTCTGGAGCTCCATTGGATTCTTGGAGCATTTATGGCTGGACTCTACTTTGAACCCAGCAGGGTTGGACAGGAGGCCTATGAGGAAATGAAATTAATTACGACAGGGATTACACAAGGAGTTCTGGGACCCATGTTTTTTATTTGGATAGGCCTCAATGTGGCATTCGAGGCCGTCACTCAGATTCCACTGTTTATTTTACTTCTCATTAGTCTCGCGTTTTTCGGAAAATTAATAGGCTCGGGGCTGCCTGCTTACTGGCTCGGACTCAATCGTCGGGAAGCCTTGGCAGTCGGGGTCGGCATGAGTAGTCGGGGAGCAGTCGAGCTAGTCGTCCTAAGCATTGCCTATGAGGCAGGACTATTCGCGAATGGAAATCATGAAAACCTCCTTGTTGCAAACCTGTTTTCGGCGTTAGTCCTCATGGTTGTGATTACCACTCTATTGACACTCGTCACCATGCGAAAAGTGCTTCCAGAATCTCCACCCGAATGACGACGAGTCTTCTTTCGCGAACATATGACGACGTCACGTTCACAGGGAACCCAACTTCAAGAAACACAATATGTCTTGTGGGTCGTACTGACCCTTAACCTCCTCATCGCGGTCTCAAAACTGAGCTATGGATGGCTGACCGCATCTTTAGGAATGCAAGGTGATGGATTTCATTCCTTATTCGATGGGGTATCAAATGTGATAGGACTGGCAGGTTTATCGTTAGCCTATAAACCACCGGACGAAGATCATCCCTATGGACATAAAAAGTTTGAAGTCCTTGCGGCCGCTGGAATTGGATGCATGTTGATTGGCACATGCCTGTACTTGCTATGGAACAGCATGTCTGCCCTGAAACACGGTCACTCACCTCAAGTCACTGAGCTGAGTTTTGCAGTAATGGGCACAACGATGGTCGTCAATCTGGGAGTAACAAGATGGGAACAAAAAAAGGGAAAGGACTTAAATAGTCACATATTGATCGCGGATTCGTATCATACCGCAAGTGATGTCTTAACCTCCTTCTCCGTTCTCATCAGTTTGTTTGCCATTCAATTCGGATATCCAATTTTTGATCCACTCGTCACCATCTTTGTGGCTTTCATTATTGCATGGACGGCTATCAAGGTGTTCAAGGACGTAACTCATACCCTTGTCGACACCGTTCGCCTAGACCCGGATGCAATTTATTCTGTAGTGCTAGGTATTCCTGGAATACTCAATTGTCATGCCATCCGAACACGAGGCGTGTCTAGTCATGTGTTTGTCGATCTTTCGATTCATGTCCAATCACATCTTTCCATTCAATCAGCCCATCAAGTAGCGCATGATGTGGAAGGAGCGATTAAGAACAATTTCCCCAATGTGGAAGATGTCGTCGTGCATATCGAACCCGAAGGACATACCTAGCAAGAAAAGGATCTTTACTCGTCATCTGTTATTACTATCTCACATGAGACTCCAACTACATTCTGCGCGTATTGGCAGGGACAGGAATATGAGAAACGGCTGTAAAAACTTCACACATCAGGAAATCCTAATTGATGAATAGGTAAGTCAATATGAAAGGACGTCCCTTTCCCTCGTTCACTTTCTACATGAATCACTCCATCATGCTCTTGAATGATCCCATGTACGACGGTGAGGCCTAACCCCGTGCCCTCGCCAACGGGTTTGGTTGTAAAAAATGGATCAAAAAGCCTGGAAAGATCTTCTGCCAAAATTCCACATCCTGAATCTGAAATAGTGAGATGAAGTTGATTGGTGCTATGCTGAAGTTTAATTCGAAGAATACCGCCATCGGGCATGGCATGGCATGCATTGATGACGAGGTTCAGAAGAACCTGACTGATCTGATCGTGATCAGCAAAGACCTGTGGTTGGTCAAAAGCCATATCCGTTTCAACCTGTATGTGATGACTTGCCAATCGTTCTTGCACCATGTCAATCGTTGTCGTAATAATTGAGGCAAGGTCTATGGGATGACGTTCAATCGGTCGCTTCCTCGCGAAACTCAGTAATTGATTCATAATTTTTGTGATACGCTCAACTTGTGTCACGATCGTCCCCAGCCCTTTTTTCGTCGTTTCATCTAATGTTTTTCGCATCAAAAGTTCTGCACGTCCCAAGATGACGTTCATGGGTGTGCCGATTTCATGGGCCATACCTGAGGCCAATGTACCTAACTCAGCCAACCGTTCAGTTTTTCGCAGTCGATCTTCCAGAACTTTTTCTTGGGTGACATCAAAGATATATCCTTCCAACGCACACAGGGTTCCATCATTAAAAAAGACCCCCCGACCCTGCTCCCATACCCACTTGGTTGTCCCATCAGAAGTTCTAATGCGATACGTTAATTGAAACAATCGACGTTCCCCGTTTGCTACATGAACTTCCTTTTCTATTCGTTCCCGATCTTCAGGGACAATGACATCCTGACCGTAGGACACATTTTGATTTTGGAGAAAATCTTCAGGCACATATCCCGTAAGCTCAGAGCATCCAGAACTCATAAACTCCATGGTCCAATCAGGATCGCTCTTACACCGGTAAACCATTCCAGGGAGATTTCCCATCAATGTCATCAGGGTTCGTTGTGTTTCTTGCAAGGCCGTTTCAGCCTCGACTCGTTCGCTGAGATCAAGAATGATGGCCAAAAACACTTGCGTAGCATTATGAGTCACGAGTTGGATATGTACTTCAATGGGATAACAGGTGCCATTTTTTCGTCGGTGAGTAGTACGAAAATCAATTTTAGCGGAGAGGCCCGTTCTCAAAGGTTGAATGAGTTTTCTAAACGACATCTCAGTAAACTCAGGATTTAGGGAAGTAGGCGTCATCACTCGTAGTTCGTCCATCGAATATCCAAGATTGTCCCGAGCCCCACGATTCACCTGTACAAATTGTAATGTCTCAACATTGAACAAGAAGATTTCATTTAAGGATTCCTCCAGTAAACTCCCTAATTGAGCAATGTGTTCTTCCGCCTGTATTCGCTCCGTAATATCCCGAAGAATCACCGTAAAGAGTTTACGCCCGGATATCTCAACATGAGAAATTGACGCTTCAATTGGAAATTCTTCACCGTTAGATCGGACCCCCGATATAGCACCCAACGCCCCCATACGGCGGTTCGTAACTTTGGCATGGCCGAACTGCTCAATATGCTGATAATGGTTTTTGCGATATCGTGAAGGTAGAAAACGATCAATCGACGTACCAAGGACCTCATGAGCCGAACAACCAAACATAGTTTCTGCGGCTGCATTAAAGATGACGATATGTTGCATTTCATCAACCGTAATGATGGCATCCATCGCAGAATGGATCACCCCCGCCAACTGAAGCTCGATATCTTGCAGACCTTGCTCGGTATGTCTATGTATATGTTGGACGGCTCGAAGGCCTGCGACTTCAGATCTAAGAGTCTCAAGTTCAGTATTGAGTTGTGTGTTGATCGGGTCTGAATCCATAGGTACCGTTTTCGAAATTAGGTTGTGGAATGCCGGCTTATCCTTTCCCTTCCATCTCACCCAATTTCCGATAGAGGGTTTTTCGATCAATTCCAAGGGTTTGAGCAGCTTGATATTTATTTCCACCCATTTTCTCAAGAATGCGTCGTATGTAGGCTTGCTCTAATTCTTCTAACGGTAGCATTCGATCAACAGCATCCTCAACCATTTGACCTTCCCCTTGTACGTCACGAATGACTGGAGGTAAATCGTCTAATATGATTTTGTCAGCTTGACAAAGTGTCGCAGCTCGCTCTATCACATTCTCGAGTTCTCGAACATTCCCCGGCCATTGATAATCCAAGAGGCGTGCAAGCGCTGTTTCAACGATTTGATGGATGTTCTTCTGTTGTGCCGCGATACTCTTCTCAAGCAACCCTTGAACGAGCAAAGGAATATCCTCTTTACGATCACGAAGTGGCGGCAAACGAATTTCAATCACATTGAGTCGATAGTAGAGATCTTCACGAAACCTCTTTTCTTTGACTTCCTCTGCAAGCTTCACATTGGTTGCGGCAATGATGCGCACGCTGATGGGACTTGAGCGAGTGGCACCCACTCGTCGAATTTCTCGCTCCTGGACTGCTCTCAACAATTTAGCCTGAAGCATCATTGGCATTTCACTTATCTCATCAAGAAACAAGGTGCCGCCCTGCGCTTCCTCAAACAATCCACGCTTATCGACTTTCGCATCAGTGAACGCCCCTTTCACATGACCAAACAACTCACTCTCCAGAAGATGCTCAGGAATTGCAGCACAATTGACAGGTACAAAAGGCTCAGACTTTCGCTGACTATTAAAATGAAGTGCCTTAGCCACGAGCTCCTTTCCAGTTCCACTCTCACCAGTGATCAAGATATTGGTCTGTGAATCAGCCACTCGACGAATGAGATCAAATACTTCTCGCATGGGTTTACTTTTCCCCAGAATTTGATCAAACGAAAATTCACGATGAACATGTTTGCGAAGAGATACCACTTCACGACGCAAAAGAGCTTCGCGCATAGCCTTATCTACCGTGACCAACAGCTCCTCGGTTTTAATGGGTTTGGTCAGATAATCGAAGGCCCCCTGTCTCATAGCTTCCACAGCTGTTTCAACGGTTCCAAACGCCGTCATCATGATTAAATTACATTCATGATGTTTTTTCGTGACATGTTGCAGAAGCTCCAAACCATCCATCCCCTTCATCCGAAGGTCAGTCAGGACGATAGTAAATGATCCATTTTCAAGTTTCTGCAACGCCTCGTGCCCCTCTTGCGCGGTTTCAACATGATAGGATTGATCGGTCAAAATATCCTGAATGAGGTCCCGCATATCCGGATCGTCATCAACAATAAGAATCGACTGTTCATTTTGATTCATATACCACCTAGGTTAAGAATAAAAAGACACTGCCACACCACTCAATCACAGTAGATATTTCTCAATCATAACCCCAAACTCTCTGTTCTCTTGGGGCGAATATAACCACTACATGTTGCACCTACTGTAGCAAATTAGGACAAAGTACTTCACCCAAGCTGTCAACTTTGAGTGAACAAATAATCTAGGACGATGGAAGAGATTCAAAAAGATCGTCGTCATTTACTCCCATTAGCATTCAGTGACTCAGACTGCCTTTAACGAGCGTACTCACTTTCCATACTCCTCGGCTGTCCCTGAACTATCTGCTGGCACTGCTCTTGCTGGTATAAATGGCATGCGTCGTTGTCATCATTTAAGTACATCACAGAAAAAGGAATCATAAGATGAAAATGCTTGTGGCGATAGATGGCTCAACTCAATCAATGCGTGCAATTGAGGCTCTTGCACATTTCAAGCCACCAGAGGAACTCACTCTCGTCCATGCTTTAACGCTAACTGAATTAGATCACCCCATGATTAAATCAGCCGTTCGGGACCAAGTGCGTGATGAAATTGAAAAGAAATTACGTCAAGAAGGCAATGCATTACTTTCCAAGATGGCTCAAGAGTTGCCTAAAGATTTTGGTCCAGCGCAACAAGTTCATCAAATAGGATCTCCGGCTGAGGTGATTCTCGAAACCGCTCAGTCGGCTCAACCCGATATGATCATGTTAGGCGCACGAGGGATAGGACGAATGAAGGAACTGATGTTAGGGAGTGTGTCTCATCGAACCGTACTCCAGGCGCCGTGTTCAACCTTCATCATGAAAGGTTCTTTGCCTTTATTGCAGAGAATTCTCTTGCCTCTTGAAGGAGAAGAAGATGCACAACTAGCACTTCAATTTCTAGCGACGCATCCTTTTCGTGAGTCAGTCGAAATACAATTAATGAAAGTCTGGCCACAACCTCAAACCCCATGGCCTATTACGTTGGAACAAAGCAATGTACTGGAAGAACATGCTCTTGCCTATGCACAGGATGAGCTTGATGCTCTTGCCAAGAAAGTTGGAACTATAGGGTATCCTGCCACCAGCTATGTTGGGTTAGGAGATCCGTCGTATGCAATTATTGAACAGCAACGCGCGAACCAGGCTGATATCATAATGATGGGCTCTCATGGGCGACGAGGCCTTTCACGCTTTCTACTAGGAAGCGTATCACATTCGGTGCTGCATGAAGCGACTTGTCCAGTTTTGATAATCCGTGAGATACAATATGCTCCAAAGTGAATAGCAACATTCAACGACAATTCCATCATTATGAAAATTTCATTCTATGGTGCCGCTCGATCTGTAACAGGTAGCCGTCATCTTATTGAGGCCGGGTCCACTCAAATCCTTCTGGATTGTGGAATGTTTCAAGGACGCCGTCAGCAATCGGATCACCTCAACCGTCGATTAGGATTTGATGTGCAACGGGTCAATGCCGTCCTGCTTTCTCATGCCCATATCGATCATTCTGGGGCATTACCCATACTCGCGAAAGAAAAATTCAAGGGACCAGTGTACATGACAAGTGCCACAGCTGACCTGACAAGCCTCATGCTTCAGGACTCCGCGAGGATACAAAAGAATGATTCGACATACATAAATAAAAAGGAAAACCGTCGAGGTAATCGACGGTTGTCGCCTTATTACGACACCAAAGATGTGCGATCCATTATTCAACGGTTCTCCACAGTTCGCTATGGGAAGACTATTCGAATCTCTCCTCGGATAAAAGCTGAATTTTATGATGCTGGACACATTCTCGGATCATCATCTATTTGGCTGAAACATACGCACCATGGCCACTCCGTTTCAGTTCTGTTTTCGGGGGATCTTGGGCGAACGAATATGCCAATTCTCAGAGATCCGGAACCTCCACCGACTTGCGACGTGCTCATTCTTGAATCGACCTATGGGGATCGTATTCACGAAGAAGGTAACGACGTGATGAAACAAAAAGCACGAGAGCTCGTCGCTCATGCACAACAACATCAAAGTAAAATTATTGTGCCAGCCTTTGCGATAGGCCGAACCCAAGAACTTGTCATGCATATCAAAGAGTTAGTTCAATCCCATGAAATTGATCCATTACCCATTTTCATCGACTCACCCTTGGCCTCGAAAGCGACAGACATTTTCCGACGTCATCCTGAATGTTTTGATCAGAAAACCTACAAGACCTTTACGGATCAAGCTGATCCGTTCGCAGCCAAGTACATTCGTTACGTATCCTCTGTCCAAGAAAGCCAAGCACTCAATAACATGCCGGGGCCATGTGTCATTATCTCAGCGTCAGGAATGTGTGAGGGAGGACGAGTCTTACACCACCTGAAGCATGCCGTTCAAGATGAACGGAATATCATCGCCCTCGTGGGATTTCAAGCTGAGCATACCCTAGGAAGAAAATTGATTGAAGAATGGGAGACGGTCCCCATCTTTGGACGCCCGATTTCTCGACGAGCAAAGATTGTTCGATTTAATGGACTCTCAGCCCATGCTGATCGAAACGATTTATTAGACTACGTGCGTGCGATAGATCCGCTTCCTAGTCAGATCTTTGTCGTACATGGCGAAGAACGTCAATCTTTTTCATTAGCCGCAGCACTGCGCGACGAACATCCCACGATCGACGTTACGGTTCCAGAGCTTGGCTCAACTCATCGAATTTAAACTCAATTTAATAACGACTCAACTTCTCATTTTTTCTCTTAGTCCTTCTCATCTCATTTGTAGTCTTCTGCAACATCAAACAAGATCTATAGTGGGGCACCTATCCACACCACATCCGATCTAAAAATACGAACAAGCAAATATCCATATTTTTAAAGGAATCTAGGATGCAAACCATGACTCATCATGATGGCATATCCCTTGCTCTATCATGGTTCAAAGGAAACGATAACAAACATTAGGAATGGTCACTTACCAACAAGGAGGGTGCCATGAGCACATTGACTCGCCGGGAACCATTGCATGAACTAGACGAATTACAAAACCGCCTATCCACGTTGTTTGGCAGAGCTCCTGTAAAGAAAAGTGAAGGTGGCCAGGAAGCTATGCGAGTGGCACAATGGGCGCCACTGGTCGATATATCGGAAGACGAGAAGGAATATCTTATAAAAGCAGAGCTTCCTGAGGTCAAGAAAGATGAAGTGAAAGTGTCTGTGCAAAACGATGTACTCAGCATCACGGGCGAGCGCAAGTATGAAAATGAAGAACAAAAGAAAACAATTCATCGCGTCGAACGTGCTTATGGGAGTTTTGCGCGAATCTTTACGGTTCCAGAAGATGCTGATGCAGAACACGTCTCTGCAGAATTTCGTGACGGCATTCTCCAGGTCCATCTGCCCAAGACGGAAAAAGCCAAACCCAAAAGCATTGACGTAAAAATCGGGTAATACCCACAAAAACAGTGAGTCAGGAGGTTACCACGTGATCATGGGGAAGCCTACAGACTCTCTTCTCTGACCAATAGAGGACAGATATCATGAAGCATACATATATTCTTTTTAGTTCAATCACCCTTCTATGGGTTTCCTTGGTTAGCTGCTCATCTACTCCATCTTTCATACATCCCAAAGTACCAATGGGGCAACTCGAAGACATTCGATCCATAGCGAATCCCCTACCCCGAACGTATACAGTCATCGCTGATGGAAAGACTCTCTATGAGGGAAAGGGTATATGTGCACGCTGCCATGGTCTCTATGGAGACGGCAAAGGAACTGCGGCAAAGAATTTCCACATGCTCCCACGCAATTTTAAAAATCATCATTTTTGGACCAAGCGCAAAGAAGGCGAGCTCTTTTGGATAGTCAAAAACGGAAGTCCAGGTACGGGCATGCTGGAATTTCAAAGTCTGTTGACGGATCAAGAGATTTGGAAGATTCTTCGTTATACGGAAACGTTTCCAAGCAGATCATATCCATCAGATCACATAACCCCCACGCCTCAGCCGGAATTGATCAATCCCTTGCAGGGAGCGTATTAAGATAAACAAGGAGAGCACTATGATTCGATGGTATAGGATAAGACAAAAGGTAATTCTCGGCAGTATGCTCGTCATGTGCTTGGCTATCGGCTTGTTTGCTCAAGTCAATGCCCAGCCAGAACAGTATGTGGATGTACGGATAAAAGACTTTGAGTTTCGATCAACTCAAATGCCCCTTCAACTCAATGCCCAAACGGTCATTCACATTGTCAATGAGGACAAAGTCCGTCATGATTTCGGTTCTTCTATTTTCAGTAAAACGCTCACCCAAGTGGAGAGTCAAGGTGTCACGAGTTATGGTAATGACGTGGGTGGCGCCTTTCTTGAGCCGGAACACGAAGTCACCTTTCGTTTCGTGATTCGCCAACCAGGACAATATCAATTTCAATGCTCTATTCATCCAGATATGAAGGGTGAAATCCTTTTAATGAGTGCGGGAGCAGTCTGAGAGACAACCCAACATTCATCATGAAGGTGTAGAAAAAATCTGTGGATGAAACACATGATTAATCACATTGTCTTCGCGACGGACTTTTCCCAATCCTCCATGCCTGCATTTCAGACAAGTCTACTATGGGCACACACATGGGAGGCCACGTTAGATATCATTCACGTGAGAGGGATGATTCATGAGGTCGATCCCGATTCTGCTATGGCCAATATTTACATCAAGGAACAGCAGGAACAGGCCAAGGTCTTGTTAGAGGAGTTGGCGAACAAAGCAAAAGAGACGCTTTCGACTGTTCACACTCACTTGCTAGAGGGGTTCCCTGACCGTGAAATTGCTATATTTTCGAAAACATCGCGGGCCGACCTCGTGATCACGGGAACTCATGGATGGTCGGGGATTGACCATGTGATGATGGGAAGTGTGGCCGAGCGCGTCATTTGCAAAGCTCCATGCCCGGTCCTCAGTATTCGCGCGTTGGAAGCTAAGAAAACAACCTCCACTGACGAATTGACAGTCAGGACCCGTCCCACAGCTCCTCATCATATCCTCCTTCCCATTGACTTCTCCGATTGTTCCCTTGATGCCTATGAATATGTCACGAATCTCGAAAAGTCCTCTAATATCGCCATCACCTTACTCCATGTCATCGAGCCCTTGTCCTATAGCTTAGACTTCAGCTTAAGTTATCCAGCAGAAGACCGTCAGCACCGAGAGGACGTGAAAGCACGGCTGGCTGCCCTCACAGACGCGCTCACCAAACAAGGACTCACCACCAATTATTTGCTCAAGAGCAAACCAATTTCAGAGGCAATTATGGCGACAGCTGTCGAGTCAGGAGTTAACCTGATTGTCATGGGAACACATGGACGGCAAGGGTTACGACGTTTGGTCATGGGAAATGTTGCAGCAGCCGTACTTCGGCAATCTCCAATTCCAGTCCTAACGGTAAAAAGCCAAAAATTAAAACATGACTTTGAAGAAACTTCATACGAGAACTGACTAAACGTACCAACTTAAGCCAGGCCAAAAGACATCATGAACTCTACAACGCTGACATCCCTTCAGCACACGACTGTCGATCCAGGACTGACGGCCCTTCTTACTCGACTCAAACACCATTTGCTCGTGATAACCACAAACAAAGAGAGCTGGCGCGATGACTTGGGATGACATTTCCACGGTAGACGATCGACCCATTGGCTGGCACGATGACCAGCAACCAGTACACTATCGCCTTGAACAGAAACACACCTCGCGGGTTTTTGACGTCGTGCATGGACCCGAATCCATCAAACGAGAAACGTTTACGTCTGGGGATACATTAATCACGAATGAACGTACGAGAGAAAGGGTTTTCTCCCAAACCAGTCCTCCCACAGCATCGCACAACGGCCTTGCTCGGCGTCCGAACTTGTGATCTTGCAGCGTTGAAAATACAGGATCGTATTTTCCTTCATGATCAATTCGCTGATCCGTATTATCAGGCAAGAGGAGAATCTCTTTTTCTCATCGCCATCAATTGTACGCATGCGCTAGAAACATGTTTATGTACGTCAATGGAGACAGGGCCAAAGGTCAAGTCAGACTTTGATTTGGTGCTGACTGAAGATGATTCAGACTTTCTTCTGGAGGCTGGAAGTTAAGCGGTTGAAGAGATTCTCCATAAGCTATCCCTTTCGTCAGTATCCGATTCTCGACTCAAACAGGACAACGACTGCATCGATGCCTGTGCGTCCAGTCAAACTCGAACAATTGACTCCACCCGCCTTCCTGAGGTCCTCTATGAGGGCCATGTTCATTGCTAGCTTTGAGTAACAGACGATGAGTTGTCATCTAGAAATTCCAATCATTCAAAAAAATACATAGTTACTCGGAACACTGAAGAAAGAATTTTTGAGGAAATATTACGTTCTTGTCACAATGAAGAAAGAGCGCATGGCTCAGGGACCACTGAAAGACAAACGCGTTGCTTGGCTCAGACCGTCCCTACTTCCAAGAGATAGGAGTAATGGAATTTCTTGTGTGAAAATATTAGCGAATTGGAAAATTAGCTGTAGCAAATTCGGGAATGTCGGTGTGACGCTGGCGTAGAGAAAAGGGACAATCGTGAGTACAAACATTCCCGCTCCTCCCAGATGAGGATCCCACAAGTCTTTCGTTTTCATGTTAACTGGTTAACTAATTTTGTTAAGCCTTTACATTATTCGTTAACAATTTCTTTGGATATCCTCTCCTCCTTCATCACAATCATTGTCATTATTGCAATCAATAGGAAAAAGCCATGTATCTGCTTTGGCACAGTCATTGCTCAACCACTTATTTGATTGCAGAAAATTAAACCGTCAACATTCACGTAAGAAGGAGGGTACATTATGGGACGAGTCATGGTAGTCGATGACGAAGCGGATGTGCGAAAGGTCGCAAGAATGAGTTTGGAAAAGGCAGGGTATCACGTGATTGAAGCAGAAGATGGAGAGCAAGCGATTCAACAGATTAAGGAAGGGGATAATCCGCTGATGCTTGATGCCATCGTAACAGATATTAACATGCCCAAGGTCAATGGGTTAGAAGCGATTCAATTTTTTCAATCCCAATGGCCTCGTGTACCACTGATTGTGATGACGGGATATCCCAATCTGGAAAATGCCACAGAATTGATGAAGCATGGGCTTGTCGACTATTTGACCAAACCAGTCGACAGAGAAAAGTTGGTGGCAGCAGTGGAAAAGGCCATGAGTCAACGTGAACTGGGCTCATTTACAAATTAAGAGAGTAGGTCCCTCGCTGATCCTGATGCCGTTGAGCGAGGGACCTCCGAGAAAACAGTCTCTATCAAGAGCCTGCACGATGGGTTCGAGAATGAACAGCTTCAACGACATGGAGAACAGAGATGAGGATAATGGGGAGGAGTCATGACGGTACTGAACACTCAAGAGCTGAGTAACGAATTAATTTTGAATGCTGCAGGGGAAGGAATTTTTGGCCTAGATCTCGAAGGACGGCATACCTTTGTGAATCCTGCAGCGGCTCGAATGTTAGGGTTTGAGCTCAAGGAGCTACTGGGTCTGCCTAGTCACCCTCTCTGGCATCACACAAAACATAATGGAGAACACTATTCACCAGAAGAATGTCCCATTTATGGCGCCTACAAAGATGGGCGCATTCATCATGGCGATGACGAGGTATTCTGGCGGAAAGATGGCACGTCCTTTCCCACCGAATACACCAGTACCCCAATCTTCGATGACGACGAAAGGCTAATGGGAGCCGTCGTTACATTTCGTGATATCTCCGCTCGCCGTGAAGCTGAGGAAACGATTTCCGACCTCCGCCGTCAAAATGAGTACGTGCTTCAATCTGCTGGTGAGGGGATTTTTGGGTTAGATCTCGAAGGTTGTCATACATTTGTCAATCCGGCCGCGGCAAAGATGTTGAACTATGAGATTCATGAGCTGCTGGGACAACCGAGCCACACCTTGTGGCATCACACCAAGGACAATGGCACGCCCTTTCCACAGGAAGAATGTCCGATATACGGAGCGTACAAAGATGGATTGGTACATGTCGGAGAGGATGAGCTGTTTTGGCGAAAAGATGGATCAAGTTTTTCTGCGCAATATTGCAGCACGCCAATGAGAAATGCCCAAGGACACTTGATCGGGGCAGTTGTCACATTCCAAGATATTTCAGAGAGAAAAAGACTGGCGGCAGAATTATTGGAAGCGGCCAAAATGGCGGAAGTCACCAGAGTGTTGGGCAATGTCGGGCATGACATAAAGAATATGCTGATGCCGGTACTCACAGGAACAAGTCTCTTGGACGATGAATTGAAAGACATATTTCCATTACTAGCCCAAGCCGATTCTGAAGTAGCACGCAAAAGCGAAGCGACCTGTACAGAGTTAACACAAATGATTGAACACAACGCTCGACGTATTCACGGTCAGGTGAGAGAAATTGCTGATGCCGTCAAAGGGGTCACCAGCAAGCCCTATTTTGTTTCCTGTCAGATCTCAAAAATTGTCGAAGGTGTTGTGAAATCTCTCCATGTTTTGGCCAAAGAGAAAGGAGTAGCCTTTTATAGAAAGGATTTGGATACACTTCCCCTTATTCAGGCGGATGAAAAACGTGTATTTACGGCCTTATATAACCTCGTGAGTAATGCGATCCCTGAAGTGCCTCATGGCGGGTCGATTACAATTTCTGGGCGTACGAACACCGAACTCCAGATGCTCGAGTTGGTCGTGACGGATACTGGAAAGGGAATGCCTCCAGAGGTACGAGAACGGTTATTCACCACCAATGCCATCAGTACGAAAGCTGGAGGTACCGGATTAGGCACAAAGATTGTAAAAGATGTGCTTGACGTGCATCAGGGCAGTATCCGGGTTGAAAGCGAAGTAGGCGTGGGAACGTCCTTCAATATTTCACTTCCCCTGAATAGACCAGGGCAACACGATCCCTAAGGATGCTCGATATCTAAATGTGATTTGAGAAGTATGAAGAGGGATCAAAATGAAACCCATTATTTCCGCAATATGCGCACTCGTACTTTCTTTTATCATCTTTCCAACTACGGGAGTGACTGAAGGAACGATCAAAGGAACGGTACGGTATATAGGTGAAATTCAAACTCCGAAAAAGTTTGTCTTCCAGTCTTTTCCTAATGCCCAGTTTTTCGCTAAACATCCGTTAACCACTGATGGGGGAAGACGCCGCATATTTAACCTGATGACTGTGGGCCAAGGAGGAGCGTTGCAAGACGCCATTGTCGCTATTCGTGATATCCAAGAGGAGGCCTGGAGAGAGCCCTTCTCTCAAACACATGTTGATATTACATTGTGTGACTTTTCCCCATACACGGGGATTGTTGTGAATAGAAAAATGATTCAATTCGTCAATCACGTCGCCGATCCAGATGATCCAAAGTCTCAATCAGGGGTACTTCATACAGTTCGAGCATATGAAGTGTTGACGCCCAGATCCTTGGTCATGTTTGGCATCGGGCTTCCCACTAAGGGGTCGGAACTCAACAAGCCGATTAAGGTTAAAATAAAAAAGCGAGGATCGACCGTGCGTTTGACCTTTGATCAACATGAATCGATGCAGAGCACATTGCTACCGGTTCAGAGTCCGAACTTTAACCCCGTAAATGAGAAGGGCGAATTCGAAATTGTGAATGTGCCATCTGGGGAACATACGCTCTTAGCCTGGCACTCGGTCGCGGGACAAGTGGAGAAGACGATTACCGTATCAGATGGTGAAACAATCCTTGTGCATTTTGAAATACACAAATCATGATCAACATCACCAATACAGTCTCTACGAAAATGACCAAAATACATTTAACGAAATATTCGAAAATTTTTACAATTCTTGTGATAGGAAGCCTCCTCACATTAGGACTCGACGCGGCCAATTCCGGAGAGGTCGTGAACACGAGTCGTCCTGGAGCGCATACCGTCAAGACGGTCTGTACCCAATGCCATCGCATTGAAGGACCTCCCATGCCGCGCCGAACGAAACAGGCACCAGACCTGATCTGGGCAGGGAATAAATATCAACCTGCATGGCTTGAGGCCTGGTTGCAAAACCCCACACAGCGATTGTATCCACTGGGATATGATTATAATCCTAAGCGGAAAAAAAGCCACCAGACGCTACCCGCTCATGAAGCCAAAGCAGTGACTCATTACTTAGCTACATTAAAAGACGAACGGGTTCAAGAAGGAATAATGAAACCCGGAACGTTGGAACAACTCAAAAAGGGGGCACAATTGTATCGGGAACATGCCTGTTCAAACTGCCATTGGACCCCAGCCAAAAATCGTCGTGGATATACGGGTAGTAAGTCCAGCACGTCTCTTCTCAAGATGGGAACACGACTCCAAGCTGATTGGGTGTATCGATTCAACCTGAATCCGAATGATTTCGTTCCAGATAGTGGCGCCTATATCCCTAAACCTCTGTTACTAAAAGAAAACATTTATGCCATCACCAGTTACATGATGACCTTTCAGTAAACGCAATAGATTCATGAGCAGTCGCGACGTCTCAATGATGCCCCCCCCTTTACCGAAGGATGAAATGTATGAAGATAGTCATCATTGACGATGTGGCCGGTGGCACCAGCGCAGCAGCCAAAGCACGCCGCACAAATGAAGCGGCAGAGATTGTCATGTTTGAGCGTGGTTCGTTTGTCTCTTGTGCCAATTGCGGGTTGCCCTACTATGTAGGTGAAACCATAACGGATCGTGACGATTTGTTACTGCAAACCCCTGAAAGTTTTTGGAAATGCTTTCGGATCAAGGTGTAGGTTGGCCATCAGGTATCTTAACGCACGCATTCTACTGCAATACGGCTTTGAAACAGTCTACAAGCTCACTGGGGGAATATTGAGCTATCCCCTATCTCCAGAAAAGAAGAAAGTCACAACTCCATGTGAAGTTACAAGTTTCGTTAAGCCTTAACGCGAACAACTTTATATATATTGTTCCAATCCAAGCATCTTTCGCGTCTCCAATAAATACCCTGTGAATATGTGCATTTTCTTCTACGTGACTTACCTCAAATTCTGGCGCTAAATTTGCTCAATACTCTATTGAACCCGAAGGAATCCTAATTATTGAGTACAAATGGGTCATTTTTTTTCGGAAGATGTAGAAGAATGCCACACGTTTGATCCCACGATTATGATGGTTACTAAAAATAGTCCTGCTAAGGAGGGTTTAATGCTGAACACAGGAAATCAAATGACACCCCATCGTGCTTGGAATACTTCAAGAATGGTCCTTATTATCGTTGTGCTTTTATATTGCCCGAGCCTTAGTTGGGCAGACAGTAAATATGACGGTGAGACACTCGTTAACAATCTGTGCTCGACATGCCACAAATTTACAGGTGAGGGTGAAAGTCGATTTAACTTGAAGGCCCCAGATCTTATGTGGGGAGGGAGTAAATTCCAGCGACCATGGCTCATGGACTGGCTCACGGGAAAGATTCCGATGCTCTATGCGAAAAGCTATCGATGGGATCGTTCCCAAACACCAGAGAAACATACTGCCGTGACTCAGAAAGAGGCTGAAGCCATCGCAGATTACTTCGAGAGCCACCTGCAAGATTCTCGTGTGAAAAGCAATGCGATCGATATGTCCACATTCAGCATACAGGAAGCCAAGTTAGGGGAAGAGATCTTTACACAACATTCCTGCATTGGCTGTCATCAAATCATAGTAGATGGGAAAAAGATCGGAGGCCCTCAAAGTACAACATTCTTTGATTCTGGAAAAAGGCTCAAAGCCAACTGGATCCATCGATTTAACTCGAGTCCACCAGATTTTGTGCCACACAGTGGGGAATTTGTGGGCGATGTCAGTGAACTCGGCCTTCGTTATGTCACAGGATTCATTGCAACCCGCGGCATTGAGGATTTCCCTTATTACGAACCCTGGAAGAGTACAGAGTTCAATAATCCGAACAGGAAAAATGGCGCAAAAATTTATCAAGAATATTGTGCGCAATGTCACGGGGCCGATGGGAAAGGCGATGGGCCAGCAGCTTCAGGATTAGTACCCAAACCGGCCGTTCATGCCAATATTCCCTTTGAGAAGATTCCTCTCGATTATCTTTACAATGTGATCTATTATGGCGGGAAAGGCGTTGGAAAATCTTCGTTGATGCCATATTGGGGGCTAACGATTGGTGGGAACCAAGGTGTAGCCGATGTCATTGCTTATTTAAAGACCACATTTAAAGGCGGACCACAAGTTGCAACAACTGGAGGCTCAAAGGCCTCAGGTGTCTGCCCACAACCGCGAAACACAAAACGTGCTCCTGGCACATTTAGAAAGATGACCAACCCGTTGGAGGCGTCACAGGAGCATATCAAGGCTGGAAAAACACTCTTTCACGAAACGGCCATGCCTTTAGCCTGCAAGCAATGCCATGGCGAAAAAGGTGATGGCCATGGTCCGATGGGTGGCGCGTTGAATCCACACCCGCGTAACTTCACTTGTGGCGAGACGATGCAAGACATTTCAGATGGACAGATGTTCTGGATCATCAAGAAGGGCTCTCCGGGAACTGGCATGATGGCATTCTCTGGGATGTCCGATAATCAAATTTGGCAACTCATTCACTATATTCGAACGTTAGTCAAATAATGCGTGAACGGTCACGGTTCAACACAGCCCGAACCATGAAAGAAAGGGTATTTCCATGACCAATTATCTGTCACGATGCATCAGCCTCATATCGGTCATGACTATGCTCACTCTTCTCGTAAGCCTTCCGCTTGCAATGCACGCCTATTCGGGAGAGTTACAGTCCCGTGTTCCACATGAACAATTAGAAGAAGCGCAGTCACTCAAAAATCCATTTACCATTACTCAGACATTTATGGATCAAGGACGACGACTGTACGAAGGTCGTGCCTTTTGTTGGGCGTGCCATGGGCGTGATGGACAAGGGTTGCCTGTGGGACCAGATTACGATACGTCGGCTCACCCGATGCCCACGAATTTTGCTGATGGAGCATGGCAAACAGCCAGAAGCGACGGGGAAATTTTTTGGATTCTTAAACATGGGAGCCATGGAACAGACATGGCCTCGTTTTTACCCCAATTTGTGAGCGATAACGAAGCATGGAAGCTTGTGACCTACTTAAGATCGTTCCAAGGAACCTAGAGCCACGTATATGGAAAACAAACAAATCCCGAATCACGTCAATGACAGCAACGCCCTGACTCGTCGTGGCTTCCTCAAGGCCGGGATCATGTTAGGTGGAAGCGCTATATTCGGGACCCGCATAGGAAGTGCAGAGACGCCGTCAGCCATCACATTACCATTTGATCGCGGGCGACGTCCGCTCATCGCCTTTCCACAAAAGCGCCCATTGATGGTGATGACGACGAGACCACCTCAATTGGAAACGCCCTTTCATGTCTTCAATGAAAGTATTTTCACCCCGAACGACGCTTTTTTTGTTCGTTGGCATCTCGCCAACATTCCCACACACATTGACCTCAATGAATTTCGATTAACGATTCGGGGCCAAGTCAAGACGAAACTCACACTGAGTCTTGATACTCTAAAAAATGATTTTGAACCAGTTGAGATGGCTGCGGTCTGTCAATGCGGGGGAAACAGTCGAGGGTTTTTTGAGCCACGAGTGCCAGGTGGGCAATGGGGACACGGCGCCATGGGCAATGCCAAATGGACGGGCGTCCGTTTGAAGGATCTTCTGGAAAAAGCTGGAGTCAAAGATGATGCCGTTCAAGTTCGATTTGATGGCCTTGATAAGGCTGTGGCCGACGTCACCCCAGACTTTCGAAAATCATTAAACGTAGAAGAGGTGCTACGTCAAGAAGTCATGGTCGCGTATGCCATGAATGGCGAACCCCTCCCCTATTTGAATGGCTATCCACTTCGTTTAGTCATACCAGGCTGGTACGCGTCCTATTGGATTAAAGCCTTGAACGATATTGAGGTGCTGAATGCAATTGATCAAGATTTCTGGATGAAGCAGGCCTATCGTCTTCCAGCTGATCCATGTGGGTGCATAGAACCAGGGCAAAAGCTTCGCGCAACGGTGCCGATCAATAAAATGACCGTTCGTTCCTTTATCACCAATGTTCAGGACAATGCCACGGTAAAAAGTGGGCACCCAGTGACGCTGAAAGGTATTGCGTTTGACCAGGGATACGGCATTGATCAAGTGCTATTTTCTATCAATGGCGGCAAGCAATGGCAACAAAGCACTTTGGGAGAAGACTATGGCAATTTCAGCTTTCGTCCCTGGGAAGCTCGATTTACGCCAATTGCTGGAACAACCTATCATCTTCAATGTTTGGCGATTAATCGCATCGGCGAATCACAACGGTGGAACGCACGGTGGAATCCTAGCGGATATCTCAGAAATGTGATTGAAACGGTCTCCGTAAAGGCTGTGTAGAACGAAATGATACGACAAGCGCAAGGAATCAAAACGTTCCGTGTCTATGCGATAGTTCTGCTTGCACTCCTTCATCCTCTCAACCTTGAAAGAGCATTGGCTGAATTTCCAGAGACCATCATCCTTCCCTCCCCCCCTCTCACCTTTCAAACAGCACCAGGGAGTGAAATAGCCTCAAGTTATTGCCTCATTTGTCATTCAGCTGAATATGTATACATACAACCTCCACACTCACGTGCAACATGGGAAGAAATTGTGAAGAAGATGAAACATGCAT
This sequence comes from Nitrospirales bacterium, assembly GCA_029261355.1. Taxonomy (GTDB): domain Bacteria; phylum Nitrospirota; class Nitrospiria; order Nitrospirales; family UBA8639; genus JAGQKC01. The sequence goes on along the minus strand of JAJDBM010000026.1, from coordinate 7,608 downwards.
TTGGTTGTCCCATTCCCGACAAACACATTCCGACAGTAGTGGACTACCTTTTCAACCAGAATACCATTCAACCGACGACTCAATTGAAAAAGAGACGTAACAACACGCCTCCAATCACGCGTCCCAACGAAAACCCAATAAACGGGAAAGTCCTCTACAAGACGTATTGTATCAACTGCCATGGGTCAGAAGGAAAAGGCGATGGTCCGATTGGCCAATCCCTTATCCCTCCAGCAGCTGATCTTACCGCCACAGCAGACAAACCAGACAGGGCGTTACTCAAAGTTATTCGACACGGTCGTCCAGGAACCGCCATGCCTTCCTGGAAAGGGAATCTTTCAGATTCAGAAATCCATGAGGTTCTCTCCTATGTGCGAACGTTAAGTCAGTAGGCTTGCTAGTCAACGACAAATCTAGATTTATTGAATCATTCATATGCCTTCTAACCCCTATCTCATTCACGCGGCTACGATTGTTGAAAAAAGACAGGAGGCCTCCGATATCGTCAGCTTTCGACCTCAACTCACTGACCCTGATGTGCGGAAACAGTTTTATTTGAAAGCGGATCAATTCAACAGGCTCTATGGCTTTGGCGTAGGGAAAGTCGAAATCGGACCACCTCGTATTGAACCAGGAGACCACGTGATAATCAGCGAAGACCTGGGGTCACATGGAATTGCGGCCATGAATGTCCGTGAAGGCTTATCGTTCTCAAGCGACTCGACTCCATTGCATGAGGTCATTGTTGACTGACTGAACTCAGAGGTGACCATTCACTGTTTATGAAATCTGACCCGCGGGGGCTTGGCCAGCGCTCTCAATGAACTGGCCCTAACCTCAAAAGTTCAAGCAACGATTGAAGAGTCAAAAATACCAATCAGTGATTCCGTCTGTGGTGCATGTGAAATTCTTGAATTAGATCCGTTGTACGTAGCCAATGAAGAACGGTACGTCTGTTTCTCCCGGCTCAAGAAGTCGATCGTACCTTGGCCGCTCTTCGAAAACATTCTGTGTCTTATGCTGCGGTGGATATAGATGAGGTTCAACGACATCAGTCAGCGCGAACTGAGAACCCCGTGATCCGGCAAACACCAATCGGAACATCGAAAATCCTCGACCTTCTTTCTGGAGAACAGTTACCAAGAATTAATTAATGATTGTGGGGCGATCTATCTATTCCTCATTACCCCAGAACAATAACCTATGATCATGACTCTCTTCGTTACATTATTCCTCGTTTGTTTAGCCGTCTTGATTCATTTCGAAGCCTTGCTTCGGCTGTCAGACTTTATGGTATCGCCACGCCACCGTTTTCGCGTAAATTTGATGCTCTGTATACTGGGCGCATTAATCGCTCATGTGATCGAAGTCTGGGTATTCGGACTTGGATACTATTCCTTGACCGGATTCAAAGAATATGGCTGGTTCGAAGGGTTGGTCTCTCAACCAACTCTGGGAGACTGTGGATACTACTCGTTTGTCACCTACACCACACTCGGTTTTGGAGATCTCATTCCTAAAGGGCCAATTCGTTTCCTCACGGGCATGGAAGCCCTAACAGGACTGCTGCTCATTACCTGGACAGCATCATTTATGTACCTACAAATGCAACGTTTCTGGCAAGCGGATTCGAGTAACTAAACGGAGCAATCAAGAAAACCCTGCATTTATTGGCTTGACGGTCTACGATCGACCAGGAGCGGACACAAGAGCATTTTACTATTAACCGCGCGGCTCATATTCACGGCCACCCCACACGCGTATTACCTCACCATTCATCTTTCCTTCAATACTAGTGATGTACCCAGTTGTGGTCTGGCTGGCTGTGACTACGCCAGGCCTAACATCTTCAGGTAAGACCACTGGAGCCGCACTGACCACGTTAAGATGAATTTCCCTTGACAACATGGGCCTCACCATCCGTACAAACGAATCGACGGCGGCATTCTGGGGACCCGTGGCCGCACTGGTCGTGTACGGATAGTCACTGAGATAGCCACTGGATAAGGTAAAGGAACCGATATCATTAGCATACAGCGTCCCAATTCGCACCAAGTTTATGTGAGCCATAAACTTTCGTTGGAAGCCATACAGATAATCTTCATCAGTCAAGTTATTATAGGGCTTGAACGTGGCTGTCATTACCAACGACAACCACGAGGGCATCGAATTTCCCAACCTGCTCAAACATCGCAATGACAGATTTAATGCCCGTATCATCGACCTCCACCTCCCTTTTCCTCCCCGCACGTACAATGTCATATTTTGGCGAACACACTTGCTCGATGGCACTACCCACTAAACCACTGGCACCACAAAAAAAATTCATCCCAGTCTCCTATTTCTGGGCCTCTACGGCTTTTGGGTGTAATCCATCACCATTGGGGAGATTCCCGTCACTGGACCAATCAGTTCCTCAATCTGCATTTTGAATTATTCTACTTTCGCGCGATCGCGCATGAAGTTATGGAAGTCGACAGGACTGGAGTTATGATGGTGAACCGTTTGGTATCCTCCGGGGGTTGAGACATCAGTCCGAACAGGCCACTGATACCAACCCGATTCAAATTATTTGGAGAGGACAAACCTCAAATAGAGTTTGGCGGCCGTTGTATGCATTGCACCTTTAGGAATCGCGGCAGATTGAGTCCAGGTTAGAAATAAATCATTCTTGGGCAACAGAAACCGAGTATCATTATCCTCATAGGATACGAACACCCACGAGGTCGTGAACGAGACAGGATACCACCTGCTATCGACGGCCACATACGGCATCCCAGTTCCGCGAATCCAAAGCGGATCATTGGCCACGAGCTTTTCGAGGTATTCCCAGCCATACCTCTGCTGCAGATGCCAGAACTGGTAGAGCACTGCATCGTCATCATGAAGATTCGTCAGAATGATTTTGCCTTTGAGCACAGGATTGAGATAGTCCAACGCGTCACACGGGGCTTGGGCGTCCGGTATCATCGAGATGTTCACGATGTTGGAGAATGAGACGCTATACAGCCCGGTCCAGAAGCCATCAGAAACTACAGTGAGCTTTGTGAGGGGGAGTCCATCACCCACCTTACCTCAATTCTCAGTTCGCAAAGTTATCTTAGAGAACTAAATGTTCGCTTTAAGTCGAACTCGTCAAAAAGGAGAACTCTACCTGCTTTCTGCGAATACTGTTTCTAGTTTTTTTGTTATAGATCACCGGCATTTTGCCCTTCCACTCGTTCCATGTGGTATCATCACTGATCAGATCAGCCATAAAGCACCCTACATTAATTCGACTGGTCACGCCCGCATCGAATATGGCACTTCTAATTGGCGAAGGATGCACCGCAAATTCAGTTGTTTCGGTTTCGTTGATTAAATTGTCCGGACGTACGACAGTCCATTCGATTGACTCATCGTTTTGCCCAATCTGGGTGCGCTGGTAATCCGCTGCATTTTGGTTGTCCACGTGTGGAGGTAGCAGTAAACGAAAAAGACCGATGACAACCCTCTGAGCAAACGATATATGTTCGTTGAGATCGCGGTTGCTATTTCCAGCTGTGTTCATCAGCACGAACTTAACTAGCTCTTTTGGTTTGTTTGCCTTGACGGCATTGCACAGTCGTCGAGTGGCATCGACCACAAGCAGGCGTGGAGACCCGAATATTCCCTTAACACTCAGGCGATGACCAAGACACGAGACTAAAGCAACACATCCACTGACATGTTGAGCCATCTCATTATCGCTCAGATCTAGAAGGCTTGCATCAATTACAGACAAGTTATCGTGACTCATAACGATAACGGGAAGATTTGCCGTTGATCGAACAATTATCTTTACGTACTGTCCCCGTTCGAGCAATTGCTCTACGAGTAGGCGTCCGGTTGCTCCGCTAGCTCCAACTACAAGAGTCGTCACTCCTAATTCTTTCCTATTTGACTTCTTTGAAACGGTCGCTTGGAAGTCGACCACGACATGTCTTCATTCGGGCAAAAGCCGTGATCTGATTTAATAAAATACCACATATAATACCTTCGCCCCGAATAACTTCTATAGATCATAATATGAAAACGCCCTTGCTTATATTGACAGTACACTGCCAACTATGACAGCCTACTGTCGTTAGGACTAAAAGCAAAAAACCACCACACACAAACTCACACTACGACTGGGGAGGCATTTACTGATCTTCTCCTTGAAACGTTCAAGCTGAATGGGACGATCCTCCGCGCGGAGGATCGTCGCGTCCATCACCTGAACCAGACGAGTGCGGGGTGGCAAGTAGAGGGAGGTATTGACCTCACGTAAATCCCGCTCACCGTGACTCAAATCGCCCGTAACATGGGGTTACAGCGACTTAGTGTTCAAAGACTCGTCAATATCCTTGATGCAGAGGGGAACGCACAATTTTTCGAAAAACCACATCATAAAAGAGCCAAAATCGCGCAGCTCACCGAGCGCGAACAGGCCACATTGAAGAAGGTCAAGCATATACAGGTGAAATGGGCCAATCACGTGTCGTCGGGGATGCGTGAACGTGATGTGAAGGAAGCTGTCGTCGTGGTGCGAGAATTCAGTAAACGATCGAAAGGAAGGTAAGCTGTGAAGTCATATCTGATCATCCGACGGGCTCACGCTATTGCAGGGGTCATTGGCTTTGTCCTCATTTTAACGTTTTGGACCTCAACAGCATGGGCAGAACTCTTTGGTACTTACGAAATGATAGCGGCCGTGAAGCAAAACATCCTGTGGGGGATGGTTATCCTTGTCCCTGCGATGGCAGCGATCGGTGGAAGCGGATTCCGGCTAATGGGAAAAGGACGCGATCCACTTCTTCTAGCCAAAAAACAGCGTATGATGATCATTGGTCCTAACGGGCTATTGATTCTCGTTCCCGCAGCCTTCTACTTGAACTCTCTGGCCTCACAAGGATTATTTGGATTCTCTTTCTATGCCGTGCAAATGATCGAGATTGTTGCGGGTGCCATCAATCTGACTTTGATGGGGCTCAACATGCGTGACGGTCTCCGAGCAACAGGTCGCATACCCTAGCCCCTATTCATTTAAAAGGAACAAGAAGAACACAAAGGTACATTGATACTTATTATTAACTACTAAAAGGAGAGTACCAGTATGCTGAATTTTGAAGAAATGGATAAGACGGTCACTGTATTCGAGCAGATGGAACAGAATGTCGGACCGGTTGTTCTCATAAACAAGTTCACGGTCAAACCAGAAGAGACAGATCAACTTCTTCGGGCATGGGCAGCCGATGCCGCAATCATGAAGAAACAACCCGGTTATATTTCCACACAACTTTACAGAGCGATTGGAGGAAGCAGTGTATTTCTTAATTATGCCGTGTGGGAATCAGTGGAAGATTTCAAGCGAGCATTTCATAATCCAGAATTTCAAGCGAAATTTACGGACTACCCGCCGAGTACGGTAGCCTCACCTCATCTCTTCGAGAAGATGGCGGTTCCAGGATTTTGCGTGGCATAATGAAAAACAATTTCTCGAGAACAGAAATAGTCTTTTCCCTTACAGAAGAAATTGAGCGGTGATATTTTAGAAGAACCATGTCAGCTATTAGTTGGCAACGGACAGGTCTGCAGTCAGCTAGTAGCGGTCATTCGAAAACCGCTAGGCGCTAGATTCTGCCTCCTTTATTCCTGCTGCGACTTCAACAGGACAACCCTGTGGTCGACACACTCGCTCATCACAAAGTCGGCAGATACGCCGCGCCTCGTCTTTCCCCTCGGTTAACGATTGAATCGCACTTGCTAAAATTGGCGCGAGTTCCTCCCGCTGTGTAGCGGTGAGCGATTGAAGGGCCCCATTCGTCACCCGCGCCCGAGCCTCTAACACTTTATCCGCACGCTTTCGTCCCTTGGCCGTCAACCGAATGACAACGGACCGCCTATCCTCACCACTTGGATGCCTTTCTACAAGTTTGTCCATTTCCAGTGCATTCAGGAGTCTCACCGCACCGGAATGGGTCAGGCTGAGTATACGGCTGAGGACATCAATGCTGTCATTCGGATGATTGCGGATGGTCACCAAAGCAGATTCGGCCTTGATGCTACGACCGCCAAGTTCAGAGACCTCTCGCTCAAGACTAGAAGTAATGGTGGTTGCAAATGCCCCTAAGAGGTTGGAGAGGTAGGTGTCAGAACTCATAGATAGAGAATATATGATTGAATCATAAAAAACTATAGACAATTGTAACGAATCTAATCATTATGTGACTTAATCATATAAATTCCATCGAAAGGAGAAAGCCCGTGAGCAAGATGAACTATCAAAACTTGGTGTTATTGAGTGTGATGATGATTAGCGTGCTCTTTTGACACGCTAGATCTATTTATGCTGCTAAGAGTGAACCACTACAGAAAAACAAGGAGTAAAGTTCGATGATGACGAATGACACCGATAAAACGCGGTACCAAAAAAAGTTTAAAACCATTCTCGGGAAGCAGATTGCCTATATCGAATCTGGAACCGGTAATCCAATCGTGTTTTTACATGGCAACCCAACATCAACCTATCTCTGGCGGAATGTGATGCCACATCTGGAAGGGCGGGGCCGTCTCATCGCTGTCGATATGATCGGCATGGGTGATTCCGACAAGCTGGACAATACCAAAGATGGCAGCTACTCCCTCGCGGAAAACAGCAAGTACACCTTTGCGTTGCTAAAAGAGCTCGGTGTCACCAACAATGTCACGCTTGTGCTGCATGACTGGGGTTCGGGCGTGGGATTCAATTGGGCGAACCAACACCGCAACGCCGTGAAAGCCATCGCGTTTATGGAGGCAATTGTGACACCGTTCCCAACGTGGGACGATTTCCCGAAAGAACTGCATGGACCAATCGGCGCGTTGCGGTCCCCAAAGGGTGAGGAAATGGCCCTAGAAGAGAACTTTTTTATTGAGACTTTATTGCCCAGTGCAATTTTGCGCCCCTTAACCAAAGAGGAACATGCTGAATACCGTAGACCATTTTTGAAGACGGGCGAAGATCGGAGGCCTACGTTGGCTGGTCCACGTCAATTGCCGATTGCTGGTAAACCTGTAGACACCGTGGTACTCGTTGGACGTTATGCGGACTACCTTTCGCAATCAAAGGATATCCCAAAGTTGTTTATCAACGCAGAGCCTGGTGCATTTTTGGTAGGTTATGCACGCGACATTGTCCGCACGTGGCCCAATCTCAAGGAAGTTACCGTGAAGGGGTCGCACTTCATTCAAGAAGATTCCCCTCATGCGATTGGAGAGGCAATCTCAGATTGGCTTCCTGAGTGAAGCCTGTCCGATTGATGACGACACTAAAATGTCCGCTTTGGATCGCTTTGCGACCGTCAAAACTCTTGAGTTAATTTCAAATCTGTTTACGAGTACATTCGGCCAAGAGCAGACATTAACGTGCTCCGCGGCTGAGGTCGCTCATCAACCGCCGCCGGCCAACTGTATGCGCCTGTTATGTTTTGTGTATCTTCTTTGCTACCAGAAAATAACTAGATGCCCCTGCATATATTTGTTCAGTATCAGTGATCTGAAAATTCCCGTTTCCCATTAAATCATTTAGATCGGTGCTTTTTAGGCGTCTTATGGGAATCGGAATTA
>JAJDBM010000025.1 GCA_029261355.1 Nitrospirales bacterium | reverse complement strand
CGGCTTCACGAGTCTTAAAGATGTGTCGGCGTATTTTCTCCTTCTTCAAACTGCCAAAGAAGGACTCGACTGCGGCGTGATCATAACAGTTTCCTCGGCGACTCATGCTGGGGAGCAAGCCATGAGTCTGGCAGAACCGATACCATTCATCACTGCTGAACTGCGACCCCTGATCTGAGTGGATAATGGGTCCAGCCCAACAAAGGTACCAAAATGGCCATAGGATTTCTTCAAATTGCTTGCAAAAGCGTATTGAACACCGATTGCTATCCTTCTATATTTTGAACGGACTGTCCTGCTAATTTTGATGGTTGAATCAGTCGGGAAACAAGAACAACGATGACTATCAATGAAATTATGCAATTTTATGAGGATTTTAACTCTAGATAGATTTTACGCTTAGTAATTTCTAAAGACGTTCGGTAACGAAGCCTTTTCAAAACTCAATTCCCGCTTTTTGCCAAAGCAAAAATAGATCCATTGAAGGTAGTAGACGTGTTGGTAATACGTGGGCTTTCTCGGGTAAGCCGTGGTCATCTGATGACCAGCTTTAGCAGATACAGAAGGAAGATCAAACTTATTGACAGATATACGGCATTGCCGTAGCATATAGATATGCATGCTGTGGTGGAAACAGATGAATATTTGCGTCAGGCGAAGCAGTGCCGAATTACGGAGGTCGAGCGAGAGGCTTTTATTGATTATATCGCGGATCATCCGAGCGCGGGAAAAGAAATTTCAGGAACCGGGGGAGTACGCAAGGTGCGCTTTCCCAAACCCGGTACGGGCAAAAGTGGCGGATATCGGGTGATTACCTTTTATTCGGGCGACAAGATTCCGGTATTCTTGCTGTCGGTATTTGCCAAGACGGATAAAACGACGTTGACGCAAGCTGAGAAAAATAGCCTGCGTTCAATCATGGGAGAATTAGTGAAAACCTATCAGGCTGTGAAGAAGGAGACATGATCATGAGCAAAGCGGGAGACAGTATCCTACAGGGAGCCAAGCAAGCCTTGGCGTTTGCGGAAGGGAAAAAAGATCATGGATGTATGGTGCATATTCCCGATGAAATCAACGTGCGCCGTATCCGTAAAAAACTGAACATGAGCCAAAATGCCTTTGCCGAGTATTTTGGGGTTCCAGTGCGAACCATTCAGGATTGGGAGCAGGGTCGCCGCGTCCCATCCGGGGCTTCGAAGAATTTTCTTTTTGTGATTGATCGGGAACCGAAAGCGGTGCGTCGAGCCTTAACCGCTGATATGACCTAACTGTCATGTCGTTGTGAGAGTTTCTTATTCAAAAAGAAGTTGTACTCGTAAATTGTCTTGAGAGATATGGTGGTTTTGGAAGCAACCAACGAAACTTTTCTTGTGAGTGTTATTCGTGAAACGTTCATCTCCTAAGACTGTCCCACCTTGCCACTGTCCTTCGTCTCCTGTTTCCACCATATCACCACGTAATCATTCCAAGGTCGAATAATCTCCATCTTCAGTGAGAACGCCGACCATGCCTCTGGTTTCATTGATTTGATTGATTGTTGGGTTAGACTCCACTTTTAATCATTGCTTTTAGTGAAAGCAATGATCAAGTCCAAGGCGTGGAGACTGGGTTAAATGGGTTTTTCTCATGAAGGAAGAACCATGGCGAGGGAATTGGCGCGTTAGGAGCGTTCGTGCGATGAGCGAAACTATCAGATGGGAAAAGGCTGAAACTCAGGGAGTTTCTCATTTCCCGATTGATGCCTTTCACAAAAGCCAAAAGAGGAAATCACAATATTTTACTCCTGTCACTGCCCGTTTGATCCTCGCCCCTCATCTCAATAATCTTGTCGCCCTGGTGGGGCGTTGTCTGTTTTGTTCGGCTGCTATTCAGATCCGTCCAGGCACAACGGGAGTCATTCTACTTTTTGAGGGAATATAGAATGGATGACGGGTCTCTTGAGAGTTGCCCGCGGAGAAAAGTTGAATCCATGAAAACAGAGCAAACGGGTTTGTCGTGGGGATTTAAGAATAGCATGTGCTCATCGGCAAGCTACCGTAGCACAGATTCTAGATCACACACGATAGACACATAGGCAACTGAGTATGAGCGAAGAGCCCACGTAAACTAGAATCTCTCCGTATACAACTGATCAGCGTCTCTCTTTCCTGCAAGAAAATCACTCAATCAGAGCAAGTATTCTGAAGTACGTGGCTTATCCCATATCTTCACTGTTCGTTTTCCTGTGCAAGTCGAATTTCACTCTTCTTTATCGTCGTTTTCATCGTCGTCGTCACCCTCTTCTTCGTAACACGAGACCCAGAGTTCGATGTCGCATTCCCCGAGAGCCTTCATCAACTTTGCGTCAAAGGCCATGTTGCATTGGTTTTGATAGGCCACGGACATATAAATATCGGTCGCTCCACAGGCTCGGAAGGTGCCATGGAGCTGAATCAGTGTCTGAATCAGAGGATTTTCAAACGTCAGGTTCTCCTGTAAGCCCTTTTCGTGGTCAAATAGTTCTATCTCAGCTGCACCATAAGGTATTGGCTGTCCAATGTAGCGACCTCGCGTTCCAATCTCTCCAGATTCATTTTTATTAGGAAAAATGAACTTGGTTTTTCTCTCAGCTTGCGCTGGAGAAAAGTGATCGCCCTGCAACATGCCAGTTGGAAAAATAGTAATCATTATTGTACGTTATCCGTGTCCCCCGAACTTTCCCCACGCATTGCGGCAAAGAGGCCTTCTCTATTCCTTGTTTCTTCGAACTCCTCCATTTCTTTTGGGGTTAGCAACCCACTCATTATTACCCCGGTGTACCAAAGAAGAGCCCCTAGAATAAATCCAAGACAACCACCTAAGAATGCCCACCAAATAGAAACCCATGCCTCGAACCCAATTCGGTTCCACTCAAACCACACTTCGCGCCAAAGATCATACCCCCCTTCTTGGAACATGACGATGGAATCAGGAGTGAAAAACCCAATAAAACTCATACCTGGAACAATGAAAAGAAGGAGAATCCCTGCAACGCGTCGCCTGGTTTGTCCTGCCCATTGTCGCTCGTCGGTATCCATTTGTTCGTCCGTGTTCCTATTTGAATGTAAGCGATTTTCTCCTCTACTCTTCGTTTACCCATGCAAGTCGAATTTCATTCATTTTCATCGTCATCATCGTCATCATCGTCGTCGTCTCCCGCTTCTTCGTAACACGAGACCCAGAGTTCGATGTTGCACTCCCCAAGCGCTTGCATGAGCTTTACGTCAAAGGCCATGTTGCATTGATACTGATAGACCACAGCCATAGAGATATGAATATCGGTCGCTCCACAGGTTCGAAAAGTGCCATGATGTTGAATCAGGGTCTGGATCAGTGGATCTTCCAACCTCAGGTTCCCTTGTACCCCTTCTTCAGGGTCACACAGTTCTATCACAGCGGAACCGTAGGGTTTAGGCTTACCAATGAAGCGACCTCGTTTTCCAATTTCTCCAAGTTCATTTTTTTTGGAAAATTTCACCCCAGTTTTTCGCTCGGCTTCCGCTGGCGAAAAGTGATCACCCCGCAGCATGCCAGTTGGATAAATAGTAATCATTGCTCACCTTTGCTATGGTCGAAAGTCGGTTAATGGCGTCTTTGTCGGAAATGAACGCCCTCTTTTAAATATATCAATAATCACAATATTTCCGGCTCTATCGAGTGCAATCTCGGGATTCTTCATTCCAAACTTGGTTAATCCTCCACGCAATAGATCAAGCGGATTCGATCTTCACACAATCTTCCTGAGCATATTCATCAAACACCATTTCTTCGAGCGCATAAGGCGGACCATGAGTCCAACTGGGATCATCAGGGTATTGCTCAACATGAATGGCCACGATGACCCGCGTTCCCTTATCCGTACACCGCCATCGTTTCCCACTGCCCGTTCTAAACTCGCATCCTATGCGAAAGTCCTTGTATTTCATTGGCCAGCATGGATTTCAAGCTTTTCCGGGATCAAACAATAGCCCATGGCTTGCATAATCGCATTGATGTTATCAAAGCGAGGATTCCCTTCTTCTGATAGGGCCTTTTGAACCCCATTGCGCGTCATCTCGGCTTCTTCCGCTATCGTGGTAATGCCTTTCACGCGGGCAATCATTCGTAGAGAAGACAACAAGGCCGGGGTAGACTGATCCTTGGCGTACTCTTCAAAGCACACCTTGAGATAGCCTTCGATCTCGTCAGGATGTTCCCGATAATATTCTTCGTCGATTTCTTCCAATGTTCGTAATTGACGTTTTGCCATGGTATTGTCAGGTTAACTTGCTGCGGACACAATGGAACGAGTTCCCACACTCCGCTTATGCACACACCGAGGCCTTCCACACCTGAAACGACTGCGTACGCCAGAGCCGATAGTGCACCGCCTGCATCAGGTGGCGGCCAAGGCGGAAGAGATTCTGGGTAAGTCCGTGAAGCGTGAGAAAACGTTGCGCGTGTTTCGATGAGACAAATCCGCGCATGTGAGATTCTTGTTGTCGCGTCGGCTGATGCGAGACTTCCACGCGGTTGTTGGCATAGACGTGATTGATGTGCTTCACATCTGGCATGACCTCTCTGTGCGCCGCGTCATAGCTTTTGAGTTTGTCGGTATAGAGCCAACGGGGTTCGCCGCCTTGGCCTTTGAGTAAACGGCGAAAGAAGCGCACCGCCGCTTGTTTATTGCGTCTCCGTTGTACCAGCATATCAATGGTGTCGCCAGCTTGATCAACCGCACGCCACAGATATTGATGCTCCCCGTGAATGGTGATGGCTGCTTCATCGAGATGCCAGGCATCACCCAATTTCCCTTGGCGTTTCTTCAGTCTTCGCGCATACGCGGGACCAAACTTCAAGCACCAACACCGTATCGATTCATAGGTCACGATGATTCCCCGCTCAGCGAGCAGCTCTTCCACTTCTCGGAAACTGAGGCAGAAGCGATGATAGAGCCAGACGGCGTAGCTGATAGTTTCGGCTGGATAACGATGTCGTTGATAGCTAATCATTTGAGTCGTCATAGTGTACAGTCTGTCAAATAGGAGTTAACCTGACAATACCCCGCCGACAGAGAACCAGGAGGGTGTCTTCAATCAGGGGTCTGAGGTCCACTGGAACGAAAATATACTTTAAGGACGCGTAGCAGCTGATTGTAGAACACTCAAACAGTACAGTTTGATGTGGTCATTCACAGAACACTGGTGACTGGCAAGGTAATAAATGTAAGGGAGGCTTGACAGTATGATCTCTCGGCCTAATGGTCAAGGAAGCTTGACAGGGTGTTCATATGCTGCTGATCACTTTCAAGGAAGCCAATCGGCGCTATCGGCGATGGTTTTTCCCAGTTATGCTTCTACTATAGCGTATTGTGTTTTACGGGGCCGCTCGTACTTAAGTCTCTCGATAATCCCCCAATCTGGGCCGCTGCTCTAGTGGCCGTATTAACCGGTATGCCTCTTATTGCCGTATTCTGGCTTTTGGCGAGATTCCTTCGGGAGACAGACGAATATACTCAACAAACTCAAGCAGTGGCGATGCTCAAAGGTGGAGCTATCACGTTATCCCTAGTCGTGATGTGTGGGTTTCTGGAATTATACAATGTTGTACCGAAGCTCGAACATTTTCCTTTAATGATGATGGTGGCGCCAACATTTTTTGGTGCGTGGGGGCTCTGTTACGCTTATCAAGTGATGCAGCGCGGGTGAATAATCGTCTCAAGGAATTAGGCGGTTTGCGAAATTGGAGTCAGGCAGACCTTGCTGACGAATTGGGAGTTTCACGCCAGTCTGTCAATGCTATCGAAACGGGTAAATATGATCCGTCGTTGCCTTTGGCATTTCGGATAGCTCACCTATTCGATCTATCAATTGAATCAATTTTTGAAGATGAGAACTCCACATAGCCTTTCTTGGTCCAGAGCCCACGACGTTGTGTAAAAAAATGGCAAGGTAAAAGAATTGGGAGTTTGGCGCATAAGGCTTTCCTGACAGTGGGTGTGGGGATTAGTCAAAACTTGTACATGATTGAACGCCCAATACCGGTCTACTTGGTAATTTCTGTTGCCCTGGTGTCCCCAGTTTGCAATGTGGCAATTATTGATACGATCAATTATGCGCTTTGGGGACAAACTTTCCACCCTTTGCTTTCGCTTCAGCTCGACCTTCATAAATTAGTTCAGTCAAGAAGACGTTGGTGTTTCATTTGCGCAAGCCGACAAAATGGTGTCAACAATTTTACCCACAGTGTCTTCGTTTTTGATGCCGTCATTCAGGAAGCGAACGGCTAGGCTAAGTTCCTTAAGCACTTTGAATAACTGCATCATGTCAGCCGTATCGCGGCCCAAGCGATCTAATTTTGGGACTAAAATATCGACACCTCCTTCCTGATTGCCGGGCTAATACCGAAGTGAGGAAATTGAGTTGCATGCTTCACTTAGAAGGTTTTGAGTGCGTAGGTGATAGGTAAGAGAAGGACGACCTGCGTTCTATGGAATGTGGACGGCAAGTTCAGAGGAAAGGCTCGTTTGACGGTTTCAAGTGCGTCTTGATCAAGGAGTTGATGTCCGGAAGGCGAATCTATTTCAAGAGCTTCAAGTGTCCCACTTCTCTTAATGGTCGCTCGCAAGACGACTTGTCCTTCCATCTTTCCTACTCTGGCCCGATGTGGATACCGTTTCAATCCTTTGATTTTTTGATGAACAGCGTCAGTCAGCCACCCAAAGTCTTCTTTTTGTGGCTGAGGCGCACGAACGGGTGCCTCATGTAACAGCTGTGGATTGGCTTCTAGTGCAAAGGCTTTTTTTCCATTCACAGAAAACTCTCGATTCCGTTCCGTCGACTGTTGAAGGCCTTCTTTCCAACTAGTCTGACCTGTGGTGACGTGAGACTGAGAATGCGTCGTGTCTGGATAGGTCATTTTCTGAAAGTGTGTTTCGGAAGGCGCCGAATGACTTGGAAGAGACGCGATGAAATCTGGAGAAGCTTGAGTCTTTTTCTTAAACGATGGCAGTGGCGTGGGGACGGCGGTTTGGCGTGGAGTGGGTGGTTGAGCGGAGGACGTGTGTCTCGAATGAGGGCGGACTGATTCCGATTGTACCGGACCAGGTGTGACTGCCAGAGTCTTCCGCTTTCGTAAGTGATGTTCGGTTCCTCGTTTTATCTGCGCCACTGGTTGAGGCGGAGGAGCGGCCTCAATTACACCTTTTGGAACTTCTTGTTCAGGAGGTGGGATCTCTTCTTGAGGTTGAACCGGAGGTGCCTCTACCAATTGTACTTTCCATGCAAATGATGATGAAGGTGCGTTACTCCATTCGGTGGCTATCACAACGCTAATAACGACCATGAGACAGCCATGGGCGAAAAGCGAAAGGATCCAAGCTTTCGCGACTCGTTGGCGAGCTCTGGAGGAGGTAAGGTTTTTGTGAGGTCGAGTGGTTCGAGAAGAGGGTTTGGTCATTTTCATATGAGAATGACGGCGCCTTCTTCTGGAGCATGTCAGGATGGATCTGATCATTGTGTCGTGTGGAGCCGAATGGCCCGAGCCCGGACTTCATGGGGTGCGGCTTGATCGTCTTGTCCCATGCGCCGGTGAAGGTTGGCGTAGTCTTCTAATAATTGGCCTAGTGTTGGATGATTTGGGCCAAGTGCGCGTTCATAGATTGGTAATGCCAGTTCATAGGCCTCTTGCGCCTGAGAGAATTGACGGCGTTCTCTGTAGAGTTCTGCAAGAAGGTTGAAGGTCTGCCCGATCTCTAACGCGTCATCTCCGCCGGCCTGTTGATAGGCTGCTATGGCATTTTGGTAATAGGACTCAGCGTCGTCGTATTGACCTAAGAAATAATATGCTTCTCCAAGGTCAACGAGACGTTTCCCAACTTCCGCATTCTTCGAGCCAAAGGCCTGTTGCGTAATGGTTACGGTATGTTTCATGAAAGGCAGGGCATCCGCAAAGGCGCCTTGTTGCTGATACAACGAGGTTAGCCCATCCAAGGTTTTGAGCAGTTGAGGGTCTTTGGAGCCCAACGTCTCTTGCTGTATTTTTAATGTTTGTCGATAAAGGGATTCGGCACGAGGCCAGTACCCTTGTGCACGATGAACAATCGCGAGGTTCGATAAGGCGACGATGATAGCTTGCTGGTTGGGTGAGGAAGAGGATGACCAAATTGCTAAGGCTTTTGAAAACAACGGCTTGGCCTCGGCGAAGCGTTCTTGAGGGACGAGTAAGGTTCCAAGATTATTGAGATTACTCGCGACATTCGCATGATTATTGCCGAAAACGGTCTTCCATATGGGAAGGGCGTTTCGCAAATACTGTTCGGCCTCACTGATGTGTGCTTGCGCTTTTGACACGTCAGCTAAATCAGTCAGGCTCTGAGCAACTCTCTGGCTTTGTGGATCTGCGCTCCGAGCGATTTCAAGGGCCGTCTGGAAATGGCTAATGGCTTCAACATATCGTTCAGCCAGCAAGGCTTTTTGACCTTTTTGGGTTGAACTCTGCCACTCTACATCTCGACTGTCTGGGTTACGAGTGGGTGTGTTGGGTAAGGTCGATTTTGTGGGCGCAGGACTTTTTGAAGGCTGTGTTGAGGAGGGATCCTGAATGTCCCCTGACGTCGTACAGCTGCTGACCAGCATGTGAAGTACGAGGATCATGATGAGGAGACTTGTTGAAATTGGACGAAATTCGTTATGTTTTTGAGGGGAAATCATGGGACCGCTTTATGCCTATTTCGCTTATGATAGTAAGAAAAATATGAAATATTTACTGATAAAGTGATGCTAGTATCTCACAGCTCTCTTGTAAAAGACAATGATAATAGAAATCTTTATCAGAATTGAACGATATTTTCCTCCACGAGATCAGTCGTCATCCGGCACCGGAATTCTCCCAAGACCAAAGCCTTTCGATGGGGGCTGGGGTGGGGACTGTTTCGCAACTGTCCTTGTGTCATTCCACGGGAAGATTGGCGAGATTTCAGATGGAACATAATGACCAATACATGTACATTGAGTTGCGACAATTTATCCACCTTGGCATTGGTGCTGTAGTCTGAACTGTGATTGTCGAATGTATTTCAGTTTTTGATATTCGGACTTCACTCGTGATCATGACCCTTGATGAGGATCAAATATTTTTCCTGGGTTTTCTGTGTACATCAATTCTCTTCCCTAAGTAGAGACTGTTTTACAGAGCCGTCAGCGGCGTTTTCTGCCTTCACGGTGTGGGGTTTGCGCAGACAGGGTGCCCTTGTATGCAGCGTTGATTTCGATTTGTTTTACCGACAGAATATTGTGTGGTGTTGTTAGTGGTGTGATTGCCGTGTCTCAGTATTTCCAGTGATTTCACAAATGGGTTGGGGAAGGAATGTCTTGACGTCGCCGCCTAAATTATAATATGAATCATCATCATTCATTGTTACCAAATGAAAAGAAATTCTTAACCGTTCAGTTCATGTTCTAGGAGACCCATCTAGGAAGAATATAGATTTTCTCCCAACCAATCTTCTACAGGCTAGAGCCCTCAGAGGCCAGAGCTCAGAGATGCTGATTGCATCTTTGAGCTTTTTTTTTACTGCGAATCCCTACGATAACGGAAGTTTTATCATGTCTGATTCCGATACAAAACTCGTCTTTTCTCACTTCCGTCAATATTACGATGAACTCCTGGCATTCCTCACGAGACGATTAGGGTCCCATGATCAGGCCTTAGATGTCACTCAAGAAACATTTCTGCGTATATTAAATCAACCGTCGTCACGGCCTATCAATAATCCTCGTGCCTTTCTCTATAAAACGGCAAGGAATTTAACCATTGATATCTTTCGACGACAGCAAAAACTCCCGCACACGTCTTTGGAATCAGAGGATATACAATCAGTCTTGATCATTGAGCCCATTCAGGAGAGGGAGGTCGAAGCGAAGGAACGAATGCAACGTCTCTATCAAGCCATTCGTGAGCTCTCTCCCAAATGTCGGCATGTGTTTCTCCTCCATAAGTTTAAAGAACGCTCTCAAGCTGAGATTGCGACCCAGCTCGGTATTTCCAAGAACATGGTTGAAAAACATGTGATGAAGGCTTTGGCTCATTGTAAACGACGAATGGCCGACCCTCGATTTCAATCTGAGCCGGATTCATCAACGTCAACAAGACTGAAGCAACCTGAGGAAGCCGTGCAACATATGAGAAGTGAAAGACGGGAATTGAATGAAGACCTCAATCCACAAAAAAAGTAAGGTTGGTTGATGTTTGTTCGTCACCCTTTAAGAGAGTCATGAGTATTGTCTTGCGAACAGGTCTTGCGGCGGTGTTGTGGTATGAGCGCCTCACTCCCATGAAAGGAACTCACGGATGAGTTTCCCGAGAAAGAGTGACCCCATTCCCTCGGCTTTTCAGGAGGTATGGAATGATCTCGATACGATTGAACCTCTCCTAACAAAGGAATTAGAGGAGGCAGAGGTCTTTTGGAATACCCAGACGCGTAAGCCTGATACGGTTTCGGTCACAAGTCGGTGGTCCTTTATGTCTGTGGCCATTCGTGCCTTGGCCGCGGTGATGGTTTTGACCATTTGGTGGTGGTCGGCGGCGGGAATTTCAACGAGTCAGTATCGTACTGCGAAAGGCGAACAACAAACGATCACCCTTGATGATGGGTCAACCGTCATGCTGAATACCGAAACCAGGCTCTCGGTTCGATTTTCTGAGCATGAGCGGTTCGTTGAATTGGAGCGGGGCGAGGCCCGGTTCACCGTTACGCATGACTCACAGCGACCATTTCAGGTTGAGGCAGGGAACGGGATGGTTCAAGATCTTGGTACTCAGTTTATTGTGAAAAAAATGTCTCATCACGTGGAGATCTTTGTGTTTGAAGGCATTGTGGAGGTGGGGTTGACTGACCTTCACTTTCGTGAAGGGATGCCTAGTCCTCGCATACTCAAACAAGGTGAACAGGTGCGGTATACACTTGACGGTCATCTGTCATCAATAGAATCGATCAAAGATCAGAGTATAAGTGCCTGGACAGAGGGGAAACTCATATTTCATGCGCAACCTTTGAACTCCGTACTGAAGGAACTTGCTCGTTATATCCCTGGTGATATTCGCTTACAAGATCCAACCTTAGCAGATTTGCCAATTAGCGGAATCTTCAATCTTGAAGATCTGGAGAGTTTTCCGCAAGCCCTGCAAGAAGCCTTTCCCGTCAAAGCCACACAAATCAATTCCCACCTCGTCGTCTTAGAACGCGTCGAAGAATTTTAATTTGCTTTCTTCGCATATGTTCGTTGCGTTCCAACCCTGAGTCTCTTTCCACAACGACCATCTGATCAATCAGCGGAAACTTCATAGGTCAGGTACTCAGATAGTATTTCGTCCTCGTGAATAACGCCTGGCCACAGATCCAGGGGAAGACTATCAAACAATATTGAGGCCAGAAGATTTAGAATCCAGAGCCCGTCGTTGCGATAGCAAGGTCGGGTTTTATTTTTTGGATTCAGATAGAGAAGGGAACACGGAATGTATTCAAAGAAGATGAAATTGGGTAAGAGAAACAAACGAGCCAGGAGTATGACTGGACAACTTCAGTCGGCAGTGATCCACGTTGCCCAAGCAGTGCTAGAGTGCCATCGAGATGTGTTGAATGAGGTGAGCCCTCATGATCACAATCGTTTTCGCTCACATCGTCAAAGCTTAACATGGGGTTTTATTGTCGGGCTCTCTTCCTTGGCGTTGACCACATACAATCCGGCCTTGGCAGAGGAACCCTGGCAGTCTCAGAATGGTGAGCAACGCGCACGAGATGCTGGATCGCACGTGACAGGGCAAGGACAATTTTCTAGAGCCCTCTTTGCTCAAAGACCGCAAGGTCGTCAGAGTGGAATGCAGTTATATGAGGAAACGCCATCAGCCACTATCCGAGTGGCGGCTAATCAAGATCCAATGGACCCTTCGGCACTAGCCGTGGATATCCCCGCAGGAGATCTACATGCGGCCTTACTGGTATTGGGAAGGCAGACGAATTTGCAATTACTCTATTCTCCGGAACTTATGACGGGACGCCGATCCCGGGGGATACAAGGAACGTTTACGCCGAAACAGGCGTTAGCAAAATTACTTGTGGGCACTGGCTTGGAGTATCGCTTTTCAGACGCCAAGACCGTCACTCTGCAGACCATGACTATCCAAGGACTCAGCAACGAGCAGAATGTTGGACCAAACCCAAACGGCGACGGTACCGTGATTCAGGCCGACCCTATTGTGATCGAAGAGACCATCACACGATCCAAAGTATTCCTTCCTTCCGTCGATGGGTACAAGGCAGACAAGGCCACGACGACAACCCGCACTGCCTTACCTATCCAAGAAACGCCCACGTCCATTGGGGTCGTGACCCGCGATCTTATTCGTGATACGGGTGCCCTGACGCAGAACGAGGCCTTTGAATCGGTGAGTGGCGTCTCACGAGAAGTCACTCGTTATGGAAGATCTGAATCATTTTCAATCCGTGGTTTTTCCGTGGCTCCATGGTTTTTGGATGGCGTTTCGGGATTGAAGTCTAATGGTCTGCCCATCGATGGAGTGTGGGCTCCCGACCCCGCGATCATTGAACGCTATGAAATTGTGAAAGGGCCAGCCTCTATCACAGGTGGAGCCGCGAACCCTGGCGGAATCGTGAACCGTATCACCAAAAGTCCCCAAGACGATAATTTTGCCACGTCTGAGTTTCAAGCAGGATCCTATGGCTTGTATCGCGGGAATATTGACGTCAATGGTGTGTTGCCACAAAACAAAAACCTGCGTGGACGATTGATTTTCGCGGTCGAAGAGGGTGGGGAATTTGTGGATGATATTGATGTCCGACAATATACCGTGGCGCCGTCGCTCGAACTGGACTTGTTTGGCGGAGAGGGCACCTTATTGTTGACTGGCCATTATCAGTATTTTAAAGGGGGGAACAGCGGTGGATTTCCCACATTCCCCAATGGAGATGCTCCCGACATTCCACGCACGCGCAATATCGGTGGAGGCAGCGCAAATGGGGTCGAGAGCACCTTCGAGGGGCAAAACTATGAAGCCCACTATCTCCATCGATTTGTGGAGAATTTGACCTTGTCGGTGAAAGGTAAATATTCGAAGTCGAATCGAGACGGTGAGGATTTCTATGCCTATAGTTATACGTATGCGCCATTGACGTCAGAGGGGACGACGGAGATTGATGCGGGCGATCGAAACGATACCTTTGCCACCTATGCCGGGGAGGTGTTCCTCAGCAAGAAGTTTGAGCTGTTCGGACAGGAGCATGATGTCTTGGTTGGTATGGATTTTCGTGATGACCGACATGACACATGTCTGGCCTATACAATTCTGGGAACCGACAACATTTTCAATCCCGCGAATCAATTTCAATTTGTGTCCAATAAAACTTGCTCTTTTGTGAATACCGCTTCCCAGTTGGTTCAGACCGGGGGCTTCGGGCAACTTGTGGTGCGGCCAACTGAGCGTCTGACCCTGGTGGGGGCCCTCCGACACGATTGGGCGGATGTGAAATTTGACCTTCGGAATACTAATGTCCGGCAAAAGGATTTTATGACTGACCTGACGGGCCGCATTGGGGCCACGTTGGAGCTCTTTCCCTGGTTGAATGTGTATGGAGGGTATCAGGAGTCTTTTGTTCCGAATTTGGCTGCGACCGTGGATGGAGGTCTTCTGGATTCTGAAACAGGAGAGAGTTATGAGTTGGGCGCCAAACTCAGTTTCTTTGAGGGTCGACTTCTCATGAGCACGGCCTTCTACCGAACCTACCGGCGGAATGTGGCGACGACCGACCCGGCCAATCGAAATTTTTCGATTGCCGTGGGTGAGCAACGTCATCAGGGTGTGGAATTCGATATCAATGGTCAGCCGTTTCCCGGGTTGAAGGTGAATGGCCAATTTTCCTACCTGGATGCTGAGGTGACCGAAACGACTGCTGCCTCAGGTTTTGTGAAGGGGAAATCTCGGTCGTTCCTGCCGGTGTCGTATATTGGGCGGATCTTTGCCACGTATGAGTTACAGACAGGGTCCCTTCAAGGGCTGGGCTTTGGGGCTGGGGCGTATTTCCACAGTGGGTATCGGGTCGACAACGATGAACAGTTTTCTACTGATTCTTTTCAGCGGGTTGATGCCGTGGTCTTTTATCGTCCTCAACAGAAAGCGTATGAATTCACCATTAACGTGCGCAATCTCTTGGATGCGACCTATATTGAAACCTTTGCCTATACAGGTGGGTACAATCAGTTCGGTGCACCAGTCAGTGTCTTCGGCACTCTACGCGTGAAATTTGATCCTGATCTTGCTTGGTCATTGTGGTAAATCAAAGACGTGTCGTATTATGTTTGAAGCGAGTAAGGAAATATATTCACACGGCTTCAACACGACGCTGAGTGACGTAACAGGGTTTATTGCCGAAAAGTAAGAGTCTGCAGATGCCAACCTGCTTGTATATGAATGTATCTCGACCTCTCCCTTTGTTTTGAGCTAAATAGTGGCTTGGGTAACCTTTTAGATAGGGTTGCCCAGGCACCCACCTGCATTTTATCTACCACCCAATTTTACCTTTATGTCCGTTAGGCACGGACGACTTGACATGGGTCTTTCTCATCGAAGCGGTGTTGGAAATTTGGAATCCAAATCTGGAGAATGAACATGGTGCTTCGGCAATTTCCCACGTTATGCTTTGCTTTTGAACTTACTCAGATCACGATTATGAACCTCACTATTCTCTCTGTGTTTGAAAACTCTACGCATGAACTTCGCCGATTTCTGACCGGACGAGTTCGGTGCGCGGTGGCGGCTGAGGATCTGATGCAAGAGATGTATTTGCGTCTTCAGCGGATCGAACAACCTCATCTGATACAAGACTTGCGAACGTATATTTTTCGCATCGCCGCGAACTTGGCGATCGACCATCTACGAGCCCAAGGGCGGAGGTCTGCGGTCATCGAGCCTGGAGCTGATTTTCTTGTCATCGAGGACTCACGATCAAATGCCGAGCACATCCTTCTCGCCAAAGAAGAGCTCCAAATTGTGGTGGAGGCTTTGAAAGACTTGTCTCCCCTTTGCCAACAGATTTTCGTGCTCAACCGGTTAGAGGGGATGAAGCATAGCGCCATTGCCACTCAATTGGGTATCAGCCGGAGTACGGTAGAGAAAAATATTGCCCGTGCACTCAATCACTGTCGTCGCCGCGTAAACAATTCGTAAGAACCCCGTCCGGTTTTCCTCTTTTCCATCGTGTCTATAGTAGACTCTCATGTATCGTGACCTTCCCTGGGAAATCATCTCGAACGGTCGGCAGGAAAATTGTCATGAAGAATGAGCAGAACAAACAAGACTGGGATGAAGTCCTAGAAGAGGAAGCGGTTGCTTGGATTGCCCGATTGGCTTCAGGTGATGCCAGCACGGCGGATAAGAGCCAAGCCCAGGAATGGCGCGAACGCAGCCCGCAACATGAACAGGCTTTCCAAAAGGCCCGACGGCTGTGGTTGGGAATGGAAGGGGTACGTGGATTGATTACCCCGACCATGGATTCGAAGTATCCTTTGGAGAAGAAATCTGAACAAACGGTATTACGGAGATGGGTCGTGGCCGCTATGCTGGCCCTGGTAGCTCTTGGGGGTCTGCTGCAGGAAGACTGGTTACGGGTCCGGTTGGCCGACCATTACACCGGCACTGGTGAACGGACTAGCCTGAGCTTGGCCGATGGAAGTGTGATTCATCTCAATACCCACACGGCGCTTTCGGTGGACTACACTGCTTCGATCAGACGAGTTGATCTTCTGACTGGAGAGGCACAGTTTGTCGTGGCGAAAGATGATCGTCGTCCGTTCGTCGTTCATGCTGCCGAAGGTCAGACCCGGGCGGTTGGGACCGCATTCTTCGTGAGAAACTACGAAGAGGGCGCAACCGTGACCTTACTTGAAGGACTCGTCGACGTCACAGTCGACTCCTTCCTCCCTGGAGAGCAGGCTGGGGTTCATCTCTATCCTGGGGAACAAGTGACCTATGATGTCACCAAAGGATTGGCGCAGACTCAATCAGCCAATCTACGTCTGGCCTCGGCTTGGCAACGAGGGCTGCTTATTTTTGAAGACACCAAACTTCTGACCGTGGTGGAAGAAATCAATCGATATCGAAAGGGGTATGTTGTATTGGCGACTGATGAAATCGCCGATTATCGAGTCAGTGGGGTGTTTTACCTGGACAACCTTGATCAAGCATTGACTACGATTCAATCTCAATTACATCTTTCTGCATTGCGCTTCACGGACTATATTGTTTTCCTTCAGTAACTGGACTTTTGTGCCTCCCCTTAGTCGCCCTGCTGACTTTTAACGAATTCCTCCCTGCCGTCCTCTGCACCGATTCAACTTTGACTATTGAGCATCTGAACAGATGTCGGTTTGGGCACAATGATTTTTATCTTCCCTATCATTGAAAAAAGTCGTCCGGTTTTTCCCAATGCCGTCGTGTTGTAGGTACAGATGAATGTGACGCTTATCCCTCTGCTTAAAAATTCCCTCGTCATTGCTCAGTGTGAGGAGTAAAGGAGAATGTGCATGAAAGTTAGTTGGTCAGCTTACTACCTTCTATTTATTGGGTTGGTGTTGAACCTGATGGTCTTAGACACCGTCATTGCCGGTGAAGCCATGGATAGTCCCTCAACAAACGATGACTCCTCTGCACGCAGCGAGGTCTCACAACTCAACATACAGCAGTTTTATGTACCAGCTGGACCACTTCAATCAGCCTTGAGTATGTTTGCTGAACAAAGCGGATTAGAGCTCTTCTATCGTTCTGAGTTGACTGAAGGACAACGGACGAAAGGTGTGTCTGGGGTATGGTCAGTGGACCAGGCCTTGGGGAAATTATTGGAAGACACAACCCTTATTTATGTGGTGACCCAACCCGGTACTATTCAATTAAAAAAAACTCGGCCCCGACCTCTTCGCGGAAACCACTCAAGCCCTGGTCAAGAGCCACAGGGTCGAAACAGCCTGGACAAATTGGATGAATCAGAAGTGGTGCAAGCACCGGAAATTATCATTACAGAGATACGACAGACCGGATACGTTTCATTAGATGCAACCACAGCGACGAAAACGGACACGCCATTGATTGAGACGCCGCAATCCATTTCTGTGATCACCCGTGAACGATTAGCTATTCAGGACGTGAGTACCCTGAGTGAAGCCTTGCGTTATACCCCAGGCATTCAGGGCGAAACATTTGGTCACGACAGTCGAGTGGATTTTCTTCGTTTGCGGGGGTTCAATGATAATGGTAATGCCATCTTTCGTGATGGCCTCCAGCTTCGCAATTCTGGATTTGGTCAGTTCCGGACAGAAATTTATGGCATGGAGCGGGTTGACGTCTTGAGAGGTCCTTCGTCTTTTCTCTATGGGCAAGGCAATCCTGGAGGTATCGTCAACCTTATCTCCAAACGTCCGACTCGCTCTCTATTCAGGGAAGTCGAATTTGAAGTGGGCAATTTCAATCATTACGAAAGTAAATTTGATTTTAGTGGTCCGTTTGATAAAAATGGAAAAAATTTTATATCGTCTGACCGGTATGGCCCGTTCGAGCGATACTCAGCTCGATTTCGTGGATAACGATCGGTTCTTCCTGGCTCCAGCCGTGACATGGCAACCATGGGATAGCACCTCCTTGACCATTCTGAGTCATATTCAAAATGACCAGACCGGGTCCACTAACCAGTTTCTTCCGGTACAAGGAACGGTGAAAAATAATCCGAATGGAGATATCCCTACCCATCGTTTTACCGGCGAACAAGATTTCGATAAATTTGAAAGAACCGAATATTCTGTTGGCTACTTGTTTGAACACCAATTCAACGAAAGGTGGTTAGTTCGGCAAAAAGCCCGTTATTCTCATCTTGACACTGATTTCGACAACGTGTTTGGTGGAGGCCTTGAGGCCGATCTACGCACGCTCAACCGTTCCTCCTTTACCGCATTGGCAGAAACTGATGGATTTACCATCGACACACATGCGTAAGGGATGTTTACCACGGGCCCCTTGAGTCACACCGTCTTGCTTGGGGTCGGTTATCAACGGTATGACTTCGAAGAAGCTCAAGGATTTGACGCGGCACCCTCTCTAGACATCTTCAATCCTGTTTACGGCGCGTCAATTCCACGCCCTCCGCTGTTCTTAGAAACTGTCACAATTCAGGAGCAGGTTGGCGTGTACGGTCAGGGACAAGTGAAAGCTTTTGACCGAGCCATTCTCACTCTTAGTGGTCGTGGTGACTTTCTCTTTGCAGAAACCAAAGACAAGCTTGCTGGCAGCAAGCAGAAGCAGGACGATTCTGAGTTCAGCGGCCGCGCGGGACTTGTTTATCTACTTGACATGGGCCTTGCACCCTATGCCTCCTACTCAAAAGCCTTTCTTCCCACGTTGGGAACTGATGCCTCCGGCAAAGCATTTGAACCGACCATTGCTAATGGGTACGAATTTGGCTTGAAGTATCAGGTGCCAGATGGAAAGAGCTTACTCACGGTGAGCTATTTCAATATTCGCCAAAAAAACGTCCTTACTCCTGATCCCGTCAATCTTTTTGATGAAATCCAAACGGGAGAGATTCGATCTCGCGGAATTGAATTCGAAGGAAACCTTCGGCTACCTCTTGGGCTAAACCTGATCGCCTCCTACACCTATCAGGATGTCGAAGTTACTGAAAGCAACGGGGCCGATAAAGGCAACCGTCCGATAACCGTCCCCAAGCATCATGCGTCGGTATGGGGTGATTACACCATCCAATCGGGTCTGTTAAATGGGTTGGGAATCGGACTCGGAGTCCGATATAAAGGTAAAAGTTTCGGCGATGCCGCGAACACCTTAACGGTGGATGATTTCACGTTGGTGGATGGCTCCATTTTTTACGATTGGAAATCTATCCGATTGGATCTTATTACCAAGAACATGTTCAATAATAAGCATGTGGCTGCCTGCAATACCGCGTCTGCTTGTTTTTTTGGGGCTGATCGCACCATCGTTGGAACGGTTAGATTGAGGTGGTGATGAATAAAAAAAGTATCCCGGTTACGATCAATTCATTTTCCATTGGCGACATCGGTCCCTTGAAGAGAACTCATGCCCTCAAATTGCTGAACACCCTGACTTCAGATTGGTATGAATCATCGGGCATTATATCGATGATTCGGTAAGGTGTTCACGATATATTCCTTTATTGTTGATCATGATCAATTCGGGTGTTTTGAGAGCGGTGCGATAGTTTTTTTTCGTACGTTCGAGGAGCGACGAAATGTGGTTGGCAGTGCGACGTAGCGGTGAGAGTTGATGAGGCTGGCCATAAGCACAGGACAAAATATGACGTCACAAATCATCAATCGCTGGTATCTTGTTCATAAGTGGACAAGCCTGATCTGTACGATGTTCTTGTTGTTGCTGTGTGTGACGGGTTTGCCTCTGATCTTTTATCACGAGATCGATCACCTGATCGGAAATACCGTTGAAGCACCAGAGCTGCCAGGTGTAACGGCACGAGCTAATCTTGACATGATCGTGGATGCCGCCCGGTCTCGGCGACCGAATGAGGTTGTTCAGTTTCTCGCAAGCGATGCGGACGATCCTCATGTATGGTGGGTGAGTTTCGGAGAGACGGCAACGGCAGAAGACGTATCCACCTCATCTATGTTCGATGCCCGCACGGGAGATTTTTTACATGACTACCCTATTGACCAAGGGGTCATGCCTATCCTATGGCGTCTGCATGTTGATATGTTTGCAGGCTTGCCGGGATCCTTGTTTTTGGGCGCAATGGGGCTCGTGTTTCTCGTTACCATTATCTCAGGAATTGTGCTCTACGCACCGTTTATGAGAAAGCTGCCATTTGGGTCGGTACGGTGGGAACGGTCACTGCGCACACAATGGTTAGATTTGCACAATTTACTTGGCATTGCGACG
Source organism: Nitrospirales bacterium (assembly GCA_029261355.1). Lineage (GTDB taxonomy): Bacteria > Nitrospirota > Nitrospiria > Nitrospirales > UBA8639 > JAGQKC01. Next base: position 8,928 of record JAJDBM010000025.1, on the reverse strand, counting down.
GTAATGTGGGCGTTGGTGGTCGGTGGAACGGGGGCCATTAATACCTTAGCGACTCCAATATTTCAACAATGGCAGTCCACAGAACTGGCAGAGATGATTGCGGCGAATCAAGGGCAGTTGTCGGGGGCGACACAGGGATCTGTGGCTCAAGTTGTCCAAGCTGTTCAGGAAATGGAACCTGATTGGGAGCTATCCTTTTTGGTGTTTCCTGGGAATCAGTTTGCCGGACCTCAACATTATACCGCCTTCATTCGTGGAAAGACGCCGTTAACCTCAAAACTCCTGAAACCGATGCTCATTCATGTGCAAACAGGGCAGGTGGTCGATTCACGTGATCTGCCCTGGTATGTCACCGTTCTGTTGTTGTCTCAACCGCTGCATTTTGGGGATTATGGAGGCCTGCCACTAAAATTGATTTGGGCGTTGCTTGATATCTTCACCATTATTGTTCTAGGTAGTGGACTGTATCTTTGGATGAGAAAGAGTTCTGGTTCTATTGAAGATCAGGTGTTGGTAGGCATGGAAGTTGAGAAATCATTCGTACATTCGACATCATCACAGAAATCATCTCTATGAATCACGCGTTGAGTGGCCGTCAAATTTGGTTCATGCCAGTCGTGTTGCTGTTGCTCAGTGCAATAGGGTTACTCTCGGCACTGCTGGGAGATGTGTGGTGGGATATTCTTTCGTGGGGGACCTTGGGGTACACGGTCGTCATGATCCTCTGGTATGTCTTGATTCCGAGCTAATGCTGTCGACATTTCGATGACTGCCTCTCCTCCAACCTTGCCTGGGTTCCAGGTGAGACATGATCGATGCTGGGTGCTCAACCGGAAGCGAGCGGAACCTCGCTGTGCGGCCAACTCCCGTTTCGTTTTGTGCGCATCTTGTTTTCTCTTTGAACCCAATCTCTTCATATTTCTTCACATGTTGACCGTAATTTTAGGTGAGTGCTATAAGCGCACTATTGTCAAAGGGATCTGCAAATAACAGGGACGGCCTATGTCAGAATCTGAATTGACCGAAGCATTTTGGGAAAATGGACATGATCTATTTCGCTTTCTGACCCGACGGCTCAAATGCCCCTCCACTGCACGAGATCTGGCTCAAGACCTTTTCCTGAAGATTAAAGGGCAGGATGACACCATCCACATTCGTAATCGAAAAGCCTATTTCTTTCGCATGGCCGCGAATCTATCGACGGATTATCTTCGAGTCGAACAGCGACGGTCGGAGATTCTTGCCGAAGCCAAAGGGTTGTTATGGGAACCTGTCGAACAGCGTCATTCAGAACGTGTGCTGATCGCCTGCCTGGAATTGGTTTGCTTAGAACATGCCCTCCCTCTCCCTTAAGTCGTTGGATTACTCACTTGGAATTTCAGATTTGCTCAGAATGTGTGCGTATTCTAAATCTTCCGATGTGATCTACAAGATAGGCTGTTTCTGAGCTGGTTCTGGTTTCCATTCAATCGGCGAATGGGATGGCTTTGATGAGTGAACTGTCAAGGCTGCTTCGGTCTGTCGCTGTTTTCTGACTTGTCGGGAGGTTTCCTTTTTCCTCCAGATGATCACCCCGGTGACCGAGAGTGAAACCACAGCTAGTCCCACGACAGTCAGGAAAATCTGAAACGGCATTCCTCCCACTGCCGCCATGTGGAGGGCAAAGAGCCAGGTGCTGATAGTATCCCCATTGGTTTTTCCAGTGGGGACATAGATCGCATGCTGTATGCCGGTGTTGGCATTGAACCATATCGACGTGCTGCCTCGATCCCCAATATCACGATCGCTCTGGACGTTGTAACGATACAGCGCCTTCTCATGGTTGAAGGAGATGCTTCGTTCTTCATGCACCGTAAATCCTTGCCGACGGGCTTCCGCTGTCATGAGTTCTTGTCCAATCTCCAAAGCCTGATCCCAAGGAATGTGTGGTTCCGGTTGATGTTTTAGGAGATTGGGTATGTGTTCTATTGTGGTCTGGCCGGTGAAGAAGACTCCCATGACTGGCTTGTAGACTTCGAACAGATTAAATCCTACGCCTGACCAGGCCAACACAAAGAGCATCGCCCATGGCCATAGGCCCCCGGCGCGGTGTAGGTCGAAGTTCACTTTATAGTTGCCATCTTTCCATCGCACTGTCCACGACTGCCACCAGCGGACAATCCAGTTTTTCTTTGGGCTTTCTTTAATGCCTGGAGACTGAGAGTAGATTGAAGAGGTATTCTGCCGGCGAGTAGGAGCGGGAAACGTGAGATAGGCTCCCACAAAACAATCCAATGTCCATAATAAGGCTACAATGCCAAAGATATATTCCCCAATCGTACCTAAGGCTAAGGAATAATGTAGCAAATAGATAAAGGGCATGAGGTTGGTGAGTCCTTGTCTGATGTCCCCCCACATCCGTTTGCCCAGCACCTTGCCTGTGTAGGGGTTGACGAAGAGAGTGTCGTGTTCGATGTCTGCATGTATTTTGGTTTCTGGGTCGGCTGCGCCTTCCAGGTAGACGGTCCATGCATGATCTGGTTTGGGGGCAAGGTCCACCCAATGTATCCATGTATTAGGGTAGTGCGCTTGAATCAGTTCGCGCAGGACCAATGGGGCTAAGGGCTGCGCATCGGGGGATGGAGGAGTGACCGTCATGATCTCCGCATTGATGGCTACATCCAGCTCGTCATAAAATGCCAGTAAGCTGCCTGTCAGCCCAGAAATAATGAGGAACAATGCCAGGACCAGTCCAACGTAACGATGGACGAGTCCCCATGTTTGGCGTGTGGCAAGAGACCGAGGAATCATTAATTCACTTTCAATATAACTCGAATAAACTGACTTATTTCATTCAAACATCTGTAGATTAAGACGAACCAGAATACCTATTCCCTACCCATGCAGAAGGCCTTTCATAATTCCTATCAGTCCGTATTATTCAAAACGTTGCTACAAATTCTGACTCAGAAACATATCTGTCAGGCATTTGAGCATGGGCAAATGCAAAGGGTTGGGAGTAATGTCCCTATATCAGTCTGTTGACGGGTGTAATGTAATTATGATACTTAATATCAATATCAATATCAATTGATTAGATATATTAATAGTTACATTCTGAAGTCTTGGTAGGTGGGTCAGCGGAATGATTTGTTCGTCACATACTTTGAGCGAGCAGAGATAACTTTATAACCATTTTATTCATTAGGTTTCATAACATGTCTAAACCTTTGAATCTTTCCTCTCCCATGAGTGAGCTTGTTCACGATTATTACGAGGAGTTGTTATCATTTTTAACAATTCGCTTACGATCCCGCGATCAAGCAACGGATGTGACTCAAGAAACATTTCTTCGAATAGCCTCTTTGGCATCTTTGCGGTCACTTCAGAATCCACGAGCCTTTTTGTACAAAACTGCTATCAATATCACCATTGATCTTTTTCGGAGACAAAAAAAACAAACCCTTCGGTTAGTTGACTTAGAAGAGGCGCAAGCTTTTCCATCAGTGCATCCGGATCCGGAAAGGACTCTTGCCGGAAAAGAAGATATTCATCGATTGAGTCAGGCGATTGCTGACTTACCACCCAAATGTCGACATGTATTCCTGCTCCATAAAGTGAAAGGAAAGTCCCACAGGGAAATTGCTGAGGGGCTAGGGATTTCACGAAATATGGTTGAAAAACATATCATGAAAGGTCTGGCTTATTGTCGTCAACGACTCGAAGAAAACACTTAATCTCCTCTGAGTCGAAGCCTTGTAAGTCCTTCGTCCACTAAGGAATTTCAAGAATCCGAGGGTGAACCTTTTCCTTCTTATCTCTACCATTAGTTATCGCAACGCACCTTAATCTTGCCTCGATTGTCTTTTCTCCTCCCAATGCTATCTTCCTCTTAACTGTTTGAAGCAAAGTTTCCTCCAATAGGATTTCAATCAATGTTGAGAGAAACCTCTACGTCCGAATTCTTGAAAACGGGCCAAATAAGTTGTCCAAGGTCAGGGTTTTGACATATTATTCGTCTCATCTTCATGAGATTCCTGAACCTGTGTGCTGTCGTGAAGGTTGAAGCGTTGTTGAATGCAATGCTGTATGGCCCAAAATTTCTTAAATATGATTGAAGAAACAAAACCGTCCGCATCCTCTCTTTCTCGAGAGCAAGCCCTTAAATGGGCTGTTAGATTGCAATCGGGTGAATGGACGGAGGCTGATCGTCAGAGTCTTGAATGTTGGTTACGTGAGGACCCTGCTCATCAATATGAACTTGAACGTTTTACGGAGATCTGGTCCAAACTTGCTGAGACTCCGCCGTTACTTACTGAGGAAATTTCAGAAGCTGAACAATATTGGGAAAGTCATGCGCCACTCTTCTGGTCGGCACGTCGAGGAAATTTCCTACGCTGGGGACAAACATGTGCTGTTATGGGAGCCATAATCGTCGTGGTCCTTGGTCTGGGGTGGTGGTGGCCTAACATGACTGGTCCGATGCAGTTTTATCAAACGGCTAAAGGGGAACAACAGACGATCAAGTTGGGGGATGGTTCGACAGTCGTCATGAATACAGACTCCAAACTGTCCGTTCAGCTGTCTGACCATGAACGAATCGTGAAGCTTCAGCAAGGGGAAGCCTTGTTCACGGTCGCTCATGACAACCAGCGATCCTTCGAAGTCCATGCGGGTGTTGGAATCGTTCGTGACATCGGCACGAAATTTCTTGTTCACCAATCCCCGAAGAAAGTTCAAGTAGCCGTCCTTGAGGGGATCGTAGAAGTTGAGTTGAACAAGAACCAAGATATGCGCCAAACCTCCAGACTACGAGAGCTCATCGCAGGTGAGCAAGTACACTATACGTATGAGAGTGAGATGTCCTCTATTGATGCCTTCAACTCAGATGCTGACTTGGCGTGGGTTGATGGGAAATTGATTTTTGTCGAGAAGCCCCTGAAGGAAGTTCTTAGTGAATGGGCGCGATATCGATCGGAGACGATTCAATTAGATGATCCAAGTTTGGGCACCATTCCAATTAGTGGGGTTTTTTATATTAACAATATCGGAAGTTTCTTTCAGGCTTTGCAGAAAGTGCTTCCTATTAAGCCGATATACGTGAGTTCTCAATTGGTAATACTGACACACCAATCGAATTCTTAACATCCATGATTCCAAGTGTTTTTGCTGTGGAGTCACTGACAGATAGGATTATATAATTTAATCCGCACACATCCCCGCTTTGCCGTTTTCTCCTTTCCTCTGAGTGTGTTTCCCTCAAGTTTTCATTCCATAATTTTCGCATTGTCTTTTAGTTGTATTTTTCTGGGAAGTATTTCGTCTGACATGTCCTATCGAAGGTCAGGTTTTATGAGGCGCATTCGTCTAATCCAGGAATTTTGAACAGAGGTGCGGCTAACGATTTTTACAATACTTGAGGACGAAAGTCCCGACCAGAGAGCAGGTTGCTTTGTTGGTGCTGAGGAGTGACTCCCTACTTATTTCATAGGCTATACCTGTATTCATAGTTTTTATCATAACGGACAGAGAACCAAGATTCCTGATCCCACAGCGACTGATGTCGTTGTGGTTTTTTTATGGAAGTATGAAAGGAATGCTAGCATGAGTCAGAAACAGTTGAAACGACGAATGCGGAAACAGCAGCGTCAGGCAATGGCTGTGCGCGTTCAGACCGTCTATGCGAAAGCTGCTGCTGCGGCTAAAGAATGTCAGCCGCAGAGCGTGGTGTGGGGCATCATGGTTGGACTTTCTTCATTGGCTTTGGGTGCATACAACCCGGCTCTTGGGCAGGATTGGGAATTTCAGCCTCAAGATAGGAAGCAGGATGGACAGAAAACAGGAAAAGGGGTCACTCCTCGAAGCCACCACTCGGATACCCGGTCAACACAGGATGTTACGAGGCAGTCAACTTGGTCCAATCGGATAGAAGACGCCAACCGGACTCATCGCTTTGCTATGAGACTCGCTGCGCTTCAACAAAACGCAGAGGGGTCGAGGCAACGTATCGATATTCCCGCAGGGAATCTTCAGTCAGCATTATTAGTATTGTCTGGACAGATGGACTTGCAACTTCTTTACCCTTCTGAATTGATCGTTGGTCTTCAGACTCAGGGAGTTCAAGGTATGTACACATCTGAGGAGGCTCTCAGTGAGCTACTGAGTGGAACGCCCTTAAAGCATCAAATGTCCGATGCCGCCACAGCAACTTTGGTACAGGCCATAAAGGCTCAGAGTGAGGAGCCACTCCAGGACGGAGTAATGAATTTGTTAGAAGACGATACCGTGATTCAAGCCGACCCCATCGTGATTGAAGAGGAGATCACACGGTCCAAGGTTTTTCTGCCTCCTGTTGATGGCTATAGAGCCGATCAAACGACGGTCAGTACGCGTAGCGCCTTACCCATCAATGAAACGCCCACGTCGATTGGGGTTGTCACACGCGACATCATTAAAGACACGTATTCCCGCACGCAGAACGATGCTTTCGAGAATGTCAGTGGGGTGGCACGGGGTAATACTAGTCGAGGTGCTCGGACGGAAGGGTTCAGTATTCGTGGGTTCACTGGTGCTAACAGAGAAGGTTCGTTTGGAGCCATTCGGTCGAATGGCCTACCGACAGGCACCTCCTTCGCCATGGATCCGGCCTTTATCGAGCGTTATGAAATTATCAAAGGTCCAGCTTCAATTACAGGAGGGGCCTCCTCCCCTGGTGGTCTCGTGAATCGTATTTTGAAGAGTCCACAGGATACGAATTTTGCCACGTCTAATTTTGAGGCGGGCTCCTTCGATTTATACCGCGGTGTGGTAGATGTCAATGGGGTGTTGCCACAGAACAAGAACGTGCGCGGACGTCTGATCTTTGCAGTGGAGGAGGGCGGTCATTTTGTGGATGATATTGATGTCCGGCAATACACGATCGCACCTTCATTAGAAATCGACCTGTTTGGCGGTGCAGGTACATTGCTGCTGACTGGGCATTATCAGAATTTTGATGGCTCGAACTATTCTGGGTTCCCTTTATTAGAGAATGGGAAAGTTCCGAATATTCGTCGTACCCGTCCCATTGGAGGCGGCAGTTCGAATGGAGCAAAATTTACCTTCAAAAAGCAAGACTATGAATTACATTATAATCACGAGTTTGTTCATAACTTAAAGTTGTCAATGAAAGGCAAGTATGTAAAGTCAGATCAGTCTGATAAGTATGTTTATGCCTATGGCTATAGTTTCGATACTTATGGCCCAGGAGTAGCTCTGAACGGAGCAGCGCCTATATACGCATCGCGGCGAACGAACAATTGGGAAACGTACGCAGGAGAGATTTTTCTGAATAAAGAATTCGAGATGCTGGGCCAGAGCCACGAGGTGCTGCTTGGAATCGACCATCGAGACCAAACTCTAGGCGTTACTGTCGGGTATGCGGGTCTCGGAACGGACAATATCTTCAACCCGGTCAATAACTTTCAGATACCGTCTAATAGTGTCTTGGAGGCCAATCCTTTTCCCACTTCCCCACGAACGAGCAAGATCAAACAAACCGGCCTCTTTGGGCAGGCGATAGTTCGTCCCATTGCACCGCTTACACTCGTGGCTGCTGGTCGATATGACTGGGCTGAGGCGTCCAGAGAGACTTCGCGAGCGCTCTCCAATGGGAAGGAAAATTTTTCTGAATTTACAGGCCGCGTGGGAGCGACCTATGCCGTGCTTCCTGATTTGCGGGTCTATGCAGGCTATTCTCAGTCGTTTCAAGTAAATATCATTTCAACGACGGTGGATGGCGCCTTGGTGCCGCCTGAGACCGGTGAGAGTTACGAGGTTGGGGCGAAGCTCGACCTTCTGGATGGGCGGCTCCGTCTAACTACGGCGCTGTTTCGGGCCTATCGACAGAATGTCGCGACTACGGACCCGGACAACCCACAATTTTCGATTGCTGTGGGGGAACAGCGTCATCAGGGTGTGGAGTTTGATGTCAACGGGCAACCGTGGCCAGGCCTCAATTTGACTGCGAATATTTCGTATCTTGATGCGGAAATCACTGAAAGCAATATTGCCGGATCGGTAGGGGAGACCCCTATTTTAATCCCACGTTCCTATATCGGCAAGGTCTTTGCCACTTATAAACTGCAATCGGGCCTGCTTCAAGGGCTGGGATTTGGTGGTGGGGTCTTTTTCCAGAGTGGGTACGAACTACAATTACCAAACCGATTCAAGACGGATAGTTATGAGCGGGTGGATGCCGTGGTATTTTACCGTCCACCACAGAAAGCCTATGACTTTACGATCAATGTGCGCAATTTGTTGGATGCCACCTATATAGAAAGCGCTAGTGGTTTGGATATTGGAAATCAATTTGGTGCTCCGGTGAGTGTGTTCGGCACTTTGCGTGTTAAATTTTCCCCGGATCTAGATTGGTCCCTGTGGTAAAGGGATGAGATCGGAGAAGTGGAAATTGTATTGTGAATGAATCCGTAGGATTATTCATTCCTCTCTGTCTCTTGTGCGGGAAGTCCAAGTCCGTGGTCTATGGCTATTGATTCTTTTCGATTTTGAATAGATGTCTCTGAGACTAGGAGGGAACCGTTGCGAAATAGGTAGGAAATATTCAGGGATTTTGGATAGAACCGTATTTAATGAAATTAGAAAGTTAGCATGAATCCAAAATCATGGGAAAGGTCTTTCTCATGACTAGGCAACGTCCGGTATTTGTTTAGACCTGCAAGGACCTCTGTGAACTTCCCTCGTTTCCGTGGACACTCACCCGAGTGTTGTGAACTTCCCTCGTTTCCGTGGACACTCACCCTAGTGTTGTGAACTTCCCTCGTTTCCGTGGACACTCACCCTAGTGTTGCTGAACTTCCCTCGTTTCCGTGGACACTCACCCTAGTGTTGCTGAACTTCCCTCGTTTCCGTGGACACTCACCCTAGTGTTGCCATCTGCTGCTCATACGC
>JAJDBM010000024.1 GCA_029261355.1 Nitrospirales bacterium | reverse complement strand
CGACACCGTGTTGGGCTTCAACAAGTCGGGCAAAGAAGCCGTGCGGCAGCAGGTCGAAGAGCCGATTTATATTCGACCAGCCGAACGCGTCAACTGGCTGTAACCTCAGCGGTTGTGTGAGTAGTTTGACCGGCAGGGGGCCTTCACGCTCCCTGCCGGTCTTTTTTATGCGGGGGAGGAATCGTGCACGGGTGGATCCTAGTTGTAGGGTATAGAATTCTCGGAAATTCCTGTTTTGTTATGCATTTTCCTGTAATTACTTTGAATTTACTTGACGAATCAAAGCTAAAGAAAATCATTCTATAGGCCTAAATTCTCCTGGATATTTTTGGGAATCAATGTTAATTTGAATGAAGGGAACACACTTTTCTCTTATTAATGTTATGTTTTAAATGGAGGTGTCTGTTAACATCGAGATTCCATTTGCTTCTCAAGCCATTGACTTTAATGAGATATTGACGACTGGTACTATTCCCAAAGAATATATTGCGAGTGATTATATTTCTCAGCAATGGGTAGAGCGATTTGTCCATTATGTATTAAGTGTTCCAGGTAAAAGTTACTCAATGCCGCAACTTGCGGTAATCCTAGAGCAATTAGATCCACGCTATCAGGTTTTTTTCTTTAAACGACTGAAGGAAACGAGTCCAGATAGTTTAAAGGATTTTGCTCCACTCTATTATGGATTTATGGCTGAGTTTCATCCTCTTTTATTTACCTGATTCGTCGCATGAATTATCGATGTCGTTGTGCAAGTATACGAATACATCATAGATGTTTGCAGAAGTGACTTTGCCATTTTATTATAGAACACACACAAGCCAGGGAATCTGAAAAGATAAATCTGCGATTTTAAAAAGTGGGAGACTAGGAATGAACTCTACGTTACACAAGGCCGTGTCAAGTTTTTATAATTTGATTTATGAGGGGCAGTCGTTTGCCAGCAGCATGGGTAAAATTGATGCTGCTGATCAGGAACGATACTTTGGCCGTGTGGAAGGGCTCAATTGGGTATTGGATCGATGCCAAGAAATTGAAGATATTGATGTAAATTTAACCACGGCTTCACTCCAAAAACTTCTTGGTGACGTAAAGTCAGATCTTGAGCATGAACTTTCTATTCAGCGTCGGGAGAAGGGACGAAGGGCCGATGGAAGAGAAGAGGCGCTTATCTTTGTCAGTGATTACCTGACTAGCCTTATTGCAGCCGCTGGAATCGAGTTAAACAAAAGTCCTGTCTAATTCAATTTGAATTGGCTACTTTTTGCTTTCACCGTTAATGATGAACAAATCATTAGCCTCTTCTCCCTACTAATCTGAGCTACTGTATTGCGATGGATGATCTCAAGAAAACAACGGCAATGCGGGAGTGGATAGTCTTTGCTTTATCTCTAGGGCTTGGGGCTCATGTCACATTAGGCTTGGTGTTGCATGACGGCCAAGAATGGCCCGCACAGACAGCAGGCGTCTATGGTATCCTGATTAGTTTGGCCATTTATGCGGTTGTGCAATTATGTCGGTCAATTTGGTGGATTATGCGAGGACCGTCAACGGATGACGGTCTCGAATGATTTGATGAGAGCCTGGCAGTTTATCGCTTTTGAATTTAACTTCATCCCAATATCAATCAAGCATCTAATAAAATACCCTCGTCGATGAGCATGATAGGAATTTGATCTCGTATGGGATAGAGCACCTTTCTATCTTCTCGAATGAGTCCGGCGTCAAGTTTTTCTTTCACTTGCTGACCAGCCTTATTCTGAATCTCACCTTTTTCTATTCCAGAATTGAGTTGATGTAAAAGCTGTTCATCTGCGAGTACGACACTTTGTTTCGTATCAGGACAGCAGAGGATCGCTAGGAGTGCTGGATCAACAGCACTTTTTTGAGCTACACCTTGTTTCTCTTCCATTTCACACTCCTTTATTCTGTCATGGATGCATGATGAAAATGTATCACTCTCTTGTATATTACACAAGCTTGTACCTGAGCTTCCTTATCTTTGAAAAGTTGTTTGAGTGATACGATGAGTGAAAGAATGTACTGACTCTGGTAGAGTGGAATTTAGAACGCGAAAAATCTTCATGACCATGCTCCCTACTACACATATTTCGAGATACTTTTGGACAGGCTTGTTCGTGATTGTTCCAGCTTGGGGAACCTTATTAATATTATATACCTTGTTCGATGCTCTTGATCACATGACAGTCGATTTGTTTCAGGCAGCGTTTGGAGTGAAGGTCCCGGGTTCCGGGATTGCCTCATTTGCGATATTGGTTCTTCTTGTTGGTGTTGGCATGACCCATTTTGTCGGACATCGAATCTATAATAAAATTGAAGAGTCTGTTGAAAAAGTGCCATTGGTTCGAAGTATTTATCACACTTTGAAAAGCATGGCAGATGTCTTAAACTTCAAAGAACGATTTGGGCATAGCAAAGTGGCAGCCTTTCCCTTTCCCCGTGAGGGAATGTGGGGAATAGGATTTATTATGGGGTATCCACCAAGATGGCTACAAATTTCAGATGTGGGCCCTTTGGTGATGGTGTTTGTCCCAACGGCGATCCATCCTTTTACGGGGTACCTTGCATTTATTCCTGAATACCAGGTGCAACGAATACAGCTTCGCCCTGAAGAAGCCATGAAGCTGGAATTTTCAGCCGGGCTCTATCGTCCATCACCTGGGTGGCTTGAGCCACCATCATCTTCGTCATAATACGGATCTTCAATTTTTCATTTTCTGATGAATCATCAATCTCATGAGCAAATTTCGGTTTCAATTCGCGCGGCCCTGCTCCCTGATCTGGACTCTCTCGTGCAATTTAATGCCGCTATGGCTTTGGAGACAGAAGCTCGAACTCTGGAGCAGACCCGTCTCCGTGCAGGCGTGCAAGCGGTCTTAGAAAATTCTGCACGAGGCTTCTATCTCGTAGGCGAAGTTCAAGAGAGTCAAAAAACCCTTGTGGTTGGGCAGCTATTGATTACTTACGAGTGGAGTGACTGGCGTAATGCGAATTTTTGGTGGATTCAGAGTGTCTATGTCCACGAAGGTTGGCGGCATCGTGGAGTTTTTCGAGCATTATATCAGCATGTGAATGATCTAGCACGGGCACGTCACGATGTATGTGGAGTGCGTCTGTATGTTGAGCAGGAGAATGTGGGCGCGCAAAAGGTGTATGGAAAAATGGGTTTAACCGACACACCATATCGAATGATGGAACGAGACTTTGTGTTATCTCATCAACTCAAGGATTCAAAGCACATTCCGTAAAGCGCATCCTATTTCTCTGAATAGACACGTTGACTCGGTGGTTGCTAGACTTCCTGATTTTAGGGAGAGGAGTGTATGCATTATCATGTAGCAATCTCACAAGAACCAGACGTAGAGCAAGCAGTGCAGGCTCTTCATGACTCGACAATTCAATCGTTAGGACAAAACCCACCTGATTTGGCCTTTCTCTTTTTTTCCTCCTTTTTTTCTGAGAATGCTTCGTCCTTGCAAGCATTGATTCATGAAAAAATCTCTCCGCACGTATTAGTCGGATGTATGAACAATGGCGTCATTGGTGGTTCCCAGGAATTTGAATCGGAGCCAGCTATTATCCTCTGGTCTGCCAGACTTCCTGATGTCACCGTGCGTCCCATTCGATTAGAAGCACAGGAGCAGAACAGTCATCTCACATTGCATGGGTGGCCAGAATCGATTGATTCTGGAGGGAAACAGCCCTATGTCTTTCTCTTTGCTGATCCATTTACTTCGCCCATTGAAGAGGTGTTTTCATCAATAGAGAAAGATTGTCCTGGTTCTCCGGTAATAGGTGGTATTGCCAGTGGGGGAACAGATAGTGGAGAAAATCAACTGCTACTTAATCAGGACATCTACGATAGCGGAGTGGTTGGAGTTGTCCTTTGGGGACATCTCGATGTTCGAACCGTGGTCTCGCAAGGATGCCAGCCAATCGGAGAACCCTATGTCGTGACAAAAGCCGAGCGAAACATTATTTACGAGCTTGGCGGAATGCCGATGTTAGAACGATTAAAAGTAACGATGCAGGACATACGAGAAAACAATCCTTCGCAAGTGGGGCACCAGTCCCTGCAAGTTGGAATAGCGATGGATGAATATCGAGGAGTACTTGGACAGGGAGATTTTCTCATACGAGATCTTATGGGAGCAGATGAATCGTCTGGAGGCGTGGCTATTTCTGATGTGGTGCAAGAAGGACAAACACTCCAATTCCATGTGCGGGATGCCAATGCTGCCGACCAAGAGTTGACGAAACTCTTAGCAGAAGATCAGAGTACTCATGTTGATCAGCCAGCGAAGGGCGTTTTACTCTTTAGCTGTATTTGTCGTGGGGAGCGATTATTCTCGCACCCTCATCATGATGTCCTGGCCGTTCGTGAGCAAATAGGGGATGTCCCGATTGCTGGGTTTTTTGCAGGTGGCGAAATTGGACCAGTTGGAGGGAGAAACTATCTTCATGGCTATACAGCGAGTGTCGCACTGTTTTGTGATCCCCGGGAATCTGATGCTTCGAGTTGAATGAATAGTGATGTCTCTTTAATTGAAAGAAAGGAAGAATGGCATGCTGAAAAATTGGAACAAATTCGTCATCATTTTTTTAATGAGTGGAGTGGTATTTTCTAGCCTAAGTCTGGTTCACGCGGATGAGGGCAAAGTCGTGAAGACCGACTCTGGGCTACAATATATTGATGTGGTGGTCGGAGACGGAAGGGAAGCGGTTAAAGGCGATCTCGTTGTGGTGCATTACACGGGGACGTTAACCGGCGGAAAGAAATTTGATAGTTCCAAGGACAGGAATGATCCATTTTCATTTCCTCTTGGCGCAGGTCGTGTCATTAAAGGATGGGATGAGGGGGTAGCAGGAATGAAAGTCGGCGGAACCCGTAAGCTCACGATTCCAGCCCATTTAGGGTACGGCGCTCGTGGAGCAGGAGGTGTCATTCCACCAAATGCGACATTACTATTTGATGTTGAGTTGCTCGAGGTTCGTTGAATAGTCAACAGAATATAGGAATGGTCTCATAGGAAATGAATACAACTCCTCTTTATGAAGCTCATCAAGCCCATGGGGCTAAGCTTGTCGATTTTGCAGGATGGTCGATGCCACTCCAATATTCTGGCGTCATTGATGAATATCATGCCGTCCGTCGTCAAGCAGGCCTCTTTGATGTCAGCCATATGGGCCGCCTTTGGTTTTCAGGTAAAGGGGCGCTCGACTTTTTGCAATGGGTGACCACGAATGACGTGGCCAAACTGTCTGTAGGGCAGGCGCAATATTCCATGGTTTGCAATCCCGAAGGTGGAATTAAGGATGATGTGTTCGTCTATCGAACTGGTTCAGACGACTATTTGCTTTGTGTGAATGCTTCGAATCGAGAGAAGGTTAGCCAGTGGTTATCTGAGCAACAGGTTCAACGACCACATGGATTTACGCTTCAAGATCGTTCATTGCAGATGGCGCAACTCGCACTTCAAGGTCCATCCTCTAAATCGATTTTGAGCAAAATTCTAAATAATTCTTCACTTGAATCACTTAAGCCACGTTGGTGTCTCGACACAACCATATCTGGTGGAAAAGTTTTAATCACACGGACTGGCTATACAGGAGAACTCGGATACGAATTGTATCTAGAATCTGATCAAGCGGCCGAGTTCTGGAAGCAATTGATTCAGGTTGGTGAGGCGCATGGGTTAAAACCCGCTGGTCTAGGTGCACGTGATCTTTTACGACTTGATATGGGCTATTTCCTCTATGGCAACGACCTGACAGAAGAAACGACGCCGGTTGAAGCAGGGGCCGAATGGGTCGTGGGTTTTCAGAAACCAGAATTTATTGGCGACAGTGTGCTGAAAACACAAAAGCAGAATGGCTCTACCAGAAGGTTAATAGCGTTTGAGTTATTAGAAAAAGCGGTTCCACGACATGACATGACCATCTACGCCAAAGACGAACAAGTTGGTCAAGTCAGTAGTGGAAATCTGTCGCCTGTTCTTCAAAAAGGCATCGGCCTGGGATATGTTTCTCCGCAGTATTCAAGTGAAGGCACAGCCCTAGCGATTCAAGTTCGTGGTAAGAAGGTCCCTGCTGTCGTCGTTAAAGCCCCATTCTATAAACGAAAACCAGCCAGTTAATATCTTTCCTTCCTTCGCTCTCATCTGATGGATGAGAGGTGTGGGTAAGGGGGGAATGTCTTAGACTCTTCTAAACCATCAAGAAATATAATTGAATGAACGTTAAACATATCTATACCGGAAAATTTCTCACGTACAATATTGATACGGTCACACTCCCCAATGGCGTGTCGGCAGATTTAGAGATGATTCGACATCCCGGGGCCTCGGCTGTTGTTCCAATCAAGGATGATGGGATGGTTGTTTTAATTCGGCAATACCGTCATGCGGCTGGCGGGTTTATTTATGAAATCCCAGCAGGCAAGCTTAATCTAGGCGAAGAACCGCTTGATTGTGCACGGCGTGAACTTGAAGAAGAAATTGGTTACCGACCTGAAAAATTGGAATTGCTTACGAGCATTTTCACTGCGCCTGGTTTCACGGATGAGGTCATTCACATTTACAAGGGGACAGGTCTGGTGAAAGGTGAGCAACACCTTGATACCGATGAAGTCCTTGAGATTCTGGAATGGCCACTAGAGAAAGCCATTGCAGAAATTAAGAACGGGACGATTCGAGATGCGAAGACGATGATTGGGTTGCAGATGGTGTATTTAGAAGAAATACGGTGATTGGATAAAGCCCAATTTTCGCCGTCATGATATGCCGAGTTTATTGCGCTTGTCTTTGGTCAGGTGGCCTGTACTCTTCGACATTGCTCTTTTAGTGAATAAAGTTTTAATTTTCAAGAAGAATTCGGTAATAATAAGTCCTCAAGAAAAAAAGCCGAAAGTTCCGCTCGACCAGAAATTCCAGCTTTGGCATATACCGTAGATGCCTGCTGTCTTACCGTTCGTTCAGCGGTTTCACGCAGAGCCGCAATCTCCTTCAGGCTTAACCCTTTCAGCAAAAGCAATGCTACCTCTTTCTCCGCAGTACTTAGTTGCCATTCATTACATTGCTCTTCTATGACTCTTCCCAACCCTTGCAGTAATTCTGAGGCTTTACCTCGCCATGACTCTGTATCTTTATGCTGAGCAATGATGGCGTTGGTCAAAATAGCATCTCGACTCTTTAACGAAAGGGGCGTGAGTCGGTATAGATAGAGGAAGATGGTGAGGGAGAAAAGTGCGTAGATAAAGTCAACGATCTGAGCATGCCATTCTTGTCCTTCCCAAAAATCTTCTATCCCATCTAAAACGGCAAACACGACAAGAAGAAGAGCCATGCAGAGTACGACCAAACGCTCTATACGTCGAAATTGACCTAGACCGCGCAATAGGGCATTTGTTCGATCATCATCTCCTAATTCCTCAATTTCATTAGTCATAATCCAATAGTACCTTTGTACGATAGACGTTTTCTAAATATACACATAGATTATGTCATGAAATATTTATTTTCAATGTACCGACAGATCAGAAGGGACAATCTATGAGCGTATCAAAAAAGGTGATGTACCTACTTGTTGTCATGATCAGCTTTTGTGGCGTGAATACAAGTATTGCGGATGATAATGAATATAACCCCTTAGGTCCTTGGTATTTATCAGATAGAGACCCTAGCTGGTATTTTGACGCTTTTCTGGGAGTTGAATATGAACCAACTTATGCAGGCTCTAATAAGCATGAACTTGAACCTGGGTTGAATCTACGCGCCATGTACAAAAATTCCTATAATCATCGATTTTTTGTATCGTTGGGTGAAGCCGGCGGCATTTTTCAGCTGACAGAGAATAGCATGTTTTCTGCGGTCCTGGAATATGAGGAAGGACGAGACAAGAAAGCTGATAACGCCCTTAAGGGGTTGGATAAGGTCAGAGATACGGTTGAAGGACAGTTTTCGTTTTTTTATCGCTTTTTGCCAAACACAGTCTTCGGAGCGGTATTTCAGCCAGACTTACTTGGGCGGGGGAAAGGCTTGGTGTACTTTATAGGTGTGGGAAACGATACCATGTTTCTGTCTGATACCCTCCGAGTGAGCTCGAGAATTGATCTGAGCTTCGCTGATGCGGAGCATATGCGGACTGAGTTTGCTGTGAGTGGTTCAGAGTCGACGGCAAGTGGTTTAAGGGCCTATCGACCCAGTGGCGGCATCAAGTCATGGACTGGTTCTCTTGGATTAGAGTACTTCCTTCATGAGAACTGGAGTACATGGGTTCATTCAGAATTTGAATACTATACGGTAAAGGCTCGAAGAAGTCCGCTCATTCGTGATGAAGGCAGCCCATTCACGTATGAGTTGTCAGCTGGTGTGCGATGGCGATACTAGGAAAGGCTCATGCTCTCCTTTCTGTGGGCATCGTGAATTAGAGGAAGAAATTGGTTATAAACTTGAGGAATTGGAATTGCTTACGAGTATCTTTACCGCGCCTGGTTTCACGGATGAGGTCATTCACATTTACAAGGGGACAGGCCTGGTGAAAGGAGGGCAACACCTTGATACCGATGAAGTGTTGGAAACTCTAGAATAGCTGCTTGAGAAGGCTATTGAGAAAATCAAAGATGGGGTGATTCGTGATGCGAAGACGATGATTGGGCTGCAGATGGTGTATTGGGTGAGAAGTGCTGATTTACTAAGGATTTGCCCTGCTTAGTTTATTTGATATTTTTTCAATGATTGATTGCCAAGCACATCAATACTCTTACCATCATCAGTGCTACTTAGATGCATAAAAATCTATTCATAAATGTTGTAGTAAGCACGTATGCTATTATTCTGGATAGACAAAATTCTCTGTGATGTCTTGTGATTCAAGATAACTCATCGCACTACTTTTTAATTCTTCACTCAGAATGAGTTTAATGAAAACTCTTTTCTTTTCTTCTTCTTCATAGCTCGCCCATACCTCAGCCAAATCATACCGAAAATCCATTTGGGCGATGTAATATGGTACTTGATTCTTGGAGCGGGGTTGAAAGGTTTGAGTCGGTGGATCGAAAAGAAGTGGAAAGGTTTTATTTCCATTTAAAAACTCTTCACTACTCATTAAAGATAAAATTCCACCCAGTTTTTTTGTCTGAAAGGTATTACCTGTAGCAACTGCATCACATATCCATATGGCCCCATGTTCTGAACTGACACTTCGTGCCTTGCCTTTTCCTCTGTAAGTCGCAAAGTATAAAGCAATGTCCTGGGAACAACTCCAGTCAACTAAGAAAGTACCATTTATGAACTCGTCTCCTTCAGGGTATTGCTGAAGATTTTTCAGCCATTCATACCAAGCGTCAATATTTTTATCTTTTTCCAGTTGGAAGGCTTCTTGGCTAGGCTTCCCTACCGTTCCAAACTTAAGCAGAAGCAACGAAACTATTGTTCGGTGGAAGGGTACCGTCAATCTAATTTGCTCGTCTAAGTCAAGATAATTGGGAAGAGCAAATAGCTGTTGAATACAATTTCTGACAAATGTTGAGTCAAGGAACCATTTAGAATTTATGTGACCTCGGAATAACGGCAAAGGGTTTTCACCTTCACAAGAGCTAATTATATGACTTAGCTCAGTAAGGAAGGATTCGAATGATGATGGAACCCATTCTCGCAAATCAGAACTATGTTTCGTGCAACTCAGCTTTGGTTTAATTATTTTCATAATTTCTTGGACTTTTTTTGCGAATGATTAAAGAGAGACTATCAAGATGCCACAAAGTTATTTGGCATAGCCTTAAAATATGTGAAACTTTTAAAAATTTGTCAATTAATTAAGGGAGGTGATCTTCGGGTATGTAATAAGGATTGGGCGTAAACATAGGTGGGCCTAGGCCACGATAGTCCCTAGGGTACTGAGTCACGCGTAGGCAATCTAAGTTGCTGTAGGACTCTCAATGGCGTTGTGATTACACGTGGCCTAGTGCTCAGTCATGAACCAGCCGGCGATGGAGAGGCGTTTGTGGTCTCCGGCGAGTTGGTCGACTCGACAGACTCTGTGAAATCGGGGGACGCTGAAGATGGCAAGGGATCCAGGGAGTGGGAGAATGCATTGCACGACTTCAAGTTGTTTCTTCCCATTTGATGTGGGGTTTTCTTTATAAATAATGAGCTCTCCGCCCCAGTCTGTTTCCCATTGCTCATGAAAGTATGTGGCCAAAGCTAGTCGTCGCGTTGGTGGTTTCTTCCCCTCAGCATACGAGTAGGCATTGTCCGTATCATCATGTGTGGACAGGCAATCACCCACACCATATGAATAGTAATTGAAATTAATATGACGGCCTTTGATATTCGGAAATGACTCTACGTAATCCGCAACACAGGGTAGTCCCACGCGCTCGATAAAGTGATTGCCTTCATCAGGGCGTATTTCACTTTTAAGCCAATTTCCACAATTCTGAAAAGCTCGAGCTACTGGGGGCATGTCCGCTAAGGACGTCCATGTTGACCGTGCCATAGCGGCTCGGAAGGTGGCCATTTCTTCTTGACTCCAAAACTGCTCAAGAATTAGGACTGGGTCGTTATGAAATGAGAAGTTCGCCGGGTCAAAATTTTTCAATGCAATATTCATGTGTTGATCTGGTTATTTGGTGTTTGGAGACTTATGGCCTGACAGACGGACTTTCAGTCACTGTTTCTGACATCCGATGCAAGACGGAGTGAATGTAAGGATACAGGGGAATTATACCGAAGAGAGTATTGAGAAGTCAGGTGACATGGGATAGCCAAGGGTTAGGCCGAAAGTTAGATGATTGGGTAGATAGATGGGAAGTCCTTCAAAATGGAAGGAGGTGGGGAATGACAGTTGATTCAATCATGGTTACCAGAGTGGTCACGGTGGAAATGGACGATAGTCTGGACGAGGTGCGAGGGATATTTCAAAAATCAAACTTCCATCATCTCCTTGTCAGTAGCGATAATCATTTGATGGGAGTCGTGACAGAAAAAGACCTATGGAAAGCAGTGAGTCCGTATGTCGGGACCCTATCCGAAACCGAACGTGACGTGGCGACGTTAAACAAACGCGTGCATCAGATTATGAAGAGAAATCATCCAACGGTAACACGTCAGACGTCGATCGAAGAAGCCGCTCACCTGATCTTAGACGAGGGTATTTCTTGCTTGCCAGTCCTTTCTGAAGACGAAACGATTGAAGGTATTGTTAGTTGGAAGGATATTTTTCGCGCGTTGCTTCAGGGGTCTGAAGTAATCGTGGATGGCTCCTTAAGATCATAGTTCATTTCGTCGTTCAAAATTCCCTTTCAGTTCTATAGCCGTTCTAAATGATAAAATGTATATCCAATGGGATACGGGCGTGATAGCTTTTGATTGCCTTCCTTATTTCTCCATCCATTCGCACTGAAGTCAATTTTTTCCCTTACTGGCCAACGAGATAGATCTTCTCCATGTTTGAATATCGAGAGGATATCTCTGTTGGTATGTCTCTTGCTCAATTATTAAACGTGGGCCCAAATAGTAGGTGCCTTGCATGTGAGGCAATCTAGGTATCGGATGGTTGGAGGGAAGAAGCTCTACATACTATCAGTTCATAAAGTGTGCGTTATTATCGTTCATACTTTTTAACAAGGAGGGATAGATCATGGATTGGGGAATATTGATAACTGGAGTAAGTTTGTTGGGCATGGCTGCATTATTTGTCACGAGTCTTGGGATTTGTGAGGAATCGAGCATCCGTGAAGATGACAAGCCAGTAGAGACTATGCAGGAACCAGTTGATCAGGTTGAGCATAAAAAGGCAGCGTAGTAGAAAATGATTGTTATATATATTGGAATACCTGAGAATCGACAAATCAAAGGAGGGTCACATTGTTAGGTCTTCTCTCAGAAATATTGTTTGCTACACAATCCTGGACTGGGTGGAATATTTGGAATGACCCCCATGGTTCCATGACATCCTTTAGAAGAATGGAATGTTCTATCCAGTGCTCCAGGGAAATTCATCCGCTTAAGTTATGGTTGCCTCTCTAAAAACCCTATCAAATTTAAAGTGATTCGTTCCCGATAGATTTCACATTTCTTGAGTCTCCACGTTTTGTTAGCCCAAATGCCATTGTAAGTACATGGAGCAATTTCGTTCGATGCTAGATCTTCTCAAATGTCATATGTATTTTTGCCTTTAGTTAATCTTATCAAGGAAGTATTTCCTCTCTCCGCTGTGTGAGAGGTACGAGAGGAAATAGAAATTCTCAGAACCGAGAGTATTTGTTGGGTGTTTTGACGTTGTTTGTGATGAATCTGACAGGGAGGCAAGAGCCAAGCACTCAGCCTGAGGAGGCGGAGACTCAGGTGAAATCGGGTATGAGAGATGATGGAAATAGCGTCATAGAGGCACTTTGTTAATAGCACGGAATGCCAACCTACGAAAAATTCATTCAAAAAATTGAAAATGTTTCTTTGGGAACACTTATTGCTGAACTATGGGGTTATGAAGATTGAGAGTTGTTACAACCTGGGCTGGTTAGAACATTCGGAACTGTCGTGATGGTTCCAGGCGCATTCTTTAGAAAGGAATGGAGTTTTCTAATCAGCGTACCAGGGTATCTCGTGAATCTTCGTCAATCTTGATTTCTGGCTCAGCTCTCTATTTCAACTAGTACCTCTCGTATCCCACTCCACCGATCATCAGTCGCTAATATTTAGAAGATTACTGCACACGATCTCAATATTTTCTGAGGTGTGGCTTTCCTCATTGGTGTATTGATCTCCCAATGCGTCGAGGGTATTCTTATGTTCTAGAGAAGCGGGGGAAGGGGCAATATAAACTATTCATACAGGAACCTTTACAATGGCTGACAAAGAATTTGTGTTGAATCTTGGGAAATTGCTTGTGGCGGCGGCATGGGCTGATGGAAAGTTGGAAAATAAAGAAATCAATGCATTAAAGGAATTGCTTTTTTTACTACCTGAAATATCTGGTGAAGAATGGTTGAAGCTCGAACTCTATATGGAGTCACCAGTGAGCGAAGAAGAGCGGCAAGAATTGTTGACTCGAGTATTAAATAGCATGAAGACCAAGGAGGAGAAGGCCTTGGCTGTTTCGGCATTAGAAAAACTGGTGCATGTTGATGGGGTGAAGAAGGAAGCCGAAGCGGCTGTGGTTGAAACACTTCGTCAAGACCTTGAATCAAAAAGTACTGGATTTCTCGCGCATCTTGGGAATCCACTTCGAAGGGCAATTAGTTCCCGAACTGGTACGTATGGAAACGAACGTGGACGCGAGAGCCGAATCGATGACTACATTAAAAATACGATCTATTACCAATTGGTGTCAGAAATGAAGGAACGGGGGGGGGCGTTCTCGTTGCCAGAGGAAGAGATTCGAAAAGTTTGTTTGGCGGCAGGTCTCATGGCGCGTGTCGCTTGGGTCGATAAAGCCTTTAGTCAGGAAGAGAAAGACTCTGTGAGTTATGCCTTAGCTGAATGCTGGAAGTTACCGGAAGATCAAGCCAAGTTAATAATGGAAATTAGCCGTCAGCGCATCATGAAAGGTCTAGACTTTGTACAGTTGTCGAAAGGCTTTTGTGAGTATACGACGGTGCCTGAACGACGAGTATTTCTCAAAGGCCTCTTTGCTGTCGCGAATGCAGCGGGGAAAACCTCAAATGAGGAAATCGAAGAGATTCGTGCGATTACGACGGGGTTAGAACTCGCACATCAAGACTTCATTGATGCCAAGTTGACGATTTCTCGAGATGACCGAAGTGGATTATAAGGACTCAGTCTTTTCTTGGCTGCCTTCAAGTCGATCAATCACGGCTGCTCCTACTGAGTCCCCCCAGACATTGATGGTCGTTCGGCAACGATCAAGAAACCAATCAATGACTAAGATCAGCGAGACTCCTTCGATTGGCAGATCCACGGCTTTCAGCACAATGACCATGGTGACGAGGCCTGCCTCAGGGATACCTGCGGCCCCAATGGCGGAGAGCGTGGCGGTGAGAAGGATAATAAGGGTTTCACCTAATCCCAGTTCAATTCCATAGCTTTGTGCGATATATACAGCAGCCACCGCTTCGTACAGGGCCGTACCGTTCATGTTTATGGTTGCGCCAAGTGGAACCACAAAGCTGACGGTGCGCCGAGATATCTTTCCCTTTTCAATAAGATTTTCTATGGTCAACGGCATGGTCGCTGAACTCGAGCTCGTCGAAAAAGCGGTCATCAATGGTGCGCTCATGACCTTCGCGTAAGCCATGACTGATTTCTTTGCTAAGAATCGAAGGGCAAGAGGTAAGATGATCAGGCCGTGGATGAGGAGTGCGAGTATGACCGTTCCTGCGTATGCGCCTAACGTTTGAAGCTGCGGCCAAAAACCCGCAAAACCTCCGGCTTCACCTAATCGTCCGGCAATGAGTGCGCCTATGCCAATCGGAGCGGCCCACATTAAGAGATGTACGATGGCCATAATGGCTTCGTTAATGCTATCAAAGAAACGAATAACAATTAGGCCTTTCTCACCGATTGTTGTGAGAACGCCACCGAATACCAGTGAGAAGACAATGAGTGGAAGAATTTCCATATTCGCCATGGCCGCAAAAAGGTTTTCTGGCACCATGCTTGTCAGAATCGTTTTCAGTAAATCGATGAGAGTGGTGGGTTTATCCTCCATGCGCGTGGTTACCTGTTGCATGGATTCGTTTGATGATTCGGTGATGTGGTTCTCTAGAGGCATGCCTGGATGAATGACCAACACCAATACCAACCCGATGGAAACCGCGATAGCCGTGGTTGCCATAAAGAAGGCGACGGTTCGTCCTCCTAACTGTCCTAATTTTCTGACATCTCCTAAGCTACTCACTCCGACAATCATGGAACTCATGACTAACGGAATCACCATGGCAAAGAGAGACTTCAGAAATAGATCGCCCAGAAACTGCACCTCTATTCCTATGTCAGGAGCCAACCCGCCTAGGAATATGCCACTCAGGATTCCAATGATGATGAAGAGAAGTAGTTTGTTGGAGGAGTTGGAAGCCATGGTGTTACACCAAAGAATGCTTCAGGTGAGTCATGCTGCAACGCATGACCATGTTATGCAACATGTTTGTGGTGAGAGTGGTCTGGTAGCGCCCTGCAAGAGGCAAATTCATTATTGGTTTATGGCTTAGTCTTGGAAGCTTTCCATTGGTGGGCAGGTACAAATGAGGTTCCGATCTCCATAGACGTTATCAATTCGTGAAACAGCCGGCCAGAATTTTCTTGTGCGAAGCCAAGGGAGCGGGAAGGCGGCCTGTTCACGTGAATACGGATGGTCCCACTCAGAAGTCGCAATATGCTCAATAGTATGAGGGGCATGTTTAAGCGGATTATTGTCCCGAGGAAGTCGACCATCTTCGATCTCTGCGATTTCTTTTCTGATAGTGAGTAAGGCTTCACAGTAACGATCTAACTCAGCTTTTGATTCGCTTTCTGTTGGTTCAACCATCATGGTGCCCGGGACGGGCCAGGATATAGTTGGGGCATGAAAGCCGAAATCCATCAGTCGCTTCGCAATATCTTCGACCTCAACCTCCGCGGTCTTTTTAAATGGTCGTAAGTCCAGAATAAATTCGTGTGCAGAGAGACCATTCTTTCCGGTATACAGTACGTCGTAATGTTTTTCTAGGCGCTTGGCCATGTAGTTGGCATTGAGAATGGCTACTTGTGTGGCTTTGGTCAGGCCGTCCTCTCCCATCAGAGCAATGAATGCCCAGGATATTGGGAGAATGCTTGGGCTGCCGTAGGGTGCTGCCGCGACAGGGCCAATGGCCTGATCTCCGCTAGGATTGTGAATGGGATGCCCAGGAAGAAATGGTGCAAGGTGAGTTGCGACCCCAATGGGACCCATGCCGGGGCCGCCTCCACCGTGAGGGATACAAAATGTTTTGTGAAGATTGAGGTGGCAGACATCAGCTCCCATATCCCCTGGTCGGCAGAGGCCAACCATGGCGTTCATGTTGGCCCCATCCATATACACTTGTCCGCCATGATTATGCACGATCTGACAGACCTCACGAATGGTTTCTTCGAACACCCCATGCGTTGATGGGTAGGTCACCATTAAGGCCGCGAGGGTGTCCTTGTGGAGTTCTGACTTGGCTTTCAAGTCAGCAAGATCAATATTGCCTTGTTGATCACAGGCGACGGGAACGACCTTCATCCCAGCAATCACGGCACTCGCCGGATTGGTGCCATGTGCAGAAACTGGAATAAGGCACACGTTGCGTTGCATGTCGCCACGATGTTCATGATACGCATGAATGACCATGAGGCCAGCATATTCTCCCTGCGAGCCTGCATTGGGTTGAAGCGAGACTGCATGAAACCCAGAAATTTCGGCGAGCCATTGCTCAAGTTGCTGAAAGACTTTCTTGTAGCCTGTTGTTTGCTCTTGTGGAGCAAAGGGGTGCAATTTTCCAAACTCCGGCCAAGTGACAGGAATCATTTCTACTGTTGCATTCAGCTTCATTGTGCATGACCCTAATGGAATCATGGAATGAACCAGGGAGAGATCACGATTTTGAAGCTGGTACATGTAGCGAAGTAATTCGTGTTCAGAGTGGTACTGATTAAACACCTCATGCGTCAGAAATGGTGTTGTCCTCAAAAAGGGGCTTGGAATAGTGGAATTAATATCTTGTGAAAGATCATCCAAGGTAAATGGAAGTTGTTCGGTCTTTGAAAATACTTTCAATAGGCGTGTGATGTCAGATGCGGAGGTTGGTTCGTCTAAAGAAATACCAAATGCCCCATCTGGAAACGAGCGAAGATTGATTCCCTGTGTTTGGCAATTCGCCAAAACCTGCTTCGGTGAAAGTTCCTGCGACTTGACGTAAAGCGTATCAAAGTACAGTTCATTTTCCACCTGACATCCCAGTTTTCTGAGTCCTTCCGCTACTCGTAATGTCAGACCACGAATTCTGTGAGCAATTTGTCTGAGGCCGGCCGGACCATGGTAGACCGCATACATGCTGGCGACATTGGCGAGAAGGGCCTGAGCTGTACAGATATTGCTCGTGGCACGATCTCGACGAATATGCTGCTCGCGTGTTTGGAGGGCGAGTCGATAGGCCACTTGTCCATGCACATCGCGTGAGACTCCAACCATACGACCTGGCATTTGTCGTTTATACTCTTCTTTGGTCGAGAGGAATGCGGCATGAGGTCCCCCGAATCCCAGTGGTACGCCGAATCGTTGACTTGACCCAATCGCAATGTCTGCACCCCATTCACCGGGCGCCTGTAGAAGAGTCAGGGCAAGCAGGTCAGTGGCGACAACCACGAGTGTTTCAGCGGTATGGGCTTGTTGGGCTACATGCTGGTAGTTTCGAATAAACCCTTTGGAGGTGGGATAGTGAAGGAGTATCCCAAAGTATTGATGGTTTTGAAGTTCGAGTGCGTCGCAGTCGCCGATTTCAATGGTAATCCCAAGTGGTTTGGCTCGAGTCTGAATGACGGCAATGGTTTGCGGGTGACAATCGTCTGAGATAAAAAATGTTGTTCGATCTGAATGACCGATCGCTCGGCACATGGTCATGGCTTCGGCGGCGGCAGTGGCTTCATCTAATAACGAAGCGTTGGCCAATGGTAATCCCGTGAGATCGGTCACAATAGTTTGAAAGTTCAGTAGTGCTTCCAAGCGACCTTGAGAAATTTCAGCTTGATACGGGGTGTATTGGGTGTACCACGCAGGGTTTTCAAGGATATTTCGGAGAATGACGGAGGGAGTGATACAGTCGTAGTATCCCATTCCAATGAACGATCGCGAGATGTGATTATGTTTGGCGATATCTTTTAATTCTTTTAAAACATCTTGCTCATTGCGATGGGTGTGAAGCGCAAGGGGCTTCTTTAAACGAATATCTTCCGGGACCGTGCTTTTCACTAAGGCGTCAAGTGACGAAAGGCCTAGAGTTCCAAGCATTTCTTGGATGTCTGAATCCGTTGGCCCAATGTGCCGACGCGGAAAGGTGTCAAGACTCGCGAATTCCTGATCTGTATAATTATTGGACATGGCTACCTAAATTGGGTTGTATTTGCTTGAACAAAACTCCTCGGATGAAACCGAGGGTTTTCCCCTCACCGTTGAGACTTAGCAAGCATACATCGGTGGGTGTGTTGATCTGAAAAAAAAGAAGACTGTCACCGACAGTCGGTTCACATCAGTAATCGAGGCACTGAAGGGAAAAGGAGATAAAACGTCCAGAAAACCCCATATTTGGTGCCATATTTTCTATGAACAAGACTATCATGATCCTGCGGTTTCTGCAAAGGAAGCATTAAACGATATCGGTTGACAGTTAAAATAAGGAAAGGTTACCAAGAGCCATATAAAGGGTAGATGAGAAACGAATGAAGCCAAGGTTCAAATCATTATTTCTTTTTTGTGAGGACTGTTTATGATTGTGCTCTCAAATATTCTAAAACTTTATGATGGGACGTCAGCGACTAAGGGTGCGATTCAGGAACATGTGGATGTGTGGATTGAAGATGAGAAGATTACGGCGGTTCAACCACATGATCCCAAAAAACCTAAAGGGGCTGACGTCACACGTATTGATTGTTCTACCTATACCGTGACGCCTGGTTTGATTGACTGTCATGGACATGTGACTATTTTGGGGGTTGGTCGCGATGATATTGAACGAATGAATGGTCCAGAAGGGCTCATTTACTCAGAACGCATTCTCTATACCACGCTCGTGAATGGGGGAGTCACTACGATGCGTGATGTTGGTGGCGCAACCCACGTGTTGAAACGTCTTGTTGATCAAGGGGTCATCATTGGTCCGAGGTTGAAAATTGCGATTTGTATGTTATCGACAACTGGCGGGCATGCTGACTTTCTGGGCCCTGACCGTTGCTGCGGACAGGTTTCTGCTTTGTGGCCTCCTGGGCCAGGTCGCCCATCAAGTATTGTCGATGGGCCTTGGGCTTGTCGAAAGCGTGTGAGGGAGATAGCCGCATGTGGAGGAGACTTAGTGAAGATTTGTGCGAGTCCAGGAGTTGTGTCACCTTCAGATCATCTTGAACATCGGGATTTCACTGCAGCTGAAATTGATGCGATATGCGAAGAGGCGGCTGGCCGAGGTATGTATGTTGCGGCCCATGCCCATAGCCAAAGTGGGATCGCACTGGCTATTGAACATGGCGTAAAAGATATTCAGCATATCTCATTTATGAATGAAGAGCTTGCTGAAAAAGCCTATGTGAAGGGCTGTACTGTGACGCCAACCTCATGGGTTGGTCAGGCTTTGACTAAGGCAGAGAATCTCAGTCCTTTTGTCATGCAGAAGGTTCAGCAAGTGGCCGAGTCGCATGCTCAAGCTGTTCAAATTGCCTTTAAGAGTGGGTTGACGATGCTTGGGGGAACTGATCCGATCCTTCCTGGCATGCACGGGAGAAATTATATGGAGTTGGTGGCGTTAATGGATGATGGTGTGCCAGCTCTATCAGCCTGGCATGGTATGACAGGATTGGCGGGTGAGCTTGTTGGAGAGAATGAAATTGGGAAAGTTGCGGAAGGATATACGGCAGATCTCTTGGTGACTAACGCTGATGTCGTAGCAAACCCTCAGGCTTTTGAAACGGGTGCACTGGTTGAAGTGATAAAGTCTGGTCTCGCCTATCGTGGGGAACTCACGAAATTTCCGAAGAGAACATTTGAAGGGTGTGTTGTCGACACGATGGGGAGCACCTCGTGAGTGGTCATACGAGATAGGAGTGTGTCCTGCGCAACGGGCATGCCTGGCACGTTCCCTGGTTGCTGCCTTACGCGCTTTCTATCGGATTTGGCGACCCATCAAGTCCAGTTTCTTCTGCTTCCTCCATATCAACAATGAGGTCACCTTTGGGGGAGAAAAATCCCTGTCCGTCAATTTGGACGATGCCATCACAATTTTCCTGGAAAAATTCAAGAATCCATCCGTTAAAGTCGTAGCCTTCATCGGTGATATCATCTGGGGATAATTGGGTGGTGGCAATAAAATTGGCGCGTGTCACGAATTCTTTTGCGATTCCCGCTTCCTCATGATCATGTGGTGATAAACGATTTAAAAACGTCACTTTCTCAGTTTCAAAGACATCTTTGTATGTGCCTTTGTCGCGGACGCAAAACAACTGAATGGGTTTTCGTTCACGATGATACCCGATCGTAATATGTGTCCAGTCCCAATCATCCAGAGCCTCTGGATCCATCTTAGCGATAAGAGGAATTTGGTTTTTTGATTTGAGAAAGTCTAATAGTAGTTTAAGCGGTGGGCTGTCTTCTCGTTGACAAAAGACTCGCGTATACGACACGACTTGTTTCGCTGGTTCTTCACTATCTGTGGAAGATGAAATAACGGGGAGTTCTTTAGCCATAGTCCTGGGTCTTTACAATTGGATAATAATAAATTATAACTTCTAAGTAGTGCTGTACTGTACCTGGCCATGTGGTTTTCCTGCAAGAGAATCCCTCAAGTAACGAGGAGTGCTATCTAAGTTGGAATTCCTAACTCAGTTGAGGATGTATATATAATGTACTCTTTGTTGACAGGGTATTGTGCATCCGGTACACTTTCGCTCGTTTGCCTACTGAGAGGGCATGGGCGTGTTTCTTGGGGCTCGTACGTGTGACACTCACCTCTAAAACAATAGAGGCAAAGAGTCCCCCTGCCTTTGGTATTTTCTTAACGACACAAGCTGACGGATAACAGTTATTTAACATCTCTGAGGAGGAGGTCTGTAATGGGAAAAGCGATGACTAAGTCTCAGATTGCCGATCAT
The DNA here is from genome assembly GCA_029261355.1 of Nitrospirales bacterium. Classification (GTDB taxonomy): domain Bacteria; phylum Nitrospirota; class Nitrospiria; order Nitrospirales; family UBA8639; genus JAGQKC01. The sequence goes on along the minus strand of JAJDBM010000024.1, from coordinate 428,855 downwards.
TTGGCGAAGAAGGCAGACATCACAAAGAAGACGGCAACACAAATTCTCGATGACTTGGCAGAATTGTCCTACAAGGAAGCCAAAAATGCATTTACGTTACCAGGCTTAGGTAAGCTGGTTCTTGCACATCGTAAAGCGAGAATTGGGCGTAACCCGCAAACTGGGGAAGCCATTAAAATCCCAGCAAAGAAGGTTTTAAAGTTTCGAGTAGCGAAGGCGGCCAAAGACAAAATTTTAGGGGTGAAAAAGTAGCACACAGCATTTGTGGGGTAGATCTTGAATTATCGAGGTCTTCTGCCTCAATGGCTATGATTAAAAAGGGCCAGCACTCTACAGTGCTGGCCCTTTTTTTATTCTCAATAGATTGGATTGTTTGATGAAGGTGAGAGTCGATTCACAATTATAGAAACCATCGTGTACAAGAGTTCAGCTGGGGTGCATTTGGATTCACCATAATTAATAAAGTGACGGCGTTAAGCCACTTTGGCCCATACCGTTATGAGCAACGAGATTGACAACATCCCCTTCGTTGACTTTGGTATCTTCACTCGCTATGCGCTTGTTCACGGTGACCATGAGCTTCTTTTCTTTCAATAATTGAAAAACATCCCGAAGTGGCCTGCCTTGGTTTCGAATCAATTGTTTCACTGATATTGGGTCAGATGCTTCACAGCCAATAGTCCGTTCTCCATCTATCGTTTGTAGCTCTCCCATAAGGGCGATCGTTATCATATGATACTCTCCTATTCAGGTGATGCGATTGACTCGCTTCTTTGAGAAATGTAGGTATTACAGGTACGTTCTCATAATAATCGTCAGTGTTTCAAGAAGAAGCCGAGCTGACGTTCTGCTGAGCAGCAATCGTAGGTATTTCTCACATCTTGGGGAAACGTGATCTTCCTTGGCCACGAACTTGGAAACCAGTTATACTTCATTGAGAGGCTCATGGTCCATGAGCGATGGTTAGGGTGGACGCTACTCCTTTTTTCCCAGGCAACAAGGGTTACATGTACAAAATTATTGTCATACTTGTTCTACTTCTTATTTTATATTACATGGTGCGTCGGGCCATTCGTGACTGGAGTGACCCAGGCAATTCGACGAAGTATTTAGCCAAAGATACCATGGTTCAAGATCCAATCTGTAAGGTGTATGTCACGGCTGGTTCTGCGATCACCACAACGATCGAGAATCAAACATATTATTTTTGTAGTCATGATTGCGCCAAAACCTTTCAGGAAAATCCCCCAGCGTAACAATTAACCGTTCGTTATCAGCTCTACAGCTCCTAAGGCCGATTCAAGGAAATTCCGTATCTTGAAGCGATTGATATCACGGGGTTAATGACTTGGCCCCTTGTAATCGAAGTATCAAAAGGCTTGAGTTTCCAACGAATGATACAGATTAAACGGCTGACAGTTATAGGAATTATCGTGTCCAAGGATTCAACGGGAGCTTAGTTGGATTCCCGCTCGTTGACGCTATTGAAAAACGCGGTCAATTGGGTTCGTCAGGCTCGTCAATTGTTGTCACGGACGGTGGAAATGTATGGTGAGTGTGAAGAGGTACGCCTTGCCGTCAAATTAGGAAAGTGAACCTCCACAGGATGAGCCGGCACCTGCTGTGCAGCCATAGCAATGCTGTCCAGTCGCAATGCGGCGATGCTTGAGAAGGTCGAAATCGAATGTGGAGATGGTTTGATGTGATGGCGGGGTAATCGTGAGATCTAACATTTGATTAAAGTCACAGTCGTAGAGCTTCCCATCCCAACTGACGCTTATGAGAGAGCGACACATCAGACTCTGCAAGGAAGACGGATTGAAGGAATTGATTAATAGTTCAGTATATTGTTCGATGTGTCCATTGCTTCGTAAGTCGTCTAGGAATCGACTGATTGGCATGTTGGTAATCGTGTAGAGGTGATTAAACGAAATACCAAACCGTGAGAATAATTCTTTTTTATAATCGCTCTCGAGTTCTTTTTGTGAAGGGGGAAGATTCGGGCCGATAGGGTTATAGACCAAACTTAATTGAAGTGCACTTCCCTCCATGCCATATCCCAGCGCATTGAGCTGTTGGAGGGCAGCAATACTACGATCAAAAACGCCTTTTCCTCGTTGCTCATCGACATTGTCTTCCAAGTAGCAGGGGAGTGATGCGACAATTTCTATGTTGTGTTTTGCGAGAAATTGAGGAAGGTGGCCTTTTCCTTTGACAAAAAACACTGTCAAGTTGCATCGATCGATCACCGTACGATTGAGACTTCGACATTCTTTGACGAAATACTCAAAGTGCGGGTTCATTTCTGGCGCACCTCCAGTGATATCAACTGTCGAAATTTGAGGGTACTTTTGAAGTATGGCCAGTATGGCGTCAAGTGTCTCTAGACTCATGATTTCTGTGCGTTGCGGGCCAGCATCGACATGACAGTGGTGACATATTTGATTACAGAGTTTTCCAATATTCACTTGTATGGTGGAGATGGTCTGAGCTGTGAGAGTGCTCACGCCATGGCGTGCGATCGTGTCGTTGAATGGGGCCCCATGTGACGTATGGGCCGGTGAGGCACTATCCAGGATCAGCGGTATGGTTCGAATCATAGTCACAGAACTTTCACTACATCTTCACAAGTAATAGGCACACGTTTCACGTCATAGAGGATGTGGACCGTTAACAGCATCCGTCAGTTGGTCCACAGGCAGCTGGTTCCTGAGAGGTGACCGTTTCGCTTGCACGGTTGATCACTGCGAAATATTTTCGATAAGCCTCACTCTCAAGGACCTTGTTCGTCTTCGAACAGATTTCTTGAGCCTCTCCACATATAAACGTGTGTTCATCGTCATCGCAGGCTTCAACGAATGGGCCCGTCAGTAAGGCATACTGTCCTTTCCAGACGCAGGGGGCATCTTCTGGCAAGACTGATGACCATTGAGGGTGTTCTTTTGTCAACGTTGTGGGGCTGTCAGAAAAGACAAAGAGTTCGCGATATGAGGAGTTCTTTAACAATTGTTCGGTTTCTCTATCAATGGACTGCGGGATTCCTCGAGTGAATGAATGACCTCGTTCATCTGTAATGCGACTGAAAGGGCCGGTAAACGTGGCGAACTGAGCAGTCTGTTTGATGGAGTCAGATGAAAGCTTGTAGCCAGTCAAGGTTAATGACAAGAAGTGAATGCCATCAATGACGCGCCATGGGATGAACCCAACTTGGTGAATTCCGCCAAAGCCAGCTTGTCGCAATCCGCCCCAATAGTCACCAAGAGTCAGCGCTCCAGATAAGCAGTCTCCCCACTTTTCTTTATCCTGGATCATATAGTTGGGAATTGGCTGGTCGGCCACGATATCAGAAATCGTAAACCGGCCTCCTGGTTTGAGCACGCGATACATTTCACGAAACACTTTGACCTTATCCGGCGCAAGGTTAATGACGCAGTTGGACACAATCAGGTCGACGCAGTGATCGTCAACAGGCATGGCGTCAGCAAACCCTTTGCGGAAATCAACATTCGACGTGGCATATCCAAGGTTCTTTGCCACAATTGGCGCCTGACTCTTGGCAAGGGCCAGCATTTCATCGGTCATATCAATGCCAATGACCTTTCCCTCAGCCCCAACTCGCCGTGAGGCCTCAAAGCAATCAATGCCTCCTCCTGAGCCAATGTCGAGCACGGTTTCACCAGGTTGGACGGTGGTGAGGCCCACTGGAGTGCCACAACCATAGGATACTTTTAGGACAGCCTCAGGAATAAACTTTTGTAATTCTTCATGGTCATACCCGGTTGGGCAACACATCTCTTCGCCGGTTGTGACGGCACGGGCATATCGTTCACTGACAGTTTGAGTTATCGTCTCATTTGGCATAAGTCCCTCATGAATGATGGAAATGGAATTAATGGGATTGCAAACAGCAATCTAGACAATGGGATGTCTCAAAAGTACCATAAATATTACAAAAATTCTGTTGCCTGGCTTACAGACAGACTAAAGTTAGGTGACTCTCTAAATAGCTCAGCTGACATCATAGATGCGAGCCCAGTTTAAAGAGGGCTTTCTTTTTTTTGTCTCAGTTTACTTGTCTGAGTCTACTTCGCTCGAAACGAGAAGTATCCAAAAACACGGTCGTTGGTGGATTCGTTGGAATTACCAGGCATCCTACCAGGGCCATGGGTTGTCCTTCTGTTTATGTAGATTCTAGGTGTTCTTGTAGATAAAACTGCTGAATGAGCTTCCCTCCACTTTTTTTCGAAAAAATGGGGATTTGTTATGGTTAGAAATTATAACATATTGAATTTCATTATGTTTTTTTTCGTTTTCACCTAGGTATCAACTTTGCTATCAATTAGAAGTAATCAGTATAGTATTCATATCATTTTTTTCTTCGTTATACGAGGTTGAGTCCGATGCCGCTTGTCCAATGTCCAGAATGTCAGAAAGACGTATCCTCAGAGGCCGTCGCCTGTCCGCAATGTGCATTTCCCTATCCCGGGAAGAAAGAGCGGCTTGATGCGAAGAATGTTGAATCCTTCCTGAATTGTGTGGATTGTGGGAACCTGCTCTCCAAACAAGCGAAGGCTTGTCCCCATTGTGGGGCTCCGACGTCGCAGGATCAAGGAATTCCAGAAGCGACGCCAAGAGAGCTTGGGCAAGAAACATGGTTATGTCCACATTGTGGAGTTCCCTTTACAAGACGCCTCAAAGGAGAAAAGGGTAAGGCTAGAGTCACTAGACCACAACAGCTTGTGGCCTCTCCTGACAGTCAAATTACGGGACAAGAAGAGAATGGCGCACGCATCGCTGAAGCACGTCAGGATTTGATGAATGCCTATGGACAAAAAAAAGAGAAAAGAAAAAGTCCACTGTGGGGAGAAAGCCCTCGTCCTCGTGAGGAAGAACCGCAATATCCACGTGCAAGAAAAAAAATGAGCCTTTTGGTTGTTGTGATTGTCTCCGTGCTCCTAGTCGCAATGGCATCGTTTGCCTTTTTTCAGTTAAAAGGCCTCAATCCTCTCGAAGCACTTGTCTATTGGCAGATGTAGTATTCCTACATTCAAGATATTCCACACCACCTCTCGCTAATATTTGAATTCACGGTGTCCTTGGATACGATAGTTCGTAAGGCCCAGAGCCACTCATAATTATCCTATATTGGAGCCATAATTCCATCTGATGTTTGGATCACAAGTATCCTAATAATCTAGATCATCTGATGTGAATGGATCTTTGGATCTTTTGCCTAACATCCTTTCAAGGACATGATTCATGGTGTAGATGTCATTATCAAAACCACCATGCGAAGTACTTCGCGTTCTTTGGCCTTCGACGCCATTAGAATAAATGAACTTGTGTTTCGCTTTGGCGGATTTGGCGAGTTTCTCAAAGATTTGCATGCCTAAGAGAGGCTTGGGTTGAGGGTCATCAGGTGGAGGCTCAGGGCGTCGTTCCAGCGCGTTCGAAACGAGATACAGCAGTGACTTTCGATACACTCTTGCGACGTGATCGTCTCGTTCCAGTTCGTCTTTCAAATTATAGATTGTGAGATCTTTAATCTTAAGAGTTGTTTTGCCTTCGAGTACTGGCAAGTAATGCGATGTAAAAAGGTCAATGCTACAAGCAGGAGCTAAGAGGCTACAGCTTTCGACTCGAAATTGATATCGTTTCAAAGTATTCAGCAAGTGTGCGATCACGATGGCTCCCGTGCTATGTCCGACAAGATGGATTTTCTTGTTTTTCGTCGACTTCTTGATATGTTTGGTAAACCGATTCACGGCATCAGTCCCGGCTCCCTGCGGGGCAAAGGCCTCATACGCATCTTGTTTCATCTCGTCCCAGAGTAAGGTGCCTGGGCGGCGGACGACGCTTTCAATTATACGGTCCGTCCAATCACTAAACCCTCCAACGCGTTCACTAGCCTCATTCTCTTTTCGAAAGATCAAATCTTTGAGTTCTTCAACAATTCCTGTGTCGTACATAATATGAAACGGGTAAATGCCATTGCTTTTAAATCGTTCTTTCATGGCCGCAATGCGCTTGGCTGAGGCTTTCGGCGAGTTCAATCCGCCATGCATATAAAACAACAGGTGTTGGTACTTCGGGCTATTCGCGACGAATTCAGCGGTTTGTTCAATGTCCTCTTTCGTGCTCCAATAACGACCTGATGTTGCGTACCGTCCATCATCAACATGGACGAAGTGACCAGCAATAGAGGATCGTGGAGTAGGTGAAGCTTCGACTTTGCTACTTTTTGGGGAGGCTGACAATGCCGCTTCTGGCTTCAGGTCGAATATTTGAGGGGTTGGAAGCGCGAGTCGAAAGACCCAGGCGTCCATGATGTTTGTAATCCAATCTTCATACGTCCAAAGCGCGAGTCCACCATTTCCCCACCTAGCTCCCCAAGAGTTTTGAACCCAGAAGCCTTTGTCATTGTATCCAACAATCGCAAAGGCATGACCGCCATCAGGCTTCTCATGGCGTGTAATCATTCCGTTTTTAGGAGCATCCCATCCGCGATGAACTTTTGCCGAAACAGAAATGACTCCAGTCTCATTCAACGCGGCGTGAAAATGAGAAATATTAGGCTTGATACGGTAGTAGGCTCCTACCGTATTGTTGCGTGCGTTTTTAGCACGTTCTATGGTCAGATCTCCTTTGTCTTTCTTGCCAACTCGAAACGGCCAAAGTTCTTCTGAACAGACGCCCATGTGCTTCCATCCTTGAATCGCTCCGCGTAAGCTGGATCCATCATATTGTTCCCCTGGCCATTCATCATGGAGCTTCGCCATTTCATAGAGCATTCTAGGGCTCACTTGATACTGACGGTTCAAACTGGAGTTGAGACAGTTAATCGACGCGGCCAATGAAAACCCTGTGCATGCGCCTTCGCTTTTTTGATCGAGAATCTGAAGATTGTCAGGAGGATCGAGCGATCTTTCAAGTGGGATGAGCGCCGGTTGATACATCCAGTCACGAGTATCAGGAACATCTTGTTGAACATTTTTCACTCGTTTGTTGGTAGGCATTCATGACTCCGTTGTTTAGAGTATTAAAGACAAGGGGAATGAAGTAAAAAGACGGTCTGAATGGGTGACTTCTTGCACCGTGACAAGAGTTGATGATCAATAATTGGAAATGTATTCAAACTTCATCGATATCGTACCTTCCTTTACTCCATGCAAGAAATGGGGTATGTATCCAAAGGCCAAAATGAGTGCAGGTATTAATGGTCTCAAAAATCAATTGAAGCGCATGTGTACATGTGAATGAACTTGAGACATGGTTGTCTCTATGTATGACTGACTCGTCAACAACTATCTAACTTCTACTTGGTGTATCGAAAAAGATAATGAATGTATCCAAAGAGATAATAAATTCCATACAGAAATTTCAAGAAAGAAGGTGAGTATGAATGGGATGAAGTTAATGACGATGATGATCATCTGCTTTGTGGCGTCGGCATGTGCCTCACCTCCACCTCGGACATTACAATTGGGTGAGACTGAACTGAATACGTGGGATGAAACTCCGGTTTTGTTTCATTCAGCACTCTATTATCCCTCAGAAATTAGCCTACGTTTTCCTGGTTATGTCATTGGGATTGAAAAAAGTCCCAAAGGAGATATCTCTCAGGAAGGTGATGTGCAAACTGTGTCGATTCCGAATGCTGGAGAAAAGATGGGGGAACATATCGCAAGAATAGGTGACGATGAAAAATTGCTCTATATCTCCCATATCGTTGAAAGTTTTGGGAGAAAACATGGGGAAGGTAATTGTGCCCATTACAATGCATACTACCGAGCAAAGGATGAGCATTCCCCAGTGGAATTTTGTGATCCTTCAGAGAAGCATCAAGTACATCCTCAAGCGGCATATGTGCAAAGTTGGGAAGCGCTGAAAATCCTGAAAGGGGAACTGAGTAAAAAGATAGAAAATGCTCAACAATCAGAGAGTGGAGGATATACTCATATTCTTGTTGGGATGATGGGTTGGAATACTGATCAAGCAGAGGCCATACGAAATTTTAACTCGGTTGCCAAGAATATGGTATTGGCTGCAGAAAAAAATGGGGATGCTTTTCGGCCGTTGTTCATTGGGCTAACTTGGCCAAGCAAATGGGCAGCCGATTGGATTACTCCCATTGTGACTCTGTTTAGTTATGGGAACAAAGCAGACGACGCCGATGAAGTGGGATTTGGATGGCTCGGCGTGCTGTTACATGACACGTTGCGCGATTTGCCTGGAGATGTACCCATTGTTGTCCTGGGACATAGTTTTGGGGCCAGGGTTTCCAGTATGGGCGTGTGTATGGGGCCAGCTATTACTCAGGATGGAAAGCTCATTCCTCGAAATACCATTGACCTGCTCATTGGTCTGCAAGGGGCCTATTCCATTAACAGATATGAACGGAACAAAGGAAAAGAAGGAATTTACTATCCAGGAGAAGATCGATCCTGCGAAAATGCGAAGCATGTGGTTCTAACAGCCTCGAAATATGACAAAGCCATGGATAATAAATCGTATGTGCCGTTCGTCGGTAATAACACGACCTACAAAGATTACTGCAAAAAGAAATCAAATATAGAATTCGAATGTGTGACTGCTACGTCAGAGGGCAACCTGTCTACTCCTCTTGATCGCAAAAGTCACAAGACCTATATCAACGCCAATGACCTCATTAACTACAATGCTTATGGTTCAGGTGGCCTTGCCCATAGCGATATTTATCGAAAAGAAATGGGAGTCCTGTTGTGGAATGTTATTTCGGGAAAAGTTCATAGGAGCAATTAGAGGACAGTAATTTTTGACACGTAATCAAGAGTAGAGTTTTATGGGTAGGCAGCTTCGAAACAAGATTATCATTTTCTTCTTATCTTCCACATTTTTAACGGGATGTGGAATTTATGATTTTGCTAAATGTTTCTCAGGAAAAGTTGACCCTACATGGAAAAAAGATGATTCCGAAATATCTTTGGAGTTTCCGCTTCCTAAATCTCTTGAAATGTTTGCATTAGAAGAAGATGGTTCAAGCATCCAACATGAGTATATTGTCTTCCCTCTTGATAAGAATTCCCGGACCAACCCACCATTGCTTTTGCTTCATGAATTGCCTGGACTTACAAGAAAAACATTGAACTTTGCGCATTGGCTTTCAGAAGAAGGCTTTACCGTTTATGCTCCTCTGTTGTTTGGAAAACTAGCAGAAGAGAGCAAGGTGAAAGGATTTGTTCAGTATTTTGCGAGCCAGGAGTGGATCCCTTTTGTTGAAAAGAAGATTTCTTTTCAATCTCAAGGAAAAGAAGACGAGGATTTTGTAGGAAAAACGAGACCTATACACCATTGGTTAAGGAAGTTTGTAAAAATGATTCAAGACGATCACTCAAACCAAACAATTGGTGTAATAGGAATGTGCCTCACAGGAGCTAGCCCTCTTGCACTACTAGATAATAAGAACATTCAAAAAGTGGTCGTGGCTCAACCCACTTTACCGTTCATGTTTTGGGGGACCGGTTATGATTATAGATCTTTAGGCCTTTCAGGTTTAGAGTTAAGCAATGCTATCAAGCGGGTAAAGATTGGAGGTATAAAAATTCTTGGTACTAGGTTCCTGAATGATTGTCTTGCCAAAAGAGAAAAGCATGAATATATGCAGGCTATTTTTGGCAAGAAATTTATTGATGCTGAGCTTCTCGACTATGTCTATTCAAACGGAAAAGTACGTGCCGGGGAAAAAACTGAAGAAAATGAAGCTGTTCCTTACAGAGCCCATTCGACTTTAGTCGGTGATTGGCAAGACTACGTATCCCATCCTTCGGAAAAGTTACGGAGTAAAATAGTTAGTTTCTTTCGGAAATCATGAGAAGATCATGAAAGTGACTCTAGACCCCCCCCTGTTACTAAAAAATTAGAAAATCAGAGTTCTTTTCCGATCTCATCTAAAAAGCGTAGACTTTAAAACTATTTAATCCAGACAGGCCAATTACCTAAATGCACTTAGGCTCAACTGGGTACTAGGGAAATCTATCAGAAAGAGATTGGTGGCAATTCAAAACATTCTAACAAAGGGGAAATTGGAGATAAAACAGAGGGACCAAAATATCAGCACTTTTCTAAATAAAAGGAAACTCATGCGCGCGCGTTTAACACTTCCGCGTTTTTTGGTATGAAATTTTCTGACTCACCATTTCCACATTTCACCGAAAACTTAACTCTACATTATTGTGAATTTTCTAGAATTCAGGCAATTCTGATTTTGAAATATTTCAAGTGTTAGAGCAACGAATCGCGACTTTACGGATGTTAAGATAAAGTTCTCGCAATAGACGGAAAATTCTATTTTTTCTTCTAAGAAAAATACCGTGATTATTCAATTTGAAATAGAAAGGCAGCTTACTGAGAGGTAACCTTGCAGTCTGTCTTAACTTGTAGCTGTAATAAATTTCTAACTTCACACACTAAATTATGAGCGGTTACGGTGTCTTTGAAGGTTTCATCTCTATTATTTATTTCTGTACGTGGCTTGTCTATGTTGATGAATTTTACTCGTTGATTGCCGTATGCCGTTTTTATGTCACCGATCACATCAGATAAATCGTCCTTGCAATCAGCAAAGCCTGCGTGACTTTTTTCCTTAGATAGTGCGCGTGAGTAGATCAAAAACTTAATATTGCTTCTTTTCATTTCTTTCATAAAGGTACGGAAGCGGCGGGTTCTATCACTACATGTCGTCTGTTTTTCGAAGGCCGAATAGTGGATAATTATTAAAGCAGGCGCCATCTCACGAATGTCCACATATCTACTCCAAGAGTTGTTTGTGAGTTCCTTTGTGACTCTAATTGGTAATTTGTATTTTTTGAAAATGTCATCGATATCGTCAGCATTAGTGCGTCCCTCGGCCTTTGACGCATGGTCATAAACATTGTGTTCAAAGCTAGAATCCATAAGAACTATTCGATTATTGGTAATTCCTTTCTTTTCAGAAGCCTCTAGAATCAAACGTTTTACCCATGGATAGGGTTCTTCTGTCGTCCAGCGGGGTTTGACTATTTGTAAATGATCTGCATCAAGGGATAGGGAATTTTTATCACAATTGTGTTCACGATGGGTTCTATCGACGATATTAAGTCCATAAGTAGACTTGGTTTCATGAGCGCAATAGATTGCTGGGAAGGGCCAATACGGCCGACTGATTTTTCGAGCACGCCTTAAAGTAGCCCAATCTCCTGCTACAGTCTGAATATAGGCATTTATGTCTTCGGACCTCATATTATTAAACTGTGGATTAAGGCTGAATATGTTGACTACATTGGCCCAAAATGAGCCATGTGCAGGAGTTCCAATAAAAAATACCGTACGGACCTGATCTAGTTTTTCATTTTCACCTGCCTGATGGAGGTTAATAAGCATGCGTTTTGCGACTAAACCGCCCATACTATGAGTGACAAAATGAATCTGCGAGTAGTGCTGAAATACTTTCTGATTTTCAAGAGATTGTTGTAACTGATTAGAAATTTCCGTAATGTTTGAGCTATAGGATACGAGATTGGTTTCGTACGAAAATGAATAGATGTCAAATGCATTGAAATCGGGAGAATCATTTTTTATCAACATTGGCCATGATTTTCCGTCTTTTATTTTTAAGTCCCCCCAAGTGGTTTCTCCATTTCCCAGGACACCATGAACGAACACTATTAATTTACACTTGCGAAGTTTTGGGTTACACGTATCGACGTTAGTCGGGTTCCCTCTCTGAGGCTGTTTTGGCTGTAGTCCCTTATTCTCTTGTGGGTTAATGCTCCTTACGTCAATGATATAAGGATATCGATGTGTAGGTGAACATCCCGAGAAAATGGCAACTAGCATAATCACGAATACGAGAAAGACTAATTTCCTGTGCATTGGTTTTTCGTTGACCTCCATAGCTAAGCAACATGATAACAGGGAATTAATGAACCCCTGCTCTTGCAGTTGTGAAGAATTTCATTAAGTAGATAATCTACTTTTTGGAGATGGCTGAGCGTAGCACAAGAAGGAAAATGCAATATTCAAAATTTCATTGCGATTCCCCGTGGACTTGCCACGGGGATCTTTATTCATGCTGGCAAAGGTATAGGTCTGTACTTATAAAGACTAGATTTCCTCGAGGACGAAAACGTAAGAGTTTCGCAGCTACTTTTTTCGTCCTTTGGCAGATTCTGAATAAACGGGATTACGTAATCGATTAATACCTCCCAAGGGTTGATGTTCCACCAAAGAATGCCATGGGTTGAGTTCTAGTGCTTCGCAAGCTTCGTCCAGGTCCCGGGTGTCAAAGTCTTGTTTAGGTATTCTTATTTCCGCTACTTTTTCATAGGGAATGCCCTTTCGTGATTTCCCAGGGAATTCTCCAATGAGGCTACCTTCGCCATCATCTATCCATTCAAATGTCGCATCTTCTATCCCAAAATCATCCCGTTTATATGGCACCGGTATAGGTGGAACTTGTAGAAGAAAATCAAAACATGCTTCGGTACCGTTATTCGGTTCAAGATGCTTTTTCATGGCTTGACGGAGATAATCATCAGATGGATTATTAGGGATATTTTGTGTAGGTGGTGTATTACAGGGTTTTGCAGAAAATTTCATCACACGGTCTTTCCCAAATGAAAATGGAGCTCCAGAAAAATATTGCGCCTCTAAAGGATTTGAAAGCGGTGTTGTAACAACAGACTTAACGATTTGCCCTTCTCGTTTTCTTTGTTTACCTTCTTTATCTAATGTCCCTAAAAATGTTTCTACTGGGTTTTGTATATTTTTATCGAGTTGAAGATTTGTCAGCTCAAGGTAATCTTCCGCATTCTTTATCGCAAAAACTGGTTGATTGATCATTAAAAAATCCTGACTTCCAGTTTTACCAGGAACTTCAATTACTCTTCCTACCGTTCCCTTAACATTCGGTATTTGAATAGCCATTCCTCTGCTTCTACTCAGCTTACGGGCATCTACATCTGAATTTATAATCCCAGTCGCGTTAGAATATCGGATTTTGACATTCTCAAATTTATGTCCTGGCTTAGAAAACAACCCTACTTGAAATTCCTTTTTAATGTTTGGGTCAATGGTGAAAGTGGCATTCACACATCCGTGAGCTTTAGGGTGAACATTTCTAAGTTTCCTGGCGTTTTGGTCGGTATAACGTTTCTTATGCAGTTGTGATTGAGCATCTGCAATTATGGCTATATCATCTCTTTCACCTTGGGGAAGCTTTTCAAAAGTGATGATAATCGGCGTCTTGGTATAGGCCTCATAGTTCCCAATCGAACTATGACATGCGCTCAGGGCAAGGAGGCCTGATACCGCAAGAATTGTCAAAGCTATTTGATTTGTTTTATTTGACAAGGCATGTCTCCTTTCATGAAAACAATTAAAATTATTTCGCCTCTACGAGACCTGGATCTTATATTTATATTTGCATGGCGAAAATATATTTGAGTTCTTATCTACGGTTCTGAATTTGTTTCTGTTTCCCGTATTTCATTAAGCCGCGAGCCAGGATTCTGGGAGAGTGGCTTGTAAACGGATTCGCTGACTTCACAAAGTTGTATCGAACTTCTCGTACCCATTTAGGCGGTGGATTCACAAAGCTGAGCAACAAACGAATGTAGGCCAAGAATTCCCCATGTTCAAAAGCGCGGTCAACCTTTAGGCTACTGACATTGATGTTGCGCTGGTCTATATCTTTCACACTGAACCAGCCAGTAACTGGGGATGGGTCTAATGCATATACCTGAGACACTCTAGGCGCCTCGCTTCCATCGCTTAGTACGCGACCAGGAAGAGCGTAGGCGAAGTGTTGAGCAAGTCCACCTCCGAGCGAGTGCCCAGTTGCTATGATCTGAACCCCTGTATATTCTGCACCATTTGTGGCACTCATTTTCTTGGCAAGATGATTAAGGAATGTGTTTGAGAATTCATTTGCCACGACCGAATATTGGTCTTCCATGAATGAATAGAAAGGAACAAACCTCAGAATCCATCGCAGATTTGAGCGCCAATCTTTCAAACTTGCGTCAGTGCCTCTAAAGACAACTGCGATTATCCGAGGTGATGAGGACTTCTTCTCCCATACTTCGCCATAGAGACCAACGAAATCTGCCGCCGTACTAAGGTCTGTGTCTTTTGAAAAGTCTGTCCATTCTTCCCAATAACCTTCTTGAGGGAGTTTACCTTTCACCGCTTTCCAAGGCGCTGGGTCTTCAATGCCTGGCCAATAGTTGAGATAACTATTTCCGCTCAGTACGGCATATTCCCAAGATGGAATGGCCGTCGTAGATGCGTGAACTGATGGACTGTAGCTTCGTGTATCTGGCTCACGGATTAGCACTTCATTTTCTGCCTGGCCAAATAACATGTCGTACTCCATTCCTGCTATTAACAAGATGCCAAGGAACAGCAAGCATTTCCATATCTGATTTTTAAAATTCACAGATAATTCACATTAGTTCCAATGTGCTCATATCCTTTTTCGTCTCAATCTTGCTGATCCTTTTCCTCTGATCAAGAATCCAATTATTCCCAAACGTAATTGCCCTTTTCTTTTCTCGAAGAGTAAAGAATTCGCTAGTTCTTGGGCTTCATAAAGTTTTCAGATACTCGAGAAGGTCCATTCGTTCGTCATCGTCAAGATCTTTGGCATAATTATGTCCGGTATTCCAGTTGCCTGTTAGTGTGGTATCGAATAACGTGGAGTTTTTGCCACATTTACCGCTCTTACTTGGCTTGAACTTGAACCCGATATTTTTCGGGTCAAATTCTTGGCTACCAACACAGAACTTTGAGTCTCGTTGACTTGGGAACAAGAGTTGATAGAGGTTGGGAATCGACCCATTATGCAAATAGGGGGCTGTGGCCCAAATGCCATTCAGCGGGCGCGCTTTGTATGCTTTTAACTCGTAGAGTTCCTCACTCGGGGATTTTGTGGCAGGAAGACGATAACCGGTATATTCATGTCTCTCCTGAGGTGTAAGCTTTCCTAAATGATCTTTGATCGTGAGCGTCACAAACGTACTAAGCACGGAAAGAGCCGACTTTTTATTTCCAAAAACTTGGGCAAGTGGCCCTACGTCAATGTTGCGGGTTGCAAAGTTTGTTGCCATCAACGGATCGGTCCCAACTTTATCTACATGGATCATTTTTATCTTGATAAATTGTTTTTCAGTATCGGCAGGGTACTTTCCTTTGGGCGTCCACCCTTTTTGGGAATCAGGTTCCTTAGATGGTAGGGAATGACAACCTATACAACCTTTGTATTTTTTGCCTTGATCCTTCCTTCCTCCTTCCTTGTAAATCTCTTCCCCTCGTTTCACTTTATCAGCATCGAATTTCGGTAAGATGTCTTGTGGCCACCTTGGAGAATTTAAATCCTTCAACCATTCTTCCAATAGAAACAAGTTTGGTAAATGAGCACTAGAGCTAAAAAAAGGATTGCCGTTGTGGGCTGTGATATCGCCAAAAACTCCCACGACTTCTCCAGCATTACGAGCAATCGGATTATTGACAGCCCCGTTCCACTGCACCCATTCCAGTTGTGGCGCATCCCAGATGAAAGGGTAACTCACCGGGGCATTCGGAGGTTCCCCATCTGTGTTTTTATTTAAAGCATGGGCGACCTCATTTAGAATGCCCCCAAAAGCATCCAATCTGGCATAACCGTAGCGCGATGTTTTTCCCGTACCTTCAGGGTCTGGTGTGACGCTTCTCTTCACCATCCCAGAGAAGGAATCGCTAAATGTCTTCAACTTTTCTTTTAGTTCCTCTATTTTTACGTTATTCCGCTTTAGCACTTTTCCTGCAAAGCGTTTAAACTTTTCAGGGTTATTTAAGGTGTTAGTAAGAGCTTTATCCATTCTCTTAAGAAAAGTTTGTAGATCGGCTATCGTCGGTCCACCATCAATCCGAATGGCCTTACCTTTATAATTGATCTGCCCCGTGTGGCAGGTCGAACAATTGAAGCCCATAAATTCCATTTCGTCGAATTTGTTCCGATCCCCCGGATCAAATGCAGGTTTGTCTTTGACAAATCCTATAGGAAGGCCATCTTGATTCAGACCTCTATATGATTTGAGTTCTTCTGCAGATGGCGTAAGAAAACCCAAGCTTTCAATATGTCTGGGGTCTTTAAACGGTTTATCGCTATCGTGCTGCTCTAACGCCAGAAACCATTTGTAGGGGATTAATCGAGAACCTTGGGTGGTGTAATAAGACAGTTCCCGAAAATTATTTTCTTTGTTCCAACCCTGATCCAAATAAGTTAGTTCAAGGGCTGGAGTTGTTTTTCCGCAACCGGTAGTAAATAACAATATGACGAGAAAAATCGTTACTTTGTGGTTCATAACCTTCCCCTTGCAGTAAATGATGAAAGGATGTAATCCTTCTGTACTTTTGAAAACTTTCTTCCGCCCTGCCTCACTAGTATGCTTACTTGTTCTTGAGATTTTGGCTTAATACACTCCACATTGCAGAAATAGGTTGTTGAACTCTTACAAAAATGACAGGACAACTTTGACAACCTATCGAGGTAAATTCAACATTCGAAGTACCTGAAGTAGATATATCTCAGGCACTCCCCCCATAATTAGATGCCCCTGACCACTGTGGTTCATACAGACAATTAATAGAAACAATTCTTACTCTTTTCGTTTTGAAACTTCTCACCGTCATCATTTCCGACGGGAACTTCCCAACAGGATTTTTCCCAGAATCTGAATCTTGCTGCGAAGTCGCTGTGGTTTTCAGGAATGCCGTCACTGGTCCCCCCCAAGCTACTACCTCCACCTGGGAAACGTTTAATAGAGATGTGACGTCGGATTATGTCTGGAGTTGTATGGAGAGACAGCATGAGATTAGTGAACCGCCCGGATGTCCGATCCATTGGTGTATTAGGAGTTGATAAGAAATTGTCGATCCACACAAGCAAAGATCCTGTGGGCGGCAGATTCCAGAAATTAGTTTCACTGGTTTCAGCAAGTTCATGAAGCGTGAGATGATAAACTTTAGGTATCGATTCGTCTGGACCGTGGAAGACTCCTTGAGGCACGTCCTGATTTTGCCTTACACGCATTTCCATAAATGGAATGACGCTATCTTTATAGCTATTTATAGTAGATGCTGCAGCCATAAACACGATGTTGTCTATGGGTAGACAAGTTCCAAAATCGCGAAGAATATGATTCGCAATAATCGCTCCCATACTATGCCCTACAAGGGTAATTGACCAATTAGGGTAGTCATTACCAATTTCTTTAGCTAGTTTTCGAAAAAAGATAGATAAAGCACCGTTGGGCTTTATATGAGACAAGCCTGGTTTTTGCTGGACAAGTGCCCTGCATGCATTGATCCGTGGTAATAGTTCCTGTGGTAGAGAGTCTAGGGTATTCTGATATCCTTTAGGTGAACCTGTTTCTGCTTGAATATTTCTCAACTGTAGGTCACTATTCCGAAACTCTTGTTCTGTGTGAAATAAAAGATCAGTTCGACGAAGCATGTTCTCCCAAGCGCTTTTCCCTAGTGCATCGATCCAAGGAGAGGAGGCGAATTTTAGAGGGTAGGTCAGGGCTGTAGTGGCTGGACCGAGTAGCTGGTCCTTCCAGAAAGTATAAGGGGCTGTTGGTCCAAGCCAAAATTTGATATTTCCGTTAGGAGGCGAATTTTTTAGGTCTTCCGCGATCTTGTTGGCAGCTCGTTCGTCTTGAGCGATATTGAAAAAATTAAAAAACCAGTTATCTTTGTTCGATGGTGTAGATGCTAGGTCATTACCTACTAAAGACCACCATACAGCCGGCGCTCGAAGTAGTCCACGTCCGAGGTCTGTTGCTAAATATGTTGGTGAAGTAGCCCAAGCCCAATGGTCAGCTCTCCCTTGCCGAACACTTGTAAGATGCTCACCGTAACTACTGAGTAGCGCTGAGTTCCAGTTGACGAATATTGGATAATACTCTCCCCTCGTTTCTGCCGTGATCTGCTCAGTCAGCTTGCTAGCTCTCTCATTACTACTTTCTTGTCGATTTAGGCCTCCGTGAATAAAAACGAGCAGTTTCTTTTGTTTTCCGTTAGGAAAGCTGGTCTTGGCCGATTGGATGAGTTTATCTAAATACACATCGTAAGCGTTGGTCAGGTAACTTGCTTCTTCTTGTGTTGACCACTGCCTCGAATCGTCACATGATGTTTCGTCAGAAGTACAATTCGAGGGTTCGATGGGTAGATAAGGAGCACCAGTTTTGTCAACAATGATGGTGTGGCGCTCAAGTATCCCAGACCTTTTTAAGACTTCTTTGTTGCAGCCAATCGTGCTGAAACAACTGCAAATAACTAAAACACAAAAGCTAAGTTTAATGAAAAGGTGTGTAAATTTGTCGTACTCAATAATATGAAAACGCTTCATGTTCTATACGCCTTGTTTATATGTAGATTTAGGATCTCATGATGATGATTCTTTTCTAAATGTTCCACAGACGATCGTTCGTAAACACAGATTCTTCAAAATCCAAACCCTATGCTCGGTCCAAATAGGATAAACCACTCCCCAGCATTGTCTCCTGATAGATTCCATCCAGCGCCAAGTGTAAAGATATCATCTAAAAACCCCACATTAAGGGCGAGTTGTACCCCAAGGTTATCTGCGTTCTTTTCTTGAAATGCATACACAGTTGGTGCAAAGGAAATCCACGAATGGATCTTCTCTTCGTTATTAAATTCATAAGTTTCTGCGCGGCATTCTGAAGGAACGTCCTTAATATCAGTATCATCTGCCCATTTAGATGCTCCAATTGGGGTCGAAGGGTCTTCAGGATTTTTTCTTGGTAAATTCAAAGAGTTTTCTCCAAACTTTGTTAGTTCGTCGTCATCATAGAATCTAATTGATATCCCAGCACCAGCAGCTTGAGCATTGAGCGATGATTTTTTGTCAGAGAGATTGTATTGAATAAGAGAATAGGACAGGCTGGGACCAGCTGACCAATTGCCTCCAAATCCTTGTGCCCCTCCAGTGGTTTTCTTATGCGGATCACAAGTTTGGGACGAAGCATTGACCTGAAGAACGGTAATAGGAATGATCTTTGTACTTTCAGAATTCCTGGCGTCAGTACTCGTTACGGTAAGCTTGTCTTCTCCGTGAAAGTTTAGTTTTCCTTTATAGACGAGAGACTTTAACGTATCATTAATCTCCTTTTCCGAAGTCGCTGATGGTGTAGGAACGGACAAAGAGAGGGTTTTCTCCCCCTTTCCACTCAAATTGACGCTTCCTACTTTAGTAGCAGTGAGAGTCCCTCGTTTGACTTCGAGTTTCACAGTTTTAAGGTCATGATCTTGGTCAAAGATTGAGATTTTTTGAATTTTCAAGTCTGTGTCCTCTGGCACCACCTTGGCATCCGGCCCCTTGTATTCTGGAGGATTATTAGCTAGGACTGTAGAGGTTAAAAATATAATCCAAAGTGGAAACACATAAAATATAGGTATGACTTTTTTCATGAAGGCTCCTTTGTAGTTACTTTGCAGTGGAGTTAGCGAAATAAATATAAATGCTTATTTGTCATTCACGTCAATCCTTCCGTACCATTTGTCATATTCTCTTATGGATCCCAACAATAGTTCTGTTAAATCTTTGCTATTGTCCGGACTAATAATTACTCTCATTTGAAATTGTGCTGACCTATCATTGGGTGCAACTAAGCCAAGATCTAGAATGAATTTGTAGGCGTCATATCCGATCCGAAATGCGTCGACGTGGATGATCGGAATAGTATTTTTGAAAATAAACTGTTCATCATCAGTAGTCATAGTGCGAGGTGGAAGGCATTGACTCTAGTCACATACGAGGCATTTCTAATGAGATGGAAACTGCAAGATTGGTGTGTAGAAGAAGGGAAATTGATTGACTCGTCAGAAGTGATTGAAAGGATTGGGATTGGACCTCTTTTCCTTCCTGCTGTTCTGGAGGATCAGAAGGAAATGTAATCAGAGATGTTACAAATGTTCTGAATGCAAATATGTGAGTCTTACGTTGGTCATAGAACTACAAAAACTTTGTACGCCAACTTCCGTTTTTACTATCTGCAGTGGTTTTGGGCTGTCAGATTAAATAGGTGGTGTGTGGTGAAATGATGAGTTATGAGAAGAAGGATGTGTAACAATATTTGTTACAGATCTGAAGTGAAGAGGTTACGAGATGTTACATTGCTTGTTGATGAGTTGGGTCTGTTCGGCATGGTTCTCACAAGTTTTATGATTGGCAATGCGAATATCGTGCTTGGCCATCTTTCGATAAAGTGTCATTCGTGACCATTCCAACTTTTTCGCCGCTTTTGTTCGGCTCCATTTCGTGCTGAGAAGAGCTGATAATATGAGGTCGCGTTCATTTTGAGGAAGATCTGCATACTGCTTTTCTTTTGCTCGGAACTGTGGCGGAAGTTCCATGTGTTTGGTCGTGGGCGCCTGTAAATGAATAAACGATGCTTCGATGAGATTCCTTAATTCTCTGACATTGCCAGGCCACGTATATTTCAAAAGAGATTCCAAGGCTTCAGTAGTCATCTCTTCGACTTCACGGTGAAACTTGGGGTTGAATTCACGAATGAAGTGTTGGACGAGAGAGGGGATGTCTTCTTTTCGTTCCCGTAATGGTGGCAATTGAATTCTTGCGACATTCAGACGATAGAAAAGATCTGATCGAAACTGCTTTTGACTGATAGCCTCCTCTAAGTCCTGATTCGTGGCTGCCACAACGCGGATATTGAGTGGATGGCTGTCTCCTCCACCTAACCGATGGACTTGCCGTTCTTCTATGGCTCTCAATACCTTTGCCTGAGCAGATAGTTCCATATCCCCAATTTCATCAAATAGAATGGTTCCATCTTGCGCTTGCTCGAGCTTTCCTTTCTTGGTTTGCATTGCGCCAGTGAAGGCTCCTTGCTCATACCCAAACAACTCACTTTCCAATAAGGTTCCTGGAATGGCTGCGCAATTCACACACACGAATGCTTTATCGCGACGTTGGCTGTTTAGGTGAATCGCTTGAGCCACGACTTCCTTCCCAGTGCCTGTCTCTCCAGTGATCAAGACATTGCTGTGTGTACATGCAATCTTTTTGATGTCTCTACGAACTTCTTGAATAGTATTTGAGACTCCTATAAGAGTGCTTTCAGGCCTACCATCCTTTGGCAGAATCTTATCTTTACTTAATACATCTCTTGTGAGATTTTGATTGAGGCAATGTGTGACACGTTCTGAGAATTCTTCATGCGTACATGGTTCTTTGATGTAGTCGGTGATACCTGATCGCAGGGCTGAGAGTGCAAAGTTTTCTGAACTTTTTTGTGTGATGAGGAGGATGGGTATAGTGGGATCGTGTTGTCGTAGATCTTTGCCGATTTCGAGGCCACGCCATGATTGAGCGAGTGAGACGTCGATGATAGCTAAGTCTGGACTCGACCCATTGTGAAAAATATTGCTGTCAATAGCTTGCCATAAATCATTGGTGATTGTGAGGCTGTACCTTTCCGTCGTATTGCGTAAATGCCTGTGTAGGTGTTTGTTGTGTTCTAGTATGAAAATATGAGGTCTGGACAAACTTGTCAGTTCCGATCGAGAGGGGTTCAATCGTCACCATCCTTGGTTAAAAATAAATAATATTAAATGACAGCAAATTTAGGGCCATTGGGGTAGGAGGAGGGAACGGTTCTCGTTTCGTAAGATTTCTGAAGAGATAGTCAGGATTAATGCAGGAATAAAAAAACGGGAGGAGTGAATTCACTCAACTGTTGTATCTTAATGGATACGTCCTGTATCTGTTTAGATAACCCTAATTTAGGGTTGAAGTAGAGGAAAGGTCTGAGTAGAAGGAAGAACATCAGGGGTTGTGAGATTGTGGAATCATAGTAGAAAAATTAAATTTTGTTGGAGTACTTGGATACGGTAGATTGAAAATTACAAAAGCATTGCCCAAGCCAACGTAGCGTGATGCAAAAGTGGAGATTTATTAGAGCCGCAGTATTTGTTGAGAAAGTAGGATTAGGAAATGATATTTACCCACCCACAAGGGATGTGAGTGCAGGAGCGGCGGCTGTTGTTTTGGCAATGTTTGAGAACATTAAGGTTGCGGCGGCGGCCCAGTCGATGAAGGCTTTGGGGTAAATGCCGAGGAACAAGGTCCCGGCGACACAGAAGTAGATGACGGCTTTGATTGGAGCTGATACGGGGACTGGCGAAGAATCAATCGGTTCGCTGATATACATCTTTTTCACGACGATGAGGTAATAGTACATTGAAATGACAATGTTAATGAGCCCCACGATTAAGAGGGTATACAGTTCTTCTTCGATGGCAGCGACGAACAAATAGAGCTTCCCAATGAAGCCTGCTAATGGTGGTACCCCTGCGAGTGAGAGCAAGAACAAGAACAGAGCTGCCGCCAAAAAAGGTGAGCGTCGGTTCAGGCCACTGTAGTCTTCAATTTCATCACTTTTGATGGCGCTACTGACGGCAATGATCACCGCGAAGGCACCGATGTTCGCAAACAGGTAGGTGAGCAAGTAGAACAACATGGCATCGCTACCCATTTTGGTTCCTGCTGCTAACCCAACCATGACTGTGCCAATTTGCGCGATACCTGAATATGCCAAAAGACGCTTGATGTTCTTTTGCGCAATTGCGACAACATTTCCATATGTCATCGAGATGATGGCGGCGCAGACGAATAGTAAGACCCACATCGGCTTAAATGAGGCTAAGCCCACATAGAACATGCGGATCAACATGGCGATCGCTGCCGCTTTGGGGGCAATGGATAAAAATGCGGTTACTGGTGTGGGGGCACCTTGATAGGTATCTGGAATCCAGGAGTGAAAGGGGACTGCACCTATCTTAAAGCCTAATGCTGCAAAGATGAGAATAAATCCAATTGCCAGTCCGTAACTTCCTTGAGCCGAGGCCATTTCTGGGAAAATTAACGTCCCCGTTTCCCCATAGACCAAACTGATGCCATATGCGAGAAGTCCTGCTGCAAACACTCCTAAGATGAAAAACTTCAGACCCGCTTCGCTTGATCGGACATCGTCGCGCAGGTAGGCAACCAGTACATAGAACCCAAATGTTGAAAATTCAAGCGTAACGAATACGGAGAGTAGGTCATTGGCTGAGGCCATGAACATCATGCCGATTGCCGACATGACAACCATGAAGTAATATTCGCCTTTAAAGAAGCGAAAGCTTTTGACGTAATCAATCGAGATTAATATCACCATAGCTGTCGCGATCAATATCATGATCTTAAAATAGATCGCGAGGTGATCAAGGACGTACATGTTTTTGAAGAGCGCACCCGTAATGTCTGCCTGATCAAACCAAAAGAGGATGAAAGTGGTGATTAGCAAGCCACCAATGCTCAGATGTGCCAAGGTTTCATTGCTGACTTTGCGCATGGAGAAGTCAACTGACAACACGACGCAGAGCCAGATTGTCAGGAAAATCTCTGGCAAGAGTAAAAGAAGGTCAGAGCCGGTGAGTGCGAGATTAAATGTCATCATATAAGAAGATATCTGAGCGAGTGAGGTTCTACGGCAACAGTCCTTGTGTGCTTTGCGTGACTTGGCTGACTACTGGAGCGACATGATTAATGCGATCGAGCATGGGTTCCACTGTTGATCGCACCACTTCATAGAAGTGTCCTGGGAACAGTCCCAGCGATACACTGCAGAAGATCAAAAGTATGAGCGGCATGCGGTCGACAAATGTTGTGGCATCTCGGGCATGGGCATGTTCCGGAGACAATTCTCCATAGAACAGACCCCGCATCATTTTGAACATGTACGCTAAGGTCAACACAATTCCGAGTACAGCCACGACCACCTGGAAGGGGTATTTATCCCAACTACCGACAATAATCATGATTTCAGCAATGAAATTTACGGTTCCGGGCATACCAATGGATGCCATACAGCCGACAATAAAGGCTCCAGAGATAAAGGGCATTTTCTGCATGAGCCCCCCTAACGAGGGGATGTCGCGGGAATGGGTTTGGTCATAGACCCATCCTGCCATGGCAAACAACATGCTCGTGGCTAAGGCATGGGCAAACATGTAAATGACTGCGCCCGTTAAACTGATGTAGTCCAACGCGGCCATGCCTAAAAAGATATAACCCATATGTGATGAGCTGGAGTATCCAATGATGTATTTGGTGTCTTTGGCAAAATAGGAGACGAGTCCTCCATAAATAATGCTGAAGACGCACAGAACAGCCGCAATCCAAATCCATTCACGGGTTGTTTCTGGAAGTATTTCATAGGCCACGCGAATTATTGAGAAATGTCCAAGTTTCATTAGGACGCCAGCATGGAGCATACTTGTGGCAGCAGGCGCTGCAGCATGTCCGACTGGAGACCATGAATGCAGTGGCCATATCGGGGCGATCGAGGCAAATCCAATAAACACGAGAAGCCAGATAAGGATCGCCAGTGGACTGTTTTCCTGAATGCCCGTTTGCTCTTTGAGCGCGACAATATCGAAGGTGTGGAGTCCAGAGAAATGGTAGATCAAGAGGATGCCCATGAGGGCAATGACGGCACCAGCTGAGAGAAACAGCACCAACTTCATGGCCGCATATTCTTTACTGTTGGACCCGAAATTGAATATGAATCCGACAGAGTCTCGAAGCTTCAGTCCTTCAGGGTCTGTCATCGACAAGTAGCCTTTGGTGTGGCTGCCCCACATTCCTAAAAGCACGTACATGGGTAACACGGACATCTCATAGAAGAAGTAAAGGAAGAACATGTCCAGAGACATGAAGACGCCAATGGTCGCTGCTGCGAGAATCAGGAGGAAGATATAGAATTCTTTGGTGCGGTCTTTGATGTTCCAGGAAACAAAGACTCCTGCAAACAATAAAATGGCTGAAGCAAAGACGAGCGGTCCTCCGATACCATCAACGCCGACATAAAAGGCAATGCCGAGTTGCTCCGACCAAGGAAAGCGCTGAACAAATTGGTACCCGGCCAGATTGGTGTCATAGGCAAAAAAGATGTAGAAAGACGCAATCAAACAAATGCCAGCTGACACAGCTGCGACCATTCGCGTCAGCAGTTCTTCTTTTCTTGGGACAAAGATGAGCCCGATTGCTCCAAGGAACGGCGCGAAGAGAATAATGAGTAGAGAGTATTCACCCATAATTGTTAATCCGATATCACCTGACTCAGCACATGTGTGTTTGTTGTCTCCATCGCAACGGTTCCATGATTCAAGCGATCGACCACTTCTTGAACAGAGCCATTAATCATTCGGAGAAATGGAGAGGGGTAGAGGCCTATCCAGAAAATCATGATGCTCAATGCGAGCCCGATTCCCCATTCTCTCGTGTTGAGGTCTTTTAACCCTGCTGGGAGACTTGCCTTGAGTGGACCAAAGATGGCGCGTTCATAAAACCATAAGAAGTAGGCAGCTGCGAAAATGACACCCGTGACGGCAATGGCGCCATATAGCCAATAGGCTTGAAAGGCTCCAAGTAAGATGAGAAATTCCCCGACGAAACCATTGGTTCCTGGAAGCCCAATGGAGGCCATACCAATAATAAGGAAGAAGGTTGCCAAGAGCGGCATTTTCTTCGCAAGCCCACTACATTCTTGGACATTGGTATGTCCCAGTCGTTCATAAACAAAACCAGCAAGAAAGAAGAGTCCTGCGGTGGTGAATCCAAGGTTAATCATGGTGAGGAGGCTTCCTTGAATCCCTTGAAAGTTCAAAGCAAACAGGCCAATCACCACGAACCCCAAGTGACTAATACTGCTGAACACAAGGAGTCGTCGGAAGTCTGCTTGAATAATGGCGACAATCGCACCATACACAATCGCAATCAGTCCAAGTGTCATCAGGATGGCGACAACCGTCCCATCACTCGAAGCATCAGGAAGCAGAGGGAAGCTAAATCGTAGGAACCCATAGGTGCCCATTTTAATACCGGCTAGCAACACAGATGTGGGAATGGGGCCTTGGGTTAATGCATCGGGAAGCCAACTATGAAATGGAAATACCGGCGCCTTAAATGCGAATCCCATAAAGATGAGCCAGAAAATCAAGAGTTGCTGATCGATTGGGATGGGAACTGACAGCAGTTCAACTAAGTCAAAACTATAGGTCTGTGTTACCGAGTAGTAGTTCAAATCAAGGAGGCAGAATCCCACCAACATAAACACGCTACCGAGGAGCGTGTAGAGCACGTATTTCAATGCCGCATATTGGCATTGAGAGCCAAGCCCCCAGAGTTTGATCATGAAATAACTGGGAATCAGCATGAGTTCCCAGAACACAAAGAATAAAATGAGGTCGATGGAGGCAAAAATGCCCATGATGGTGGTTTCGAGGGCCAGAAGACTCATGAAGAAGGCTTTGGGATATACTTTGACCGTATCCCAGGCATAGAGCACCAGCAGTACGAAGAGGAATGCGGTCAGGCCCACGAAGAGAATACTGATTCCATCGACAGCCATGTGATAGCTAATGCCAAGTTGAGGAATCCAGTTATAGCGTTCGGCATATTGCATGGCCGCGGTGTCAGGGACAAAGCCAAGTAAAAGCCAGGCTGCAACGATGAGCTCGAGGACTGCAATACCCAAGGCAGACTTCTTGATGAGATCTTCATCCTTCATCGCCCAAATGGCCATGGCGCCAAGAAGCGGGAAGAACGTGAGGAACGTCAAAATGGGGAAGCCTGCTTGTAATTCTTCTTGCATCGTTCAGTCTTACTTCATTTACTGACCAAGTGCTGTGGCACTGGTGAACCAGAGAAAGGCCACATGCACGAGAATCGCTAATCCGATAATAATGATGGCGGCATAGTGATGGACCATTCCACTTTGGAGTTTTCTCCAAGCCAAGGCTGCGAGGTGATGTCCATAGCCGATTACGTTAAGGCCCGCATACATCACATGCTTTTCTGTCCAGGTGATGCCTGCAGCGCTCACATCGGTCATATTGCCAACTCCGATCACGAATCGATCAATCACCTTGCGATCAAAGCAATCCCATATCTCACCGAGCCGTTTGCATGGCTCGACAATGATCTTGTCGTAGAATTCATCCACATAATATTTATTGAGTAAGGTCGTGTAGATGCCTGAATATTTTTGCATCCATTCGTCAGCCACACCAGGATTTGAGAGATACATGTAGCGTGCAAGAGCCCATCCGCTCACTGCAATCAATGTGGCAAACGTTGCAAGTCCAAGCAGTAAGCCCACATTCATTTCGTGGGCTGTTGCTCCAAGTGGAGTTGCGACATCGTGGAGAAAGCTATGGAGTAAGCCATGTTCAGGTGGAAACCCTAATAGCAGACCACCAATAACAGAGAGTCCGGCAAGAATCATAAGCGGGACCAACATGACTTTGGGTGATTCGTGAATATGGGCCTCAACTTTGGGATCGACCCGAGAATTACCATAGAATGTCAGGTTCGTTAAGCGGAACATATAGAAGCTGGTGAGAAGTGCCCCAATGGCCGCAAAGGCATATAACAGATAATGGTGATGAATGAAGGCATGGGCCATGATCTCATCTTTACTCCAAAACCCTGCTAAAGGCGGGATCCCAGCAATGGCAATTGTTCCAATCAGAAAGACTTTATAGGTAATGGGAATTTTGTTATGCAGTCCTCCCATTTTTCGAATGTCTTGTTCACCGTTCAAGGAGTGAATAACCGCACCTGCCGAAAGGAATAGGAGTGCTTTGAAAAACGCGTGCGTGACGACATGAAAGATTGCCGCCGTATATGCACCGATGCCACAGGCAAGAAACATATAGCCCAATTGGCTTACGGTCGAATAGGCTAAGACGCGTTTGATGTCGTTTTGAACAAGTCCGATGGTGGCCGCGAATAATGCGGTAATGCCACCGATCAGTCCGACCGTGGTTAAGGCAATTGGCGCCATATCGAAAATGGCATGATTTCGCACGATCATATAGACGCCAGCCGTGACCATTGTGGCTGCGTGAATCAATGCGCTGACCGGCGTGGGACCTTCCATTGCATCAGGCAACCAGGTGTATAAGGGAAGTTGTGCGGACTTTCCCACTGCTCCAACGAGTAAACACAAGGCAATGGCTGTCGCCATTCCCGTCGAAAGCTGAGGGGCTTGTTCCAGGACTTTGAGATAATCGAGGGTCCGAAATTCTGTGAATATTAAAAAGACCGCGAGTAGAAATCCTGCATCTCCAATACGGTTCACCACAAAGGCTTTAGTGGCCGCTTTCCCAGCTGAAACCTTTTCGTAGTAATACCCAATGAGTAGGTAGGAGCAGAGACCAACGCCTTCCCACCCAATAAAGAGGACCACGTAATTATTCCCCATGACCAGCAGCAGCATGGAGACCATGAACAAGTTCATATAGGTAAAGAAGCGTGTGAAGCCTTCTTCGCCGTGCATGTATCCAGTGGAATAGATGTGGATGAGCAGGCCGACGCCAGTGATCACCATTAAAAATACTGTTGTCAGAGGGTCAATCAGAAATCCGAGATCAACGGAGAGGTCGCCTCCATAAATCCATGAGTAGGCGATGACTTCTCGAGGTGTGGGGTCGGATACAACGTACCCTAAGACACCAAGGGCACAAAGAAAGGACAGGCCAACGGAGCCAAAGGCTATCCGCCCAGCCATTTCAGTGGAATACCGAGCTCCAAAAACTCCGTTTGAGATGACGGCAAGGAGCGGAAATATTGGAATAAGCAGAACTATAAGGTCAAACACGTTACCACTTTAAGATATTAATTTCGTCCACATTGGTGGCAATCTTCCCACGGAAGACTACGATAATAATGGCTAACCCAATTGCCGCTTCTCCTGCAGCAATGGCGATGATAAATAATGCGGCCATTTGCCCAGCCATGGATTCAAGATAATGAGAGAATGCCACTAAGTTGATGTTGGCGGCATTCAACATGATTTCGACGCACATTAGAACCACAATGAAATTACGTCGAACCAACACTCCGATCAAGCCAGTCATAAACAGGATGGCACTGACGGCGACATAGGCTTCAAGAGGAATCATAAGGAAGATTTTCTATAATGAGTTTATAACGTTCATCGGAAACTATTTGTGACTTCTATTCGCTAGCTGTTCTCAGTCTCTGTCTTCACTCCGACTTCCGATGGTGTCTTGGCCAGAACAATAGCACCAATCACGGCACCGAGTAAGAACACACCCACAATTTCAAACAGCAAGAGGTAATCACTGAACATGGTAATTCCTATAGCTTGGCTTGGACCTGTCTCAAGAATGACTTGAGGTGAGGCCGTGCCTTTTACTCCTCCATAGGGGGATTGTATGAGAAGAATAAGCAGCTCACCCAAGATGACTCCAGCTGCAATCAACGAGAGTTTATATTTGCGATGGAGGTGCTGTTCTTCTGTTTTGAGATTCAGCAACATTAAGACAAAGAGGTAGAGAACAAGAATAGCCCCAGCGTAGACGATTATTTGAACGGCAAATAGAAACTCAGCATTCAGTAAGACAAACAGTCCCGCGACATGAAGTAAGAGTGTCAGAAGGGCCATGCCGCAGTGCACGGGATTCCGAAAGGCCACAGTCATGACACCAGCCACAATACTGACCGCAGAGAAATACCCAAAAAGTAACCACATCATCGTAATGTCTTAGGAGTCTTGAGATTTTTCAACAGGGACAGGGAAATGGTAGCGGTACGCGACACTTTCTTCCCCCTCTTTTTCTTGGTTATGGGCATAGAGATATTTTTTGGCGTCGTCTAAATACCGTTCACCAATATCATACAGTCGCTCTTTGTCGAAGAGGAGAGTGCGCTTATCATGTGTGGAGAATTCGTAGACTTTTGTCATGGCCAATGCGTTCACGGGGCAGGCTTCAACACAATAGCCACAGAAGACGCATTTCGTAATGTCGATATAAAATTCTGTCGCATATCGCTGAAGTGGAAGGGATTTATCTTCTTCGCTTATCACTTTGATACATCGGGAGGGACAGGCGGCCTCACAGAGATCACATCCAACACACCGCTCTTTGCCGTCATCATATCGCAATAGACCCAGTGCACCACGATGGGCATCGGGAATGGTTCTTTTCTCCCTGGGGTACTCAAACGTCATGGGGCGGTGAAGCATGTGCTTGAATGTCACCTTCATGGCGCCCCAAATTTCTCGAAAGAAGACTGCATCGAGAATCTTTTTTGCTAAGCTATTTGAACTCGTTGCCATCGGGATTCCTTCTCGTCAGGTCAAATCTTTTCTACCGTGACATGGGTTTGTTTAAAATACGGAACCTTGGTGTCCGGGTCAACATGGATAGTCATCAGGTCCTTTACCGGAGGATCATTGAAATGTTCTGGAACACTACAGCTTCCTGGCATGATGGACAAATCTGCCTTCACGCCGAGTTCCAGACTCATGTGATCAGTGGTGATGCGAACTTGGTTTTCGGTGACCAGTCCTAATCGTTCGATATCTTCAGGATGCATATGTAATTGTTTGGTATTCGGTGCAATAGCCAATAGCCCTGACGCTTGAGTTGAGAGCTTTCCCGAGTGATAAATCAATTGGATCATTTTTAGCATAAATGGTCGCTGAGATTTGGCATCGTTCGATGCTTGGCTATAACGAGTCGACACTTCATTCACGTACTCATTGCGCAAATAGGGATCTGGATTCACTTGAACTTTCGCGGGTTGGCCAAGATTGTAGTATCCAGGTAGCACTTTCATAATTTCCCGCTGCACATCGTTTGTCGCTTCAAAGTCGAGAGATGACCCAAGACCGTTGGCAATCCCTGCCATAATATGCCAATCCATCGCACTTTCGCCAAGAGGGTCAAAGATTGGTCGGAGAAATTGTACCTTACCTTCTTGATTGGTCACTGTTCCATCTTTTTCAGCAAACGTGGTGGCTGGGAATACCACATGAGCTAGTTGGCCAGTCTCTGTCATGAAAGGATCTTGATAAATCAAGACTTCAAGGTTTTTGAGCGCAGCCTCAACTTCGCATGAAGCTGGGAGTGTGCCCAATGGATTTTCTCCAACGATGTAGAGAGCTTTGATGTCTCCGCTTCGACATTGCTTGAGTATGTCCATGAGTGTCGAGCCTTGGTTTTCAGGTGGAAGTTCCGTCAACCAAATATTGGATAATTTTTCTCTAGCTTCAGAGCTGGTATAGGCCAATCCTCCAGGCAGGAATTCAGGGCCGACGCCCATATCCACTGCTCCTTGTTCATTGGCTTCTTCGGTAAAGGTATTGATTCCACATCCAGGTTTGCCAATTTTCCCCATGATCCATAAGAGGTCAATTAAATTAAGTACATGATGGTAGCCATTGACTTGTCTGAGGATTCCTTCACCGCATAGGATTAGCGAGCGTGAAGCTTCCGCAAACACCTTCGTAATTTCGTGAATGTGATCCACCGATAGGCCAGTCTGTTGAGCAATGTGCTCAAGAGTGATGTGTTCAATCGCTTGTTGTAGAGCTGTGAAGGCCTGAGGTGATTGTTGGGTGACGTCCTCGTCAATCAAATTTTGTTGAATGGCTGATTTGATCAATCCTTGGATAAGCAAGCCTTCTGTTCCCGGCTTCACGAGTGATGGGTGTGAGGCCAATGCCGCAATGTTGGTTTGCGCAGAATCCACGACGATGACATGGGCCTTATTGACACCTAAGGCTGCTTTCACTCGGAGGCTGGCAACGGGATTGGTTTCCGTAATATTGGCTCCAATCACGAGTATGGCTTGAGCTCGCGAAATCTCTTCTGACGTGTTGGTCATGCGTGTTGCGCCAAGTGCATGTTGTACGGCACGAACAAAATTGACATGACCGTATCGGGAGCTACTATCAATATGATTGGTTCCAAGAACCGTTCTCATAAACTTTTGAAAGACATAGAGGTCTTCATTCGTGCATCGTGCGGTGATCAGTCCTGCAATGGCTTGTTCTCCATAGGTCTTTTTGACGTACGCCAACCGACCGGCGGCAATATCTAGCGCATCAATCCATGGGGTTTCTTTAAGACCGGATTCCGTACGGACCAATGGCGATTTTAAGCGGGCATTGCTGTCGATAAATTGAAATCCAAATCGGCCTCGAACGCACAAGCCACCGTGACCATTGACGGTATCTCCTCGATCACCCCATTTATTTTTCCAGGATAGGGGAGATGTGACACGGGTGACTTCCGTATCTTTTGTTTCGACATACATTTGGCAGCCATCACCACAGTAATTGCATGTGGTGGTGGTCTTTTTTAGCTGCCAAGGTTTATAGGCATATTTGGAGTATTTATTGGTAATGGCCCCAACAGGGCACACCGCTAAGCAGTCTCCACAGAACTCGCAATCTAGGGTTTGATCCCCTTTTGCCACTACCTGAGTAAAGCCGCCCTTCTTCATGAATTGGAGGGCATCAATGCGCTGGACATCCTTACAAATGTTGATGCATTCGCCACAAGCGATACATCGATTCATATTGAAGTCAAGGACAAGGCTTCTCGTGTCTTCAGGGATATTTTTTTGCTTGGCATTGGCGAGGTCGGTGACTCCATGTTCAAAGGCCATGTCTTGCAATTCACAATGCCCATCGGCATCACACACAGGGCAATCCAATGGGTGGACTGATAGATGCTTTTCAACGCCTTTCTTTCTGGCAGCGAATAGATCATCGCCCTCAGTTCGAATAATCATTCCTCCTGCCGCTTTTGCGGTACAGGAGCGAACAGGCGCTTTCTTGCCTTCTTGCATGACGAGGCACATACCGCAGGAGCCAAAAGGATCAAATGTATAGTGGTAGCACATGGCCGGAACAATTTTTCCAGTGCTGGAGATCACGTCATAGAGTGATACCCCCTCCTTAGCCGTGACCGTTTCGCCATCGAGCGTTAATTCAATGGTTGTAGCTTCTGTATCTGATGAGGTAACTGGCTTCAGTCCCATATCGTATGCCTCAGCTTTTGTTTATCCATGAAATCATATCGTATCCCTCTCTCATGACTGACACATCATCCTGCGACAGCATGAACCGTTTGAGGTACCTGTCTCGTGTGGACTGTTTCCCGTAATCATCTATCGCATTCACCCATCACGATGTCGTAGGTTCCAAAAATGGTGATGGCGTCAGAAATCATGTATCCACGTGCCATATAATCAAACGCGCCCATATGAATAAAGGACGGGGAGCGAATCTTCATTCGATATGGTTGGCCGCCTCCAGTACTGACGATATAGAATCCCAGTTCGCCTTTATGGGCTTCAGTGCCACAATAAATTTCCCCGACTGGTGCATCGAATCCTTGAGAAAAGAGTTTGAACTGCTGAATCATGGATTCAAGGTTTTTGAACACCCGGTCTTTAGGAGGGAGGGTGACGCTTGGTACTTCGGCCATAACCGGGCCTGGCTGCATTTGGTCCATGCATTGTCGAATGATTTTTATGCTCTCACGCATTTCTTCAATACGAATCCAATATCGATCGTAGGTGTCGCCATTTTTTCCAAGCGGGATGCTAAATTCACATTTAGGATAGGCACCGTACTGTTCATACTTTCGAAGGTCGTAGTCAACACCGGATCCTCGAAGTGAAGGCCCGCTGAGGCCAAAGCTCAGGGCATCTTCTGCAGAAATGGTGGCAACCCCTACGGTCCGTGCTAACCAAATTCGGTTTTTCTCTAAAAAGATGATGTATTCATCAATTTTTGGAGGAAAGTAGTCCAGGAATTGTCGGATTTTATTGATGAGCGAATCATTGAAGTCATTTTCAACACCACCAATTCGATACCAACTCGTGGTTAGACGGGCTCCACAGAGTTCGTCGAACCAATCTAGTAAAATTTCGCGATCACGAAAGGTGTAAAAGAACACGGTCATGGCCCCAATATCGAGGGCTTGTGTTCCTAACCAGAATAAATGCCCAATAATCCGCTGTATCTCGGCAACCATGGTTCGGAGATATTCGGCACGATCGGGCACGGTCATGTCCATCAACTTCTCAACGGCTCGGCAATAGGCGAAATTGTTATACATGGCACAGACGTAATCGAGCCGGTCTGTGTGCGGAATAAATTGATGGTAGGTTCCTGCTTCCGCTAACTTCTCTACCCCACGATGGAGATATCCCATGACTGGCGTTGATTTGACGAGTCTCTCACCTTCTAGCTCCAAGATGACCTTCAATACACCATGGGTGCTTGGGTGTTGTGGCCCCATATTAAGGAGCAGCTCTTCCGTTCGAAGCGTCGGGAGTGACTCAGTCTCAGGATGTTCGGGGTCGACCTTATAGACCGTTTCCCGTTGATCTTCCATTCTGTGTGCCATGCTATAAATTCAATGCTGAACTCAAAATGCTGGGTGCTGATTTCGCACTTTGCTCTTTGTGTTTAGCGTTCCTCCTTAGGCTGGGTCATTCAAAAAGTCAAAGGTATCACGCCATCCTTTGCCTTGCAGTGGAAAGTCTTTACGAAGTGGGTAGCCTTCCGGATAGTCGTCTGGCATCAAGATTCGACGAAGATCAGGGTGATTCGCAAAGCGAATACCCATCATGTCGAACACTTCTCTTTCCATAAACTCGCAACCTCTCCAGAGATCGACCATCGAGTCAACCACACAGTCATGTTCCGGTACTCGGGCTTTGATCCGAATTCGATGCCGTTTCCTGATGGAGTACACTTCATACACAATCTCGAATCGTTCATCTTCGTCCGGCCAGTCTACAGAGCTGACATGGACAATATAGTCGCAATCCATGGCAGGATCTTTCCGGAGAAATTCACAAACATCATGCAAGGACTCTCGTTTCACTGTAATGGCAAGGTCGCCGCGCCATTCTTCAGCTTTGACGAATCCAGTCGGAAAGGATTGTTGAATCTGTTCGGCTATTGCATGCATAAAATCTTTATATCGTTGCCAAGGGCTGTATTGGCTCTATCATCAACTAGACCTTGACTTGATGTGGTTGCTTGGTAAACACGCGTTTCTGCATGATACGGTCTTGCAGCTTCAAGATTCCGTCGAACAAGGCTTCTGGAGTTGGAGGGCACCCCGGCACATAAATGTCAACGGGAACAAAGCGATCAACGCCTTGCACGACACTATAGCTGTCATAGATATTTCCTGACGTCGCACATGAGCCCATGGAGATCACATATTTTGGCTCAGGCATTTGGTCATAGACTTTACGAATCACTGGTGCCATCCGTCGGCAAACAGTCCCAGAAACAATCATCAGGTCAGACTGTCTCGGTGATCCACGAAAGACGCCAGCTCCATATCGGTCAATATCATAACGTGCCGACACGGCGGCAATCATTTCGATGGCACAGCAGGCAAGTCCGAAGGTCATTGGCCATAATGAGCCTTTTCGAGCCCAATTGACCGCTTTCTCTATCGTCAGGGTCACGATACCCAAATCACCGTCTTTATCTGGCTTGCCTATTTGGATTAATCCCATTCCAACGCCCCTTTCCTCCAGGCATAGACATAGGCCACAACAAAAAGGCCAATGAAAATCATCATTTCGATAAATCCAATCAAGCCCGTTTGATTAAATGTAATTGCCCATGGATAGAGAAAAATCACCTCGATGTCGAATATGACAAAGAGCATTGCAATGACATAGTACCGAACGGGAAACGGCATTCGCGAATCAGAAAATGGTTCGGCTCCACATTCATACGTACTCAGTTTTTCAGTTTCAGGGTATTTGGGTTGGACTAACCAGGACAGGGTGAGAGTGACCGCACCAAACCCAAAAGCGATGATAATAAAGATAAGAATCGCAGAATAGCTGCTGAGATAATCTGAAAATAGATCAAGGCCGACCAAATGCGAAATCTCCTATGCGCAAAAGACCAGGGTTTCTTAAGAATTTTGCATCCTAGCACTCTAATTTTTTTGGAATCAATGGAACAAAAGACCTAAGACTCATTCATTGCGCTCAATGTAGCTGATTGTTATGGATTGTTGCTAGATGGGAGGCAACTGAAAAATGGATGGTGAAAGGAGGAAGGGTGTATTAAGCTCTGAGCAACGAGTCAGTGTATTGTTGGCCATTGAGTAGAGCAACTTTACCATGAATTTGACTGAAATTTTGTTTTTTAGCGGAAAAACCTACGAGTAGTGTGAGGGCGTATTATGGATCGGGAGTATCTTTTTTGCGGTCGGTGGCGGTCTTCTTCATGTTGGTAGAAGGCATTCGGAGTTGCTTGGGTGGAAGGGGGGAGGTGTCTTCCCATTCATCAGATAAGGGATACACGGCTTTGGCCTTGCTGCGTCTATGAATTTGTGTGTTAATCCGTTTCTTCGGTGCAGATGAGTCTGTTCGCTGTTCTGGGGGCGGTTTTTCTTTATTATTCATCACCAATGTTCACTCTATTACGTCTTTAGTCCTCAATTTGAGGTTTAGGAGTTGGTGCTGACCAAGATGGAATGTTGGTTGGGGCCTGTTGTAGGTCACTATTATCGTAGGGTTTTTCATTGCCCGTTAGCCCATCTTCATAGGAGTCTAACCACATTTCCCCCAATTCTTGCTCAAAGCGGCCATTGCCGTTGAGGTCCATCCAGTAGAACAATGGGTCTGCCACGGTAATCACCGAGGGTGTTCCATAATCGTCGAGCCATACCTTATAGGTCCGTCGCGCAGTCATAAAATCAACGGTTCCCATTCCAGTCATATCAAACCGTCGAAAGAACATATCATTCCGCCAATCGTAAAACGCATCAACCTCTCGTTGGTCAAATTCATCCGGTTCTTCCGGGAGTTTACTTCGAGGCTGCGTATGGAGAAATGGAGAAGGTGTGACGATAGGAATAAAATACGGAGCGATGTTTCTTTGATCATTCATAGAGGCTTTGGATTCTTGTATATCTATTCCGCATAGCATAAGGAGCCATAATCCCCATAGCAGTGTGTTGGCTACTGACTGTAAGATAATCGGTGATTGCCTGTGTAGCGAAAGAAATGATGGTCCATTTGGCATTCATACACCATATCACTGCCCATTTAGGCGGTCAAACGAGCTATAGGACTCTCCATTGTCAGGTGTCCCCTGCATTGGTAAGATGCAGTTCTCTCCTCTAACTTACTTCATGTTTGCAGATATCGTTTTTCCTCAACGTCGCTATCAAATCTTTACCTATCGCATTCCTGCGAGATTACATGGGCAGCTACAAGTAGGGAGTCGGGTGCTGGTGCCGTTGGGTCGTGCTTCAGCGCAGGGTTTGATTTTTGCTTTTTCGCAGGACTTCCTTTCACATTCAGGGCGAATGGGGTTGTCTCAGCATAAGATCCGTGAAATTTCTGAATTAATTGATACTTCTAGTAATTCGACGCTTGATCCGACTTTAATGAAATTAGCGAGTCTGGTTGGGGACTACTATTTGGCACCGCCTGGTGCGGCATTGCGTCTTATTCTTCCACCGGTTTCTTCAAGACGTACGGCTAAACGTATGGTGCTGACTGATATGGGGAGGCAGGCGTTGGAGCAGTCACGACTGTCAGATGAGCAAGCCGCAGTCCTCCTTCGTTTGGCCAAGAAACCCAAAGGCCTCACGATGGCTACATTATTAAAAGTCATTGATGGGGACAAGGCAGTGATGACTGGGCTTAAGCGTAGAAAATTCATTCAAGAGATCGAATGGGTCCGTGCTGATGCAGAAAAGGCTTACATTTCTCAGGATGCACAGATAGGCCTCGTTGCTCCTGTCTCTGAGCCGAATCATGAATTCGCACAGTCAGAAGGTGATTCTTTTCTCACTCAAGGCAAGCTTTTCGATGAATCTTCTTTATGGTGGAATCGAGCTTCTACTGCATTGTCTCGGCACCACTATGATGAGATTCTTCTTCATGCCTCACAAGAAATTCGAGAGCGTGATGTATTCAAGGCTATCCAGAAAACATTGGGTCTCGGACGCACGGTGTTGGTGCTGTGCCCAGAAGTTCAACAGGTGACACGAATTGTTGAGATATTACAAGCAAGGTGGGGAACGCATGTCGTTGAATATCATGGTGACCTTTCTGCACAAGGTCGGTCTCAGGCGTGGCATGAAATTCAAGGTGATCCTTGTCGAGTGGTAGTTGGAACGCGTATGGCAGTGTTTGTGCCACTTCGAGCTGTGGGTCTGATTTGGGTTGATCAAGAGGAAGATTCTTCTTTTCAGGAAGAGCAAAGCCCATATTACCATGCACGGGAAGTTGCCAGAATGCGAGCAAAGCTGGAGGCAGCAGTTCTTGTTCTTGGGTCTTCTCATCCTTCATTAGAAACATTTCATCGTGTCGGTCATGATGAAGACGTGAAGAAGCTTCAAGTCACGAATTGCCGAACCCCCGTGACAGTTGAAATTGTGAACTTGCGAGAGGTTCCCTATGGAGCGATACTTTCTCCGAGAATGATGAAAGCAATACAAGGGGCATTGGAGGCGAAGCGGCAGGCGGTCGTATTTTTGAATCGTAAGGGGTTTTCTCGTTCGCTCACCTGCAAAGATTGTGGGTATGTTCCACAATGCACCACCTGCGGTGTGGTTCTCATTTTATATCAGAAGCCAGGTCGTATGCGGTGTTCGTATTGTGGGTCCGTTCATGCTCCACCTGAAGCTTGTCCTTCGTGCCAATCTGTTCGGCTTGAGGCGACAGGTTATGGAACAGAACGAGTGGAAGCTCTTATCCGAGAGAAGTTCCCTGATGCGACTGTTGCTCGCTTTGATCGAGAAACGGTGAAGACGCCCCTTCAGCAAACAGTCATTCTTGAGGATGTTCAAAAGAAAATGATTGATATTGTCATTGGTACGGAAATGTTGTTTCGTGTCCAATCACTTCCACCCATGCAATGTGTGGGAATGCCGAATGCTGATGGTGGTCTTCACTTTCCGGACTTTCGCTCAGCTGAGCGAACCTATCATCGCCTAATGGAAGCCTTGCAACTGGTTGATGAAACGTCGAGTGATTCTACTATTATCATTCAGACGTTGTTGCCAAGCCATCACGTGATTCGCTCGGTTGCTCAGCGTGATTCGACGGTGTTTTATCAGGAAGAGTTACAGATCCGTCAGGAATTACAGTATCCACCGTATTCGTTACTGATTCATATTGCCATATCAGGGAAGCTAGCAGAACGTGTAAAAAGTATGGCTCTGAAATGTCGAGAACGACTTGTGGTTTTGATGGCCAAGGGGGGGGCTCAGCACTCGAAGGATATTCCTCAAGGAGCGGATGGAGTCTTAGGCCCATTACTTTCTTCACGCCAGAAAAGTCTTGGCCTGACTCGCTATATTTTGATCGTGAAAGAAGTGGATCTGGAGCATGGACAAAGTAAGATCAAACGTATGCGGGATGATCTTGCAACTCTTCTTAAGCGGGACCGGCTTATGATGGACATTAAAGTGAATCCTGCTGACATGAACTAAGGTCGCGGCTTGTACGTGAGACCTAATCTCATCAAGGATATTTTATAGGACATTTTTCAAAACCATCTTTTGCCGCGATTACGGCGTCCCCTTTGTGCTCAAATATTTCAAATATGTGCCTATACATTTCGGTTTGGCGCACATGTTCTTCATACTCACGAAAAAAACTAGTTATTAGAGGGACTCTAAACAACGAATGAGAGAGACTCTCATTTTTTCCGTTTAGCTTTTTTTTGATTTTTTGTGAGGGGCACGGGTGGAGCTGGAGATTCAGGCAAGGGGGGTTCGCCTCGGCTTCGTTTATAGATCCCATAGGCAAAGGTCATCCAAAATACTCCCGAGAACAGGCCAAATAACACGGCCGTAAAAATCCGTTGAAGATCTTCAAGTGGCGGTTCTGGTCCTAGGGCTTGAAGGTCCATCATTTGGATCACAGGCCACGCGAAACTTTCTATGCCCAGGACGAGTGTTGAGGCTGTCCATACAAGCGCAATCGAGTGAAATTGCCAAGCCAATAGCCCTGCGACTCCTAAGGCAATGACTAGCCCCATGGGGAGTGATAATTCTCCGAGAAGCATCCAGAGCCCAACGGTGATGACGAGGCTTCCGAGTACGGCATTAAGATTGAGCCACAGTGTTCTATCCATAATAATATTCACGTGTGAAAAAAATGAACCCACAGAGAACGTTTGGCGGTGATTGTACCGGCTTACACACTGGAGGCACAAAGGAAATTATCTATGGTGAGATGTTATGAAGAAAACAAGTGGTGTTTTTGAAAAGCCTGAGTAGATTAATTCTCTGAGAAAGACTGCTTTGCGAGTGAGACTTCTCCTGGATGAAGTAGGAGGAGGGAGTCTGCTTCAAGCGGATCCTTATGAAACAGCGCGTAGACAAGGAAGAGTTGTGGAATTGGCTCTGGTGGAAATGTCAGGAGGACCGGGACCTCAACAAACGCGGTGGGGGTTTCCAGGCCAGCCAGTCGTAATCGTACCGCCATGAGGACATCTCTAATCCTGCTGTGTAAATCGTCTTCTGATAATTCATC
The DNA here is from genome assembly GCA_029261355.1 of Nitrospirales bacterium. Classification (GTDB taxonomy): domain Bacteria; phylum Nitrospirota; class Nitrospiria; order Nitrospirales; family UBA8639; genus JAGQKC01. Next base: position 388,396 of record JAJDBM010000024.1, on the reverse strand, counting down.
TGAGGGGCAAATGCCTCTGTTCCATAGTGGTTTGGTCATCCCTACGGCTAAATCAAGTCCAACTCGTTTGGCCTCACCAGAAACATCCATAAGATAGCCAGCTTCAATCGCTTCCCGACGTGAACGGACCTGCTGAATGGAAAGACTATCCACCAAATCGTTGTCAGCTTTTGGCGATTCTTCAGTGAGCACTTTTCGTTCTTCAGCTTGCACTGGAACGAGCTCTCTTGATTCCTCATTACTTTCCGAGCTGTCGTCGTCTGCGAGTTTAGGCGAAATAGGTGACTTACTTAAGCTGGCAAGAATACCATCATAGACGACTTTTGCCGACTGTGACCATTTGGGATTAAATGGCAAGCCGCGAAATGCCGCTTCCGAAGCTTTCTTTTCGTCATGGGTTAATGGCCGAGGTTGTGTCATACCCTACAGTTAAGCATTCTCTTGCTACTTGTCAAGTTTCAGAGCAAACAAAAAATGTTCCATTGACTTGACAATAGTGACATCATACTCATGATTTAGGGTACGTAAACGTTCCGTGCAACTTGTGCCAACGTAATTGAATCCATGTGATTGACCAGATTGGTCACGCTAGCATCCATCATTTCCATTAAAGGTCCAGGGTAGAGGCCAATCCATAGAACCAGAATGGCTAATGGTATGACCGTGGCTAATTCTCGATTCGATAAGTCAGGCAATGTGGCTGCGGCTTTTGTGTTTGGTTCGCCCATTGCGACTTTTTGCACCATCCACAGCATGTACGCTGCAGCTAATACGATGCCCCCCATCGAAAGAAGGACCATCGCGAAACTCGTATAGGACGTGCCGACGAGCACAAGAAATTCCCCAATAAAGTTACAGGTTCCTGGTAGCCCAAATGCGGCTACAGAAAATAGGAAGAATAATGCGACGAATTTTGGCATGGGTTTATGCAGCCCCCCATAGTCAGCAATATTTCGACTATGCGTTCGGTCATACAGTTGCCCTATGGAAATGAATAGCGCTCCCGTCGTCAGACCATGATTAAACATTTGCAGTATCGCGCCTTGAATACCCTGGCTGTTAAAGACAAAAATTCCTAGTGTGACAAAACCCATATGCGACACAGATGAATAGGCCACGAGTTTTTTGAGATCAGTTTGTGCTAACGCCATATAGCCGCCGTATACGATGGCAAAGACGGATAGCCATAAAATATAAGGGGCGAACATCGCAGAGGCTTCAGGAAACATTGGTAAGCAAAATCGTAAAAATCCGTATCCGCCCATTTTCAGCAACACGCCAGCCAGGATGACACTTCCAGCAGTTGGGGCTTCAGAATGCGCATCTGGTAACCATGTGTGGAAGGGAACCATCGGCATCTTAATGGCAAAGGCCAAAAAGAAAGAGATGAAGAGCCAAAATTGCGTGGTTGCGCTAAAGGTATGCTCAGTAAGAGCTAAGAGGTCATAGGTGTGGCCACCCTGAAGGTAGAGGCCCAAAATCCCTACGAGTAACAGCAAGCTTCCTGTCAGGCTGTACAAAACAAATTTAATTCCAGCCGCACTTCTATTTGGGCCTCCCCAGAGAATAATCATGAAATACATGGGAATCATCGTGAGTTCCCACAGCATGAAAAAGAGAAAGAGGTCTAGCGCGGTAAACACGACGATCATGGCACTTTCTACCAATAAGATCAGCGACATAAATGCGCGAACTCGAGTGGTGATCGAATTCCATGAACAGAGGATGGCGAGGGGACAGAGGAGGGCCGTCAGCAGCACCATGAGGATGCTAATGCCATCAATGCCTACGGCATATTGAATGTTAAAGGTTGGCATCCATGCCATCCGTTCAACAAATTGCATGTCCTGTTGAGTAAAATCAAAACGGAGACAGAGGATGATCACCAACCCTAACTCGACCATAGTGCTGCCAAACGCAATTCTCCGGGTCCATTCTTGATCGCGAACGAACGCCAGCATGATTATTCCCAAGATGGGAACCGCCACCACCAAACTAATCATATGATCGGTCAATAAGGTCATGGATTAAATTCTTACCTGTTACGAATCAATCGATTCGATTATTGCTGACTGGTATTAAGTAAATCGTATTCATCGGTTCATACAAGAAAAATCAAACCAAGATATATAATATCACTGTGGCTAAAACCAGCCACAGGATCATCACTAATAATTGATGCTGAATGGTGTGAGGCTCAACATCTTGTAGGGCCTGTCCTGCGGCATCAGCTTGCTTTCCGACCTGATTGATATTCTGCTCGAGCCATCGGATATCAACCATTTGCGATAACCAACGACCAAGCCCAATGCTGCGTTGCCCAATGCCAATAACAATTCGATCAATGCCCTTGATATCAACGATTCTCCATAACCAGTGGGCTAAGAGCAGTGAAGAGGAGGCAATGCCATGAATGGCTCTATCAATCCCTCGTACATCGATCGTTTGCCAAAGCCAATGTGCAAAACGAAGTGAGGGAGCGACGATATAGGCATCGTAGATTTCATCAAAGTACAATTTATTCCAAAACAAGACATAGAGGGATGTTGTCCATCTGTTGACTCCAGGGGATGGTTGACGAGGTTGAGTATGCATCTTATAGGCGTAGGCCCATCCCATGCATGCGACGGCAAGGGGTACGAGGATCCATGTAGAAAAGTTCATCATCAATAGTCCTTCCTGCGACGGGAGTCCCGTAAGAGACAAGGCGGGAGTGAGAAAGTTGGTAAACCAACTCCAGAATAGTCCCAACATTCCGCCCAGGACGATGGTTGTCAGAATGAGGCCACTCAAAATTGGACCATTGATGAACTGTGGTTGAATCGTGTGGTTGTCCAACGTATGTATGCCAGTGTTTGGCCAATGGGTTTTGGGGCCATGGATGAATAAAGACATGATAGATCGGAACAGATAGGCGGATGTCACGAACACTGTTATCAGGCCAATGATCCAAAATCCCAATTTGGCTGAGGCAAAACCTGTGACGCTCCACATGTGCTCATATGGTCCAGAAAATAGGATAATTGGGGGAATGCAGGCTAACAGTAACGCCCCAACATACAGGGTCAACATGCCAGGAGATTTTTGGTGAGCGACGTGTTTGTGAGGATGAGATGGCTCTACTGCTTGAAGAATGTTCCCAGTCGAAAGAAAAAAGAAAGCTTTATAACATCCATGAGCCAAGAGATGAAAAATTGCCACCACAAATGCTCCAAGTCCACAAGTCATAATCATGAACCCAATTTGACTAATAGTCGAGTACGCAAGAATTTTTTTAATGTCAGTTTGTGTCAGAGAGACAATGGCTGCAAATAATGCCGTCAGACCACCGATCACCGCGATAAATGTCATGGCATACGGAGAGAGAACAAGTAATGGACTTAAACGGATGAGAAGAAATGGGCCAGCATTGACCATGGTTGCTGCATGAATTAATGCCGAGACAGGGGTCGGAGCTTCCATGGCAAAAGGGAGCCAGACATGAAACGGCATTTGAGCGGATTTCCCCATCGCGCCGATAAACAAAAAGAATGGAATGAGGGGGACTGGATAGATAGGAAGATCTAATCCGATCCATCCTAATACATTGACTGTATGATTTTGCATCCCTTCTGCCTGCGACAGAATAACCTGAATGTCGAGTGTCCCGAATGTAAAAAACGTCAGGATGATTCCAAAGCTCAATCCCACATCTGCCACGGCATTGACTAAAAATGCTTTTGTGGCTGCTCGGCAGGCCGATGGTCTTTGTCTTGAATGAGAAATCAGCAGATAGGAACAGATTCCCATGACCTCCCAGCAGATCAATAACATCAAGAGATTGTTACTCATGACCAACATCAACATGGATGCCGTAAACAAGGCGATGACGGCAAAGAATCGGTTGAAATGTGGATCCCCAATCATGTAGCGCGACGAATAGACATGGACGACACTACTCACTCCGGTCACCAATAACAGAAGGAGGACTGTGAGTTGATCGATGTACATGTTCAAGTCAATCACCAGCGAACCAGATTCAATGAGGCGATACAGGTCAAGAGAGACTGGACCATTGTTTAAAACTTCAATAAAGGCCCAAATCGATAGACCGAACGAGAGGCTAATGGCCGGAATCCCGATTCGGTGACCATATTCGTGACATCGTCGTCCCCCAAGCCCAATAGCGAGTGACGCAAAGAGGGGAAGGAGGGGAATGAGTATGAAAATGGACATTGACTGGCTCAAAGACCTGGCGGTAGGGCCTGGGTTAATAACAAACTCACAATTGGATCACTGAAAAGACCTAAGAGCATAATGGCCGCAGATGTTAGCCCCAAGCACCATTTAAACTGGAGGGGAGGCTCATGATTTAAGGCATCTGAAGAGCTGGAGTTATCGCGAAAGATGCGATCAAAGAGTTTGACGAAATACGCCAGCGTGAGAAGAGTCGAGAGCAAGATTGCGCCAACAGCGAGGTAGTTCTTGGCTTCGAGGGCTCCTAAAATGATGTACCATTTTCCAAAAAATCCACCTGTAGGAGGCAGGCCGATCATTCCTAATGAGATAATGACAAGGGATCCCGTCAGCCAAGGGGCTTGTCTTCCAACTCGTCCAAAATCTTCCACAGTTCTAACGCCATAGTGGCAAATAGCCATACCTGCTAGAAAGAATAAGGCCGCTTGCATGACGGCATCATTCAATAAATAAAAGACGCCTCCCACAAAACCCGTTGCATTGCCCTGACTGATTCCTATGAGAATGATGCCAATATGAGAGATTCCCCCGTAGGCAAACATCCTTTTTAAATTTGTTTGCGTGAGGGCGAGGACGGCACCGATAACCGCAGCTAGCGAGCCAAACACTCCCACAAGCAAGAGGATAGGAATTTCATTCATAATCACCTTCGCCCCGATCACCCAATAAATGATTCTCACCCATCCCAGGAGTGCCACCTTCGTGACAAGTGAGGCTAATATAGGAGAAACGGATTCGGGAGCGTAGGAATAGGCATCCGGTAACCATGCGTGAAATGGCACGAGGGCCATCTTAATTCCCAATCCGATAAACATGAAGAGGAGGCCCCCCACGACAGCTTTGGAAGTTAAGAGGTGGGGAAGTCTTTCAGCAATATCGGCCATATTCAGGGTTCCACTTGCCGCATAAAAGTAGCTCACACCCAATAAATAGAGCGATGCCCCGAGCGTTCCTAAAATGAGATAGCGAAAGGCCGCAAATAAGGCTTTCCCTCCAGAAACCCCTACCAAGGCATAACTAGCTAAGGCCGCGACTTCTAGAAACACAAAAAGATTGAACAGGTCTCCCGCAAACACAATGCCTGTGAGAGAGGAAATAAGGAGTAAGATCAATGTATAAAAATGCACGATTCGTCCGCCAAGATCTTTTGGTGCCGTTGGTCCGGCAAAGATCAGGGCCAACAAGCCTAAAAGGCTCAAGGCCACCAAGATGAGGCTGGCCAACACATCAGCCACCCATTCAATGCCTATTGGTGAGGCCCAACCACTAAAGGCATAGCGAATTTCTCCGTTCTCGATGATGTTCGAGAGATTCAGGATGGAGACTCCCACCATGGCCGACAATGCTCCCAAGGCTATGGGCCGACTCCATCCACGGTGTTTCAGGCAGACCACCGGCATGGAGATGGCAGCAAACAATGGGATAAGAAATAATAGGGCTGGGAAATGGCGACTCATTCTAGTTTTTTCAAAATTTCTTCTTCGTCGAGACTGCCATATGTTTGGTAAATCGCCGAACATAATGCCAATGCCACACCGAGTGTCGCCACGCCAACGACAATGGCGGTTAAGGTCAGCACGTGTGGCAATGGATTGGCGTAGGCACTTGGGTCAATGGGGGCAGTTGTGGAGAGCAGGATCGGAGCGGTTGCGCCTCTTTTCGCACTGATGGTGACAAGGAAAAAGATGACGCTTGTTTGAACCAGATACATACCCACGAGTTTTTTGACGAGGTTATACCGCGTGAGCATAATATAAAAGCCCCAGAGGAAAATGATGACAAACGTCAGGAAATTGTGACGTTGAAGAACAGCCGTTAACACATCATCCATTTAATGAATCCTCAATGATTTCTTCTGCGGATAAACTAAAGACAATAGAAATGGCGGTGACAGCCACATCTAGGGCGACACCAATTTGTGTCAAGACAATCCCCAATGATCGACGCGAAGCCACCTCAAGACCTGGAATCTCCAAGTGGGCATAGTTCAGAAACTCCCCGCCTCCGATCATGCAGAGGCCACCGACTCCTGCATAAATCAGCATGCCGACGCCATCACCATGCAAGAGTTTTTTGGCGATTTGGCTTCTTGAGGCATTATGGCCAAAAGTCAATACGGCTAAGATAATACTCGTCCCTAAAATAACCCCGCCGACAAATCCCCCTCCAGGACCATATTGGCCAAAAAACAACACATACAGTCCAAAAATTTGGATCACAGGAATGAGAAATCGACCTAGTGATTTGACAATAATACTGTCATGGGGTTGGATCATGACGCTTTCCTCCGAAGTAACAGGGCACAGGCAATTCCTGCGGTGAATATCACGACTGTTTCTACCATAGTATCCAAGGATCGATAATCCATCAGGACGGAGGTGACAACATTTGGCGTATGACTATCCTGGAAACTGTTCTCAAGGTATATCGGTGAAATATGGCTGCTCGCAGGTGAATTGGGATCTCCAAATTCCGGAAGATCATTTGCTGCATAGAGCAAAAGAATTCCTAAAAGAGGGAGCGCAAACAATGCAGCGATCGGTGGTGGCGGTCGTCGAAGACGACTATCTTTCGGTGCGGTGCCGAATAAGGTGACCAGAAAGAGAACGGTTGCGAGGCCCGCTCCAACCACGGCTTCGACAAACGCCACGTCCACTGCTCCCAGCCAAGCCCACACGAGGGATAAGAAGAAACTATAGGTTCCGAGAAGTAAGATCGCACTCATGAGATCTTTGACTAAAATGGCTCCAGCAGCCGTGACGAGCAGGAGAATGAGAAGGACAATTTCAACTGCAATCGTCATGAAGCTTCCCTCTGCCATGGTTTCAATCCAGCTCGAAGTGCCGCTCGAACAGTTGCATGGGCAATGACTGGATTCTGGAGGTACAGTAACGCTAACACAGCAAGGATTTTGAACACATTCATACTGAATCCTTCATGTAGCGCAAGCCCAATGAGCATGAAAAACGCACCGATCGAGTCGGTCAATGAGACGGCATGTGAACGACTAAAGATATCAGGGAGTCGGAGCACACCAATGGCTGCAACGATCAGAAAAAACAATCCGACGACAATGAAAATAATCGAGAGTATTTCCATCTCAGGGGAGTCCTTTTTGTTCTAAGTATTTGGCAACGGCAAGTGCCCCTACCAGATTAAGTAAGGCATACCCAGTGGAAATATCGATAAACATATCCATGCGTTCAAAGACAATTCCAATCAGCGCAAGCAAGATAATGGCTTTAGTGGAAATGCCGTTGAGACCCAACACGCGATCAAAAATCGTCGGCCCTCGGATGACGCGATAGAGATATGCGCCGATTAAGACCGCTATAATTAATAAGATGCACAGAAAAAAGATCTTCACGGACTCTATTCTCCGTTCCTATATACTTCAGCAATTTTTGACTCAATCCTTCCACTCGTGACGTCCTCTGCTGATATGTCATCTAAGGCATGGACAATGAGGGCATCAGGTTCCACTTCTGCGGTGATGGTACCTGGCGTCAAGGTAATGGAATTTCCTAGAAGCACGACGGCTGCAGGATTTGCCAGTTTGGTTTTGACGTGAATTAATTTGGGATCAATAGGAAGTGCAGGATGAAGAATGAGTTTTGTGACATGAAGGCTGCTTTGCAGGATTCTGAAAAAGAGCCATGGAATGTATAAGATTATCTTTCCCCATAGACGAAAGTTTGGCACGAAAGGGGAATGGCCAGAATTAATCCAGGCGACGGTGAAGGATAGGATTAATCCCAATCCAAGGTGGACCCAGTCAAAGCTGGCTGACAACATGACCCACAATACAAATATGGCTGTCGTCTTAAGGAATAAAAATTGAGAAGATATCGGTCTCAAGCTCGTGTCCTACCTATAGATGTCTATATGACATCAGCAGCATATTGCGCATAAAAAAAGCCAACCATCAGCTTTGAACACATCGTTCGAAGAGCTTCGGGTTAGCTTGTACTGTGACTGTTCCCCTCAATCGAGAAACAGTGACCCTACCGGCCTAGGTATGGTAGTGGTTTCATAATCATGGCTCCCAAATTCTCAGTCTTGGAAAGAAAAAGGTTTGGGCACCAATATGTAAGTATGTGATAATCCATGACCCGCTCCTATGTCACTTCACATGCATGAGGTGTTGAGTTGTGCTGTGTCAGCGAAATTGGTTCGGGTAGACGTGGGTACCTCTCATACTCTTGGTCGTTCGATCATTGAATGGAAAATGGCACTCGAATGTTTCAATCAAGCGTCTATTCTTGGATGCATCGTGTCTAAGCTTGTTAGATTGATATCATACGGTATCATTATATTTCTTATACCAACCTTATACCACTTACTCAACCGCAGAATACATCACTCATTGTGAGAGTTTTTATCATCAGTGGTTGCAGCTACAGTTTCCCATGTTTCATTTGAATTGTATCGATGATAGGTAAACGTACTTGGATCGACGGCAATCAGATTCAGCCATTGATTATGAAAGAGTTGTTGGAGAATGGCATGTTTTTGAATAATGGATGAGATCACGCTAGGCTTTGCCTCTATGATGGCTTGCAATCGCATTGGTTCGTGGTAGTGCCTGTCACCGTTGTTGACGGTCTGTAAGGGAAACCCCATTTGGAGATCACTTTGGCTTCCCAGCATCACCCCCACGCCCCCAACTACATTATGCAGCACCTTGCTTCCACTCCCATAGCCCCAAGGGTCTACAGCTGAAAAATAATATCCGGTATTAATCCATTCTCCGACGACTAATGGTGCGGTCATAATTTTTTCAAGGATAGCTCCCTGTGGATCAGCGATAGGGTCATAGGAATGTAAGAATACACGGCCACCCAAATCTAGCCCTCTCGTTATTTTACGTCTACCAATTAAAAATGCGGCATTACCTGATAGGCCCCATTCAGGCCGTGGGTTGGCCCAGTCCCAACTTCGATCTTCGACATGAGCCAATGCTTCTTTCGGAGTAATCTCTGTCGGTGTATGTGGGATGCGATGACATCGTTCAAGGGCTTGGTTGGCTTCCGCTTCTTCAAGATCGGCACACAACACATAAATATCTTCACGATGACTCTGAGGTACTTCTTCAAGATCATAGAAGATCACTCGATCAGTGGTGGTATTGTGCTTGCCAGGAAGAAACCACGTATCCTCAGGAATGGCTAACCCCTTCTCTTTGAGAATAGTTCGAACCTCAGGATCATTGGCCATTGCTGCAAACACGCGAGCGTTGGCATCCCCTGGATTTCCCCCACAGGCACCGCAATCTAATGCCCCAAAATATGGGTTGTTCTCGGTCTCGCTTCCATGTCCACACAAGCAGACTAACCTGCCGTAATTCTGTGTGAGTCCCATGCCTCGAAGCCCGTTTTCAATAAAGGTGGCGCGTTCTGCGAGGGTAAATCCCTGTGCGAATCCATTTGGAATGCTTTCAGCTGTCACGTCTCCAATTTTCGGGTTTTGAGAATCTGATGGGGCAGAGACAGAAATTTGTGTTGGCACCTGATGTGAAAACCAATTGCTGATCGTTGAGGTGATGACATGAAAGGTTTTTTTAAAGAGTGTTTTTCCTGCTAACCCTAGGCTGAAAAAGAAACCAAGTACATCAATCACCATCATTGACCCTATGGGATTATGCTTGAGGTCGTGAAAAAGGTGGTGTCCAAGTTGATGCCATCGAGTGCCAGAGGCGTAGGACTGTAATGCCTGATGCTCTTCAGGTCGAGGTACCTCTGTGACAGCATGGTTGGGTGTGAGTAACACGGGGCATAAGTCAGCACGTTCCTCGCTATCAAACGCTTGATGACTCATAGGGATACCAAAGAAACCCGCAAAGCCAAGTGTTTCATAAGGTCCTTGTGCTTCAATGTGCCGTCGAAACGATTCCGATCGCACATCAATGCAGAACACCAGTTGAGCAAGTGGACGAATGTCTAATGCCGGTACCGTTCCCTGATGGGCATGGAGTTTTTTTAATAGTGTTTCACGGAAATTTTCTTCATAGGCTTCGAGCCACACGGTACTATGGTTATCTGCCGGGAAAGCATCTAACCAATTCAACAACAGGTTGGCATCAGAGGACGACAGGTCATGCATTTCAATCGGTGAAAGTTCTAAAAATTGGGAAAGGTGAAACAGGCGCCACGCGTTGTTACAAATATTCTGTTTAGTCGGATGAATGGAGTGAGTGTCGTTTCCCATTTTTCGGAGGTATTCATCTGGGCGGACTTTCCAATATGCACGAAGTGCTGAAACTGTTCCATCAATTCCCCATTCTCGCTCACAGGTGACGTGGGTTAATTCCATTTCATAGAACAGTCGAACGGCGAGATATTGAGTGGTGTCGATGGGGTGTTGTTGCTGGGCATGATAGGTCGGGTGTTCTCCAAGCCACCGTATATAACGGGTCCACCCTGGTAATTGAGATAATAATCGTGAAAGGTATCCTCTCCATTGTTTCTGAGGAATCCCAAGCTGCTGCAAGCTCCAGCAAATGGCTTCTTCTGGGTTTTCGGGAAGGGTGTGGATTTTTTTTGCAATGTTTTTGATCCCCAGTAGTGTCCCAGTATAATCTTGCCCAATGAGTTGTCTCCAAGCTTGGTAAAAGCCTTTTTCTCGTTCGGGCATTTTCCATCCGGCCAATCCTTCGTCAAGAAATGTTGCAACCCACTTAATGAGCTGACTATTGATTTGCTCGACAAGGTCGGTACTCGTTAAGGTCCCCACCCAATCACTCATGGCTTGTTGGTCGTGCAAAGAAACTTCAAGTATTGACGGCTGAATCTCCAACGATGTGTGCATTGGGTGAGCCTTCTGCGTATCAGAGGCAGTTTCAGATTGTGCTAAGGTGGCGACTGTACTCTTCCAGAGGTTTGTGAGGTAAGCTTTTTCGGGATATTCTCGACAGAGTTCGCATTCTTTTATCGTTCGTTCGAGGATCCGTGTGCGAGATTTTTCTGGCAGGCTTTGGTGAAACTGTCTCGTGGTTCCATCCTCGCTGAGTTCCCATTCGAGTAAGGGGGGCGGTAATGCCTCAAATCCAAAAAGTAGATGTAATTGCCAGATATCGTGAGCGGAGATGTGGCGGTTCCCTATCTTGCACGTGTCCTGTTGAATCGAACGGGGGCCCATTCGTGTGAACGCTCGTTTGATGCAGTCGATGCTAATCCGTCCCTCTTGATGCAACTGGCGATATTCTTCATTCGAAAGGTACCCGTTCCCGCCGAGTAGGCATTTTCCTTGTCGCACGGCCTGATCAAATGGAAGATATTCCAATCCATGGATAGGATTTTGGGCAACCATTGTTCTCATTGGCCAAAACGGAGCAATTGGCTCGCTGGCTTCCAGTATAATTTGCCGCAGATGTGATCGCTCCGTAGTCGATAACGTCGACTGTGTTGTATTCGTTGTTTCCGATATCATAATGAACGCCCTAATAGTCCTAGAATTGTTCCTTGTTCAAGAACTCTATATAATCGTACCTCTTCCACTTTCAACCCTACAAATCATACCATGAGAATATCTGAACCTATATGAAAAATGGTAGGACTAAAGGCGAGCTTGAAGCCGCGATCCGCAATGCCATTATTAAATTTGAACAGGAATTCATGGGACGCGGTCCTGAGGACGTGAAAGCCTTTATATTGAAAGATTTAGTTCTCATCAGACTGAAGGGTGTCTTGACCCCTGCTGAGCGACAATTAGCCAATAATGCGGATGGTATTGAAATGGTGAAAGCCATGCGTCAAAATCTTATTGCGCAAGGTCGGGAAAAGCTTTCTGAACAACTGAGTGAAATCACCGGAGCAACGGTTTTTGGTCTTTTTACTGATATTGATACGCAAATTGGAGAACGGGTGATTGTATTTTCCCTGAGCCAGGATTTGGAAAATAATCTGCAATAGTCGATGAGGTATTCACGCTTTCTATTCAACTCCAATTCTCTACCTCGACCTTTTTCTCCCCGCTTCTGGATGATTCGACAAAGGGTGATGTCGCTCTAATCCTGTAATCACCAGATTCGACTGCCGCTCTGTAAATTCTTTCTCCATTTCATGAAGCTTTGCCATCGTCGTATGATCAACGAGGTAGGTGTCAGACAGATCTAATACGACATGTGGTTCGTCTTTCAATCGATCCAAGGTTTGCTTTAACCCAATCCATGTACTGAAAATTGCCGAGTCTTTGACTTTGACTGTCACCCCTGTCGGCTCTTGCCGTTCAATGCTGACTTTCGGTTTAAATAGTGATTTTGCAGGAGCTCCATTTTTCAAGTGAATGACGATATTGATGAAGATTCCAATGGCGATACCCATGAGTAGATCTGTGGCGAGCACGCCGATGACCGTTGAAACAAAAATAATAAATTGTTCACGGCCTATCTGGTACATATGAATGAACTCTTGCGGTGACGCAAGACGATAGCCTGTAAAGACAAGCATGGCTCCGAGTGCCGCTAACGGAATCTGGTTAATCAATCCAGGTATGAGGGCGACAAAGAGCAAGAGGAATAACCCATGAAAGGCATTGGCAAATCGTGTTCGAGCCCCATTGTCAATATTTGCTTTGCTTCGTACGATTTCAGAAATCATGGGTAGGCCGCCCACGAATGCTGCAAGTGTATTGCCTGCCCCGATCGCGAGCATATCCTGATCGTGATTCGTTTTGCGTTTCCATGGGTCTACGCCGTCAATGGCCTTTGCACTGAGGAGGGATTCAATGCTTCCAATGAGTGCAAACATCACTACATATTTCCAGCCTGTGGTTGTCATAAGGCCAGAAAAGTCAGGAAAGGTGATGGCGTGAAACATATTTTCCGGGACAGCCACAAGAAATGCTTTACCAATAGGGTAGTCCTGGCCGCCAAATGAATAGGTGCGTTCCTCAGAAAAATTGAAATACATCGCGAGTGGGACTGTGACCAGAAGTACCATCATGGGGGCGGGGATAATTTTCAGTTTGGGGTTCTTGATGAATAAGTAGCTAAACATGATGCAGAGGCTAATGATGCCTATCAGGCCGACAAGTGGATTCATCGCCATTACAAAATGGGGAATTTGGGCGATCAATTCTAATGGGTTTCCTTCAGGACTAACACCCAATGCAATCGGAAGCTGCTTGGCCATAATAATGATTCCGATGGCAGCAAGCAGGCCATGTACGGCTGAGGCAGGGAAAAACTCACCTAAAATTCCAGCACGGAACATTCCAAACAGTATCTGAACAATGCCAGCAATGACTCCAACACCCAATGCCAATCGGTAGGCTTGATAATCAATCGCCGGATCTTTCCCTCCCGTGTACCCAAACTCTGTGACACAACCAATGGCAATGACGATGAGTCCCGCAGCAGGGCCTTTGATGGTGAGTTCAGAATTACTAAAGAAGGTGGCCAGCATGCCACCAATAATGGCCGTAAAGATGCCTGAAATAGCGGGGTACCCGCATGCGAGTGAAATTCCCAGGCAGAGCGGTAGGGCAATCAGGAAGACCAAAAAGCCAGAAAGGAGGTCAGCTTTCAGATTTTTGGTAAGGTTCGAGAAGGTTCCTCGAGGGATCGATATGGTTTCGGAAGCCATTATCCTTTACTCCTCTTGGGTCGTTACTCGAAATGCGTAACTTAGGAGTCGTTGTCGTTTGCTGGATGTATTATTGTTTCGCTAACTTCGACATTTGCAGTTCATACTTGGGCCTGGTCAAGTATGAGGTTTTCGCAAAATGAGTAGGGTTCCCTTTAAAGAATACTGATATTAAAAAATTGAGCCTCAGAGACTCCAATTTGTCATTTTCGCGTATCTCATCAGTTATTTATTGTCTCAGTATGCTGTGTCGCCCTCAGTGCGCAGGGCTAGCAATAAGGTTCGCGTTCAGGCATAAAAAAACCAGTCAGGTTCGCGATGACAGACGCTGAACATGTGACTGGAATGTACTGTTTCGTCTAAAACGACTTAGCACGAATGAGCCTACTGCTAACTATTCTACCCTGTAATGGTGAACTCCATATTCTCATGGCCATAATAAATAGAAGGGGATAGAGTTACCCGTACCATGGAACTATTAAGTTATACCAATTTTTTAACAAACGGACAATGGAGGACTATTTAAGAATTTTTTGAGAATCCTAATAGGATTGGGAAGGAAGCGATGAAGGTGTGTTTTTGAGAAGAGTTTATATAAGTGTCTGAAGATTCGCCACTATGATATCAGCCGTAAATGTTAAATATTACAAGTACTGCAACGATTCCAATAACTGCTAAGTCAAATAATGGTTCCATAGTTATATACCTTTCTATTTATCTAGTATGGCTACTGATATAAGCAAACTCAGTACCATGAATGCCTTCATGGATGTGTTTGAGATAGGTATACATAAGCTACTGAATAAACTAAGCTTTAATAATTAGTAATACAAAAGAATGGGTAAGATCTTTATTTTTGTGCGATTACGCACTTGCGCGGATGAGCGAATTCGCGCGAATGGTTGTGTCTCTATTGTGAATGCTTTTTCGCCAGATTTGGATTAAACATTGTGTTATTAGAGGGACAAATTACCATTAGCTTAACTTAGTTCGATGTGGAGTGGATTCAGGGTACCTTGTGTTACAGGGAGATTTTTTATTAGAAAGCTAGTCAAAGGTTTTTATCCTACCTGATTCAATCTCTGAGACTCTGCCCATGTGGGTTTCTGAAAAAATCTGCCCTTTGCATGGCAATTAGGCGAATTTTTCAGTGGAAAAAATTGGTTGACCTTTCCACCGTTGTCTGGAAAAATTGTTAATCTAGCATTTTCTCTCATACAGCAAGAATGTAACGAGACAATAATAAGAGAGTAATTTTTTCTTTTCCCTTAGGGAGATGATTTGAATTTTTCTACCGATCTCTTGAAGTAGTCCCCCAAAAATACTTTTTAAGTTGCAAGGCCCTACACATCTGGTTTAAATTATACGGTTTTTATTATCCCCTCAAAAAATTCTAGTTACTTAGCCGTCTCAATTGTAGGCGAAGGAGTGAGCTCATTTTTCTAAATCGTTACCTTATCGGTATCTAAGAGTGTCTAAGACAATGAGAAAGGATCTACAACGAATGTCCGTGATACGGCGAACGGCGTTAAGCGTTTGGGTAATCTTGAATCGTTTGTTTAATATTAATCATGAGGTCGTGAGTGTTGTTGAAACGGACGGTCGTGTGATGGATCGGGTGCGAACGTTACCGTTCATTGCCTTGCATATTTCCGTCATTGCCATATTTTGGGTTGGTTGGAGTCCTGTGGCCGTGATGATGGCAGTCATGCTGTATTTCGTACGAATGTTTGCGATAACTGGTATTTATCATCGCTATTTCTCTCACAGATCGTATAAAACGTCACGATTTATGCAGTTTATTTTTGCCGTCATGGGGGCAAGCGCTGCACAGCGAGGCCCATTGTGGTGGGCGTCGAATCATCGTATCCATCATACTCATTCAGATCAGGTTGAAGATGTTCATTCTCCTGTTCAACATGGACTGTGGTGGAGTCATATGGGCTGGTTCTTATCATTTCAACAGCTTTCAACCAACCTCAATCGAATTAAAGATTTTGCCCGGTATCCGGAATTACGTTTCCTTGATCGCTTTGATATGCTTGTTCCATTTGTCTTGGCTGTGAGTCTATTTGCATTTGGTGAATGGTTGGGGAGTGCTCATCCACAATTGGGGACGAATGGGTGGCAGATGTTAGTTTGGGGATTTGTGATTTCCACATTAACGTTGTATCACGGTACATTCACCATCAATTCTTTATCTCATCGTTTTGGTAGTCGACGGTACAACACCACTGATAACAGTCGGAACAACTTCTTCTTGGCCATGATTACGATGGGCGAAGGATGGCATAATAACCATCACCGATATGCAAGTTCTGCTCGGCAAGGGTTTCGATGGTGGGAAATTGATATGACTTACTACATCTTGTCAGGTCTTCAGCTCTGTGGTTTAATTTGGGAAATTCGTCCTGTGCCATCTTGGGTATTGGAAGAAGATCAGACTCAGGGAAGTCAGGGACCTCCCGAATCTAAAATTGCAGTATAGACTGCTCACATCGAGAGTGCAGAGATGTTTCCGGGAAACCTGGCGACAGCTCTTGATGTGTCACCCATGCATTTCAATTCCACACACGTCCAACCCTGTTTTCCTTCATTCCTGTTAAGCGAAATTCGTCATCATTGGCATGTCAATATAGGCTGAGATGAGAGTTTTTAATCTACAGACGAGTTCAACCACCGATCTCCAGACCTTATCAGCTTCAGTTGCCTGGGAAGACAGTGACCGTCCGACCGTGGATGTCTTTTTTCGCATCTATGCCGAAGAGGGGTTTGTCAATGCGGTTGACTACAATGCTTTTCTAGTGGCCTGCGTGATTCCTGCCTTACATTATCGAGAACGTCGCATCAGGATTGAGGGCGCGGTATGTCCGTGGTTAGTTGATAATCTGCTGACGATGATGGCGTATATGAATCACTGGTATTGGTATGAGCATCAACGGCAACCTGGAGAAGAGGTTTCGATAGAGGCAATGCACTATGTCTCTCATCCGGCTCCATTACCATCCCGGACGGGTATGTTCTTTTCGGGTGGCGTAGATTCGCTGTATACATTACGAAAAAATCAGATGACGCTGCCAGTGGGACATGCAGGGCGGATTCAAGACCTGATCTTTTTACATGGGTTTGATTCCTATGGAAATCGTCCCAAGCAGGGCACGGAAGAAGAGTCCTTTTGGTATTTTGTCAAAGAATGTCAAGCTATCGCTGATGATGCCCAGGTGAATATCATTCCTGTATGGACGAATCTGCGCAATGTTGGAATGGAAGATACCGGATTGTTTATTCGAGAATGTTGTGGGGCGGCATTAGGCGCAGTGGCACATGTCCTGTCGGGAAGGCTGACTGACGTGTTGATTGCATCTAGCGATCATCTTTCAGATATTGTTCCCTATGGCTCTACACCGCTTACTGACCCGCGACTCAGTAGTTTCACTCTTCACATTCATCATGACGCGGAACGGATCAGACGAATTGAAAAGGTCAAGGCATTTGCCGATTGGCAGGTTGGGCTTGCTCACTTACGAGTGTGTTTTTCTGGTGGTCCAGGGACCTTGAATTGTGGGGAATGTGAAAAATGTATCAGGACCAAACTTGCCCTTTTGTGTGTCGACCGGTTGAAGGGAACAAAGGTCTTTAAGAATAATGATTTAAATATTGGCCTATTACTAAAAGAGTTTACGCCAACAGACTCAAGTATTACACATGTTGTGGAACTTATTGATGCTTTACGCCAAGCAGGACATGTGACCTTCGCAAGAATTGTAACTTTGAAACGCTGGCAATACTATGCGATGAAGATGGCCGATTTTCGTGGATGTATTACCTGGGTGGACAAACATCTATTCAGCGGAAAGTTAAAGCTTTGGTATCATGGTTCCCAATAATCTTGAATGATGCATTCCTGGTTGTCAGGGTGACATTCCATTGAGATTTTTACATGATGTTGAGGTATGGCTCACGTATTGAAGCCAAAGAGAAAAACACAGAAATCAGCTCGATCAAGAAAGTTGGCATTCTGGGATGAGACGTTCCAGATATGAATCATACTATAAAATGTCCAGACGACTGCGATCCTCCGCCATTGCCGAAGCTTCTTGAGAAGGGGGTGAATCTCCTTCTGTAGAGGCTTCCCGCGTTGTTGTTGCTGATTCGCCATTGAAAGGTAAATTCCGCCAACCAATAAAAGACAGTAGACCATTCGTGGGCCTAAGTAGTTCCACAGTACCGCTCCATCCATTTCGAGCAAGGCTTTCATTTCGGTGAAGAGATGGTAGTACATGTTTCCGACAAATACGGCCATAAAAACCGCCGTAAATGTCCGAAACTTTGGACTCATCCAAGAGTATCTTAGGTAGGCGGGAAAGAAAAAAAACTCAACCAATAATTCCTTGAAGTAATAATGAAAACGATTCCAGAAGTCGATGATTGTCTCAGCGAGTAATGGTTTATAAGTATTACGGAATACTTGAAACCCAGCGATGCGGAGAATTCCTATCCAGAGATGACCGTAAATGGCCAAGAGTAGTGTGACACTGATGAGTTCGAGGTAGAGGCTTAGCCAGGCCATTGTATGGGAGGTGATGACTTCTTGACTCAAGAGATCTGCAAGGCGAGGAATGTTCAGAGTGAGACTGGGAAACATGCGAAGAACAAAACTACTTGGGTCACCATAGATCGCTCCATTCATGATCTGTAGCATGATTTGCCAGATACCGCTCAACATCAGGAGCTTGATTCCGGATAAAAGGGATTTTGCGTAGGCTTCATTGGTTTTGGCTTCTACCTGTCCGAGATAGTCCAACCCCTTCCCGTATGGCATATGGGTTCCGTTCCATGCAGGCAGAACATATAGTAGGTGATCGCGGAATTTTGTTTTGGCAATATTATTCCTGCGGTGTTGAGTCACCATATAGCCGCATCGCCAGATCAGAAATGGAATCATCATGCCTATGATGAGGAGTCCTGATCTCCACATGTGGTAATTCGAAGGAAGAGTCCAAATGAGAACGATGATTAGCCAAAAGATGCCGTGAAGGGAAGTCTGGGGGTGCTGTTGAATGATGGTCGGGATTTTCTCGAAGTGACTGATGGCGAGAAAGAGAAGAGCCAGAAAAATGAGGATGCCAAAGAAGGTGGCAAGTAGCGGTAAGACGACTGAGAGGTTTAGACCGTTACGGTCTGTCCATAGTTCTCCAAATTGCAATGTGTGGTCGATGAACCGTATGGCAAACGCAAGTGTCGCCATTAGTAAAATGATTCTTCGTCGATCCGGTGTAAACCACGGAGTGATCGATTGTGTTTGAACCCATGCGACTAATGGTGTGTGTTCATGAAATTGCGACAACTTGCGAATGAATTGACAGACTGACGCAAGCGGCATCACTATGCCTCTCTTTCAATCAGGTCTAGAATTGTCCCAATGGAACGCAATTCACTTGGTACGAAGCCGATCTTTCGGAAATCAATCTGGTATGTTTCCTCTAGATACGTAATAATCTGCAATAAGGCTAAAGAGTCAACCCAACCAGATTCTACGAGACCATCATCCTCATCAATAGATGTGCTTGGCCGGTCTGGGTGTTGGATGGTTTGCAGGAATTGTGTTAAATCGGTTTTGAGATGCTCTCGGTTCATGAGTGGGTATGATATCGGAAATAGGAAGAGATGAAGACAGGTGAATAAATATAGCGAATCCAAATAAGTTCCAGTTGAACTATGCTGACCTACTCCGCGGTATCAATCATTTTAAGGTACGGAAGTAAATTGAATTGGCTATAGAACATACGTCCATCTTGTGATTTATTTTGACTCTTGCGTGGAATCATGAAGGATTTCACGTAAGTTGAGGGGGGTATGTTGTGAGCAGTATTCCATCACCGCCGCTCGATTAATTTTGCCGCGTGATGTTCGTGGAATTGACTCCATCAGATACCACCGTGTTGGAATTTTATGTTCAGCGAGACGTGATTTGACCCATCCATACAAATCGCGGATCGTGGATTGATTTTGGTCTTTGAGCACTACACCGACACCCACATCCTGCCCATACAAGGCCTCTTCATAAGCGAATGATGCCACATCGACCGTTTGTGTAAATTGTTCAATGACGATATCAATATCCGCCGGGTAAATTTTGATACCGCCTTTGTTGATTTCATCTCGTTCTCGACCTTTGAGATAGAGACGGTGACGATCGTCTAATAATCCGATGTCACCGGTCATGAACCAACCATTATGAACGACTTGATTGGTAAGATCGTCCCGTTGAAAGTAGGTTTTCATGAGTGCGGGGGTATTGAGCCAGACATATCCGGTTTCGCCTGGCTGACAGATGAGATCTTTTTCTTCTAGTGCGCGTGTATCATTTGTTTTGAGAACTTTGATGACTGACCCCCAGCCTTCGCCGACTAGGCCATCCTCTGGTGTCACGTGCTTTTCGGCTAATCCGGCTACCCAACTTCCTGTTTCCGTAATGCCATAGGAGTTGCAGACGGCTGTTGTTCCCGACCATGCTTGAATTTCTTCCCAAAGATAACCGGAGAGTGGGGCCGAACCACAATGAATGCGTTGGATTGTTCGTTGGCTTGGCGGTTTGGCGACTTTGAGTGCCACGCGCCACATGGATGGAACCGAGGACATGAATGTGATCTGATGCTCATCAAGAATCGATCCTATATTCATAATGAGATCGGGCCGAAATGGGGGAAGGATATAGAGATCGTTTCCTGATAACCACGGGAATAAACAATTACAAATTAAACCATGACCAAAATGAGTTGGTAGCATGCACAGCGATCGTTGAAAATCTAAGGTTCCTAACGATTGGTGGAGGGACATCCATCGCGCGCGAAGAGACCGATGGGTATGAACGACTCCCTTCGGATCACCCGTAGATCCAGAGGTAAAGAGAATGAACGCCTCATCATCCAGTCGAATGGCGTTCAAGGTACTGAGATGATTACGAGATTTGTTCAGGGCTGTGTGGCAATCGAGAGTATGGCGAATGATCACCCCTGAGGTGGACATGTAATCAGTGATCGAGGAATTGGTGTGGTCATCAATGATTGACAGTCGAGGTGTTGCTGCTTGAGCAAGGTTTTTAACTTCAAATAAGGTGAGTCGATTATCGATGGGAATAACACATCCACCAAGACGCCAGATCGCGAGCAAATCTGCAAAGAACTCTAGGCAATTTCCCAGGTGAAGGAACGCTCGATCTCCTGCTGAAAATCCAAGTTTCTGGTAATGCTGAATTCGTGCATCAATTTGTCGTGAAATTTCAGGGGGATCCCAATGTCGGCCACTTGTGGGTTCTATGAGATTTCCAACTGTGAGGTTGAAATGCATGTTTGGGGTTCTCGTGTTCTGTGGGTGAAGGCTAGGTTTCTGGCGAGATATGTTTATAACACGTAATGATTCGTATGTATGTCTTTCATCGGTGACCCCAGGGGTATGGCCATGAGATCTGTCAAATGAGCCACGACACAGGGTCGAGGTATTTCACAATATTTAGTCTTCGCTTGGTGAACGGTACTGGCTTTCGAGGCCGTAATGCTTTTCAAGGTCAATGACTTTATTGAATTGGTCAAAGGTCATGAGTCGATCAAGTGCAGATTTTGTTGTCCCCTCGTTTTTCAGGACTTCAAACATATCGAGCAACGCTTTTGTCGAGGTATATAGTGCCGTGAGAGGGCAAACGACAAGTTGAAATCCAATTGTTGCTAACTCTGATCTGGAAAGCAATGGCGTCGTTCCCCCTTCAATCATATTGGTGATGAGCGGTGGGGGAAGCTCTTTGGCAATCGTGATGAGCTCTTCCTTATTTTGGGCAGCTTCAACAAATAATGCATCAGCCCCAGCTTCCTTGTATTGTCGACACCGTTGAATGGCATCGTCAAGACCATTGACTTGCCGTGCATCAGTTCGCGCAATGATAAAGAAATCTCGCGCTCCTCGTGCATCAACGGCCGCTCGAACTTTTTGCACTTGTTCGTCAATAGGGATCACTCGTTTCCCCTTCATATGTCCACATCGCTTGGGCCACAATTGATCCTCGAAAATCATGCCAGCAGCACCGGCTTCAATCAGTTCGTTGACAGTTCGGATGACATTGAGCGCATTTCCATACCCGGTATCTGCATCGATAATTACTGGGATATTCACCGAACCGCAGACGCGCCTTGCCACGGCGACCATTTCAGTTTGTGTCAGATAGCCAAAGTCAGGTAACCCAAGCTGAGCAGCCGCAACACTGTATCCCGATAAAAATACCAATGGTAACCCAGCTTGCTCGACGAGCTTGGCACTTAACGCATCATACACACCGGGAAACACAATGGTTCCTTCTTTTTCAATCAGCGTATGAATTTGTGTGGTGTTTGTCATGATTTTCAGGTCTCGAGAAAAGGTAATGATAGAGGGTAGTGAAATTGCACGGTCTGTTTGGCTACCCTTTCAGCTTGAGCTTAACCTAACCCTCGTTTGAAAAGAAGAGCATGGATGGTGATTGACCTGTGAGTAGACCTCGCATGTCATTGAAACCTAAGGGCAATGTGAGTTTTTTATTCATTTCTTTCTCATGTGGTTGTCGGTTAGATGCTGTGAACTCTTAAATATTACATATCAATTTGCTTTCTATAAAGGTGGATAGTTAGAGTTTTCAATATGTTGCCCGATGTATTGTGCGTGTAACATATTGAAATAAATTTATCTATCCAATCAGACCCCCTCGGAAATTAGGAGGCGTGATGAAAAATTATGTGATCACAATGTCCATCGTGCTGTGTTCGTTCTCAATCATGTTTGGCCTTGTGTATGCTGGAGAGACGGGAGCCAAAATAGAGCCGATGAAAGGTGAAACGAAGGCACAAGCGGCAGAAGTGAAAGGGGAAATCAATGCACAAATTGAAGAGGCCAAAGGTAATAAGATGAAAGCCGCCATGGAACGGGCTAAAGGAAAGACTGAGGGTGCCATGGAAAGAGTCAAAGGAAAATTCAATGAGCTAAAGGCGGGATCCGAATAGGGCTCGTGATATTCTGTCTTGTGATGAGCCGTTCGTGCTTGTTTTGAAGACAGCGTCGATTATGTATACGAAGGCTTCTCGATTGATCCTTGCCAAGGATGAGTCGAAGGAGCCTTCTTTTTTCTGAGTATCTATACGATTCCCGACCAAGCAAGGTGATGTTGGGTAAGCGATTATCGTATGACAAAACTTTCTCTTTGACTCCCTTCTATCTCTGTTATTGAATTGGCCTGTCGATACAGTTTTATTGGAGACAGTGAGATCAAAGTGCCACGAAGATAGGTGACGTTTCTTTCTCTGTTCCTGTCCAATTGCTTGGACATATTTTTTCCGAACCAGCTCATGTTTCAACTGATGCGTTGACCGTAGTCCGCTTTGTTAATTGGCAATGTCCAATCCAATCCCAAAGATTAAGGCCTCATCAAGTTTTTTATTATTAAACAGGGGTTGGCTGTTAAAGCGAATATCATAGTTAAATGTGATAAACATATATTTGTTTAGTTTAATCCGTAATCCTTGGCTCGAGTTCATACGAAGACCAGTACTTTCATTTCCAAAATCTCGAAAACCTTGATGATCAAGAAAGACTTCAACCCCGTCAGTGATGAGCCAATATTGCCATTTAATGGACCAGAGGCCGGTCGGATTGCGTATCGTTGGGCGGGACTTAAAGTCTTGATGCACAAACCCTGTTCCTCCAATTAGAGCTAAGGTATGTTCTTCGGAGTCAAAAAATTGATAGCCTAGGCCGACAGTCGTGGAACTTCTGAGGGTTAAGTCTTGAAAGGAGTCTTGCTCGAAGAGCTCGTCAAAATTGAGGAATATATGCTCTGAGGTAAAGTAATCATAATTGAGGGTCCCTCTAGAGTTTCTTGCTGTCACAATGGCTTGAGATTCGCCGTAATTATACCTTCCTCCAATACCTGCGCGATGAGACTTGAGGAAGCGAAACGTCCAATCAACAGAGGCATTGACTGCCTGTGTGGAAGAATTACCAGCCGTTCGATTACCGCCTAATGATGTATTTCCATTATATCGAAACGCTGGAAGGGGATTAATCGAAGAAATCGATGATAAAGGGATCTTCCGAAGGAGGTTTTTATTTTCTTCGGGGATGATAATTTCGGTGGGGTCTACCATGATAACCTCTTCGGGATCTGATGAGACAACACTACCCCGTAATTGCGAGCCATCATATAATTCTATGGTTAATGGGCTTGCTGATGACAAACTCTCAATAACATTCCAGTCAAGTCGAATCTCTCCGCCATACGTGGTTGTGAGGACGAGAGACTCATCTTCCATCCTCATTATTGTGCCGGTAATGCGATCTCCGTTCACAAGCTGCACTTCGTCTCCCCACACGACAGGGACATTCCCAAGTGCTAAAGACATCAGAGCAAAGAGCAAGCATATTGAATGTGATAAGGGTGGTATTATTGATGTAGCTGATAAATGGTTGTGTGGAAAATTCAATGATCTCACTGAAGGTTTCTGATGATTTTTTATTTGATTCACGGTGTTGTCAATCAGTGAGGGCATCGGTGATCCCGAAAGATTTTGCTCTGAGCTATGTGATGATTGAGGCGGTGAGGAATCGAGTGAATATTTGTGTAGATTCAGTCTTTTCATTCTATCACGCTGTTATTCCTAACGTTTCATTATCAAGAAACATGCGAGTCTTTTGAGGGTGAGGTGGAGGTAGTTAAGAGTTTAGGTTTTGCAAGAATGGCAAATGTTTTCATCGCGTAGAGAGAAAGGACGTGAATACAATAGTGAAGATTTTTAAAGCACGACGTAATATCGGAATGCAAGCCGGACTCAACGATCATGTAAGAAATCTGGGTTAAACGATCTGGGGTTCATTTGAAGTCTGTGACGTGAATCAGTGGGAGGATAGTCTAATATGGGCGTAGTCCTCAAATCATCGTAGAGCAGATTGCCCTGTAGGAACCCAAGGTATCCCTCCGTAGAGAGGGGTCCTTTGGGTTCATTACAGAGAAAGCATCTGGAGGATGGAGCGGTGTTAGGACGTGAAGGCTAGCGAAGTTTTTCCTTTTCTTGAAGTCCCTTTCATGGGGATCATAGTGATTTTAAATATTCAACAAGAGACTGTTTCTCGTCAGGGGACAATTCAAGTGTCAAGGCGCGATCATAGTGATTCACGACGTCTTGTAACGTTTGAAATCGTCCATCATGAAAGAATCCACGCTTCATGTGAGTCCAAAGACCCTTCAGTGGAGTCGTTCGATAGCCCTGTTCTGGGCCACGTTCTGCCTGTGAATTCTCTATGCCTATTTCTTTTCCAGGGTGCAAGTTCCACCCAGGTTCCGTGAAAATTGGAGGGACGTGACATGTTGAGCATTGAGCTTTTTTGTTGAAGAGACGCTTCCCCTTTTTTGCTGCAATCTTATTAAAACTTTTGCGTGGAGCGGGGGGAGCCTGTAGTGCCAATTGATAAAATTGTAGGGCCGGGAGTTTTGCTGTCACCCGATCCGGTGTTCGCCGAATGTTGCCAAATCCATTTTGAGCCGCGATGGGGAATTTATCTTCGTCATTGAGTCGAGGGTCGTAGAAGGTCCCCTGTCCACCCATTTCAAGAACGGCGACAAACGCATTCCAATGTGTCACCGAACCCCAACCAGTCCATGTGTGGAGATTGACTCCTGCCAAACCAAATGCCGGAGGAATGAGCGTCGGTTCGTTTTTTCCGTCTAGTAATAATTGAGCATCAAATTTTCCAGGTCCCCAAGAATTCAGGACAGATCGTATGGTTTCTTGTGGAAGGTTTAGAAGGTTTGCATAAAAGCTTAAATCTGGGGCGAGAGCAATAATCGCACCGACATTGAGGTCCTGATTGGCCCACCCATCCAGTCGTTTGCCAATTCCAGGTGCGAATGAATCATTGACTCTCGAATGACAGAGCGCGCATTGAATCCCAATGGATTGAATGGTTCCATAATCATCGAAAAACCCAGTTACCCCTATAACAGCATTGAGCTTGAGCAAAGTCAGAGTGGTTGCTGGGTCATCAAGATTGACTCTTCCCCTTTTGAGCTTTTTTTTCAGAGACCTTGGGAGTGCATGTCTATCAATTTTTAATCCTACGGCCAATGCCATACGAGGACTTACACCAGATCCAATGCCTCCATTTTTTTCTCCAGCGATGACTTGATGGAGCTGAAGTGTATCCCCCCAAAATACTTCATCGCCGAACGTATCAAAGCGAAATGTGTGTTGCCCTTCAAGAATCATCTGGCGGGCATCTGACAGTACTCTTGAGTTCTGAGGGAATTTTTCTAGTTTTTTTTGAGACCACAGACTCTCTGCGTAGGAAACGCCAGCTAAGGTGACAAGCATGGCAGAGAGAATTCCACCTAGGAGGAATTGTTTCCGAATTGAAGTCCAATGTGATGCATGCATCTGTGTTCTCCTTAGTTTTCTTGAAGTATTTCTTATGCAACTTGCTGGAAATTAGTTATTTACGGTAGGGTTTTTATAAGCCATATATGCCATATAACGTAATTTATGTAATATAAATATGAGTAAAGTGTCAATTATTGATATGTCTGATGAGGCTATCAATTTATGAAAAGGTATGTATTACGGTATGTTATGCGCGTTAAGGTGATATACTCAGATAATAAAATCATCGGTAACTGATAATTTGAATGATGTCCATTAGACAACAAGAAATTCTCAACTTATTAAGAGACCATCACGCGGGTCTTTCAATTCCGAAGCTTGAGATGAATTTAGGAATTAGCCGAACCGCGGTGAATCAGCATCTGACAAATATGGAACGTGACGGGCTAGTAGAGAGAGGAAGTGTTGAGAAAACTGGAGGGCGTCCTGGCTATGTCTATTTGATCTCTGAAAAAGGTATTGAGCAATTACCAAAGCAGTACTCATGGTTTTCCGAGCTCATGCTTGATGCCCTAAAGACCAAGCTAGGTTCTGATGGGCTCACGACTTTTTTGCGAGAAATAGCGGCAGAGGTTGGACAACAGTTGAGGCCGAGGGTTTTGGGGAAATCACACGATCAAAAAGTCAAAGAAATACAGCTCATTCTGAGTGAGTTGGGGTATGACTCCAACGTGATGCCGTCAGGGCCACGAGAATTGCCAATGATCTCAGCGCGGAACTGTGTCTATCATAAATTGGCGGCTAGGCATCCAGAAGTGTGTCAGTTTGATCTTGGCCTCATGGAATCACTTCTTGAAGGTCACACTGCCTCGCAAACAGACTGTATGGTGAGGGGGGGCACAAGCTGTCAATTTTCCTTCCAAGCTTCCTCCTCATAAACCTCAGAGGTTAGCGGGCTTAGCCTGCGCTAGTTGTAATCCCTGGCCCAAGATAAGGGATAGAGGAGTTTTCTTGGTTTAGATGTTCCTATATAGCCCTTGTCATACGGTATGCGAAGAAGCAGTACTGTGACATACAAGCTAGGAGAGTTAGGAATGTTGGGGGACGTTTGAAGGGCCTCGCACGATATGTTCAAGGTGAAGTGTTGGTCCGTTTGAAAGAATGACTGACCGTTCCACCAGCCCTTCCAGTTCTTCGATGTTTCTTGGCCAATGGTAAGTTCGAAAAACCTGAAAAGTTTTTTCGCTTATTTCATCAATTGTTTTTCCGTATTTCCCCGCATACATTCTTACGAAGTGGTGGGTTAGGGCCTCAATATCCTCAAGTCTTTGTCGAAGAGGGAGAAGTTGTAACGGAACGACATTGAGTCGATAAAACAATTCAGCCCGAAACCGAAGGGCCGCGACATCGTCTTGTAGGTTTCGAGTGGTACCCGCAATAATCCGAATTTCGTCTTCTCTACCATAACCCCTGTTGTTCAACGACTCCATTTCTATCGTAAGGAGGCAGCGTAGCAGCCAGGTTTGGGCCTCAGGGCTGAGTGCCTCAACTTCATGGAGATACAGGGTTCCTCCGTGTGTCAGACCGATCGTCTCGTTTTGTTGGTCTGATGTATAGGGGCTGCTTTCTCCTCCCACACCGCTCAGCATCTGTAACGGGTGTTGTGAGATATTAGGGTGGAAGTCTTTGCAGTTGATTTTGTGGAATGGAAGTCGGTACCGATCGCTACAGCTATGGATTGCGCGTGCTAAGGTTTCTTTTCCACTCCCTTCTTCTCCGACAAGAAGCACTCGGCAATCTGCTACGGCAACAAGGCGGACTTGCTCCAGAAGGTTTTGAAACACCGTTCCTTGCCCAATTAACATTTCAATTGTATTCAAGGGGTGTGGACCTTGAAGGGACTTGACGGTGGTGTCAGTATGCATCGCAATGTTTCCTTTTGTTTTGAGTAGGCACTACGGAATGAATTAGCAACCCAGATGCCAACTTTTCTTATTTGATCAATACTGCATAAGTCTTTGTATTACTTTGTGTTTTAAAATATTGATAAGAGTGCTCACAGGAGGAGGCCTGTAGGCCTACGCCCGCATTTGCCTATTTCTTGGCACATTGTCAGGATGTTGGGAAAAGACTTCCTACTTCATTGCAGCGAAGATAAAGCTATTTAGTTTGACCCTTGTCACGGAGGATGTGAGAAGTTTTGGGGGGCGATATGAGAAATGAAAAAGGATTGCGATAAGGTCCAAGCGAAGAGTAAGTGAGTGAAAACGTATCAGGTCAGACTGAGAGTAGGGCGAGACTGGATATCAGCGAGTTAAACATACAGGAGGGGGATTCGAGGGGGACGTAGAATTAAGCGGAAGTTGCCGTATTAGCTTTTTGCCCTTTGACTGTTTTTAGAATTCGTTCCCCAGCGTTTTGAGGCAGCTCGATTGCCTGATTCAGATCGCACGGTGCGCTGAGTCGTCGTTGGTCTGGGTTCCCATTCTTGAACTTGTCCGGAGGGTCCACGAGACCACCAGCAAGAGAGTGATATTTTTGAATCTGAGTCAGAATCTTTCATGCGATGATCCTTTTGTTGTGACTTGGGTGAGTCTTCTTCTTTATGACTTTCTTGCTTACGCATCGACTTCCTATCCTTTGAGAGTGTCTCGTATTCTCTTCAGTGTGTGAAAAAACACTCATTATTTTGCTGAAATTGACCACTTTTAGAACAACTCAATAGTCAAGCAAAAAATATGCTAGGGAAATATTAGTATACATGAAAATCACAAAACCTTGATGGGGAAAGAGTTTTTGAGAACGGTCAGGACGGCATTGGTCGTGTGACTTGGCTTGCAGGTAAATGCCGTAAAGCTTTTTGACAATGAAAGAGCCATCCAATCGCTCAAAGCAGGTGTCTTTTGACCAAAAAAAATCACTGGGTCGTGATTGCTGTCAAACTTAGAGTAGCGTTTTCGCCTGACTGATAGGGTTTTACGACAATCCTTGAATATTAATCTGAGGTAGTAAAGACAGTCCCCTGCAAAGTAGATGGGAGTAAAAACAAGGGGGGATAGTCTGAGTCGTTAGGCTTGTTTGCCCTCAAACCATTGGGTCGTGACATATTTAAATTGGACCGCATCAAACGGTTTCAAGAGATAGGCATGCGCGCCATATTTCATGGCAGCTTCGGCACGATCTTTGGCTTCGGAGGCCGTGACCATCACCACGGGGAGTTCGGGGTATTGTCGTCGAATTACTTGGAGCACTTGTACCCCATTTATATCTGGAAGCCCAATATCTAAGAGTACCCCAT
The DNA here is from genome assembly GCA_029261355.1 of Nitrospirales bacterium. Taxonomy (GTDB): domain Bacteria; phylum Nitrospirota; class Nitrospiria; order Nitrospirales; family UBA8639; genus JAGQKC01. Next base: position 358,886 of record JAJDBM010000024.1, on the reverse strand, counting down.
CATAGGGTTTTTCTGTGAGAGCCTTGAGCGCCTCCTGACCATTGTGAGTGGAATGCACCTTGTATCCGTCTCCGGCTAATCGATCAGTGACGAATTCCAATATATCCAGATCATCATCTACCACCAGGATGTGCTTTTCACGATGAGCCGAAGGGGTTGTCCGTTTCATGGTCATTGGTTCAAGGGGTAGATCGACATGAAAGCTTGTGCCCTTCCCTAGGGTACTTTCCACTGAGATGCTTCCGTTTTGGAGGTCGACGAGTTGTTTGACAATCGAGAGTCCCAACCCTAATCCCTTAACGTGGGTTTTGTGTTGACGATTGACACGGAAAAACGGTTGAAACAAATCTTGTAGATCGTTCTCAGAAATTCCTTCACCGGTATCAGTGACCGTGAGTCTTGCGTATGTGGGATCCAGGCGTAAAAGTTTGACCCAGATCGAACCGTCATGGGGAGTGTATTTAATCGCATTCACGATGAGATTGATGAGAATTTGACTGACTTTGTCCGCATCGGCATGGACGGTGAGGTTGAGCTCTTCACATTCCAACCGCAAGGATTGTTGCTTCTCTGTGGCTTGAGGCATGAGTTCTTCAACGCATTCATTTGCGAGCAAGCCAATGGGGACTTCACCAAGCAACACATCCATCTTTCCAGCTTCTAAGCGAGCCCGATCGAGAAGATCTGAGATCATTCGTGCTAAACGGTTGCTATTGACTTGAATGCGCTGAAGGCAGCGTTCCTGTTTTTCCGTAATGGCACCAGTCACCCCACCCAAAATATTTTCAGCAAATCCTTTGATGCTGGTCAGGGGGCTGCGGAGTTCATGGGAGACATGGGCGAGGAATTGAGATTTCAGGCGATCAAGTTCTTGTAATTCCTCATAGGCTTGTTGAAGAGCGGCGGTTCGTTCCTCAACCCGCTGTTCTAACCCTAGGTTCAATTCTTCAATTTGGTGATAGGCATCGGTATTATCCAGGGAGATGGCAACCTGAGTGGCCACCGTGACCATGACATCTAAATCGTCTTGAGTCAGGGAAGACCCTTGAACCCGATCGACCATGAGTGATCCAAGGATTTTATCTTTGACCTTGAGCGGCACAGCAATGAGTGATGTGGCTTTCGCAATATTGGCCATTTCTTGATTGAAGCTATGGAGTCGTGTCCAGACCTGCTGGTCATGGACATTTTCAAGAAGCACCGGCTCACCTTTGAGCATCACTTGTCCTTCTATCGTTGTGGGGTCGGTGATGGGGATTTCTCGTCCACGGGCAAATTCTGCCACGTCTTCAGGAAGACCTAGCACACGGGCATCATGGATCACACGGCGAACTGGATCAAAAAATGACAGCATAGCTCGATCATAATTAAGTTCCTGAATAATCGTTTCGAGCACATTCTGAATTAAGGTTTCGCGATCAAGGGTGGCGTTAAATAGGAGTCCTGCTCGGTGAAGGGTGGTGAGTTGAATGACTTTCCTTCGGAGTTCAACGGTCCCATGTTCCTGCTCCAAGAACGCTTCTCGAAGTTCTTCGTGCCGTGTTTCAACGGTATCGAGTTGTTCAGTGATTAATGCTTCCCGTTGTTCTGAATTGACTTGTTCCTTTCTTTGAGTGCAAAACCACGTCACCACAGGTGGAAACATCGCAACGGCTAACGATTCCCAGAATGAGACCATTGGATATTGCCATTGGAGGTAGAAGAAGGCGAGCAGACCCGTAAGAATGCCTCCAAGCGCCCATCCAAATGGCAATTGTGTCGGGGGAGTCCATCGAAATTCCCACTCACACCATTCATCGCCATTGGCAATACATCGAAGATCAGTGACGGCCGCATAGCCCAATTGATGGATATGTTCAGGGACGACGGTCAGTGCTGTCTTCGATACCTCACAAATTTGTTCAGCGCATCGATACCGATAGGGTCCAAACTGTGTATACACATGGTCGGTATAACGCATTCGAAGAACGGCAGACTTTTCTGTGACGGTTCCAACCTCAAACAGAATTGATCCGCGAGCAAACTTTTGACCAAAGTGGGGAAACATTTTGTAGATTTGTGAGATGGAGAACGGACGCCCGAGAGTTTGAATGATTGGTGAAATATATTTGGTTTTCCCAACTTGAATCTGAAAAAGAGGGTCCTGAGAAATCAAGAGGCAAAACTCTGTCAGAAAGCATACAAACTCGTAAGAGTAACTATTCCAGATATTTTTAAGAAAAGCTGGAGTGACGTGGTAGGTGGGATCAGGAATGCGTTCATTTAACAGGGTGCAGAGTTTTTCTTCAGCCTTCTTGCCAGCCTCTGGCCCTTCTTTTTCTCCAACAGATTCTTCCAAATGAGTGATATAGGCACTGACCTTAATGCCGGTGACATCACGAATTTTCTCTCCCTGTTCATCTATGCCGAAAGGCCGAAATTCCATCGTGCCCTTTTCAAGAATAGTGTGCTCTTTAGAGAGTAATGACATGGATTGATCGACCTGTGAGAAGGGGAGTAGAGGAATCATACACTGATTGGGGAGAACCGGCAAAGGAAATCACATTGTTCGTTGCTCGTATATTGTCGTTTGCAAAAATTAGGATTGGGAAGGGAAGCAGCAAAGACTCTTTGGCCGAGACATGTTGTTCTTGCACGAGATACGAGTCACGACCAACGAGAGACGTTGTTACCTCTGTAACGCAGAGGTCCAGCCTGAGTCTTGGTGATTGAATGTGAAGGTCTGAGGATGAAAGATTTCGGCCATGATTTCCAGAGACTCAACGAGTCGAGGGCCAGGACGATTGAAGTACTGATTGCCATCTGTGGCATAGACTTGGCCCAATTTCACTGCTCGTAACTGGTTCCACACAGGATTGGATGTGAGTGTTGGCAAGTGTTCTTGGATCTGTGGAATCGAAAAGCCACAGGGAAGGATAAGAATGATGTCGGGATCGGCTTCCTCAAGAGCGTCCCATGTGAGCCAAGGTGCATGTTTTCCTGCTTCTCCAAATAGATTGATCCCTCCAGCCATGTGCACAAGCTCTGGGACCCAATTCCCTGCTGCCATGAGTGGATCCATCCATTCAATGCAGGCAATCTTTGGTGGATTGGGAAGTGTTGTCGCCTGATCAGCAATGGTATGTATCCGTGCCAGAAGAGCGCTAAGGACATTTTCTCCTTGAGCTTCTTGATCGAGTGCTTTCGCCACAGTGCGAATGTCACTCCATACACCTGCCAGGTCTGTCGTTTGAAGTGACACAAGAGAGGGTTTCTTGCCAAGCCAGTTATCGAGTGCCAGTTCCACATCATGAAGATTGACGGCGCACACGTCACATTGCGTTTGAGTCACAATCACATCGGGTTGTAACGCTTTCAATGTTTCTGAGAACACTCGGTAGACGGAAAGCGAATCTCCTAACAGGTCTTTGACGCGCGTATCGATTTCGTGGCTGGTCCCGTTCACATCGAACTTGGGTTCTGTGCAAATGGGAAGATGGGTGATGGAAGAAGGAAAGTCGCATTCGTGCGACCGTCCTACAAGTTGATCTTTGAACCCCAAGGCACAAACTATTTCAGTGGCACTAGGAATTAATGTGACAATACGATTATTCATAATCTGCCTTAATAGAGAGTCAAATTGAGTCTCGCTGGTTCCGAATCCTAATAGGCCATTGTGTGATTAGCAAGAGAAGAGCTCTCCTGTTGCTAGGAGTGGACATGATTTGGTGGACATATTCTCAATATGGTAAAAGAGACTCTATCAAACACGGTATGCATACAACAGAAGAGCAAAGAGTTGGCGGTCCTCCTTCTTTGTTAGGATGGGTTGTGGGAGGGAGAGGCATTGAATATTCTTCAACTCGTAGGAACGTGTATCTCAGTTCAAAGAATAGAGTCAGAGTCTTAAGGTCAATTCGACTGTTCAAACCAAGGAGGGCATTATGGCCACCAAAGCCTACATACTGATGAAAGTGAAAACTGGGAAATCACAGGACGTCCTTGCCACATTGAAAGCCATGCCAGGTGTGGAGCAAGCTCACGCCTGTTTCGGTCAGCCAGATATCTTTGGGCTCATCAACGCCTCGGATGATCGATCATTGTCCGATCTCATCATGACAAAGATCCATACGATCCCCGGAGTAGAAGAAACCGATACACATATCGTTGTGCAAGAATAGATTGGTTACTCCATTCGCCTAATCCCTCACTCCCACTATGGGGGAGTGGGGCGGGGTACGATGGTCAGTGTTTTGGTCCTTCATTCGCTTGCAGTTCCCATTCTCGTCTCATACTTGCCGTTATCTCTCTCGAATACCGATAAACGACATTCTGTTGTAAGACCTGAGCATTGTTAAACTATTTATAGACGCCATAGAAAATGATGGAGTCTCATTTTTCCCTACCGACTCATCACCTCGAACGTCAGACAATGAGGGTTCGTTCAAGAACGTACTTGTCAATAGACAGTCAAAGATGAACCATGAGTGTAATGGTGACGACAAAGCAATTGTAGGGGTGGAAGGTGTTTTGGTTTTCCTTTCGATTATGATTGTGTCTGTTGTCGAACAGAAGGTGTCATGAACATTGTTGCTAGCACTTAGCCAAGGGGAAAACCCCCGGCTAAGTCATGACCCAATGAATGTTTATTCGGGGAAGAGTGGATTCATTAATGTCTAATAGTATTCACAAAGGAGGATTGGCATGAGACATCAAAGTACGGTGGCCACCATTGTGTTTTTACTCAGTTTGGGTTTTATATTTTTGGTGAGTGATCAGGGACAGGTACGGGCAGAAGAGAATCAGATGCCAGCTAAAGAAATGGCAGAGGAAGGGATAGCTCCTGACTTCGGCGAACTCCAAGAGCGGGCGGTCCCGAGGATGAAGCTGCGTGGCAGGGCTGCCTCGAAGGTGAAAGGGTTTGTCGTGCAGGGGAATAGAATCAAAACGAAGCCCGGGTATGTCTTCAAGAAAGGGCCCAAGAATCAAGTCTCAGTCATGCGTGCCATAAATGGGGCAGGAGGTCTGACTGTGACCTGTAAGTGTATGGATGGGAATGGAGAATGTGCAATCTCGACAAGTGATGATGTTGCCGTCTGTTCCAAGAACCCCGGGAATGTATGTAATGGCTCATGTGCGTGGGATCTGAATGGACCCAAGACCTTAGCTCCCAGTGGGCGATCCTTTTCTCGCTAACGAGAATACTGAGTGAGATGACCAACTCTGCGCGTATGCATGATTGCCATGTCCAACATGTATTGGACCATTTTTGTCAAAAAACAAGGGCCAGCATGATCATGCTGGCCCTTGTTTTGAGTTGAGAGCGAATCGAGAAAGCGAGACGTTTAAAACAGCCCTGACGCATGTCCTGAGTTGGCCATGAAAAATAACATGGGAATTGAGAGCATTGTGTTCGTCCGAGATGCCAAGAGTGCGATGCGTGCAGACTTGGGTTTTTGCTCGGCTGGGGCGTCTTTCATGCCCAACACAATTTTCTGATTCGGCCAAATAATACCCCACACATTCAGGAGCATGATTGTTCCGAGCCAGGCACCCATCCCGATGACCGCATCTTGTCCTTGCAGCATGAACGCGCTCCCCAACCGATGCTGACTCATCAGGAGCATGGCGCCAAAGACCCATGTTGCCAAGGCACTCCATCGGAACCACCATAAGGCGTTTGGAACGAGGTGCTGAAAGGCTTCGGCTTTCGTCTCGGGTTTAACGACTTTCAAAAACGGGACTTGTATAAAGTTGAAGTAATATAGGATCCCAATCCATGTGATCCCCGCAAGGAAATGTCCCCACGCATATAAGCTTTCCATATTGATTGCCTCTTTTTTTTAAATTTCTAGTGAATAGTGGTCGCAATTGATCATCTATTGTGGTTTTACACCAGCATTTTCACGAAACCATAAAGCACCACTGTTAAAACGAATCCAGCTGTGATTGTTCCACTTATCGTATCGAGTGGATTACCCATTGAAACCTCCCTGTGTATTGTCGAGAACTGAAATAAATTTGAGCCAAACCATTCTACCTGAAAGAATACAAAAACAGACTGCAAACCCCAAAATCTTTCTGGACAGGTTAGAAGGTCGGAAATCTTGTAGAATGAACGAGAGCAGGTGCATGGTGACCCTACTTTCGGTAAATACCCTAACCTATTCCATAGGAGTTCTTCAAGATGTCGTTCGACCTATGGGTGTCTGTATTGTGAGCGTGGAGTTTTGGCCTGTCTTTGTTATGTGAGAGAACGCAGACAGAACCGCCATGGTTTCTTCGCCCATTCCCCAGCATAGTCCACACCAATTCGAGGAAGGGCGGTGATCTGGTGAGATCGAATGGACTCACCTCGATCTTCGACCCAAATGGCTTCTTCCGTGGTGGCATCGATGCAATTGAGAGTGCGATCGATGTTGAGCTGTTTACATACACGCCCAGGGCCGTCAATACGAATAGGCTCAGGCAGTTGTTCCCTTTCTCGTTCACGGATCTCAATTCCACGAATCAGAATAGCGGCAGGGAAATCTACGCGTTCGGTCACGAAATTTAAGAGGTTATGCATACCGTAGATTAAATAAACATAAGTGAATCCTGGTTGCCCAAATAAGACCTCCGTTCGCTTTGTGCGCCCTTTGGACGCATGGCAGGCTTTATCTTCTGGTCCGACATAGGCCTCGACATCGATAATTCTGGCCGCAACTGTGCTTCCCTCAGATTCTCGCAGCAAGTACTTCCCTAAAATATCCCTGGCTACCTTCAGCGTGGGCCGATCATAAAATGATTGTGGCAGCCGATTCCGATGCGGTAAAGGCATAGTATTAAGAAGCGTGTTCACCATAGGGGGGAAGAGTCGTCAGGCGAGTATCGTTGACCGGGCCGCCGACGGTGAAGTGATAGAGCGATTGATAGGTCGTATGAGGGAAAAACCCAAACACGCGATGCACGCGATCATCAAAGAAACACCCGATGCCGGTGGCTCGAACTCCAGCGGCCTCAGCTTCGAGATACAAAATTTGTCCAATTAAACCTGTTTCCCAAAAGAGTCGACGGTAGGCCCATGGGCCATTGGATTCCAATGTGAGATCAAACTCAGAAATCATGCCTAAGGAAAAGGCGCTGTCTCCCGCAATTTCCTGCCAACAGCTCACTTGTGTGGCAATTTTCTGCGCATTGCCATCTTCTAAGACATACAACGGAAGATCTGTGGGGCAAGCTTCAGGTTTGGTCCATGCAAATTGCTCCTGCATCGCCGTTTTGAACTCATCAAGTTTTTCTTGCGAGCGATCTCGAATCAAGACATAGAGACCCGGTTGAATGCCATCAACTCGATGGACAAAGAGCGCGAGGTGAATCGTTGGGTGCCATGGCATGCTGTCCCATGGCATTGGACGTTGAGCAACGGGAAGGTCTTCGTGGGGCATGAGGCGGCTCAGCATCGTAAAGAATCGTTGAGCAGGAATGCTGGTATGGCCATCAAACGAAGTGGCACTGCGACGTTGATGGATGATTTGACCGGCTGATGATTGGGTTGAGTCAGACTTTCCCTCGCCCTTTTGAGGAGATGATAAGGGTGAGGGGGCAAAAGATATGCTAGTCTGAGTCTGCTGTGTTTTCCACGAAGCTTTCGCCACATCATCAATAATTTCCCATGGAATAGGATTGTCACGACTCAATCGATTGGCTTTGCCTTGCCAGGTGCCTTGAGCAAGGTTCTTCACGGCTTGTTGATGAAGTATGAGTGGTAGGTCTCTTGACTGTGTGGTTTGTCTGGGCCAAACGACTGCAACCAGTTCCGGATATTCCTTTTCTGACGGCACAAAGTCATCAGCTCGATCCAATCCAAGAAACGTCGAGAGCAAGTCATCCGACATGCCTTCTAAGACCATCATGTGCCAGCCTAAGGTGGCAGCAGCAATTCGGAGCGTGCCAATTGCATGACCGACGTCATGCTGGCAATACCGGAATGCGCGCTCGCCATACTTCCATGCCTCCCGCCAATGAATAGAACTCAGGCCGACCCAAAATGATTGCTCGGGGAAACCCTCTAATAGTTCCTTGGCTTCATTTTCAGAACTTGCACGGCGGTGTTCTAACCCATGTTCTTTGGGAGCATAGTGGTAGAGCCCTGAAGCAAGTGAAAGGCCAGGGGTCTTCCCTAGAAACAGATAGCCTTCGGTTGGGTGAAGATTGCCGCTGGAGGGATTGCTGCGCAAGGCCCAACGATTGTCACCGTATTCTTTCCAAGCCGTGAGGGAAAGAGCATATTCAAAGAAGCGCGACAAAGATTCGATGGTGATTGCTTGGGATGGGATAGCCCCTAAGCGAAAAAGATCTTCGTAGGGCGGAGAAACAGGTGTATCTTCTGGCTGTAGAAGAGGAAGCTGAATAAGCGGTGCCCCTTCATATCGACGAAAGGGGTCAGGCTGATTCGCCCAATCCATATAACCCAATGAGCGGGCATACTCATTGAAGTCATGCTTGGTTTCTTGGTGATAGCGTTTAACACGGTCGAGGGTCGTTAGTGGAGTGGATGTGGTTTTTGGGGAATCCATGGTTGTGAAGGTGTGAGGACAATGAGTAAGGCGTGATGGGGAAACAGTATAGCAGAGAAATTATTTTCAAACCTTCTGATTCACATCTTCACACATCCAAATTATCTGCTTGTCCGGCGTTGGCCATCAGGAATTCGTATCGGGCTTCTGTTTTTTTGCCCATGAGGTCATGGAAGGTACGGTCGGTGGCGAGCTGGTCGAGAAGTTCAACTTTTAAGAGTCGTCGGGTCGACGTGTGCAAGGTTGTTTCCCGAAGTTGCTGTGGAAACATTTCCCCGAGTCCTTTGAAGCGGCTGATGGTTGGCTTGGCATTACTTCGGGCTTGCGCGAGGATTCGCTCTTTTTCTTCATCGGTTCCTGCCCAATGCACCTCTTTTCCGATTTCGATGCGATAAAGCGGTGGTTGTCCAATGTAGATATGTCCCTGCTTGATGAGTTCGGGTAAGTGTCTAAAGAAGAAGGTCAAAAGGAGCGTGCTGATATGGTATCCATCAATGTCGGCATCCATAAGCAGGATGATTTTATAGTAGCGAAGTTTTTTGAGGTCGAAGTCTTTGCCGATTCCGCAGCCTAAGGCTTTGATGAGATCGGTCAATTCCTTATTTTCCACGACTTTGGACAGTGTTAATTCTTCGGTATTCAGGACTTTTCCGCGGATCGGTAGGATGGCTTGGTTTTTTAAGTCTCGTCCTTGTTTGGCCGTTCCGCCTGCTGAGTCGCCTTCGACAATAAAGAGTTCGCTAATCGTGGGGTCGGTGCTTTGACAGTCGGCTAATTTCCCCGGGAGATTCAATCGGTGGCTTACTGCTGATTTTCTCATCACCGCTTTGGAGGCTTCTCGAGAAGCTTCTCGAGCGCGGGCGGCGAGAATCATGCGGCCCACTAATGATTCGGCGATCGAGGGGTTTTCGTTCAGAAAGGTTTCGAGTGCCGGGCGAATCGCACTGTCTGTGATACTTTGTACTTCTGGGTTATTCAGGCGTTCTTTTGTTTGTCCTTGAAACTGCGGGTTTAAAATCAACACACTTAAGACAACAGCCAGGCCCTCGCGGATGTCTTCGGCTTGGAGACTCACGCCTTTGGGCGTGAGGTTATGTGTGTCAATATAATTTCGCACGGCTTTGACGATGCCGGCACGTAGTCCAATTTCATGTGTCCCTCCATTGGGTGTTGGGACTCCGTTCACATAACTGCGGACAAACTCTGCAGGTTCGTCAGTCCATTGCAGAGCCACCTCCATCCCAAATCCGTGGCCACTTGGCGCCTGCTCCCCTGTCTGTTTGAGTTTGCGATCTAAATAAAAAACAAAATCTGCTGAAGGTCGCCGTCCGCGATCAGTGACAAGTTTGACGAGATATTCTTGGATGCCATGCTCGTGAACAAAGTGATGGGTCTCTCCTGATGATCCATCGCGAAATGTCAGTTTGAGCCCTTTATGTAGATAGGCTTTGGCTTCCAAGGTGTCTCGTAATAATATGGGGTCAAAGAGCAGTGTTTTTCCGAAAATAGCGGTGTCAGGACGGAAATACACTGAGGTCCCCGTGCCTCGCGCTTTCCCAATTTTTTTCACTGGGTCTTGGGCTTTTCCGGCTTGGTAGGTTTGACTCCATTCCTGTCCGTCGCGTTTCACTTTGACTTCAAGGTGTCGAGAGAGGGCATTCACCACAGAGGCCCCAACTCCATGAAGTCCCCCAGAATGGATATAACTTCCTGTCTCAAATTTACCCCCTGCATGCAAGGTCGTCATGATGATCTCAAGCGCCGACTTTTTAAATTTTGGATGTTTATCAACGGGAATGCCACGTCCATTATCAGTCACTTGGATGCCATTGCGAGCCTTGTCGAGTTCAACCACAATCGTCGTGGCATGACCGTTAATCACCTCATCGATGGCATTATCGAGCACTTCCCACACGAGGTGATGCAAGCCAGTCTTATCGGTTCCCCCGATGTACATCGCGGGGCGACGTCGAACGGGTTCAATCCCTTCTAAAACAAGAATGTCACTTGCGTCGTATTTTTTAGCCATATGCCAACTCTTGGGATAATTGGTGTCTTTTTGGTGAAATCATTTACTGAGTTGATTCAGTTGGAAATTCAGGTAAGGTCACCTCCGGCAATTCTGCACCGCTAAGACTGCCTCGTCGAAAGAGTGGATGACCTTTTCCACCTCGGCTGACAGGCTTATATTTTTTCGACGACACGGGTAATGCCGCTCCATCATGTTTTAGGAGTATGATCTGATCATTTTTCTCTTTGAGTAGCCGAAATGCCACGACCTGATCTTGCGGATCTACCTTCATGACGATGACGCCGCGACCTGGTCCGGCGAGGAATGTCACTTCTTCGGCTGGGCAGAGCAGCAGATGGCCACGTTGAGAGGCGACAGCGACGACTGAGGAGGCAAGAAGACCGTCAAGGAACCCAATGCTGATAATTTCCTCGCCCTCTTTTACTTTCATAAATTTTCGGCCCAGTCGAGTGGAAGGTTCCTGCAAGGTACCTAACTCAAAACGAACGCCCATCCCAGTTGAACTGATCGCCATGGCTTGCCCAATAGAGGCCGGCCCGTCTTGCGTTGTTTGATCAAAGAGTGGCAAGCCCTGAGCCTGTTTGCGTTTCTTCTTCACTGGTTCGATTCGTCGCATGCGCGGATCGAAGCTGAATGTCGCGATGATTCGTTCGCCATCCTTAAACTTGAATAATTTTTGGGCAGGGTCGCCATAGCCACTTCGTGCAGCGGGGATGTCTGCCATGCGTATGGTGTAGGCGCTGCCATAGTTGGAGAAAAAGACGACGTTGTCGACCGTACTACCCCCAACCGCCGCCATGAGATGATCGCCTTCCCTGAGTCTGGATTTCGATAAGTCTTTGATCAGTCCCACTCGCCGAATCCAGCCGTCCATGGAGACCGTGAGAATTGCATCCTCTTTGACCATGTAGGCCTCAGGATCAAATTGGATTTCTTCCGTCTGTCGACGGCCAATTTTTGTGCGGCGCTTGTCCGTATAGGTTTTGGATACTTCGGCCAGTTCATTCTTGACGACGGTCCACAGTCTTGGGTTCGAGGCAAGCAATGCGTTGAGCTCTTTCGCCTGTCGACGTTTGTCGCTCAATTCATCCACCATTTTCTTTATTTCGGTCCGCGAGAGTTTGTAGATAGCTGTTTCAAGAATGGCTTCGGTTTGAACGGCATCAAGATCAAACTGCTGTTGAAGTTTTTGTGCAGAGTCGGCTTTGCCATCGCTTTGCCTGACAATCTTCAACACTTGGTCAAGCGCGTCGAAAATCAGTTTAAATCCGTTGAGGATGTGAATCCGACGTTCAAGTACGCGCAAGTCATACTCGAAGCGGCGTTTGACCGTGTTGAACCGGAAATCAACAAATAGTTCGAGGATTTGTTTGAGATTGAGGCAATCGGGTCGTGACGGTGCAGTCCCTGGTGTCGGGACTAAACAGGTGAGGTTGACCGAGAAATTATTCTGTAGCGGGGTATTTTTGAATAGATACGCCATGGCCACATCGGGATCGGCACCTTTTTGAACCTCGAGTGCGATGCGGACATCAGTCGTGGATTCATCTCGTACGTCTAGAAGTTGGGGGATTTTTCGTGCCCCAATCAGTTCTCCGACGCGCTCGACGATGGTCGATTTGTCAACGGCAAATGGAATCGAGGTAATGATAATTTCTGATTGCCCTTGTGCATGTTGCTCGACTTTGTATTCGCCTCGAAGTCTGACAGAGCCATGTCCACTTTCATAGATCGTTTGAATATCAGATCGTCCATTGAGGATTTCTCCACCCGTTGGAAAGTCTGGACCTTTCACATGTTTCATTAAATCGGAGATCGAGCAGGACCGATTGTTAATGAGTGTGATGGCGGCCTCGACCACTTCCCCAAGATTATGCGGTGGAATATTGGTTGCCATACCGACAGCGATGCCTGTTGATCCATTGACAAGGAGATTTGGAAATCGAGATGGGAGGACGACGGGTTCCTCAGCTTTTCCATCGTAATTGGGTTGGAGGTCAACTGTTTCTTTGTTGAGCTCAGAGAGAAGGTCGATGGCGGCAGGTGCCAGTCGTGCTTCGGTATATCGATAGGCAGCCGGCGGATCGCCATCAAGACTTCCAAAGTTTCCATGGCCATCAACTAAGGGCATTCGTAACGACCACCATTGAGCCATACGAGCCATGGCATCGTAGACGGCTGAATCTCCATGTGGATGCCATTCGCCGATGACTGATCCCACAACTTTGGCGCTTTTAATGGGTGGTCGATCGGGGGTTAATCGATGATTGTGATACATCGAAAACAGAATTCGCCGCTGAACAGGTTTGAGTCCGTCTCGAACGTCTGGCAAGGCGCGAGAAGTAATGACGGAGAGCGCGTAGTTGAGGTACCGCTGTCGAGTCGTTTCATCTAACGGGACAGAGGTAATCGTCTCCTTGACCCTGGCGGGTGCTTTGGTCTTTTTGGATGTCGGTTTTGGCATTGCGATCGTGTCTATGCAATCCAGATGGATATCGTGCTATTCGAAATCAGATGACTGGGTGACTGCGATTTAGGGAGTCGTGGTAGGAGGGCCTGGCCCGAAAGCCTTATCGCTTATTGGTTGCTCGGTCTCCTGTTCGGGAACTGTGATGGGTGGCGCTGGGATATCAAGTGCATCGCGTATGCGGGTCTGTATCCATTTCGCATCCCACCATTCAGTCGGATTCACCTGCTCTCCGTGCAACATTATACTAAAATGTAAATGATCACCCGCGGCGAGGCCGGTTGTACCTGAATGGGCAATGACTTGTCCAATGGTTACTGAATCTCCAGTTTTGACGGCAAATGAGGAGAGGTGAGCGTAGAGGGTCTGCAAGCCATAGCCATGGTCAATGAGAATTGTATTGCCGTAAATGCCCAGATAATTGGCAAACACGACGACACCGTCATTGGACGTTTGCACGGGATAATGTTTAGTGACCGCGAGGTCAAAGCCTAAATGATCTTGTGTGTCCACGACCTTCTTCTTATACACATAGAGTCGATGATCGGCAAAGGAGGCTTCCACTTTAGATCCGGGGAGCTGACGAAAGGCTTTTTTCCACAGAAATAGTGGTTGGCTCTCCTTTGAATATTCTCGAATGGTTTGGTTGTTTAATTGGCGTAATCGGTTATTCACCATGACGAAATTATCGAGATTCGTTCCCTGGTCTACTAATTCTGGGGTTTGAGCAATGATGGGCATCACCGCCTTTTGAATGAATCTATCGGAGATGCGAATACGTCGGGTTCTCCACTTTTTCTTCTTGACTCGAAGGTCAATGTCAAGGATCGCCTTGTTCCCAACGGCATCGCTGGCTGTCAGGTGTATAGGAATATTGGATGGCGCATTATAGGGGAGCGCGATGAGGGCAAACATGCCGGCATCGTTAGGCATGAGATAGCCAGGGAAAAAGGCTGAATTGATTTGAACTCCATGGACAACAGCGTCTGGAGACGCTCGGTAACGAATGACGCCGGAGCCCCCTTGGGTGATAGATGATGGCGGTGAGAAGAGTTCTAACCGTGGTGGCGTGAACTTCGGCGTAAAGTCTTGAGCGATACGCTGACCGTTGCCTTCGAGTAGATTGCGCCAGGAGTAATCACGTGCGGTGATGATGAGTTTGGCTTCCCCTGGTTTTCGGGGAATGGTGTTGTCAGCATAAGGGGCAACCGTGAACTCGTAGTCGCGTCGTTTGCCGCCTTCGGGAGAAAGTAAGCCATGTGAGGTAAAAGATTGTTCGGCGAGCACGTATGTTTTCAGGTTATGAACGATTCGTATGGTGATGTGTCGTAAGCCAGTGCCAGGATCTGAGATACGGATGGATAGCGGGGTCTTGGGTCCTACTTGTTCAAATGGTTGGGTAATGACGATCTCTGGGGGAGTGATATCTCCCCAACGAGTCAGCCCAACCACAACAAGGTAGGTGCTAATGAGAACAATGAAGGCCAGAATGACGAGAGATTTTTTGGACACGCGGCGGCAACAATTCCTGTGTTGTAATCAAATGTTGGGGGACAGAGACATTGCGGAAACAGAGCGACACTCAACAACTTTGAACTCACTCGATGAGAAATTCCAATTCAATTATTGGAAATTTATGGGAACAGCAATGTTCTTGTCCTTTACTTATACCATATGAAGGGTAGAGAGCAAGGAGACTGTGAGGATTTCCATAAGGTTGCGATGCCAGAGTTGGTACTTTGTCGGGTTCTATGTCTTGCTCTTGACTCTGGTGCAATGATGTCATAGCCTCTGCGGCTGACGCAGGAGATCTAGACTCATCACTCAGATCATCATACAATAAGTGAATTCAATTGAGTTATCGACCTGTCACTATCATATCCGGTGAAACGTGATTGAATGCCGCCTCATGGATGAGCTGATTGGTCCAATTTCGCTTACCTTGCCGAGTGCATTCTCTCTTACTCCTTTATGTAGCTCATTTGCTGCCGAAAGATAAACAGATGTGACGAAATTTGATTGTGAGAAATACTTGGGTATTAGTTGATATAACCCATGATGGGGTTTGACATTCTCAGGAAGGAGATGCCGTGGGACTAGCAGGAGATTTTCTTGGATGGTTTTCAAGCGATTTAGCCATTGACCTTGGTACCGCGACTTCCTTGGTCTATGTTCGAGGGAAGGGCATCATGTTGAATGAGCCTTCTGTTGTGGCTATAGAAAAGCAAAGTAATTCCGTCCTGGCTGTTGGTGCTGAAGCCAAAAAAATGGTGGGTCGTACGCCGGGCAATATTGTGGCAATACGGCCGATCAAAGAGGGAGTCATTGCCGACTTTGCCATGACAGAGCGCATGCTCCATTACTTTATTACCAAGGCGCATAATCGAAGTTCTTTTGTGCGTCCTCGGTGTATTATTGGTGTGCCATCCAGGATTACTGAAGTCGAACAACGAGCGGTCCGCGAATCCGCCACCCATGCGGGTGCGCGGGAGGTCTATTTAATTGAAGAGCCTGTCGCCGCGGCCATTGGTGCAGGACTTCCCATCACTGAGCCATCGGGGAATATGGTTGTCGATATTGGGGGAGGAACGACGGATATTGCCGTGATCTCATTGGGCGGCATCGTTTGTAGTGAATCGGTGAAGGTGGCGGGGGACCAAATGGATGATTCCATCATGAGCTACATCAAACGTCGTTATAATTTGCTCATTGGTGAACATATGGCCGAAAAAATAAAGATGGAGGTGGGGTCGGCCTATCCGTTGGAACAGCAAAAGACGATGATGGTGAAAGGGCGTGATATGATTTCAGGAATTCCCCGCACCGTGGTGGTCAATGATGCAGAAATTCGAGAAGCGTTGGAGGAGCCTATCCATGCCATCGTGAATGCCCTTCGAACCTCATTAGAAAATACTCCACCAGAATTAGCTGGTGATATTATTGATCGAGGAGTGGTGATTACGGGCGGTGGGTCGATGTTGCCTGGGTTAGCCACGCGGTTTCAAGAAGAAACTAACCTGCCGATTATCACTGTAGAGGATCCTTTGACTTCTGTTGTGCTTGGGGTCGGAAAAGTTCTTGATGAAGGTGATCTCTTTAAAAAGGTGTCACTGATGAGGCCCAGGTGATGGGGTATCTTGGTTGAGTTGGTGAATGCTTCCATCGTAGCCCAACGCATATAATTCTCCATCTTCGTCCTCGCCAAATGATGGAATTTGTAAATTTGTTTTAAGGATGACGGAAAATTTTCCATTACGATATCCAAAAATTTCTCCAGTACAAAAATCCGCAAATATATAGGTACCATAGAGGGTCGGCATCTTCTTCCCCCGATACATGTAGCCTCCTGTGACTGAGCAGCGGTCGTGGCTGTGGGAGTATTCAAGAACTGGGGGAGTGAGGGTTGTCTTGCTCTGGCAGCCATCCTCTGGAAGGAAGCAATGCTTTCCTTCCATAAATCGCCATCCATGGTTTTCACCGTTTTTTACGACGGCAATTTCTTCCCAGGCGTTTTGTCCAACATCCCCTACCCATAGCGTGCCTGTTTTACGATCGAATGAAAATCTCCAAGGGTTTCGAAACCCTACTGCATAAATTTCGGGTCGTCCTCCAGTGTTGGCGAATAGATTGTCGGAAGGAATGTCATACGGGGACCCGCTATCTACGTCCAGACGAAGAATTTTCCCGAGCAATTCGTGTGGGTTTTGTCCACGGTTTTCTGGATCTCCCCCGGCGCCTCCATCTCCCATTCCGATGTACAGGAATCCGTCTGGTCCAAATGCGATCATACCTCCATTGTGGTTTCCATAAGGTTGGGGAATGACTAATAGCGTTTTATCCTTTGGGGCGGATATGTTGGGATTCGATCCACGGTGATATTCCGAGATGATGGTTGCCCGATCCAGCTTGCGGGTGTAATTGATGAAGAATCGTCCATTTTTTTTGTAATTTGGGTGAAAAGCCAATCCCAACAGGCCTCGTTCTCCTCCTGTTGATAGTAGGTTGGAAACATTAAGGAATGGATGGGCAAGAAGCTGCCCGTTCTCGAAGATGTGGATTTTCCCGTTTTGTTCAACAATAAACAGCTGCCCACTCGTATTATTGGGGTGAGTCAAAAAAATTGGTTTTTTAAAGGTATGTTGTAGAATAGGGACAAGCTTGAGCGTTGCTGTTGTTGACTGTTGGGGAGGCGTTGAGAGTCCCATGGCCGGCTGGCTCCCCAATATTGAGAAAAGCAGCAAAACGCATGGCCATAGGGGTTTGCTACTGGAAAAGTGGTGTATCATCATAATGTGTACTCCAGGATTGCATAGAGAAAGAAAGCCTTGTTATAAAAAAGACTGAGTTGTGTGTGCTCAAACATTATGAAAGTTGGTACGAGTTATGATACTGAAATATGAAAATGAAATTTTAGATGAGGAGAATGCTGGTGGACATTTTTATCATGTCTGTCAGGGGGTGGTCCAGGAAAAGGGGCTGCCCATTCCATCCGCAGAAGAGCCGTATGAATGTCCGGATTGCGGGATTGATCTTGAGCAGGAAGATTTTTTGTTAGCTCAGCAACGTGGATGGTCCTAAAGCGGCTGCGCGTATTTTTTAGGGAAATTGATTCCGATATAGTTGTTTCTCTAGTATTCTTTGATTATTTGTGAGGCAAACACAATGGCCGGAAGTGTTGGTCGAAAAACAGTAAAAGTTATGCGGGGGCACATGATGCTGTGTGCGGTATGTTTTGATTCTGTTCATGAGGAAAAGCTTGTTGATGAAAAAAATTATGTTGATGACCATGGAGCCATGTTTGATATCATTTGCCCCGGGTGTGAAGATATAAATCGCCCACTCGTCGATGATATGCTTGGTAGTTCAGAATAGTCCGTACTATTGGCTTTCTCTGCTTCATAGCCCTCTCTCTTGTCTTTTCTTCCAGACGGATCCTTACGTCAGGTAATTCGAAGGATTATTCTCGAAGTTTGAGGTTTTCCTCTCTCGTCATTACTTCCTTATCTTCCCTTCCTAATCAGTAACGAATCATATCTCTACAGTTTTTCCAGTAACTGACCGAAAAGAACTATAGGCGTAAAAGTTTGGACCAACCTTTTACAGAGGAGGTGCCTATGAACGGCTCCTATCCTTTTTCTGCAAGGTCTGTCGTGTTTGTGGGGCTCATGTCCCTGTGTACGGTCGCACCGTTCGTTTCTCTCGCTTGCCTCGATGTTCCCAATCCAGAAGAATTTCAAGTTGATCTTCCAGATGAGAGTAAGCTGTTGCCAAATGGCATGATGGCCGTGGTCTACAGTGATCGCGTGGGTGAGCATCGTACTCATGTCACTATTCACCGCGTACTTTCTGTCTTACCTGGTCGGCATCCATCTCTTCCCGAGTTGCGTGACCCGCAAGTGAAGGTTATGGAAACTGACGGAACCATCGGGCCAATGACCTATCTTTTGAAGGCCCATGCCCTATACTACGGAGAAGGGGCAGATTCTCTTGGGTTTCCCAAAAAGTATTGGATTGATCCACAAGAGGATGGGCTCAATGGAAACGAGCATCGTGCTTTGATGTCTGGATAGAGTAAAAGAGCTTCAGGATAAGAGATCATTCTTACCCTGAAATGTTGAGTCATTTTTCAAAGGGTAATAGCCCTTACCTAGTTTTGCCCGGAGGGATGTAGCTTCTATCCTGCCGTATATTGCAGATCCACATTCTGCCAGCCTCCGACGGTCTGATACTACAGCCGCACCTGTAAGCTTCCCTATATCGAGGGCAGGTGAAAAGTAGAGCTTTCTGGCACAATGACCCAGGAGGTTCCTATGAAAACGTCTCGATTCTGCGAAACTCAAATCATCGCGATCTTGAAACAGGGGGATGGCGGTCTCAAAGTCAAAGACCTGTGTCGAAAGCATAGGATTAGCGATGCCACGTATTATAATTGGAAGGCAAAGTGAAGCATCGGATCTCAAACGCCTCAAGGAGGCCGAGAGCGAACTGGCGAAACTCAAACGGATGTATTCGAATCTCGCCCCAGAGAATCGCGCCCTCAAGGATCTGATCGAAAAAAAGCTCTAACGCCGTCTGCCAAACAGGCGGCGATCAACACCATGCGGGAGACCCACGGAGTCTCAGTGGTTCAGAGTTGTCATGCCGTTGGGCTCGCTCGTTATGCTTACTACCACGAACCCATTGATTGGCAAGTTTGTGATGCCGAAGTGATTGCGGTCCTGAATAAATTGGTCGCCGCGCATCCCCGCTGGGGCGTCTGGAAACATATCGACCGGTTGCAGGCTGTAGGACATCGCTGGAATCACAAACGGATCTATCGTATTTACCGGCAGTTAGGCTTCAATCATCCGCGCCGGACGAAACGTCGATTACCAGCTCGTGCCTCCATCCCCGTCTTTGTCCCCGAAGGGTCAAGCAAAGTGTGGTCAGCCGACTTCATGAGTGATGCCTTGTACCACGGCACCCGTTTTCGCACCTTCAATATCATCGATGACTTTAATCGGGAAGAAGTGGATACCTCTCTCCGAGCTGAGCGGGTCATTCGAGTATTGGACCGCCTCAAGGTGGACCGGGAGCGGGAGTTACCCCACATGTTGCGAGTGGATACGGCCCAGAATTCTTGTCACAGAGCCTCCAAGACTGGGGGGAAGGCCAACCGGGTGCTCATCTATTATAGCCAGCCGGGCCAACCGACCCAGAATGCATTCATCGAACGCTTCAATCGCACGTATCGTAATGAGGTCTTAGACCTCTATCTCTTTCGCAGTTTGGACCAGGTTCGGGAGATCACAGAGTAGTAGATGATGATCTACAATGAGCACCGCCCGCATGCTTCACTCCAGGGCACTGCACCCTGTGTGGATGCACAAGCACCGCTTCGAAACTTTATTTATGAGCTGTCCGCTTGACGGGGAAGCTTTCAAGTTTGCCGCCACGAGCTTGCCACCCCTGGCCCGCCAGATACATGTCAAATTGCTTGAAGAGTCTGTCCACGACCCCCGGTCTGGGGCAACGTCTCGCGAAACAGCCAGATAGTCTTGGCATCGGGGATCCGCTGGGCGAGTTGCTCTAAGGGATCCCCCTTCTGGGTCAGGGCGTCGTAGGGTGAGTGAGGTCAAAGAACCCGAGTTGGCCAGGTGTGTCCATGAGCCGTCCTCCTTGAAGGAGACTTATGCCACAGTCCGACAGAATTGTCAGGAGTTTTCAGAGATACCCTTACGTAATTCATGTCTGATAATATCGCTTCTACTCTGTCGAATATTGAAAATCTGCGGACTGCCATCCTGCGGCCGATGTTCGCCACCAAAGCCGGACCCAAACCGGCGTGCTATTCGTTGGAAGCCCTGTGACATTTCGTGAGAACGTCGTCGCGGGGATGCTTCCACTCGTGAACCCATCTTTTGCCCCTTGACTACTCCCAACATACAACCACCATTCCTCCACGGCTGTTCCATTGGCCGCCCATGTGAACGTTTCGGAGCTGCTGGATAATGTTGAGCCTGGGCTCGGCGAGGTTATGATAGGGGCACTCACTCCTCCATTTGCAGCGGTATAAGTAAAGTCCTGTGACAACCAGGTGCTCCCGATTCTGTACCAAAGCCGGACCCAAACCGACGTGCCATTGGTTGGAAGCCCTGTGATGTTTCGCGAGAACGTCGTGGGGGAGATACTCCCACTTGTTAAGACATCTTCTGCCCCTTGACTGCTCCCGACATACAACCACCATTCCTCCACGGCAGTTCCATTGTCAGCCCAGGTAAGTGTCTGGGTTGTCCCCGTTAATATGCTGTCGGCTGTTGGACTGGTTA
Source organism: Nitrospirales bacterium (assembly GCA_029261355.1). Lineage (GTDB taxonomy): Bacteria > Nitrospirota > Nitrospiria > Nitrospirales > UBA8639 > JAGQKC01. The sequence goes on along the minus strand of JAJDBM010000024.1, from coordinate 338,042 downwards.
TGGCGGGCAGGCCGATGGTAGCCTGGTTAAAGGTCACGATGATGGTCTCATTTTGAGTCAGAGTGATGGTACAGGTAGAGCTATTTCCATTACATCCGCCGTCACTCCAGCTGACGATGTTTGACCCACTAGATGCGGTGGCAGTGAGGGTCACGGGGGTCGAAGCCGCATACGACGCCGTACAGGTATTCCCACAGTTAATCCCAGCTGGATTGCTAACCACTGTGCCACTTCCCGATCCCTGTTTCGTAAGAGTTAACAGATGTGTAGGGTTCCCACTGCCGTTCGAGGCGGTATAGGTAAAGTCACGAGACAACCAGGTGCTCCCGATTCTGTACCAAAGCCGGACCCAAACCGACGTGCCATTGGTTGGAAGCCCTGTGATGTTTCGCGAGAACGTCGCGGGGGAGATACTCCCACTTGTTAAGACATCTTGTGCCCCTTGACTGCTTCCGACATACAGCCACCACTCATCCACGGCAGTCCCATTGGCCGCCCACGTGAACGTTTCAGAGCTGCCGGATAACATTGAGCCTGGGGTCGGTGTGGTCATAGTTGGGGGACTCCCCCCTCCTGTTGCAGCAGTATAGGTAAAGTCCTGTGACAGCCAAGTGCTCCCGATTCTGTACCAGAGCCGCACATGCACTGGATTGCCACTGGTCGGAAGCCCTGTGATATTTCGTGAGAACGTCGTCGCAGGGATACTTCCACTCGTTAAGATGTTTTGTGCCCCTTGACTGCTCCCGACATACAACCACCACTCTTCCACGGCAGTTCCGTTAGCTGCCCAGGCAAAGGTAACAGATGAGCCAGACAAGATTGATCCTGGTGAGGGGTTGGTGAGCGATGGGCTAGTTGTTGTTGTGGAGAGCGTAAAGGTGGCCGTGCAGGAGACGGATACACTCAACGTTACGATCCCGTCTCTACAGTCTGTGATTCCAGTCCACCCACCAAATGTTGAACCTTCCACAGGCGAATTCGTCAATGTCACGGAGGCTCCTTGGGTAAAATTAAAAGTACAGGTTCCGTTGCCGTCCGTACAGTTAATCCCCGACGGGGTACTTGTGACAGTACCACTGCCATTTCCTAGTATTGTGATGGTGAGTGTTGCTGTTGTTGGCGTCACTGAAGATGGCATTGGGGTGAGTGCCCATTTGGGGCTTTGAGTTTCAAACCGGTTTTGATGTGGTGTGTTAGCTTTATTCGCGTTCCAACTGTCTTGCCCACTTAGTCCATCCACATTGTAGGGAGTAAGAAAACTATCAGCCGACAAGGCAATGAAGGCGTAGCTGTGATCGGTGGAGAGATCGCTTCTCCGTTGCGTATACGGCTCCGTCGATGGGAGATAGTGGCTTACAAATGTACTAAAGTCTGCAATCCATTGGCCGGTAGATGTTTCAATCGTCGGATCGCGATAGGCTTCTATGAAGTTGTGAAGGTTAGTTGGTGTGCCATCAAGGTTAATATGAAACCGTTTTTTAGCCATGAAGGTTATGAGCTTTGTTGTATCGGCTACTTCCATTTGCTTCGCCATTCCTAATACGGAAAGCATGAAATTTTCTTCCCATGGCGATGTGGCATGAGTCAGAGACCCATTATTGTTGAGTGGAGGTTGAATGAATGCGCTCGTACCTGTGCTCCACTGTCCTAACGGTGAGGGCTGTTTACCTGGGAACGCCCAATAGAGGTTTGTTGTTCGTACATTTCGTCCCCAGTTCCAGATCTCATCTTTTCCTAAATATGTTGGCGAGAGATCTTGTACACCTTCCCAGGCCGTCATGTTGTTTCGAAGTTTGTCGATGAAGTAGGCTTGTTCTGGTTCTCCATCGGGAGATATAAAAGCCGCATAGACGAGAACTTTCGTCCCCCATGCATCGGTTCGAATGTTAGTGTTGTTCAGCAGGCCTTCATTGCCAGGCCGGGCATGCGTGCTATTCCACCCTGCTTGCTTCCACCCAAGGCGGAAGTTAGCATCCATTTGTAAACATTCGAGGTAGTAATAGCGTCCAGTGAAGAGGTAGGCGGTGTAACAGGCGTCTGTATAATGACTCGAATCTGTCTGTGTCCATCCGTCCCTGGTTATGGAACCTCTTTGAATTTTGTCCGTACTATTTCCTGGGTCTGACAATCCGGAAAATGTGCTGGTAGGTCGAGCATTAATAGAGACAATTCGACCAAACGTGTCAATTGATCCTGTTCCGAGATTCACTCCTTGCCTAGTGAGGTTAGAGTTCCGGCTCCAGGTTTGATCGAAGAAGTTTCCACTCCCTGCTTGGGAGTCAGCCTCTCGAAGATATATTGGCACTCGCCCCATTAAGTCGGCATTGCCTAGCACCATCTCGAAGCCACGCTCACTCATAGAGTACAGCCAGAGAATTTCCCATGTTTTTTGGAGGCCAATCCAATCGTTTGCCCCTGGAGCATTAAGAGCTTTTTCATAATTTCCCATGTTTGCGGGATTGCCACCGTCGCTCCCGTCCAGTGTCCCGTTATATTGTTGAAATGTACTATAGCGCATACTTTCCGGTGTCGAAGCCACGATTAAAGGTGAATCGTAGTGAGGGATGGCTCCTGTTGTGATCAGATAGTCAAGATTGTGATCGACACGCACGGAATTTAGATCACTTCCTAGACGGAACGTTTTATGCCAACGTGATTGCCCAATATGGTTAAATGATGAGTGGGTCCATTTTGTTGTCGGGTTCGTGTTTCCTGCCTTGAGGGTGATGCTATAGGAGAGGTCTCGCATACTTTTCGAGGCATCATTGCTAGCCCAAATATTTTCGATTGTATAGCCTACTTTGACTTGATTGCCTTGCGGGTAAAACCATGACTCAAAGATGGGGTGGAGAGCCTTACTACCATCCCCAAAGTCTTGGTCATAAGTCCTGGCTAATGTGCGATCTTCAATAATTACAGCTGTCACAATGGGACCCTGTAGCCAATACCGGAATTTTCCATTGGTGAGCATTGATCTTGCGCTGACCGATCGGTTCCCAGTGCCTACCATTTCAATAGTTGCGTCAAAGTTATAGCCAGCATTTAACATTTGAGATTGGTTGAGGAATCCAGTGTTATTGCCGGATGTCTGGTCCACAAACTCCACAGCAACTGATCCATTTGAATCAAGTGAGGGAATAATAAAACTCACGATCGCATATTTTAAGGACCCATCTGCCCAACGGTTCTTGACATCACATTGGGTGAGTACAGCCGTTCCATTTATCTTGGCTTGTGCAAAATTTGGAATATTTCCTTTTCGAAATGGGCGTGCGATTGAGATGGGACGATTAACTTGAGTTGTCCCGCTCGTGTCGAAAATGGAAATTGTATTGGTCGCGGCACTGACCTGGGATAGATTCATGCTGAGGAGGAAAACTAAACTAAGCAATACGTGAATCAAGCGCATGATGAGACCTTCGATTTTATTAATAAATAATCACAGTATTATTGATTTGGTATAGAGGGGTTTGTCAAGTAAGCCGGGGGCACTGATCGTGCATTTTCTTCTGGTCGGCACATGGTCTCAGAATACGTTGGCAATGAGGTGAGAGCGCGGTTCCCTGATATTCTCCCACCAGTTTTTTGCTACAATTCTCTACAGAATGAGGCACCGTTCCCGGCAGCGCATTCGAATTTGTGTTGGGCGTGGGGAGTAATCTTCCTTGAAAAATAGAATGCGGTGTTGTTCCCCAGTGACATTTTTTATTTTGCAGGCCAAGATCGGAGTCGGTGTGAAATGGTTCTTAAATACTCCGTTAGGTTAGAGAATAAAAAAAGGGGAATAGATAGACTATTCCCCTTGTGAGATGACAAGTATCGCCGTATCTTGCTGTATGTCTGGGTTGCGAATTCTGAATCAGAAATTAACTACAGTCCCCAGTCATGTAGAAAAACTCTTCCTTAACGATCTTGTCGCCTTCGACGGTATACAGGCCGACCTCTTCCATCGTCATTCGTTTCCCCGTATGTTTAGGGGTGACATCATACTTGAACCGCACGGCAAATCGATCTCCATTGGGGAAGGGGCCACTGACTTCTCCTCCATGCACTTCGTGGTTTGCGCCCCACCAGGCATTTTTCCCTTTGATGGCCTCGATTCCGTTCTGTGTTTGTTCCATGCCTGGTATCGCCATGGCTTCAACGCTGACGATGTTTGGGCAGTAGAATTTTTCAATTGCGTCCATGTTTTTTCCTTGCTGACAGAGTGCGACGAGTTCTTGTCCAATTTGAGTGGCTGACATGATTGAAATCCTCCAGGATGAATTGAGGTAGATATGGAGTGACTCACAAGAATTGAAAGTGTGAAATGAGTCACAACTGACAGATGAACAACTGTAGAGCCTAATTCATTGAGCAGGCTCCAGGCCCGCGTGGGTCACCGCACGAACCGCAGCCTCCTGGCCCTCCTTCCATACTAGAGTCTCCATCACTTCCCCCTACGGCAAAGGCCGATAGCTGTTTCTCGAGATTTGTTGTCTGGCATTGAGGGCATTCTGGGATCATGGATCCTTGGACAATGGAGTCAAATGGATGGGAACATTCTTGGCAGATATACGAGAAAATAGGCATGACTGTCAGCCTCCTTCATGTTAAATAGTCTGAATATGATTATAGAAAACATGCGCAGTACCTGACAAATGCGTTAGATTTTGGTAGGCAATCTATAGTTCGTACAAAGGGGATGAGATTATGTATCATGAAGAAAAGACCTTTACTGTGTCGTTTTCGTTAGAGGCCAAATTTCCTGATGACTATGAGGGAGACGATGATGAACAGGCATGGTTGCATGATTGGGAAGCACGGGTGATGCCGGATGTAGTGAAGTCTATCTTTACCACGTTGAGAAAGTATCCATCTTGGGCCGCCCATGTGCGTAATCGTGGCATTGCGCAAACGGAAGCCATTGAAGTGGCCTTAATAAAAGACTATACCATCCCTAACGACAATTGAGTGTACGTTATGATGAGAGGTTCAATCAGAAGCTTGATCCAATGTGTCATCGGTCTGTCGTTGACATCCATAATTAGCATTCCCGTTTTTGCCCAAAACCTTGTGTATACCCCCACCGCAAGTACTCCAGTGGGGCGCACTCCACAAGCGATGGCAAGTGGAGATTTTAACCATGATGGGTTGCGTGATGTCGCGACGGTCAATAGTACTTCAGACGATGTTTCTATCCTCTTAGGGAATGGTAATGGAACGTTTCAGTCTGCCGTGTCTTTTGGCGTCGGGAAAATTCCCATGGCGGTCGCGGCCAGAGACCTGAATGCTGACAACATCTTAGATCTTGTGGTGGCCACGAGTGGGGCAGATCAGGTTGTCGTCCTCACGGGTAAAGGCGATGGGTTTTTTGAACAGACTGGGAGTTATCCCTCGGGAAAAGGGACCACGTTTTTGGCACTGTCTGATGTTGATGGTAAGGACGGCATCGATATTGTGACAACGAACAGCGGGCGTTTTGGATACTATCCTCCCTTTAGTGTGGGTGTCTTGTTGAACAAGGGATCTGGCGATTTTCACTTACCGACGTTCTATGAGACAGAGGGGCGTGACGGCATGTTTCCAACTGGAGTCTATGTTCATGACTTAACTGGTGATGGACTGGCAGATATGGCCATCACATGGAGTCAACCAAGCTGGCGTACCCCAAATGGTGTTATTGCGGTATTAGCGAATCAGGGGGACGGGACGTTTGTGGTGAAAGATGAAATCAATGCTGGGTTGACCTTAAGTGCGATCGCTGGGGATGATTTGAATGGTGATGGACGTGGTGATTTAGTTGTGACAAGCATTTTTTCTGATAGTGTGATCGTCTTATTGCAGGATGAACAAGGCCAATTTGTGAATCGTGGGGCGAATAAGGTTGGGTTTAGTCCTGTCGCGTTAGCGATTCGTGACTTAGATGGTGATGATGAATTGGATCTTGTGGTGACGAACCGTGATTCGAATAGCTTGTCTGTGTTACTGGGGCAAGGAGTGGCCACTTTTCGGAAAGCGGGGCATTTTGGTGTGGGAGCGGCTCCATCCTCAGTCATTGTGGAAGACTTTGATCGAGACCAATTACCTGATCTTGTGACAACTGATAGCAGCTCTGATGGGATATCCGTTCTGTTAAGCGGTGGGAGAGGCATTCCGCTGGCTAGTATGAGTACTGATTCCATAGAGTTTGAGGTAGACCAGGTTGAGTTGAATCCGCTAGCGCAAACGGTTCGGCTCTCCAATATTGGACTTGGGCCACTTCAAGTGGTCAACGTGGAAGTCGCAGGCCGAAATCCTGAAGCATTTTCTGTGACAGAGAATCAATGTGTGAAAGCCACACTACTGACCGGGAAGTCATGCAGCATGCAAGTCATGTTTACTTCTGCATCCCCAGGGATTCACACCGCGATGATTCGCGTCCTAGATAACGGCAGTCGCAGCCCTCGAATCGTGATGCTCAAAGGTACGGTCAAAGGGTAGAATAGGTGAATTCGGCAGCAGGGTAGTCTGTTATATTCCTCTGAATTTCCTCTCGATCTTCGTTCCGTCGTTCAGATACCATTTCTTCAATGAGTCGCGCCATTTCCATGAAAATTATTAGATTACAGGTGTCCTAGACCACGATCGTTCGCCAGTTTACGGGGAAATGATGAGAGTTTTACGTGTTGAAAGGTAACATGCCTTTGATATTTCCATTACAGGTGGTCTAGTGCAACGGATAGGAATTGATATTGGTGGAACCTTTACGGATGTTGTGGTCTATGATGAGACCGACGCATCGCTGCGAAGTTTTAAAGTTCTTTCGACGCCCTCTCACCCTGAGAAGGCTGTTCTGAAAGGACTAACATTATTGTCCGATAGTGAGGAACGTATCGTGGTCCATGGGTCAACTGTGGCGACCAATGCGCTGCTAGAGCGAAAGGGGTCGTCAATGGCTTTGATTACCACCAAAGGATTTCGTGATCTGTTGGTGATTGGGCGACAGACTCGCGAGCACCTCTATGACCTCTTGCCTGAACCCTGCATCACATTAGTTCCCTCTGATAGGTGTTTCGAGATAACTGAGCGGGTGGATTATCAAGGAATAGTGGTGACACCGCTTCAACTAACAGAAGTCGAGAGCATCATTGAGGTATTACAACATGATCAGATCGAATCGGTCGCCGTGAGTTTCTTATTTTCCTTCGCCTATCCTGATCATGAACGTATCGTGACGGCTCGTTTTCGAGAGGCAGGATTTTTTGTGACCGCGTCGCATGAACTCGTTCCTGAATTTCGTGAATATGAACGAACCAGCACCACCGTGATCAATGCCTATGTTTCCCCAGTCCTTGATCGCTATCTTGCGAAGGTCCAGAAGGCGATGGGACAATCTGAGTTTCATATCTTACAGTCGAATGGTGGGAGACTCTCGGTTGAACAAGCTCGAGGACAAGGAGTGCGGTCTATTGTGTCTGGTCCGGCAGGTGGTGTCGTTGGCGCGCGATACGTGGGAACGCTTGCAGGGTATGAGAATCTTATTACCTTTGATATGGGTGGGACCTCAACGGATGTCTCTTTAGTTCGGGGACATATTCCCGTCACCAATGAAGCCGCTGTTGGGGGATTTCCCGTACGGATACCGATCATCGATATCCATACCGTGGGCTCTGGTGGAGGATCAATAGCCTATCGTGATGCAGGTGGTGGGCTTCGAGTTGGTCCGCAGAGTGCTGGTGCAGACCCTGGGCCAGTGTGTTATGGCCTCGGAGGAATACAGCCGACTGTGAGCGATGCCAATCTCATCTTGGGTCGTTTGCCGCATGATGGATTCTTAGGGGGAACCATGAGGCTAGATCATTGCCAGTCAGCCGAGGCACTTGAACGCTTAGCAAAAGATCTTTTTCTTCGTCCTCAATCTGGTCTCTCTCAAGTCCAGGCCATGGCCTTGGGTATCGTGCAGGTCGCCAACGCTCATATGGAGCGAGCGATTCGAGTGATTTCGGTGGAGCGCGGGTATGATACGCGGGATTGTACGTTAGTGTCCTTTGGAGGAGCAGGTGGACTGCATGCCTGTGATCTGGCAAGACAATTGGGCATCTCCCGAGTCTTGATTTCCCCCAAAGCTTCTACGCTATCAGCATTGGGTATGCTTGCCGCAGATGTGCAGATGGACTATGTCCAGACTTTGATGAGATCAAGAGACGTGTCCTATGAAGAACTTCAACGTGAGACTCAACCTCTTGTGGTGCAAGGAGTGAGAGATCTCAACGCCCAGGGTTTGAAGTCCGATGATATTGAGGTGCATTGTGAATTGGATATGCGATATGCGGGACAATCATTTGAAATCAAGGTTCCCTTGACGTTTGATTTTCGAGCAGCGTTCGACCGGCTTCACGAACGACGTTACGGCTTTTCTCATCAAGAGGCACAAGTTGAAGTCGTGAATGTACGAGTCCGGGCTGTGGGTATGGTGATGCCACCGACATTGCCTCGTTATCAAGCCGATTTACCAGATATGACTCGAGCCTTTTGGTGTGAGCGACCGATCGTACTTCACGGAATTGTTCAAAACGTTCCTCATTATCGGGGCTCGTCTTTGGAAACAGGTCATCATCTAGAAGGCCCAAGTATTATTGTGCAAGACGATACGACAATTTATCTCGGAGAAACTGATTCTGCGAGCGTCGATCAGTATCACAATCTTGTCATAGAGGTGGGTTTGTAGGCATGGATGATCCGATTCGAATAGAAATCATGAAGCATCTCTTTGTGTCGGTCGCTGAAGAGATGGGGGTCAGACTCCAGCGGGCAGCCTACTCTCCGAATATCAAAGAGCGGTGTGATTTTTCCTGCGCGGTCTTCGATGCCTATGGACAGCTTGTGGCGCAAGCTGCTCATATTCCTGTGCATCTTGGTGCCATGCCGCTTTCTGTTCAAGCCTGTCTTCACAAACTTGAATTTACTCCCGGTGACGTGGCGATGGTGAATGATCCCTACCAAGGCGGGACGCATCTGCCCGATATTACGATGGTGTCTCCCATCTACATTCAGCACAATGGCCAAGAGACGCTGGTTGGGTTTGTCGCTAATCGTGCACATCATGCTGATGTGGGTGGCATGTCTGCAGGCTCAATGCCGTTATCTGAAGAACTGTACCAGGAAGGTGTCATTATTCCCCCCATCAAGCTGGTTTGCGATGGAGTCATCAATCAAGATGTGTGGGACCTGTTTTTGGCCAATGTTCGTACGCCGATTGAACGAGAGGGAGACCTTCAGGCACAACTGGCGGCCAACCGAATTGGGATCGAACGTATGGAAGGCTTTGTGCACCGATATGGCTTCGAGCAAGTTTGTCAAGACATGGATGCGTTAATACATTATGGTGAGCGCATGACGCGGCAGTTGATCGCCGAATTACCAGATGGGCACTATTGCTTTGACGATCAATTGGATGATGATGGAATTACTTTTGAGCCAGTGAAGATAATGGCCTCTGTGACCATTGCAGGCGATGAGGTCACTGTAGACTTTACGGGAACAGATCAACAACGTCAGGGTAGTATTAACGCCGTCTATCCTATCACGCTCTCTGCTGTCGTCTATGTCTTTCGATGCTTACTTGGGCTCGACATTCCAGCGAATAGTGGATGTATGGAGCCCATCCATATCGTCGCGCCTGAAGGCACGATCGTGAATGCCCGTTTTCCTGCAGCCGTGGCTGGGGGAAATGTCGAAACGTCTCAACGTATTGTCGATGTGGTCTTAGGAGCCATGGTCCAAGCCTGCCCAGATCGTATTCCGGCTGCGAGTCAAGGGACCATGAATAATATCGCGATTGGTGGATGGGACGAGGGGCGCCAGCAGCCCTTCGCCTACTATGAGACAATTGGGGGTGGTATGGGGGCTCGATCAACAGGGACGGGAGCGAGTGCCATTCATTCCCATATGACAAATACGCTGAATACGCCAGTTGAAGCATTGGAGTATGTCTATCCTTTTCGAGTGACGCGATATGAAGTGCGGAAACAATCAGGTGGGCAAGGAACTTTTCATGGAGGTGATGGTCTACGGCGTGAATATGAATTTTTACAAACGGCTCATGTGACGATTCTCTCTGACCGGCGTACCAAAGGCCCTTATGGTGTGGCTGGAGGCCTGTCTGGTCAACCAGGGAGGAATCAACTGCAGAGCGGAGGGAATACTCAAGAATTACCAAGTAAATGTCGCCTTGTAGTCCAAGCGGGTGATATCCTCACAATTGAAACCCCTGGAGGTGGGGGGTATGGGGAGGATGTACATGAAAAGCCAACCATACATAGTTGAAAATTTTGTGGATTGAAGAAGGAGAATGTGTCATGGCAGATGAAAGACCAAGAGAAGCGGATCCTGAAAAGCTGGCGCTCTTGTATGAGCGGTTCAAGGATGTTTGTTTAGTCGAGAAAGAAGTGTGGAAGGAAATTTACATGCCGCCAAGCCAAGCCTCGCAAGGTGCGGTGATGACAAATGTGCAAGAACGCTATGATGTGATTATTGAAGATGAAGATATTGAAGATACGCTCGATGCCAATATTCCCCTCGGGGGCAAGTCGCTTGCCGCTGCGATCCAGGAGTATAAATCGCACATTACTTTCGTGAAGAAATGATTCTAGGGAAACGATGTCACAATCCCTGCTCAACGCTGATAGCGTTTTCGCAAGGCTAGTCATCAGGTTAGTTGGGCGTCGGTGGCTTGAGGGAAAACATGGCTGTGACCGTGATCGCCTCGGTGACTGTCACAGTGCAGGAGCCGGTGCCACTACACCCGCCACCGTCCCATCCATCAAAGACAGAGTCGATTGTTGGCTTAGTTGTGAAGCTGATGCTTGTGCCGTTTGGATGATGAGCGGTATGGCCGGGACATGTCGGCCCACAGCTTTGACCGAGCGGAGTGCTAATGAATGAGCCACTGCCATTCCCACTTTTCTTGATAGCTAAGGGATAAATTGGGGCTGGAATAAGATGAAAGGTGGCAATCACCGTCGTTGCCTCAGTGACTGTCACTGTGCAGGAGCCGGTGCCATGACAGCCACCACCGTTCCATCCACCAAAGACGGAATCGATCGCTGGCTTAGGTGTAAAGGTGATGCTTGTGCCGTTTGGATGTTGAGCCGTATGCCCGGGACACGTAGGCCCACAGCTTTGACCGAGCGGGGTGCTGACGAATGAGCCACTGCCACTCCCATTTTTCTTAATGGCTAAGGGATAGGCTGTAGAAAGCACGACTTGTTGAACGGCTGTTAAGGCGTCAATGAGTCCATAGCCTGAGTCACGATCAAATCCAACCCCTTCAATATCCAAGGCTGTGCTGTGAAGTGCAGATCTTACTTCAACGGGAAGCATTGTCGAATCGGCTTGTAAGAGTAATCCTGCAATAGCTGCTGCATGAGGTGCTGCGGCAGAGGTGCCGAAAAACATATGAAACCCTGGCGTTGAGGTGGCCACTCCATCAGCTGCGGCAAGGTCAGGTTTTTCTCGAATGATTCCACCAGTTGATGAGAGGTTACCCGGTGTGAGTGGTGAGCCATCTGCGGTGTAAAACATTCGACGAGGGCCATCAGAGCTAAAGGATTCGACGGGGTTTGCTGATCCACCGACAAATGCTCCTCCCCCAGCCGTTGCGATATTGACCGCTGCAATGGCAAATGCATCTGCTGCTGTCGCATGTCCAGCGATTTGTCCGTCAGTGGCCAGCGCGAGTCTTCCGCGGTGTGTACTGAGATGGAGGTACCGATCTTCACCTGATGTCTTGATGATGACGATTTGATTATTGATATCGTTAAATGGTCCGGAAAATATTTGCTCATAAGGGTCAGATGTTCCGTTTTGTATATTGGTTGATGAGGCGAGAACTGTTGAAAGGTCAGGACTCAAGAGAAAGAGATCGTAATCGTTTGTGGAATGGCCTGTGGGATCAGCCCACGACAATGTAATTAATAACGGTGGATCTTTTGTAATTTGATTGGCATTGATACCCCCGCCAAAGTCATGGGCACTCGGTCCAGAGCCCAAGGCCAGTGGAGCGGTCATTGCCGTATAATCACCTTCCCATACGCCTGCTGTGCCGGCGTTGAGATTTCCAGAATTTCCGGCAGAAGAAAAGTACAGAGTTCCATTGGCCGAGACGTTGTTCACGGCTTGGGCAATCATGCCGTCTTGAAAGACAGGTTCAGCAAAATAAAACACATCATCAACAATAATGTTAGCTCCAGCAAGGCGAAGGGCCTCAATGTTGCTCGCAAACGCTGCTTGTCCTCCAAATGCGGTGGCAAAGAGCAAATGCGCGCCAGGGGCCAGGTCATGCACAATTTCTAGCATGGCCGTTCCTTCATCACCTGACCCGGCTTGCCCAGGAAGAACCGTGACTCGAGACGGTAAATCTCCAGAAGCTTGTCGAGCAGCCAAAGAGTTGACCCCATTAGACAGTACTCCAATCGTGATGCCTGTTCCATCGACGCCAAAGGTTGAGCGAGCTACGTTGGCTTGATGAGCGGCATCACCTTCTGAGGTGTTGTCTGCAAGGCTATCATGGGAATTGGTCATCATCTGTACGGCGGGTTGAATGAAATCTATTTGTGGAAAACTGGCTAAGTGTTCTATCTCATTCATATTGATGCGCACTCGTAACGCGTGGTGTGCAGGGTATTGGTTGATAATCGAGCCTCCAAGGGATTCAATTTGAGCCAAGACCGTTCTTGATACGTTTGCCGTGACATCCACTTCGGTGCTTCCATCTCGTTCAATTCGTATGCCTGACCGTAATGTACGTACACCTTGTGTAATGGCTTTTCCATTCTTCATAGACCGTGCATGAAGGAGGTGAGAGGACAGCTTTGTTTGAACACGTGTCCGGTGCTCTTTCTCAAGGATGAGACTTTGAATCTGAGACCGTGCAGCTTCAGTCATGTCAGGTGTGATAGCCAGAGCGATTTCCCCTGTCGCTAAAAGCTGTGCAAAGAAGAATGCGATTGAACCAGTGACGACGAGTGAGGTGCGAAGGAGAGACTGATAAGGTTTTTGTTCATGAGTCAGGTGAAGAAGATAATCGGAAAAATCAAGTTTTAAGTAGACGGTAATGAAGACAGAGAAGAAGGCGTACATGAGAAGTTCTCTCTCGGCGAACAAAATATTGATATGAAGTGTTCAATGAATCGTCTATAGCCGATTCAATTAACTTCCGTACCCTTGAAGTATTTGATACCGCGCTGAAAGTCAGTATGGTTAAGCTGGAACGTATTTGGATTCGCTATAATGTCAAATCGATGTTTCGGATCTTTGGGTTCGATAATTGAGTAGAGGAATTTCTACTCACTCATTAGATGAAGTCTAAAGCAGTTGTAAGATGTTGGAGAGAGCATTGAGATGAACAGATGGGGGTAGCGAAAGAAGTGGAAAATAGGTGTTTGAAGAAATAGAGACCTAAATGTGTATCTTCCTAAGAGTTGTTTTATTGATGAATCAAGTTGTTGCTAATCTTGAAATCACATCGAAGGGCAGAGATATTGAGAGAGGATGGCAGGTACTTGCTTCGAGAGATTCCCCTAGTGTAGGAATCGGGTCCTCATAGAAGGGTTGTCGGCCAGTTTCTCATAGTAGAAGGTCCCCATTTTATCTCCGTAAGAGGAAGGCTCTCTTGATACTGTGGATAGTGACGTTATTGAGGAGAAGTAAACGCCCACTCGACTTTGCCTTCCACAATCGGTTTCAGAAAAATATCGACTCGACGATTTTTTCGTCGGCCTTCAGCAGATTCGTTTGAGAGAAGAGGGGAAAATTCTCCTTGGCCTTCAATCCGTAGCCTGACATCTTCAACTCCGTGGTTGTTTAAAAATCCTGCGATGGTAATCGCTCGACGTTCAGAGAGGAGCTGATTGTAATTTGGGGTACCAGTGTTGTCGGTGTGACCAATAATATGAACTGCGGTTTTGTCGAATTTTCGAATAATCAATGATGCCTTGGCTAAGGTGACCCGGAAATCCGTTTGGATCTCGGAGCTAAACACATTGAAAAATGCCTGACTTGGTAAACTGAGTTGAATAACGTCCCTCTCATGACGTTGGAGGTCAAGGACGTGACTTTTTAGCTCTTGGGAAAACGCTCGCTCCATTTCAAACTGTTGTTGGTCCATATAGTCACTAGCGGCATCATTTCTCACTGACTGGATGGTGCCTTCAGGTGGCAGACCACGTCCACGATATTGTTTACCCATGACGCGGTTTGTTTGTTTGTTGCCGTTGAGCGAAATGGCTTGGCCATTTTTGTTATCACGATAAGGCTCAAGCTCCGTACAGCTTACATTGCCGAATACCACAAGAATGAGTGTGGCCATCATGGGGAAATGATGCTTCATGAATCGTATCTCCAGTTGTATTTACGTACGGAAATAATTGGCATATGTCAGTTCTTGAAATTGTATAGATTCCAACAGAATAGTAAGCAATAGGCAGTATAGTGCCAGAACCTAATGGAGGACTCCAGCCGTTCTGTGGAATATTTACTTGTGTATTGTGCTGTGCCAGCCTTCACGCTAGTGCACGATAGTTCAGTTGGGTTTAAGACTCTATCGTCGTCTGCCTATTGGGGTTTCCCTCGATTTTGCGGACACATTTGAAAAGGTTTTGAACTTCCCTTGTTTCCGTGGACACTCACCCTAGTTTTCCCATCTGCTGCTCATACGCTGTTGGGCCCCTATTTCCCAACTGTTGATGGCGTCTCGTTCGATGAGCAAACATCTCAATATCATCGAAGGTTTCTGCTCGTACGGTTTCACGAGTTTTGAAGATGTGACGACGAAATTTTTCATTTTTCAGACTTTCGAAGAAGGATTCGATCGCTGGGTTATCATAACAGTTTTCCTGGCGATTAATGTAAGGCCGTAAGCCATGGGTTTGACAAAATAAATTCCATTTGTCATGACTGAACTGCGATCCTTGATCGGAGTGGATCATGACGTCATGTTTGGGCTTTGGTCGCCATGCGGCCATCAGTAAGGCGTCCTGGACGATCTTCTTTGCCATCTTAGCTTCATCGATCACTCGATGATCCGGCGTGAATAGAGAAACCTCACGATCGTCAGGTACCATCATCTTTCATGGGTCCCAATATATCTGATGTCGGTTGCCCATGCTTTATCCGGCTTGTCCTCAAATTTAGTGACTGGTAGCTTGTCTATTCCGCTGTTTCTATATCAGCCGAATTGCATCGTTCTCGAATCTGAGTCCAGTTGTTGTTAGGTAGTAAAGAGGTTGTGGGATTGAATGTGGGAGGAATGAGAGCTCGTAAGCGTTGAATGCGTTCGTCGGTTGCTGGATGAGTGGTGAAGTAGTGTGAGAGGGGTTGCAGTGCTTTTTTCTTTTCTTTCGGTTCTGGGTTGATGGATTTAAAAAATTGTATCATACCCTCCGGGTTGATTCCTGTTCGTAGTAGTAGGAGCAGGCCCAGTTTGTCCGCATGTTCTTCTTTATCTCTACTATACGACAGGGTTTGCAATACATGGGCAGCTTGAAGCCCAAAGGTCATGATGCCACTCACGTCTCCACTTAAGGCGCCTACCACGATTCCCATAGAGGCTTGCTGCACGATGAGTCGCAGACTATGTCGGTGCAAGACATGTTGCATTTCGTGCGCAAGTACCCCGGCCATTTCATTGGCAGATTGAGTGTTCTTGAGCAAGCCACGAAATATAATGATCTGTCCCCCTGGTGCAGCGAGAGCATTAACCGTAGGGTTGTCGACAATATGAACGGTAAACGAGTACGGGTTCGACTCTATTGAGCGACTGAGTGTGGCCACGATGGTCTGCAATGACTCTACGACTTGTTGATCTGTACATTGCTTCTCAGGTGGCGCAAACTTGGTGGTCAGAATTTCCCCAAGCTCTTCTTCCCAGGAAATTGGAATGAGCGTGGTGATTGGACCTGACATCCACGGGATACCCCAACTGAAGGCGGCCCATAAGAGCGGAATGCTGGCAATTCCTGCCAGTATCGTCAAGGAAAATCGTTGGCGACGACGAGCTGGATTATGAAAGTGTGAAACTTGGTCTGGTGCGACCTCATGAAGGCTGTATAAAATTTTGCTATCGGCGATCGCGAGTGTTTCACAAATTCCATTTCCACGTTCAAATCGAACTTCTTCTCCTTCATACTTGCCTTGAGTTTGTCGTACGTCTTGATAGCGCCACGATAACTGACTGCCTGAGCGGGCAATGATCTGCATGCCATTTGGCCGCACCTGAACCGTGACATGGTGGGGCACGGCTGAGACACCATCATAGTAGATGCCATCCCATTCATGTTGCTGTGTACTGGAATTCACGAGTAGCTTAGCTCGTATCAGGTGATTGAAAGAGAATGTGTGTAGGTTAACAGATTATGAAGTTTTTCAACGTACGTGAAGCTCTCTACCCAAGGTCAAATCCTGTATCAAAAAACCCTGCTAACTCTTCACCTGTGGGTGAGGCGTCTAAGGCGTCTTGTTCGATGCGATGAAGGTGAATGGGCCCGTGAAGGCTTGTGTAGTAGTAGAAGAATTGGAGATTGCGAATTTGTACCCAAGGCCAGGCGAGACCAAATGTGGCTATTAAAAGAATGAGATGCCCCAGACGGAGTTCAAATAATTTCCAGGCCGGGACGGTTGAGTGGAATCGTGCGTCACCGAAGGATGTATGATTCCAATAAAATCGTTGCCGAGCAGCTTGAATATACATCCAAGGTGGGATAAGTGCAATGAAAATGACTAATGGGAAAAGACTTGATGTGAGGAGAATGGTCTTTATCTCAGTCATGGGTAGGGAAAGAAAGACACTGTTGACTGTCACGAGAGCTCCACCGACTAAGAGGATGGTGGCGAGGAAGAGTCCGACTGCTTTGCTGTAGATCGTGAGTAGGTCTTTGCCTGTTCCATCGTAGTGAAACTCTTGATTGCCAAATTGTGAATGCGTGACGAGATAGTGGCGGCGTGCATTTTCAAAGAAGGGGTAGTAGCCCCCGAGGGTCAGAACCGTAAGGGCTGATCCTTTCAGCCATAGCTTCGTGTAATCCGATACTGTTCCTCGAAATGAGAAGCGAATATTACGAAGTGCCGTTCGACCCAAACGATATCGATGAGCTCCGACGACGGCGACTGGCAGGAATATCAGAACAAGTAGTCCCGCCACGGCTTGCGGAATATAGGCCGGAATGCCCTGCCAAAAAAATGGTAGCAAACTCAAGGACAGATAGGGCAGGCCAAACACCAACATCGCCTTCATCCATCCAGTAAAGAGTTCCTTCCCGGTGCCATGATAGGAAAATCGTGATCCAGCAAAATTTGTTTGACTATTCAGGAATTGCCGTACACGTGCTCGGCCCCAAAAGGAGTAGATGCCGAGTGTGATGAGGGTGAGAAATGTATTGACAATAAAAATTCCGAAGAGAGATTGTCCAGTTCCACGAAAGACTGGGTGTCTGGCTCGATCCAATGAGGCTGATGTTTGAGTGGAGATCGGTTGGGGCGTGGGTGGTTCTTCGACAGTTTGCTGTTCAGTACTCACTGAGTCGGTTGGTGAGATGGTTTCTGTCTGTTCTACAGGGAGAAGAGGTTTAACCTGTTCTTCCTCCTGTTGGCTGGGGATCGCGTTCCACGGAAGAGCGACTGTTTGAGGCGTAGTTGTTTCCGATGGTGTGACGACGGGTTGAGGGCTCTGTCCATCATCTAGATGCTGCCAATTGATCGTCTTGGACTGATTTTGATTGGTCTGCGATTCCTCTGTCGATTTGATGGTGATATGCGTTTCTGTTGGTAGTGGGTCAATGATCGTATTGAGAGATTGTGTGAGAACTTCTTCAGATTTCACTGGTGATTCAGTTGATGCGGGCTTGGGTGACGATTGAGTCGGCCAAGATTTGGACACGGTCGTTTTCCCCTGTATGGTGGGGATCTCGTTCTCGGCACTCAACAGATTTTCCCCGCATGATACACAGACTTCAGCTTGAGTTTGTTGCTCGCCGCATTCTGGACAGGTTAGTTCTGTACTTAAGTCCATTCTATAAAACCTTGCATTAATACCTAAGTAGTGTAGAGTAAAAGATTGACCCTAGAATTCAATAAAAGACATCATCACATCTTGTATCGGTACAAACGAGCTAAAACCTAAATAAACGGATAACAGGAGGGTGGAAATCTTGGAGGGGTGTTGAGTCATTTTTTGAGTGATATTGGGCAAGATTCGTATGTGATCTTCTTCCCTTAGTTCTGAGCGTTCAAGGTTGTACCGCAATAGTCGATACAAAAAATGATACACTTTAGAATAATCGTCTTTAGTGACGTCATTCGTTGAGGGGATGTGAATTGGCCATGACATTACTTCGATATATGTATGTACTGTTGTTGTTTCCAATAGTGTTGAGTGGTGTCTGGGGATGTGCCGCAGACTCTCCCTTGCCGAGCAAAATGGGAGAGGTTACGCCCGCGCTAAATCTTAGTCAATTTCAGCTTCGGGATATAGAGGGTGAGTGGGAATATCGGGAAACGAACATTGTCTATCCATTGAAATTTGACCAAAAAGGAAATGGGTCATATGAATGGAAGCAGGGTCGATTTGTTACGACAAGGTTTGAGCGTGGAGAATGGTTAGGGACTTGGCATCAGCCTGAAAACGACCGAGAAGGGGAATTTGAAATGCGATTAGAACCTGGTGGTCAATCAGCCATTGGACGTTGGTGGTATACGCGTATTGAAAAAGACCGAGACCCTTTAGAACCGGGAGGAACGTTTACCATCTATAAACTTTCAGAGAATACCCAGAGATAATCAATCTAGTAATGTGGAATTAAATATGCCCCTCCCTCTGTTCCTGATGATCTTCATATTCGTTTCCTTGTTTGGCTGTCAGAATGTGCCAAGGTATGCCACCAAGCCGATAGCCAGTATTCATGCGGCTACGCATGTCCATCTTTCTAATGTGGACGCGGTCAAGCAGTCGTTATATGCACAATTGAACGAGTGGAAGGCCGTGAGGTATGACTATGGCGGGCTAAGTAAAGATGGGGTGGATTGTTCGGGGTTTGCATATGTGACATATCTTTCAAACTTTGGGATTGAATTGCCACGAACGGCCGCCCAACAATCTAAGGAAGGGCAGTTGGTTACTCAATCGCAATTGCGTGCAGGTGATTTGGTATTTTTTAAAACGGGTCGGGTCTCGCGACATGTGGGTATTTTTGTGGATCAGCGGAAATTTATTCATGCATCAAAGAGTCAAGGTGTCATGATTTCAAGTCTCGATGATTGGTATTGGTCAAAGAAGTATTGGAAGGCGAGACGGATTGAAACAGATCAATCCCTCGCTCATGTTTCAAGCGGTAGGGACTCTTCAGGGCACCTCTAAATAACCGTCTCTTCCCGCGATTGCGGCGTCACCCTCGTGTTTAAATCCTTATGTATAGAGCTTCTATATTGCTGTTTTGGGAGCGTGGGTTTCTGGCACTTACGAAAACCTTGATATGTAGAGGTGCCTTTAATGTTGAATTGCCACGGGTTTCGTTGTCGGCTTGAGTGCGGCGTGAAGCTTAAGTGGCGAATCAGTCTGTAAGACATGATGAAGAACTTGCTCGATCGTTTCCACGAAGACGACGGTCATGTCATCTTTCACTTGATCAGGGACTTCTTTGAGATCTTTTTCGTTGGCCTTTGGTAGTAAGAGGCGACGAAGCCCAACTCGGTGAGCGGCGAGAATCTTTTCTTTAATTCCTCCAACTGGTAACACTAATCCGCTGAGATTGATTTCACCTGTCATGGCCGTGTCTTGGCGAACAGGAATACGTAAGAACAAAGAGGCGAGAGCGCTTGCCATCGTAACTCCTGCAGATGGTCCATCTTTGGGGATGGCTCCTTCCGGAACATGAATATGTAGACCATTTCGTTTAAATAGGGGTATGGCTAACCCCATTTCCTCTGCTCGTGACCATAGGTAGCTTCGAGCCGCACGTGCGGACTCTTGCATGACATCTCCAATTTGACCTGTAATCGTTAAGTCACTTCCACCCGGGAGTAGTGCGCTTTCGACATATAATACGTCGCCACCTGCTTCCGTCCAGGCTAACCCCGTGGCCACGCCGATAGGCAATTCTTTTCGGCCTTCCTCTGGCATGTAGCGTTCCACCCCGAGCATTTCAGTGATATCTGGTTGCTGAATGTGGATGAGATCTTGCGGATCGTCAGCTGGACGTTCGGCAAGTTGTAACGCTACCTTTCTTGTCAATCGTGCTAATTGCTGTTCAAGCTGCCGCACTCCGGCTTCGCGTGTATACCGATTGATAATATAGGGGATGACTTCATCGTTGAGCATGACATGTTCGGGAGTGAGCCCTGCTTCTTTTTGTTGACGAGGCCAAAGATAGCGAACTGCAATTTCCAGTTTTTCTTGCTGACTATAGCCTGGTAATCGAATGATTTCCATACGATCCAAGAGTGGGCGAGAGATTCTGTCTAATGTATTGGACGTCGTGATAAACAGGATTTTAGAGAGATCAAAGGGGAGATCTAAGTAATTATCGCGAAAGGTATGATTTTGTGCGGGGTCTAAAATTTCTAAAAGTGCAGACGCAGGGTCGCCGCGAAAATCTTGCCCCACTTTATCAACTTCATCAAGCATGACAACTGGATTATTGGAACCCGCTCGTCGTAGCGCTTGGATAATTCGACCAGGCATTGCGCCGACGTAGGTTCTTCGATGCCCGCGCAATTCGGCTTCGTCATGGAGTCCCCCTAGACTGATACGCTCAAATTTACGATTGAGCGCACGTGCGACTGATTGCCCTAAACTAGTTTTACCAACACCAGGAGGTCCGACCAAACAGACAATGGGGGCTTTGGCTGAGGGATTGAGCTTGAGGACGGCCAAATGTTCGAGAATTCGTTCTTTTACATCTTGAATGCCATAGTGATCTTCATCAAGGACCGTTCGGACATGTGACAGCTCAAGGCTATCCTCGGTCGAATTCGTCCAAGGCAGTTCAAGTACGAGTTCAAGGTAGCTGCGAATGACTTGATGATCCGGTGCTGTGGGAGGCAATTTCGCAAGGCGTTTGACCTCACGAGTGGCTTCGGTCTTTACCGCTTCAGGTAATTCGGTTTCCTCAATGCGTTTTTTAAGCTGAGCGACGTCACCGCCTTCGTCCGCTTCAGATTCTAGCTCACCTAATTCTTGTTGAATTTCTTTCAGTTGTTGACGGAGGAAATACTCTCGTTGGGATTTGCCAATTTCAGCTTGAGCTTGGCTCGCAATCTGGTGACGGAGCTTAAGAATCTGGATTTCATGGGCTAAGGCTGCATAGACTTTTCGAAGCACTTCTGCCAATTGCGATTCTTCGAGTAACGCCTGTAACTGTTCGACTCCCATATTCAGAAGAGGAACTAGGCGGTAGGCGACCGAGAGGGGTTTTTTTTCTTCACGCAGCACATTGACGACTTCTGCGAAGCCTTCGTTCGTCATGAGTTCTGTGAGTTGGGTGACAAGTTCTAAGAGTGCGCGATGGAGGGCTTCGATCTCTTGGCTCGAATCTGTCGGCAAGTCTAATCGTCGAGTCCGTGAAGTGAGGTATGGATCATTTTTTTCCATCTTCAAGAGTACTACTCGTTCGACACCTTGAACCAAGATGTTGAGATGGCCTTCAGCGGTTTTTACCATTTGTTTAATGATGGCCTTTGTGCCGATTTGATAGAGATCTTCAAATGTCGGATCTTCTTGTTCGGAGTCGCGTTGTGCTGAAAATACGATGGCTTTGTCTTCGCTATTCATCGCGGCTTCGACCGCAGCAATGGATCGCGCACGCCCAATCGTAAATGGTACAAGGGTCTCCGGGAACAAGACGGTTCGTTTCACAGGGACAACTGGGAAATTCGTAATGATGTCTATTTCACTCATCAGGCAGTACTCCCTCATATCGCACAAAACAGAAATTTCAATCGCAACATTCTATCGTGACTAGATAGGCATGATTTGCCAAGAGTCAACCCATCCCATGTCCTTACATTCAACGGTGTTTTTGATGTGAGGTTACATTTCTTCATTATCCTGAGATATCTTATATTTCCTTCAAATGAACCAAAATATCACGCATGGAGATGAGACCCACGACTTTATCGGAATTGGTGACCAGAAGGTAACGGACTTCCTGTTGTTTCATCATGTCGTAAGCTTCCTCGATAGGCCACGTTGTCCCGACTGTAATCATCGGGGAAGTGATAATTGATTCTACGAGTGTCTCGTATAAGTTTTTTTCCTCTGCAACAGCTTTTCGAATAATATCGGTTTCGGATACAAGGCCAATAATTTTAGACTCGCAATCACGTAGGAGTTTACCTGTTCGCTCTACGAGCAGACATCCAATCCGTTCTACTCTCAATTTTTGAGCAGCCTCAAAGACTGACGCGTTGCTGGATATTGTTTTCAAGTCTGTCGTCATTGCATTGGCTAATGTAGACATATCGTCTCCCATTTGTAGTGAAAGGCAAATACCATGGTTACGGTCAAATGTGTATGATTCATGGTGCGTCTTCCTGCAGAACTTCGGCTCATATCTACATGTATTCTAACATTGACTCATAGTTATGGCATGCATTGAGGGAGAAAGGCATCATAATGGGTGAGGTAGGTGTCTAGTATTTTCTATTGTTCTCGTTTGATTTTTCCCCACAAGGTTAGACCCCCAGTTATGCTGCCTGTTCAAATACCATTTGAAGTGTCAGTGGGCTCTTATCCAAATATCCTGGTTTTTTCAAGAAGATCACTCAGAAAGGTGCTGATCCAACCAATGATTCCTGTGGGTCTTCCCTCTGATCTCTTGAAGCGGCGGCCAGATATTGTGCAGGTAGAGCAGATGCTGATTGCTGCAAATACCAGGATTGGTGAAGCGTGAACCTACTTTTTCCGTCTCTCAGTATTACCGGAAATTGAGGGTTTCAGGGTAGAGATTTTAAATATTGGGTCAATTGAGCTTGTCGTTCTATGAGCATTGGACCATCCATTACATTCCTGGTTTTTCTTGGGAAAACAATGTCGCTCGTTTAGCAATTGCTGAAGTGCGATACGAGAAAATATTGAAGCGGTATCACCAGACTATTCTAAATGCCTTTCGAGAAGCGTCAGATCTACTCGTCGCCTTGCAGCCTCGTCGAGAGCAACTTAAGCATCAAGGGATCTAAGTCGCAGCAGCAGAGGAAGTCCATGAACTTGCAGGAACCCGCTACCAGAAGGGTCTTGTGACCAATTTCGATGTTTTTGAAATCCAATGGAATGTGCTGAATGACTGAACAGTCATTGGTCGCTACCAAGCGAGCTCGACTCACCGAAATAGGTTCCCTCTATAATGCCGTCGGAGGAGGGCTGTTAATCGATCATGTTAGTGTCTGATCGACTTTTCCTTATTTTTACCTAAATAAAAACAACAGGTCTCCGTAGTCATTCCTGCCAAGTTCTAGGAAATATCTGCCTCATGTGTTCTCTCGTTGTCACGGAAATTATCAGCCTCTGTGGCGCGAACATTGTGCAATATCTTGCCATGACTCCATCCTAATTTTCCGTGTTTTGAGGCAACTTTTCTTCATTCACCTCACCTCGCAGGTTCCGTGTTTCTTTCAATATGCTGGTGAATTCTAAATGGCAGAGCTTTTGCTTTCTCCCGTTTCGTCCCTCCGGTGTTTTTTCAATATTTTTTGTTCAGAGGCTACATAATTTGATCCTATCGAGTCGATGGAACATTCTCTTTGTTGTTGTGTTCAGTCTTCTTGTCACCCTATCGGGTTGTGGTTTAGGGATCCGCACTCGTGCGCTGTTAGGACAGGAGGTAGATATGGCCGTTGTCGTTGATCAACAGGCTAATCAGAACTCCCCGATAGCGGTGGATGTCGCCTGGGTTTTCGACGAAGAACGTTTGAAAGAATTACTTGGTACTTCTGCCAAGGAATGGTTCGTTAAGAAAGATCAACTGAAACGCGACTATCCTGATAGCCCGGGTTTTGAAGTCTGGGAATGGGAATGGATACCTGGGCAGAAGATTCCCACACAACATCTTCCATTGCGAGCCAATGCCATAGCAGGGGTGGTATTTGCTCGGTACCACACCTCTGGTGAGCATCGGGCACGGATACGTGCCAATCATGACTTTGCTCTTCAACTGAGGAAGGATGGCTTTGCCGTTGGCCATGAGTAATGGGGTCATAAGGTATCGTCTGATGAGACTTCTTTTCACGGTTGGGTTTAACTCAGATGAGAAAGGACTGCTGCATGTTAGGTATTGATGAGGTGCCTGAAGCCATTCAGTGGCATGAGGGAATGTTATTGGCTCCCCAACATTTTCAGCAATTGTCGTGGCGATTTGAGGATCTCCTTCATTACCACGCGAGGCAGATAGATCCGTTTCATTGGGGACTTCGTCGTTGGCCCCTTAAGTATGACTCTGGTTTATTGGTCGGAGGGCGTCTACGGATTCTCGAGTTAGAAGCCATCATGCCAGACGGTCTCCTGGCATTAAAGGGTCCTGATGAGGAAGAAGCATTGGAAGTCGATCTCAAGCCTTTTATCGAAGAGATGACTGTTAAACCCATGATTGTTCACTTGGCCATTCCGAATAAGCAGGTGGCATCGACAGGTGGTGATCTACGTCGCTATCTCTCAGTTGATGGTCGGCCGACAGTTGATGTGAATACAGGGCAAGATGAATTGGTGATTCCACGACTCCGACCTAAATTTATACTGCATGTTGGGGAGACTCCTCCTCACAAGTTCGTGAGTTTTCCTATTGCGGAGGTGTACTACCGTAATGAATCGTTTGAACTTACAGAGTTTCTGCCTCCAACTCTCGAAATGTCTCTTGTCTCCCCGTTAGGAGAACTTTGTCTTTCGGTCACAAAGGTGGTACGTCGCAAGGCTGTGATGTGGTCCGAAGCAGCGCGTTCTCCATCCTTGACCACGGGGGCACCCTTATCTCTCGAAGGGAAATATATAATCCAAGCATTAGTGGTGGCGCTGCCCAAGTTGGAGGCGATGCTCAATACTGGCAAGACACACCCTTTTATTTTATATCTGGCACTCTGTGATCTTGCGGGGCATTTGGCTGGACTCAGTGAAGGAATGGTGCCTCCTGAGTTTTCCCCATATGAGCATAATAATTTACGTGCAACATTCACTCAGGTCACGGACTATATCCACCACATGATTCAGCAAGCCATGCCTGAGACGTATAGTCCCTTTCCGTTCAGTGAAGGGAATGGAGAATTTAGTCTAACGGTTCAACCCACATGGAAAGGGAAATCATTGATTCTTGGTGTCAGGGTGAAACCGGGATTATCAGAGGCAGATGTTGGAGTCTGGATGCAGGGTAGTCTGATTGGTTCTGAACAAGATCTTCCATCATTGCAAGAGCGACGGATTCTTGGAGTAGCACGTGAACGAATCGATCGAGAAGGGGATCTTGTTCCTGCTCGTGGTGTGGTCTTATTCAAACTTGAGCAGGAGTCGACATTGTTTCGGTCAGAAGAAGTTTTGAAAATTGTGAATTCTGATCAACATGCCAAAGCGGTTCAACCGTTAGAAATAGTGTTGTACGTCAAAATGCAATCCTCATGATGCCAGTGTAGATTTGGCAATGGGAAGAATGGCATCTGAACGATATTTCCCAATCATGTCACAAGAACGAAGAAAAATTCTATGAAAACGATGCATGTGTCTCAATCCTTTCTGTTAGCGCAGTTTCAGGATTTTTATTCAGAAGTTATTCGACTCAAAGGTTTGGCATTAACTGACTCGTGGAAGGACGAACTCAATTCTGAGGGTCTGTTGGATAAGAGTGAGATGACAGGAGGACGACATCCCATTTGGCTTCGTTTACTTTCTCAACTTCACCAATTGGCTCAGCAGGCTGGAACTGATGGTGGCCCTTGTGTGGTCGAAGTGTATCGAGAGGCACAGTATGCGATGGCGGCGTTAGCGGACGAAACGTTTTTACAGTTGGAGTGGTCTGGGAAAGAAGAATGGCGCGCTAATTTATTGGAGTCGAAGTTGTTTCAGTCGCATGTGGCTGGCGGACGGATTTTTGACCGAATTGATCAATTGCTTGAGACACGAGAGCCGGGATGTGGAGAAATGGCCGCGTTGTACTTATTGGTGCTGTCTCTAGGTTTCCGAGGTCAGTATTGGGGAGTTGATGACCAGGGGCAGATCGCTCGGTATCGTCGTGAGTTATTTGCACTCGTTTTTCGACGAAACCCTAACCTCTTGCAAGAGTCAAAACATTTGTTCCCTGAAGCATATAGGCATACGTTAGACCAGAGTCGTGCTAAAAAACTTCCCAATCCCAAGAGATGGGCCGTGGCTCTGGTGGTATGTGTTTGTGGGTTTGTTCTGATTACTCATGGCGTCTGGTGGTATGTGACGACTGACCTCGATCAACTCGTTCGACAAATTTTAGCTGTTGGGTAATTTGGGAGACTCATAGTGGAACAGACATTTGTTGAACAATGGGGATATTGGTTGATAGGGAGTGCCGTCATACTTCTGATCGTGCTCGGCTATGTCGCTCTGCTTGTGAAAAAAAGTCGCGTAAAGCCATCATCTGTTGCTACAGGGCATGCTGAGGGGCAATCAACCGCAACAGGTCAGGAGGCGGCATGGTCAAGTCAAGGTGGCGATACGCCAGTTTCCCAGCTTCAGCATACCTTTGCTCAGGCAATTATGCGTTTGAAGTCGCATGTGACTGGGCGAAACTATCGTTATGACATTCCTTGGTATCTACTGGTGGGCGAGGTGGCTTCCGGCAAATCAACGATTGTCAGCCAGACTGACCTGCATCTTCCATTTGGTCCTCCCTCACAGAATTCATTTCGTTCGCAAAAGATTACCGATTGGTGGTTTTTTGATCAAGGAATTGTGCTCGATACGATTGGTGATTGTGTTCTTCGTTCCGATGGTCTGACTTCCGACGAACGAGGCTGGAAAAGTCTATTGCATCAACTCGTTAAACACCGTCCCCAGCGACCGATTGACGGCATCATTCTCACTATACCTTGCAGAGATTTACTGTTGGCAACATCCGAGGACTCCGAGGTTCGAGCACGTATCAAGAACAAGGCCGCGGCAATCTACAAGAAATTGTGTCAAGCCCAACATCTCTTAGGGATGAATTTTCCCGTCTATGTCATCATTAGTCAATGTGATGCATTACCGGGATTTCGTAGCTTTGGTCAGCATTTGCCAGCTCGGTTGAGGCAGGAAATCGTCGGATGGTCAAACCCCTATACTCTCGAGACGGCTTTTTCAACTGACTGGATAGACCAGGCATTTGAAAGTCTTCAACATGATCTGTGCCAAGTCCAAGTGGAAATGTTTGCGGTGGCGGAGCACGAGAGCGAGGGCAGAGATGAGCTGTTTATGTTCCCTCGTGAATTTCTGAACATGAAAGATCAGCTTGGGATTTATTTGACGCAATTGTTCAAGGAGAGTGTGTATCACGAGACCTTTTTTTTACGCGGAATGTATTTCTGTGGAGATGTACAGGATAACCCATTAGAGATGACCTCAGCGCTAGAAGGCGGTCCTCAGAAAGTTGGCGAACATTTGGCGAATCCATCAAGCAAATCTGTGCCACAGATTGCATTCTTGAAACATTTGTTCGAACGAAGAATTTTTCCGGAACATGCATTAGCGAAGCCAGCAAAACAATCAGTGTTTGCTAAAAATCGTTTTGTCCTTGCTGCTCAATGTTTCATGATCGTTCTGTTGGTGGGGGGAGGCTATGGTCTGTGGCATGCGTATCAGGATTTGATTCGCGATAAGACGATTCTTATGCCCATGCTGACGGAGATTCGTCAAGATTTATCTGGTCTGCAATCTGGCACATCAACGGCAATCGGGTCGGAAGCCTTGAAATACTCAACAAAAGATCTTCTTCAATTTATGTCGAAAATGCAGTCCTCGCAGTTGCGCTCATTTTTCATGCCGACATCATGGTTTGCATTTCTCGATGCAGGTATGTCTGAAGTGCTGACGATTGCCTACAACCATATTATCCTCAAGTCTGTAGCAGAGTCCTTACAACAGAAAACAGAAGATGTATTACGTGGAGAAGGTCTTTCTCAAAACGGTAGAGAGAGAGTCCCGATGGGAACATCCATACAGGAGATCGCGGAGTTTACCCAATGGAGTGATTATATCAACTCCATTGTGCAACTACAGGACGTGGTGACTCGGTATAACACACTCCAACAATTTGGGAACGACAATTTAGAAGATTTTGGGCATGTGGTCGAGTATCTGTTTCCTGGAACGATGACCCCAGAGTTCTATCAGTATTCAGAGATCTATCGAAAAGCGTTGGCAAAGGCCGCTCTGAGCCCGATCGAACTTGAGGTCTATCGGGAAAAAGCCACTGCCGTAGCCTGGGAGTATTCGCTTCGACTCTTTAATCGAATCTTTGAACACAATCAGGTTCTTCTCATGTTACAGGATGCATCGTCAAAATTAGAGGCCATCCAACATGGATCATCGAGTGCGAGGACACGACAGAGCCTTCAAGAGCTGGTTCAGACATTAGAATCACTCGAGTTGATATTTAATAGCCCTCAGGGACAGTGGTTGGTGCGTGAGACATTTCATGTCGGAGGAGGCTATACCCAGTCACTCATGCTTGTTGAAACTTCTGATTTGTTGGGGGCAAAGTTAGCCAACGAAATCAAACAAATAGGTGAACAAGGCTTTCAGAAACTCAAAAGTGAATTGGAGAAATTTGGGAGTCAGGCGCGTGTCGCACTCCTAGACCAAGAAGATGTTCAATTTGGATTTCAACTGTCCGAACAAGTGGCACGAACAAAGGCGATCCTAGAAAAAATCTTAGCACAACCTTTTCTGCAGGATGAACCACTAATTACCCCTGATTGGACGCATCACGGCCACTTCTCGAGACTCGTGTGGAATCATGCATTACTTCAGAATGCACTTCAGTTGGCTGATGAATATCATGAGTTTGCTGAAAAGGAGTTCCCTTCCTTCCCAGTTGCTGTGGGAAGAGGAGTACGTGAAACGGCGTTGCAGGAATTAAATCGTAAAATGACAGATCGTGTTTACCGAGCAGTGACGGTTCAATCGGCCGCTCATATTGGTTTAGAGCATCGTTTGGAAGAAGAGATTCGAAGTGAATTGAATAATTTTCGAGAAGTCCAAGCGTTGTTAGAAAAGATGCTTTTGACACTCGATCAGCTAGGATTTGAGGATCTGTATTGGGACCTTTCCGAAATGGTGGCTCGGCAATCACATGATCTGTTGCGTCGTGTCGAGCAATTAGGTGATAGCGAATCATGGTATGCACTTCGAGGGCAAGACTTGTCTTGGTGGGATGGTCAGGCACCCTTGGCCTATGGTGCTTATGAGATACAGAGTCGACTTGGTCTTCAGACCTATATCGAATCTCAGCGAGCACGCGTCCGATATGTCACACAGGAATATGCCAAACCGTTAGTGGAGTTTTTAGGGACAACAAATGTCATGGGAAGCGAGCGGAGTGCTGAGCAAATTCTTACCTCGAAATGGCAAAGTCTGTTGTTGGCGTTTGAACAGTATGACAAGAAAAAACCGGATAACTCGATTGCGAAATTAGAGGCGTTTCTTGCGAATGACCTCAACGCCATATCAGTTAGTACGTGTTTGTCCAAAACGGCAGAATTATCTAAGCAAGAGGATTCGATTGAGGACTACTTTACGAAAACCCAGAGCGCGTTGGTGAGTCGTATTCATGCCCGATGTCAAACGTTAGCCGGAAAACATCTGACGCAGGGGTATACCACAGTTGAACAGTTCTTTAATGGGCGTCTTGCTGGGAAATTTCCTTTTGCTTCATTCGGTAAGACGACAAGGCAGGCTGATCCATCTGACCTTCGAGCGTTCTTTGGTCTCTTTGATGCGTACTTTGAGTCAGGAGCCTCACAGCTGGATCGTATTGTGTGGCTGGGCCCGTCAGGGAAACAGGCGGATCAATTTGTGCAACGTATGGCTGATGTCAAAATGTTTTTCAGCACATATCTTGCTGATTCTCAGCCCCTAGCTGTTCCAATGTTTCAACTTGAACTTGAGTTTCGTACGAACCGTGAGCGGGAAATTGGTGGAAATCAGGTAATGACGTGGCACATGACAATCGGTGATCAGCATCTGATGTTAGATGCCACTCAACCCTATGCCAAAGCTCGATGGGCCTTAGGTGATTCGATTGAAGTAGGGTTTCGATGGGCTAAAAATGCTCCAAGCCATCCTGTTTCAACGTCCGATGAGTCCATGAAGGTGCTCAGGGGGGATCGCGTGACTTTCACCTATCCTGATGCATGGTCTCTTTTAACCTTACTTGCTCGACATCATGCGAGTTCAACTGACTTTCCACGTTTTGTCGATCCACGACCCCATACTTTGAAGTTTGTTATCCCGATGGTTACAGAAGATACAACCAAGTCACCGCAGGTGTCTTCAGTTTCACTCAACGATGGTGTATCTGCTGAAGCGAACCATGCTGAATTGTTCATACGTGTGGTGGTGAAACCAATTGGAGGCACGACGGACGTTGAAATGCCTTGGTTTCCGAACATTGCGCCGCCGCTCGATTCCATTCCTGCTGAGAACTCGACTCAATCATGAATGACACAGCGATAGTCACTCAGGCGATCATGGATTCAACGATACGAATTGATCCAAGCACATGGATTGAGCGTGTCCTTGTTCCGGTGGAGCAAGCTGAGCCCTGCGGGCAGAGTGTACGATACGACGGTACCTACGATCGAATTCAAGAAGCTCGTCGTGAAGACGATCCGGCTTTGGATCAAGGCGTATGGGCGCGTGAATTAAAACGTGCGAACTGGGAACAGGTCGAAGTCTTGTGCACGGAGGCACTTGAGCATCGATCAAAAGACTTGGTGTTAGCGATCTGGCTCATGGAAGCCTGGCTTCACCTCTATGGGTTTTTGGGTATTCGTCATGGCGTCAATCTTTTACTGAAATTATCCGATGGCTATTGGGATTCGGCTTTTCCTAAGTGGGATCCGGTTAACTCTGAGTCACGTCTTGCTCCTTTTGAATGGATCAATGAAAAACTCTCGTTACAGGTCAAGCATATACCGATAACAGCACCGAAAACATCGGAGGCACAGACCTATTCTTGGGCGGATTGGGAGCATGCGTTACGTTTAGAAAACGAAGTAAAACGAAATCCGGATGCGATTGAAGTTGCTGAACGCACGGGGCGTGTGACACGTGAGAGGTTTCTCGCAAGTGCAGATCTAACGGCCAATGAATTCTACACTATTATTCGTGATGAATGCGGCGAGATTGAGTCACTGTGTCATGAACTCGATGCATTACTCGATGCACGTTGTGGTAAATCTGCTCCGGGACTTTCGCAGTTAAAGGATATTATTTTGGCGATCGGTACTTTTGCGAGCAATGTCGAGCGTCAGCGAATGAGAACGGAGTGGCAGCCGAATCTACGGCTTGATTCGGAAGTAGTAGCAGAACATGAGGGAAATCAGCCTCACATTGAGTCAAGAAAAAATTTCACGGGTAGAATTCTCTCTCGAGAAGAAGCCTATTCACAACTCTTGGAGGCAGCAGAATACCTACATCAGCATGAGCCTCATAGTCCGACGCCGTACATGGTGAAGCGAGCGGTTCGGTGGGGTCAGATGACATTAGAGGAAGTATTTGCAGATATGGCGAGAAGCGAGGTTGGTGTGCAGGGAATGTGTGCGCTTCTTGAGATGACCCCCAATGTATCACGGG
Organism: Nitrospirales bacterium; assembly: GCA_029261355.1. Classification (GTDB taxonomy): domain Bacteria; phylum Nitrospirota; class Nitrospiria; order Nitrospirales; family UBA8639; genus JAGQKC01. The sequence continues at coordinate 306,250 of JAJDBM010000024.1, read as the reverse complement.
GCGCGTATGACCTTGGTGATGAAGATTAACGTGAGACTCAAGAGAATCGAGGGTGCACAGATATGTTCATGAATCGCGAATATGAACGGCAATAGTCCGGTAGTTTTGAGATTCGATGACACAACAGGAGACACGTAGATAAGACGATCATTGTATTTTTACTTCGAACAAGGAGGGGTTATGGCCGAAAGTACTCAACACAAGCTCGATCGAATTCGCCCACCACGCGTGCAGATCACGTATGACGTGGAGATTGGCAACGCGATTCAAAAAAAAGAACTGCCGTTTGTGGTTGGAATGATGTCGGATTTATCGGGGCAGCCTGAAGTCGCCCTTCCGCCTATTAAAGAGCGGAAATTTGTTGAAATCGATCGTGATAATTTTAATGATGTGCTGGGGTCAATTTCACCTCGATTGACTTTGCGAGCACAAAATCGTCTATCTCAGGATAATTCAAAACTTAATGTTGCTTTGCAGTTCAAGCATATGGATGACTTTAATCCTGTGAATGTTCTTAAGCAAGTCGAGCCTCTTAGTAAGCTGTATGAAGCACGTCAACGTTTGAGCGATTTGATAACAAAGTTAGATGGGAATGATGCCTTAGATCAAATGCTCCAAGAAATCATGACCGATACTACAAAACTTCAAGATATTAAAAAGATGACGGCACAATCTGAAGCTCCAGCATCTCCCCTGAAGGAAGATGTCGCGTCAGACGGAAGTGATGAAAAAGAGAAAAAGAAAAAATAAACACGAGGTGAGATGAAAGCCTCAATATACAGAAGGTACTAACTACTCAAGCAATACATTCATTGTGCAGTAAAGGAGGAATAGGATATGGCAGAGAAAACCAAGGACGGTGCAGGAGTTACTGAGGTAGACAGTGAGGCGTCATTGTCTATTCTTGATCGAATCATTCGTGATGGAAAAATGGCTCGAGATGAAATTCAACAGGCACATGCGCGTGATCTCGTGGGTGAATTTGTGAATCAGATTCTTGATGCGAATATGACCGTGGGAAACGATACGGTTGCCATGATCAATCATCAAATTGCCATGATCGATGAAATGCTCAGTGCTCAGATGAATGAAATTTTACATGATGAAGGGTTTCAGAAATTAGAAGCTTCTTGGAAGGGGCTGCACTACCTGGTTATGAATACTGAAACTGGGACACAATTGAAGCTGCGCCTTCTGAATATTACTCAGAAGGAACTACTCTCGGACTTGGAGAAAGCGACGGAGTTTGATCAAAGCGCGTTGTTTAAGAAACTCTATGAAGAAGAATATGGGACATTTGGCGGGCATCCGTATGGTCTTCTAATTGGCGATTATGAATTTGGACGTCATCCACAAGACATCGCGATATTAGAGAAATTGTCAAACGTGGCTGCCGCCTCCCATGCTCCATTCTTGAGCGCGGCAAGTCCGAAGCTCTTTGACTTGGATAGTTTCACAGATCTTGGGGTTCCACGGGATCTGGCAAAGTCATTTGAAAGTACTGAATTGATTAAATGGCGCTCGTTTCGATCGACCGAAGATTCGCGATATGTCGCTTTAGCATTACCACGAGTGTTACTGCGACTACCTTATGGACCCGATACCGTTCCAGTCGATGGTTTCAACTTTGTTGAAGAGGTCGATGGGACCGATCATCGAAAGTATTTATGGGGAAATGCCGCGTACGCCCTTGGGCAGCGTATCACCAATGCCTTTGCTTTGTATAAATGGTGTGGTGCGATACGAGGGGTAGAAGGTGGTGGTCTGGTGGAAGGGTTGCCGACGCATACATTCCGGACCGATGAAGGTGATATTGCATTGAAGTGTCCAACGGAAATTGCCATTACTGATCGTCGAGAAAAAGAACTCAGTGATCTCGGCTTTATCACACTCTGTCATTGTAAGGGGACGGACTACGCGGCGTTTTTTGGCGGGCAGACCACTAATAAGCCAATTTTATATAACACGAATGATGCCAATGCTAATGCGAGAATCTCTGCGCAGCTACCGTATATCTTAGCGGCATCACGGTTTGCACATTACTTGAAAGCGATGATGCGTGACAAAATTGGTAGCTTTATGTCACGTGAAGATGTGTCCTCGTATCTCAATACCTGGATTGCGGACTATGTGTTGTTGAATGATAGTGCGGCTCAAGAGATCAAAGCGCAATTTCCCCTGAGAGAAGCGCGTGTGGATGTTACCGATATTTCAGGGAAACCAGGTTGCTACAAAGCGGTGGCCTTTCTTCGACCACATTTTCAGCTTGATGAGTTGACGGTATCCATTCGGTTAGTCGCCGAGTTGCCACCGCCAGTTGATGCGTAGGGTCATGTGATGGGTCGTGGCCAGGCTTCTGTGCCTGGCTACCAAGACTCATTGATGTTGGTGAATAAAATTGTGACAGAGAAGAGATTATAAAGACTCACATGATGAATATTCATAGGCTTAGCGAGGTTGCAAGCTTTACTTAAGGGAGGATGATATGTCGGATTCAATGTTATTAGAGGTGAAGGGAGTTAAAGGCGGTAGTACATTAGAAGGCGCAAAGGATCTTATCGAATGTCTTTCTTTTAGTCATTCTGTGTCTATGCCCATGACCGAAGATGTGAGTAATGGAGAGCGGACAACGGGGAAAGCCGATCATGGTGATATGGTCGTCACCAAATTTGTTGACCAAGCGACGCCATTATTGAATGAAAAGTTGTGTGCCGGAAAACCTGTCGGGCAAGTGAAATTCAAAATTGGTCGTACGGATGACAATAAATTTCTCCCGATCATGGACTATGTGATGGATGATGTGGTGGTGTCAAACGTCTCAGTCGGTGGCGGCGGGGGAAAGCCAACCGAGACGGTTACATTGAACTATTCCAAGATTCAGTGGACGTTTACTGGACAGAAAGAAGGTGGTGGAAAAGAAGGTGTGGTCTCGGCCAAGCATGATCTGAAGAAAAATACCATCAAGTAAATACGAAGGTGAACGTGCAGGAACCTAAGATTATAAAAGGTGGTCGTGCATCGCTTTTTGATCGGCTTGTGCATGATCCAGTAGATGTTTCTGCTGGGGATGCTCGGCCGGCTGTTGTGCACGTTGGACGTTCACATAGTTCAGAACGAGAATTGTGTGAGTCGATCGCGCGTGAACTCAGTTGGTTGCTGAACACGCGCGAAACTCATAGGGGTTATGGGGCAGCCTCACTAGGCACTTACGGCATTCCAGATCTCTCGACGGTGTGTCCCTATGGTCTTGACCATCAGCAGGCCTTTGCTCAGCTGCTAAGCCAGAAAATTGAACTCTTTGAGCCGAGGCTCAAGCGCGTACATGTCACGATCCAAGAGAATACAACTCAAGCACGGAAGCTGTATGCCATGGTGGAAGGATCGCTTCTGATAGGAACGGTGATGGAGCAGGTGGCTTTTCCTGTCAGTCTTGATCAGGGTGTGGTGGATGAGGAGAGCCATGAATAGTCAAGACGAGTTGTTGCATTATTATCAACAGGAGTTATCGTATCTAAGGAAAAGTGGGGCAGGGTTCGCACGACAGTATCCAAAGATTGCGGGCAATTTAGCATTAGGGCCAGAGGAATGTACTGATCCTCATATTGAACGATTGCTTGAATCGTTTGCGTTCCTCACGGGACGTATTCAGAGGCAATTGGCGAGTGAGTTCCCTGAGATCACCTCAGCTCTTCTTGGGACGTTGTACCCACAACTTGTTACGCCAATTCCTCCGATGGCCATTGCCCAATTTCAAGTTGATCCGACGCAAGGCGATTTTACCGTAGGTCATCACATTCCCAAAGAAACTCCACTTTTTGCGCATTCCTCCGATGAACTCCTGTGTCGATTTCGGACAGCATATCCAGTCACGTTGTGGCCACTCGACGTGGTAGCCGTGGGTATTTTCCCACCCGATCAATTTGAATTTTTAGATAGCGCAACCGACGTATCAATGGTCATTCGCATCAAGCTTGAATGTCAATCCGGAATGCTGTCGGAGCTTCAGTGCAGACGACTGAGATTTTTTATTCATGGTGAGCCCGTCACTGCGAGTGTGTTGTATGACGCAATTTTTGGTCAACCAGTCCAGGTGGCCGTGATTGGTGATTGTAAGCAGGCTCCACGGTTTTTGCCTTCTGACTCCCTTCAAGCCGTAGGATTCAATCCTAGTGAGCAAGTACTCCCATATCCCAATCAAAGTCATCCAGGATATCGATTGCTTCAAGAATATTCTAGTTTCCCAGAAAAATTCCGTTTTTTTGACATTGACTATTTGGAGCTAAGTGGAGCGAAAAAGACTTTTGATGTGTTGCTCTTGCTTCGTGAACCACCAAGTATGAAGGTCTCAGTGAATAATCGGACCTTTAGTCTTGGTTGTACACCCGTTATTAATCTTTTTAACAAGACCAGCGAGCCCATACGTTTAGATCACCGTCAGTCAGCCTATCGTTTGGTTCCAGATGTGCGGCGAGAACAGACCACAGAGGTCCATTCCATTTTGCGAGTATCGGCTTCTTCCAATGCCATGGAAGAAACGAAGACGTTCGAACCGTTGTATGCCTACTCGCATCATATGGAGACCGATGATCATCAAGCCTTTTGGTATGCTAAAAGGCAATGGGTCGGGCATGTCGATCGACCAGGGACCGAGTTAGTTCTGTCTTTTGTCGACCTCAATTTTCATCCGAACTTGCCTCCGGTTCAATCGGTCTTTGCGCATACACTCTGTACCAATCGATTCTTGGCTGAACAGATACCTGTTGGAGGAGAATTGCAGATAGAAGGGGAATCTCCGAAAGCGATGATTTCTCTGCTTACGAGACCAACTCGTCACCACAATCCACCAATGGGAGGCCAAACACCGTGGAGGTTGATTTCGCATCTCTCGCTCAATCATTTGTCGCTCTGTGACGGAAAAGAAGGGCTTCAGGCGTTGCGAGAAATCTTGAAACTCTACAATCCCACGAAACAACCATCGGTCAATCAACAAATCCTGGGGCTCACACAGATGATGGTACGTCCAGTTACTCGGCGGATTGGCACAGAGGCTTGGCGGGGGTTTTGCCGTGGTTTGGAGGTGACGCTCACGGTTAATGAAGAATGCTATGTTGGTAGTAGCCCTATTATGTTTGCCTCAGTCCTCAATCACTTTATGGCCTTGTATGCATCAATGAATACCTTTACCCAGCTGAAACTATGTAGCCACAATCGTGAAGGAGTTTGGAAACAATGGCCACCTTTGGCTGGGGAACGGATACTTCTGTAAAAGATTGGCTCTTTCAGGAGCCGTACCGATTTGAATTTTATCAAGCCGTTCGACTGCTTGAACTTCTTCGTCCAGACCAGGTTTCGGTGGGATGTGGCGTTGATCCTGCGCGAGAGCCAGTTCGATTTCATTCGAATATCGGCTTTGCTTTTCCGGCTAGTGATATTGTCTCCGTTCTTCCTTCTCCATTCGCAGATACCCCCCCAGATATGGCGATCAATTTTCTTGGTCTTGCCGGTCCGTTTGGCCCCTTACCAATTCCTTACTCAGAGTTCATTGTTGAGCGACAAGCTAAGAAAGATTCAGTTTCACGAGAATTCTTGGATCTGTTTAACCATCGACTTGTATCTTTGTTCTATCAAGCGCGAAAGGTCTTTCATGTAGGGTTTGAGTCGAAACCTCCACAGGAGACGGCGTTGGCACGATATCTCTCTGCTCTGGCAGGGATGGGAACCTCAAAGCTAGAAGGACGATTGGCCATTTCAGATCGCGTGTTCTTGCCACATAGTGCACAGCTCGGTCATCAGATCCGATCGTTATCAGGCTTGGAGGGACTGCTCAAAAATTATTTTCATGTTCCCGTCCATGTCCAATCATTTTGTGGGCAATGGCAGACAATTGAAGACGATCAACAAACCGTCATTGGGTCTCGTGGAAAAAATCAAGCTATCGGTATGAATCTGGTCTTAGGCCGTAGGGTGTGGGACATGCATCAGACCTGTCGCGTTATGCTTGGACCGCTCACCTCATCGCAGCTTCAGAACTTACTTCCCGTAGGATGGGGCTATCGTCCGTTGCATGAACTCACGACATTTTATTGTGGGCCAACCACTGATGTTCAGTATCAACTCGAGTTGAAGTCGTCGGATATTCCAGGGAGCTATCTGAGTCAACGACCGCAGGGGGCGAGGCTAGGATGGACCTCATGGCTGAGAATGCCCCAACTGTCTGAAGAATCATCGTCGTCTTGGGTGAGTCCGCGTCCCTATGAGATGCCTTCAAGTCTAGAGCATGACGGTGTTTCCGTTCGTCTGACCGCCAGATCTGGATTGTTAACGTTTACTAAATTGCGGCATTCACTATTTGGAGATTTACCGATCAATGAATTGACTGAGCTTGTTGGGGGCATGGTGCGACATACCTATCCAGCTCGTACGGTGATTGTGAAGCAGGGAGAGAGTGGAGAGTCCATGTTCCTGATTGATCGAGGGCAGGTTGAGGTGCTTGTTCGAGGTTGTGATGAAACGGAACGCTCAGTCGGAAGGTTAAGCGCTGGTGCGTTTTTTGGAGAAATGTCATTGCTAAATGGAAAGCCACGCATGGCGACGGTGATTACCATGGAAGACTGTATAATGTATGAGTTATCAAAAGCACAGTTGGAGGATGTGGTGACGAAATTTCCACGAATACAAAAGACCCTCGAAGCCTATGCAGGGCGTCGAGCGATAGTTGCTCGGTAATCAATTTGTCGTATAACGCTAGCGTTTGGTTTCGGGAGTGATGAGACGTTCAGCGAGGTTTGCTTGAATGCAGTCTTCCTGCAAAGGGATTTTGGGCCATGAATCGTAATCCTTTCAGATCATTAGCCGGCAAGACTTCCTTCGAGGAGGAGTGGGACGATGGGGTAATGGAGTTTGTCAGCAGAGATCTCGTTAGCTCTGATCAAGGAAATGAGTCGTTCGGTAGGGATATCTGATAAGTCGCAGACAAAGATGGTGGCATCTTTTTTGGAACTGGGTTTATAGAATGTACCGGGTTTCAACAGATCCCATTTTTGGCCTCCAGTTGCAGAAAATTCCCCCTTAGTGGCTGAAGCATCATGGACTTTTCCATATTGATTCCCCTTCCCGGGCGCTGAACCTTCGACTCCGAGGAGAAGACATCCCGTGCTACGACCTGGAGCACGATAGTTTATATATAAATGTCCATGCGAGCCATCTTTGGTGATTTTCATACCACTGAAAGGGTTTAAATTGCCAATTCCGCCAAGGGCTAAGTTCTTGTAATGGTGTCGTCCCAACATGCTGTCTCGGATATTGCTGGTGACCGGGGCTTTTTCTTCATCAAAGTAAAGCAGGCGACTTTGCGGAAGTGGTTTGGGATGTCGACAGCGTATGGTACTGTGAGTGGCTAATGCGCGTGTATGCGCGGCACCTTGTGAGAATCGTCCCCCAGTTAACCACCACCAAAAACGGTCATCTCCAGCCTCATAGGTTTTGTGCCCTGCGCTCAAAACGGACACTCCCACTCCCGCCCCACGCGCCAGGAGATTAATGGGTGCCCAGCGTTTCTTTTGGGGTAAAATTGTTTTCTGTTGCTGATTTCCAAATAGAGACTTTAATGGATCGTATGAGACGCTTTTAACGAGGGTAAAGGCTTTATTGCCAAGATTCAAACGATGAAACCAGCTGTTTGCGGCGGGGAGTTGAATCAGGATGCGTCCACCATGTGATAACAAAGACGCAACTGGAACATGAGGGAAAGTCTGTGTGAAGTCTTGCCATGTCCCGGTGGAATCACGATACATCACCCCAGCAAACTTGAAGATCGAGAAGAGCTTGAGCGCAAGTTTAGCCCCTTTTGACCCGTTGCGGCAGTAGCCGTACCACATGGCCACATCCCGTTCGTATTGCTCGCGTTCTGTGCACCGGCGTAGAAGATCTCGTATTTCTTTCGCGTCAGTTTCGCGGATTTTTTTTCTTGATTTCTGAGTGACTTTTGGCGGTTGGCCACCCCAAAGGCTAGAAATTTTTGTCACATTCCTAGTCTTCTGCCAGGTTCCGTCGACTAAATACTTTGTCGAAATAATCCATTTGTTGAAACATTGTGCGGTATTAACCGAAGGCGGCATGGATGATTCTCCTTGTCGGTGACTAATGTATGAAGGATGGACGAAGGAAGTAGTGCAACAACTATTCCGAATAGAAAACTGTGGGAACGGAAGAAAAAGAAACTACGAGGTAGCGTCGGGTTGTTCTGTCATTCATAGGCACTTGCTTATGACAGTAGAGGGTTGCTGTATGACAACAGGGAAGGCATATGAGTTGCATTTTACTGGTGCCTGTGAATGAGCCAGCCTATTACTTCCTTCCAATTTGCTACGTTGGGTGGAATTTAGAATGCAGAAATAGGCAAGAATTTCCTGCTATAGGTGGGACGAAAAGGAGCAAGTAACGGCGATGGGTTCAACTTTTTTACAAAAACATTTTCCTATGTCGTTGAGCACGCCGCTCGGTATCGATCGGTTGCTTCTAGATCGAATTCATGGGGAAGAAGCTCTTTCACAACTCTTTCATTTTACGATGGAACTGCGCTCAGAGGATCGCGCATTAAACTTCGAGTCGATTATGGGAAAACCTGCAAGTGTGACTGTTCAACTCACCAAGGGCGTTCCGCGTTATATCAGTGGAATTATTAGTCGATTTGTTCAAGCTGGAACAGATAAGCGGTTTACCAATTATCGAGCTGAGCTTCGTCCATGGTTTTGGCTACTGACGCTTACCAAAGACTGTAGAATTTTTCAAAATCAGTCCGTTCCTCAAATCATTGAAACGGTGTTTACTGATTGTGGATTTACGGACTTTACGAATGCGCTGTCCTCGACCTATCAACCTCGAGAGTACTGTGTACAATATCAAGAAAGCGCCTTTGCCTTTGTCTCTCGTTTAATGGAAGAGGAAGGTATATTTTATTTTTTTACGCATGAGGAGAGTCGACATGAATTGGTGTTCGCAGATGATGCAGATGCATATCCAAAATGTCCTGGTGATCATGTGGTGAGATATGGTGCCAAAGGCAGGAATCGTCGAGAAGATAATGTTGTGACACAATGTACGCATGAGCAAGAAGTCATGCCTGGTGGATTTGTTGCTGACGATTATAACTTTGAAACTCCATCGACGAATCTTCTGGTGACTGTGGCTGGGTCTGATAAGAATCGAAAGGTCTATGAATATCCTGGGAAATTTTTGACTACAAAAGCTGGAGAAGAATTAGCGAGGAGGCATTTAGAGGCGTATGAGCTCCCAGGTACGATGCTGAAAGGGGAAGGCGTATGCAGAGGGTTTAGCATGGGGCATACATTTACCTTGCAGGATCACGAACGGATTGATTTTAATGGTTCATATGTTCTGAGTAAGGTGTCCTTTGCCGCGACCCAAGAGAGCTATAGTAATTTGTTCGAAGCCTTCCCTTTGGAGATTCCGTTTCGTCCGCCTGCAACCACCTCACGACCGATTATTCCCGGAACACAAACGGCGATTGTTGTTGGAAAAAAAGGCGAGGAGATCTGGACGGATAAATATGGTCGTATCAAAGTGCAATTCCATTGGGATCAACGGGGGAAGCGTAATGAAAACAGTTCTTGCTGGATTCGTGTCGCGCAAGGCTGGGCTGGGAAACAATGGGGAGCACAGTTTCTTCCTCGTATCGGGCAGGAAGTGGTCGTCAGTTTTTTAGACGGTGACCCAGACCGACCACTCATTACGGGGGCCGTCTATAACGCTGAGTATATGCCACCTTTTGCCCTTCCAGGGAAACAAACACAAAGTGGAGTACGAAGTCGAAGTACGAAAAGTGGAAAGCTAGATGACTGTAATGAAATACGCTTTGAGGATAAAAAAGGGAAAGAGGAACTCTTTGTTCAAGCGCAAAAAGATATGTTGGTTGCAGTGAAAAATGATCGAACGACCACCATCGAAGAAGACGAGCTTCTTGAGGTAACGAAGGGGAATCGAACCATTTCAGTTAAAAAGGGAAACGAAGTCCATTCGGTGAAGGGGACCCGATCTCTCAAGGTGGAAGATGATGAAATGCACGCAAGTCAAAAGAACTTTACGCACAATGTGCAAAAAAATTACGTGTTGAAGGTTCAAGGGAATTTGACGATTGATGTCTCTGGTACGGTGATTATCAAAGCTGGAAAATCGATCACAACCAAGGCCGGTACCACGATCACGAGTAAAGCTGGAACATCGCTCACAAATCAATCGGGAACATCCCTCACGAATAAGGCCGGCACGTCAATGACGAATCAGGCTGCGGTTTCATTAACCAATAAAGCGAGTGCCTCTCAAACTGTTGATGGAGGGGGAATGCTGACAGTGAAAGGTGGTCTGGTCAAGATCAATTAATGCCATGGATGATGATCGCACATTACCGGAAACAGAATGTTTCGAGAGGTACCATGATAATGGACAACTTGCTGAGCGATGTACGTTGAGCAATGGTAAGTTAGATGGGGCAATGCACGAATTTTCTGAAAATGGGAACCTGATTCACTGTGCGTATTTTCACGAGGGGATACTTGAGGGGGAAAGTGAGACATACGATCCTACAGGATCACTCCTACAGAAGGTTCCATATCAACGAGGTTTGATTCATGGGGAAATGATGATATTTACTGATAGTCGCCCGCAGGCAATCATTCACTATGTTGAAGGGAAACGCGAAGGGCCATTTCGCACATTCAATGAACAAGGAGCGTTGGTCAGTGAGGTGCCCTATCGCCAGGATCGTATGGATGGTGAAACACGATGGTTCGATGAGTTAGGACATCTTAGAAAGACATCAGAGTATCGTCAGGACATGTTGGAGGGAGCGACGATCGAATATGATGTCAACGGACATATCATGACGCGATCACATTATCAGAAGGGTCAGCTCGAGGGAGTGCTTCGGCGGTTTGATGAAATGGGAACGCTTCGTGAGGAACAAGAGTATGTCAAAGGTCAACCTGTTGATGTTCCAAACGTTTATGATGCTGAAGGGACGCTGGTGGTGCCACATGATGGGGAGGACAAGACCAAGAAGAAAACGTCACGAAAAACTTGGTGGAACGCGCTACGAGTGGCCTCTTAATCATGATCTTCAGTTCTCGGTCATAACCCAGTATCACGCAAACGAAAAGACCATCCCTGATATGTTTAAGAATGAATTGGTATTGAAGACCTATTGAGTCGAATCGATTGTTGTCAACAAGATTAGGGAGAATAATATGGGAGTTCAGGTCTGTGCAGGAGCCATGCTGAAATGTAGCTTTGGAGTGGCCCCAAGTTCTTTTATGGTACTCCCGCAAAACCGTACGCTGACGACGACGCCTGCGGCCAATATCATGGATAACAAACCACTTGTCAATATACTGCCCTTTGGTGTGTGTACGTCATTGGCCAATCCCGCTGTGGCAGCAGCTACGGCGGCGGCACTCGGAGTACTTACCCCAATGCCTTGTATGCCTGCGACCGTGGCCCCCTGGGCTCCAGGTGTGCCGACCGTATTAATTGGAAATATGCCGGCACTCAATAATACATGCAAGCTCATGTGTGCGTATGGTGGGCTCATTAACATTGTATCTCCAGGGCAAACGACTGTTATGGATTAGGTAGGCCGGAGAATGGGGTTCTACACGATGACCATGTATTGAAGAAGAAATGGAATGTGAGCTTGATGTATTCGTTGTCTATTGCGCATGGCAATCTTATCCGCCTGTTTGTGGGAGTCATTCTTGTATTGGGACTGACTTTTGTCTCAGGTGTTTTTCTGGGGGTTGGGATTGGTTCTCGAGCAACGGAAGGTCCAGCAGGAGATGTGAGTCGTACAACGAAAGATGACCATGTGGAATCCAATGTGCGTTCACAATTTCGGAAATATGACGTGATGACGAAATATCAAGAAATGTTATTGCCTAAGCAATTCCAATCAACAAGCCCATTGCAAGTTTCATCAGCTGAGGTCTCAACGACTCACCCTGTGGAGTGGCCGAATGAGAAAGTTTCGAACGATTGAAGTGGCGCATGTAATGGTAATGGTCGCAAAAGCTTATCATTCACTCATGGCCACCTTACCTGACTCTGTGACCAATCCCAGTGTTTGGAATAATGATGGGGGTAGTTCTAGTCGCAGAGCAGTTCACATATGAAAAAGAGCGAATAAGGAAGATGCGTAGCTCATTTCCAAATGCTATTTGAGAGTCTGACATGATCAGACATGATTGTCTGGGTACATTTAATTGTCGTGTAGTCTAAATACCGTCAAATCAGTTTGGAGAAAATACATGGCTAATTACTATCATACCGTAACGCAGCGGGTCGTTGGGCAAGCATCAGATCGAGTCCGGGTTCGAGATTTTTATGCCGTGTCGAGGCCAGGTGGAACGGTATCCGCTGTTCAGGGTCAGGTGTTGGGAGACTCCATGGTTTTGGCGAGACGACGTCTTGACGAAGTTCTGTCGCTTACACGAGACAGTCGGCGAGCATTACGTGGTGGTTCGGATATGGACTTGTCAGTAGATTTTCTAGAAAACCTGAAGTCCCTCTTTCGCGTTGCAGGCGATGCGAGCGCGGCGACGATTCGAAATACTATCGAGACTGCGTATGATAGCTTATCCAGAGTTCAACATGGACTAGGAACGCGTGATATCCAAATCGTCGATTCTAATCCCAATCGTGGTGGAGTGGCTTCTGGGTATGTCCGAATGGCCTATCGTGAAATCCTTCGTCGAAGAGATGCTGAGAGGCAAGTGAGTTTTGGTGGCCGTGTTCATTTTCGATTTGCATTGTTGCGAGCAGGCGATGAATCAAAGGTCGCACATGTGATTATTCATGAAGCAGCTCATAAGTTTGCCGGAGCGCGTGACTGGTGCTATCTCCCTTCAGAAAGTGGAATGGTCGCGATGGAAAATGACATGAGGGGAATTGGGGTTCCTTCGCAAGGTGCGTGGTATGACATGACTAATATTCAAGCACTCAATAATGCTGATAGCTATGCAGGATTTGTGATGCAAATGCCAGCAAGGTTGTGATGTTCGTGTTGATCATCTAACCGAAGCTTCTAGCTCAGTTTTGTTTCTAAGAACGAAGTACATGTTGAGGTCATCTTTGTGTTTGACTTTGAGCTTACCACGGGACTCAATGTGGAACATTTTATTCACTCGCTCGTAGGTTGTGTCAGAGATATTGACCTTTCCTGCTTCTCCGGTTGATTCCATTCTACTTGCTAAATTCACCGTATCGCCCCAGAGATCATAGGCGAATTTCTTTTTTCCAATGACTCCTGCCACGGCAGGTCCCGTGTGCACACCAACTCGCATTCGCCAACAGGAGCGTCCTTGAGCCGTGAGTTCTTGATAGCGTTGTTCAACAAATTGTTGCATGGCTAAAGCCGCTAGGACGCAATCAGTTGCATGGGTCTCATTCGGCTCAGGAACTCCGCCTGCTACCATATAGCTATCACCAATAGTTTTTATTTTCTCTAGCCTATGCTGTTCAATGATCGAATCAAAATAATTAAAATAGATTTCGAGTTCCTTCAGCAATTCTTGGGGGGAAAGGCGTTCGGCAATGCTCGTAAATCCTACGAAATCTGTGAATAAGACAGATACGTCGTTGAATTTCACTGGTTGACTGATGCCCGTAATCTTGAGTTCGTCGGCGACGGTCTTTGGCAAAATGTTTAAAAGCAATCGTTCTGATTCTTGTCGACGTTGTTCAATTTCTTGATTCAGGCGTTTCAATTCCATTTGTGCCGTGGTTAATGCCACATTTTGACCCTTGGCATTCTCATAGGTGGATAGCAGGAGATTGAGGATATGTTGTCGTGTTGCTGAAATGCGATATTGTGAGCCTGCAAACAGCACAGAAATTTCGCTATCCTGCGATGGAGCGTCCTCTACCGTTAAGAGGAAATTGACACGTGACAAGAGAACTTCATCATCATAGGGCTTGGTAATAAAGCTATCGGCTCCAGCGTTCAAGCCTTCCATGAGATCACTCGGTTCAGACAGCGTGGTGAGTAAGATGACTGGTATATGACAAAGTCTAGAGTCACGTTTAATCGCTCTACACAATTGATATCCATTCATCAAAGGCATCTCAATATCTGAGATGACAAGAATAAACGATTGTTGAGCGAGCTGAGAGAGCGCGTCTTGACCGTGCTTGGCAATCGTCACTGTAAAGCCTTGTTGAGTGAGCATTCGTCGAAGAAGAGTGGCTTGGACTGGGCTGTCTTCAACAACCAAGATGGTGTTGTTCATTGTCTTACCTTGTGTGGTTGACCAATGAGCTGAAGTAAGGTTGGTGTCATTCGCTCAAGTGGTAGAACGTGAGTGGCCGCCTTTGCGTCAATGACGGCTTGTGGCATGCTGGCCACTACGCAAGACTCGGTCGTTTGCGCGATGGTCGTTCCCCCTGCTTGAGAGATGGCTTGCATTCCCTTCATGCCATCGCACCCCATGCCAGTAAGAAGCACCCCAATGGCGCTTGGACCATAAAACTGTGCAATGCTCTGAAACGTTTCATCAATTGCTTGATGGTGTCCTTGAGTTGGCGATAGGTGGGATGAGTGAAGCGCGCCAGTTGAATCGATGGTTAGATGGGTTTGTTCTTCAGGGAAGTAGGCAATCCCCGGTTGTGGGTCAACTCCAGATTTAGCGATTGTCACCTGGATTGCACTATCTTCTTGAAGCCATCGAACCAGTTCTGAAGTAAAGCCAAGACTTAAATGTTGGACACAAATTATTGGAACAGAAAGGCTACGTGGCAGTTGACGAAAGAGAGCCGCGAAGGCTCGAGGTCCACCAGTCGATGCGCCAATCGCGACAATTTTCCCTGGTGGTGATGTAATCTGAGAAGAGAGGTCATGATGCTGTGTCTGACTATGTCTATCATGGCGTTGATGTGGACGACTCAACACCATGACTCCCCCAAGTACCTTGAGTGTTTGGAGGAATTGTGATGCATTAATTGATGGAACGTCATCGTTAGGATGTTCTGTACGTGTGATGACTTGAATGGTCCCTGTTTGCTCGAATTCTTGTAGCTGAGACCGTATGTGCTCTTCACTCTTATTGATAAATACGATAAAAGGGGTGGGGTGGTTTGCCATGACAGTGCGGAGCAAATGTATCCCGTCAAGAATCGGATTCGTAAGATTGAGGCAAATCACGTCAGCTTGTATCGAGCCGATCTGCATGTGAGCCTCCTGGCTGTTAGAGGCTGTGCCAACGATCGTCACCTCAGGTGAATCGTGTATCAGGCTATGAAGTTTCTGAACCCATTCTGGCTGGTCAATCAAGAAAATACGAACAGGTTCTGAAATCATGTGGCAACTCCCTGGCCGAATGTCCAGGCATTGGGGCTTTTCGAAATGTGGGGAGTCGTTGAATTCAACGAAAGAGGAACTTGGTGAGACGAAGCCATTAAATCGATTGGGTTGAGGATGGTGCAGACACGACCATCATTTAGAATGGAACACCCCGACACATGCCGAACCTTTTTAAGTAAGGGATGCAATGACTTAATAATCAGTTCTTCTTCATTTACAAAGCTGTCGACGAGGTACCCCCACTGTTGATCACCCGTTTGTAATATGACGTAGGGTTGAGTCTGACCTGTGAGTGCAACAACTGAGGGATGTGGGGGAAGCAGGGGAGTATCGTGTTTAAGCCGTAAGAGCTGTCTGAGAGAAGATAAGAAAACTGGGCTTCCCTCAATCATGATGGCTGTATGACTTTTTATTGTAATGTGATCTTTGGGATCGACCAATAATGTCCTTGCGACATAATCCAACGGTAAACCAAAACGCTGTCCAGCAACTTGCACCAACAGCACTCGGGTCGTGAGCAAGGATAAGGGTAATGACATACGAATGGTGAGTCCTTGGCCAGGTTGTGATTCAACATGGAGCAATCCTTTCCGTTGTTCCACTTGAGCCCGGACCGCGTCCATTCCAATTCCTCTACCTGAGACTTCTGTTGTGCGGCTGCTGGTTGAGAAGCCTGGCGCAAAAATGAGTGCATGAATCTGACGAGGTGACAGAATGTTGAGTTGATCTTGTGAGTAGAGATGACGACGAAGTGCCGTAGCTTTAATGGCTTCGTCATTGAGTCCGCGTCCATCATCTTGAACTTCTATGACGGCGTGGGTGGCCGTGTGGTATGCCCGTAATATCAGGTGACCTTGAGCAGATTTTCCAGCACTTAGACGTTCACCAGGAGCCTCGATCCCGTGATCCACGGCATTGCGAACCAAATGGACGAGAGGTTCTTTCATGTCTTCGATGATTTGCTTGTCAGCGGTAGTGTCTCCACCTTCAATCGTCAGTTTTATTGATTTGCTCAATGACCGTTCCAAATCGCGCACCAATCGAGGGAACAGTTGGAAGATCGTTGATAAGGGTAAAAGACGTACTTGCCTAATGCCATCATCCAATTTGCGTGCGAGGCTCTCGAGGTAGTGCTGATTTGTTTGGGCCGTCTGTATGAGTGTCTCACGTAAGGTACGTAGCTCACGTTGGACGTCTGGATCGATATGGCAGAGAGGTCGGTCGTTGGTTGTGGTGTGGCTTTCTTGAGTCGCTGCCATATCCGGAACGGGCATTTGGAATTCAAGCAAGTTCTGCTCCCATTGTTCTGAGAGTCGAATCAATCGTCCGATATCCGAGACATGCTGAGAGAGTTGTTTGGAGTGAATTGATAACTGGCTTGCCTGAATGAGTAAGTGGTCGAGTTTTTTCGGGTCAACTCGTAGGGTATCAATACGAAAATTCGAATTCTTAGTCAGTTCTGAAGAATCCATCAGTTCTGAAGAATCCAATAGTGGGGCGTTGGTCTTCGATACGTTTTCGGTATGTGTGGCAAATGCGGTCATATCGGTAGCCTGATGCGCATCAGGAGCCTTACTAGCTTGTGATTCGTGATTAATGCTGTTTTCTGACTCATGAGAGGCAGGGGGAGGGAGTAATTGACTATTTTGCTCTGATGGACTCTCTGTGGAGCTTTGATGCAACGATTCGAGAATGCTTAAGAGGTTGATGCCACTAGGGTTTCCAGTGATGACTTCGTCAACCAGATGACGAATCCCATCGAGGGCGGAATACAGATTGGAGACGGTGAGTGGATCGAGAGCCATCTGGCCACGACGTGCGGCGCCAAGTAGATCTTCAAAGCGGTGAGCTAAAGCTTCGACATCTTCTGCGCCGAGCATGCGCGCGGCTCCTTTGAGGCTATGGGCATCTCGAAACATCTGCCCCACACATTCAAGGTCTTGTGGATCCGTTTCTAAGCGGACCAATCCATCATCCATGCGTTGCAGGTATTCCTCGCTCTCCATTCGAAACAGGTCGCGTAATTCTTCGTCTTCGATTTTCACGTCATGGTCTCGTACTGTAAAGATTTCATGGTGAAAGTGTTTTTATAGGTTGTCCTTAACGATGACGGCCTCGCTGGTCAAAAGATATTGAAGGTCAAGGAGTCCAAGATTTGTGCCTTCGTATGCAAACAGTCCTTTCACGAGTGGTTCATGCTCAGATGGATTCCAGGATGAAGAGGGAAGTACAGCATCAGAATCAATCGTAATTGTGTCAATGATGTCATGTACTGGTACCGCCACGCATGATTGAGGAAGATCGACAATCATAATTTTAGTCCCTTGAGTCGTAAAGGTCTCGGGTACGAATACATACTCGGCAATATTCACCACTAGGAGGATATCTCCATGATGATTTACGTGACCAAGTATGTGAGGTGGGCAACAGGGTATTGGGCTAATCTCATAACTTTCGGCACATTCACGCAACGTGGCAAGGTCGATGCCATATCGTTCTTGACCCAATTGAATGATGGCTAATGTCAGTTGTGGCGTGGATTTCTCTTGAGTCGGAACCTCTCGAATCTGTAAAGCTCGGCGTCGTAACTCACTCTGATCTTGAAGCAACGAGGCGGTCGAACAGGATTCCGTTAAGGGGAGATGTGCTGTGAAGATGTTCGCAGATTTATCCTTTTGCTGGAACGTGGCAGAGAGGTCTGATGATAGGTGGTGGGTTTCTGTTATCCGTAATGCAATATCTGAAGAGTCTATCAGGAAAATTCGACGGGTGTGGATGGTGACGACACCGCTTACGATTGGATTCATATGAGAAGGAGAGCATGGATGTTCGTTCAATGTGCTGATGTCATGCGACGTGACCTGGTGTAGCCCATGGAACTCTTCTGCCACAAGTCCAAATAGATGATTAGCTGCGTGAACGAGCATGACGGAGTAGGAGAGTTTGTATGGGTGAGAATTATCATGAATCACATGATCGAGATCCGTGACATATACGAGATTTCCCCGATAATCGAGTAGTCCGACGATGGAGGGAGGGAGATCTGGTGGTCGGAGCAATTCTGGAAGTGCGACGACTTCACTCACATGTTGTGCGTCAATGGCGTATTCATGTCCACCCCAACACCACAATAGAATGGTGTCGGTTTTCTCCGCTGGAACCATGGACGCATGGGCTTGAGGTTGATCAATCATTGTGAGACTAAGCGGCTCGAATGTTCTGAGTGAATAAGTATGGCTGGGGTTGGGCCAGGGACAAGTCCATCGACTGCTTGATTGGCCGAATCATGATGGCCAGTAATGAGAACGCCACGAGAACTAAGTGCCTTTTTTAGTTTCCCCAACACACAGGCTGTAGACTCCCTATCAAAGTAGAGCAAGACATTTCGACAAAGAATAATATCCACATTCATGAGGCCAAGAGAATAGTTTGGAATAGGGTCATGTAATATATTGAGCTGATGAAAGGTGACCCGTTGGCGAATTTCTGGACATAGGCCCCATACGTCATGATCATGCGTGAAGTAACGTTCCCGTAAAACTGGATCGACTGTGCGGAACGCCCAGGCGTTATATTTGCCCTGTTGAGCATGCTCGAGGGCTTGTTGGTTAAGGTCTGTTCCAATGATATGTATGTCTTTATTTCCGATGTTCCCAGACATTTGGTCAAGAAGTATGGCGACAGAGTAGACCTCCTCTCCTGTTGAACATCCGGCACTCCAGATCGTGAATGTCGATTGTTCTGGCGATTGGAGTAGCAATGTGGGAAGGATCGTCTCTCGGAGAAGGCGAAATTGTTCCTCATCTCGAAAAAAATATGATTCGCCATTAATGAGAAGTGGAATAATGCAATTCCATTCGTTGACACTTTCGATAGATGTCCTCGAGAGTAATTGCAAATAGTCGTGGGGGTGGGAAAGCTGATGAGCCGTTAATCGCGTATCGAGTACGGTGTTGAGTTTTGTTTGGGCATCATCGGGAAAACAGACACCTGTACGCGTGGTAATGAGAAGAGAAAAGGATTTGACAGCTTGATGTATCATGAGGACGGTATGATTCGGTTGAATTTTTCAGATTTAGCTGGGGTATCCCCGTCTGTCTCACCATAGTCTTACACCATGGCCTTCAGACGGTCGGCGGTTTCTTTCAGCGTATGAATGCCAATTTTTGTTTCATGCAACCCTGCCGCAGTCTCCTTTGCACCTGCTGTGACAGCTTCCATGGCTTCAACGACAGGTTTAATCGCACTTGCCTGTTGTTTGACATTCAGCGAAATTTGCAAGGCACTTTCAAAGGCTTTGGTGACAGCCGTTTGTACGCCAGCGAACGATTCTGCCGCACTTTGCGCCAGTGTGGTTGTTGCTTTGACGGTTGACGTTCCTTCTTCGGTCGAGAGGACTGTTTCGGTGGTATTTTTTTGGATTTTACCTACCAAGCCTTGAATCTTTTCAGCTGAAGCTTTGCTTTGGTCTGCCAATTTTCGAATTTCTCCAGCAACGACGGCAAACCCTTTCCCATGTTCTCCAGCTCGCACAGCCTCAATTGCAGCGTTCAGAGACAAGAGATTGGTTTGATTCGCCAAATCAGTAACGAGTCTTGTGATACTTTCAATTTGACCACTCTGCTCATGTAGGTGTCCGATTTGACGGGCGATGGTTTCGACCTTCTGTCTGACGTCGTTCATACTGTCGATAACATCTTGAATTGCAATGGCACCTTGTTCCGCAAGAGTTGACGCGGTTTGGGCGCCTGTCGCAGCTGTTTCAGATTGTTCCGCGACCTTCATTGATGAAGCTTTCAGTTCTTCCATGGTGACGGTGGTGTCTTGAACGGAGCCAGATTGCAACGAAGCCATGCGATCCTGTTCTTCAATCGTTGCAGCTATTTGTGTTGACGTTGAAGAGAGGACATGAACGACTTCTTGGATGGGTTTTTTGAAGGCGATGCGACTTACCCCGACCACCAAGGCAAGTCCAGTGGCGACGACGAACAGGAGCCACATCGTTCCTGACTCCAAGTCCGCGGCAATAACGCCGACTGGAGAGGTGACTTCGACGATGCCACGTACATCACCAACCTTCCAATCATTTTTTGGTGTTTCAGGATGTGTATTGTGGCAGTTCACACAAGATTCACGCATCACATCTGCCACGGCATATCTGATAGAGAGCTGACCATCGAGTGTTTCAAAACGATAAAAGGCTTTCGTGGGGTCTTGCTCTAATGCCGTTAAGGCTGTTCGTTCGAATGAGTCATAGGATTCTGTCGCTTGACGATGGGGAAAGGGGAATTGACTAAGGAGTCGAATCCGTGTTCCCGGATTCTCCTTTTCAATGGCCTTTCCCAAAACATTGGTGAATGTTGCTGGGAGTGGGAGTGTGCGATCATGCTGTTGCCAGTCATAATTAATGCGCATGCCAGCGCTTTTAGCCCGAGTCACGACTTGTGATGTGTAAAATGTCCGTAACGACTTTACCTGATCAGCTAAAGCCTTGGCTTTGTCGACTCCGACTTGTTCGATGTTGTGATTTTTCAATGAAAACATAACCCAGGCACAAACGATGATGACGACTAAGGCGCAGAGCAAGATAGGCAGCATGACACGTGTATGTCCTGATGGGGTGTTTGAGGAAAACATGTTTATTCTGCGCATAACGTCATTTAGCATTTAGGAGGTCAAGACTATTCGCTTACCCTATCGGTGAAATAAAATGCGGTCTTAATAGGAGGTCCGTTTGGCCTGGAATGAACTGTGGCCGTTTTATGATAGGATAGCTGGTCAGCAACATTGTGTGTTTTCATTATTCACGTTCTAATTTTTCTGATAATGTCCTACATATGAGTATTAGAGGAAAAATGGCTGCACCTTCCCGAATTGTGCTCGGGTGTCTTATGTTGTTGGGGTGTCTGGCCTTAGATGTCGATACCGAAGGTTGGGCTAATGATTCTGATCGCGTGACTTCAGGTGTTCGTGCAACACCTCCCGGAATGGTGTTCATTCCAGCTGGTGTATTTGAGATGGGTTCGTCAGATAAGCAGGGGAGTGCAGATGAATATCCTTCACATACGGTTTCTCTGAATGCCTTTTACCTGGATACGCACGAAGTGACCAACCGTCAATTTCGAAAATTCGTCAACGTGAGTGGCTATAAGACAACGGCAGAGATTCAAGGCAAAGCATGGGCGTATGTGGAGGCTGCTCAATGGACAGAAGTTGACGGGGCGTGGTGGCGGAAACCGGAAGGTCGGGAAAGTGTTTTTTCCTCACGACGGGGCAGTCATCCAGTTGTCATGCTCACATGGGATGATGCAAAAGTATATTGTGAGGGCATGGGAAAACGTCTTCCGATTGAGGCGGAATGGGAGTATGCAGCCCGTGCAGGTTCAGCGACGAATATCTGGTTGGGGAAGGCGCAGTCAGGATCAAGAGAGGTGGGGAATGTGGCCGACCAGACACACAAACAAAATTTTTCAGATCGTCCATGGCCGATTCTCGACAATTACGATGACCACTATGTCCGAACAGCACCAGTAGGAACCTTCGTCCCAAATGCATGGGGCCTGTATGACATGATTGGGAATGTGTCGGAATGGGTGGCTGATTGGTATGCGAATGACTACTACGTGGAAAGCCCAAGGAAGAATCCTCAAGGGCCATCCATCGGACATTTTAAAGTGCTCCGAGGTGGGGCTTGGTCAAGCTCCCCCTCGTATCTTGGTACAGGCGTACGAATCTACAATGCCCCAACAACTGCGAATGCCGCGCATGGGGTGCGCTGCGCGAAAGACGTGGAACAACAATGATGCTAGCGAAGTGAACAAAGGCTATGCTGAATGATCATTGTGTAGTGTGACATTATGAACGAGGCCTTTGTTTACGCATTTCCCGCTGGCCCTTCTTCTGCTTGACCGAGCACTTGGGAGAAGCGGTCCCCAATGAGGGTGGTCACTTTGCCCATAATTTCCGTGAGTTCTTTCCATTCTTCGGGTTTCAGTTCATCTTTTAAATTTGGGTGAAGTCCCCACTTCGTGCTGACTTTTTGTCCTTCGCGTTGGACGACGACATTGAGGATTTCTGTTTCCGCTGCTGAATCGCCTGATTGAGATGATGATTGTCCTGGACTTGCTCCGCTCGTGGCCATAATTGATTCCCTTCTGAATGTTCTCGGCATCATTTCTGCTTGTGATTGACGTTCTCCTATTGTATCGCATCACTTCCTTGCCTGTAACCTCTGGATTGGATTGATGATAGGCAAGGCAAGTAGCGGCTTGTATCAATTAGTTTCGTTCGTTAGAGTCTTTAAAAAGAAGGCAATTTAGGTATGAATCCGAGCATATTGTGCACAATCTGCCATAAAACGAATCTTGGACGTATCATTCACGTGTGGAGGGTGAAAACTCATGAAATGGGATAGGCCAGCGTTTTGGAAAAATATCACGATGAACGATTTAGCCAGGAACTTCTTAGAGGGGCTCCTCATTTTAGTTCCGGTGGTGGTGACGATTTCGGTCACCTTCTTTCTTTTTGAGAAAATTGATGGGTGGCTTAATATCCCAATTCCAGGGGTTGGCTTTTTTGTGACCATTGGACTAATTGCGTTGACTGGTCGATTTGCCTCAAATGTGTTTGTGCAAAAAGTCTTTGATTTTGTTGAGAGAATGCTCACCAAGGCACCGTTCGTCAAACTGCTTTATACGTCACTCAAAGATCTCATTGCTGCCTTCATGGGCGAGAAAAAGCGGTTTGATCAACCTGTGATGGTGACCCTCACGCCGAATGGACATGCTGAGGCCGTAGGATTTGTGACGAGGAGTAACATGGAGTTTTTAGGTCTCCTGGACCATGTGGCAGTATATTTTCCACAATCCTACAACTTCGCCGGTAATCTCTTGGTGTTTCCCAAGGACCAAGTGCGACCATTGGATGCTGACAGCTCAGAGGTGATGGCCTTTATCGTTTCCGGAGGTGTCTCGGGAGGACCACAGATGGAAGGTTTTCCTGTGATGCCTCGATAGACTTGGTGGCGGAAGTTTGTATATTCCAATAGTCGGCCTTTATCTTCCTTGAGCTGTTGAACTTTGCGGTAGTTGAGTTGCTAGGATTTAGGTATGGACGAGTTTCGGCCGCAGATTCTCACTTCCTAGTGTTGCTGTGAATTTTGTTGAGCGGGGATGGTTTCACTTGAATGTGTTTTGTGCGGCTCTTGTCTCCCTTGAACCATACTATGCGCCTGATGAAAAGCCCCTAGGATAACTGGGTCATAGCGTCCGTTGCGTCTTGTTAGTTCATGGAAAGCCTGAGCTTTATTCATTCCACTGAAGACTAAGGAATCAAAGTCTAAGGCCACTTTTAGTATCCGTGCGCCCAAAGGAATGTCAGAACCCGAACGCCAATCTTTTGGATAACCAGAGCCATCGAAATGCTTAGTTTGATACGAGATGGTCTTAGCGATTTCTCCTAGGCTAGGAATATGACGAAGCAAGGTCTCACCAGCCACTGAATCAGGTTCATGCTCACGAATTAGATTAGTCGTCATGTCTTCAAGCTCTCCAGATTGTTGAATACTTTGAGTCGGGTGCACGAGACAGCCAATTTGTGACAATTGGGCCGCTGTCTCAAGTACATCTACCTCTCTCATCCCTATAGTCTCAGAGATTTGCTTGACATAAGTTCGAATTCGTTGGGAGCGATCGAATGCCTCTGGGTTGGTGAGGGCAAGAATTTCCAAGAGTGTTTTGATGAATCCTTCCACATTATGCTTTGAAAACTCATCTTGTGTTTTTCGAAATCGATAGTACTCAAGT
Source organism: Nitrospirales bacterium (assembly GCA_029261355.1). Taxonomy (GTDB): domain Bacteria; phylum Nitrospirota; class Nitrospiria; order Nitrospirales; family UBA8639; genus JAGQKC01. Next base: position 282,079 of record JAJDBM010000024.1, on the reverse strand, counting down.
CCTGCTTCAAGACATTGAGAGAGATCATTAGGCGAACAAGGTTTTGTCAGAAACCGAAATAAGTGCCCGTCGTTCACTGCATCGATGGCCGTTTGCATATCGGCATTTCCTGTTAACATGACTCTCACTGTCTGGGGTGAGGAATATCGTAGGCGACTGAGAAAGTCCATTCCGCTTATTCCTGGCATCTGCATGTCACTCACCACGAGAGCGAATGGGTCTCTATCTTGAACGAGACGGAGTGCTTCCTCAGCACCGATTGAAGTTTCGATGCGAAACTTTCCTCGTAATTGACGTTGAATCCCATCGAGTACGTGTGATTCGTCATCCACAAATAGAATCGTGTCCTGAGTATTCATTTTCATAGAGAACCTCCAATAAACCAATGTTAGAAAGAAGGGTTTCAGGAAATTTCTGCCGTTGTGCGTGTTAGGTTAAATAGTCAAAAGATCATTGTTTTTATGAGTAGTGCACAATACATGTATTGGTGAGGTCCGGTTGCCGGGACTGACAGTTATTGGTTGCTCACTCACGACCCTACATGACCACTTCAGAGTTCCCAGCGCAGGCGGATTCTGTAAAGAATTGTGCATGTGTTATGGCTTTCAGGTGGTCACCGCTCCATAATTCGATATTCTGAATCTTTATTGGAGGTAGGTTTGGTCTAAGTTGAATCGAAAAAAACGAAATCCCGGGAGGGCTAGATCGAAGTTCCTTGCCTAGTTGATCGATCTTTTGACTCGATGCATTCTCATTGTTGTGAATAAATTGACCTTCGAGCTGTGTCCCCATATAAATGGTGCTCCCTATATGAAATCGGTCGTAATAATATTTTCTTTATGACATTGAGAAGGAGCACAACTTGTACCACAGGACTCACCAGAGACCGTTAAAGGTATTATGTTGAAAACCTCAGACAATCTCCATAAACAGCGAAGAATCACTATCTCGTGCGTGAACTCCACAAGGTTAGGGTGATCTGAGTATCTGTAAAATTTATAGGAGTGACTAGAAATAGGCCGGGAATATTTACAGGGTAGGCGTTGAGTGGAGACGCTTTAGTTTATTGTAGACACTTTTTTCGCTGATACCTAATTGACGCGCTGCCGCAGCTTTATTTCCCTGGCATATGTCCAGTGCATGTAATAGGGCTTCACTTTCCAATTGAGCGAGAGTCTTACCTTTAGTCGAAAAAGGTTCGGACTCTGAAGAATCACTTAAATTCTGGCATTGTTGTGGCAATGCAAGGTCAGGATAGATGATCTGTCCAGCATCACAAAAGGCTGACGAACGCTCAAGGGTATTTTCTAGCTCGCGTATATTGCCTGGCCATGGATAGTCAAAAAGAGCCTGTCGTGCCTCTTGGGAGAGCGAATACAGTTCATGGTTGCGAGATTGTGCAATCCTTATGAGAGTCTGATCTATGAGTTCTCCAAGATCTTTTTTCCGAATGCGTAGAGGAGGGATATGTAAGGTAAAAACATTGAGGCGAAAGTAGAGGTCTTCTCGAAAACTTCGAGATTGGCAATGCTCAGCTAAGTTCTGGTTGGTCGCGGCAATGACGCGAACATTGATCACCCGACTTTCTTTACCGCCAATCCGCTGTACACGACGATCATCCAAAAACGTGAGTAGTTTCGGTTGTAGTTCGAGGGGCATATCCCCAATTTCGTCTAAAAACAACGTCCCATGTTCTGCCAATTCGATTCTTCCTGGTCTCGTTGATATGGCTCCTGTGAAGGCTCCACGTTCATGCCCGAATAATTCCGATTCGACAAGGTCTCGAGGTAGTGCTGCACAATTCACGGTGACGAATGGATGGGCTGATCGGTGGCTAGATTCGTGAATCATTCGGGCTATACTTGTTTTTCCTGTCCCACTTTCTCCAGTAATCAATACTGTTGAGTCCAAATCTGTGATCCGTTCGACTTGCTTGCTAAGAGACCGCACGGTTGCCGAATGAGCATCTAAGAGGCGTGAAGATCGTGGAGAGTTGATGGCTTGTTTCAGATTGTGATTTTGTTGTTCTAACATCTTTTGGTGTAGGCCTTGCCTCATACTTATGGCGAGATCGAAGGGGTGACATGGTTTAGTGAAAAATCGAAAGACTGTTTCGGTTTGAATCGCTTGATGGGCCAATGCGAGATCCTGATGGCCAGTTAAGATAAGGCGTAGAGTCTGAGGATATTGTTGGGCTACATGTTGAAGTAGCTCCAACCCTGACATGCCGGGCATATACTGGTCAGCGACAATGGCATCAACTTTCTGATTTTTGAGGAAATCCAACGCCTCTTGTGCTGAGTGAGCAGCAAAGGTCTCAAAGGACTCTTGTCGAATGGCACGAATGAGTCCATCGACGACTGCGGGCTCATCGTCTACGAATAGCACTTTCGGCTTTGGTGTCATAACCTTCGAATCTTCACGGCCAATGATGGGGCATTCAATCTTTTTTATGATGCAGGACTTTGGGGTACGAGCATCTTGAGCGGTTCCTTCACGTGACCCATGCGAACATAATTTTCAATGCGAGCAATATGCGTTTGAGAAATAGCTTGACCTTTCGCGATTAATAACAGGTCGTTGGTGCCACGAAGTTCTTCCGCAAACACCATACCTTCACGAAGTTCCATGAATTTGAGCATTTTTTCTTCATAGCCAATTTCAGTAGCGAAGGCAATCTTTAACGCTTCCAAAGCGGCAGGATCATACCATCCTGATCGGGACTTTAATTCTTCAAATGCTTGAATTTTGTCGATTCCTGCAGAGTCTAAGGCATCAAAATCCAGCGCGACCTTAAGGAGCCGAGACGCCAGGGGGATAGCTTCTCCGTTTAAGGCTTCGTGGGGAAGTCCAGTTCCGTCAAAATGTTTCTCCTGAAAAGCGATCATGGATGAGACTTCTTCCATGCGAGGAATTCTCCCTAGAATATCAGAAGCAATGAGTGGATGCTGCGCAAACAGTTGAGACTCTTCACCTTCCAACACTTGTCCGTCGTAGACTTTTTTTAACACACCGTCGGGTAAGATGATGCATCCGATTTGGGAAAGCATCGCAGCCATTTCATACTGCCAGACGTCGGATACGCCAAGATGAATCGCCATGTTCTTGACGTATCGAGAAACGCGTGACGATCGGCCAAATGCTTCGGGATTTACCAAGCCTAAGACATCTGTGAGGGCTTGAACGCTTCCACGCAAGGTTTGTTCAAGGAGTTCTTTTTCCCCTTGCAGGAGGCGATGTTGTTGAAGGCCTGATTGTAGGGCTTTTGTGAGTGATTCAGGTGGGCACGGCTTAGTCAGGAAGCGAAAGATCTGTCCATCGTTGACGGCATCGATGGCCGTCTGCAAATCTGCATTTCCGGTGAGCATCATTCGAACACTATCAGGAGAGCTGAGTTGAACACTCGACAAAAACTCCACTCCTGTCATTTTCGGCATACGCATGTCGCTTACGACGACGGCATATGGTCCATGCTCCTCAATCGTTTGAAGTCCCTTCTCCGGGCCTAACGCCGTTTCTATTGTGAAATTTTTTCGCAGCTGTCGTTGAATACCTTCAAGCACATTTGACTCATCATCTACGAATAGAATTTTATCTGTGATCGTGGACATGCTGATATTCCTTCCTTCAGTCGAGATGTATTGATTAAACCGCACTCCATTGATGAATTCGTTCTGTGAGCCCGAGACTCTCGAGATAGGGAAAATCAACTGTCCCCTCTTTACTTTTATCAGTACTTAGTTCTCCTTTTTTATCAAGCGTGTCAGCGATATGCACAGCAGTAAGAGGCGTAAAGCTGTGATGTCCGACCGTTCCTGGATGATGATGGAATGCCAGTGCTTCCAGGATAGAATCAGGGAGTCCCCATAGGTCTAGTAAGTGTGCCCCAATGGCCATATGAGTGGTGTTGAGTATCGTTTTTTCAGCTTCCCAATCCTCGATATTTTCTGTTTGAGCAAGTGTGAGTACTTCCTCATATTGAGACGGGAAATTGGTAGCTAACACAAGTTTGCCGATGTCATGTAACAGCCCAGATGCAAAGCTGTCTTCGATCACCCATTGGTCAGTTGTTTCTTCGGCCGCAATCATACGAGCAAATGAGGCACTGGTAATGCTGTGGTTCCAAATTTTTTCGATGGAAAATTTTTGGAGTTTTTCCCAGTCAAATGTTGAAAAAATATGTGCCTGGAGGACAAGGGCTCGCATGGTGTCTACGCCAAGTAACGCGACTGCTTGTTCGGCGCTTGAGACATGGTGATGCTGGCCATAAAAGGCTGAGTTCGCAACATGAAGAACTTTTGCCGTCATAGCCATGTCTCTTGATAAAATTGTTCCGATACTTTTCAGAGAAGATGTTTCATCTTCCATTGCTGACATGATTTCCTGGTAGATACCAGGGAGGCTAGGAAGTGTTTCTGTATCCGAAATGACTTTTAGGAGAATTGGGTCTTGGATCGATTCTCGAAGATTACATGATGATTCAATGGTGAGCTTGATGACATCAGGATCACAAGGTTTGGATAAATATCGATGGGTCGGGCCAATGGCTCGAAGAATTTTTTCTTGTTCTGATTGACCGGACAGAATGATCCGCACCATGGTCGGATAGTGAGTCTTCACTTCTCTCAGTAATTGAGCTCCATCCATTCCGGGCATCCGCATGTCCGAGACAATGACATCATGTGGCATTGATTTTAAGATTTCTAGGGCTGCTTGTGGACCTTCTGCAAATGTCATATCCCACTTTGCTCTCATACTCCGGAGCATTCGACGAAGGCCCTGTAAAACATTGGGTTCATCGTCTACAAATATTATTTTTCGTTTTATAGGGGCCATCTTGAATCTCCCTTTTGATGAGGTCTAAATCTTATCTTGATCTCGACTTCGTGTGCCTGACTCACTTTGGTTAATCGAACTGGGTTTTAGCAATTAAATGTCCTGAGTTTTGCTGGAATCACTTGCTGGCTTCGGTAGTTGGATGATAAACGTAGTTCCTTGTCCCAACTCAGTTTCAAATGTAATTGTGCCTTCGTGCTTTTCGACTATGACGGAATGTGTGATGGCTAGTCCTTGCCCTGTGCCTTTGCCGACTTGTTTTGTGGTGAAAAACGGATCAAAAATTTTATTGCGAACGTCTTCGGGAATTCCTGCGCCCGTGTCTGAAATCCGCACTTCAATCCATTCCGGTAGGTTACGGGTTTGAATGGTAATTTCACCTTTAGACGTACTGTTTGGTCCGAGGACGTCACCGATAGCATGGGTGGCATTAATGATGAGATTGAGGAACACTTGGTTTAACTCTCCCACATGGCAGGACACCATCGGAAGTTGGGAGTCATAGTCGGTTTTGATATCAGCGATGTACTTCCATTCGTTTTGCGAAATTGTAATCGTACTGTTAATGGCGTTATTGAGATCAATGGTCGTTTTCCCTTCGACTCCAGGGTGAGAAAACTCTTTCATCGCGCGCACGATTGCCGCAACGCGTTCAATGCCTTCCATTGATTGGGAAATGGCTCGGGGGATTTCTTCTGTTAAATAGTTAACATCTGCTTCTTCCATGGCTTTTTGAAGTAAGAGCCCTTGTGTGTCACTGGCATCTTTTTCTAAGTGGCAATTGATATAATTGCTACATGCGTCGATGACAGTTTTTAGATCTGCAAAGGCTTCATCAAGGAATCGTGTATTATCTCCTAAGAATTGAATAGGGGTGTTGATTTCATGTGCGACACCGGCTGCGAGTTGCCCGATCGACTCAAGCTTTTGAGCTTGCAAGAGTTGACGTTCTAGCCGTCGTTTTTCAGTGATGTCTTTTCCTAATATGAGTATTCCCTTGACCCCTTTGCTTGCATCTTCTGTCACCATAGGGTTCAGGGTTAAGGCAACGAATCCTTCCGTACCATCAGGACGGTGATAGGCCAGATTATCAAGGTATATTGAGGTCGCGGTTCCTTGGCAATCTTTGACAGCATTGGTCACTTGCTCCCAATCCCACTTGAGCCCACATAATTGAAGTGGTTGTCCTTTCACACCAGAAAATAAAAGACCGAATGTTGTTTCGGCTACGGGGTTCCATTTTCTGACCCGACCCTGTTTGTCAATTCCTATTAGGATTGCAGAAATGGCGGAGAGGATGTCTTCATTGTCTTCATGCGCTTTTCGTAGGGACTCTTCTGCTGATTTTCGTTCAGAAATATCTTCAATCGTGCCTAAATACCGTAGTTCAGTATCTGTCCCCATAGCATGGAGGCAGAGGCAGACCCATTTATTTTCTGATTTTGTAGGGGGGAGACGACATTCAATAGCTATTCGTTGCAATGTGGTTTGAAACAGCTTCCATTTTTCCTCTAATAAGGGTTTATCATCAGGGTGAAACCAATCGAGCCAGACTTCCATCTCATTACTCGATGACTCAAATTCTAGTATTTGACGATCACTTCGTCCGAGGATATTTTGAAACGTTGGATTGCTATAGAGACATTCACCTTGTTGATTGACTTCAAATGCTCCAATTGGCAATGCGTCAGAAAACGTTCGATCTTGTTGGGATTCTTCAGTCTTCATTGCGTACTATGCTCCTGGATAATGCAGTTTACTCGACTCTATTCTTTAGGAATTATTTGTGCCTCGAAAGGGTAAAAGAATTCATGATTTTTTTGTTAATGAAGCTGAATGTTGAGTTTGTTGAATCGGTAATCGAATAATAAATGTTGTGCCTTGTCCAGGTTCTGATTCAACGTCAATTATGCCTTCGTGCTTTTCAACAATGACCGAGTGAGCGAGGGCTAGCCCCTGTCCGGTGCCTTTTCCTACTTGTTTTGTTGTAAAAAATGGATCGAAAATCTTGTTGCGAATAGTTTCTGGGATTCCACTTCCAGTGTCACTAATGCGTATTTCTATCCATCCATTATTTGCGCATGTTCCAATACGAATCATTCCCATTTGATCGTTTTGACTTTCAATGACCTCGGCAATCGCATGGGCTGCATTCACGATAAGATTGAGTACGACTTGACTAATTGCACTAGAAAAACACGATACGGGTGGGAGTGCAGAGGCAAAGTCTGTCTCGAGGGTGGCCACATATTTCCATTCGTTTCGTGAGACTGTGACTGTGCTTTCAATGATGCTATTAATATTGACCAAAGTTTTGCCTTCTACACCGGGATGAGAAAACTCTTTCATCGCATGTACGATGGTGGCAACTCGCTCTACGCCTTCTAATACTTGTTCGACAGCTTTGGGGATTTCTTCGACTAAGTAGCTGAGATCGGCCGCTTCAACTGCATCAGTTACGGCCTGTAGTGTGTTTGCGGTTACGCGCCCATTATTCGTCGTTGTCACGAGAGTTGCAGCGTTGTCTAGAACGGGTTGTAACTCGGAAAAGGCTTCTTGAAGAAATCGGGAGTTATCTCCAATAAACTGAATAGGCGTGTTGATTTCGTGGGCAATGCCAGCGGCCAATTGTCCAATCGACTCCATTTTCTGGGCTTGTAATAGTTGTTGCTCTAGGACTTTGCGTTCCCGGATATCAAGAGCGAGTAAAACAAGACCACAGGATGTGCCATTCCTATCTCTTAGAGGTGCACCTGAGAGTAAGACCGGAAATGTGTCGCCAGTATTGTTTTTGAATACTGTCTCCTGTTGACTAAAGGGTGTGTCGGTATTTCCTCCCTGTCGTGCTAACTCCTTGAAACATGTGTCTTCATTGAGAAGAATATTGATCGATTGGCCAATAAGAGCATCATCCCTGTCATAACCCAACAGGGAAGTAGTTTGCTCATTGACGCTCTGAATCATCCCGTCAGGTTTCAAGACAATCAACATGTCCTGCATGGAACGAATAACGCTTTCAAAGTGTTCATTGGCTGAACGAAGATCCTCCTGTGATAGAAAGAGCTCCCGTGTCTTGTCCTCAATCATTTGTTCGAGGATAACGACTTGCTTTTGAGCTCGTGCGAGTTTTCGGTCTGCAATATTGGACGTCACGAGTGGGTTGGCTCCAATTCTCCAAATGTGAGTTCAAATCGTGCGAATTCCTGTCCATTCTCAGTGCAAATGGTTCGTGAATGTTGGATTGGGGTCTTAAAGTAGTCACTCACTCCATCAAGCAGTCCTTCAACAAATTCATAAAATTTTCTTGGTGATTCATAGATGAGGACTAATTGCTCTGGACTCGGATCTTCGTATCGAAATGAAGGGGTTTGAGCATCCTTAAATAGTTTTCTCACTTCGACATGGATGACAGAATCAATCGTCTTGAGAAAGGCTTTTGGATGGGTATGCATATTGACAAAGTTTGGGAAGACGTCTGCAAGTTTTGGAAAACAAAACTTTCCAAAAGCACGAACGGCATCAGGTACCGTTACATTGAGCTTCTCTGTTGCTTTGACCACTAAAGCAAGGAAGTCTCCATCAGGATATGTGCCAGGACCAACAAATGGTTCAGTTGTCTCAAGTGTTGTTTCATCTAATATTTGTTCGTAAATTTCCTCTCCCCAGTTTTCGACAACGAATTGCTCAAATAGGTTGAACACAACACCTTTCATTTTCATCTCCTCCTACAAAATTTGACTCTCAGTATTTCTGTTCTGAATGGTATCCACATTTTGACAACACCTAATGGATTTAGGCCCTTTAGTTGATATCGGACTACTATGAAGCAATCTAAAGATACTTGTTTCTTTATGGGCTTTTCTTGTGCTGTCCTTTACCTGACTTCAGTATTCGTGCCATGACTTTTATATTTGATGAACAAAATAAAGATAGAAGGAACTCGTAATATCCTCATAAAATTAGTAGCAATAAAACGAATTTATTCAAGAAATGAACATGCCAAGTGAAAAAAGTTGACGTATTGAATGGTAAGGTTACGAATTGAGGCACAGTCAACAAAGTATTTGAACCTATGATGTGGTCGGAGTTCTGCGAAATAGAAGCGTTACACTCGTATGCATCGTTAACTAATCCAGTAAAATTTACAGAAATTCAAAAATTTACCCTGTCATTTCTACGGTGAACATTTCGTCTTTCTCTCTCGTTGCCTCAAAGTACACTTCCCGGGAATACGAATATGCAACGGCTCAGTCAGAACATCCATAACGGCTATCAATGTCTATGTTTCATTGTTTAGGCACCGGAGTTGCTCAAGTTATGTTCACTGCAGCTAATGAAACAGGTTCTGCTATTTTATTGAGCGAGAAGCGAGATCTCAAAGTCGGCCAAATAAAAGGATTAAGGAGAGAACATGTCAAAGAAACGGCAAGGGATTTCACAACGTCCGAACGTGTCTTGGGCGAATTCCTCGTGTTTGCATGCAGATGAGCGAGAAGCGAAGATTAAGGCCTTACTTCCATGTGTGAGAGTTGTTGCGAGGAGGTATGCGAGGTGTCGACAAGGCAGTTATGATATTGATGACGCTGATCAGCGTTGGAACGCTTGGCCTTCTTGAAGCCTTGGAGCGGTTCGACCCCTCTCGACATACATTATTCAAGACTTTTGCTCTTCATCGTGTGAGAGGGGCGATTTTGGATGAGCTACGAAAAATGAGTTGGGCGCCTCGTTCTACAATTCAAAAAATTAGAAATTTCCGGAAGGCCACTCAGCGTTTTGAGCAACAATATGGATTCCATCCGTCAGATAATGATCTGGGCTTGAACTGTCAGCTAACTCCTCAAATGATTGATCGTATTCGTCAAGATGAGAAAAAGTCTGGTTTAATAATTTTTTCCGAACTCATGGTGAACGTTGAAGAAACGAGGGTTTCTGATCAAAACAGCGGAGCTTTGCAGGCGATGGTCGAAAAAGAAACTCAAGACACATTGACAATGAAGATTAAGAATCTTCCGTATCCTCAAAGTTTTGTTCTGGCCGAGTACTATTTTGAAGAGCGAAGCATGAAAGATATTGGGAAAAAACTGAATATTACTGAATCGAGGGTCTCCCAAATTCATGCACAAGCCATTAGGAACATTAAGAGGCGAGGGGATTAGAGTTGCTTAGTTAATCGTAAGAGGGGATTTTCGATTTTGTTTATATAGTAGAGGAATAGCCTGGAAGTCGTATTAATCAAAATGTCATAGTCCTATGAGGTGTCTGCCTGTATAGAACAAATGCAGAGGGAACCTTCGGTCGCGTAATTATTGTATACCTGAATCCTGGAATTGCTTGCCTAACGAATGAGAGAGGAGCCAATTTGATTGGTCGGTGATTGTCAGGTTCACGCCAGGGGGAGATAGGGAAGAGTTTGGGGCAGGGCAGGAAGAAATATGGATTTTTTATAGGCCTGCTGGACCACTTGGCGGTGTATTTATAACAATAGTAGGACTTTAAATGAGAATCTGTTGGTGTTTCCCAAAGATCAAGTGTATCCCTTAAATGCTGACAGTTCTGAGGTGATGGTGTTTATCGTATCTTGAGGCGTGTCAGGCGGCCCTCAAGCAGAAGAGATAACGATATAAGTTTGGTGACAAGATGCGTTCTTGATCACCATGTGGAGTTTACGGTTATCGGGGTATTTTTCAATCCCTCACATTGCTGCTGATTGGTCATGGTGTCTTGTTGAGAACGGCAAGACTATTTTCTTCAAATTTCTACTAAAGTGAATGGTTATTCTATATTGTAGAATTTGATGTCATGTATTAGAATAATTGTTCCGATAATTTATTATGGATCAGCGTACTCAAAGAAAGCAGCGCGAAGTCGAAGCTCGTCGGGGTGAAATCCTCTGTGCGGCTGAACGACTGTTTTCTAAGCATGGCTTTTTTAAGACGAGTATGGCAGAAATTGCTGGCGCTGCACAGTTTGCCATGGGGACTGTATATCGAATATTTGAAAGTAAGGAAGAAATCTATATATCGCTCATGGAAGCCAAGGTTGAGGAATTGCTTCGACTATTGGATGAGCGCATTGCGCAAGCAGACACAGCGACGGAGAAAATGACGGCAGTCATTGAGGTGAAATTGGCGTTTGCTGACCGAAATCGAGATTTCTTTCGAATCTATGTCTCTGAATGGAGCGGGTTTGAGTGGACGGTGAAGAGTGCATTTGGAGATCGCGTTTGGACTCTCTATTTAGCACAAATTACGCTTGTGGCTGACTTGATACGTGAAGGGGTTCGTACTGGTGAGTTTCAGCGACTTGATCCAGAAGCCACGTCCCTAGCTTTTCATGGAATGTTAAATTCGACGATGTATGCCTGGATTCTTCAGTCAAGTCCAGCGGAGTCGCTGGAGAGTAAAGGGGAATTACTAGGGAGTTTATTTCTGAATGGTCTTGAAAATCAGACAAGAAAAAGTGAGTGAATTGTGGTGAACATGCATATACGCTTAAGTCTCGTGTTGTTGTGTCTGGGAGGGCTGCTTGCTGCTTGCAGTGAGCCGCCGTCGGCCGAACCGCCGCAGGGGAGACCGCCGTCTCCGGTTCGTGTGGCGACTGTCGTGATGCAGGAAGTGCAGCGATCCGTCTCGTTGGTTGGGACGGTAGAGCCTTGGCGCCGAAGCGTCGTTGCCAGTGAAATTGCCGGACTCGTCCAAGTGTTTCCTGTGGAAGAAGGTATGGCGGTGAAGCATGGCCAAGTACTTGCGCGTCTTCGAACTAATAGTTTGGACATCCAACTTCATTCCGTGGAAGCTTCTCATCAAGAAGCTCGAACGCGCTATCAGCAAGCGCGGAAAGATCTTCAGCGCGTCAAGGTGTTATTTGAAAAAGAACTCGTGACTCAAAAGGAATTTGATGATGCGGTGACGGAAGAGAGTGCCTTGCGACAACGATTGATTCAATTAGAAACAGAGATCCAACAGGTACGGGATCAATTGAGGCAATCACAAATTGTCGCACCGTTTGATGGATGGATTACCAAAGAGTTTACCGAAGTGGGGCAGTGGGTCTCGTCTGGCGGGCAAGTGGTCGAGGTGGTTGACCTCTCTCGTGTGCAAGTACAGATCCCTTTGCCGGAACGTTACGTGAAGGATATTCATGTGAATGATCCTGTGATTGCTGGGTTTGATGGGTTGCCAGACATTCAAGCGCAGGGCCGCGTATTCTCGGTTGTGGCGCAAGCTGATCGGGCGGCTCGAACATTTCCTATTAACATCGAAATTCCTAATCCAGGCTTAGCGATTAAGAGTGGCATGGTCTCGCGTGTCACTTTACAGGTCGGGGCTCCCTATGACGCGTTAGTCATTCCGAAAGATGCGTTGGTGCTTCGAGGTGGACGGGAGTTTGTCTATTTAGTCAATGAAGGTCAGGTATCTCAGATTCCAGTCACGCCGATGCTTCATTTAGACGAGGTTGTACAGGTGACTGGAGATATTCAGGTTGGTATGTCTGTCGTCGTGGAAGGAAATGAGCGATTGCGTCCAGGGCAGCCCGTGCGAATATTGGAGTCTCAAGGGTAACCGATGCCTCTTGTTCAATTTGCCATTCGCAATCCTGTGACCACTACGGTGGGTGTGCTTCTTATTGTCATATTTGGTTTGGTTGCGCTCAAGCAGTTGCCGGTCCAATTGACACCTGATGTCAGTAAAACTGAAATCACGATTGATACAAGTTGGCAAGGGGCCAGTCCAAACGAAGTTGAGCGAGAGATCATTGATGAACAAGAGGAGCAGCTAAAGGGTGTTGAAGGACTGGAGAAAATGTTCTCCCAGAGTTCCAATGGGTCGGGTAAGGTGATTTTGCGCTTCCCAGCTGGAACCAATATTGATAGTTCGCTTTTGCGAGCCTCGAATCGACTCAATCAGGTTAAAGAATATCCTGACGAAGTCGATGAGCCAGTCATTAGTAGTGCCGATACTGCGGGTTCGGCCATTGGTTGGTTTATCTTTCAGACGATAGATGGCAATCCTGTTAATATTGATACGATGCGAGATTTCGCTGAGGATGTCATTAAAGCTCGTTTTGAACGAATTCCTGGAGTGGCGGCTTCTAATGTTTATGGTGGGCGAGAACGAGAAGTTCAGGTTCTGGTCTCTCCACATAAACTTGCGGCTCGATCCTTGACCTTGTCAGATTTGTCTCGTGCCTTGGATGAGGAAAATCGAGATTTTAGTGCCGGAAATTTTAATGAAGGAAAGCGAAGCTACGTCGTTCGAACGGTAGGGGAATATCAGAGTCCTGAAGAAATTGAAGATGTCATTATTGCAAGAAGGGCGGGTGTCCCCGTTTATGTTCGAGATGTGGCGTCCGTTCGCGTGGCCTATAAAGATGAGGAACAAATCGTCCGGCAATCAGGCCGTCCATGTATTGCGGTGAATGCGATACGAGAGACTGGTGCGAATGTTTTAGATACCATGGATGGGCTTCGAAAGGCCGTCGATGATCTGAATGCAGATTTATTAGAGCCACGAGGGTTGAAACTCTTTCAAGTCTATGATGAAACGGATTATATCTATAATTCGCTTTCTCTTGTTCAGCAAAACTTGATCGTGGGTAGTCTCTTGGCCGTGACTATCTTATTTTTGTTTCTTCGGACGGGTAGCACGACGCTGGTGATTGGACTTGCTATTCCTATTAGTATCATGGGGACCTTCATCACCTTGTGGATGTTGGGACGGAATCTGAATGTCATAAGTCTTGCCGGCATGACATTCGCCGCGGGGATGTTGGTTGATAACTCTATTGTGGTGCTGGAGAATATTTATCGCCATCGCGAGATGGGGAAAGAGTTGGTTCGTGCGGCCTATGATGGTGCGGTCGAAGTGTGGGGTGCAGTGTTAGCCAGTACGCTCACCACGATTGCCGTCTTTATTCCTATTGTCTTTGTAAAAGAACAGTCCGGTCAGCTTTTTCAAGATATTGCTATTGCGATTAGTGCAGGAGTGGGCCTCAGTCTGTTGGTGTCTATTACGGTGATTCCAAGTCTCTCTGCCCGAATTCTGACCACAGCTAAAAAAAGGTCGGACGTATCTAATAGTTCATCCGAAAACTCTTTAGGCGTTGATCATGCTTTACGAAAAACCGATAGCTTCTTGCAACGAAGAGGAATCAGTGCCGATCGATTTGCCAATTTCATCTATTGGTTGTGTGGTAATCAGCTAAGACGAATCGTGACAGTTGCGGCTCTGACATTCTTAGCCGTTGGCCTTACATTGTTACTCTTGCCAAAAGCTGAATATCTTCCGAATGGGAATCGGAATTTAGTGATTGGGATCTTGCTTCCACCGGCTGGGTACAACCCTGATGAATTTATCAAAATGGGGAATGCCATTGAAAGCGTATTGAGTCCATACTGGGATGCCAAGCCAGGGACGCCAGAAGAGGCTGCGCTAGACGGGCCGAGTATCCGAAACTTTTTTTATGTGGCCCGCGGTCGAATGGTCTTTATGGGGGGGCGGACTAATCAGGATGAACGTGTCAAAGAACTCATCCCGCTTTTTCGACGCGCCACGGCTGATCTACCTGGTGTATTTAGTATTGTGACGCAGCGCAACTTATTTCAGCGAGGTCTTGGTGAGGGACGTAATATTGATATTGAGATTACTGGGCCAGAATTAGAGACATTGATTGCGTTAGGCGGCCAGATATTTGGTAAAACAATGAAACTACTTCCTAATGCTCAGCTTCGGCCAAAGCCAAGTCTTGACCTGGGAAGTCCTGAAGTCCATGTGACAGTTAACCGCGATCGTGCCGCAGATGTTCAAGTCACCAATCGAGAAGTCGGATTTATGGTGAATGCATTGGTGGATGGTGCTAAAGCGAGTGACTATCAATTTGAAGGGGACGAAATTGATTTGACGGTGAGGGGTGAGGATCAGTATGCGAATCGGACGCAAGACCTCGAGTCTATTCCTATCTATACACGAGGAGGGCACCTGACGACTCTCGGAGCGATTGCTGATATTGAATTAGTCTCAGGTCCCGAGCAAATTAATCATATTGAACGTGAGCGATCAATCGTGATTCAAGTGATTCCATCCTCAGAAATGCCGCTTGAAACGGCCATGAGTTTGATCAGGGAGCAGATCCTGACTCCGTTGGAACAAAGTGGGCAATTGGGTCGTTTGTATCAGATTCATTTATCGGGTACGGCTGATGATTTGACAAAAACCTATGAAAGCTTGAAGTGGAACTTTCTACTGGCATTGGTCATTACGTATTTACTGATGGCAGCCTTGTTTGAAAGTTTCCTCTATCCTTTGGTGATTATTTTTAGTGTTCCGTTGGCAGCCGCCGGTGGGTTTGTCGGGTTGTTTTTGGTGAATATTTTTGTGGCCTATCAACCTCTTGATGTGCTAACGATGCTTGGCTTCATCATTCTCATCGGCGTGGTGGTCAACAATGCGATTCTCGTGGTTCACCAAGCATTGAATTTCATGAAGCCTCGTGATCCACAAGACGACGCTTCTCTCGAAACAGGAATGCCCCTCGGGCTTTCGGCGCAAGAAGCTATTCGCGAATCTGTCCGGTCCAGAATTAGACCGATCATGATGAGTATGCTCACGACAACTTTTGGGTTACTACCTCTTGTGTTGTCCTCAGGTGCAGGATCGGAATTGTATCGAGGGATTGGCAGTGTGGTGTTAGGTGGATTAGTGATGTCAACGCTCTTTACGTTGTTCGTGGTTCCGGCGTTATTTGGTATCGTGATGGAGTTGAAGCAGAAACGACAGCAACGAATGGCAGCTTCGCTTATTCCTGAAACAAGCGAAGTGTAAAGGGTCCTTCTGGTATTGGATGTAATTTTGAAGAACGAGAAGTTATGAAATGGAAAATTGATGGACATGTCGGGGGAAGTTTTCCGAATCACTCATTCTGGGTAGTTGCGGTGTGTTTGGGTATTCTTCTGTGTGGATCAGATGGAACACGTGCTGCTACTGATAAGCCTGCATCAGTTCCTGACAAGAAAGCATTTCCTGAACTGCGGTTGAGTTTGCGGGATGCGATGCAGGCTGCCGTGGATCAAAATCCGGCCGTTCAAATTTTTAAAGAGAAAATTGCTCAAGCTGAACATGTGGCTGATACAAGGTTTGGAGCCTTGTTGCCCAATATCTCGGGTCGAGTCAGTGGCGCACGCCGCCGATTTTTCTTTGGATCATTTGGTGGAAATCCTTCGGTCTCAAAACCAATAGATTTTTATGAGGCGAGAGCCTCTCTGACGCAAAATATTTTTAGTCTGAGCTTGATTCAACGTTGGCGGGCAGCCACCACTGGTATTGATGTGGCCAATTTGGATTCTCAAGTTAGTGAGCGAGACACGATGGCGACCACTGGTCTCGTCTACCTTGAGGGGCTTCGAGCTCAAAAAGCTGTGGATGCACGGCAAGCTGATGTGAAATTGAATATCGAACTGCTTCGTCTCGCAGTTGAGAGGAAGTCTGCGGGGATGGCTACGACTTTAGATGTGACTCGTGCTCGGGTTCAATTGGAAAATGAACGACAACGTCTCCTCGTTGCACGGAATGACTTTAATCGAGCTAAACTGAACCTTATCCGTGCCATTGGTCTCCCCTTTGATGTTCGAATTGTTTTTACCGATGAACTGGAGTTGATTCATGTTCCCGAACAAACCACAGTGGACGCCTTATTAATTGCCAGGGAGAATCGAGTGGAGTTGCAAGCACAAAAACATCGTGAGCGGCTTGCTGCGTTGACGTTGAGCTCAGTGGTTAGTGAACGGGTTCCTAATTTGGGAGCATCTGCTGACGTGGGTTTGATTGGCAATCAGGTTCCAGATGCCCTCACTACCGATAACGTCCAGGTATTACTCACCGTGCCTATCTTTGATGGGGGGCAACGGGAGGGGCGTATCTCTGAAAATCGTAGTCTCGTTCGCCAAGAATCTATTCGAACGCAAGACCTTGAGTATCAGGTAACCCTAGAGGTTCGTGATGCCCTACTGACCATTGAGTCGGCACAACAACAAGTTGCCGTTTCCCAACTTGGGTTGAAGCTCTCTCTCAAGGAACTCGATCTCGCACGAGAGCGTTTTGCTGTCGGTGTGGCGACAAATATTGAAGTGACCAATGCTCAAACGTCTGTTGCCCAAGCGCGGGACAATCATATTCAAGCTTTGTTCACGTTTAATGCCGCTCGGGTCAATCTGGCTAGAGCCCAAGGACGTCTGCACGACTTATAATTCATCCATCCATTTTTTCTTGACCAAGGTATATTGAATGTTGACCCCTCAGATTAAACAAGAAATTCGTGTTGCTGCGAGTAAACGCCGAACATTCGCGATTATTAGCCATCCTGATGCAGGGAAGACGACTCTCACAGAAAAACTCTTATTGTATTCAGGTATGCTCAGAACGGCTGGGATGGTGGGTGCACGGAAGAGTGGAAAGTTGGCTGCGTCAGATTGGATGGAAATGGAACAGGAGCGTGGAATTTCCATCACCGCTTCGGCGATGCAATTTCCCTATAAAGACACGATTATTAATGTTCTTGATACACCAGGCCATCAGGATTTTTGTGAAGACACTTATCGAACCCTCACGGCAGCGGATAGTGCCATCATGGTCATCGATGCGGCCAAAGGCGTGGAAACACAGACGAGGAAATTATTTGAAGTCTGCCGACTCAGGAAAATTCCAGTTCTTACATTCATCAACAAAATGGATTTACCCGGCCGCCTTCCATTGGATTTGCTGTCAGAAGTGGAAGATGTCCTTGGGATTCACGCGAGTGCGATGAATTGGCCTGTCGGGTCTGGGCGTGAGTTTGTGGGAGTGGTTGAACGCGAAAAACGACGGATGCTGCAATATACCAAAACGGCATCGGCGGGAGCAGCGAAACCTATCGTGACAGAAATGTCCTTAGATGATCCAGGGTTTCTTGAACAGGTTCCTCGATACCTCCGAGAACAACTTGAACAGGATCTTGAATTATTAGAGGTGGCTGGGAATCCATTCTCGCGCGAGGCATTTCAAGAGGGGGAGGTGACCCCTGCATTTTTTGGGTCGGCCTTGACGAATTTTGGAGTGGAGACCTTCTTTGATGCCTTTGTGGATTTTGCGCCTTCCGCCGAAGCTCGCCTAGCTGATGCGTATGATGGAACAGAAATCACGATTGATCCGGTTAACACACCGTTTAGTGCTTATGTGTTTAAGCTCCAAGCCAATATGAATCCTCGACATCGAGATAGTACTGCATTTCTTCGCGTCTGTTCTGGGCGTTTTGAGCGCGACATGGTCGTCAAGCATCATCGTGTGAAAAATGAAGTGCGTCTCTCACGGCCTCATAGTATGGTGGCCAAAGATCGGAATACTTTGGATGTGGCCTATCCTGGTGATGTTCTCGGAATTATTAATCCAGGGGTCTTTCAAATTGGCGATACGATTTCGTTGACGGACGGGTTTAACTATAAACCGCTTCCCCAATTTCAATCAGAAGTCTTTGCACGAGTGAGACCTACCGATACAACCAAGCGAAAAGCCTTTGATAAAGGTATTGAACAATTAGCGCTTGAGGGCGCGATTCAGATATTCAAAAGTTTGGACGGATTAGATTTTTTTGTAGGCGCGGTGGGACGACTTCAATTTGATGTCTTGGTGTTTCGCTTACGAAGTGAATATCGAGTTGAAACACAACTCGACGCCTTGTCTTATGAGTCAAGTGCTTGGCTTGAGGGAGAGGTTAGCACATTCAAACCACCTTCCGATGCGTTAGTCGTCAAGGACCAACGCGAACGTCCCGTCGTCCTTTTTCGCTCACCCTGGTCAAAAAATTTCGCTCGTGAACGTAATCCAGAGCATCAGCTATTAGAGATGGGCTGATACTGA
Source organism: Nitrospirales bacterium (assembly GCA_029261355.1). GTDB lineage: Bacteria > Nitrospirota > Nitrospiria > Nitrospirales > UBA8639 > JAGQKC01. The sequence goes on along the minus strand of JAJDBM010000024.1, from coordinate 263,357 downwards.
ATTAGGCTTCACAACCGAGGTCCGTTATGTCAGTGCTACCTCTGTTGTTTTCAGGCAGTACGCCATGCTTTTTAATCGGAAGTTCTGATTTCGTCCAGAACAGCCACCATCTCATCATGAACTAATCCATTGCTGGCGATGAGGTCTTGTCCATAGATGGAAAAGGATTCTCCTTTATAGTTAGTGACTTTCCCACCGGATTCTTGAACGATGAGTTTTCCCGCTGCGGTATCCCATGGGTTCAGTTTGAGTTCCCAAAATCCATCAAAGCGACCACAGGCAATGTAGCAGAGATCAATGGCTGCGGTGCCAGTTCGTCTCATTCCGCGGGTACGTAGAGAAAATTCGCAGAACTCTTTGAGGTTATTGTCTGCGACGGTGTGGACATCGTAAGCAAAGCCTGTGACCAACAGCGCGTCACCAATTTTGGGAGTGGTAGAGACGTGAATTGGAATGTTGTTCAGAGTTGCCCCCTGTCCATTTCTTGCGACAAAAATCTCGTTTCTTGTTGGGTCAAGTACAACGCCGACAAGCATCGTTCCCTCGTATTCCACACCAATCGAGACATTGTACATGGGAAATCCATGAGCAAAATTTGTTGTCCCATCAAGTGGGTCAATGATCCATTTGTATGGACTTTCATGGGTCGTGTGTAGCCCTTTCTCTTCGGCTAGTATTTGGTGTGAGGGAAAGGATTGACTGATCACGTCGACGATAGCTTTCTCTGAGGCAAGATCTGCTTCCGTGACAAGGTTAATTTCAGATTTCTTCTGAATCTCAAACCCCTTTTGCGCATAGTCAGTCAGGATTGATCCGCCGAGTTGAGCGGCCTCAATCGCAGTCTTGGTGAGATTATTAAGTTCGGTATGAGAAATTTTCATCATGGTGCTCCAGGCAGTAATTCAGAATACAAGAAAAGGGAGTAGCGTGATAGGAATTTGGTAAGGGACGGTTCAATGGGAATAGAGCGGCAGGAGGAAAAACCCGCCGGGAGCAGGGGGCCCCACTCCCGGCGGTACTACGGTGGGAATCTAGGTTACTTTTTTTTCGTTGTGGCTTTTGCCTTTGGCTTCGCAGTCGGAGCCTTCTTTTTTGGTGCAGCTTTCTTTTTTGTGGCCAAGAGATTCACCTCCTTTCACATTCTTTGTGACGCATGTGACTGCGTGCCGAACCTCACACCGCTTGGGTGAGGGGCTTGGTGTCGCCTTCTTGGCGAACAATTTCAAAGGTGTTCGGTGCAACTTTGTGAAATCGATGATCGCGCTTTAATGATGTTGCAATCGATGTGAGTGGGGTTTTCCCACGAATCTGCATGCCACCTTCTATGAGGGATTGGTACAGTTCCTTCGCATGCATGGATCGGTGGCCCTCCTTCAGAATCATATGAACCGCGTCGGGGACACTCATCCCGACATATTTACTTCGACCTAGGAGAATCTCTCTCGATTGGTCCGTGACATCCGTGTCCGTCGGGGGCAATGCTCCCGTTTCATCTGTAATAATCTGGTTCGAGAGGCTCGCAAGTTTCGATTTGTCCGCTTCGACGCGATAAAGAGTTTTTGCCAACTCGATGTATTTCTCAGTCGTTGCGATTTCTTCATTGAGCCGTTCCCGTTTTTTTCGTAAGTCTTTTAGTTTTGATTCGTATGCACCAATGCGTTGCTCTAAGCCGACAATAATATCCTTAAGTTCGTGTTTATCCTTGCCACCCTCCATCTGTATATCCTTCCCATATGATGACTAATTTTTACATTCAATTAAAGCAATGTCAACAAGAATTATTTAAATAGTATATATGTATTTTTTATGTAGTTCCTTATTGGTGTTATGTGTAGTAGTTAAAATATGTTTTTAAAATCTATCCTGTTGTCTGTAATGAAAAAATGAAAGCCTAAAAGTTGTGGCAATTATGATTGTAGGCACCTTATTTGGTAGATGAGAATAGATGATTGAGGGCAAGGAGAGTATTCATGCGCGACAGAATATCTATATTACGATTGAATAAAATGACATAAATGCACATGAATACTGACTTTTTCTCACTTCTCCAAATCACTTATTTCGATAGTCATTGTGCTAAGTATTAGCCCATCACAACGCAAGCCTATATGTAGTCTCATGAGTAAGTCTTCCGTACGATATTGAGTATAATGAACTTTCTGTCTTGTAGCCCATGTGGTACTGTGTTAGGGTCTTTACCTATTATGATGTCCCAACCTCTACCAATGACTGATTCCCGCCATTCTGCCAATTTATTGGCTTTGGATTGGTCTGGCATGTGTGCGTTGGTTGCAAAGCTGGAGTGGCGTCCCTATCGAGCAAAGCAAATACTTCGATGGTTGTATCAACGGAGAATTTCTGACATAGAAGATATGACCGATCTTTCGCTTTCCAATCGGGCCCTTCTGCAGTCGATTGCAGCAATTCCACGTTCGACGAATGTACAGATGCGAGCAGCGACCGATGGCACAAAAAAGTTTCTTATAGAACTTTCTGACCACCTTCAAGTCGAAAGTGTGTTGATCCCCGAGCGCGATCGCCTCACGTTATGTGTGTCGACCCAGGTTGGTTGCACGTTAGACTGTTCATTTTGTTTGACAGGAAAGATGGGGCTGAAACGAAATCTTAAAGCGCATGAGATTGTTGAGCAAGTACTCATCGTCCAAGATCAATGTGAGGAAGATCACCCTATCACCTCGTTAGTGTTTATGGGTATGGGTGAACCGTTAGCGAATCTTGAAGAAGTCTCTGATGCCATCGTGCGCTTAACTGACCAGGCTTGGGGGGTAGGAATTTCTCCTCGCCGGATCACCCTGTCGACTGCAGGGCTCGCGCCCCGGCTGAAGGAGGTGGTTCCGTTAGGGGTGAATCTTGCAATTTCTTTGAATGCCACGACGAATGAACAACGCAATGTACTCATGCCTGCTATCAATAAATTGCATCCTCTTTCTCAATTACTGAAAGCTTGTCGGAATTATCCACTGAAGACTGGTCGTCATTTAACTTTTGAGTACGTACTCTTAGCCGGCGTCAATGATTCACTTGAGGATGCGAAGCGTTTGCCGAAGCTGTTGCAAGGCATACCATGTAAGATTAATTTAATACCATTTAATGAGTTTGCTGGGAGTGAGTATAAACGACCTAGTCAAGAAGTGATTGATCAATTTCAGGTGGTGTTGCGTCGAGCAGGGTATTTTGTATTTGTTCGGAAGAGCCGTGGCCGCGATGTCTTAGGAGCCTGTGGTCAGCTTGGCGACCTCCAAGCTTAAAGTTTTTGCTTGCGCAAGAAACAAGGTGTGTGAGGAGAGTAAAGGACTGTGAAGAATGAGTGATAGTGACGAAGGCTTGCGTGACAAGTATGTTGCACTGCAGCAGTTATTTGAAGAGATGGGCTCTACCGTTGTGGCATTTTCTGGAGGCATTGATAGTACTCTGGTTTTAAAGGTTGCGTTTGATACTTTAGGAGCTCGTGCCAAAGCCGTTACTGCGACTTCTCCAACTTTTCCAGCGATTGAGCTGGTAGCCGTACATCAGTTAAGTGCAGAGATCGGTACGACACTTCAGATTGTTGAAACAGATCAGTTGGAAATTGACGCGTTTGTACAAAATGATACGACGCGTTGCTTTCACTGTAAGACAGACCTTTATGGGCTACTTGGAAAAATGAAGGAAGATGCCCAGCTAAATGCAATTGTGGATGGTACCAATATGGATGATTTGCAAGATGACCGTCCCGGTATTATTGCAGCCAGGGCTCTTGGAGTTCGGAGTCCACTCGTCGAAGTTGGGTTAGGAAAATCTGATATTCGAGCATTAGCAAAGTCATTGGGTTTATCAAACTGGGATAAACCGGCAGCAGCATGCCTCTCTTCCAGGGTGCCTCGTGGGATTCAGATTACTCGGGCGGGGCTCTCGCGGATAGAACGGGCCGAAGCCCTGTTATTTCAGGAAGGGTTTAGGCAAGTGCGAGTTAGGGATCATGACGGAATAGCAAGGATTGAAACTGAGTCGTTAGAGTTTCATTTGCTCCATGACGATGAACGCCGTCATCGTATTGTGAAAGGGATCAGAGAAATTGGATTTCAATTTGCGACCTTAGATTTGGCGGGGTATCAGTCAGGGAGCACGAATGAAATGAAGAAAGCAACGTAGGACGGTGAAGGTCTTTTTTGCTTCAGTAGTGAGGCGCTCTTGACTTTCAGTATGTGTGGGATGGGTAAAAATCTTACCATTAATTTTTGTGTTGGGATGCGACCGCATCTAGGGCTTCATTGGCCAAGCGACGGTGATCTTCATCAGACAGGCTTCGCGATAACACTTTCTCTGCAACGAGGAGCGCTAGGTCAGCTGTTTCGTTTCTGATGTCTTGTAAGGCTTTTCGTCGTTCACGGTCAATTTCTTGTGTCGCCTCAGCCTTCAGCCGATCAGTTTCAGTGCGGATACGCTGGGCGTTTTCATCCAGGAGTCGCTGAGACTTTTCTCGTGCCTCTGTTAACAAGCCTTCAGCTTCTTTGGCGGCATCCTGCAGCTTAGCCTCATAAGTTTTCAGTTGTTGTTCTGACGCTTTCTGGTTTTTTTCCGCCTGTTCAATACTGTCTCGAATTTTTTTCTCTCGTAATTCCATGGTCTCCAGAATTGGGGGTAAGGCAAACTTGTACAGTACCCACAAGAGAATTCCAAAGGAAATGAGCTCCCAGAAAATGAGCGATGAGAAAAAAGTGCTGTCAAATTGTGGCATAGTCTAGAACCTTTGTTATCCTTTGCCCATAATAATAAAGGCGATCACTAAGCCGTACAAGGCAATTGCTTCAACCAAGGCAAACCCGATCCACATATACTTTCCAACTCTGGCTTCCGCTTCTGGTTGTCGTGCTACGGCTTCAATCATTTTTCCAAAGATGTAGCCAATTCCAACACCGGCTCCAGCAAATCCAGCGGCCGCAAGACCCATTCCTAATAAAGCTGCTCCTGCAACATCCATCGTATTCTTTTCCTCCCGTTGTCTAGGGGTTAAATAGTTAAGGACATGAGTTTTGCTGACTCATGAATGTTCAGTTCAATGTCCAAGTGTCCGGTGAGGACACGAAGAATTCTTGGAACTGTTAACTTTATCATTACTAATGCATTCAATTTCATCGTTTTCTGACTAGTGAAGATGTATCGCATCTCCAATATAGACACAGGTCAATACCGTGAAGATATAGGCCTGAATAAACGCGATACCAAACTCCAATCCATAGAGGGCTATTGTAAACGAGAAGGGAAGCCAACCGATTAAAACCCCGCCGGTGATCGTTAAGCCAAATAATACCCCTAAAATAACATGTCCTGCGGTCATATTCGCAAATAGTCGGACTGAAAGAGAAATGGGTCTTGCAATGTGACTGATTAATTCAATGGGAATCATTATCGGTAACAACCACCCAGGTGTTCCTGGTGGTATGAGAATGCCAGGAAGGTACTTTGCTCCATGAATCCTTAACCCAATTATCCAACTCAAAGCGTATACAAATATTGCGAACACCGCAGTGACGACCAATTGGCTAGTGACGGTGTAAGATCCTGGAATTAATCCGAGGAGATTACTAAAGAGAATAAAGAGAAAAAGGCTGCAAATGAGGGGGAAATATCGCATGCCGTCTTTGCCCATTGTGTCATTGATGATTCCTCGGATGAAATCCACCATGATTTCTGCCAAGCTTTGGAGTTTGCCAGGAATCAGCGACCGACTTGAGCCAGCACGGAACAAGAATGTCACCACTAACGCGACGACCGCCCACATGACAAGAGTGGCCTTGTTAAGGGAAATATCAAGTCCGAAGAGCGATAGTGGGATTATTGTATGTAATTCAAATGCGTGTAGTGGGTCTTGCAATGACTATCCTATTACTTTCAATCAGTAGTTACGAGTGCCAATTTTGAGCCATCCGATACGCGTTTCGCATCCCAGCTGCAAGGCCCAAGAAGAGCCCAATCACCAGAGCCCATGGTGATGACGTTAACACATATGTGTCAATCAGCCAACCAAGAGCCCCGCCTACAATAAGAGAGGCCAACAGATCAGTACTAACCCTGATCGCTTGACCAAGCCCAGAAAACATTGGATCCTGTGAAGGTGCCATCATTCGCACCGGAAAGTTGAAACCGATGGAAGGAGACGGATTCAAACAAAGTTTCCGTAGTTTTGTCAAGTCAATTAAAGAAGAATCAGGGACATCATTCAAGAAAGGTAACTGGTATTTAGGCAGAAGCTATGATACGAATGTGAGATATGATGCTCAAGGCAAAAAAGGGTGGCCTGATTTTGGCTCTAGGAATCTTGATCCTCTGGAATGTGACGGTGGTGGCAGAAGAGGCGGTTGATGCCCTGCCTAATTTGACTGGAGGAGTCGTTCCGGTGATTTCGTACAAGGAGCATGATCCCTTTGCCAATAATCGCTTGACCTCTGTTAGTCATATTGAATACGTCATTCGAGTCAAGAATAAGACCAATGATCCCATTGTTGCAGAATCGCTTATTCTTATCGTCGATAAAGTTATTGAAATTACTGGAGCGGACATATCTGCTCGTGTCGATATTGGCGGTGCAGATGGGCTTATGGCCGATGGGCGTCCGTACTTTCACATTCCGGTAAGTGACAACAAAGATTTAGCGCCATTTTCTGAGAGTGAGCCAGTCATTGTCGAGCTAGAGAATCCAGATTATTTACGGTTCTATCCTCCTTCTCTAGAAGTTAGAGGGTTGCGACGTGAATCGGAAAAATCAGTCCAAGGGCTTCTTGATACCCTCGTGAATAAAGGGCTACTCACCACTGATGAGGCGACTCAAGCTCTTGAGTCTTCCTCTACGCCTCAAGAGTAATCCATGGGCGACATATCTTCGTCGTGCTCCTGGTCTACCCAGAATTTTCTCTGTGCCACCACTCCAGCTCCGCTCAGCCTTTCCTGTCCATTGGCAACTAACGATCCTTTTGAGCTGTATGTCCGGCTGACAGGCTGTGTGCCTTCCTCTTTTTTATTAGAAAGTGGCGGGAGCAATTCTCAGTTAGCGCATTATTCATTTATTGGGTGTGATCCCTATCAGACATTTTCAGCCAGAGGCTCTGAGTATGCGATAAAGACTGGCGATCAGACGGTTCAGGGTCTAGGTGATACGTTTTCCATATTTTCAGATTTACTGTCAAAAGAGGGGTACGAAAGAATTCCAAATTTACCTCCGTTTCTTGGCGGGGCTGTTGGATTCTTCAGTTATGACATGGTTCGTCAGTTTGAGCAGCTTCCTGAGTTGGCGGTTTCTGACCTTGATGTGCCGGACATGTATTTTATGTTCGTGGAAATTTTCGCAGCAATTGATCATAAGGCCCAATTGCTGCATCTTGTTTTTGCGCCGGACCCTAAGAGGTGGGCGAGTGAATCCCGCGATCAGCTCGCTCGAGAGGGAAAAGAGCGACTGCTTGCCTGGCAAGCAAAACTTACACCACAAGATAATCAGTTTTTTAGAGAATTCCGATATCCCCATGTATCGATGCCCCAGATGCAGTCTCAACAGTCTCGGAAAGACTACAGTGAACGCGTGCAGCTCTGTCAGGACTTAATAGCTGCAGGCGATATTTATCAGGCCAATATCTCCCACAGATTTCGTGTCGAGAACATCCTTGAGTTACCCGCTGATCATTCGGTACAAGGAGCACATTGGTATCAGCAAGTTCGGGGCGTGAATCCATCACCATTTTCAGCGTTGATGTTATTAGAGAATTGTACGATCGTCTCGAACTCACCTGAGCGATTAGTTCGATTGGATGGGCAACAGGCTGAAATTCGCCCAATTGCTGGAACCTGTCCACGAGGCTCCACCATGAGTGAAGACCGTCGACTCATTGAGGAATTACTCGCTAGTCCCAAGGAACGTGCCGAACACCTCATGCTTGTTGATCTTGCACGAAACGATTTAGGGCGAGTCTGTCAGTATGGCACGGTGTTCGCGGAGCAGTTTATGACTGTTGAACGTTACTCGCATGTCTCTCACCTCGTATCAAATATTTCTGGGCGTATCCGTGATGGCCTAACTGCATGTGATGTTCTCCGTGCCTCGTTCCCTGGCGGGACGATCACTGGTGTACCGAAGGTTCACTGTATGGAAATCATCGAGCAGTTGGAGCCGGTTCGTCGTGGTGTGTATACCGGGTCGCTAGGTTATATGAGTTGGACCGGGGATATGGATATGAATATTCTGATTCGAACGCTTTTGCTCACCCCAGGACAGGGCTATTTGCAAGTAGGAGCAGGAATTGTTGCGGACTCACATCCGAGTCAGGAATATGAGGAAACCGTGCACAAGGCGAAAGCTTTTTTGCAGGCGTTTAGATAGAAATTTTACAAATAATTGCCGATGACTTAATAAGTTATGAAGAGAATCCAACTCTGAATACAAAATGATGATTTTCTTGAGGAGGGGCAGTTGAAAGAACGTAAGCGCAAAAAGTCAAATGCTCGAGGCCAGGAAATTGCTAATGTCATAAAAGAGGTGCAAAGTTTTGACCTCTTTCATGCCGCGGGGAGAAAAAAAGGGATCAAAACCATAGATCAAGCCATGCAGCAATTAGATGGCATTGATACAGATCTCTTGCACCTCAAAGCTGGTTTATTAGAGGTTTTGGGGAAATCTAACGATGCTGCAACTGTCTATCGACAGATTCTTCGCTTCACCCCAAATCATCTAGGCGCTACCACTGATTTAGCTGACGTGTATCAAGACCTTCGAGAATTTCCAAAGGCTCTGTTCTACTACAACAGGGCGTTGAAACTAATCAATACTAAAAAAGGCCATACAGGAAAATTTACGTTCGATGTAAAAGGCGAAGACTTTCTTCATGCCATTACGGGAAAGGCTGATACGTTGTTAGAGCTAGAAAGGACAAAGGAATCTTTGAAGTGTATTGTGACCGCGCTTCAACTTTACCCATCTGATATTGGGCTATGTTCATGTCTCGAGAGAGCACAAGTGCAATTCCACAAAATGCAATTGAAGTAAGTGTTCTCTTCTTGTGTGCGATCCTTTATTGAGTTGAGAACTTTCTGAACTATTCCAATGTTGAAGTGTTAGCCTGTCTTGAAGTGTTGATTTCGGCGTCCTCAAGCAGGGTAGGTGAAAGTCAACTTTTAACTGAAAATTTGTTACTTTTATAGCCGAGTTTATTATAGGTTTTTGAGTGGAAATTTTCCTTAACGATAAGTTTGTGGCTCGTGACGAAGCAAAGATTTCCGTCTTTGATCATGGATTTCTCTATGGAGATGGAGTATTTGAAACTCTTCGTGCCTACGGCGGGCGCTTGTTTCAGGTCGAACACCATCTATCACGCCTCCATGATTCTTGCGATCTGATTGGCCTTTCTTCGCCTTTCCCCAAAACTCGTTGGCATGAATTACTGAAAGAAATTCTGCGTCGCAATGAGCTTACAGATGCATCGGTTCGTGTCACGATTTCTCGAGGCGAGGGAGAGCTTGGCCTTGATCCTTTTCTCTGTCCTCGTCCGACGGTGGTGATCATGGCGAAACCATGGAGACCGTATTCACCGGAACTTCGAGAGACCGGTGTACATTTGACCGTTGGAACGGTTCGGCGAAATCCTCTTGTCGCTCAGTCTCCACAAATTAAATCACTCAGTTTTCTGAATAATATTCTCGCGAAACATGAATCGATTCGTGCTGGTTCCTTTGATACCTTGATGCTCAACATCGACGGTTTTTTGACCGAATGCACCACAAGCAATGTGTTCTTTCTTCATCAGGAGCAACTCTGCACTCCCGCAGTTAACTGTGGCATTCTGCAAGGCGTGACACGAGATATTGTGATTATGCTCGCCGGGGAGGCAGGTATGACTGTTGTGGAAAGCGCATTTACGCTTGATCAGGTGTTAGTTGCTGAAGAATGTTTCATTACCAATACTGGATTAGAGGTGATGCCAGTATCAAAAATTGGAGCAAAGCATATTGGTGAAATATGTCCTGGTGTTGTGACGACCAAAGTTCAACAGTTATTTCAATCCAACAGGCATCGTTTTTTGGACGGACCTCTGTGAGGGACGGAGGATTGCGCGTTGATGGTCCAGCAGGGTGGTTTACTTGGCTCTTTTTATTGTCAGGGGGAAATCGGTTGTTTTGAGCGGACGATGAGATTGGCTGTGGGTTTTCCAGTTGAGCCCTTTGGCGTTGGGGAAATCTTTTCGGAAATGCGCTCCGATTGTGTTTTCTCTCCAGAGGGCGGCTTCGGCGGTACATCGAGCAACTTCAATCAAATTGCGTGTTTCCATATTCGTACGGGTGAGAGAAGTCTGGCCCAACATCTTTTCCCAGCGAGTTAATTGATTAACCGCCTTTGAGAGTACATCCCCATTCCGAACCAGTCCTATTTTAGTCCACATCAACCGACGAAGAGAGTTGCGAAGTTTCTCTGTATCTCGAACAGGTTTTGTTGGTGACTTGGGCCAGTTTCCAATTTCTCGAAGTGAAAGGGATGGGATCGTGTGATCTGAGGAAAAATCTACAGCTGATTGAGCGGAGCGTAGTCCAAACACAAGTCCCTCAAGCAGGGAGTTGCTTGCCAATCGGTTAGCCCCATGTACGCCACTACAGGCTACTTCTCCAGCGGCAAAGAGCCCTGGCAGGGTGGTAGCCCCATGGATGTCAGTATGTACTCCTCCCATCCAATAATGAGCACTTGGAGAAACAGGTATCCATTCTTCCGTAATGTCAATGTCATACCTTAGGCAGGTGGAGTAAATAGTCGGGAAACGTTTTTTGATAAAGCTCGCACTTAAATGAGTGACATCAAGGTAAACGTGGCGGGCTTTCGTTGCTTCCATTTCAGACCAAATGGCACGAGCAACGACATCGCGGGAGGCGAGTTCTCGATCTTTATGATATCGCTTCATGAAGAACTCTCGCTTATTGTTGCGTAGGCGTCCACCTTCCCCTCTCATAGCTTCGGAAAGTAAAAAAGGCGGACTTGAAGGTAAGTACAGCGCTGTTGGATGGAATTGTACGAATTCCATATCTTCGAGTACGGCTCCGGCCCGTAAGGCCATGGCCATGCCATCACCTGTGGCACTTCCAGGATTGGTTGTGCGGGCATAGACTTGTCCAGCTCCGCCCGTTGAGAGGACCGTAGCGGAGGCCAGAATCAACTTTAATTTCCCTGTCAGTTCTTCGAGGACAATGGCTCCACAGCATTGGCCATCAAGGACGAGAAGATCAATGCTGAATTGGTTGCCAATCCAGGTAATCGTGGATTGTTGGCGGGCACAAGCTGTAAGTACTCTAACCATTTCACTGCCAATGGCATCACCCCCAGCACGTAAAATTCTTCGTCGACTATGCGCGCCTTCGTGGGCAAAGGCTAGTTTCCCTTTAATCTTATCGAATTTTGCACCCCAGGAAAGTAATTCTTCAATTCGCGCAGGGCCTTCTTGGACAAGGGCTTTGGTCGCAGGTTTACGGCAGAGTTGATGGCCGGCTTTGATTGTATCAGTGAAATGGAGATCGACGTGATCTTCCTCACTAAGGGCGACTGCCACGCCACCTTGAGCAAAAAACGTACTGTTTTCTTGGGGGCCGCCTTTCGCAACCATGAGTACACGGCCATGACTGGAGAGTTCTAGCGCAGCTCGCAACCCAGCCACTCCGCTGCCAATGACAAGAAAGTCTGTCTCAATGATTTGTGAGATTTTTTTAGTGTTTGTGCGAGGCAATGGTTGTTTATGAGGAAGATGGTTATATGGGTAAATGTGGGAGGTAATACTTATGGTGCCACATTAGGACATGGATTGACGGTCTGCCATGCCAAAGGGGAGGTCACCTTCCACACCTGTGAGGAGAATGACGTGAGTTCCGCTCCAAAAGAGTGTTCCTTGACCTCGGGCCTTAATCCCCTGCTGTTCAGGATTCTTTTTCCATTCACCTTGCCAAGAGACCTGAACTGAAATGAGGTCTCCATCTATGGTAATGCGATCAATCAGCAAGTCTAAGGCAATATCGGGATAAGTCTGAAAATCATTCAGGATCCCTTGCTCCCAAATAAGTAAGGTATCAAGGGGCAGTAAGAGATCGTTGGTCGCCACTGGATCATGCCCAACATAGGCCTGTTGTAAGGTCTGAACCGCTGTGACGATTCGTTCAAAGCGAGCATGACTTTCTGGATATCGGGGTGGAGTTGATGAACAGCCAGTCAAAAATCCTGTCTGGACGAGGACTATGAGAGTCAATCCTAGCCAAATAATGATAGGTCGTCGTTGCACAGCTCATTATAACGAGTCATTGTGAGAAAAGGTCAAGTAGAGTAATTGGGCAAAATACTCCCCGAATTGAATCAGCATTTTCATGAGGAAATCATTCGATTTCTTGACACCTTTTACAATCCTGTGATACTTACAATCCCGATGTTGCCAACGAGGGCAACCGAATCGTTGATGTAAGCGGAACATCTGATAGAATTTGGTATTCGTCATACAAGTACGGGTGTAAGGAAACGACATATGGCAAGTGTGGTGAAAAAGCGGAGAAAAAAAATGCGAAAGCATAAGCATAAGAAGCTCCGTCGTCGAATGAAATTCGCACGTCGTCGATAATTACAATTCAATATTCTGAGCCATGGGAGTCAATGTCTCAGGGCAAAAAAGCAAGAATCCGAATCCGCTCTTCTCTCAACACCTATGTTGGGAGTTTGCTTGTGCCTCCTATGCGGAATAGGATTTCTGACGTATTGAATGACGAGTCCGTCTTGTTTATTAATTTAACAGATGTGGTTGTCAACGATACTGAACAATCAGATTTTGTTGCGTTAAATAAAAACATGATTGAGTCTGTCACTCAATTGGATTAGGGATACTTGCAAGTACCGTATCTGGTGCTGAAGTATGTACTGAACGCAAGTGAAGAAGCGGTCATAAGATTGTCGAGTTTTAGGACTTCCTGGGCGTTCCCTCCATAATCTCTCTACGCGAATTCAGCTTCATTCAACATTATCTTTAATTCCCCTGCCTACGACTCAGGTATTTTTTCTTAAGTTTGGAAATTATCTATGTCTATTTTCTCAAGGTTTTACCCATTCCTTCGGCCCTATCTTTCGCAGATGATCCTCTCTGCATTATTGGTGATGGGCGTTGCCGCCTTGAATCTGATTTTAATACGGTTTGCGGGTAATTTATGGGATCTGATCACCGTTCAGCGAGATCTCTCACAACTCACTGCTGCCATCTGGATGTTTCTTGCGCTCATGGTTGCACAGAGTCTCTTGTCCATGGTGCATAGCTATTTAACGGCACAGGTATCGCTTAAAGTGGTAGCTGATTTTCGCGCTCATCTATTCAGGCATTTTCAGCGTTTGTCACTCAACTTTTTCTCTAAGCGTCGGACTGGCGAAGTTGTGTCACGGTTGATGAATGATGTGGGCGTTATTCAAACAACCTTGACGGAAGCGCCCATTGATTCAGCCAAACATCTGGTGACGGTGATTGGTGGAGTGGGATTCTTGGTGGTGATGAATTGGCAGCTCTGTGTGCTGATTCTTCTCCTGCTGCCATTGTTGGCCCTTGTGGCGCGTTTGTTTGGCCGGAGTCTTAAGTCCCTTTCAACGTTGATTCAAGATCATACGGCTGATCTCACTACACTCATTGAAGAGGTGGTGTCTGGCATTCGCATCGTGAAATCATTTGTACAAACGGGTAGGGAAGAAGAGCGGTTTCGTTCAGTCATGGATCGCCTTGTCGAAACGTCGTTACGACGTACCGCAATTTTAGCTATTTTCATACCGGTGATTACCTTGCTGACCTTTACGGCGGCCATTGCTGTTCTTTGGTATGGGGGGAAGCAAGTGATTGAGGGAGCGATGTCGCCAGGAGATCTATTTGCCTTTGTCCTATTTGCGGGAATATTAATCGGACCTTTTGGATCGGTGGCTCGAGTTTTTGGGCAAATCAAGGAAACACAAGGTGCGACAGCCCGCGTGTTTGAGATTCTCGATGCGCATCCAGAAATTTACGACTCTCCTGATGCGAAGCCCCTTCCAGCTATTCAAGGGCAAGTTAAGTTTGACAAGGTGCAATTTGCCTATGATGCGCGGCAGGAGGTGCTGTCGTCTGTATCATTTGACATTCAAGCTGGCGAACGTGTGGCTCTTGTTGGCCCTACTGGGGCAGGGAAGTCCACTATCGTGAATCTATTGCATCGATTCTATGATCCGACATCAGGAGTCATTTCTGTAGATGGCTACGATCTTCGTACCGTTCAGCTAGATAGTTTATATCATCAAATTGGCTTGGTTCCTCAGGAGACGATCTTATTTGGAGAAACTATTTTTGAAAATATTCGGTATGGAAGTTCTGGGGCAAGTGATGAGGAAGTCTACGCAGCAAGTCAAGGTGCCAATGCGCATGAGTTTATTTTATCGTTCCCTGATGGCTATCAGACGTTGGTAGGGGAAAAAGGTATTAACCTTTCTGGAGGGCAACGACAACGCATTACGATTGCTCGGGCCTTTTTGAAAAACCCACGGATTCTCATTATGGATGAGGCAACTTCAGCCTTAGATAGTCAGTCGGAAACACTTGTGCAGTCCGCTCTCAATAATCTAATGGCTGGTCGGACCACATTAATAATTGCTCATCGATTCACGACGATTCAAACGGCTGATCGGATTCTTGTGCTCCATCAGGGGCGTATTGTTGAAGAAGGAAACCATGCTGTATTACTTGAACGTCAAGGTCTCTATCATCAGCTTTATACACTGAGAATGGCTGAATGGAACAGTGAGTCTGGCGTAGACTCTTGAGGGAACTACCCTGAGCAGGCATTTTTCGCAAGAAACGAAAATATGGGGTGGATGCGTTAAGCAATTACCGTATTTTAGAAAGGTCCGTTTCGATGTTGAATAATTTCCCATCGGGAAAAAAAACAGCTAAGGTGCTCTCAGCTTGGGGGTCAAAGTCGGCATAGGCAAACCGTGCAGTAAATCGAGAACGATAGCTGGGAATGTCTCCCGGGTTTTTCTTGCCACGTTCAGCGGCCCCAACATCAACCGGGCGAGCCATAAGGGATCCTTGTTGCAGGGCTACATCCACGCCTTCAGCAAAGAATTCTTCTTCTCCACACATTCGAATTTCCACTTCGAGATACGGCATCTGCAAAATTTCCTGAATTTTGCTTTCGGGCATGCGAACTGGTTTTTTCTGCCGTTTGGACTCAGCGGCTTCTCTGCGCCCAAAATACTCTAGCCAGTAATAGCGTGTTCGTAGAATGGCGTGAGCTCCACAAGGTTCTTTTTCTGGATTGGCACCTACGCGGATGGCATGTTCAGCAGCTTTCATAATCACAGCCACATCTTCGACCTTTACCGCTTTTTCCATTGAACCGCGTCCGTCAGCTAATGCTTGATTGGCTTGCTCCATGCTGAGTTGAATATCAATCGCCAGTGCCTGATTGGGATTGATGCCCCAATTGAGGAATCCGCATGCCAGCAGTGTCAGTAGAAAAAGTTGAATGAAGTGAAAATGTTGAGTCCGCATGTTTGATCCTCCTGAAGTCTCGATCTATTTTTTCAATTTCAATGAGTGCAAAATATTATCAAAGGTCACACGAGAAGCATCTCGTATGAATTGTAGAAAACCACATGGAGCAATGCAATCCTTTTGGCGAAATTGCTGAATGTCACATCACGATTACAGGGATAGGGACAGACGAGTTGTCCCCAATGAAGGTTCACGAGAGGAGGAAGATATAGTTGACTCTCCTTGAAAAGTTGGGTAAGTTACACTTACGTCATGCGGAGGTGGGCCGTCCCGACTACGGCGCCAACATCCGGGTATCCCGCCTAACTAAATATCCCCAGCTCAAACCCCCTTATTCATATTTTTAACCTTATTCATAATTGAGTCATCCTATGAGTGTGAACGAAGCAGCGAAAGCGTCTCTTGGAGGGTATATGGATAGTGAAAAAGTCGAAAAAGTCTATACGAACTATGCCATCATGTATGATCAAACATTCGGACGAATGGTGCAACAATCACGTGAATCAGCGGTCCGTGGTTTGCGTATTCAGCCAGGAGATCGAGTATTAGAAGTAGGTGTCGGAACAGGTGAGGCGCTGCCATTGTATCCAAAAAACTGTGAGGTCCTAGGTATTGACTTCGCAGAAGGTATGTTAAAGAAAGCACGTAAACGGATGGAAGTGCATCAGCTTGATCATGTGACATTACGACATATGGATGCAGCTCAGATGGAATTAGAGAATGATTCATTTGATATCGTCATGGCAGCATACGTGGTGACGGCTGTACCAGATTATAGAAAAGTGGTCAGCGAAATGATTCGTGTTTGCAAGCCAGGCGGACGTATTATCATGCTCAATCACTTTAGTAATGGCAATAAAATGATTGCGGCTGTTGAAAAGATGATTTCACCTCTCTGCAAGCATATTGGGTTTCGGACAGACTTGTCGCTGAATACCGTATTGGAGGGCACCACTCTCGTCGTTGAACGGAAGAAAAAGGTGAATCCTCTCAGATTCTGGCATCTCGTCGAATGCGTCAATCAAAAAAACGGACACGTGATCCCGGTTGTCTCTGCCTAGTAAACTGTTTCTCCCCTTCCTTGTCGACCTTCGATTATCCTTCTGTTTCGTTTATGACGTCGACAGCATCCTATAACGAGGGAACTGACATTACGTCATACACATACTGATGAGAATTGCTCATTGTTTACAACATGTCGAGTTTGAAGGGCCAGGGTTCTTCCGACCTTGTCTTGAGCAGCATGGGTACGAGGTGTGCACACAGCTCATTCCTGAGCAAGGGCTACCCACCGCGCTTGGCGAATTGTTACTTATTATGGGTGGCCCGATGTCTGTAAATGACTCAGACCCATGGATTGAGGAGGAGTTGGTATTTATTCAAGCCGCGCTTTCAAAAAATATACCTGTGATTGGTGTTTGTTTCGGTTCGCAAATGATTACGCGAGCTCTCGGAACGTCTGTTACCCCAAGTGTCGAATTTGAGATTGGGATGGTGCCAATTGAACTGACTAAAGAGGGCCAACAGGATCCTGTGTTTGAAGCGATGCCGCGTTCATTTGATGTGTTTCAATGGCATGGCGAAGGATTTGAGCTGCCAGAGAAAACTGTTCTCCTTGCCAGTTCAGAGCAGTACCCGGTTCAAGCCTACAGATACGGCACCAATGTGTACGCACTTTTATTTCATCTTGAAATAGAAGAAGCGGGGGTTCAGGTGTTGTCTCAGCAATGTTCACAGGATGTGGTTCGATGTGGCACCTCTCCTGATTTGATCCTGTCAAAAACCATTCCCGCACTTCCCCACATGCATGCTTGTGCTGCTCGACTCATAGCCCATCTCACCGCAGATACTCAATAGGTTCGACGGCGGGCACATCGTGGGTCCCTGGTACGCTATTCTTGATTACTTCCCTTGGCCTGAAGTAACGTGCATCGGAATAGAATGTTAATCGCAGAATGTTCCTCGTCTAGAACGATGAGCATTGGTTCACGAATAAGACCATGTGAACTTGGCTTCACGTGAGTCATTGTTAAAGGTAAAAAAGGAGTAAGGATTTATGGGTGGGTTTCCTATTACATATGCTGACCGTATTCGAACGCTGCCGCCATATTTGTTTGCGGCGATTGATGAGATGAAACGAAAAGCCATAGATAAGGGCATGGACATCATTAATCTTGGAGTGGGGGATCCTGACCTCCCGACGCCTGAATGTATTATCGAACGTCTGAAGCAGGTTGCAGGTGACCCTAAACATCACCAATATCCATCCTATGACGGCATGCTGTCTTTTCGTACGGCTGTCGCTCAATGGTACAAGCGGCGCTTTGGGGTAGAGGCCGATCCCAAAACAGAAATTGTCACCTTAATTGGATCAAAAGAAGGGATTGGCCATGTGCCTCTCGCCTTTATTAATACTGGGGATGTTGTGTTGATTCCCAGTCCTGGGTATCCCGTGTACCCTGTTGCGACAAGCTTTGCGGGAGGAACTCCGTATTTCATGCCATTAACCAAGCAGAATGGGTTTCTGCCTGACCTTGATGCCATTCCGAAAGACGTCGCTCAAAAAGCCAAACTCATGTTTTTAAATTCACCCAATAATCCCACTTCAGTTGTGGCGGATAAAGAATTTTTTAAGCGGGTGGTAGATTTTGCCCAAGAGCACCAGATCATCGTCTGTCATGATGCGGCCTACACCGAGATTTACTACGATGGGAAACGTCCCCCGAGCTTTCTAGAAGTCGATGGGGCAAAAGACGTGGGCATTGAATTTCATTCCCTTTCCAAAACGTTCAATATGACCGGCTGGCGAATCGGATTTGCGGTGGGGAATAAAGATGTGATTGGCGGGTTAGGCAAAGTGAAAACCAATATTGATTCGGGAGTCTTTCAAGCCATTCAAGAAGCGGGGATTACTGCCTTGGAATCTGACGATCAACTGACCGACGGACTGCGTACTATCTACCAAGAGCGACGAGATGTGTTAGTTCCAGGTTTAAAAAGCCTTGGGTTGGAACTAGATAACCCTGCCGCAGCATTTTATGTATGGATTGAAGTTCCCAAAGGATATACCTCAGCTTCTTTTACAGCCCATTTGATTGAGAAGGCTGGTATTGTCACGACTCCAGGTAATGGATTTGGCGATCCAGGCGAAGGGTATATTCGTATGACGGTGACAACGTCAAAGGAACGGCTAGCAGAGGCTGTTGAACGAATGAAAAAGATTGGTTGGTAATTGATCCATTGACCACGACTCCTCTCCTGAGGAAACGCACGTATGCATCCAGAAATTGTCTTTGTTGGATTCGGTTCAAATGTTGGTGACCGACATGAGTTATGTGATCGTGCGGTGACGCTGATGGGCTTGATACCTCATTCACAGGTCCGTGGGGTTTCATCCTATTATGAAACACGACCGATAGACCCGCAAGGGGTATTGGGAGACACCTGGTTTTATAATGGTGTGGTGAAAATCGAAACGACACTTCAGATTCGAAAGCTTTTTGAGATTTGTCAAGAAACGGAGAAGGCCTTAGGGAGAGATGAGGAGCATCGAAGTGGACCCCGGACCATGGATTTCGACATTTTATTCTATGGACAACAGATCATTCATGAACCTGATCTCACGGTGCCACACCCTCGCCTACATCTTCGACGATTTGTCCTTGAACCATTGATAGAACTCGATCCGCAGTGGCAGCATCCTGTCTACAATCGATCCGTCACAGAAATCTATCATGAGCTTGAGGACTCGCACGAAGTTCGCAAGCTAGATGTGGTTCCAGGCACACGTTTTGGTAATCGACCAACATGTGCCCCGCCTCCTGGCGAGTAATGTGTCACGGTACGAGAGTCTATGTAATGAGGTCACTGTCAGTGGAATGATTGAATTGGTGGTGTCCAACAGATTCTTGACGGTGATAGTTTCAATTTTTTTACAGGCATAAGTAGATGAAGATTATTCGATCCATCAATGGTCTTCAACGCTGGAGACGTAATCAGATTTCAAGGCAGGTGGTGATTGGCTTTGTGCCAACGATGGGTGCGTTTCATCCTGGCCATCAGTCCCTCATGCAGCGTGCTCGACGATCATGTCAGATTGTGGTCGTAAGTATATTTGTTAATCCCCTTCAATTTGGGCCAACCGAGGATTTAGATGAATATCCTCGCCCTCTAGAATCTGATATTGCACTCTGCCGAAAAGAAGGTGTTGATGTGGTGTTCATCCCATCACGCAAAGAATTGTATCCTTCTGACTTCCAAACATCTGTAAAGGTAAGTCATCTAGCTAATCGCTGGGAAGGCGCCAAGCGTAGTACACATTTTCAAGGTGTCACGACTGTCGTCACAAAATTATTGAACCTTGTGACCCCTCATCAGGCTTACTTTGGTCAGAAAGATTACCAGCAATTTTGTATTATTAAACAAATGGCAAGAGATCTGAATCAGGGCACACGTATCGTTATGTGTCCAACAGTGCGGGAGGCGGATGGATTGGCGTTAAGTTCGAGGAATGGATACCTATCATCATTCGCACGAAGACGAGCTCCTCTATTGTATCAAGCCTTGCGTGATGGCAGTCGAGTGATTCGGGATGGCGAAAAGTCCATTTCGAAAATAGAAAAAGTGATGTGTGCGCACGTACAAAACGACTCAAAGATCAAGATTGATTATCTGAATGTGTGTGATTCAGAAACTCTTTTACCGAGCCAAGACGTTCGTAAAACCGTAGTCTTGCTTGGTGCGATTCGTCTTGGCAAGGTTCGGCTGCTTGATAACCTACTCGTGAAGGTTCCCGCCTGAGTGACCTATCTCTTGAGTTCTTTCAAATAGAAGAGGTCAGGTGGATTTAAGAAGAAGTCTGTTATTGAGTTGTGGCTTGGAAGGCCGATCGCACGCGTGATTCTTCAGCCTCTAATTGCGCGAGGATTGGGGCCGCACCCTCAGTGCTTCCCCCTCGTCCCAACTGCTCCAAAGCAAAACACACATCGGCCAATGGTTTGGCACCAATGTTGCGACAACTTCCTTTAAGGCCATGGGCGATTTTCATGAGGCTTTCAGCGTCATGATGCTCAATAGCCTGTCGAATGCCATCGAGGTGTCGAGGGATATCGTTAAGGAATTGATCAATGACAGAGGCTAAGAAATCTGGATCATCGTCTCCTCCTAATGCCCGAAGTTCATCGAGTATGTGCATGTCTAGTGGGGTAGTCTGATTGTCTTTTCTGGAATTTGTTTGTGAGCATTCAGTGTTAATGGGGGTCACGTCATTCGTATCTTGCTGTGGAGACATTTCTTGAGGGACCCATCGCTGCAATATCTCGTTCAACTGTTCCATATTGATGGGTTTAGAAAGAAAATCATCCATGCCGGATTCCATGCATCGTTCACGATCCCCTTTCATAGCGTTTGCAGTCAGGGCTATGATAGGGATGTGAGGCCTGAGGCGTGCGGAGTTATGTGAGTCTTTTTTGTCTCCTTCCCCCTTTGCTTCTAAGGATTCTCGTGCGCGTATCGCGCGGGTCGCTTCATGCCCATCCATTTCTGGCATCTGACAGTCCATCAGAATAACATCATAGGCGATTCGAGTGACTGCTTCGGTAGCTTCCTCTCCATTCGCGACCACGTCAACCCGGTAGCCTAGTTTGTCAAGCATCTTCGTGGCAACTTTTTGATTGACGATGTTATCTTCTGCTAGCAAGATGCGGGTTCGCGATCGTTTTTCTGCTTCCTCAAGTGTGTGTCGTGTAATTAATGTCGGGGAGTTTTCATGATCCTTGATCGTGCTTTGAGAGGAAGTGCCCAAGGCAGTAGTCAAGCATCGATATAGCTGCTCTTGTCGTACTGGTTTGGTCAGATAGGCCATGAACCCGGCTTCTTGGGCTTTCCGGGCTTCGCCGCGTTGGGCGAAGGAGGACAACATGATCAATCGACTATTGGAGAGCGCGAGGTCTGCTTTAACCATTTTAGCAAAGTCTACTCCACTCATTTCCGAGAGTTGTTGGTCGACGATGATTAGGTCACACGGTGTCTTATTCGTTGCAGCCGTCCGTAAGAGTTTAAGCGCATCGGCTCCGTTCGCGGCGACGGTGCATTGCATTCCCCAACTTTGTGCATAGTGGTGAATCAAGAATCGAACAGTGTCATTACTTTCGACCAAGCAGGCATGGACTCCTTGCAGATTCATGTATGCTTGAGGCGGAGGGGCCTGATTTTTCTCCCACTGAAGGGGGACTGTAAACCAAAATTCACTGCCTTCTCCTTTTGTACTTATAATCCCGATATCTCCTCCCATACAGGTAACAATTTGTTTACAAATGGCAAGCCCAAGCCCCGTGCCTCCGAACCTTCGAGTGGTCGAATTATCAGCTTGGGTAAATGCTTGGAAGAGTCGCCCTTGTGCTTCTTCTGACAGCCCTATGCCAGTATCAGTCACGGCAAAGCGAATGATGACTTCTTCGTCTTGCTCCTTCTCAACTGAAATTTGAACGACAATTTCACCCGTCTCTGTGAATTTGATCGCATTCCCTATGAGATTCATGAGCACTTGACGAATACGACCTGGGTCGCCCTTGAGCGTGACAGGCGTGGTGGCGTATATCAAGCCAACCAATTCAAGCCCTTTATTCGATGCTCGTTCAGCTAATAATTCGAGTACTTCTTCGACTGCGTTGCGCAAATCAAATTCAATAATTTCGAGATCGAGTTTTCCTGCTTCATTTTTCGAGAAGTCAAGAATATCATTAATGAGTTCGAGTAATAATTCCCCTGAATGTTTCACGGTTTCTGCAAGGTCGTGCTGTTCATCTGTCAATGAGGTGTCTAATAGTAAGCCGGTCATGCCTATGACCCCATTCATTGGAGTGCGGATTTCATGGCTCATTGTTGCGAGGAATTCAGATTTTGCTTTGACTGCAGCAAGTGCTTCATCTCGAGCTATCTCAAGTTCATGGTTGTTTCGTTCCAGATCTTTTGCGCCCAAAGCCATTTGTTCCTCAGCCTTTCGCCGTTCGGATATGTCCATAATCGTGGCGAGGACGAAGGTTCCTTGGTCGGTGACCAACGGATTTAATCCAACTTCTATAGGAAATTCTGTTTCATTCTTGCGAAGTCCGAGTAAACTTGCACCAGACCGCATGTTCCGAGCCTCAGGTTGCATGAAAAATTCAGCCCGATAGGTCTTATGATGCTGCCGGAAATGTTTCGGTATGAGCATTTCAACTGTCTGCCCAATCAGTTCCTCACGGGAATAACCGAATAGAGTTTCAATGAGTTGATTGACCAGAACGATAGTGCCTTCACAGTCAGTCATGAGCATTCCGCTCGGGGCTGATTCAACAACAAGTTGAAATTGTTGGTCTGCTTGTTTTTGCTCAGTGATGTCTCGGCATGCACAGACAAGCCCGATTACGTCACCATGTTGGTTCAA
Organism: Nitrospirales bacterium; assembly: GCA_029261355.1. Classification (GTDB taxonomy): domain Bacteria; phylum Nitrospirota; class Nitrospiria; order Nitrospirales; family UBA8639; genus JAGQKC01. The sequence continues at coordinate 240,371 of JAJDBM010000024.1, read as the reverse complement.
TAATGTACTGAGTGAGATTGCTAACGGGAAAGAATCCCCTGTACGTTTCCGGCCTACTGCTTCTCCAGTCCAATGTCCGGTCTCATTGAGGGTTGGAAAGGCTTCTTCTTGGATTTTGGCAATTTCGTTGGGTTCATAGAGGGTTTTCCATGTTTTCCCAAGTAAGTCATTCGTCTTGAAGCCGTACATATTGGCATGGGCAGGGTTCAAATAAGTGAATTGCCCTTGTACGTTTAACAGCGCCATTCCCTCAGTTCCTCGATTGATCGCTTTTTCGAGGAGTTCTCTTGATGCCGCGGCTTCTGTTTCCTTTGTGATGTCCCAATTCACTCCCGTCATTCGAACTGGTTTTCCCTCTGAGTCTCGTTGCACTATGGCATGGGCTTGAATGGTGTGAATGGATTGATCCGACCATACGACTCTGAATTGAGGGTGGTACTCTTTTCCCTCCTGAAGGGCTTGTCGTGAGTCTTCTTGTGCTTGTTGTCGATCCTCAGGGTGAATCGTTTTCATCCAAGCTGTATATCCTCCTTGTTGTCCTTCAAACTGGTCGCGCGTCAGACCATGCAGAGCCAGCATTTGGTCGTCCCATGTCAAAGCATTTCTCGTAATGTCCCAATCCCAAATTCCCATTTTGGCCGCATACGTAGCGAGGAGTAGGCGTTCGGATAGCTGGTTGAGTGTTTGTTCTTTTTGCTGATGTTCGGTAATGTCTCGAAATGTGATAACGGCTCCCTCGAGTTCACCATTGTCGTTTCGAATCGGATTGCTGGTGTAGGCGACTGAGAAACTTGTTCCATCCTTTCGCCACAACACTTCATTGTCTCGATAGCGGATAGTCCCATCCATGAAGGTGGCATACATTGAGCATTCTTCACGAGGAAAGGAGGATCCATCTGGCCAGCTATGGTGTATAGTGGCATGCATGGGAGATCCTATGAGTTCGTTTACCTCATATCCGAGCATGTTGGCTCCCGCTGGATTAACGAATGTTGTTAGGCCATTTAAATCTATCCCAAAGATGCCTTCTGCAACAGAATTCAGGAGTAATTGATTCTGACGATGCACGTGGATGGTTTGCTGTTCTATCTGTTTACGTTCTCGAATTTCTTCTTGAGCTTGTCTTTGAAGCATTTCTGATTTGCGGACTTGCCCATAAAGGCTCGAGACATCCTGCACGACAATCATGATGTGCCATGAATTGTTCTCTGATGAGTGAATAGGTCGAGCGATGGTGTGTTGAATGCGAGGAGAACCTCCGGAAAGAAGTGCGGGGAAAAATTGTGCATGGAATTGTGGGGCAAATACGACTGGAGGTCCTCCTTCAAACAAAGGTTGAAGGCGAGTTGTATATTGTGTTTTTGCTAAATGAGGAAACAACTCTCCAAGTAGCTTCCCTTCAACGGACGCCTTCGGTAGATCTGTCCATTCTTGAAGTGTTTGATTCCAAAAATTGACAGTCCAATCTTGGCAAATAATGCAGATGCCATTCGGGACGTGATCGAGTAAATCACCTTGCTCCTGAGAGAAATCGTTGTTAGCCATGAGTTAATGTGGCACTGTTCGTAAGACTCATAATGGACTCTAAGAATTGTTCAAGGTTTTTCCCTTCAAACATAAGTAAGATATCTCCGGAGAGGTCAAAGTCTTGAATGGTAAATCGAGTTTGGGCCCATAGGATATATGGGTCAGCTTCTTTTACAGCATTCCCGAGTATGCCCATAATGGTATTCTCATTGTAGAAAGGGACAGAATAGTTAATCTGTTGATTCAGCATATTCCCGAGTGATCCCATGACGCTATTGAGTACAATGTTTCCGATTTCAGTCAATGTCGATTCCTTGAGACTATCGAATTCATCTGATTCGCTTTCCTCTCCAGTCAGTGCTGACACGAGTTTGGGAGAACTTTCCCGAGGAAACATAAGAGCAACAGACCCTTCGAATGAACCGTGAAATGGTAGTTGGACGGCCGAAATTGCATTGTGCCCAGCTTCCTGAATTTGCTGCTGTAGTTCATGAGATCGACCGAAGGTGATAAAGGGTATATGAAGCTTGATAGGCTTCTGAAGCATTTGATTCAGGGAGCCAGCGGCCCGTCCGACTCCAATATTGAGCAGTTCTTGAAGTGCGTCGGTTTGTTCAGATGTAAGTTCCATGTGACCTCTAGAGAAATGATTTGGGTGATAAATTGTTATTCCATGGGATGGAAGTTCGTGTTACGGGTCGACTTGGCTTATTACTGTCTGCTTCCTATTCCTATGTTCAAGTTATCGATATATATTTCTGTTTTGGTATGTTATTGATGAATATCATGCCATATTAAACGTTGTTGACTATTGACCAACAACATCGTTTCCTATGAAGTTTTTGTCTGTGTCGGGGATCGCTTTGAAATTCTTAAGGAAATGGATTCTACGGGCATAATTTTTTGACAAATTCAATGGCATAAAAACCCTAGGATGGAATTTGTGAGGGAAATGCCTGTTCTAGCGCGACTTGAGTTCGACTTTGCTCCGCCATGATTTGTTCAAGGATTTGGGTAGCGCCATCAGTTGTTCCTTTTCGGCCCAATTGTTCAAGAGCAAAGCACACATCGGCCAATACTGTGGCGCCAATGTTTCGACAACTTCCCTTAAAAGCATGGGCAGCTTTCATCAGGTTATCAGCATTTTGTTGTTCAATCGCTCGTCCAATGTTTTCAAGGTGCCTTGGAATATCTTGCACAAATTGATCAATGACCGAAGCAAGGAAGTTGGGGTCCTCGTCTCCTCCTAACTCGCGAAGCTCATTGAGAATGTGCATGTCCAAATGAGGTTGTTCGTCGACATCTGAGGTCGTTGGTATTGAGATGGTTGAGTTGGATCCATCCCTCTGAATTGAGGAACTCGATACAACGGACTCCGTCTGTTCTTGTGTTGTCCAACGATACAATGTTTCTTTTAATGCCTCCACCGTAAGTGGTTTTGATAGAAAATCATCCATTCCAGATTCAAGACATTTTTCACGATCTCCCTTTAGCGTATTGGCTGTTACCGCAATGATCGGTATGTGGTGGGTGTCCCGTACCTCGCTGCATGTATCTCGTTGCTGACTTTGGCCTTCTATTTCATATTTTCGAATTTCCCGTGTCGCTTGATACCCGTCCATTTCTGGCATTTGGCAATCCATCAATATTAAAGAATAGGAATGTTGAGAAAAGGCTTCGAGTGCCTCTTGTCCATTATTGACAACATCGACTTGGCACCCGAATTTTCCTAACATTTTGACGATAACTTTCTGATTCACAAGATTGTCCTCGGCTACTAAAATTCGCATCCGTGCGAGAGAATCTTGTTCATTGATTGTGTGTTTCGTAATAATGTTTGGATTGGGGAATGTTGATGGTTTTTCGTGAGCTGTGGTATGCCCCATGGCCATTGCGATGCATTGCCACAACTGAGATTGGTGAATGGGTTTTGATAAATATCCTATGAATCCTACTTGATGCGCCTGTTGCGCATCTCCGCGGTGCCCGAGTGACGTGAGAAGAATGAGTCGAGTGTTGGACAAAAGAGGGTCAGTTTTAATTCGATGAGCGAGGGTATACCCGTCTAGGTCAGGTAGTTGTTGATCGATGATGGCGAGGTCATAAGACTGATTGTCTTTCGCTGCTGCATGTAACGCTTCAAGGGTCTGATGGCTACTTGACGCACTGGAAGAACGAACTCCCCAAGCCGTGGCATAATGTTCGAGTGTGGCTTGATTCTTTAGATTGTCATTGACGAAAAGGATTTTCACGTCTTTAAGGGACGGAAGTGGAACCAAGGTTTTGGCTGATTCTGGCTGCAAGAGCAATCGAGTCGTGAACCAGAATTGACTTCCCTCTCCAACACAACTCTCTAGTTTAATTTCTCCGCCCATGAGATGGACTAGGTGGGAAGAAATTGCGAGCCCTAATCCTGTTCCACCATATTTTCTTGTCGTACTACTGTCGGCTTGCTTGAAGGCCTGAAATAGATGTCCTTGATTTTCTGGACTAATGCCAATACCTGTATCGTTAATTTCCAGCCGAAGACACGCCTCTGTCTGTGTCACTTCAGATGCAGTGACCTGAATGAAGACGTCACCTCTTGAGGTGAATTTGATGGCATTTCCTATGAGATTCAAGAGGACTTGACGGAGCCGTCCTGGATCTCCTTGGAGAGCGGTTGGTGTCGAAGCATGGATGAGTCCGATCAATTCAATGTTTTTTATTCTGGCCTCTTCTGCAAAGGTATCAAGAACTTCTTCGATGGTTATTCGAAGATCAAAAGAAATGGTTTCTAAGATTAATTTCCCTGCTTCGATTTTAGAGAAATCCAAAATGTCGTTAATGATTGTGAGCAAACTCCGTCCGCTGGTTTGAATGGTTTCAGCAATTTCAAGTTGACTATCGTTGAGGTCGGTTTCAATCAGAAGTTGGGCCATGCCAAGGACGCCATTCATTGGAGTCCGTATCTCGTGGCTCATGGTGGCCAAAAATTCAGATTTCGATTGAACGGCGATAAGGGCTTGATCTCGGGCAAGAGCCAGATCGTGATTCTGTCCCTCCAATGCCAAGGTCCCACGTACCACTGCTGCCTCTGCTTCTTTTCGTTCTGCAAATTGACCAATGTGACTTCCGATCGTCTCCATCATGGCGAGCAAAGCGGAATCAAGGTTTTGAGGTTCTCGGGAAAAGAATTCCATAACCCCGTAAACTTGTTCTTCTATCCAAATCGGAAAGGCAAGGCCGGCATGCAGATTTTCCTCTTGAGCAAAGGGAGCTCGTGGGAAATTTTTATCGTTCACGACATCAGTGATCCATCCTGGATTTCCACTATCCCACACACGTCCAGGGAGCCCTTGCCCTGGAGTAAATCGTGACTCGTAAGTGGCTGCGATAAAACGAGGGTAGGCACCAGGATTGTCTGCAAATGTCTCAATGCAAGTAATTTCAGCTGCATTGCGACCTGGTTGCCAAAATGCTCCAACTTGCCAGTGAAGGTTTGTACAAATCGCTTCTAGGATGCGGGGAGCAGCTTCCTCCAAAGACGACGATTCTGTGAGTACAGAAGCCACGTCGTGTTCGGCGGCAATGCGACATTCAATCGATTTTCTTATGCTGATGTCACGAACAAAGGCACTAAACTGAGTCTCATTTCTCGAATGGACTGCGGTTACGGCTAATTCAATGAGGAACTCCTCTCCACTGCGCCGTAAGGCCGAGGTCTCAATCCGTGTATTTAAAATGGGACCATCGCCGGATTCAAAAAACCTTTTCATCCCTTGAATGTGACCTTCTTGATGTTGCTTAGGAATAATTGTAGAGATCAGAGGTTTCCCAAGAATTTCATCCTGTGACCATCCAAAGATTATTTCAGCCTGTGCGTTCCAGTTGGTGATACTCCCATGATTGTCGATCACAATATGGGCATCGAGTGAGTTCTGTACAATGAGGCGATTTTGCACCTCGCTTGCTTGGACCTCTTTCAAGGCTTGAGCCGTTACGAAATTTGCTGTTTGCAGACGACGGGTCAGGAACAAGAGAAGTCCGATTAACGGGAAGATGGTGGCGATACCGATCAAACTCAAGTTTGTTTCAATTGTGGAAATGGCTGATAAGACCTGGCTCTGATCTTTTCGTATAAGAATCCCCCAATGAAACTCCGGCAGGTCTTGAATTTTCTGAGTGCTTGCATAGCCAGTGACTACAGGAACTTTTCGTCGTTTGTGTATTTCTTCTATGTACCCAGAGTGCCCGTTCTTTACTAATTGAGCAGATGGTAGATCCAAGTCGTGAAGCCTAACTGTTCCTTCTTCTTTCAGCATTGAATCGATAATGACGGTGCCGTCTATATTCAATAGTTGCCATTCAAATGTCGAAAGACCATGTTGATGGCGGTTGGTGAGGGAGGCTGTCCGCACAAAGATTTGGTTGAACTGAGGAACGGGTACATGGCTAAGGATCATCCCTTGGAGCTGACCGTCTACTGTCATGACTGGCATCGCGAAGGAAAGACACAAGATTTGAGGACAAAAAGACGAGTGCTGGGCATCTTTAAAGTGTAGTTGAGGGGACTGCGTCATGACTGTCACCATCCCATCATCAACATGTTGACCTATGAAGCTAGAGAGACTCGAAGCGACAACTGCGCCTTCCCGGTTAATAAAACTTATTGCATGATAGGCATCGTACGTGCGCGCGACCATCTGTAAATATGCTGACATGTCTTGGGTGTTGGGTTGCTGGAAGACTGAATCTTTCACTAACAGTTCAATATCGCCTTTGCGTTCAAAAATAGTTCGTTCTATTTGTTCACTAATGGCAGAGGCAATGATCCCTAGCGATTCCCCTTCTTTTTTGATGAGATGCTTGTGAATGAGATGTAGCGTTAAGCCCCCGATGGTGATTCCAATGACACTGACCACCATAATGACCAAGGGTAGCCATGTGCCTGTTATGCGAGTGTTGATAGGGAGTAGCCCCTGATCTGGGGCCTTATTGGTTCGTGCAGGGTGAGGGATTTTTTTGGAAAATGAGAGAATACATTGCAAGCCAGTACCGTAAGCGATGAGGCGTAAGAGATGCCACCACCACCACCCTGCATCCCAGAGAGTTGACGTCTCAAAGAGTAGGCCTGCTACACCAAACAATGTGCAATGCACCGCAAAGAGCCAATCATCAACCGCGTGGTGTGTTCGAAAGACGTGCAGGAATTGGGTGGACGCCACCAAAAATCCGACCCCCCCAAGAATGTTTAACCCCCTTGCCAGAACGGAAAACTCTCCGTCTATTACCATGGGAGGAATCAAGTCTTGAAAGATTAGAAATGTTGTACCGAAGAGAAGTGAGCCTATAGTGATGATGAATGGAGGCGTTAGTGATCCAGATTTTGGAAATGTATCTCGTAACCACCAGCCGGCCATAAACAACATGCCTCCTACAAATATGGCTGTGCTATGAAACCAGACAAAGGCTTTTCCAACATCGACCATGGCATGAAAAATGTCCAATATTCCCATGCCGAAAAGGCCACATCCCACCCAAAAATAAAGTCCTGGTGAATTGGAATGTGGGTAACGGGTAACTAGTAGGCCTAGCGTGATGGCTAAGAAGCCTCCCAGTACTTCTATTAACATATGATATGAATGATCTGGCCACCGCCATTCGGGACTGGTGAATTCAAATGCGAGACTGCCTAAGACCGGCAGACCGAGACCGATAACAATCGTCAGGGCTAAGCCGACTGGATAGGTGAGCCAACGAGGTGATTGAGAAGAATGCGGGGTATCAGGGATCATGACGTCGCGATACGTTATGCCATTGTTGCCTCAGGTACAGGGTCCGTCTCGGAATTCGACCCCCTGCCATTGCTTAAAAACACTTGAATGTGAACCCCGTTGTTCACATTCATCTTGAAAATGGAAAACTTCATTTACTTTATCGGGATTTCCCTTGATGTTCTTAATGATTCTGCCTTTGCCCATTGATTCAATTCCTTGTTCTTGGCGGCTGGATGGGGGCTGTTTTACCCTCCTCTACAAGATGGACTTGTCTGCGTTGAGGCTAATGAACAGAATCTGTCGTAGAGAGCGTTTTTTCTTAGGTGCGTGACTGTGGGCAATGCTGGCAGACTCGATGAACCATCGAAGTTTTTGATGTTTCGGTTGCCAGAGAAAGAGGGAATAACAGGATCGTTATTGTTTTTCGGTTGGAGAGTTAGTTGGGCTTGATGATTGATTTGCCGCATCTTTGCCAATTTGGTATATCGATTTCGGCGGGGGCGGCATTTCCAGCTTGTGGTTGGGGTCCAATAATATAGGTGTACCTGCATCACCCACCAGTTGAATGACAAAGGATATGGCCAAGAGCGCAAACAAAATGCTGAGAGTCCAGGCTAAAATTGTACGTTTATTTATCATGTGAATTATCCGCCGTTGTATGTCTAAGTTAGAATTTCCTTTTTCGCTGTGGCTGAATGGGAATCGTCGATTGGGTTCGAAGCCGACGATGATATCGAAGGGCAAAGCGATGGGCTTCATCGCGAATCATTTGCACGAGATGACTGATGGGAGAGGTTGGAGGTAGAATTATCGGTGATGATTCGCCTGGTAAAAATATTCGCTCTTCTTTCTCTCTTTTTGCTTTGGCTAACCCAAATACAGAAATAGGTGGTATGGGTAATTGTTTGAGGGCGGCCAATGCCGCTCCCAATTGACCGGCTCCTCCATCAATCAAAATGACATCTGGAAAGGGAAGCGCCTTGTGCTCTTCCGTTGCCAAAGTTCCTCCGTATCGACGAGAGATGACTTCCTCCATGCTCGCAAAGTCGTTGGCTCCCTCAACAGTTTTGATTTTGAATCGGCGATAGTCTGACTTTTTCATTCTCCCATTGTCCCACACGACCATTGATGCCACTGAATCTGTCCCCATTGTGTTGGAAATATCAAATCCTTCAATGCGATTTGGAGGTTGAGCTAACTGAAGTACGTGTTGTAGCTCCTTCCGTGCTTCCTGTTCCCTGTTGTGTCGTTGTCGGTGATTCTCCAAGGCGGCGGCAGCATTTTCCTCTGCAAGTTTGAGTAAGTGGTGTTTTCCGCCTCGCTCGGGAACAAGAATTCGTACCGCTGCCCCTTTTTTTTCACTGAGCCAGGTTTTGACTAAGTCCTTATCAGGGAAATCTGAAGGGACTAACAGTTCCTTGGGGGGGAGGATATCTTTGTTGTAAAATTGTTCGATGGTTGAACGGATCAATTCAGGGTCAGAATTTCCTTCTGCGTCATTCCAATAAAAGTCTTTCCGACCAATAAGCAACCCTCCTCGAACGAAGAGTATTTGGAGGTCTGCGGCTGAGCCTGCGCGGGCAATTCCTAGTACATCTTGGTCAATAGTATTGATTTGGGTAATACGTTGTTTCTCTAGAGTCTTTTCGATTTTGGCAATACGGTCACGTAAGCGAGCCGCTTCCTCAAAGTTTTCCTGATCGGCGGCTGTCATCATTTCTTGGCGTAGTGATTCCACTAATTCCTGATCGCGTCCTTCCAAAAACATGCGAACTTGTCTAACGATATGGTGATAGTCTTCCTGGCTCTGGTTTCCTGTACATGGAGCCATGCATCGCTTGATTTCATATTCCAGACAGGCTCTATCAGCTGTGCCATCGATATCGATCGTACAGGTGGCTAGGGGAAATACTTTTCGAATAACCTTAATCGTTTCTCGCATGGCTCCGGTGGGAACATACGGGCCGAAATATAAAGCTTTATCCTTTTTCACTCTGCGGACAATAGAGAGGCGTGGGAACTTTTCTTTGATGGGAAAGCGAAGATAGGGATACTGTTTGTCATCTCGTAGCACGACGTTAAATTGTGGGCGATGTCGTTTGATGAGATTACTCTCAAGCAATAAGGCTTCTAACTCTGAGTTGGTGACGATCGTTTCTAGATCGTGAATGAGTGAAACCAAGACGATAACTTTGGGCGAGAGATCGGCGCTGTTTTGAAAGTATGAACGGACGCGATCGGATAAGATCGCCGCTTTTCCAATGTAGATCATGTCACCCTGCGCATTTTTGAAAATATAGACACCTGGTTGGTTAGGAAGGCTCACCAGCTTCGTTCCAAGAGTCATGGATTTCATGGGAGATTGCGTGGAGTTATGTTGTGCGGTATGTTTCATGTAATATGAATGGAATCGGGTTTTTTACTTAGACAATCATGGCTCCTGGGGGACGTTCGATGAGTTCAACTTCATATCCGTCGGGGGCGTCAATGAAAATAAAGCGACTGCCTGACGAAGATTGTGTTGGGCCATCGGTAACCGTGACGTTCTTCTCATGTAGCTCTTTGATCGTGGTGTCTAAGTCCTCGACTTGAAAGGCGAGATGAACCAGATCCTCCTGAACGGTGACGGGGCCGCTTGCGGGGAAGCTACACAGTTCAATGAGTTCTTCACTATTTGGTACGGCCAAAAATGCCAGGTGTGATCCTCGGGGTGAGACTTTTTGGTCAACCACTTCAAGGCCGAGTGTATCGCGATAGAAGGCGATGGTCTGTTCCATATCACTGACGCGCATACGAGTATGGAGTAATTTTGTAATATTCATGCCTGGTCTCCTTTTCAATGTCGTCGCGTTATTGTACTTGGGACGAAGGTATCCAACAAGAAATACTAATTGAGGGCCAGAAGGCGAATTCATGCCAGATGATCGCCTACACCAAGTGTGATAGTGTCTAGGCTCATTCACATTATGACACGGGATTGCTATCAATAGGGTTTTCTCGTACACTGTGCCCCTCAATGAACAACTGCAGACCAGTGACTGACTATTCTTGGGAGTAGCTATGGGCAATCTGCCATCACTGTATTCTCGATTCATCTATTCTGCCGCCTTCGCTATTTTCGCACTATTCTTCTTCACTACAAGTGTTCACGGATCAGCTTTTCGAATCCTAGATCAGAGCGCTTCGGCAACTGGGCAAGGAACGGCCTTTGCTGCTCAAGCCAATGATGCATCGGCACTGTACTTTAATCCAGCCGGAATGACCCAGTTACGGGGAGTCCAACTTTCGGTGGGCACCTTGCTGCTTGGCGCACGCACAAAGTTTAAAAGTGCCAATGGCACACGGACAAAAGGGAATTTTGGCGGCACTATTTCTACGCCGCTCCCAAGTCATCTCTATTTGACTGCGAATTTACAGGATCTTGGTAGTGAGTTTCTAAAGGATTGGACTATCGGCCTGGGTCTTATGAGTCCGTATGGGATTAGTGTTGAGTATCCCGACGATAGTTCTTTAACGTTTTTGGCGAAGAAGGTTTCGCTCCCTCTCATTGATATTAAGCCAACGGCGGCTCTAAAAGTGAATGACTATATTTCCATTGGTGGAGGGGTAGATATCTATACCTTCGCAAGTTTTTTAGGTGAGGGGCAAGCTGAAATTGAGCAAACGGCCGCTCCAGGCAATCCATTTGGTCTGCCTGTAGGTACCTCTCTTGAAGCCAATGGGACTGACACGGCCTTGGGATTCAATGCAAGTGTGCTCTGGACGCCATGGAGAAATGATGATGGGAATCCACTCGTAAATCTGGCGTTTGTGTATCGAAGTGGCGCCGACCTGAAGCTTGATGGACAGTTCCGTGCCAACGGCACATTGGTGGCTGATGCATCAACGACCATTGAATTACCGCATGTCTTTTCCTGGGGGCTCGCAGTGTGGCCGATACGTGATTCCTATCAGGAATGGAAGATTGAGGTGGATGTTGACTATGAGGATTGGAGTGAGTTTGAAGATCTGAACCTGAATCTTTCAAACGGTGTGACGGTGCCGTTTGCACGCAATTACGGTGATGCGTTTGTCGTGATGATTGGAACTGAATATACCTGGCTTCAGCCAGACATTCTTCCTCATTGGCAAGTGGCAGCTCGAGCAGGATATGTGTATTCAGAGAGTCCTATTCCCAGCTCATCTTTTGAGCCGTCCGTTCCTGACTCCGCCTATAGTGCTCCATCAGTTGGTTTGGGTCTGACGTGTACCACCGGTGGTAGTTTTCTAGGTATATTCCCCTGCGAGGGGTTTGGTGTAAAAGCCATTGGGTTGGACTTGGCTTATCAGGTGTTATTGTTTCAGACCCGAGGCGTGAACAATAATATTAATCCGACATTGGTCAATGGAAAGTGGGATACAACCATTCATGTTGGCGCGCTGACCTTTCGGATGAATTTCTAACCGTTTCCCTTCCCCACCCTATTCCGCTCTCTCCCATTCGTTTCGGTGTACTACTTTCTCACTTCATAAATTGGTATTCTAGTCCTTGCTAGAATGCTCTGTGAATTGAGGTTATGAACACGTATGCCAAAGCTCCTTTCTAAAACCCACTCCATTATTGAAAAAGGCGTGATGGAGTTTCGTCCATTTGGCCATGAACTCAATGGCGAACGGATTCAAGATGTGAGTGGCGTGATCGTGCGAGCGAACCTTGACTACCTGCAGGATCTCGTGACGCGGAGCCGCGGCCATGAGGCGGGAACGGTGGTAGTTGATGAATTGGTAGACCTATTGAACGCCAGCATTCCAGACACGACATTCCATGTTTCTGCTCAGTTTTTAAAGAGTCCGAGGAATAGTTACTCCTATGAATTCGTCATGTTTCTTCACGAATATTGTTCGCTCCTTTCAGAAGATCCGCTGTTTGCCTTACATCTTGGTCGTGAACGTTTTCTGACGCCTGTGATTCAGTTGCTTGGGCAACCCTTTTCAATCATGCAAATTTACCGACTCTATCTGCCTTTGGTTGGGAAGTTCACCAAAGGCGCGTTATTGCCAGAACTCGTGAGCGTGACGAATGGGAAGGCCGTCATGCGTCTTCGGTTTTCAGAACGAACGATCTCTCAATTTGGTCCTTATCTCCGAGGTTGTGCCGATCGAATTTGTCAGACAACTAAGGTGGCAATCGCTGAAGTGCCTTTTCGAATGGTTGGTATTCAACCCGCGGATATCCGGGAATCGTGCTGTATGGGGGACGGGGCTAATTATTGTGAATGGATATTCACCTGGCAGCCACAGGAAAGCCGACTGTGGTTGTGGATGGCGATTGGCGTTATTTTTGGTATTGCGGTGTTGGCCATTGCTCAGGTTTGGATTCCCACGATCCCACTCTGGTTGAAGATTGGGATGGCGGTTATCCCTGCTTTAGCATTTGGTCTCGCTGGAAAGTTTTGGACGGATCGTCAAGAACTCAACTCACATCGGAGGGTGATTCGTGAACAACTTGAGGATATCGAATTTCGGCACGGCGAGTTAAAGAAAGACTATCAGACCAAAGAGCAGACCGTGGAGGAGTTACAGAAACGAATCACAGAATTGACGATGATTCATGATATCGGTCTCACGCTCAGTTCGACTCGAGAACGAGAGCGTATTATTCAGGCAGCCTTGGATGCCATTATCATCGACTTGCCATATGAGCGGGCTCTGTACTTGGAGTATGATCCTCAACGTTCTCTCGCGCACCATGGTCGACTGGTTGGGGTTTCGCAGGAATTGGCCGAAGCTGTCAAGGCATTTGAAGTCCCGGTGGCAGATGGGAGCCATGAAGCCACAGTTTTTAAAAAAGGGAATTCCTTATTGATCGAAAATGCAGAAGAGATGTTTTCTGGGTTTCATCCGATTCATCAACAACTCATGATTCAACTGCATACTCAGTCAGTTCTGGCCGTTCCAGTCAAGGTCCAACAACGAATCATTGGGGCACTTGTCGTTGATCGATTAGAACACAAACCGTTTTCGACGCAGGAGGAGAATTTGTTAGCAACGGTGGCGAGTCAGCTTGCCATCGCATTAGATAATGCTAGCGCCTATGCAGAGATTGAACTACTGAATATTGGGTTAGAGACGAAGGTCAAGGCACGAACGATTGATTTGGAATCAATGAACCTTGCCCTCGAGCAAGCCAATGCTCGGTTGCAGGAAGTTGATAGTCTCAAGTCAGCCTTTCTCTCTCATTGTTCTCATGAATTACGGACGCCGTTGACGTCTATGAAAGGGTTTATTGAGAATTTGCTCCAAGGGGTTGTTGGGGACGGTCTTTCAACCCAACAGAGGGTATATTTAGAACGGTTGAAGGCCAATACACTCCGATTAACCAGAATGATTGCTGACTTGTTAGATCTGTCACGGATTGAATCTCGAACTCTTCGGTTGAGACGCGTGCCAGTGAAGTTACATCCTCTTGTTCATGAGGTTGTCGAACAATTCCAATTGGTGGTTTCTGAAAAGTTTCAGCAGGTGACTGTGTGGTGTGCTAATCCTGAGGTGTCAGTATTGGGTGACGGTGATCGAATCAATCAGATTGTGACCAATCTCCTTCATAATGCCATCAAGTTTACACCGGAAAAGGGAACGATCCGAGTGGACGTGAGCTCAGATTCCGATCATGTACGTCTTGTTATTTCAGATTCTGGTTGTGGGATACCCTCGGAAGCCTTGCCTCAATTGTTTCACTCCTTTTATCAGGTGCATGCTGAGCATACTGGACAAACCGAGGGGCTTGGTCTTGGTCTGGCGATTGTCAAAACACTTGTTGATTTACATGGTGGACAGATTACCGTTCAGAGTGAAATCGGGAAGGGAGCGACGTTTACTGTCATATTTCCTCGTCATCAGATTGGATAGGTGTTCTTACACGTTTTGTGGCCGATGGTTGATTTTGATCCCCGTTTTCGCCTCTGACCAACTCAAGATTGCGTGTTGTCCCTCCCATTCTTTAACCCTCTCTCCCTAGAAAAAAGTCTTTAAGATTCTGAAAAGGTTGCCGATAACCATCGGTAAGTACTTAACAGAAGGGGGGTGAGATCATGGCTAAAGTCGTCAAGAAAAAACCGGTCAAGAAAGCGGCCGTACGCGCCAAGAAAGCTGCGCCATCGCGCAAAAAGACTTCTCGATAATTCGAGAGTCACTTCTTTATACGTTAACCGGGGAAGGGTATTCATACCCTCCCCGGTTTTTTTTGCTTTTTTCTAAACTGACCTGCCTCCTGTTCTCCCTGTAATCCATTTCCTCTCACCGCGTGACGACATGAGTTGAGTTTCTCCTTAGAAGTATGTGATAACTTTGCATTGCTCATGGGGTCCCATATTTAATCTGTGTACGATTTGATAAAGTTATGGCGATGAATATAACTGCTGAGACACAATTATGCGGGGTGCTTGGTTATCCCGTTCACCATTCATTATCACCCGCCATTCACAATGCGGCCTTTGATCACCTTGGACTCAATTTTGTTTACTTGGCCTTTCCGATTCAAGCTGATGTTGAAGGGGCCATTCGCGGGATTCGAGCATTAGGTAATCTACGAGGGTTTAGCGTGACCATTCCGCATAAGGTGGCGGTCATGCCCTATTTGGATGAGATTGAGGCAACAGCCCGACATATTGGGTCAGTTAACACGATCGTCAAAGACGGGGATAAACTGACCGGCTATAACACGGATGCGTCCGGAGCGCTACAAGCTCTTCGCCAGGGATGTCCTCAACTCGACGGACAGAGAGTGTTGCTCCTTGGATCAGGAGGTGCTGCTCGAGCCATTGCATTTGGATTGGCCGTAGAAGGGAAGATTGAGAATATAACCATACTGGGAATTGATGAAGATGAGCGGACCTCATTAGTCAACGACCTCCGTGAACGTACCAGCGTTTCTGTTGATGAGGCCTCTGTGTCTCAAGAGACATTGGCGGCTGGGATTACAGGGGCTCAGGTTTTTATCCATTGCACGCCAATTGGGATGCATCCAAACATTGACGCAAGTTGCGTGGATAAAAAGCTTTTCAAGTCTGATTTAACAGTCATGGACATTGTCTATAATCCTCTCGAAACCCAGCTCCTACGCGAAGCTCGCGAGGCAGGCTGTCGGACGATTTGCGGGATAGAGATGTTTGTGAATCAAGCTGTGGGACAATTTGAGCGATGGACGGGGCAGGCAGCTCCTATAGATGTCATGCGGGGGGTTCTTGAGGAGCACTTTCGATGAATATTGTGCTCATTGGGTATCGTGGAACAGGGAAAAGTACGGTGGCGAAACTGTTAGGACAGAGATTAGGTAGGAATGTGGTCTCAACTGATGCTGAGGTTATTGCGAAGGCGCAGTTGCCGATTCCTGAAATTGTTGAAAAGTATGGCTGGGATCACTTTCGAGGAATAGAAACTGAAATATGTCAGGCATTGAGCCATCAAGATGGTCTTGTGATCGATACGGGTGGAGGGGCGATTTTGAAAGAACCCAACGTAATCGCCTTGAAAACGAATGCTGTTACTTTTTGGCTGACGGCAGAGATTGCGACGATTGTTTCGAGAATCGGAGGCGATACGCAGCGGCCTTCTTTGTCAGGGACAAAAACATTTATTGAAGAAATTGAGGAAATTTTAAAAGAACGTACCCCAAAATATCAGGTGGCTGCCGATCATGTTATTCCTACCGATCATTCTTCACCTGAGCAGGTAGTCGATGCGATTTTAGCTCTCATTGCAGCCTAGCTCACGAAGCAATTTGCAAAATTTTTTGTATAACCGGGTTTCGGCTCGGGGATCGAGGCCCTTTTGTTTCGGCAAAGGACACACTGCCATTGGTGTCGTGTCCCGGACATTGCGGGCGCCCTACGATGCTCACTGAATTCTGCCGTTGCGCAACTACGTTGCGCTTAGACAGTGCTCGCCAGTTTCCCGAATGCATCTGCTCGTCTGTGCCAGATGCGCCGGGAAAATCAAAAAGTTATATGGTAGCTGAGCAATTCTTCGAATATAATAGACATATAATGGTTGATTCCTTACTAAGTGGTCAGGGCAGTTCGGAGAGTAAAGCTTGGCAACAACCACACGTTGTTGCATGGACGAAACTTCTTTTGGACAGCTATCGGCATTGGTTAGGTAACGAACTGATCGAGCGTAACGGGACTTTCGTTGAGCAGGTGCAGCGAGTCTTCGAATGTCCGTTTGTCATCGTGTCCCATGGGATCCAAGATGATCCTATTTTAAATTATGGCAATCGTACGGCGTTGATGCTTTGGGAAATGGATTGGGGGCAACTCACTGCAACCCCATCTCGCTTCACGGCAGAACCGCTGAATCAAGAAGAACGTGCTGAGATGTTACGACGTGCAGAGTCTCACGGCTACATTGATGATTATCGAGGCATCCGTATCTCCAAAACCGGTAAACGGTTTTTGGTCGAAAATGCGATTGTGTGGAATGTTGTCGATGCACAAGGTGTACAGCAAGGACAAGGGGCCACCTTTTCAAAATGGTCATATATTTGAATTTTCTCCTATAAATTCAAGGATTTCTTGTGAATAACGAGTGGCGAGATGCGATCAACGTTTTCTGCATATCTTCTTGCGCCATGCTTATGTATCCGCTATGGTGGAAGGAAATTGACTCGTGCGAGATTCGTTAATTTTTCCATGTAAGACGTCAGTCTTGATTGTGAGTATTCTTTTATGATTCTTGCCGGAGATATTGGGGCAACAAAAACTCTTTTAGCCTTATTTGACTGGAAGGATGAGCGTGTTGAGCCGATTCGAGAAGACTCGTTTTGGAGTCAAGACTATGAGTCGTTAGAAGACATTATTACCGAATTTCTTGAAGAAGATCTGTCTGCTTCAAAATCAGAAGAAGATGACGAAAAGGAGGAAGAGGAAGAGTCAGGTGAGTCTGCTCCCCCAGCAGGACTTTCTGCCGATGAGATACGGGCATCATTGACGGCGGCATGCTTTGGCGTCCCAGGTGTTGTCTTGAAGAATACATGCAAGACCACTAACTTGCCCTGGGTTATTAAAGGGGAGAAATTGTGTGAACATCTTGATGTCAAGCATGTACAGCTCATCAATGATTTAGAAGCGACTGCACATGGACTTCTTGTGTTACGTCCTGACGAGTTTGAATCGTTAAATCCTGATGTTCCAGTAAAAGAGGCTGGAACACGATCTCTTCTCGCAGCGGGAAGTGGCTTAGGAGAAGCCACTTTATTTTGGGATGGGACGCGGCATCATATTTGTCCTTCTGAGGGGGGACATGCTGATTTTGCTCCGAACAGTGATAGGGAAATCGAACTGCTTCGTTATCTTCGTACCAGCTATTTGCACGTGAGTTATGAACGTGTTCTGTCAGGGCCTGGGTTACATACCATCTACCAATTTCTTCGGGATACTGAGAAGAGAGAGCCAACATGGTTTGCTGAGAAGTTACCAACTGGTGACCCATCTGCTCTTATTGCTGAAGCTGCTTTAGCCGGAAAACCCGAGATTTGTACGCAGGCCATGAACATTTTTGTCTCCATTTATGGTGCTGAATCAGCGAATATGGCTCTCAATACCCTTTCTCTTGGAGGAGTATATTTAGGCGGAGGGATTGCCCCTAAGATTTTGCCAATGCTTCGAAATGGGGCCTTTATGAAGTCGTTTTTATCCAAAGGTCGATACAAGCGACTGTTGTCAACCATCCCTGTTCAGGTGATTTTGAATCCTCAAGCGGGCCTGCTCGGTGCTGCATCGATGGCGGCAGAATTATCCAACCAGTCAAAACACTGAATGTCTACCGATTCAAGTTCTTCCTTTTCTCCTAGTTCACTCAAACAGGCCGCGGCAGAAAAATCGCTCGAGTTCATTCAGGACGGAACCACCGTAGGGTTGGGCACCGGTTCGACTGTCCGGTACTTACTTGAAGCTCTTGCTCAGCGAGTGCAGGAGGGGCTACGTATTCAAGGCGTACCCACTTCGCAGGAGACCGCTGCTCTTGCAGCGAAACTTAATATCCCACTTGTCGATGATGAGGCAGCATGGGAGATAGATGTAGCGATCGATGGAGCTGATGAGATCGACCCTCAGTGGAATCTCATTAAAGGAGGCGGTGGGGCGTTGCTTCGTGAAAAAATCATTGCGGCAAACGCCAAAAAGTTTGTGGTGATTGTTGATGCGGCCAAACAGGTCTCAGCATTAGGGTTGTCTTTTCCTCTGCCTGTCGAAGTGATTCCCTTTGGCTGGCCGAGCACGGCCAGAAAGATTGAGCAATTGGGGTATCAGGTCACCCTTCGAGAAAAGAACAACCAGACATTTCTGACGGATAATCACAACTATATCTTTGATTTAAAAGGTGAGGAATTTAATATCCCTTCTGAGGTCGCCCAACAGATACTTGCTCTTCCAGGGGTCGTAGAAGTTGGATTGTTTGTGGGCATGACCTCTGCTCTCGTCGTGGGTTCACCACAAGGGGCTATCGTGTACCACCATCCTCCCGTGACCTAAGTGTCTTCTCCTCCTTATTTCCCTTAATGTTGTACCTAAAGGTTCCTACGGATTGTCATTCAGCATTCCGCTTACCCAATTTGAGATGGTATGATAAAGAGAGCGAATCCAAGTACGTTCCAGCTTAACAGAGACGTTCAACGTTCCCTTAAACTAAATTGGCTATAGTCAGATGAAGAATGGTCGATGAGTTGAACTCATGGCGAGTGGATCGTCAAGAGGTGTTTGCGGGTGAAAGGAGTATTTCATGAAAGTGTGGTTTTGGCATCATATGTTTTCATCTATTAATTATCGTTCTTTTGGCCTGAGTTTGCTTACGGCTCTTTTCGTGATGAGCGCGTTTATTCAATGCTCTGAAGTACCTGGAGCTGCTGCGCCCGTTGATCAGGCGACGGTTCGGGCGATAAATCCTGATCCTCGCCCAGTTCAGGCAGCCTTGGTTTCTCTTCCTTCCAACGATACGTTTGTCAAAGTGTCTAAGGAAGCCATGGCGTCAGTCGTGAATATTGCCTCAAGTCGCAAAATTGTGAAATCTGACAAATCGCAACGGTCTCCATTTTTTGATGATCCGTTGTTTCGTCGATTTTTTGGGGAAGAATTTGAAGAGCGTTTTCAACAGCAGCCTCGTAAGCGACAAGAGCAAGGTCTAGGCTCGGGAGTGATTGTAAGTTCTGATGGGTACATCATCACGAATAATCATGTGGTGGAAAAGGCCGATGAGCTGACGGTCCTCTTTGGTGATAAGCGAAAGTATCCTGCGACGCTGATTGGGACTGATCCGAAAACCGATCTTGCGGTGATTAAGGTCGAACTCACGGGGCTACCGACTCTACCTTGGGGAGATTCCAGTACGTTGCAAGTTGGGGAAATGGTACTGGCCGTGGGTAATCCATTTGGACTGAATCAAACGGTCACCATGGGGATCATTAGTGCGGTGGGACGGGCAAATGTTGGTATTGTGGACTATGAAAACTTTATACAGACCGATGCTGCTATCAATCCAGGTAATTCAGGAGGGGCTTTGGTGAATCTGTCCGGGCAACTCATTGGCATCAATACAGCCATTTTCTCGCGGACTGGTGGGTATATGGGAATAGGGTTTGCCATCCCGAGTCGAATGGTAAAGCGTGTGATGGAAAGCTTGATTGGTCACGGGAAGGTTATTAGAGGATGGCTAGGAGTCTCTATCCAAGAACTCACACATGATTTAGCAAAGCAATTCAATGTCCCTGATACGGCTGGGGCCTTAGTGGGCGATGTGTTTGCTGAAAGTCCTGCCGGGAGAGCTGGTGTGCAGCGAGGAGATATTGTTCGAAGTTTTAATGGTGATCCGGTCAAGGATCCCACTCATTTACGATCTCTAGTGGCCGAAACGCCTCCTAACTCTGAAATTTCCCTTTCTGTTTGGAGAGACGGGTCAGAGAAAAACCTGGGTGTGGATATTGGTGAGATGCCCAAAGATATGGCATCCCTCTCCAGTCAAACTCAGGAGAAGTCTACAGGGACCCATGTGCTTTCTGGTTTGACTGTGGAGCCTGTGCCGTCAGAAAAAACGAATGAAGGACGTGGTGTGATAATTACCCGTGTGATCTCTGAATCAGCGGCCGGCCGGGCAGGGTTACGACAAGGTGATATTCTGCTAGAAATCAATCGAGAGTCCACACTTACGATCGCGGACTTCGATAGAATTACGAGTCAACTCAAGAAACAATCCTCAGTGTTAGTATTATTAAAACGGGGTAAGGGGACCTCATACCTCTTGATCACTCCTTAAGGACAGGTTCAGTAGAGGTACGCGTTAGCGTGAAATGATTTATGAGGAAAATATCAGATAAATCGATTTTGGCCGTGTTTGTCTTATTCAGTGGAATTGTTGGCATGGCTTGGTCAGCGATGGCCACTTCACAAACGGTTTCTATCCATATTGATCATCGGCCTCCTTTTTTCTCTCCACAGACAGTTTCAATGGTCGCTGGAGGAGTGGTGCAATGGGAGAATCGGACAAGAGAAGTCCATACTATTCTTGCGGATAATTGTTTGCGAAGATCGAAATGTTCTTTTGAATCACCTGTGATTGAGCCGGGGGGTACGTTTGTTGTGCCGAATCTCCCCGCAGGCGACTATGCTTACCATTGTGGAATCCATCCGTTCATGCGTGGAGTCCTGACGGTAAAAGGCAAGAGCTCTCGAGTGGAATCTGCTGATATTTAGGTCGTAAGTTTCATCTCTTGGTATGTCTGGTTGCCTCCACCGTTTCAGTGGGTGTGCGAGGTGAATTGCACCGGGCATATGCCTGTGGTAGAGTTCTTTTCCTTGATCCAGCAAAGTCTGGGGTGTATTGATTCTTGTCTATAAAAAGTTTTTGCGAGATAGATTAGCTGATCCCATCGTCTAGCTTGGCCTAGGACGGCACCCTCTCAAGGTGCAGACACGGGTTCAAATCCCGTTGGGATCACCAACCTTTTCTGACGTTTCGGCTGGAAGATCAGAAGAGCTGCTGATGATGAAGGCTGATTCTCCTGAATTTCTCATCAAAATATCAGAATTCCCCCTCCTTAATCCTGTCTAATTTGTGCTAAAGTCGCGTCGGCTTTACTCATTCATTGTTTGAAAAAAAGCGGAGTATTATATGAGCATTCGTGAATTTCATGATGGCAAGCAAGACGGTCTCGAGGCACTTGAGTCACTTGATCCAGAAGCTGTTCATTCTTTCTCAGGTTTATTAACGGCCATGAAGAAAACGGCATTTGGCGGGCGTCGATTAGGCGAGGCCTTCGATGTGTTGACCAGTATGATTGAAGACCCCGACTGCAAAGTGGTCATGACCTTATCAGGTGCGATGACGATTGCCAAAATGGGGAAAATCATAAGTGCCATGATTGATCATGAGATGGTCCAAGCCGTGGTTTCTACTGGGGCACTCATGGCGCATGGCATGAGTGAAGCGGTGGGAGCGACCCATTATAAATATCAGCCGACCATGAGCGATCCTGAATTGTACGAGAAGGGCTATAATCGGGTTTATGATACGTTGGAAATGGAACTCAATTTGAATCATGTTGAGGAGGTTGTTGGTGAAACCTTGAAGCGGTTGTCGCCCAATGAACCTTTGTCATCAGAGCGTCTCAATCGAGAACTTGGAAAAACCCTTACTGAAAATTTTGAGGGGCCTGCTATTTTAAAAAGTGCCTATTTGAAGGGGGTGCCGGTGTATGTGCCCGCCTTTACCGATTCTGAATTGGGTTTAGACGTCTCGATTTGGGCCATGGCAGAACATTATCGACAGGGTCATGAGCTTCCTTCTAATAAAGGGTCCAATCAGGAAGTGTGGGAACAATTACGGCAATATCAGCCCACGTTCAATCCATTTTTGGATCTGAATAGTTATGCGGAACAATTGCTCTCTGCCAAGAAATTGGGAATTATCACGATTGGAGGAGGGGTTCCTAGAAATTGGGCACAGCAGACGCCACCTTATATTGAAATTCTTAACCTTCGACTTGGCACAGACTTGAAACCGCCACGTTTTCAATATGGTGTGCGGATTTGTCCAGAACCCGATTATTGGGGTGGCCTGAGTGGTTGTACATATCAAGAGGGCGTATCGTGGGGAAAGTTTGTCCCACAAGAAGAGGGTGGGCAGTTCTCAGAAGTGTTGAGTGATGCCACGGTTGTGTGGCCTTTATTGATGATGGGGCTCCTTGAGCGTAGAAGAAGCAAGTCGTCCCGGGTATCGTAAGGTCATCATGTGGTAGAATGTGACGAACAAAAATGATGGTCTAAAGGAAAACTTGATATCGCTTACCCATTCTGTCAGCTAAAGGGCGTTTTTATGAAACAACACAAACAACACGTCAATATGTTCGTTCAGAGACTGAAACAATCAGAGGCTGTGGTGTCTCAGATTCTTGCCGTCGGGATTCTTGGTCTACTGCTATTTCTCAGCCCAAGTGTCATGGCTGCGGAAGTGTCTCCTGATTTTCTTGTTCGTGATAGTGACATTGTTCGAGGAAATCCGAAGGCGCCGGTCACGGTGTTAGAATATTCAGATTTTACCTGCGGCTATTGTGAAAAGTTTTTTCATGAAACATTCCCCAAGCTTTTGTCAGAATATATCGATACGGGAAAGGTTCGTTTTGTCTATCGAGACTTTCCTCGTGCCCCTGGCGGTCCAGGCCTCCATGCTTCGCAGGCTTCACGATGTGCCGGGGCCCAAGGTGCCTATTGGCCCATGCATGATCGACTCTTTAATAGTGGACAACGTTTTTCTGTTGAGCAAATACAGGGATATGCCAAAGAGTTGGGGCTTGATGTCCCCGTATTTTCACAATGTTTGACGGACGAAACATATGTGAAGGCAATTTATCAGGATCGAATTGAGGGTGGGACATTGGGTATCCGCGGTACCCCTGGTTTTGTCATATTTCTCACGGCACTTCCGAAAGACGGGGAGATGGTGATGATTCCTGGAGCGTTTCCCTATGAAACTTTTCAAGAAGAGATTGAGAAAGTTTTAAAATCCGCTCCCTCTCAACCTGATCAGGCATCGTAGTCTTTGTGTTCCATTAGCAGTGCACAGGGATACTCTTGCGTTCTTTGAGTGAC
Organism: Nitrospirales bacterium; assembly: GCA_029261355.1. Taxonomy (GTDB): domain Bacteria; phylum Nitrospirota; class Nitrospiria; order Nitrospirales; family UBA8639; genus JAGQKC01. Next base: position 216,973 of record JAJDBM010000024.1, on the reverse strand, counting down.
CCCTCTATCCTTTTTTCAATTACTATACCCTGTAAGGGTCCGCTTCTTGATCTGTGACAGGCATGTTGAACAGTCTTACCTAAAGGAGTTTTCAAGCGCTATGTCTGACTCTTCTTCATTTTGGTCTATTGAATGTCCGGTAGGCGACCCTGATCTTTTTGTGTGCATGAATTGTCTCGAAGAAGTGTTTCGAGCACAAGTCCCAATTCAAGGGTGCCCAGGTTGTGGAGCTGTTTCATCCTTTGAGGCATTCTCCTTCGACTCACTCAAAGATTGGGGCACCGAAGAACTGATTCAAAAGGCTCAGGCACTCGGGGCACAATCAGGAACGTCCACGCCGTCAGCTGAGTTAATATCAAAGGTTGACGATTCTCTTTCTATCTAACTTCTAAGACTTTTATGTCGACAGACATGTCTCGCCCCTTTCTCATTGGTTCAGAATGGGTGCGTACCTCTCAGGTTGAGCCCATTCTCAGTCCCTATGATCAACGGGAGGTTGCATCTGTTTGTCAGGCAGGCGAGTCCGAAATTACGAGCGTTCTTCAATCTACCACGCAGGCATTTTCTTCCCTTAAAGATCTTCCTATTCATGTCAGGGCCAAGGCGCTGCAGCAGATTGCCTCCTCGCTTCAGCGACGACGAGAAGAATTTGCGCAGACAATTTGTGCCGAATCTGGAAAACCGATAACTGATGCTCGCCGAGAGGTGGATCGTGCCATTCAAACATTTGAGATTGCGAGTGAGGAATCAAAACGTATACCTGGTGAAGTGATCCCACTAGACTTGAGCCCGGGTATGGAGAGTTTTTCTGGCATGGTCCGACGCTTCCCCATCGGGCCTGTCCTCGGCATCACCCCATTCAACTTTCCTCTTAATCTTGTGGCACACAAAGTGGCGCCGAGTTTGGCTGCGGGAAACCCTATTGTCATTAAGCCTGCTCCTCAAACCCCGCTCACGGCTTTGCTCTTGGGTGAGTTGATTCGAGAGTCGGATCTACCGGCTGGTTCTATGGATGTGGTGCCATGTTCAAATGAGATGGCAGAAAAACTGGTCCAGGCACCATCTTTCAGTGTATTGAGTTTTACGGGAAGTGCGGCGGTGGGGTGGATGCTAAAAGCCAAGGCCGGAAAGAAACGAGTTCTTCTAGAGTTAGGTGGGAATGCTGGAGTCGTGATCGAACCTGATGCTAATCTGGATGTCGCGGTACAACGTTGTGTGGCGGGTGGATTTGGCTATGCTGGTCAAACCTGCATTTCCGTCCAACGTGTTTATGCGCATGAGTCTATTTACGAAGACGTGGTTGAGAAAATTCTTGATCGAGTTCGCTCTGTTGTTGTGGGAGATCCTTCCCAAGAGAACACGATTGTGGGTCCACTGATCGATGAACCTGCGGCTCAGCGAGTTGAGGCATGGGTCAATGATGCGATGGGCCAGGGTGCCAAGATCCGCATAGGAGGAACGCGGCAGGGAGCCATCATGATGCCGACTGTGCTGACCGATGTGAATCCGCAGATGAAAGTTTCTTGTCAGGAAGTATTTGGCCCAGTTGTCACAGTTACTCCATATCGGCAGTTTGATGAGGCCCTTAAGCAACTCAATGACTCAGCCTATGGATTACAGGCTGGCGTATTTACCCAGAATATGTCTAAAGTTTTTCGAGCGTTTCAGCAGCTTGAGGTCGGAACAGTCCTCGCTAATGAAATTCCAACATTTCGGGCTGATCATATGCCCTACGGTGGTGTAAAGGACTCTGGCCTTGGCCGAGAAGGGGTCAAGTATGCCATTCAAGAAATGACAGAACCGAAGTTATTGGTTTGGAATGTTCCAACGTAAAAGGTAGAATTTCGTGAGGGTTGTTGCTCTGAAGAGCTGCCGCCGAGAGAAACGTCACATTTTTCCATCACTTCAATCTTGCACCTGACCCTCTAGTCTTGGTAAATATGATCACTTCGGGTTGAGGCTTTATCACCTTTCCTTCATGATCACCGTTTTCTTGACTCTACAACAGCGTACAGTCGTGTTATTGAATAAGAGGGTATGGGTGTGTCAGGCAGGTCAAGAAGTTGAATGGATGTCAATATTTTAGGTTTCTGAGGGAAAGGAAGGCGCTATGGTACCAAAGCATATGTTTTTAACTCGAGGAGTTGGGGTGCATCGAGAAAAGCTCACCTCCTTTGAAGAAGCCTTACGTAGCGCTGGGATTGCCTATTGTAATTTAGTCACGGTCTCATCGATTTTCCCTCCAGATTGCAAAATCATTCCAAGGAAACGAGGAGAAAAACTCCTTAATCCAGGTGAAATAACATTTTGTGTGATGGCCCGTTCGGAAACAAACGAACGTAATCGTCTGATCTCAGCTTCTATTGGACTCGCCATTCCCACGGGACGTGAATCTCATTATGGGTATCTGTCCGAACATCATGCCTATGGCGAAACTGACGAAGAAGCTGGGGACTATACCGAAGATTTAGCTGCACAGATGCTGGCAACAACTCTTGGAATTGATTTTGATCCAGATGCAGCGTGGAAGGAACGAGAGCAGGTCTTCAAAATGGGTGGCAAAATCGTGCGGACTCAAAATATCACCCAGTCAGCAATCGGGAAACCGAATCTCTGGACGACCGTGGTTGCATGTGGTGTGTTCATTCCACCGGAAAATGTGCTAGTTGAAGAGTCCAGCAAACCTCGACGTAAAAAGTCACAAAAGTAATCTGAATGAGTCGGTCCATACTCCCCTAAATTACCGTCTCTATCGTGGGAAGTTCTGCTTATCGTATCTATCGGATAGTCTCCTATTTTAGGACGGATCACCAATAGAAGGTTCATATTGCCACAGACTTGTTCAAGTCATGGTTATACGAACTTCAATTGAATGAACCTACGCAAAGACTTACATAATCGCAGGGTCTTTGGATAAGTTTGTTGCCTTTCATCAATGCTTTAGCGGGCTATGCTAAGGCTTCACTTAATCTCACCAGAGAACTGAGCCCACAACACTGTGTGATCCGAGGGGGTTTCTGCTTGTCGGGGACTGAGGTCAACGGCGACTTTGGTACAGGTTTCAGCCAAGCAGGGAGTCGCAAGAATATGATCAATTCTCCAACCGCGATTGGCCTCTAGCGCAGGAGGCTGTCGGTAGTCCCAAAAGGTAAACTGTTGTTTTTTGGGATAGTGGGCACGAAATACATCAATAAATCCCCATGCCACGGTTTTATAGTACGCTTTCCGAATCGTTTCATGAAAGCAGACATGTTTGAGATGTTTTTCTGGGTGATGAACATCGATTGATTCTGGTGCGACATTCATGTCGCCGCACCATATGACTGGTTTCTTTCGAGATAAATGGCATTGGAAGTACTGCATCAGCCTTCTAAACCAGTCGAGTTTATATTGGTATTTGGGTGAATCAAGCGAGGCTCCTTGAGGGACATAGGTATTCAGAATCGTGATGCCGTGTATGACGACATGCATCAGGCGCATGGGATCATCCTTGTGTTCTTCATCGTCTCCAAACCCAGTAGAGACTGACTCTGGGGGAGTCCGGCTTAGGATAGCCACGCCGTTATAAGACTTCATGCCTTGAAAGGTAATGTGATAGCCTGTATTGGCAAAGGCTTCCAAGGGGAAGTCAGGATCTTGTACCTTGGTTTCTTGAAGGCAGAGAACGTCTGGAGAGTTGAGGGTGAGCCATTGCAAGACAATCGGAAGACGTTTACGAATTGAATTGACGTTGTATGTGGCGATTTTCATAACACCTTAAATGAAAGCGTCATTTGTTACTTGCATGAAATTGCTTTAATCTTTTTGACGAGACACGATCGACTGTTCACGAAGGACGTTTTTCCATCGTCATGAATCAAATCCATTCATTTTCACCAGAAGAAGTCGCCTGTATTGCTGATACAGATTTTTTTCGTACCAAAGCAAAAGTCACTCTTCAGGTTCGCAAGATTCTAGAGGAACTTCAAGGGCATCTCAAATCAGAATTGACAGGACAGAATCTCGTTGCTCCACTGAATTTTAGTCCTGATGCTGTGCAGTTTGTGAAAGGGGAGCATTTGGAAGATTTTCCCTATCAGTATCTCGATTATCCACGATACTTCACGCGAGAAGAAAAATTCGCTTTTCGTTCCCTATTTTGGTGGGGCCATCATATGGTCTTTTCGTTGATTTTAGAAGGTCCTAACATTCGGCGATATAAAGAAAATCTCATAAATCATTGGACGGTAATTGCTGATCACAACATTCACTTGTGTCTTAGTCCGTCATTGTGGGAATGGAAGTATGGTCCGGGCTATACAATGGAATTGACGAATGATCGCAAGTCCCAAACTGCTGCGGTATTAGCCCATAGATCTTCGCTGAAATTGGCGCGTTTTATTTCATTAACAGATCCAATCATACAATCGGGTCTTGTCATAGAAACTGGCCATGCCACCTTTCGTTCGATGCTTCCTATTATCCTTTCCTAATTATTTTCCCAATATTCTTTGGCCGATGCCCTTGATTTTCATATGGAATCGGACGAAAGAGAGTTGAGCCATGTGGCTCAGTCCTCATCAGCTAAATTCAGAACCGTGAGGATTTCTGGAATGGTGTAGGCAATGCTCGTGTCAAGGGTGTAGGTGTCAATTTCTGCAGATTGTAAGGTTGCTGTGACGAGTCGTTCTTTGTCGGAGGGTTGAGTAGCAGAGGTTTCCGGAGTCATAAAACGAATGATCTTTTCTAGTTGAAGTGTGCCAGGATGAATCATCGCAATGTCTATCCTGACATGCTGCATGGCTCTCATGATTATTTTTCGTGTGTTCGGGTCGTTTTCTTCAATCGTGATGACCGTGAGGAGGGGAAGCTTCGCAAAGATGAGATAGCGATCTTGAACAGCTAACCGTAGCATATTAAACAGTGATGCTTCGGTACTAAGAAACAGTGGCCGCATTGAAGTTGTCAACGTGCTGAGAACTTGATCAATTGGAATATCTGGCATTCTGGAGGAACTCAACGGGCGACTCAACATGAACACAAGAATTATGATCACGACAACCAAGAAGCTGATGAGAACTGCGGGGAGTCCAATATTGGAAAATTGAGAAAGAAAAGAGAGCGAGCCTGTTAGATCAGAAGGCGGGAGTGTGAACACTTTGAGAGTCACGTTCAACTTTTCACTCGGCCTGGGGTTATCGTGCCTAAGACCACTGGATGTCGGGCCCCAGTGACTGTGGGGATATTGGCACAGACACCATGGAACGATTGGTAGGCCAGCATGGCAAAGGCTATGGCTTCGAATGCTTTACCGAACGATCCGCAGTCATCCATTGTACGAACCGGTACTGGAGAAAATGCATTGCCCAGTTCTTTGACAAGGGATGTATTGTAGATTCCCCCCCCCCCGATGATCACTTCATGAATATCCTGTTTAATCCAATTATTGGACTGGCTGATGGACAAGGCAAGGAATCGACAGCAGGTCGCTAGGACATCGGAAAGAGATAGGCGACGCTTTTGAGCTCTTTGTAATAATTTCTGAACATAGGCCTGACCAAACTCTTCTCTTCCTGTAGATTTGGGGGGCTGTTTGAGTAGATAGGGATGCGACAAGAGAAACCGGAGAATCGTCGAGTCCACTTGCCCAGGTTTTGCCAGTCGTCCTCCTCGGTCCATCGTGTGTTTACCGTTTGACAGTTGGGTCGTGACTCCGTCGAGCAACATGTTACATGGTCCAGTATCAAACGCTTGAACATGTTCGAGAGATGAGCCAGCTGGTAAGACTGTGACATTTGCGATGCCGCCAAGGTTGACCACGAGCCGTGTTCGTGAACGATGTTGAAAGAGTAAATGATGGGCGTAAGGGGCCAGAGGTGCGCCTTCCCCTCCAGCTGCCATATCCCTGGAACGAAAATCAGCAATCGTGGTGATCCCTGTGCGTTCGGCAATAATGGCTGGATCACTGATTTGTAATGTTGAGCGAATCGGTCCGATTCCTGCTTCGCGCTTGAGTTTAGGAAGATGATGAAGGGTTTGGCCGTGAGAGCCTAGGAGGTGGATCTGTTCAGGCTTCAGTCCTGACTGGGCGATGGCTTTGAGCGTGGCTTTGGCAAATATTTCACCAAGTAATGCGTGTAAATGGCAGATTTCGGCAACATGTCCATTTTCTGCTGCGGCCAATATTCGTGACCGAAGAGCTGGTGAATACGAAACTGCTTCAAAATGTTGTAAGCTCACTTTCAGTCGATGCTGTTTTCCACGAATGTTCACAATGGCGACATCAACACCATCAGCCGAAGTTCCAGACATCAACCCGACAACAATCATATGTGAGCACCATGACGAGTAGAAAGATAAGTCGCTCGTGGTTCGTCACTTGTTGCTCGTAAGAAGAGACCGAGCGGACGTTTTTCCACGAGATATGAATCTGTGTCGTGAGACATGAATTGATGGAAATTCCTTGAATGAAACAGAGCTTATATTTGTCTCTGTTTGCTGCGATCCCAAACCATCCCTGTTTGCTCTTGATCAGAAAATCCTAATGTTGCATAAAACGCTTGCTTATCTCTGGTACATAACCAAAACAGTTCCACGTTTTTGAGTGAGGGGTGATCTAACATTTGACGCATGAGTTTGGTGCCAATATCCTGCCCTTGATACTTTTGATCAATGATAACATCCCAAATTGATGCACGAAACACATAGTCCGTCAGCACTCGCCCAAATCCAACCAGTCGGGTATCCTCCCAGGCCGATATCACAAGGTCACTGTGGGTAAGCATTGTTGAGAGATCCTCAAGGGAGCGACCACGAGACCATTGGGCTTGTTCAAATAATGGGATGAGCCCTTGGGGCGTCAGGTTTTTGGTGTCAGAAAATATAATCATCACTAGAGATTAAGGGTTGCTCTGTATTACACTAAATGACTACTAAAAAACTAGTGATGTAGGGAGATTGTCCTATGCCGATGCTTGTCAGGAAATGCCCAAAATGTAGTTTACTCTTTTGGATTAAAGAACAAGATATTCAATACATTGATCCGAACACGATGAAAGTGAACTGCACTCACTGCAATCAAACCCTCCGTATTCCGCTTATTACCCAAGGAGCGAATGCGGGAGCTCCTAAAATGGGACATTAACAGGATCGCATCATAAGACGAGACGAACGCATGTCCTGCTTTGTCTGTCGTCTCACGTCTCGTTTCTTTTTCAAACACCTGAGAATATGACTATGAGAGAAAAAACAATGGGTGGTCTCCAGGTCCGGATAGCTGGAGGGCCTAATAGAACTGGGGACGGTGATGGACCCGTCGTGGTATTACTCCACGGATTTGGTGCGCCTGGGGATGATCTTGTTCCCCTCTGGCGTGTGTTAAATGTGCCCGAAGGCACGCGATTTATCTTTCCCGCGGCCCCTCTCTCATTAGATGGAGGGTTTGGGGAGTCACGAGCCTGGTGGATGCTAGATATGGAACGCTTAGCTCAAGAACGGGCACGAGGCAATTGGACACAACTGGTCAAAGAAGTGCCAGATGGATTGTCAATGGCTCGGCAAAAGGTGACTGACCTTCTGGAGATAGTAAAACAGGAGTTCCAGGTGACCCCAGAAGAAATAGTTCTTGGAGGGTTTTCTCAGGGAGCGATGTTGGCCTGTGATACGGTATTGAGATCGAATCAGTCCTTTGCGGGGCTGGTCATGCTGTCGGGTTCCTTGATCGCGAAAGATGAATGGGCGGCATGTCTGCCAAATCGCAAAGGGATGGGGGTCTTTCAAAGTCATGGCACCGATGATCCCATTCTGTCCCCGGTCGTGGCGCAACAGCTTCGTGACATGTTTATCGCCGAGGGGCTATTCGTGGAATGGCATGAATTTCGAGGGGGGCATGAAATTCCTATGGATGTGTTAACGAAGCTTGGGGAGTTTATTCAGGGCGTTTTATATAAAAATATTGAATAAGACTGTGAGTTGTCACCGTATTTGATCCTTGCGATGCTGGGAATTGCGCAAGGAGAGAAAGGTTGGCTATATTATGGAGAGACCACACATGATCAAACAGGAGAGCATACATGATCAGTAACGACGAGCTGACGAAGTATATCCAACAGTCTATGAGTGATGCGAAAGTCTCAATCGTGGATCGAACAGGGACGAGGGATCATTTTAATGTGAATGTGGTGTCAGATATGTTTAAGGAGAAAAATTTATTGGACCGACACCGAATGATTTATCAAGCCTTAGACGTCCCCATGAAAGATGGCCGAATTCATGCCGTAGAACTACAAGCAAAAACAACAGACGAGGTATAAGGAGAACGCATTATGTCAAATCCAATTGAAGAAGAAGTCCAACGCGAGATTAAAGAAAATAAAATCCTTATTTATGGTAAAGGCACGAAGTCCGCTCCTCAATGTGGGTTTACCGTCGAGACCATGGAGTTTTTTGATAAATTTGGGCATCCCTATGAATTGATTAATGTACTGACCAACCCAGAGAAGCGTGAGTTTCTCAACCAGATGACCAGTTGGCCAACCCTCCCTAAAGTGTTTATCAATGGAACCTTCTATGGCGATACAGACGTCTTGGGACCAATGGAACAGAAGGGTGAAATTGAACCGCTTTTGAAGGAAGCGTTTAAGGCCGAGTAGTCCGGTTCGTTCATTGATTTAGTTTCGTCATTTTGCAATAAAAAAGAACAAGCCCGTCTCCCAATGGCGGGCTTGTTCTTTAGTGGCCCATGTTGCCATTTGTGAGGCTTGAGTCACGGCCTCAATCATTCCTGTTTGTTTCCTTCGCTTTCAAGTTATTTCCCTCACTTTCTTCTCAAGGTTTCTCATTGAGTCGTTTTTTGTCGAGTCATGTTGAAATGCAGATCTGTGCTGCGTGATGGCGTCAAGGCAATGAGTCAATAACCCGATACCCCTCGCGAGACATCAAAGGGACAAGGCTCAGACTCGAAAGAATGAGTGTGAGCGTAACCTGTATTGTGAGGTGCACTGTGTATTGGAGAATTAACACATGTAAGACCTATGGCCTTGCCTATATCTTGATAGGGCTGGCACTGAGCGCTGGGTGTTCAACGGGGAAGAACTCGAACAACCATCATGATCAAACTGTTGCCTCGCTTACACAGCAAGGACATTTCACGAAAGCTGCACTTCTCGACAGTCTTCAGAATTCTGCATATACATCGGATACGAAGAGGGAAGGAGTCATTGCTCCTACTTCAAGCACCGAGTCTGAACCTAGAATAGAAGATCAGCAAGAAATAGAAAAAGTGCTGCAATTAGAATCGACTGAAGAGGCACACCCCTCTCCATTACTTGTGCATTTACCACCAGAAAGCTCATCGGAGACTACCCTGGATGAGAAGTGGCACATCAAGCTAGGCTGGTCATTACTCATTGATGGAAATTATGCTGGCGCTGCGGCTGCCTACCGCGAAGCGATTCGACACGATCGTGACTCAGCGGAAGCCTATCTGGGCCTAGGTAGCTCACTGAAAATGCAAAACCATATTCCAGCTGCCATTGAAGCCTACCAACATGTCCTTCGTTTGCAACCCGACTATACTGCAGCGTTGGTGCACCTAGGCTCTATTTATGCAGATGGAGACCCGGAACACAGGAATGTTGCGGAGGCGAAGCAACTGTATGCTCGTGCGTCTCAACAAGGCGATCCATTTGCAAAGATGGCGCTGAAAGAACTGAAGGCTCGTCAGTAAGAATCTGATTTGCTGTTTGTCTTGTCTCTACATTGTACAGAATGCAAAAAAGCCCCAATCGTCTTATGACGGTTGGGGCTTTTGATTTCTACACTGCTAGAATATGTGAATTCAAATCTACTTGTGTTGATTAATCTTCTTTCGTCTAGCAAGACCAATGAGTCCGATAAGTCCCGTGCCAAACAATAAAGCTGCATTGGGAATCGGGACGGACGTTGGACCACCGCTAACAAGCTTACTACTGCCATCACCACCATTTGGAGCAGAGCCAACAGTTTGAAGTCGTAGAGCAAATCTGGAGAAATCAGATAATTCTAAATTAACGTTCGCAGCCGGGTCTGCTATCCTAAATTCAATGGTTGAGAAAAATCCTGCATTGTTCCCATCAAATCGAACTCCGACATCAAAGGTTCCGGGGTTGTTAGCTCCCCCACCATTTAAATTGACGCCACCACCAAGATTGCTTGTGTTAGTGTCAAACCCAATATGCGGGTCGGTTATACCCGTAATATCAGCAGTAGTCAGTAATTGACCTTTTGTCGCACCCCCTGCATCAAAGAATACCCCAGTAATGTCGCCAAGGTTTCCGGTATTTGTATCATCAACCTTTACGGTTACTGTAAAGAAACCGGCATTGATCATATCATCTACTGTTATCGTAGCTTCTGTGGGGTCACCGGTAAACGGAGTCAAATTAAACTGTACCATCGCTGCACCTGCCTGAGTCGATAACCCAAACATTATCAATGCACTACACAAAAGTGTAGATAAAGCCTTCTTCCTATTCAATATCATTAGCAACCTCCTTTGTTCCTTGTCTTTAGACCCACTGAATCATATGAAAGAAAAGACAAGAAATCTATAATATGTGTATATGTGTTAGAGGGGGATGAAACGTGACTGATCATAAAGGAATTCAATAGAACGAATAAAAATAAAGGGTAAGGACCATCGTATGGTAGGGACTCTTCATTACACAAGTAAATCAGTGAAAGCCATCGAGTCCTTCTTAATTGGCCTGCTGTGAGTAGCTTGATGGTAAGTATAAAGCATTAGGTCAAAGTATTGTGATTTAATGCAAGTCACGAATTTTAATCAATTATTATTAATGAAACCTGCCAGTCCAACCCTCGTTTTACGTATTAGCCTTTCTCTATAGATCTTTCCGGAATACGCCGAAACAACGTCACGAGCGAAATTGTTTAAACGCGAGTGATATAAACCCCTATGCAGGTCAAACGACGTCTTTCCAGCCAAAGTGGCTTGAGTTTATTAGAAACGATTGGCGTGGTCTCAATTGGCGCGGTGTTGGCAACGATGACACTTCCTCATGTGTATGACTTGATCGCCAACTCAAAAGCGGAGTCTTTGGCCTCATCGATTAATGTGTACCAGCATGCTCTCAGCCGTTATTACGCCGATGTCGGGGCATTGTTGCCGCTAGATGATCGTGGCCTTCCCCATCGGGAACAGACGGGAGATAGTGCCCGGTCTGATTCGTTTCCAGCGCGTCTTACTCTTGTTGCAACTGACTCACGAGTTGGTTCCTCTAATCTCTGGCCTAAGTTTCATGGTCCGTACCTCGAGAAGTTTGATTCCCAGCATCCGCCAGAGCTCGGGGAGCGCATGTTTATGCCGACGGTTGCGGCCCTTTCGTTGGGCTCCGTTGTCACAGAGAGAAATTATGCCTGGGACCTCAAGGGAGATAATGCGCGAAGCGATATTCCCACAGATGCCAATGTGGTGGTGCTGCGCGTGACGGGTTTTACTCAGGACCAATTTCTTCGGTTTGACAAGATCATTGAGCCGGATATCGGAACGACATCGGACGAACGGCAAGTCAGAGGGCGAGCCAAATTTGATTCGAGAGGGCAGACGCTTCTCCTCTATCTCGCCCACCAATAAGGTGCGTATCTCGTATTTCATGAGAAGCCTTTTTTGGTCATTTTTTGACGCTTTAGGTTCTATTTCCGAGGAAACGCGTCTTTTTTACCTATAAATGGCGTTTTCCCCTTCCTTACAGGAAATTTTCCTCAAGACTCAAGGCAAGATGTCCGAGGAAATAAGCATGAAAGCAGAGAACATAGTCAAATATTCGTAGATATGGCGGAAACAGAACAGAATCGCCGCATAGGTGACGGTGCTAAAGAAGGGTAATTTATGGCAAGGATGAGACAAGAGCAAGGCTTTACCTTGATTGAAATGATTGGAGTCTTGGCTGTCATTGCTATCTTAGTGGCATTGTTGCTGCCGAAAGTGTTCGAAATCATGGCGGAATCTAAGGCGAACGCCTTGGTTGCAGCGATTCGAACCTATGAAACCTCGATTGTGGATTACTATTCCGATATTAGTTCCCTTCTCCCGTTAAATGCGACTGGGGTTCCGACTGCAGAAACGACGGGCGATAGTGCCACGGCTATCACGCTTCCCGCACGTCTCACTTTAGATGCATCTGATGCATTAAATACTGGCGCTGGGAGTTGGGTCAGATTTAAAGGCCCATACTTGTCAAAGTTTGTGACGACTGTACCGCCTGGGTTGGGTACCGCAGTGTACATGCCGGTAACCAGCCCAGTGTCGTATGCGACCGCCACGACGGCTTCGAATATTGCTTGGGACCTGAATAATGACGGAAATAGCGATATTCCAAGCGGAGCCAATGTGGTGTACGTCTATTTCACCGGAATCAGCGATTCCGATTGGGATAAAGTCGATGCCATTATCGATCCAGGGATGGGCACGAGCACGGCCACCCGTGTCTTGAGAGGTCGGGTAAAATACGATGCAGCAACAGATGAAATGATGATTTATTTGAATCATGGATGAGACTCGAGAAGTCTGGGGAATATACAAGAAAAGGAGGTGTTAGACAGCACCAACACCCATCAGGTTTTATCCGGACGACGATTTCTGCCAGACATTCCTCAATCCTACTTTCCTAATTTTCTCAGTCCCATGACAAGGTTGAAGACCTATGAGTTCTTCACTCATTGCAGAAGAGACCACGAAACCTAAGCGCCTTGGCGATCGATTAGTCGATGACGGCTTGTTGGTTGAAGATCAACTCGATCTTGCACTGAAAGAATCTAAGCGTCACGGAAAATTTCTCGGGGAAACACTTGTCAGTCTCGGATTCATTACTTCCGAAATCCTGACGACGTATCTCGCATCAGAATCACAAGCCACGGTCCTGGATCTTTCAGATTGCTTTATTGCTCCTGAAGTGCTTGAGCTTGTGCCTCACGAATTATCTACACAATTTCAACTTCTTCCCCTTGAGCGGATAGGAAACCTCCTAAAGGTTGCATTATCAGATACGTATAACGTGATGGCTGTTGACACCATTGAGCGTGCGACAGGATTGAATGTTGAGGTGGTCACCGCTCCGCCACAAACCATCGCGGATGCCATTGAACGGTACTACGCACAAAGCGAGACTATTACCAATCTTGTCGATCAATTAGCGAAGCAAGGTATTGGCGCATTAGGGGAACAGTCTGGGACTGAAGCGCCGATGATTCGGCTCTGTAACCAGATCATTACCTTTGCCATTCAAATTCGAGCCACTGATATACATATCGAACCAGACGAACAATATTTGCGAATTCGAATACGAGTTGATGGTCTCTTAGGTCGAGAAATTCTCATTCCGAAAGTATTGCAGGCTTCGATCATTGCACGTCTGAAGTTGATGGCGACTCTTAATGTGACGGAAAAACGGTTGCCCCAAGATGGCCGGATTCCATTTACATCTGGTACACGTCGTGTCGATCTTCGTGTGTCAACTTTGCCAACGAATTTTGGTGAAAGTTTGGTTATGCGGATCTTAGATAAGTCTGCCGTCAATCTTGAGTTTAGTTCCCTCGGCTTTACGGAGAAGAATCAGGAACGAGTGCGAACGGTCGTGCAACGTCCCTATGGCATTTTGCTCGTCACTGGTCCAACGGGAAGTGGAAAGACTACGACCCTGTATACAAGTTTGCGCGAGGTCAATGCTCAAGAGAAGAGCGTCTTTACGTTAGAAGATCCTGTGGAATATCAAATGCCCATGGTTCGACAAACCCAGGTCAATCCTGGAATAGGAATGACCTTTGCGGCAGGGTTGCGTGCCTTGTTACGGCAAGATCCCGACGTCATCATGGTGGGAGAAATCCGAGATCTCGAGACGGCTGATCTGGCAATGCGGGCCGCGATGACCGGACATCTCGTCTTTTCAACGCTTCATACCAACGATGCCGTGGGTGCGATTCCTAGACTCATTGACATGGGGGTGGAGCCTTATCTATTGGCTTCAGCACTTTCTGGGGTGGTTGCTCAACGTCTTGTCCGCCTCATTTGTGCTGGTTGTAAAGAGGAGCGTCACGATGTGGAGCAAGTATTGTCAGCCTTGAAAATTCAATCTCCTCAAGGTCATACACCTCGTTTGTGGATAGGGAAAGGCTGTCGAGCCTGTGGGAATACAGGGTTTCGTGGTCGTCAGGGTATTTTTGAAGTCTTGCTTATGAATGAACGAATCCATCTTCCTATCGTGCAAGGGCCCGACCTTCCAGCTATACGAGGCATCGCTCGTAAGGAAGGCATGTTGTCAATGAAAGAAGATGGTTTGGCGAAAGCCTTTCAAGGTATGACAACGATCGAAGAAGTCTTACGGGTGGTGGATGGCTAACTATAAATATCGGGCTATAGATCAAAGTGGTCAAACTCAGAGCAGTATTCTGAGCGCAGAAAACCTTGATGACCTTCGAACTCGGTTGAAAGACGCGGGAAAGTTGTTGCTCGATGCTAAGGTGACACGAGAGGCAGTTAAAGGTTCCCATGGAGATATTAAGATCAAGCCGCAGGTCATTCTCGAATTTGTCACACATATGTCGAGTCTCTCTCAAGCTGGTGTGCCAACCCTCTCATCACTCATTACCTTGGCTCAGGAGTCCTCGAATCCAGCCTTTGAAACTGTGTTAGATAAAGTCTGGCGCACAGTGGAAACCGGGGTCCCGATGCATGCGGCCATGAGTCAATTCCCACGAGTCTTTCCTCAGCTTGTGGTGAATCTCGTGCAAGCTGGAGAAGAAAGTGGAACGCTGCCTGAAACGTTCGTGGAATTGCAGCGATACTTGGAATGGATGGAACGAATGAAAGGCGAAGTACGCCAAGCCATGATCTATCCCACTACGATTTTGTCTGCGGTCCTGTGTCTCTTTATTCTTATGTTTACTTTTGTTATTCCACGGTTCACCCCAATTCTTGAAAGCTTGAATGTGCCGTTACCATTTATTACCGTCGCTGTTTTGGCATTGAGTAAATTCCTGGAGAGTGCCTGGTGGATGTGTGCTTTAGTGCTCATCGTTGTGCCGATTGGCGTCTGGTTATGCAAAACGCGCTTACCTGGTTTTTCTCTGGCATGGGATGCTTGGATGCTGAAAGTCCCAATCTTCGGACCACTGAAAAGACTATTGGCGCTTTCACGCTTTACCCATAATTTTGGGGTATTGTACAAAGCGGGAATTCCGGTGTTGCAAGGATTAAGTTTGTGTCAGCGGTTGGTCGGGAATCAGGTCATCGAGCGTGCGTTGAGGCGAGTTGAACAAGATGTGTCGGAAGGCGCCACGATTAGTAATGCGCTCCGGCAACATCCAGTATTTCCCTCCATTCTCATTCAAATGGTGTCAGTGGGAGAAGCCGCTGGCCAACTCGATCAAACCCTCATGCATGTAGCGCATTATTACAACGAAGAAATACCAAGGCGAGTGAAGAAGATATTTGGAGTCATGGAGCCCATGATCACCGTCGGGTTGATTGGAACCGTCGGTATTGTCGCCGTCTCTATCTTCCTTCCCATGATGAGTCTCATGGGAGGAATGCGCTAAGAAGTGCGTCGTTCGTAAAAGACCAGAAAGATTCTTTAGACGAGTGACGAGATACGTTAGTTTTTCATATGGAATCAAGAGTCAAAAATATCAAGGGTTTAGATGGATGGGAGTTAGGGCAACAGATTGCGCTAGTAATACGTACAAAATAACGAAATCGTATCCCAAAGAAGAGCTTTATGGTTTGGCCGCACAAATGCAATGGAAGTTAGCGGCGACCTAAAGTATCTGTCATGTAAAAAAACAGATCATCTTAGAGCAGTTGGACCATGAATCGAAAATGCGTCAAAACTTCATCAATAAAATCTAATCCGTTGCTCGTATCTTTTATCTCGTGTCTCGTGAGAAGAGCTTTTCAGTTTTTTACCCGAGCGATGAACGACGAGCGACGAGCGAGGAATTGTGGTTTTACATTGATCGAAATGCTTGGTGTGTTAGCGGTGTTGGCGATTCTCGGTGGCCTACTTGCGCCGCAAGTGGTCAAGCAATTGGATATTTCTGCACGAGATAAGGAGGCGATGTATTTGCAAGATATTGCGCAAGGGGTCGATGTGTACTTGCGAGAAAACCGATCATGGCCAGCAAACCTGGCGGCCTTGAGTCCAGATTATGTGCCGATTGGGAGTGCGCAAATTGGTCAAAATGAAAGGGACTTTCCACGATATTATTTTACCCATCCTGATATGGGGAGTTTTAACAACGCTACCGGTATTACGGGAAGTGACTTGCCCGATGCTCGATTTCTCCTAATTTCCAACCTTGCAGCTGACGCCGGTCCGACGATTACGAATGGGACGCAGTTTGATGCCTGGTGGAATACAGATACAACGACGACACCAAATGTCAAAATCTATCGTGGACACATGAGTAAGATGTTTCACTTGGTGAGTGTGAGTGCCCTAGGTGATGGCGGGAGCTTTCGAATTGATGGAACCCCAACAAGCTCAGGAGGCGGAAGGATTACATCCCAGGGGAATTATCATCTCGTTGGGACACCCCTGGAGTTGGACGAAGCTGGCACATTTTCTGTAGGAAACTCTGAAGTGAACTTCACTCTCACCTCTGATGCGGGCTACCAGTTTGACCCTGAGTGCACCACTGGTTCGCAGTGGAATGCCCTTGGATCGACATGTACGTCCTAAGCAAAGACGTCGTTTGTTCTTCGTTACTTGTTGCTCGTCAGACAATAGTTCGGATCCTTCTTTTACGAGATACGAGATACGAGATACCAATAACGAGCAATGGGTTTTCCCTCCTTGAACTCATTGGCGTCATCGCAATAATTGCCATTCTCGGGTCTGTGATTACACCTAATGTCATCAATCATCTCAATGCGGCTGCTAGGGATGCAGAATTGGAAACGCTTGATGGGATCGCACATGCGATTGAAGTGTATCTTCGAGAAAATCACACCTGGCCGCCGACCCTTGTTTCCCTCAGTCCTAACTATCTTTCAACCAACACCGTCCAGTTGACGCAGAATGACAGAGGTTTTCCACGTTATTTCTTCGTGCATCCGGATATCAGCGCGATTACTAATGCGACGGGCCTATCGAGCAGTGAGATCGATGATGCCCAGTTTCTCCTGATTTCAAATCTCAAAGCTGATGCGGTTCCGACCATTACCAATGCGGCAGAGTTTGATGCGTGGTGGAATACAGACGAATCCTCCACACCTGATCTCAAGATCCATCGAGGACAGGTCAGTGACTTATTTAGCTTACTCACGTTGAATGCCACGGGTTCGCGAGGAGGGTATCAGATTGATGGTACGACGACGAATTGGGATTGTCAGACGAAGCCAGAGCTCGATCACAATAAATATCACCTCACCGGAACCACAGTCGCTTTCGATGAAATCTCGCAGTATGCGATCCCAGAAGTACAATTCTCGTTAGCCAAGGACCTCAGCTATCGATTTGATCCCTGTCATGCCACAGGGTCGCGATGGCGAACCGTCCCATCCGCGAATCCAGAATGCTGGTCCTTGTGGATCACGACGGACAAGGATGTGTCTGGCAGTGGTGATCCATGTTTAGACACATGGGACGATGCCGAAATTGTCCAAGTGGGGCAAGCGTATTTTTCCTTGGAACCTGGCACGTCGGCAGGAACGTTTTCGTCACCGGCTAATATGGAGAATCAGTCACTCCTCGGACTCGCATCGCTTCATGCCATTCATTATGTGACGAGGAATATTACCGTGGGAAGTACGACGACTTTTGATCTATTGGCTGGAGACTTGTTGTTAGCTCATCATGGAGGTCTAGAGCTTGTGGGCGCGGTGTGGACAGGGAAAGAAGATGTGTTTGTATTTCGTCCCAACACAGCCGGCGACTATGGGTCTGGAACTGTCTCTATGCTTCTCAATGATTTTTCCGGTCATGCTCATGCTATCTCATTGGTCGAAACGGCCACAGTTGTAGGGGATACGACACTTTCAGCTGGGTCTTTTTTATTTGGGACATCAGGAGGAGGAAAGAATGATATCCAATTGTTCACACCAACGGAGGTGGGATCAACGACTAGCGGGACCACGTCCATCCTTATAGATGGCGCATCAATCGGGATGACGAAGGAAGTCACAGGCTTGGATTTGATTGAAACGAGTCTCATGATTGGGGGTATTACTCTAGACTCAGGAACAATATTAGTCACACTTAAAGACGATAACCCCGGGGTAGGAACCAATCGTATCGCCACCCTGGAGGAGGATATTTTTTATTTAACCGTCACAAGTACGGAGATTGGATCTGGGTCGTCGGTGGCGACGGCAACGTTGCTCCTCGAGGGTGCAGACGTGAATCTTGATTCGAAAGACGAAGCTGTTCATGGACTCTCGCTTGCACCAACTCTTTGAAGACCGTGAAGCGTGAATCACGGGGGAAGCGTCCTCATTTCTCTTTAACGAGATATGCTTCATGAGATACGAAGAATGGTTTATTTAATAATGAAAGATGAAATCAACACGATAGGCAATGAGCATTCTGACGCTGGCTTCACACTGATTGAAATGATCGGGGTGTTAGCCGTGATTGCCATATTGGTCGCGCTCTTGCTGCCAAAAGTGTTTGAAATCATGGCGGAGTCCAAGGCGAACTCTCTGGTCGGGGCAGTGAGGACCTACGAAACAGCGGTCGTGGATTACTATGCCGATATTGGGTCAATTTTACCGTTAAATAATGGGGGCAATCCATCTACCCAGGCAAGTGGCAATAGTAACAATGCGCGATCCCTTCCTGCGCGATTGACTTTGGAGCAATCTGATCCTTTGAACACAGGAAATAACAGTTGGGCAAAGTTTAAGGGGCCGTATCTGGCTAAATTTTCAACCGATACTCCCCCAGGGTTTGGAACGAGTATCTACATGCCTGCAAGACCACCTGTGGCATATGGGACGGCTACCACTGCAACCAATAGAGGATGGGATTTGAACAACGATGGCAATAGTGATATGCCCACCAATGCGAATGTGGTGTATGTGTATTTCACAGGTATCGGCAATCAGGACTTTGAGAAGATTGATGCGGTACTCGACTCTGGCATAGGGACTACTGCTACCGAACGACATTTTCGTGGGCGTGTGAAGTACGACACGAGTACGAGTGAGATGATGATCTATTTGATACATGGATGAAAAGAAACAAACGTATCTCGTGAAGCGTATCTCGTATTTAGTACGAAGATCCCCTAGTTTTTTTCTTACGCTTCACAAACGACACTTCACCGTTTCTAAATGATGAAGAATAGAGTCCACATAAAAGGCAGTGAGCAAAATGAAAAAGGCTTTGCTCTTATCGCACTGATGGGTGTGCTGGCAATTGTGGTCATCATGGCCACGGTGATGGTGCCGAACATGATCACCAGTCTGAATACGAAAGCCAACGAAACAGAAAAGGAATCGCTCCAAGCCATTGGGGAGAGTTCTGAGACCTATCTTCGGAGTACCCATACATGGGCGCCAACACTTGTATCCCACAGTACAGGGTACTCCCCCTTAGACTCTACGCAAATTACACAAAATGATCGGCTGTTTCCCCGGTACTACGCACTTCATCCGAATATGAGTGGATTTAGTAATGGCACAGGGCTGACGGAAACGGAAGTGTCTGATGCGCGGTTTCTTTTGATCTCGAATCGAACAACAGATGCGGCACCCACAATCACCAATGCCTCGGAATTCAATACCTGGTGGACAAGGGATGAGAGTTCAACCCCTGACCTGCATATGTATCGTGGCAACCTTGCAGATAGGTTTCTCAAGGTCAGCATAACGGCTGAGGGAGACGGAGGCAGTTATCAGATAGCAGGGACATCCACGCACTCAGGAAGCGGAACTCTTGCCGACTACACTCGCTACCATCTTCCAGGAACAGTTCTGGCTTTCGATGAAGCCAATACGTATGGAACCTCAAGTATTCAATTTACATTGACCTCGAATGCATCGTTTGAGTTCGACCCTAACTGTGAAGCCGGGAGGAAATGGCATGTGCCTGGATTAGTGTGTAGCGGAGAACCTGCACAGTTGTGGCTAACAACCTGGAATGACACAACAGGCAAGTCAGGGGTGGGAAGTTGGAATGAAGATATGGTGATTGCGTATGGAGAGCCCAGTCTCACATATGAGTCTGGTCCAGCTAGCACGACAGGTGGAACATTTCGTGGCCCACTCGTTGATTTTCATGTGTTTGGGGCCTCGTATGTTGAGTCGCTTCATTTTGTTTCTCAGGACATCACGATTGGCTCGGGAGGGAATACCGTAGATTTGCAAGCAGGCGATATCTTGGCATCTGATATCCATGATGTGACGATGGAAAGCAATAACTCGTTGTTCGTGGAAGAAAAAGATGTGTATGTGTTTAGGCCTGTGAAGCCAGGAGATTATTCATCCGGAACGTTCTTAGTGTTATTTGATGGCTCGGATGTGGGCTGGAGTCGTGTCAGTGGTCTGACATTAGTTGAAACTGCGACTGAAGTTGGTGGGACGACGGTTCAAGCGGGATCGTTTCTCATGCGAACGGTTGTCGCCAATGGGATCAAGCTATTTGTCCCGACTGCTGCGGGTGAGACTACAGCTGGGTCGCTTTCAACTTTCTATAATCAAGACTCACTCTACTCGTTTGAACTTGTTGAAACAGCCAGAAGCATTGGAGATACGACGCTTGCAGCCGGTCAGATTCTTGCGACGACGGTGGGTGATGGAGTTTTAGTTGGGGATAATAACTTGTCCGTCAATAGCGAAGATGTGTTTGTATTAGAGCTTACAGGGACGGGGGGATCTTCGGCTGGCGATGCCACTATGCTGTTTGATGGCAGCGACGCAGGTCTCACGCCAAGTTCCTCTTCTGATTCAGTGGTCGGTATTACGCTCAGTGGAACCTGTACCAATTGGTTGTTGCCAATTATCAACCCAGGGTTTGAGACGGGCGACTTGACCGGGTGGACCACAACAGGTGATCTCTTTGGAAACGGAGGCCTGAATCGATGGAATGCTGTGACATCGTCGTCCTATTTGGCAAGTCCTTCAAGTGGTACCTATTTCGCGAGTTCTGAAGCGAATGGTGCAACGGGTGCTAGTTCACATCAGACTGGGATCTACCAACGTATCGATCTCAGTGCATGTGCCACGGACATTGATAATGGAGATTTGGTCGTGACTCTGACAGGAGCTGGTCATGGACAATCCGATGACCCACGATACGATGATGCGAAATTCCAAATAGTCTTTTACGACGCTGTTTCAGGAGGGAGTCAGCTAGGGAACACGATAGAAAGTAACCAAACCACAACCTATAGTTGGACAGAGATGACTGTGCCTTTCACTTCTATTCCGGCGGATACACGAAGTATTGAAGTCCTCATTCTTGGAACTAAAAATGCGGAAAGTACATACATGGACGCAGGGGTTGATTCTATTGGAGGGATTATATATGAGGGATGGTTCTTACCCATTGTCAATGGCGATTTTGAAACGGGCGATCTGACTGGATGGAGCCTCACCGGAGACTTAGAAGGCACTGGGGGTATCAATACTTGGGCGGCGGACGATGTTCCTCAAACCTACATTCCAGTGAATGCGCATAGTGGGACCTATTGGGCAGATGCCTCTGCTGCAGGTGAAACTGGTGCGGGAGTCCATACAACGGGTATCTATCAACGTATAGATTTAAGTACAAAGTCCGCTGAAATCAATTCTGAAAAAGCCACGATTCATCTGTATAGTTTTGGCCGGGGTGAGACGATTCAAGATGACACTAAGTTTCGGATCATCTTTTATGATGCCGTGAGTGGAGGGGGCCAAGTTGGGAGTCTTGTCGAAAGTACGCTTGCGACCGAGTCTGATTCCTGGGATTTACTCACAATTTCCACTGTCGTTCCTGCGGGGACGCTCAGTGTGGAGATCATGGCCTTGGCGTTGAAAGTTGATGGAGGTGTCAATAATGATGGAGGCGTCGATGATATTAGTGCTGTGCTGTCGTTTACACCATAGCTTCCATTGACCTGTAACGCGTACGTGCTGGGCATGCCCATATATTAGCGAGATTATTCTCGAGCATGTGCGAAATCACGAGATATGTGTTTTCTTCTCCGTTTTCCCTCTCCCTCAACCAATTTCTTCTAACTATCAAGAATCATTCATAAAACACCGAAATCCTATATGAGAGTTTATGTAGGACTCTGTGTATTCTCTTCTAACGTGTTGAGTTCATAGAAGAATGCGTGATTTTACTATCCAGTTCCCAAATATTATTAAGCCACTGAAAAAGACCATGCTCGGAGTGAGCTTGATTCACGGTCGTATGCGAGCTCTAGCAGTGGTCAAAGATCAAGTGATTGGCCATTGGGAAAGCCAGGAAACGATTGAAACGTCAGAGCAATTACAAGCCGCTCTTGCTTTAGCTATGAAAGACACTCAGTATCCCGGTCAAAAAGTCAGCTTTCTCATAGATGAGAAACGATTTGTCCATCAATATATTCAAGTTCCTGCGATGAAGTTGGCTGATCTTCGTCTCTATCTCACCAATATCATTGATGAGATGAAGACATGGAATGGTCCCGCGGTTTGGCGGTTTCGGACGACACAAGAAGCGCGGGGAAAGATGGGAGTCCTGCTGGATATCTGGCCACAAGAGTTTGTTGATGAATTAATCAAAAATTGTCAAGAGTTAGAGCTCATGCCAGTTCAGATCGTTCCATTGTCTGCGACATTCGTAGAGCAGGTTCGTTCGTTGCCATTGGAAAATGACGATATTGTTTTGCTAGTGACGCTGATGTCGGACAATATTGCCTTACTTGTGGCGAAGGGTGATGGGACACCTCTGTTTGAAAGGTTTCTGGGGCCGACATGTGAGGGAGTCGAACCATCGGAGCGTATTGGCCGTGAGATTACACGATCAATTCTTTTTTGTGCACAGCAATTTGCGATTAACGTCTCGAAAGTTTGGATGTTTGGAGAATCGTCAAGCGCCACTGTGGCTAGCATTCAACCATTTGTTGGATTGCCCATCATGCAGAGCCCGATGCGTCCAGATCCAACCTATTGGATTTGGGTCAGTTTGTCATTGCCCGTGAAAAACCCTTGCAATTTTACTTCTACCGAAGTTCGCCTTGCACCATTACGAAAGCTGTTGTTGAAAGTTACCGCCGCTGCGGTCTTGGGATTTCTTTTACTGGGAGTTGGACTCTCGAGTTTTCTTCAGGGACGTTTGGCCGGAGAACAAGGACAATCCTTGGCTCTTGCTGCACAATCAATGGAGTTGTTCAAAGAAAAAGAGGAATGGCAAACACGGTTGCAAAAATTGACTCGTCAGCAGTCAAGAATTCGTTACATCAAGGAGCAACGGTTGCATCCTCTTCCTGGTTTGATGCTGGGGTATTTGGGAAATGTGCTACCTCAGGAGCTTACATTGAATAAAGCTTTGATTACTCGCAAAACCAATGAGTGGAACGTCGAGTTAACGGGTATGGCACCTGGTGATTTAGTTATTGGATCTCAAACGCTTTCGTCATTCGAGGAGCATTTGAGGGAAGGACCGTATCATGTCGAGATGACCAGTGATTGGCGAGACGCATGGCTGGAAGAAGTCTCAAGGCAACGGCAACAAGATGACAGTCCACGGCCGCGTCAATTCTCCATGCATGGGCGAATTCAAGGGTAAGATCATGATGACATTCAATGACATACCTAGATGGATGCACGAATACTCACGATCGATCATGGTGTTGGCCATCAGTGCGACCATCGGGTTTATTGCGTTGATAGTACTGACTCAAATATCACTGATTGAGCGGGCTCATTCGAGTAGTCAATCAAGCTATTTTCTTTCTCATGATATTACAGCTTTGCGTACACAATGGTCGCAGTTAGATGTTCAGGATGTGAGCAGGCAAGCTCAAGAAGCCGAGCATATGTTACTTCGAGACTTTGACCATCTGACCCTGTGGCTACAAGAAATAGAATCACAAGCATCAGTCATGGGACTTCACTCTACATATCGAGTTCGTCCTACACGCATCCCCATTACAGAACTGAATGATGTCGAGGCCATTCCAGTAGACTTAGAAATTTCCCCTGATCAGCCAGAGGCTCTTGTTGGAGCCTATGAACAATATGTGTATTTTCTTCGATTTTTAACGGAAGCTCAAGTACGGGTTGATCTCCAGGAAGTTCAAGTCCGTGGTAGTGCGGGGGCTGACAAAATGAATGTCCTGATTCATGTCTGGGTCAAAGCGACAACATGAGAAAATTGTTGAATAATCCGTGGGTCGTGCTAGGACTCTGTAGCGTCGCACTTGTCATTGTGTATTTCAGTGCGGATACGATTGCGATCCAACCTGCCACGCCTCAATCCGTTCATTCTGGGGATCATTCATTGATTTCTCAGCTGGATTCTGTCCCGATTGAATCGGCGACGATTGACTCCACATCATTGGGTTGGCCCACCACAGTGTTACGTGATCCCTTTGCCCCATTCTCTCTTCGTAGGGCTGATGCTCAGCCGTTTAATGGAGAGCGGGGACAATCGATGGCAGATGATGATCCTGTCATAGACCAGCTTCCCCCATTGCAATTGACGGCGGTGGCGCTCAATCCAGTGCCGAAAATTGCCATGATCAATCGAAAGGTTGTGGCCGAGGGTGATCACATTGAAGGATTGCGAGTGACACGAATTGAATCTGATGGAGTATGGATCAATGGTCCGGAAGGTCCTCATCACCTTGAGTTTGAATTGACGATTGGAGCGGGTCGTACGGGTGAGAGAAGAGAGGAAGTCAGAATTCCTCGGCAAACCATATTACCTACAGTCACAGAGAGAGAGTCAAGGGCTTCTGCAATTGAGAGCCGAGACTGTTTGCTCAATTCCACATGTTCATGAAGGAAGATTATTGTATCGATGTTGTATTCGGCTATGACTTTTAAGAAACACAGAATATCGTGGTCTAGCCATGTTGTATTCCTGTCCTTCGTGACTGTTCTCCTTTCAGGGGGGAGCTGTAGTCCTGTCTCTCATTCAGTGGCCACCAATCAAACAGATCAGAGCAATACCCAAGGGCTGGTTGATCAGAAGAGCGAAGCTGCACAAGCAGACCCTGTGCAAAATGTTTTGAATCCTCACTCCCTGTCTGTGGCGGACTTAATGTCGTTGAACCCCAGTCTGTCAACGGCGTTAGAGCCAGATCTGGGCCCCTTGTTTAGTTTTCGAGCTCAGGACATGCCTCTTGTCGATGCTTTGACTCTTTTTGCCCATGCCAATGAACTGAACCTTGTGGCAGGTCCCGATATCACGGGGAATATCACAGTGAATTTCCATGCATTGCCCTTGCACCAGGCCATGTCAGCGCTTTTGGATGCGCATGGATATTTCTGGCAGCAAGATGGTGAGCTTATTCGTATACGAAAATTTGAAACACGCATATTTGAACTGGACTATATACGATTGGTTCGTGGGGGCACGGGAGAAAATAAGGCTAATATTTCTTCAAGTGGTGGCGGTGGTGCAGGACAGGGAACGGGTGAAATTACCGTGAATCAACAGGATGAGATCAAGTTTTGGGAAGAATTGGAAACACAAGTGAAGTCCTTGATGTCCCTGGAAGGCCGACTCGTATTTAATCGATTATCAGGAACGATTCAAGTGACTGATCGGCATCAACGAGTTGTCGAAATTTCTGGTTTTCTCGCGAAGGTTCGAGGGGCACTGCATCGGCAGGTGGAGATCCAAGCCCGTATATATGAGGTGAATCTCAATGACAACTACAGTCTTGGAATTAATTGGAATAAGATTAATTTTGATGGAGTTGCGGGGAACCTGGTTCTCTCAAATATTATCACGGCTCCCTTTGGCGGGTTTGTGGCTAAAGCCGCGACAGCGACAAGCACCTATGCAAAGAATAGTATTGATGCGGTGGTGGAAGCGTTGCAAGAACAAGGAGAGTTGCGGGTGGTATCACAACCCCGCCTCATGACATTGAATAATCAGCCCGCATTAATCAAGGTCGCTACGGACGAAGCTTTCTTTACCCAAACCGTAGTGCAAGGCACTGGTGGAACAGGGAATATTGTCACTGAACAAGCCCAGTCCGTGACTGTGGGTCTTGTCTTATCGGTGACCCCACAAATTTCAGAGGATGGGTGGATTATGTTGGATGTCACGCCGATCATTTCTCGTCTTCGGGAAATTCGTCAATCACCTCAGCAGACCGCGACTGCTCCAGTCCTTGATGTGAAGCAATCATCAGGACTGGTTCGATTAAAGGATGGTGAGATGGTGATCATTGGCGGATTGATTCAAGATAACGTGTCTGAAACCGAGCGTAAAATTCCATTTTTGGGAGATATTCCCTGGTTAGGTCGACTCTTTAAAGGTACGTATAAAGTGACGACGAAAAGTGAACTCGTTATTTTTCTCCAACCTCGAATCGTGGGGGATACATTATGATCGCAGGTAATTTAGCAATGTGTTATGAAGAACTGGGCTTTATTGAGCCTCCATTTCGTATTACCCCAGACACAGATTTTTTCTTCCCTGGTAGCCGACACCTGGAGGCGTTGTCGCATCTTCAGTTTGGTATTGCTAGTGGGAATCTGACGATGTTGACTGGTGAGGTGGGCTTAGGCAAGACCCTGCTCTGTCGACACTTACTTCGACATCCTCCTGAGAACACTCGCTTCGCCTATTTATTGAATCCAGATCAATCATACGGAGGCCTGCTGGCTTCAATATATGAAGATTTGGCAGGTCAGGTTCCCAAGGATGCCTCCTTGGGATCTCTTCAACGTGAATTGCCCAAATTACTGCTTCGATTGGCTGAAGGTGGGGAGCAAGTTGCCGTCCTCGTCGACGAAGCGCATCGATTAAGTGGGAAGGTCTTGGAGGGACTGCGATTGCTCTCAAATTTGGATACTGAAAAAGAAAAACTCATGTGTTTGTTGCTCGTGGGACAACCGGAGCTTGAACAGAAACTCGCGACTCGAGCGCTTCGTCCTTTGGATCAACGGATCAGTGTCCGTTATCGCCTGCAGCCCTTTTCACTGAAAGATACAATGAACTATGTCCGGCATCGTCTCCAAGTAGCCACAAAAGATGATCGTGTTCATTTGAATCGAGCGATACTTGTCCTTATTCATATGATCAGTGGTGGCGTCCCCAGACGGATCAATCAATTATGTGACCGATCATTGCTTGCAGCGTATGCCAAGGGTGAACAGGTGGTCAGACCATGGATGGTCCGTCAGGCTGCACGGGAAATAACCTAAATCCGAATTTTTTTTGAATTCAAGATTGTATCCATCAACAATTGTCATGAGAGTACGTCTGTCTTTCAATTTACTAACCACTTCTTATGGTAGATCACTATGAGTATCGTCACTGATGCATTGAATCGTCTTCAGTCTATGCGGGCCCATGTGGAACGTTCGCCTGTCGATCACGATCCACAACCTTCACCGTCGAACGAGACCGATTCTCATGACGCGCCGTATGAGTCGAGAGGCCATACGAAGTTTTTGACGGTATCAATTGGAAGTTTTTTAGTCATTTCCACTATGGCGATGGGAGCCTATTGGTGGGGTGAATCTCTTGTTGTTGGGGTACCTCAGCTGACATTTTCTATGCCTTCTTACGCAGATGAACCGCCAATACCATTTATTGAGAGCCCAAATGACGTGCTCCCATCCGATCAACAAGTCTCGAACCTCACGGAGTTGAATCCGGATGAATTCACAGCTGACGTACGGGATTTGGTTTCAGAGGAAATGGAACAAGAAGGCATTATGAGTACCTCGCAAGAGGGAGAAGAGCAGACCTTTGATCAAGTTGCCAGTGTAGTCCCTCAAGAATTGAAGGTGTCTCATTTGGAAGTGGAAGAGACGGAGAATGCCGTGACGTCTAATATTCCAGAAGAATCTGAATTTCTTATAAATAATGACGCACAAGAAGTCGATGAGTCATTATCGAAGCAAATTGATAATCGTTCAAAACTGACGAACTCAGAAGGGGTCATCAGTTTGTCCTTGGCCATAGCCGACAAGGATAGGCCCAGCCACGTGGCTTCATTATCGATAGCAGATTCAGAAGAAACGCAGCGATCTGGTGCTTCTCTGAATTTGTTGTCTCTCGAACATTCGGGCAAGCAACTTTTTGACCGGTCGCCAGAAATCAGTGATCTCCGACCTCAGCATTCTTCTCAAGATTTAGAGGTAAAGACGGCACAACCCTTGAGCCGAACAAACGTCTCTTCGGAGCAGTTATTAGGACGTCGGGTCGAAGATGAGGCGAGGAAAGCTCCAATTCGACTTTCTCCAGAACAACGTCTGGCTAGGGCGCAGACATTAATTGCTCAACAGTTTCATGCAGAGGCCCTTCAGGTGCTAAATCCGCTTTTTGCAACATTGCCTACTACTTGGGAGCCGTGGTTTTGGCTGGGGACAGCGCAATTGGGTGTTGGTGATTTAGATAAGGCGGAAAATGCCTTCATGGAAGGGTTGGTTCGCGATGAGACTGTTCCCCATTTGTGGGTACAGCGAGCGGTGATTGCCCAGCAACGTGGTCAGCACAAATCCGCCATGGATGCACTCCGACAAGCTGAGTTTCTGGCCCCTGATCTTCCAGAAGTCCAATTAAACCTTGCGTATAACTTTGATCATGAAGGTAATACGACGCTCGCACTTCGACATTACAAGCAGTACCTTTCTTTGACGGAAGGAAAGGCCTCCTATCATAGAGTCAGACGGAAAGTGTTGGAGCGTGTTATTCGAAGAGGCAATTCTTAAGGGCCCAGGTAGACTCGAATCTTTTCAACTTCAGTCAACCGCAATGTGAGCGAGATCATCGTTTTTAACCAAGGAGAAGGCAACGAGTGATTATCCAGACCTTTACCATCACAAGTGGTCAATACGAGAAGATACCTCCTCATCCTATTCAAGATCCATCAAAAGCCCTTGTCATCATGTTTGGTGACTCGAAAATGGATGCTGCATCAGAAATTATTCAGCATGTCTGTAAAGATTATCCAGGTGTCGCCGTAGTCGGATGTTCGACGTATGGAGAGATCATGGGCCCAGAAATCTATGATGAAACAGTGACTGTGACGGTTGTAGAGTTTGAACGAACGATGGTGCAGTTGGTTTCCACTGAGATTCGAGATTCTACAGGTTCGTATGAAGCAGGAGAGATGTTGGGCCGGAAACTCTCGAGCCCTGATTTGCGTGGAATATTTGTCTTGTCTGATGGACTCATGGTCAATGGCAGTGAACTCGCTCAAGGATTGAATGCTGTGGTGTCGAATAATGTCGTCGTGACTGGAGGGTTAGCTGGTGATGGGAGTCGTTTTCAACGAACATGGGTGATTCAGGATGGGCAGCCAAAAAGTGGATATGTGACGGCTGTTGGCCTGTATGGTGATGCTGTTCAGATTGGACATGGGTCAAAAGGCGGTTGGGATATGCTGGGGCTGGAGCGACGCGTGACTCGATCTGAGAGAAATGTTCTGTTTGAATTGGATGGGAAGCCTGCCCTGGAACTATATAAGCAATACCTTGGGGATCGTGCTGCCGAACTCCCGGCTTCATGCCTATTTTTCCCGTTAGCTATTCGAACGGATGAGTCACCAGAACATACGCTCGTTCGTACGATATTGGCGATTGATGAAGAGCAACAATCCATGACGTTTGCTGGTGATATTCCACAACATGCGATGGCTCAATTAATGCGTGCCAATTTTGATCGCCTTGTTGAAGGGGCTTCACAGGCCGCGACCCTCACGAACGGAGAGAGCCATGAGTCAGGGGCCATATTGGCGATTGCCATTAGTTGTGTGGGACGTCGCATGGTATTGGGAGAGCGTACCGAAGAAGAAATTGAAGCGACATTGGATGTTCTTCCACAAGGAACTACGCAAATAGGATTTTATTCCTATGGGGAATTATCACCGTACACGACTGGCCGCTGTGAGCTCCATAATCAAACCATGACACTTACCACAATCTCAGAAAAATAATGTGTCGATGCATAAACTTCTTCAGCGACAATTGAAGCGACTTGGTCTGGCTGATCAGCCTAACCCTCCGAGTCCAGAAGCCTGGGAAGAATTCCTCGTTAGAGTGAGTCAGGGGTATTTGGAATTTGAGCAAGAGCGGGTTCTGCTCGAGCAGTCCTTGACAATCTCTTCTCAGGAAATGCAGAAAGTTCTTCAGGAAACCAAAGCAACGAGTGAAATTCGAATAAAAGGCGAGCAAGCCCAAACGCGTACGATCATTGATTCGGCGCTTGACGCCATTGTGGGCATGAGTCAGGACGGGAAAATTATTGAATGGAACCCCCAAGCATCACAGACGTTTGGCTGGACTGACGAGGAAGTTCTCGGGCGGATGTTATCCGAGGTCATTATTCCTGAGAAATATCGAGCCGCGCATAATGAAGGGATAAATCGATTCTTCCAAACGGGCGAAGCCCATATGCTGAATAAACGATTTGAACTGTCGGCTCTTCATAGACACGGACATACCTTCCCCATTGAGATTGCTCTTATTACCGTCTACAGGGAAGGTCTCTCGTTATTTTATGGATTTATTCGTGATATTACTGAACGGAAAAGAGCGAATCAACAATTTCAACTTGTTGTTGAGTCTGCTCCCAGTGGCATGCTGATGACTGATTGCAAGGGGACAATTGTTCTCGTTAATCAACTGATTGAAACATTTTTTGGATATTCCCGAGAGGAATTACTAGGCCAGGCAGTGGAAATCCTCATTCCTAAACGATTTCGTCGGCATCATCAGATTTATCGAGCCGGGTTTTTCATGGACCCGAAATCTCGAGCGATGTGGTCTGGCGGAAATTTGGCAGGTCTTCGAAAGAACGCCACTGAATTTCCGATAGAAATTGGGCTGAATCCGTTGATTACTGATGAAGGGACGTATGTCCTTGCCTCGATCACCGACATTTCGGAGCGACGAGAAGCGGAAGCCAGGATGGCTGCAGTGACTAAAGATTTAGAACGAAATAATCAGGAGCTGTTATTGGCCAGAGATGAGGCTCTTGCTGCAGCAACAGTCAAAGCCGAATTTCTTGCAACGATGAGTCATGAAATTCGGACGCCGATGAATGGGGTCATTGGAATGACTGGATTATTGCTGGAGACCGAGCTTGCTCCTCAGCAGCGACAATTTGCTGAGACGGTGCAAAGTTCTAGTGAGGCGCTGTTGACCATTATTAATGACATTCTCGATTTCTCGAAAATCGAAGCAGGGAAACTTGAATTTGAAATCATCGATTTTGATTTACGGATCGCAATGGAAGAAGCTCTAGAGTTATTGGCTGAGAAGGCGAATGAAAAGAACCTTGATCTGGTGGGGTTAGTTGCAGGGAATGTGCCGACGGCGTTACGTGGAGACCCAGGTCGATTGCGTCAAGTTCTTCTCAATCTCGCGAGCAACGCGATTAAGTTTACCGAAAAAGGTGAGGTCATCGTGAAGATTCATCTCTTGGACGAGTCGTCTGACGATGTCCATCTTCGCTTGGAGGTAATCGATACTGGAATAGGGATTCCAGTAGATGTCCAGGACCATCTCTTTGAACCTTTTCGGCAGGCTGATAGCTCAACGACTCGTCGATATGGTGGCACAGGATTGGGTCTAGCGATTTCTCGACAGCTTATAGAATTGATGCACGGAGAAATCGGAGTAGACAGTGTCCCCCAGCAAGGGAGTACGTTCTGGTGTACCATTCGACTTGAGAAACAATTGCCCAATATTCAACAAGAAATAATCTCTTCGAATAGCTTGCAGGGGCTGCGTCTGTGTTGTGTGGATGATCATGCTACGAATCTGGAACTGTTATCTCAATATGCCAAGGCTTGGAGCATGGAACCCCTTATGGCTTCAACGCCTGCAGAAGCGCTGTCCCTGTTGCAGCAAGGCGTGAGTCACGGGAAGCCAGTGGAGCTGGCCATCCTTGATATGGAAATGCCGGGGATGGATGGTTTGACCTTAGCTCGAATTATTAAAGCTGATCCTCGTTTGGCCTCCGTTCGGCTGGTGCTATTAACGTCACTCGCACGTCGAGGCGATGCGGTTATGGCCCGTGAGGCAGGGTTTAGCGGTTGTCTGACAAAGCCCGTTCGAAAGGCTCAACTTCATGAATGTCTATTGGCCGTCATGAATAATCTCTCAGTAGGCGAAAAGCCGCAGGCATCCCCTCTGTTCGTGACTCGTCATAGTCTTGGTGATGTGCAAGGTCAGGCACGCAGGAGAGTGTTGGTGGCTGATGATCACAGAGTGAATCAACAGCTTGCTGTGTTAATGCTTGAACGGCTTGGTTATCGAGCTGATGTTGTGGGCAATGGATATGAAGTGATAGACGCCATAGCGCGAGTGCCATATTCTTTGATCTTCATGGATTGTCAAATGCCAGAAATGGATGGGT
This sequence comes from Nitrospirales bacterium, assembly GCA_029261355.1. GTDB lineage: Bacteria > Nitrospirota > Nitrospiria > Nitrospirales > UBA8639 > JAGQKC01. Next base: position 184,478 of record JAJDBM010000024.1, on the reverse strand, counting down.
ATGAGGCAACGAAGGAAATTCGACGGCAAGAGGCAGAAAAGGTGAAGCGCGATTTGTCCGATGAGATACGAGAGATGAACGACGAGATTCGCGAGACTCTTCGAGTGCCGATCATTGCGATGACTGCCAACGCGATGCAGGGAGATATGGCAAAATGTCTTGAAGTCGGAATGGACGATTATCTTGCGAAGCCAGTTAAGTCACATCTTTTAGAGAAAATGCTGCAAAAATGGCTGCCAGAAGAAGCTTGAGAATTATGATCCAAACAGAGCAAAAATAGAGACCTCGGAAGATCTGGTTTTCTTGTTTGGCAACTAGGACGTCAGACTTCTGATTTTCCATATTTCGTTTATGTGATTGTCGTTTTCTTTAGACATTTTTTGAGGTAACTGTTTGAATCATATCAACTTGTTGCCATCTAACCCGTCGAAATCCTTTTGCTCCAATTCAATATTTCTTCTGATTGCCTTTTTTTCATTATTTAGAATCAGCTTTTCCTAACCGACAAGAACAGGACAGTATGGTGTGCGCTCAAATGAGAGCAAGTGTTCTCCTCTTGTATTGACTCTGGGATAACGAAAGAGGGGACGAGAGTATTTTAAGAATTTTTATGAAAGATCTCGATCCATTGCGTAATCGTTTTTTATCGCACGGGACGCCTTCCCAAAAAGTGTCACTTTGGAAGGGAAGATTCCGACGATTTCTTGATGCGCTAATAAAACGAAAACTTAATTTGTTGAAGATGCGACGTTATGTGTCACAACCTTTCAAGTCGCGATCGACCATTAGGATCAAGGTCGTATAGCAGAAATGGCTCATGCGCTCAAAGTCATGTTTCGTAATATGGGGGCAGAGCCGTTGGGTGAGTTGTGTCGATACTTGGAACAAGAAGGGGCGAAGTGCGTCTGCATGAGAGATTGCAGGAAAATTACAGATCTTCAGGACCACTTCAGCAAGTCTGTCAGGCCTTTTAATGTGAGAGGGTTCGATAAGTCAGGCGCTCATGTCTAACTCTGAACTCATAATAGGGACGTATGATGTCAGTCTCGTATGCCTTTCTGTGGTTATTGCTATCGTGGGCGCGTATACCGCTCTTGACCTGGCGGGACGAGTTTCATCGACGGAGGGTTTCTCTAGAATATGGTGGTTGATGGGGGGAGCGGTAGCCATGGGTACCGGCATTTGGTCCATGCACTTTATTGGAATGCTCGCCTACAAACTGCCAATTGCTGTTTTGTATCATATCCCAACAGTCGCTCTCTCGCACATTGCAGCGGTCATGGCCTCAGGAGTTGCGTTGTTCATTGTTGGTCGTGGTGTGATGACCTCAAAAGATTGGATTCTCGGAAGTCTGTTGATGGGAAGTGGAATCGGGGCGATGCATTACATTGGTATATTTGCGATGAGAGTCAACGCCGTCCTTCAGCATGACCTGATGTATGTAATGTTGTCGGTCGTTATTGCGGTCACTGTTGCGTTGATCTCGCTGCGGTTCGCTTTTCGATTTCGAGAGCAACAAAAGACATTCTGGGAGTGGGGGCGAATTGGCAGCGCAAGTCTGATGGGGTGTGCTGTCACAGGGCTTCATTATACGGCCATGGCTGGTGCGAAATTTAGGGAAGTGTCTACCCAAGTTATTGATACCGCGTACGTCATAGATATTTCAATAGTCGGCGGATCGGCGATCGCTATTGGGACCTTCATGGTTTTAGGAATCACGCTGCTTACATCGCTTGTCGATCGAAAATATGCGGATCAAGCAGAGGAATTAGTTCAAAAAAATGAAGAATTAGCTCTGAACCGTGACCAGGCTGTAGAGGCTTCAAATAAATTTCGGTTGGTGGTTGAGGCCGCACCCAGTGGTATGGTGATGATCAATGAAGCCGGAGCCATAGTGCTCGCGAATACTATGACCTGCGAACAATTTGGATATACGCAGGATGAGCTCTTGGGACGTTCGATTGAATCCCTTATTCCAGAACGCTTTCGTTCGCAGCACCCCAGCTATCGCATTGGGTTTTTTGCGAATCCCGAGCCGCGCAGTATGGGCAGCGGCCGAGATCTGTTTGGGTTGCGTCAAGATGGCTCGGAGTTTCCGGTGGAATTAGGTCTCAATCCGATTGTGACGGAAGAGGGAGCTTTTGTGTTGGCGTCCGTCGTCGATATTACTGAGAGGAAAGTTATTGAACATCGTGTGGCCACGGAACATGAGGTCACTCGAGTGCTCGCAGAAATGCCAACTTTGGATGAAGCGGCCACTCCTCTTCTTCAAGCAATTTGCACTAATCTTCATTGGCAAGTTGGTGCATTTTGGAAACCACAGGTGGCGGCTCCAGAAATCCAGTGTGTAGCGCAGTTTGAGGCGACCCCAGATGCATTCCCAAGATTTATCGAAGAAACGTTCAAGGCAATTTTTCCTTTAGGCTTTGGTCTTCCAGGGAGAGTTTGGAAGGATGGATCATCTATCTGGATTGAAGATGTTGCCCATGATCCAAACTTCCCACGTGCGCCCTTTGCTCAACAAGAACACCTCCACACCGGCATTGCCTTTCCAATCAGGATGCACGGGGAGATTCATGGGGTCATGGAGTTTTTTACGACAAAACGGTTGGTTCTCGATTCTGACTTACTGGCGATGATGGAAAATATCGGACATCACATTGGTCAATTTGCAGAACGGAAAAAAGCTGAAATTCAAATTACCAGAACTGCACAAGCCTTGGAACAACAAAACCACGAACTCGAAATTGCTCGAGACGAAGCCTTGGCTGCGGCTAAAGTCAAGAGTGAGTTTTTGGCTATGATGAGTCACGAGATTCGTACACCGATGAATGGGGTGATTGGTATGACTGGTTTGTTGTTGGAAACGGCGCTGACCCTGGAGCAACAACAGTTTGCCGAAACTGTGCGGAGTTCCGGTGAGGCCTTGCTCACGATTATTAACGACCTTCTTGATTTCTCAAAAATCGAAGCAGGGAAGCTGGACCTTGAAATCATTGATTTTGATCTACGTACAGCATTGGAAGACACTCTCGAACTTTTGGGAGAGCGTGCGGGGAAAAAAGGGTTGGAACTTGTTGGACTGGTTTCTGCTCAGGTGCCCACGGATCTGCGTGGCGATCCTGGCCGTCTGCGTCAAGTTTTCATGAATTTGATAGGCAATGCCATTAAATTTACTTCACATGGTGAAGTGACAGTGCACATTCAATGTGTAGAAGAAACTGACGAGTCAGCACTCCTTCGTGTAGAGATTATCGACACGGGAATAGGCATATCGGTTGAGGATCAAGCAAAACTCTTTACCCCTTTCACTCAAGCCGACGGTTCCACCACAAGGAAATTTGGAGGAACGGGGTTGGGGCTTGCTATTTGTAAGCAACTCGTTGAACGTATGAGTGGGACGATCGGTGTGGAGAGTATTAACGGAAATGGTAGTACGTTTTGGTTTACGGTTCGATTGATCAAGCAAGCCAATCATTTTTCTGTTGTCGCGGTGAAACAGAAGAGCCTTCAGCATCTCCGGGTCTGTTATGTGGATGATCATCTGACGAATCGCCAGCTTGTGGCTCAGTACTTTGTGGATTGGGGATTAGAGGGGACGACGGTGGATACTCCTTTGAAAGGGTTGGCGACCTTACGGAAGGCTGTTCAAGAGCGACGGCCTTATGATATCGCCATCTTGGATATGCAGATGCCTGAGATGGATGGGATGACCTTGGCGCGAGCGATCAATTCCGATCCTGGGATTGAGTCGGTTGGGTTGATTCTTCTTACATCATTAGGGCAGCGAGGGGATGCTGAAGTGGCGCGTCAGGCAGGTTTTTCAGCTTACCTCACCAAACCAATTCGAAAAGCGCAACTTGAGTCGTGTCTCGCCACAGTCATGGGACAGGTGCCACAGAATTCCGATCATCTTGATCCTTCATTAATCACGAGACATACGCTCTTGGAAGCTGCACGGAGAGGCAGTGTTCGCATTCTCATAGCCGATGATCATCGAGTGAACCAACAGTTAGCTGTCCATATGGTTGAGCGGTTAGGGTATCGGGCAGATGTGGTATCCAATGGCCAGGAAGCTTTCGAAGCCGTCATGCGGCAACCGTATGACCTGGTGCTGATGGACTGCCAAATGCCGGACTTGGATGGCTACCAGGCAACGAAGAAAATTCGTAGTCGTGAAGCGTCGCCCGTGAAGCATGAGTCTTCCGACAAGATCAGAGATTTGAACAATGAATTACTTGGCAGGTTTCGGATCCCGATTATTGCGATGACTGCCAATGCGATGCAGGGGGATCGTGAGAAATGCCTGGAGGTCGGGATGGATGATTATCTGGCGAAGCCAATTAAGTTTGATCTGCTCGCCCAAGCCTTGAATGCCTGGTTACCGAAAGAACAAGCATCCACGGATGTTGGTAGTGAAACCAAAGAAGGGGAATGTGGAATGGAACAGACACAACAGGACGTAATCGCTAATCAATGTGAAGCGAACGCCGAGCAACGACAGACACAGGATGAAGGCAATGTGATGGCTGAAGGGTTAGCCGATCTCCCTGTGGTTGAGGACGCCGTGATGAACGAGCTTTTGGAACTTGGAGGGAGAACCTTAATTGCGAAAATGGTCGACCAATTTGTGCTTGATGCAACGGTGTGCGTCGATCAAGTCGCGGAAGCTGTTGAGAGTCAGGATCCTAAGAAGCTTGCAGAAGCTGGACATGGTCTCAAGGGAATTTGCGCGAATCTTGGTGTGAAACGTTTACAAGAGCTTGCCTTACGAGCGGAGCAGTTAGGGCGCAATAATCTGTTAGAAGGATCTGAGGGAATACTTATCAATGCGAAAAGAGAATTGGCAACTGTTCGAGACTATTTTCAACAGCCCAATTCTCATATTGATTAATGGGCTTATGAGTCAGAATGAAATCATCATGTGGTGATCGAGATAGAAACTTTGGTGAGCACCAAGACCACGACGAACGATTAAGCTGGAGTGAGGGGGCAAGCTTTTTCTGGAATTTCTGAAGTTAATCCGACAGTCATGGATGAGCTCAGATCCTTAGGCGCTCATGAACTTTTGAAGAAGATTGAACCGTTTGTACCAGATGTAATCGTTTGTATTGATAGCGGTGCTATATGCCATAGATCAAAGGGGAGTACGGGTTGCTGATGCGGCTATATGGGTTAAAGGCGATTTGTGCAATCTGGGGGTGAAGCGAATATAGACTATGGCGATCTATGCAGCACAATTATTCCAGGTAAAGTCAATGGATGGAAGAAAACACAACCTAAGCTAGTCTTGAGGCAGAGTTAATACATACTAAAGCAATTTTGAAAACGTATATGTCATAAGAGACCTGACGGTTCGTATTTTATTGTTCCTGTTTTGCGCCCTATTCCCATACCTTGGTATTCCACACACCCTCATTTTTCGTCATCATATCGATATTCAGAATCACTTGTGAATATCCGATACCAGAGAAAGAACTCTTTTCACTTGTGAAGGGAAGTATCCGGCAGAGTTGAGACGGGTTCGTCCCCATTCGGAGTCTCATTCTTGTTAAAGGATATTTTGGTTTTAAGAATGGAGTATGAGGAAGAAAGAATGGGTTCGCTTGCTAGTCACGATTTAATGATTCGAAATATATATATACTTTTTATCATTCTCATGTGGGGATGTGTGAGTTTGTCATGTATCGACTTTGTCGATGCACAGGAGGTGACCGAGGAGTCAACGAATCAAGCTGAGGATTTCACTCAATTGAGTTTAGAGGAATTAATGGATGTAGAGATAACCTCTGCATCGAAGAAGCGGCAAAAATTGTCTTCAGTCCCCTCAGCGATTTTTGTTTTGACTCAAGAAGATCTTCGGCGATCTGGCATGACGAGTATTCCTGAGGCTCTTCGTTTGGTTCCAGGTCTTGAGGTCGCTCGGCTTACTGCTAATAAGTGGGCAATCTCTTCTCGAGGGTTTAACGGGCAATATGCAAATAAGCTACTCATTCTTATCGATGGGCGAAGTGTCTATACGCCCTTATTCGCTGGGGTATATTGGGATGTTCAGGATGTGTTGTTAGAAGATGTTGACAGAATTGAAGTGATTCGTGGTCCAGGAGGAACGATTTGGGGTGCCAATGCAGTCAATGGCATTATTAACATAATTACGAAGACGGCTCATGAAACTCAAGGAATGATGGTTGTGGCTGGAGGAGGTAATCTTGAACAGGGGTTTGGCGCAGTCCGATACGGAGGGAAAGTTGGTGATGATTTCGCTTTTCGTATGTACGGAAAATATTTCAATCGTGATAATTTTTCATTATCAACAGGGCGGTCAGCAGTTGATGAATGGAGTCAAGGTCGATTTGGCTTTCGGAGTGATTGGACACCGTCTCTAGACAATACTGTGACGATTCAAGGGGACATCTATGATGGGCGTTCGGATCAACAAATCTCGACAACAACGCTTGTCCCTGCGACATCATCGAGTGTATTCAATACCGCAAAAGTTCGAGGTGGAAATATTCTCACTCGATGGACTCACATGTTTTCGTCGTTGTCAGAACTGACAATTCAAGTGTACTACGATCGAACTCAACGCCGAGAAGTGACGATTGACATTGATCGAGATACGATTGATTTCGACATCCATCATAATTTTTCTGTCGGAAGTAGTCATGACATGCAATGGGGAATTGGATATCGTTATTCTCAAGATGTCATCGGTAATACCTTTACGATTGCCTTAGACCCTAAACGTTTTGCCTTACAAATTTTTAATGGATTTATTCAAGATACCATTACCCTTATTCCAGAAAAATTACGGATCATTGCTGGAACGAAAGTTTCATCAAATTCCTATAGTGGCTTGGAGTATCAACCCAATGGTCGTGTGATATGGAATCTTCATTCACAGCATACATTGTGGGGAGCTGTTTCTCGTGCCGTTCGCCTCCCATCTCGTATCGAACGAGATGGGCGAACGAATGTGGCGGCTACTTCAGGCATTCCATTCCCCACGGTCGTCTCGCTCATGAATAATGATAATTTCAAACCAGAGGAAGTCCTTGCGTATGAGCTGGGATATCGGAGTGTTCCGCTCTCAACTGTTTCGATCGATATAGCAACATTCTACAATGTCTATCGTCATCTCTTGACGACGGAATCCCAAACACCATTGTTAGAAGCGACACCATCTCCCACACATCTTGTTATTCCGAATCAATTTCAGAATCGAATGAATGGGAATTCCTACGGTGTCGAGATTGTCAGCAAATGGAATGTGACTCAAGATTGGAGTTTAACGGGGAACTATACTTGGCAAAGGCTACGTTTACGATCTGATGCTTCGAGTTTGAATGCCACGGCCTCGAATGCGACAGGGAATGATCCAAAGCATCAGTTCAAGATTCGTTCCACGTACGATCTCCCTCACAACTTGGAGTTTGATTCCGGTGTGTACTTTGTTTCTCAACTTCCAAACTTGGGGATCCAAAGTTATACCCGTGTGGATGCACGCTTGGGGTGGAAGCCAACAGATGAAATAGAAATTAGTCTAGTTGGTCAAAATTTATTTGATAGTCAACATCCAGAATTTGCTGGTGGATCTGGGGTCGGTGGTGGGTCAATCGGAGGAGCGACCGCCAGCGAAGTTCCGAGAAGTGGATATCTGAAAATGACAGGAAAATTTTAATGTCGAAAAGTCGATTGAATAAAAAAGGGCAATACGCAAGAGGGGTTGTGTTATCTCGTGTTTCCTGGACCAAGGTTATTCTAGGATGGGTCATGCTTCTTTCCATTGGAAGTTCGTCAATATTTCCTTGCATAGCCTTGGGAGCAACGGAATCCAATTCTTCAAATGATCTTACTCAACTGAGTTTAGAGGAGCTGATGGATCTCGAAGTGACTTCAGTATCCAAGAAAAAGCAGAAACTTTCCGGAGCTGCGGCCGCTATTTTTGTGATTACTCAAGAGGATATTCGACGGTCTGGTGTCACGAGTATCCCCGAGGCCTTGCGTATGGTGCCGGGCCTTCAAGTCGCACGGCTCGATAGCAACAAATGGGCTGTCTCCGCCAGAGGGTTTAATAGTCGCTTTAGTAACAAAATGCTTGTGTTAATTGATGGGCGCAATCTGTATAACTCATTTTTTGCCGGAACAATTTGGGAAGCTGAAGATACCATACTTGAAGATATCGAGAGAATTGAGGTCATTCGTGGACCTGGCGGTACTTTGTGGGGTGTCAATGCCGTGAATGGGGTAATCAACATTATTACGAAAAACGCCAAAGATACTCATGGAGGACTCATCTCTACGTTAGGTGGAACTGAGGAGGCCATTGGTGGAGTGAGGTATGGTGGGGGATTTGGCCAGGATCTTCATTATCGATTATTTGCGAAAGCCTTGAATCGAGATACGTACTTCAATCAATCGGGGGCGCATGATGACTGGCGAATGCTTCGAGGCGGTTTTCGAACTGATTGGGATATCGATCATCAGAATACCTTCATGGCAGAGGGAGCTATCTATGATGGAAATGTCGGTCAACGCGTGACACTTCCCACACTCGTCGCACCTTCTTTTTCTCGGGCAGTGGACGAAGATATTAAGATGACAGGGGGGCATATCCTTATGCAGTGGGCTCATAAGGTTTCACAGGACTCTGACCTGGCATTGAAGTTTTTTTATGATTATTCTCAACGAGAAGAGACGGCCATTAAGACCACGATTGATACATTTGACTTTGACTTTCAGCATCGTTTTGCTCTGCCTTTTGACCAGGACTTCGTGTGGGGCTTGGGATATCGCTATTGGATGGATGAATATCGCACAACTTTCACAGTCTCCCCGTCACCTCAGGAGGAAACCTTTCACTTATTTAATGGTTTTATTCAAGATGAAATAAGTTTATTGGCGGATACGGTCAAAATCACACTAGGCAGCAAGCTTTCGCGCAATGACTACACTGGGTTTGAAGTCCAACCCAGTGGTCGGGTCCTATGGCAGCCGGTCTCTGAACATACGTGGTGGCTTGCGGCGTCACGAGCCGTGAGAGTGCCATCTCGAGCCGCGGATAATGGAGCGGTTGTTCTCCCACCGAACCCACCGGCATTGACAGTGCCTGTTCGTATCAGAGGCAATCAACGACTTGGTCCTGAAAGTTTGGTGGCGCTTGAGGTTGGATATCGTCTGGCGCCGATCCCTGAAGCAACCTTTGATGTCACCGCGTTTTATAATTTGTACGACAATCTTCTCGGCACGAAACGTGTGGCAGTCACCCCACTTCCCACCTTCCAATTTGTGAATAATAAGGAAGCCCGCACACATGGAGTGGAAGTTGCGGCCAATGTCCAAGTGTTTGAATCGTGGCAAATTCGAGGGGCATATACCTATTTAAATATAGACGTTGAGACCGAAGCCGGGGCATTAGGATTGCCTGATGTAGATGAACAGGGTAATCCACATCATCAAGCATCAATTCGATCCCTCGTCAGCTTACCATTCAACGTTGAGCTAGATTCGTGGGTGCGGTATGTCGATGCACTTCCGAGTCAATCTATTCCAAGTTACTGGGAGCTTGACCTGAGAGTCGGATGGAAGCCCTGGAAGGATGTGGAAATCTCTCTCGTTGGACAAAATCTTCTCGATAAACATCATCCAGAAATGGCCTCAAGCTTCCTACAAACGCAAGCCACAGAAGTTCAACGTAGCATGTATGGGAAAATTACATGGAATTTTTGAGAGAATTTTATCTTGAGAATGATTCTTTTTAGAACCTGGAATATTCAGTACTGTGAGATAGGTATCTTGATGGATACCTTCCCCCACTTGGAATCGTAGCATTGTTAACTCTTTCATCATTGTTCAGGTTTCTGTGTCTACTCCTTGGCTTTTTGTCCTTGAGTGTTGGCATATCCTCTAGTGATTCCTTCGCCGAGTCTCGCACCGAATATAAACTAAAAGCGGCATTTTTGTATCATTTTGTGCAATTTGCAGAATGGCCAGGTCAGGTGTTTTCTCAAGAAAATACACGGATCCATATCTGTAATTATGGAGAAAACTCGTTTGGTGGATTATTGGAAAAGACGTTTGAAGGGAAATCTGTTAAAGCCCGTCGATTTCTTGTTCGCAACCATACGTCGACCATTGAGATGAAAGACTGCCATGTGTTGTTTGTGAATCGAAACGTGGATATGACGAAAAAAAATGTTCAACAATTACTGAAACAGACGCAAGCGCTGCTCGTGGGAGAGACAGAAGATTTTCTTGAATATGGCGGAATGATCCAATTTTATCATGCAGATAAGAAAATTCGGTTTGCGGTCAATCCGGATGCGCTTGATCGGAAAAAAATTCATTTAAGCTCAAAGTTGCTTCGCCTTGCCAAAATTTTCAGGTCAGAATGAATGGTCCATTTCACATGATACGTCATTATTTTCACGGCGCGTCTCTTAAAGGGAAGCTGCTCTTCGTCATATTGGCGACGACGAGCATTGCTCTCCTGTCGTCATATGGAATCTTGATCCTGAATGACTTGTATCTTCTACGCCAGACCTCTCTCCGCGAATTGGCTATACATGCGAATGTTGTGGGTGCCAATAGTACGGCTGCATTGGCCTTTCAAGATAAGAAATCGGCAGAAGAAATTTTGGAGGGATTACGCTTTCACCCTGATATCACACGGGCAATAATCTTTGATAGGAATGGGAGTATTTTTGCGCAACAAGGTCTGTCGGTCGATGCGAATTTCACTCTTCATAAAGCTGGAGTGCAAAGTAGTAAGTATACGCTCTCGTCCGTATCGATAATTCGAGACATTGTGCTTGATGGAGAACGACTTGGGACGATTTATCTGCAATTACATCTGAGTGTTCTTGGCGCCCGGTTGCAGGAAATTATGGGAATTACATTACTCGTATTCCTCGTTTCAGGATTAGTTTCTTTTCTTTTGTCGACGAGGATTCAACGGACGATTTCTGACCCACTCTTGGCGCTAACGACTGTCTCTCGTCAAATTTCAGAGCAACAAGACTATTCTCTGAGAGTTCACAAGCATGCTGATGATGAAATCGGGACGCTCATTGATGGATTTAATGGCATGTTGTGTCATATTCAAGAACGTGATCGTCAGTTGGCGCTTCATCAGGAACGCCTAGAAGAGTTGGTTGCCAATAGGACGGGAGAATTGTCACGAACCAATGAGCTACTTCGAATTGAAAATGAAGAGCGAGAGCATATTGAAATTCGCTTACGGGAAACGGCTCTCGACCTTGAAGGTAAAAATTCACAGTTGGCCATTTCTCGTGATGAGGCATTGGAAGGGGCACGTGCTAAAGCTGAATTTCTTGCGACCATGAGTCATGAAATTCGGACGCCCATGAATGGGGTGATTGGAATGACTGGACTGTTGTTGGATACAGACCTCACGCAAGACCAACGGTACTATGCGGAAACGGTTAGAAATTCCTCTGATGCGTTGTTAACGATCATAAACGATATTCTGGACTTTTCTAAAATTGAAGCTGGCAAACTGGAACTTGAATTCATCGATTTTAATTTACGAACGGCACTCGAAGAAAGTTTAGAGTTAGTGGCAGAACGCGCGGCAAGCAAAGGTATCGAGTTGACGGGGTTGATATTCGATGATGTCCCCACCGATGTGCGAGGGGACCCTGGACGAATTCGTCAAATTCTACTCAATTTAGTTGGCAACGCTCTCAAGTTTACCGAGTCAGGAGAAGTGGGGGTCCAGATTCTTCGTGAAGATGAGGCCGATGACCATATTGCGATTCGTGTCCATGTCTCCGACACTGGGGTTGGGATTACCTCTGACGCACAGAATAAACTATTTGAATCGTTTAGCCAGGCGGATAGTTCTACGACACGAAAATATGGAGGCACAGGCTTAGGGCTGGCTATTTGTAAGCAATTGGTTCAGCTTATGGAGGGCGAGATTGGAGTCACGAGTCGGGTTGGTGAAGGGAGTATTTTTTGGTTTACTCTTCGTCTAGGGAAGCAATCCTTACCTACGAAAGTGGTTTCCCGGAAACTCCTGGAAGGATTGCGGCTTTGCTGTGTTGATGACAATGGGACCTCTCGTTATCTTCTCAGCAAATTTGCAGCGGAATGGGGTATTGAATGTGTTACCGCTTCGACTCCGGCTGAAGGGTTGGCCGTTCTTCAGGACTCCCTGACAAGTGGAAATCCATTTGATATGTGTTTGATTGATGGACAGATGCCAGGTATGGATGGCGTTGCGTTTGCTCGAATCATCAAGAGTGATCCACAGCATGCTAACATAAAACTTATGTTAATGACTTCTATCGGACAACGGGGTGATGACGTGAGGGCTCAGAATGCTGATTTTGAGGCATCTATCAACAAACCCATTCGTAAGGACCAGCTGTTTGCTCGATTGACCATACTCATGGGTAAATCATTCGAAGGTATTGAGGCGTTCCCGCTATTGACTCGGAAAAGTCACAAGGAAAATGAACCGAATAAAAATGGAAAAATTTTGGTGGTTGATGATCATCGCGTGAATCAGGAACTCGCTGTGCTGATGCTGAAACAATTGGGCTATCGAGCGGATGTCGTGGCCAATGGATTGGAAGCGATAGAGGCTGTGATCAGACAGCCCTATGACCTTGTTTTAATGGATTGTCAAATGCCGGAGATGGATGGCTATGATGCTACTCGTGCTATACGTGCACGCGAGAGGCAAGGGGAGTATCATCATTGGAGTGGCGAACAGCAGCAGCCGGTTGTTCATCTACCCATTATTGCGATGACAGCCAATGCCATGCAGGGTGATCGAGATAAATGTTTATCTTCTGGAATGGATGATTATGTGGCGAAGCCCATTCAGGTTAAGCAATTAGCTGAGACATTAGTCCGTTGGATGCCACAAGAATGTCCTGAAGAAATCGAGAATCTAGACGAAAGTGAAAGGGTGACGCAGGAATCGGAAAACGAAAATGAGATGAAGTTAAGCTATTTGACTGATCGTGAACATGAGCGACACGATGGGAGTAATACACTGCGTCCATTATCTTCTGCCCTCATTGATGAGGCGGTGTTGGCTGAGTTGCGTCATTTAGGAGGTGAAGACTTTCTTGCCCGGATGCTCCAGCAATTTGTCGAAGACGCCACCATCTGTGTGACTCAAGTTGAGCTGGCAGTAGAACAAGATGATCCAGCGGCCCTTTCCAAGGCCGCTCATGGGTTGAAAGGTATCTGCCAGAATATTGGGGCACATCGTCTTGCGGACATAGCTAAGAATCTTGAACACTACTGTGCATCTGATTCGCTAGAGGTAGCCAAAGGCAATGTTATAGGACTCCAGACAGAATTGCAGGCGATCGATGTTTTTTTGCAGAATGGTTCGACGCAATCAACGGATGTATAAAGAGATTTTTATAGTTCCTTGACCGTCGCGAGGCTTGAGCTTACTTGAAATGATTAGGCTCGAGTTTCTGATTCGTGTCAATTTATTCAAGTTTTAGGAATATGTTGGACCTCTGGATCGCGGATGGAAGATGGAAATTGAGGAAATGAGTAAAGTTCACAGATAATTGACCGAAATACAGAGTAATTAACTCTCTTCATTCGGAGGGGAGATAGATTTCATTCGGTTTGTTCACATCCAATATTAAAACCACTGCCTAAAAGAGTCGTGAAATGATTTCTCAACTTCAATGTCAAAAAGCAGCCATCTTGATTGTCGATGATCAAATGACAAATATCATGCTGTTGGAGAATATCCTGCAGGCTTCTGGATATACCAATATTCATAGTACAACGGATTCCACAGAAGTGGTGAAGTTATACCGAGAGATCAATCCGGATTTAATTTGTTTAGATATACGCATGCCTGAGGTTGATGGGTTTCAGGTCATGGGGCAGTTAAAAGTCGTGAATAAGCGACCGTTTCTACCTATTCTTGTGCTGACGTCCGAAGAAGATCGTGGCACTCGATTGCGTGCACTCGAATCCGGTGCAAAGGACTTTCTGAATAAGCCATTTGATAAAGTCGAAGTGCTCATGCGGATTCGTAATTTGCTGGAGACCGGGCTACTTCATAAAGAAAATGTACAGCAAATGGAAATGTTAGAAGAGACGGTGTCGACCAGAACCAAAGCATTGGAAGATACGCAACGAGAAGTTATTCATCGCTTAGGCCGGGCGGCTGAGTATCGGGACAATGATACCGGAGCCCATATTGTTCGTATGAGTCACTATGCGGCGATTTTGGCGCAAGCCGCGGGAATGGACGAGGATGAATGTCGATTGATTCAACAGGCCATGCCCATGCACGATATTGGCAAGATTGGTATTCCCGATGAAATTCTCTTGAAGCCGGATAAATTAACGGATGAAGAGTGGCTCACGATGCGTCGGCACACGGTGATTGGGGCCGAATTATTGTCAGGTAGTGAGTCCGCACTGTTGCAAATGGCCGAAATCATCGCGCTTACACATCATGAAAAATGGGATGGCTCAGGGTATCCCAATAAACTCTCAGGGGAGGATATCCCATTACCCGGGAGAATCTGTGCGGTTTGTGATATTTTTGATGCCTTAACATCCCAACGGCCTTATAAAGAAGCCTGGGCAATTGAGAAAGCGACGGAACATATTCGTGGATTAGCTGGCGGTCACCTTGATCCTCAGTTAGTACAACTCTTTGAAGACATGCTTCCCTTGATGCTCGAAGTGCATCGTACGTATATCGATGTGCGGGTGAGTGAGCCTATCCCAGTATACAATGCCTAAAAGGCATGTTATATCTACCATTATCTAATCTTTGATCTTCCTGCCTCAATCCCGATCCTACGTTCAGGTGTATATGTTGGCATAGAGCGTCTAAAGTGTCCTTCCTGCTATACGATAGCATTACATTGAATGACTACTCAGAATTACAGTAAAAAAAACTAATAGCGATATTGTTTCATTTGTCATACATTATTTTACCCACTATTTAGTAGTTAGGGGTGTCGAGGAGGACCTTATTTTTCTTGATGAGGGTCTGAATTTTTTTGACATCTGTAGGAATGTTTTGGAACGACTGTCATGTCTCAGGAACATGGAGTTGTGCTCTGAAGACGAATGATGTGGTTTTGTCTGTTAGATATCCCCGGTCAAGAAACTCTTGCAAGGAAAAGGTAGTATTATTTAGAGAGAGATGGACGTTTGGAGGCTTCGTTGGAAGTCCACGGTATCTGGAACGGCAATATTGGGGGATGCACGTAGGCCGTATGCTTGCTCTCAATAACATGTGTGTTCATGGGACTTAGAGGAGGTGTAGTCGATGGTCGCTAAGGGGAAAATTTTACTTGCCGATGATGAGGAAATATTTTTGGAAGCTACAGGTCTATTACTTGAAGAAGAAGGGTATGTCTGTTCTCGGGTCAACATGGCAGACGAGATCACTCCCCTCTTGGGCGGGAATGACTTTGACCTCTTGATTACTGATTTGCATATGCCCGGCATGCAGATTCTTGAGATGGTTGATCAGATACAACAACATTCAATGGTGTTACCCGTCATCGTTGTGACGGGTTATCCCTCTATTCCAACAGCTGTCGAGTCCGTAAGGTTGAAAGTGTTGGAGTATATCATTAAGCCCGTGTCATTTCCGACTTTATTAGAAGCAGTAAAACGCGGGATACGGCAGAATCAGGTGTTGAGGACTATTCGGAAGGCGAGAGAAGAATCTGAGAAGCGAACCACGCAATTTATTGAACTGGAAAAGATGTTCTGTACATTCCATGATACGGACCATCATACGGATATGGAAACGGTTATCGAAGGATCGTTGGAGGCCGATTCGAAGATGCAGGATTTGCGGCAGCAGATGCAAGACCTCTCAGAGTTAGTCAAGCACGGTGGCTCAGACTCTCAAAATTTGTCAATACCATATTATCAGCTTCGAGAGGGACTGTATGAGACAATCCAAGTCCTGTATCACACGAAGAATGCGTTTAAATCAAAGGAATTGGCCATGCTGCGTCAAAAACTTGAAGAATTACTGAAAGATACCTCCTCCGTATAAGATTCTTAAGATTCCTATTCATCAGGCCGATAAGATCCATAATAATTGAGTTCTTGGGTTCTGCACATCAAGTAGGGTTCTTGCTGTTTGTCTTTGGTTAAGCCGGAGGGGTTATAGCTTTCGAATCTTTGTGGGCAGGTTCATCTCGTGACTTGTCAACTGATGATACGAGGCTAATAAGGAAAGCCTGTAAGAGTGAAAGCCCAAAGGTACTCATTGTTCAGATGTGGTTAAGCAACAAACTGATTTATCTACTAACCAGGCAATTGTTTAGTATTTAAACAAACGAAGATATAGGTAGGAAGGAACTCATAATTATGGTGATTACCCAAACAAAATTACAGGATGCTGTAATTATGACGCTGTCGGGACGATTAGATTTTAATGCGCGCCATGAATTTCAATGTGGGATTGAAAAGGCCAAGGAATCTGGATCTTCTTTGATTGTGCTTAATATGAAGGATGTGTCATTTATTGATAGCGCCGCATTGGGTCTGATTACGGTAGCCTATAAGAACATGGCGGCCGTTAATATTCGTGTGGTAATCGCTCAGGCACAAGATTATGTTCAGAAAATTTTCGCCTTAGCCAATCTTCAGAATATTATTAAAATTTATTCTTCTGTCGATGAAGCCGTTTCTTCAAGGGTATCTGTAGGTAGTTCTGGCGTTAGGTAGGTGTTTGGCAGCGGTGGACTCCCCCCCCCCCCCCATACACTCAGCATATTCAACTTTTTGTATCAACGAACCGAAGTGACGGTGAGAAGCATTCACTTGATTCTGGGATAAATAAGTAATTGCTGGAGTGTGTTCACAATATTCACGAAACCTAATGAGTTGTTTTCTCTAACCCGCATGGGAAGGGGGGACGGCGAAGACTCTCTGCCTCTAAGGAGGATGTGCTATGGCCAATGCCCAACACCTACATTGTCTTCTTGAAGAAGGAATCACTATCTGGAATTCCTGGAGGGATGAGCATCCAGAGATTCATCCAGACTTGAATGGTGCGGATCTTCATGGGCGTGAGTTTCGAAATGTGAATCTTACCGGAGCTCATCTACAAGGTGCAGATCTGCATGGTGCCAATTTTTCTTATTCCTATTTCTTTGGAGCGAACTTAGAGAGAGCAAACCTAGCTGGAGGTATATTCGAAGGTGCACATTTTATTGGTGCCGTCTTGAAAGAAGCCTCGTTAGTCCAAGCAGATTTATCGCATTCGCTTTTACTCATGTCAGATTTCAAGAATGCGGACTGTGAAGAAACTAACTTTCAGGATGCAGATGTGCGAGATGCTGATTTTCAGAATGCGAATTTAACCAAAGCCCAATTTCAGCGAGCGGATTTAAGCGGTTGTAATTTGCAGAATGCAACTATTGATGGGGCAAATTTAGAGCAGTGCGTGGGACTCTATCGCCTTGAAAAGACTGCGATCCTTAATGGTCGATAGTGAAACGTGCATTACAGAATGATATGTCGAATGTTCGTTATAGAATGATGCCGGGAGTTTGCGCGTAATGGCTTTTGAGGAAATTACAGCGAAAGAGTTACGGATTGGGTTGTATCTCAAGCTCGAAGGATCTTGGTTTAGTCATCCATTTCCGACGAATACGTTCAAAGTCAGATTCCCAAAGGAATTGGAAACTCTACGTGGACTGAAAAGAGTCAAGATTCTCTACGATCCCGAGAAATCAGATCCTGAAGGAGCTGAGGGAGAAGGAGACGGAGGAGATGGTTTGTCGGAGAGCGAAGAGGGTGCCCCAGGGGATTTAGATGCAGCGGCGGCGGAACAAGAGGAACTTGTTCAACACAAGTTCGAATTGCAACAAGATTATCGGAATTATCAGGAACAGTTGCGGAAGGTTGAGGCGGAATACAAGGATGTGCTGCGCGAGGGGAAAGTGATGTTGCAGGACCTCAGTTCTGGTTCGCCTCGTGGTCTGATCACGGCCAAAAAAATGATCGGGTCACTGAATGACATTTTGGTCGACAACGATTCTTCTCGCGCACTCATGAATTTAATGGGCTCCAATGATTCTGGAGATGAATTTCTTCTCCATTCGCTGAACGTGTGTACACTTTCAATTTTGATTGCCCGGGATCTCGGTCTCAAGCGGCATGAAATTGAAAAGCTCGCGATGGGGGCTATGCTCCATGATATTGGTGAACTAAAATACTCTGGTGAAATGCTACTCAAAAAAACCACATCGACTTCAGCTGAAACGAAAGCCATATTAAAAAAACACCCGCGGTATGGGAAGGATACTTTAGCCTCTTATCCCGCATTTCCTCATGAATGCTTAGATATTGTTTTGCAGCATCATGAACGGCTGAATGGTACTGGATATCCCTCTGGTCTTAAAGAAGGCGGGATTACCCAGTATGCTAAAATAGTCATGGTTGCGGATGCGTACGATGAGATGTGTAACCACCCAGATCCTCTGAGGTCTCTCACGCCATCCGAGGCACTTTCTCTACTCTATACCAAAGAACGGGCGAGTTTGTGGAATGATGCGGTTGTGACATTAATTCGCCAACTTGGGGTTTACCCTCCTGGATCGTTAGTGGCATTGACAAATGGGGCAATGGGGTTGGTGACCAGCGTGAATATGGAAGCCCGTCTTCGTCCTATTGTGATGGTGTATTCCCCGGATATTCCTAAAGAAGAAGCGATGATTCTCGACCTCGCGCGAGAAGAGGACATCGGGATCAAGGAGGCCATTCGTCCACGTGATTTGGCCCAAGAAGTTCGCGAATATTTGAATCCTCGTCGTATTATCTCCTACTACCCCTCCAATCCTGAATCTAGCAATGCACAAGCCGCGATGGAGACGCAACTGGCGTCAAGCTGACCTAGATAGGGAGTCTGTTTTCGTTATCATCCAACAGAACTCATTTACCAAAATGCCATTGCAGGCTTGTTGGTATTCAGGAGAAGTCAGGCGGCCAGGCAAGACTTGGCTTTCCTGGCCATGCGTTGGGTATCAGCGTTTGGGATAGATATTTGGTCTCAATTGTTGGTTAACATTGCCGGTGGGAATTGTCACGATGCTTGCCTTGTTTTCTGATATCCAGCCATTGCCGCAGACGTGAAATAAGCGTCACTGGTTTCTTCTCCTCAATACGGTCTGGGTCGGGGTAATCGACCCAGAGTTCTTGACTCCCCAGGTACTTGTCTCTTTGGAAAATAAATTGTGATCGTAGTTGGCTATACCCTGTTGCATGAAGGGTCTTGACTAAAGATTGAAGGGCTACGGATTCGTTAATTGGGGAACGACCTTCAACCTTGACGCGTTCATATCGAAATACCACATGATATTCGTTTCCTTGATGAATACATTCTACTTGTCGCGTAAACCCACGTTCGCGCTCATCAAGACCGGAAAGCTGATAGATGTTTGTATGAGAGTTTGACGTGGTCATGTCGGCACAAGATTTTGAAATCTGAAAACGAGTTCTTCTTCATATCTGCTCAAAGCAGTCTACCATGGACGCTGCTTTCAAGGACATGTTTGGATGCACAATAGACAAGAGGTTGAGTCTCAACCCTCTACGCTGTAAGTTTGTGCCCTAACATCGACAACAAGCCTGTAAGAATCGAGAGCGCTTTGTATTCTCACGGACTCAATTTTTTTAATTAATGAGGATGTGGAGATTCCTCGCAACCAACAGACGTGGACCTCTGGTATCTGATTGCCAACGTTATTAGGATGCTCGGGTATATGGTCAGTAAGTCTATATAACAATTTTGACTGAAAAACGTGAGAATGTGAGGGGATTTAGGATACATAGAAAAATCATTTGAGAAATGAACAGGTCTCTCAACATCCGAAATCCAGCAAATGTATGGGCCAGATGCCCCGACCCCCGACGATGCATCAACTCCTGTTCATGCTTGCTGATGGGAGTTGGTTTGTCATAGATCCAGCCTATAGACAATCGGAGTGCCTTTGCTGTCTATGAGATGAGTCATGCATGGTTCCAGGCAATCATGGTTGAGAGTTCAGCCGTGAGGTCTGCCGAGCGCGATTTCTAAAAAGTCATTTTCCTGCTATAGCTGACCAATTTTCGCATGTCGTGTTTTCACATCTATGGCCGAGGTCACTTCGCGCTATTTCTCATGGAAGGCGTCGGGGGATTGTTCCAATTGCTGGGTTTCCATTAAGCAATCTGGTTCAGATGATCGTCAAGTTTCTGCGCCAATTAAACGGTGGTGCTTTCGCCCCCCCTTGGGCTGCGAGTGCCACTTTGACTTTAGATATAGACTGATGGGCCAGTTAGATTTGCCGACTCATGATAAGCTCACATGAATGACTAAACGATGATTCAACGAGGTCTATTTATTCACTGAAGACCGTGGAAACTTATTCAGGGCCATCTCTGTCGTCGACCGGCAGAGGGCCTCAGATTTCTATCAGTTTTAAAGGGAGTCCAGAGAATGTAGGGCTTTACGAAGGGATATATTAGACCGAGTCTTGAGATTTTTTTAATCGGCGATCGAGGGCGAAGCGGGTGATGCCGAGATGTTTGGCTGCCAAACTTTTATTGGCGTCAGCCAGGCGCATGATTTCTTCAATAATGGAACCTTCAATATCGGCTAAGGTATGGGTGCCGATGGTCATCTCAATTCGCACCACTTGCTTCGCATCGGTAGTCTGGGTGGTGGTCGTCCGATCAGGTGTTTCGTGGAGTTCTTTTGGTAGATTGCCGACCGTGAGAGTTTTTTCTTTGGCAAAGATCACGGCGCGTTCAATAATGTTTTCGAGTTCTCGTATGTTACCGGGGTAGTCATACTGTTCTAAGAGGGCTCGGGCTTGAGAGTCGATATCGCTAATTTCTTTTCCCATGTCTTTCGCGTGATGGCCTAATGCTCGAAACCCTAAGGGAATGATATCTTCCACCCGGTGGCGCAGGGGGGGTAACTCTAGGGAGACGACATTAAGACGAAAAAAGAGATCTTCCCGAAAATAACCTTGTGCTACTTGAGAACGTAAGTCTTGATTGGTGGCGGCAATAAGACGAAAGTCGACATTAATATCATCTCGCCCGCCTAATCGCTTGATGGATCGCTCTTGCAGCACGCGGAGTAGTTTGGCTTGCATGCCAATATTCATATCGCCAATTTCATCAAGAAATAAGGTGCCGCCATCGGCCTGTTCGCAGAGTCCCAATCGTCGTTGATGTGCGCCAGTAAATGCCCCGCGTTCGTACCCAAAGAGTTCACTTTCAAATAATTCTTGTGGAATTGCCGTACAGTTCACGCCTACGAAGGGGGCATCTTTTCTTGGACCATTGTGGTGTAAGACTCTGGCGATAAACTCTTTACCGGTTCCAGTTTCTCCCTGCAGTAAGACCGTGGTTTTCTGATTGTGGGTCATTTCTTGGATTTGAGCGACTAGCTCCTTCATGCGCGGACTTTGGGTAATGAGATTATTTAAGGCAAAACGTCCTTTTGTATCTTGAGTCTCAAAGTCCATCCGTCGCCGTAAGGTAAGAAGTTCTATGGCTCGGCTCACGACGGGATCAATTCCTGATAGGTCAACGCTCTTTATTAAAAAATCATAGGCGCCAATTTTCATCGCTTCGACAGCATTTTCGACTGTTCCATAGGCTGTTAAGAGGACGACGAGTGCTTCTGGTGCTTTGGTTCGCACATGTTTGAGGGTCTCAATCCCGGTCATTCCAGACATCTTAAAATCTAATAGGATAATGTCTGGTGTGTCATGATCTAACGTGGCGATCAGTGCTTCTCCTGAATCAAAGGCTCGTACATGATGATTTCGTCGTTGGAGACGTCTGGTAATGGCCGACCGTACAGCTTGATCGTCATCGGTGACAAAAATATTCGTACGCATGGGTTACACTCTTGAAAATTGTTGTTGATGTGAAATGGGAAGCCAAATGGAGACGACTGTTCCTATTCCCAATTGGCTGGTCATCAGAATTTCCCCCCCATGCCCTTCAATGATGTTTCGACAAATGGCTAATCCTAGTCCTGTGCCTTGTCGTTTTCCAGAGGTGAAAAATGGTTCAAATACTCTCGAAAGATATTGTGGATCAACCCCTATACCCTTGTCTTGAATCTCTAGTTGTATGCCGTGCTGGTGGTTTCGAATATTATCTGTACCTGCAATACGTAAGTGTCCGGAATGGTCAAGAGCGTCTATGGCATTTTGGATCACATTGAGGAGCACCTGTTTAAGTTGGTCTCGGTCGGCTTTTATTCGAGGCAGGTCATTGGCAAAAGTAATATTCCAGTCAATGTTTTTACTGTCAAGTGGTTCTCGCAACAGATGCATGGTTTCTTGCACGACTTCGTTGAGGGAGCAGTCCGCAGGCAGTGGGTCTCGTGGACGTGCATATTCAACGATTTGATTCACTATTCGATCCAGACGTTTTGTTTCGTTCAAAATGGTGACTAGGTCTGCTTTACGTACGTCTTCTTCTAAAAAGTCTTCCATTAATAACGACGTGGTCGAACCAATGCCAACTAAAGGGTTTCGAATTTCATGGGCGATGCCTGCGGCCACCTGACCTAGGGTGGCTAACCGTTCAGAACGGCTGAGCTGCACACGCATTTGCTCGAGTGCGGTGATATCCACATTAAACCCCTGATAGGTGACTTGCTGCGACTCCTGTGCATTAATTGGGATGGCTCGACTGAGGACATTCCTGATTGTTCCATCGGGATGTAGAAATCGAAAGACCCGTTCAAAGGCAATACATTCTTGGGTAGCATGGCAAAAGGCTTGAAAGGTAATCTCTCGATCCTCAGGGTGGACCGCCTCCCAAATTGCCTCTGGTTCAGTATTCTGCTCAGGGTCTCGTCCTGCGATGATCCAGTTTTGGCGATTTGAAAATATAACGCGGGATCCGTGGGTTCTGAAAATACCAATAGGGGCATAATCCACGATGCTTCGGTACTTTGTTTCAGAAGCCGTCAACGTATGATTCAGTCCACGAAGTTCATGTTCTGATTGCTTAATTTGATCAATGTGGGCCTGAATCTGAAGGCTCATGTCATGAATCACTCGAGTGAGGTCGCCAATTTCATCATGTCGATGCAGCACTGTTACGGATGGCACTGTCCCTGCTGATGCGCTGCTCACAGATTTTGCGAGTGCCGTGAGCGGTCCGGTGATTGACCGGGCGATGAGTTGAATCGGGAGAATCATAAGGACAAGTGCCAAGGCCCCTCCCCCGACGATGACACCAAGGAGTCTGGCTCGGTCTTGAGAGCTACTGGTCAAGGCTAGACTTAATAATTCGACTTCTCGATTATCGAATCTGGCCATATCCTCTCGAATGCCAAGCATGAGGGAGCGTCCTTTTTCAGTCGCGATGTAATCAAAGGCTTCTTGATGATGGCCATCTTTGACCCGGTCAATGAGCCGATCCTTATCAGTCAGCAGTTGTTGAACGAAAGTCTGTACTTTTTCAACCAAGAGGTATTGTTCTCGGTTATTTTTGACCATTTGTAAGAGGGAACGGCCAACCGACAGGACGCGGGATTTCGCCGCTTTATAGGGCTGAAGAAACTGGGGTTGCTTGGTTAACACAAACCCGCGAAACCCCGTTTCTAAGTCAACAACCAATCGCATATATTCAGCAGATGCACTTTGTACGTGATACACATGATTGAGTTGATCTTCGTCATTCGAAAATGTTTCGACACTTTTGTAGGTCACGATGCTTAACATGAGCAAGGCAATAATAGGCACTGCCGAAACTAGGAGGAGTTTTCGTTCAATCGCAAGATTTGTAAAGAGCTTAAATTGTGGCACGGGTCAATTTTGAGGGAACGTACTTACCTTGTGAAATATTTTCTATTGTTTTTCATGACAGAATGCACATTTTCACTGTCTTTACAATCGATTCACATTTACTGAACATATAGAGCGCATTCGCACATATTATAAGAGTGAAACAAGTGAAAGTGAAGGGATTGGTTATGAATGAAGTTACCTGACGACTATCTTGGAAATGATCAGAAATGGTCTCGTAGGACAGCACTATCGACTGCGTGGGATTGGCTCGGATTGATAGGGGCAGGGCATAGTCAGAAACTCTTTTTGGTCATCAGGAGCATTTACATGCATATTCACAACGTTAAATTTCTTACGAAATATGGCCGAACGAAGAGGATTCGTTTACTGATGATATTTTGAACCTGAATCTGTGCATCGTTAGTTTCATATTCTCTATCGATGGCTACCATTTGAATTCGTGTACAAAATTTATCGAGACACGAAATTGTCGTACAGTAGGGATCAAGATAGGATAGAAACTTAGAGGGGAAATGTATGCGGTGTCGACATATATCTTAAACGGTGAGGGTCATGTAGTATTCTTTTACCAGCAAACCTTGTCTATCCACCGAAATTTCTTTACAGTCCGTTCAAATTAATTTCAAGAAATTTAGAAAAGACATGATGGGTAAAATATGGATATGGTTGAGCTTGGTTGGCCTCCTGTCCTTCGGAATTGGGTGGTGGCTTGGCTCTACCCAACCAATTCGTGAAGGTATTCCAGCGCGAACTGTTGGTGATTATCTTCATGCTGTGATAGAAGCCGACCGCACGTTTTACGCTCAGCATGTTGTTGAACGTATGGAAGCCATGCTTATTGTGACAGCGTCTGAAAAGTGGCGCGAAGAGAAAGCTCTCCCTCTCCCAGTGCAGTTTCTGCGCGAGGCGTCACGCGGACTTCATGTCCGTGATGTGCCGTTTCGCTATCGACTTATCAGCCCCTGGCCCCTGAACCCTCGGAATCTGGCATCCTCAGAAGGTCAAGAGCAAGCACTCAGGCAGGTCGTTGAATATGGGGATGTTGTCGAGGATACGGTAATGCTGAATGGAAAACCCTATTTTCAAGCAATTTATCCAGATCGGGCTGTCAGTCGTGCCTGTGTGTCATGTCACAATACCCACCCAAAAGGTCCGAAACGGGATTTCAAATTGAATGATGTGATGGGTGGGCTGGTCATCCAAGTGCCGCTTGAGTAGCAATCAGGAAGATGCAAATACTCATTCTTGTTGGGTCAATTGTTCAGGTGAAACCTGTCTCGTCATTTTTCTTCCTCCATTATTCTCCTTGCTTTTTAAGCCAGTACACATCAATGAGACGAGTGGCAATGTAAGGGGCTGTCTATAGGATCCGATCCTGTATCATTTTTTTTGTCACCTTAATGTCGATAATGTGAAGATTTTTCATGGAAGTTCCGATAAAAGGAATGGTGGCTGGAATTGTGCCACGTGCCATGTTGTTCAGAGTATTGTTCACGTTGACCGACGGCAAGTAGTTATCTATATGTTATTAAGTCTTGCTATAGTACTCACCCGCACGTTTTCAATGACTTCATAATATTAAGATCGCTATTCTCTTTCTATCGAGTTATGTTGTTTTTAACAATTTTTGTGCGTACAACATCTATATTGAGATAAACATATGAGCGACACTTTTTCAGCTGCATTTACACGAAATTTCTTGGGGCATGCTCCAAATTGGTACAAATATGTGATGCTTGCCTTTTTACTCGCCAATCCAATTCTTTTTATGGCGCTAGGGCCATTTGTCACAGGGTGGATTCTCATTATTGAGTTTATTTTCACATTGGCGATGGCGTTGAAAAGTTACCCACTTCAACCTGGTGGGTTGTTAGCGATTGAAGCGGTCGCTATTGGTATGGCAAGTCCTCAAACTGTCTATCATGAAGCGGTGAATAATTTTCAAGTGATCCTCCTTCTGATTTTCATGGTTGCGGGGATTTACTTTATGAAGGAATTGCTCTTATTCACGTTCACAAAAATACTGTTAGGTGTGCGGTCTAAGGCATTTCTTTCATTTCTATTTTGTTTTGCTGCGGCTTTCCTTTCAGCCTTTCTTGATGCGTTGACTGTCACTGCGGTTATTATTGCCGTGTCAACGGGGTTTTATAGCATCTACCATAAGGTTGCCTCTGGGAAAAAATATGACGATGACCATGACGCGACAACAGACGAGGTGGTTTACGATGCGAATAGAGAAAATCTCGAAGAATTTCGAGGGTTTCTTCGAAATCTTCTCATGCATGGTGCCGTGGGAACGGCCTTAGGTGGAGTTTGCACCCTGGTGGGTGAGCCGCAAAATCTCCTGATCGGTGATAAAGCTTCCTGGCAATTTGCGGAATTTTTCATACGTATGTCTCCGGTGACCATGCCGGTCTTAGTGGTTGGGCTGACGATATCGGTCTTGTTGGAAAAGCTCCGATGGTTTGAATATGGGTATCAACTCCCTGACCAGGTTCGAGATATTCTATGGAGTTTTGATGAGGAGCAAACTCGAAAACGTAAAAAAGTGGAAACCGCTCGCCTGGTTGTGCAAGGCATTGCTGGCGTGTGGTTAGTGATCGCCTTGGCGTTCCATTTAGCCGAAGTTGGTATCATCGGCTTGTCAGTTATCGTGATCATTACTGCGTTCAATGGCATTATTGAAGAGCATCATTTAGGGGAGGCATTTCGAGAAGCGCTCCCATTTACTGCTCTACTGGTGGTCTTTTTTGCCATTGTTGCCGTCATTCAAGAGCAGAATTTGTTTGGAGGCATTATCCAATACGGATTGAGCCTTGAGGGTTCACAGCAAATTGCCATGTTTTATGTCGCCAATGGGTTACTCTCAGCAATTAGCGACAATGTCTTTGTTGCAACGGTGTATGTCAATGAAGTCATGCGGGCTCTCTCGAATGGTGTGATTACTCGAGATCAGTTTGACCTGTTAGCTGTGGCTATTAACACCGGGACCAACATTCCAAGCGTGGCGACGCCTAATGGCCAAGCGGCCTTTCTCTTTTTACTCACTTCTGGGATTGCCCCGTTAGTTCGACTCTCGTATGGGCGCATGGTATGGATGGCTCTTCCCTACACCATAGGGATGAGTATCGTGGGTTATATCTGTGTGTACTATTTCCTCGATTCCGCGACGGCCTCTCTTTATGCCAACGACCTCATCAGTCATCATTCTTCGAACGTTTCAAGTCCTACCAGTCATTAACCCCTCAGCAGATAAGGGGCTATGGCTAGTGCAAATATCCCTGCCAATGTAATCAGCGTTGCCTGGTTACCCGTATGAATAATACTTCCATTTTTCACGGATGATTGTAAGCGATTCTTGATTCCCCGTATGGTCTACTCTGCAGAGTATTGACGCAATGGCAAGGTTCTGTCGCGTAATGGGATGTGACTTTTTTATGGTAGGAGAAGGGGATTTCTCAGCTCTTAGGGACGGCCATCGATCTGCGTCCAGCCTTTGACTTCAAGGCATTTATGAATATTCCAATCATCGACTCCGACTGATCGTTGCAGATTTTGGCATTCTTCCTTATCACGTTCTAGCTCCGTTCGAGTCGCACCTGACTTAGCCCAATATACGGTGTTTCCACTCACGGCACATCCCAGGCTATGACTGATGAAATAGGAAACAATAATCAATAGTGAAAAACGGTGTAGTTCCATTCTAACGAGCTTTCGTATTCGCAGTAGAAATTATTAAGTCAAGAGTATCTTACCATCGGCCAGTAACATTACAAGGACTCTCCCGTCTTTTCTGCATTCCTAGATTTAATTGAGTTCGAAGCATCAGGAATCCTATTCATTATTTTGGTTCCTACCCTGGTGCTTCTTGATTCTCTCACAATGAATGACGCTCATATGGGGAGGGCGTAGCTTCTTTGTCGCAATGATGAGGTGTCGTGGTGAAATAGTGGAGCAGGTAAGTCTAGAGAATGTAGTCAAGAACGTCGATAAATACATTGTAAGCGTTTGGAAATGAGCAAATCCTCATGGTTGAAACTGTGTAATTTGAATCTGGAGTGCTTAAGCTCTCTTCCAGAATGACCGAAGGATAGGCCAAGGTTAAATCAATTTGGAGAAGGTTATGAACTGTACACGATGCCAGGGAACGATGGTGACAGATTATCTACTTGATATGGAAGAAAGTGGAGACGTATGGGCCTCAAGTTGGCGATGTCTGATGTGTGGGGAAGTTGTGGACTCCACCATTTTGAAGCATCGAGAAGCTCAAGAATGTCAAGGTGAGCTTGTTGGAGCTGTTTCCAAAGAAACTGTGAATGATGCTCAACCTCCGGTTGCTGTTCTTTCCCCAAAATCCTAGATTCCTGCCCTCCTTCCCTCAATATCTGAGGTATCTAATCCCTGTATTTCTCGGGTCTGTCTAGCTTGTCCACTCGATCGTCGGGAAAGTGCATCTTTGGCTTGTCGGCCTTCCCTGGGTGTGCTAGATTTCTTGCGATCTACAGAGCCGTTTGAGTTGAATCATCTCCAATTGTCGTGAGTGTGTTAACGTGATGCGAAAGCTCGAATACGTTTGATTCGCCATAATCTATCTCTTTTCCTGAATAGACCTTTTATCAGAATAGGATCCCATGCCATCACCCTATAATCCTCACGAAATTGAAGCGAAATGGCAGAAATATTGGAAAGACCACCAGACTTTCTCCACCGATATTGATCATCGTAAGCCGAAATTCTATATCCTCGATATGTTTCCCTATCCATCAGGTGCGGGGCTTCATGTCGGGCACCCCAAAGGGTACATTGCGACGGATGTGATTTCGCGTTACAAGCGAATGCGTGGGTTTAATGTATTGCACCCTATGGGTTGGGATGCGTTTGGGCTTCCTGCTGAGCAATATGCGATTGAAACTGGCACGCATCCGCGCGAGACAACACAAAAGAATATTCAAAATTTTAAGCGTCAATTTCAATCTTTGGGGATGGATTATGATTGGTCCCGTGAGATTGATACGACCGACCCTCACTATGTGCGGTGGACACAATGGATTTTTCGGCAGCTCTATGAAAAGGGCCTCGCGTATTTGGCTGAAGTGCCCGTCAACTGGTGTCCTGCGTTAGGTACTGTGTTAGCCAATGAAGAAGTGCAAGATGGAAAAAGCGAGCGAGGAGGCCATCCAATTATTCGCTTGCCACTGCGTCAGTGGATGTTGCGGATTACGGCCTATGCCGATCGACTGGTTGAAGATCTTGATGACCTTGATTGGCCAGAACCCATTAAAAAAATGCAGCGAGAGTGGGTGGGCCGTTCTGAAGGTGCTCAAATATTTTTCCAAATTTGTGACGATGCTGAAGAACGGATTGAAGTTTTCACCACCCGTCCAGATACTCTCTTCGGTTCCACGTATATGGTGTTGGCACCAGAACATCCCCTCGTCAATAGCCTGACGACGTCTGAACAACGATCTGCGGTAGAGGCCTATGTTGAAGCCGTGTCACGGAAAAGTGATCGTTCACGGACGGCTGATATGGGCAAGAAGACAGGCGTATTTACCGGGGGGTATGCCTTGCACCCTGTAACTGGAAACAAGATTCCCATTTGGATTGCCGACTATGTGTTGGCAACATATGGGACTGGGGCCATTATGGCTGTTCCGGCTCATGATGCGAGAGATTATGAGTTTGCCAAGACGTTTAGTTTACCAATCGTGGAGGTGGTTTCTGGTTCTCAGGCATCTGGTGATGTGTTTACAGGAGAGGGTATTAATGTCAATTCTGATTTCTTGAACGGGTTGCCAACCTTGCAAGCCAAGACCAAGATGATTGAATGGCTGGAAGCGAATCATAAAGGCTCTAAAACGGTTAATTATAAATTACGTGATTGGCTCTTTAGTCGGCAACGGTATTGGGGAGAACCATTCCCGGTCATTCATATGGAAGATGGGACAACCAAAGTCCTTCCAGAATCTGATCTGCCCGTTTTACTCCCAGAGCTCGATGACTTTCGACCAAGTGGGGAGTTTGAGCCGCCATTGGCGCGCGCGCGTGAGTGGAAAGAAGTCATTGATCCAGAAACAAAGCAACGTGCCATCCGTGATGCCAATACCATGCCTCAATGGGCTGGTAGCTGTTGGTACTATTTACGGTTTTGTGATCCTAGAAATGATCAGGCTGCCATTTCTTCCGAGGCTGAACGGTATTGGATGCCGGTTGATTTGTATGTGGGGGGTGCTGAGCATGCGGTCTTGCATCTGCTGTATTCTCGTTTTTGGCACAAGGTCTTATTTGATTTAGGGGTGGTTCATACAAAAGAACCTTTTCAAAAGTTGCTCAACCCCGGCATGATCTTAGGCTATAGCTATCGGTATTACGATAATAACCTTTCCGATGATGCCTCTATGACCCCACGAATTTGTGCATCATCAGAAGTTCAGATAGGTGGAGAAGCCGTTGTCCACAAGGATAGCCGTGAAGAAATGAAAGCTCGATGGGTGACTGCTAAGGATGTTCGATGGAATGAGCAGGGACAGCCGACGCATCCAACGTTTGACGTTGTTCTGGAAGAAGTCACAGAAAAGATGTCAAAAAGCCGTGGGAATGTGGTGAATCCTGATGATGTGATTCAGGAGTATGGGACTGATTCGATGCGGTTGTATGAAATGTTTATGGGACCACTGGACAAGGGAGCGCCTTGGTCAGCTGACTCTATTCCAGGCATGTATCGATTTCTTCAACGGGCCTATCGATTGATTATGACTGATCCTGATCATCCGGATTCGCCGGCTCCACTTGTTGACGGGCCTGGGACATTGGAGCAAGCTCGTTTGACGGCATGCACGATTCAAGGTGTGACCAATGATCTCGAGAATATGGGAATCAATACGGCTATTTCAAAACTGATGGTCTTTGTCAGAGATATCACGAAAGATGGGCCCTTGCCGCGTGTGTCTGCGGAAGTCTTTGTTCGATTACTGGCGCCAATGGCCCCTCATGTAGCAGAAGAATTATGGGAAGCCTTGGGCCATGCCCCGAGTATCGCGTTTCAACCATGGCCTGACTATGATCCGGCATTACTCGCGGCAACGGAAATGACGATTCCGCTTCAGGTGAATGGAAAGCTACGGAGTAAAATACAGGTGCCTGCCAACTGGACAAAAGAGCAAATCTTGGCACAAGCGGAGCAGGATCAGAAAATTCAGGAGTCCCTGCAACAGCAGTCCCCGCGCAAGGTCATTTATGTCGAGAAAAAATTGGTGAACTTTGTTGTCTAGCGTCCCTATAATAAGATCGGCTAGTAGGGAAGTGATTGCGAACGTAAGTCGTTGTGCCACCAAATTTGTGGATATTCAACTATCGTGGGCTAGCCCACCTGTAATAAGGTGTACAGATAGGGGAGTGATTGCGAACGCAAGTTCTTGTGCCACTAAATTTGTGGATGTTCAACTACCGTGGGCTAGCGTACTTGCAATCTGATGCTCAGCTTGAGGGGTTCGGTAAAGTAGCAATCATCTGAGATGAATGACTATTTCAAAATAAGTGTTGGACATGGAAAGACCCTTCCCTAACTATCTTTGTTAACCATGAACAGTCAACTGCGTTTCATCATCCCCCTTCTTCTCATTATATGTCTTAGTCTGACTGGCTGTGGGTATCGGTTTAGTGTTGAGGGTCGGGGGCCGACTCTTGGAGGCGCTCAATCGATTGATTATGATGGTCCACCGGTGATCATGGTCGTTCCGATTTTAGAAAATCGGACCTTTGAGTCAAACCTGGAATACAAGTATACCGAGTATTTGAAGGATGAGCTTGTCGTCACGAGCGGAGCAACCTTGGTGGAAAACATTCAAGATGCTGACTATGTGATGAAGGGTGCCATTGAATCGGTATCATTACCATCTCTCACATTTTCTCAAAACCAAACACAAGAGAGTCGAGTGACGGTGAGCGTGAAGGTTGAGGTCACACATCGACGAACTGGGGAAATTGTCTGGCAGCAATCTGCTACGGGTTCAGCGGAATTTTTTGTTGGGAGTTCATCGAACACTGGTGGGAGCACGGGGGGCATCCAATTTAACCGCGTCCTGCAGGATCGTGCCCTGGAACAAGCTGGGCAATTTGTTGCTGAGGACTTGGCCGATCGATTGCTCTTTGCCCGTGAGCAAGGAGTGTTAACCCCTGAACCCAGGAAGCCTGCATCTACCCCTCTCTCTAAACCTGCCATGGATAAAAATTCCTTGCCACGAGAGCTTCAACCTTCTTCCTTACCATCTAGGAAATAGCGCTGGTGATCGAGACTCATGGTGAGTCAGACGAGGGAAATTGCCTATGAAACCGCATGAACTCAAAGGTGCCATTCAACGAGACGGGTTAGCCCCGTTGTATGTGATCGTTGGTGAAGAGGCGTATATTCGAGATAGTGCCGTGGCCACAATACGAGCATGCGCCAAAACACAGTTGAACGGCACTGAAGAAGCATCCGCGTCTACTGAAACAACTGAACAGTTTTTTAATTACGACATGTTGTATGGAGATGAGACGGATGCGCTTGAGGTCTTGACTATCGTTCAGGAAATGTCATTTTTTGTTGCACGACGGCTCGTCATTATATCGTGGGCTGAAAAGTTGCCCGCGCGTGAAGGTGAATCCTTAATCCCGTATTTTCAAAACCCTACTGATACGACCACGCTTGTCATCGTGGCGACTAAATTGGATGGGCGGTTGAAATGGGTTCAACAAATAAAGAAAAAAGCGGTCCTTGTTGATTGTGCTCCACTGTATGAAAATCAACGTATGGGGTGGGTGACACAGCAAGCGTCTCAAGCAGGGGTCAAACTAGAAGAAAATGCTCTACACCTGTTGAAAGAATTAGCTGCTGACGGGTTGTATCTCACGAGTACAGAAATAGAAAAACTTTCAGCCTATCTTCCTGTAGGAGAAAGCGGGACGATTCAGGATGTCGAGGCCATTCGAGGAATGGAGCCTGGTGCCTCCGTATTTGACCTTTCTGAAGCCATGGGGGCGGGAGACAGTGGGCGAGCGTTACATATTGTAGCGAAAAACCTTGAAGTCGGTGAAGCCCCATTACGAATATTGGGGGCGTTGATCTGGCAGGTGCGGAGGATTTGGAAAGCCAAGGATCTCCTGAAGCAAGGTATGGCCCAGTCTCACGTTGCGAAACAAGTCGGTATCCCACCGTTTCTGGCCACTGGGTTTATTCGCCAAGTACAGCAATGGACTGAACCACAATTACGGCTTGCCTGGGAATGGTTTTCTCGTGCAGATTCTGCATTGAAGGGGAGTGCATCGTCCTCTCCAAAGCGAATTCTTGATGGATTGGTTATTTCATTAAGTCGCGAGGGGAAAAAAGGCAGGAGGCCGGTCCATGCAGTTGGTTCTACACAGACAGGACAATCACCTATTTCACAGAGACGCTAAGGACCAAGTGAGTGGGGGTTAACCCTTATTCACTCGATTAGCAAGGCGGGAAACGAGACGAGATGCGGTATTTCGGTGAAGGGTCCCTTTGGTCACCGCTTTGTGGAGAACAGAAGTGGCTTCACGAAGACTCGATTGGCTCAGTTCGGCATCTTTTTGATCCACCGCAGTCTTCAGTCGTTTTACAGTTGTTTTGACATGACTGAGAATGGAGCGATTGCGTTGATTTCGTTTCACAGACTGCCGTGCCCGTTTAATTGCTGATTTATGCCGTAAAGCCATGAGTTCCCCCAAATTGGTAATACACGATAGTCTCATTTTTACCATAGCTGATTTAGAACGGTCAATACATGAAGATCATTTCCTGACGATGATTGATCATGG
The DNA here is from genome assembly GCA_029261355.1 of Nitrospirales bacterium. Classification (GTDB taxonomy): domain Bacteria; phylum Nitrospirota; class Nitrospiria; order Nitrospirales; family UBA8639; genus JAGQKC01. The sequence continues at coordinate 150,834 of JAJDBM010000024.1, read as the reverse complement.
CTTAATCGCGTGAGAGGTCGATGAGCTGTCATCCCGCTCATTGTCCAGGGTGACATGATGTTTTTCATTCAAATGCTCCTTGCGAGCCTCAATCCCTTTTGATATGATACGCGTCCTCTTCCAAAAATTAGACTATTTGAAACAGTACGTGGTGGGTGTAGCTCAGTTGGTTAGAGCGCTGGTTTGTGGAGCCGGAGGCCGCGGGTTCGAATCCCGTCACTCACCCCAAATACTTCATACAGATTTCCAATTTCCTCATTCCTCAAGACCTTTCTAGCCTGAGGGCAAAGATCATCCATATCATGTATTTTTGAGTTATGTCATTTATCTGAGGAACCCAATTCAGGGGTTGATGTCATGAAGTTGAGCATACTCATTGTTGTTGTCATTCTTTATAGTGTTGGTGGGAGTTTCGCTACGGCTAGATCTATCAACCCTGTATGTGAGGCTGTGAAAGAAAATGAATGGAAAGCGAAGCAGGTGGTTGATGAGCGTCAACGAGCCGTACAGCTAGCACAAAGCGAAACAGGGCTTGCCTACTCGCAACTTATTGAATGTAGACCCGGTGCCATTTTTTCTGCAGGACGTGCTCAACGATGTGCTCAGGCTCAATCTCATGTGCCGCTTCAGGTGAAAGACCAATTAGAGGCGGAGGCCAGACTTCATACCGCCCTGACGGATTACCACAAAAAAATTGAGTGGGTGGCTCAGCAATGTACATCTGAGGGACCAAGAGTGAGCCAACGAGAACTGTTGTTTCGAATTGCTTCACTTCAAGATGAGATCAAAGCGCTCAAGGATCTTGTTGAACAATTGAACGTTCAATAATACCGACCCATCTTGTCATACCTTTCTTAAGTTCTTGGGAACCCACACATCCCAATCCTGATTCCCCCGTTCTCACAACTTGGTCACGTTGAAGCCCAAGTCCCGATCAGTCAGATAGATTATATTCTGGTCTCAAATCCACTCGAAATGGCTTTGTCACGTGCAAGTGTCGAACGTTTCGGGTTGTATAATTTGAAGAAACGAACCGAATGGCCAGATTTCGGTGGAGAAGGAATTCAGCGCGGTCACTCATTGGACAAATGCTGCATCTGATCATGGTGCCGTCTGGGCAGAGTTTGAACTGGAGGGAGTTAGAATGAAATAGCTTCTGTGATCAAAGAAGATCCATGTGGACGGTTCGGGGCAATTGAGTACGGATATTCCTCTTTTATCTGAGGCAACCTTCCTGTAGAGGCTTGAAAGGCCCAGTGGGTTCCGTTGAGCGGAGCCCAGCCTGGGCCTTCAAGTCAGAATTGGTGACACAAGAAGGTATTCTACAAACAGGTTTGATCTCTTTTCTTTCCTTTATATCTCAAGTAGGCCAAACCAAAAAGTCCAGCTCCCCAAAGGAGCCCTGTAGAAGGTTCAGGAATTGGTGTGTTGGCCGGATCATTCGAAAAACTTGTCAGATTAAAAAAAGCTGAAGGAGATCCGATGGTGCTGAAGCCGATGGTGCCAAGGGTTCTTGCCGACGGTGATGACGCAAGGTCAAAAATAGTTGTTTCCCCAAACGAAACATCACCTAAAGGGCCAGAAGGGGCAAAGGACTGGATACCAGGCGTGAAGAAATTGACTCCCCCGAGCGGTGGATTGTTGGGAGATGGAACGCTACCATTTATGGAAAATCCATCGATACCAAAGCGCGTCCCATGGGTAATGGTTAGATTTGAACGCGTATACTCCCCTTTATATATTGGGTTTGAGAGTGTACCTGTTGTAAGGGTCATATGGCTGATCCCGTTCCTGTAAAAGGCTCTAACCGCAGTTGGGTCTGATGAAATGATGGCTCCAGTAAAAAATGGGTCCGCTACTATCCTTATTGTAACGGGGTCACCAATATTTCCTAAATTCCTAAATTCAGGGGAGACCCTTAGTAGTTCTCCTGTACCGATAAATTCAAACGGGCTTGCATATACGTCATTCGAGAGTGTCCAAGTTTGTAGCCCCACACTCATGAGGATACAACAGAGTAAAATTTCTTGTAAGAATCTTTTCATGTTCTGTCCCTTTTTCCGAGCATAAATTAGGTTGAACTCATTTAGTCTCTTGATGCGTATATGACTCACCATAGAACACGTATCATGGCGCACCTCCATGAAAAAAATGAATGAAATTTTGGTGTTTGAGACGAATTCCCTTCTCACAAAAATTCGTGTCTATACCGTGAGCCTGTAGACGTTTAGTTCATGTCCATCATCTCCTTAGTTTAACCCTGTGGAAGCCAACGACCTCATTGACAGGTAGCCTTAGGTCGTCTGTGATCTTTGTTGTTTGTAAGCGAATAGCCCAATGATTCCACTCGCGAAAAGAAGGAAGGTTGAGGGCTCAGGCACAGGCGTTCCTGCGATAAGAATTCGTGGTCCATATGTTGACGATGAGCTTTCATTCCATGAGATGGTTGAGCTAGAGCGAAAGTTGTGTCCAGTGATGATTGAGGCTGAAGGCTCTAGGAAGTCACTTCCAAAAAAGACATCTCCCTCGGAACCAAACCAATCTCGTTCACGTCCCGAGCCGCCGCCAAAAATTACCGCATAATCTCCTTCTGGGAGGAACAATGAAAGTGGCACAAGATGATCCGTACGAGGACCGCTAGGGGAAAGAAGTGCAGAAAAAATTGCCTGCGATTCGAACATATTTGCGTCAACAGTTGGAAATGAGCGGGCATTGATCAGAGGAAAGATGGCGAGGAACCCTGATTCTTGCTGTGCTGCAGCTTGCCCCGCGAACTTGGTGCGGTGGCTTCCAACAATATGGCCACCAATTTGGTGTAATTGAGTGGTTTCTGTGAGGGAGAATCGCGCACCAATAAATTGTGTTTGGTTGAAGGGAGTCGTTCCGGCCACGAGGCCACCAAATAGGGGACCCGCTGGATTAATAGATGCTGTTTCAAGGAGAAAACTTCCACTCCAGGCAAGGGGTGGGAAGGAGAGGACGAAAAGGAAAGGTATGAGCAACCATTTCATGGCGCACCTCCATGATGACAAATGAATAAAACGATGGGTCCTGGTTATGAATTCCCTTCTCACAAAAATTCGAACCAGATAGCCAGATTGTAACTAAAAACGTATCGCGACGATACCAATGGTGAATGATAGGCTAAATTGGTGTCAGTATATAAACAGCAAGAGTAGTGCCATGTTGGCGGAGATATAAGCTGTTGAAAAATATAAACATTGAAGATTATGCTCTGTTGCAATCTGTCTACGTTGTGATCACTTGTTTCGGTGGGTGTATCAAAAGAGTATTTTGGGGGGAGAAGTGAAGGGAATGAATAAGAGAAAGAAGAGGTCCTCTCATCATGGTGAGGGCGTATTGAAGTATGAAGAGCAGTAAAGAGATCTTCTTGGGATTGTGGAATGGAAGAAGGATGGAGTCTGGGGGTGATGAGGCAGTTTATGGGAGAGGGTAGTTGTACGAATTAAGCAATGAGTGGATGGTTGTACCGTGATTTGGAGTAGTCCAACCGTCAGTGGTGATTCGATGTTAACGAAGTATACACCTCACAAGAAGGCATTGGCTCAAGTCATGGAAGGTTTCATATTCAGCTCTGTTGTACGTGTTGAACCGAGGCGGCGAGAGCGTGGCTGGTGCGGGTGCTGAGGAATCGTTGCTGATCGTAGCCCCAGACGATTTCCCATGCTGAGTCGGGATAGCGGCTTATGAGTGGGAGGGCGACTTCGTTGAGCATCCACTGGCCATGTCGGAGGTCTTCTTTAATGTGCACATCCCAGTAGCCGATGGCCTGTTCGCTTAACCCAAGACGTTCCCCGGCGAGTTTATAGTTTTGGAAGGCGGCAGGGACGGAAATTTCGAAATAGAGAAGGCTGCCAATATACCGTAAAAAGTTCCGTTTCCGTTCGCACATGTTGAAGCTGTGGTTAATGTTAGCCAATACTTCCCATGGCACGATATCAAAGTAGGCTTCTGGAGTCGTTTCCATACCAAAACCCTTGAGCATAGCTGCAAAGAATGTTGAATGTTTTCTCGCGAGCTTCCCGCCTCCGTACTCTTCAATCAGAATTTTCGTGAGCATGGCTTGCACTTCGTTCCCGACTCCGCCAATCATTCGAGATAATTGGCTCGCTTCCACCAATCCATCGAGCGACGTGATTGCTAACATGTGGCGGTACCCTGTTAGGGACATCTTGTTGCGAAAGAAGAGGCTTGTTTGGGATGGCTCAGGATCAAGATCTTCAGACGTGCGCTCTCGGAGCGCGGCCTCGACGTCGAGTTGTTTGAACTCAGATATGTTGAGGTTCGGAGCTTCCCATTTCTGCCAGACGGTATCAATCTCAGTTCGTAGAGCAAAGAGGAAGGCTGACTGTTCGTTGGCGTAATTTTCGAGATTGTCATACCAAAATAACTTTAATCGGTTGATACGATAGAGAGTTCGATGGAGGAACAGATGTGCCTCATGACACGGTGCAATATTGTCAAACGCCTCGGATATCGCTAGGCGACAGACATGCTGGAATGGCTCAAGACAAGCTGGATGCTCCGAGACATAGAGGTCAAGGTCATCTTGCTGAAGGAGATGCGTGAAGGCTTCTTGGGCTTCTCGATAATCGACGTTAGTCAGGGGCTGAAATGAAGAAATATTCATGAGGAAAGTATGAACACATGAAAAGGCTCTACAAAGGATGTTACATAGGAGTCTAACAAGCTCACTTTAGAGTGAGCAAACTCTGTTGTCTGGGTCAGTTGAACAAAGTCGTCGGAGGCCAACAACGCCTGGTCATTCTATGGCGTATGGACTAAGGACGATTGTGCCTAATTGCTGTGCCCTTACTGGGTCGCCTTATATTTCACATCGTGTAGGGTTGAACGTGTTTGATCAACGAGAGTCACCATCTGCTGACTTTGGAGGCGACACGTTTTTGAACCGACCCAACCTTTGAAGTTCGATGTGGACCTGGGTTTGTTGGCTGTTGAAAACCCTCATTATTTAACATTTCCTGCATAGAAGATATGGAATAAAGGAATATTATGTCATTTACCTTTCACAATTTGCGTTCTGGAGTTGCCGCATCTTCGTCAGATGAGCAGTTTGCTCATGCCGTGCTTGAAGGTCTTTCCACACAACCGAAACGGTTGCCGTCGTGGTTGATCTTTGATGACCAAGGTAGTGAAATCTTTACTGAAATTACTCAATTACCAGGGTATCATCCTGCACATTGTGAGATTGAGATCTTTCAAGCGCATCAGCAGACGATCACGGATCTTTTGGCCGGGTCGGAGTTTCGGGTTATTGAGCTCGGTGCTGGAGATGGAGGGAAAACACAAGTGCTACTTGAGCCTTGGATCCAACGCCAGCTGACTTTTGAATATGTCCCCATTGATATTTCTGAGGGTGCCATTAAGACTCTCGTCGCGAATCTGGAGTCTCAGTTTTCCCATGGCACTATGTCTGTGACGGGACTCGCGGCTGATTATTTTGATGGACTTCGTGGTATGAGCCAGCAGGAATCCGTACGGAACATCGTGCTCTTTCTGGGTTCGACTATTGGAAATATGGAGTTAGCTGCGGCCAAGGATTTTGTTCAAAAAATACGAGAATCCTTGAATGTTGGGGACTATGTCATGATCGGGTTTGATCTGATGAAGTCCCCCAAGGTGCTGTATGCGGCCTACAACGATGCAACTGGCGTGTTCGAGCGATTCAATCTTCATCTTCTTGATGTGCTGAATCGAAAGTTAGGAGCAAATTTTAAAAAAGAACACTATGTTCAGCAAGGTCAGTATAATCCGAGAACTCATGCCGTCGAGAGCATGATCTACAGTACCCGAGAGCAAGTCGTCACGATTCAGGCATTAGCGAAAGAGGTTTCTTTCGGCGCGTGGGAAGCCATGCAAACAGAGCATTCCTACAAATACACATTAGCTGAAATTGAATCGTTGGCAACCCAGGCTGGGTGCAGAGTGGTGAAGCATCTTTTTGATGCTAACAAAAACTATGTAGATTCGGTTTGGGAGGTAGTGAGATAATGATGACGTATTTTGTTTGCTCAGATATCTCGTGTATCTTGTTTGTGTGCTTGAGCCGTTCCGTCTCTGAATAGGCTTGTCTCAATCCATTCATTCCCACAGCATTCGATATTCATGACGGGGCACATACTTTTTATCTTCTACATGAGGAAGGAGTCATCATGAAGAGTCTCTCTCTTTTGTTACTGGTTCTTGTACTGTTTTTTGTAGGGTTTTCGTCATCAGCTCTCGGTGAGGAGTTGGTTGAGAATATGCCGATCAAGCCTATTTCTGAGAAATCAGTGCCAGTTGTTGCAGAAGGTCAGTCTGACATCAAATCCTCGAAGGTCCTGACCAAGCGTATTCCATTGGGGCATGCCATTGTTCTGGCATTTCCTCGTCCGTTCTCACGTGTGTCCGTGGCTAATCCTGATGTGGTTGATCAATTGGCCTTGAGTTCCACACAGGTCTATTTGACCGGAAAATCTCTTGGATACACCACGTTGACACTCTGGGGGAAAGAGAAGCAGATTTCTTTTGTATTGGAACTGATTGTTCATTTTCCTGTTGAGGCGTTACGACAAAATCTATCGACGTTATTTCCTGATGAAAAGGAGGTGGTGATTACCACGGCTCATGATCATCTTGTGCTGACCGGGCAGGTGGCAAGCACTGACATCAAAGATAAGATTGGAGCAGTTGCAGGTGCGTATGCACCACAAAAAGTCCTCAATTTTCTTAAGTTTATACATGAATAATGAGGACTGGAGGCATCGCGGTGATGTCTCAGTCGAGTCTCATTCCTCGAACCCTTCTTGTATGCTCAGGAGAGCATAAGAGACGCGAGGTGAACGATTCGAGTTAGGGAGACTTCTGAATTGGTGGAGTAAGAGATGTGATTCCAGTGCTGAGTTTGTGGGCTCGGTGAATGAGTTGGTCGAACTTCCCCATTGCGGTACGCACACGGTTGATGGCTGTTTGTATTTGATTCATCTCATTCTCTATTTGTGGAATAAATGGCGGTGATTGGAATGCTGTGAGGTCCTCTTAAACTAAGGAATGTTATTCTACTGAATGTGGAGGAGAAAATCATTCATGTGTTCTATGAAGTTTCAGTCACTCTGTTTTTGTTCTTCGATGTTTGAGCGTTGATCGTGTTTGAGGTGACAGGTAAGATGAGCCATCCGTTTTACTATAGCTCATATCATTGTGACAAAGGACTATTTGATAATGATGGAAAAAATAACCTGTTTCTTTCGATTAACCGGATGGTATTGGTTGTCGGTATTTTTCTTGAGTATGCTATGCGTTCTGCCGGTATTTTCATCCACAGCACATGCTGAGTTTGAAGCCCGGGATACGGTCAAGAAGGGGGCGATCGAACTTGGGGTGTTGGCGGGGTATTGGAAAGAAAATAGTTTAGATGGGACGAAGCCGTCTTCAAATCAACGAGCCATATTTGTCCTTCCGCAAATTGGGGTGGTGTTGACCGATGCCTTTGATGCGGGATGGGCGACAGGCAATATCGAACTGCTGGCAGAACCCCTCGGGGCACATTACTCGAAGCCTTTCAGCGCGTCTGCGTTTGGAGGTTCCCTTGTACTGAAGTACAATTTCTTGTCTTTTGGCCGTTGGATGCCTTTTTGGGATATTGGTGCAGGTATGCTATGGACCGATCTTGCCCCAAGGATTCCGGAGCAAAGTCAAGAATTTAATTTTGTGTTAGAGACTGGGCCTGGTCTCCAATATTTTGTCACTGAACAGTTTGCTCTGACCTCGAGCATTCGTTATCACCATATATCTAACGCTAATACTGGTGAGCGAAATGTCGGTTTAAATGCGTGGCTATTTAGTGGGGGGTTCTCCTTTTTCTTTCCATAGACGGCTATACATTGAGAGAGATGCAAATCCACTACTGAATTGGATGAAACGCAGACCTCTTGCTTCGTCTATTTCCTGATGATTATTTCTTATCTGGAGACTGAATTTTTCATGAGCACGTCTCAGTGATCATGGTCGTCATGCTTTTTCATGTTAGAATCTCTATGCGATCCATTAAGCTTCCAAATGGACCTGTGTTCTGATGGAGGATTAGCAGTGCTTAAAATCTATGTTTCGAATAATCTGATCGAAGTCGAAACGCGAAAGGAAATCCTTGAGCAGGAAGACATTCCCTGTACCGTCAAGAATCAACAAGGATCTTCTCTCGCTGGAGAAGTTCCTTTTGCAGAAGTCTTTCCCGAGCTCTGGGTTATCAACAATGATGATTATCCACGGGCACAAGAAATTTTAGAGCATTGGAGCGATGCTTCATGTGAAAATATTTCTGAATGGACTTGTGTCGGATGTGGCGAACAGCACACCGGAGAATTCACAACGTGTTGGAAGTGTGGTGTAGAGCGTTCCAGAGTATAGAATCGTTTTTCAACTTGGGTTTGCTCCTGACCTGACAAATGGTCAGGAATCTTGTCAAATTTCACTGGGATTTCATTCATCCTAATCATCGTATAAAGTCTCAGAATATTGCTCTTTAAGTAAAAGTGCTGTAGGTCTTGTCCTCCATCCCCTCCACTGCCTGGTAAGGACGTGTTTTACCTATCTTATCTCAATTTCTTCCATTCCTCTTCTTTGATTTGTTGTTTTGGTCTTGTCTCATTAGCTAAGTAGGCAGAGCATGATCCTTGCAGATTTTTTTGTTCTTACCCATTTGTTCCAGATATGCAGTTGAGCAATGTTTTGGGGATTCAACCGATGAGGAACTGGTTGATCGGAGGTTTCTCTCGAGGTTTTATCAATCAATTTGCAGTGGGAGGGTCTATGTTGAACATGTTGACACAAAGGGGTCCACGTAGGAGAGATTTTTGCAACTCATGTTGCCTAGGATTGATGAGTCTTCTCGTGCTTGTTTGTTCCCCTGGTTTTGCTCAGACTTCGGACCAACCAACGGTCACCGCAACACATATTATGACTCCGCATGACACCATCCCTCGATTTTGTGGCAATCCCACGGTTGTAGCTCAAACGAATGGTTCGTGGTCTGATCCGAATACTTGGTCAACCAATCAGATTCCGGGTTCAGATGCGCGTGTCTCTATTCCGCAGAATATTCAGGTGACTTATAACGTGCACAGTGAGGCCGAGATTGAGTGTATTGAAGTTGCTGAACTTGGTGAGTTGGAATGGTCCACGAATCAAGATACCCGTTTACGTGTGACGAACGTGCAGGTGTTACCGAATGGAACGCTAACTCTCGGAAGCACGGGACATCCCATATCGGCGAATCACACTGCAGAATTGATCATTCGAGATGTGCCGCTTGATGTGAATGGAAGCGATCCAAGTCAATACGGCAATGGCCTCAATGTGTTTGGGACAATGAATGTGCATGGTGCTCCTATGGAGCGTTCTTTCTTGCGCTTTTCGAGCGAGGCTCACGTTGGTCAAACGACGCTACAACTCGAGTCGGGGCCGATTGGATGGAAATCGGGAGATCGACTGATTATTCCAGATACGCGTCAAATTCCTTTTCGAAAGAAACAAAAGTATTTCTCGCAGGCTGAAGAGCCAACTATTCTGACAATCTCTGGCTCAACGGCCACTTTGAATGCTCCATTACAGTTTGATCATTGGGGCCCACGAGATGCGGATGGTGATGTTGGTGCAATTGAACAAGGAATGTTGCCGCATGTTGGCAATCTGACCAGGAATGTGATCATCAGGTCGACGCGTCTGCCTGAAACCTCCAAGGCCGCCTATTGCATGGGTGCGGAAAATGTTAATAACCCTTCAAGCTGTGTGACGCGAGGACATACACTGTTTCTTCGTCGCGCGGCAGTCGATATTCGCTATGCGAGTTTTGAAAACCTTGGAAGAACCACAAATGAGTCACTCAATAATACGACGGTTGATGGAAATGGGACACCAACCTCTATCGGCTTGAATCAAATTGGTCGGTATTCCCTGCACATGCACCGAGTGATGGGGCCTGTCAACTTATCGAATACGGGGTATCAATATTATCTAGTTGGAAATGTTATCGAGGGCATGCTTAAGTGGGGGCTCGCCGTTCATGATACGCATTATGGATTGATCCAAGACAATATTGCCTATGATGGACAAGGTTCTGCGATAACGACTGAAGATGGCAACGAAAGTTTTAACGTCTTTGAGCGAAACTTTGTGGTCCATACGAAAGCAGGAGATGAAGAGCAAGTGCTAGAAAGTGCGAAACGAGGTGGCGTGTTTAGTAGTCGCCAACTTTTTGGCACGACGCGTGACGGATTTTGGTTTAGCGGGATGAACAACTATATTCGTGATAATGTCGTCGCGAATTCTCCTGATTTTGCGTATAACTACAATGGCTACTATTTGACGCCAAACCAACCTATTCCAAATTTTCGAGGTGCGAACATGGTCACCGATTCGACTATCCACGTTGCGCTTCCAGTTCTAGAATCCGCACGAAATGAAGCCTATGGAGCGACGGGGCAAGGACTCTGGGCAACGTGGTCACGTGGTTGTTGTAGTGTGGGACGTTATACAGATGTCAGTCTCTTTAAGGACTATCGCATTTGGCACGTGAATCATAGTGCAGCTGAGTTCTTTCACGAAAGTCGGAACACCCTTGATGGTTTTATTGTCAGGAATGATCCAGCGATTTCTGCTCAAAGCCAAGGTGGGAGCATCCGTTTTAATCGTGGATTTCATTTTTCCAACAATTCGTATGAAAACGGACAAACCATTTTTCGAAATATTGATATGCAAGGCTTTAATGTTGGCATTCGACTACCGTTAAAGCCTGAAGATGGTACGAACGAGCCAAACATCACAGTTCTCGAAAATAGCTTCTTAAAAAACTATGTCAATATTCAAGAAGGGTTGCCAAATATTGACAACATGGAAACCATCATTCGGAATGTCAGGACCGAGGTGCTCGATATTTCCGCCATCTCCGGGCAACCTTCACAACCTACTTCCATTCACATGCGATATTCCCTTAGTCGCCATACCAATTTAGTTGGTCGGACTGCCCATACCTTTGTGTACGACTTCAATGGAGTTCCCGGCAATAATTTTGAGGTGTATTTTGAAGAGCAAGCTCCGATTTACCAGATTCCACCAGACCCAGATTTTAATGGTCGATTAGTGGGTTGTCCTGATCGCAATATCTCTAATCAAGAATGTATGGATCGGCATGGTATTGCCATTGCTGGCGTCGTTGCTCCTTGTTTAGCCATAGATGGTGAAGCAACCTGTTCATCCGCTCGGGTTCGAGCTGCTGCTCTGGGTATTCAAGGATTGGTCTTTCCGATTGGCGGTGCGGTCAATCAATTGCCTGATGCGCAGATCTCTCCAAATAACGTCTCAGGGGAAGCGCCGTTCAGTCTTTCCTTAAGTGGAGCGAACTCAACAGATACCGATGGGAGCATTGTGTCCTATACGTGGACTTTTGGAGATGGGAATACTGGAAGTGGAGAACAAGTGACGCATACATTTGATGATCCAGGAACCTATGTGGTCGAGTTGACGGTCTCAGATAATCAAGGCGCTATTGATGGTGCGATAACTTCGGTAACCGTAACTGGGTCAACGGAAAATTATCTTCCTGTAGTAGGTGATGATACAGCTAACACCCAAGGTGGTACGAGTGTCGTGATCGATGTGATCGCCAATGATCAGGATGAAGACGATGGTCTCGATCCAGGTACGGTCACGATTCTTAATGGACCAACTCAAGGTACCGTGACCGTTCATCCCGATGGGAAGATCACCTACAACCACACTGGAGTCGATACGTTTACTTATACGATTCAAGATGCGAGTGGTGCGGTTTCGAATGTCGGAACTGTGACCATTCAGATTGAATAATGTCAGCTACCTGATGAACTTTTTCGAAATGGCAGGTCTTGTACCTATGATAATGGTCCGAGGCCTGTCATCATGTTAAAAAGACTTCCTGCCTATAGTATTGGTGGACAGAATGAGTATATTAGAAAGTTGTCGACTGTGAATATGTGCCAATAGCAATTGACTTGTCATGGTACCTATCAAAGCCATGAACATATCCCACTGTGTATCCCACTCATCACCTTGAGTGCCGAGAAACGCCGTCGCTGCCTCGCCTGTGAATGCCGCTGTACCCCACTCAAAGATTTCGTAGAGTGCGCTGAATGCCAGACAAATACTAGTCACAAGAAAGAAAACCCATTTTCCTGGAGTGAGAGGCGATCGACGCAGTAAGATTTCTCTCGCTAAGATGGCTGGGACAAATCCCTGCGCAAAATGTCCAATGCGATCATAATGATTTCGCTCAAATCCAAAAATATCTTGTGCCCAAAAACCTACTGGAACTTCAGCATATGTGTAATGTCCTCCAACGCAGAGGATCATGGCATGAAAAGCAAGGAGCCAGTATGTCAGTGTCGTCAATTGGAAAAATCGGAAGGTGCTGATAAAGAGAGGAACTCCTACTAAGACAGGAAGTACTTCTAGAAACCAGGTAAAACGATCATTGGGCGTAATTCCTGACCAGACCAGGGCTGTTATGACAATAATGAGAAGGCCCAGTTTTTCTGTTTGAATAGAAGGCAAATTATTCTTCAGAGTCTTTTCCCATGTGAGTTTCGAGCCAGTGAATAAGTTCTTTCCCAGTCTGAATCATCATCCCACCCGTTGACTCTGTTGTTTCAATGAGTGAGCTAATCGCTTCCTGAGTCATGCTTTCTTCACATGTGCCTTGTTCTTCGATCCAATGCACAGTATTCCCCACTACGACAATGCTGCCAGATACAATAAAAGATGTGATGGGGATAGCCACAAGGCTCAAGGATATAGCCAATACACATTCTGGATTCGAACAATGGATGGGACTTTGAATAACGGAAAGGTCAGAACCTGAAAGATTGAGTTCCCATTCTCTGGTCCAAAGCTCGCAATCTGTTTCATCTTCTTGCGTTGGGAGTACGGTAAAGCAACTTGTGAGGAGTAATGGAAGAATCAATAGGGGGATACATTTATTGTAAGAGCGTAGCAAGAGCGAAATAGGGTTAGTGTGTTGTTCGAAGATTATCTTTAGCAATTTGTTTTAGGGCGCGAAGGTCTAGCTTGCCTGTGCCTAACATGGGAAGCGACTCTACTTTTACAAAGTGATCTTTACGAGGAATAAAAAGGTTTGGTAGGCCACTGGCAGAGACCTTTTCGAGCAGTTCAGGAATGGCTTTTTCCTCAAGAGTATGAAGGACCGCAAGTTGCTCACCTTTCTTTTCATCCGGAACTGAGGTCACGGCTAAGACTTGCGTCTCAGCCTTAGCTGCTTCATGCAGGGCTTCTTCTACTTTACCATGCGGCACCATTTCTCCTCCGATCTTCGAAAACCGAGAAAGACGATCGGTAATCGCAATAAAGCCGTCTTCGTTGATCTTGGCGATGTCACCCGTAATGTACCAGCCGTCATGTATCGCTTTTTCTGTCAGGTCTTCACGGCCTAAATATCCTTTCATGACATTGGGGCCTTTGACGAGAAGCATGCCGGGTGTATCTGCGGGCAATGTTTCAAATGAGTCGGGATCGACGATTCGAATGGAGACGCCGGGTAGCGGTTGCCCGACGGTTCCGGGACGTGAAGCTGGTTGAAAGAAGCCGGCAGCTCGAAAGTCTGGGCAGTTGACGGCGATGACTGGAGAACATTCAGTGACCCCATAGCCTTCAATCGGTCTGATGCCAAATCGTTCCTCAAAGGCTTGGAGTAACCGGGCCGATAACTTTTCTGCGCCTGTGAGAACAATGCGTAGGGAGCCAAATTGCTCTGGCGTACAACGTCGTAGATAGAGTTGGAGGAACGTCGGCGTGGTGAGTAAGATCGAGATACGATTTTTATGGACCAGTTCTCCAATAGGTCCGGCATCCAATGGTGAAGCGTGATACACCACGCCAGCTCCATGGATGGCAGGAAACCACAATGTGGCCAAATACCCAAACGAATGAAAGAACGGCAGGATACCCAAGAGGCGATCATTTGCGTCGATATGTAAGGACTGAGCAATGGCTTCGACATTGGAATCAATATTAAAATGACTCAGCATGACCCCTTTAGGCTCACCTGTACTCCCACTACTAAAGATAATTGTTGCGAGATCATCCATGGAAGGGCGACATACAGCACCACAACGCCTTTCCAGAAAGGTCATTGGTGCAAAGAGTGCCAGAAACATGGCCACCAATTTGTCAGTTGAGCCTATGGTTTTGCCAATGTCTTCAAGCCAAATGATTGAGATGGTTTGAGGGATTTCTAATTTGGCTTTTTCGACGAACCTGCGGCTGGTGACAATTGTTTGTAGGCTAGCCTGTTTGGCTGCGGATTCCATTCCACTTTGCCCTGCGGTGAAGTTCAAGTTGACGGTCGTTCGCCCAGATAGCGTGGCCGCGACATTGAGCAGAGCTCCGGCGACACTGGAAGGCAATAAGATGCCAACGGTGTGTTGTCCCTCCCATTGAGGACGAAGGGCTCGTGCTAACGCAATGGCTCCGGTAAGCGATTCGAGGCATGAAACTTTGGGGCGTATCAGGTCGCCAAAGGCAAATCGAAAAGGATGTCGGCGCATTGACCACACAAAAGAATGATGTAATGGGCGGCAACTTTCTTTTCGTTGATGCCACGCGGCTTCTCCCATTTCTTGAATGATCATCCGCACTTCATGTGCTGATGTGGTGGATGGCAGTGGGGCTCCATAAGATACGGTGACAGGATAAGGAATACGTTCTGGAAGTTTTGTCAGAAACTTCCCTCCAATGAAACTAAAAATACTTCCCCATACGCGATCAAGATGAACGGGAATAATTGGAATCTCACGGCCTTTGACGATCCGTTCAAAGCCTTGACGAAATGGTAATAATCCACCGGTTCGTGTGATTTGTCCTTCGGGAAAGATGCAGACGAGATCTCCATCATCCAAATGGCGACCGGCTTCGCGAAGGGCCGTGAGGATTTCCCTTGGTGTGCCAGTCGATGAAATGGGAATCGCATCCATGACTCGAGCCAGTCCACGAAATAGCAGATGCTCGTAATAATATTTATCGACAATGAATCGAACGGGGCGGTCCGTGGAGGCTAAGATGAGTAATCCATCAACAAAAGACACATGATTCGCCACAAGTAACGCGCCGCCTATTTCAGGGATGTGATCACGGTTCAAGATCGTGAGTCGGTAAAAGGTATTGGTGAAGAGGCTTAAGACGACTCGAAGGAAGGAATTGGGTAAGAGAGTGAGGCCCCAGCTGGTGGCACCCAACGTGAATCCTCCCGCGACGACTAGAATGCCGCTTGCACTTAACCCAATCGCAGAGAATAGTCCGGCACTTAACGATCCCACTAAGACACCACTAAAGACGGCTGTATTGGATAGCGCGATTACGGCCCCTCGTCGATCTTCAGGCGCGCGCCATTGGATGAGTGCATTGATGGGAACGACGACGAAACCGCTGGCGACTCCCAGAAAACACATCCAGAGTAGCGTGCCGAAAAGTAGAGGTGTTGTGAATCCCAGCATAATTAAACAGATACTGAGTCCAACTGCACCGAGCGGAATCAGACCGTATTCGACTTTCGCACCCGATAATTTTCCTGCGAGAACAGCGCCGATTCCGATTCCTACGCCAAAGGCTGCCAGAGGCAGTCCAGTCTTCGAGTCCGATAGACCTAAGACAGATTTTCCGTAAATAATGATGTCTTGTCCAACGAGACTTGCGATGGTCCAAAACATGATCGCGCCGAGTATGCCGAAGCGGAGAACTTTATCCGTCTTCACCGATTCCCAGGCAGACGACACGGTTTCTTTAATCCCTCCTTCAGTGCGTGCAGGGGGCACATGTGGAATGGTATAGCAGGCTGCTAGGCCGACAAATGTTAATGCCGTGAGAACCAACCCAGCGTGCCATGGATTTGCTCCTGTGAGTCCAAGGAGTACACCGCCGGCTGCTGTTCCTAAAATGATAGCCATGAATGTCCATAATTCGATTGAGCCATTTCCTGCCGTAAGCTGTTCATGAGGAAGAATCTCTGGAAGGATTCCATATTTGGCAGGACTGTACAATGCGCTTTGGGCCCCCATTCCCATGAGTACAATGAGCGGTAACATTCCCCCTGATGGATTATGAAACAGCGCGAAGGTACCAAGCGACATCAGGGCTACCTCAACCCACTTCATGGATATAATGACACTTCGTTTACTAAATCGATCAGAGAAGACTCCGGCGATGATTGAGATCAACATCATTGGGAGTGTAAAGACCACGAACGTGATAGTCGTTTGGGCTTGAGCAGCAGATTCGAACTCTGGTCCTGCTCCACCTAGCTCAGCTGAGACTTGCTTAATGGCTAAGAGTGCCACCATGAGTTTCCATGCATTGTCATTGAACGCGCCACAAAACTGTGTGATGAGTAAACCGCGTAGTGGGTGATCGGATGATGAAGGCATATTAAGCATAGGCTCTCTGTGAGTAATGTTTTAATCTGGAACCTTCAGGCAATTGTAGCAGGCTTTTTAGTTCGGTGCGATTGTGGCGCTGAATCTTTTGAGCCCAAACATATGCTTGAACCAGCTATTTATATCGATAATGTTTTCGGCTACAGCCAATACGCAAGATTCAATGATGTGTGATGAGTGAATGATCTGATTCATTGGGAGTGTGTTGAGTCGTGTGGTGAAAAAAATGGACGGCTCGACAGATAGGGTTTTCTGTTTAAGGCAAGGTCAATGATGAGATAGATCCGTGAATGAACGTCCACTTTTCAGTTTCTTTCAACACTACATTTCTTGTCGATAGCAATATTGCTTAGAAAGTGAGTGAGGCAATGGTTCGGCCGACCTTTAGTTGAATGGTGTTGCTGTATTTGGGATTAAACATAGTTTGGAGGCCAAAGTGTTCATGGAGTGCATGATTGTAAGCATCTTCTACAATCCAGTTTTGTTCTTTGATGGCCTTTTCCTTCCATGTTGGAGAATCTTTTTGGGTTAAGCGTTGTTTCTGATTTTTCTCTCGTTGGCAATAGTCAGAATTTTTGTCATGAAATGGATCCCGGTTCATATTTTGTTGTTTTTCATCTGATGGGATTGGCTCAGCCATTGTAGGTCTGTGCGAGTTTTGACTAAGTTCTGTTGTTTCTGCATTGAGGTTGAGTTTGGCGTTATTCTTGCTCAAATCTTTGCTGACTACAGAAATCGTTTCGAGCAGACCGTTGAAGAAGGAGATGCCCTTCAACACGCTCCTTTGTATTGCACGTATAAAATATGTAAGGACAGAGTCATATGGATATACAAATTTTTGTTACCCCAGATTTTTCAGATCTTTTCCTGTGGGGAGGGATCGGGCTTATTGTCTTCTCAATAGTGTATCTACAACTTTCGAAAATTCTCGAAAACACTCGAAGGAAATTTCGTGCGATACAGCCAGATCTTCACATTTCCCGAAGTGCCACGGTGTATTCGAATGGCGAGGATACCTTAACCATTTTCATTCGAAATGCAGGAGGTTCCCCTGCTGTTGATATTCGTGTGACGGTTCATGGAGGAGAAGGGCTTGATCCTCTTCCAGTTATTCCTGTGATGAACTCAGGTGATCTGGAACATGAGGTCTGGGTGAAAGCCAAGGCAGGATCACCATTGCTTCAAGAAAAAAAGGATTCGATTCAGTTGCATATTCATTATCGGGATCAATGGGGACATTTCTATTCAGTCACTCATCCTGTGGTGCAACGTGAGTCCATCCACGGTTGGGTGGCTCTCCACCTTGTTGAACGAGTGAATTCTAGAGTCTCCACACCCTCGATTTCTTTCTGGTGCATGCGAATGGGCTTACTCCTGCATACTCCAACAGTCGAGGCGATGAATACCGAAAAAGTCATCAAGGTCGATAGGGTTGGTGGTTGTGATGGATTGTTAGGCCAACCTCAGGAGCTCTCATATCTTACTAGGGTTTGGCAATTCCAAAACAAAGAATGTCGAGCAAGAGAATCCAGGCAATTCAGTCCTCTCGTATCGAGTATTTCCTCACATTAAGAACCAGTATTCCTTTATGTTGGGCTATTGGCTAGCGACTAGGGTTCTGGACCTTCCGTGTTGTTTCCTAATTTACCCAATCTATGAATGAGATCCTCCAATGCATCAATGGATGCATTGGCACGCTCTCGTGCAGTCAGGAATTGCTCCGATCTCTCTAAATGTTGAAGGTCCCTCAATAACCGAGCATAACCTCTACGCGTCCGACCATCCATGTAACGTTCCTTTTTGTTCGTCTGTCCCAGCATTAGGCACCCTTGCCTATGTTTGTCGTCACATCTTTAAATTTTCTTGCCACGAACCGCCAATGATTTTGCTACTGGTCAGGAAAGCAATTCGCATGAGAGATAAGTGATGGTGAAGCCATCACAATGTAGAACAACTAAATTTGATATAGCACAATAAGCATTAATGTGGAGGGTGCGACTCTCATGTTTCAGGAAATGAAAGAACTTCCTGCGTTTCTCTAAACTGGAGAGGTTATATGTGTTTAAGTCAGGGTACAGGAAGTGTGAAACTAGATAGAGTAAGTTGCAATCATTGATTAAAGTTTTTTCGTCGATTTTCCTCAGGTTTGTTTTCCTTCACATTCGCGATGAACTATCAAGTTGGAAGAATATGCATGAATAGTGACAGCACTATTTTTCGATTGAAAAATACCCTTTAAGCTGAGCGTCGATTGACCGAAATAGTCAAACATACTTCTGGATCACCAGGTCGAGCCACTTGATGGGGAGCGAGTCACAGTATGGCGAATATTCTTGTTGTTGATGATTCTGTGTTTATGCGCATGACGTTAAGTGCCATGGTGAAGAATGGGGGTCATGAAGTGAGTCTTGCTGTCAATGGCCGAGATGGATTGGAAAAGGTGAAATCGGAACAGCCGGATTGCCTAGTGACCGATTTGAATATGCCTGAAATGGAAGGGCAGGATCTTATCGCAGCCGTCCGAGCGGAAGGAATCATGATTCCAATTATCGTTAATACGGCAGATGTGCAAGAAAGCACCCGTACACGATGTCTAGAATTAGGCGCGACAGCATTCTTTAATAAACCACTGAAGCCCGAATCCGTGCTAGCTGGGATCCACCAAGCTCTTGCTGATACGGTAAAGGCCCCTTCATGGAATTAACACCCCTTCAATTAGATATTTTAAAAGAATTAATCAACATTGGTGTCGGGAAGGCGGCTGGAGTGATGAATGAAATGCTACATACTCCACTCGAATTGTCAGTCCCTCATATTGAAATTATCGATCCCCATCATTTGGATTCCTTAGGGACCAGTTCATGCGCGACGGTATGTCAAGGATTCAAGGGACGCTTCGGTGGAATGGCTGCCTTAGTCTTTCCTCCGGAAAGTGCCTCAACGCTGGTGATGGCCTTAACGGGAGAAGAGTGCCAGGGACTGGATCTCGACGAGCTTCGAACAGGAACGTTGACAGAAATTGGCAATATTGTCTTGAACGGAGTCATGGGAGCTATTGCGAATACCTTAAATGAACACATTGAATATAATGTTCCATCTTTTCAAGAATGTAGTCCAGAAGAATTACTCAAAATGCAAGTTGGAGATGACTCAAAAATTTGTGTATTAGCTGAAACTGGTTTTCGAACAAAGGATATGGACCTCGAGGGTCGGGTATATATTTTGTTCGAAGTCGGTTCATTTGGCATGTTACTGGAGGCAATGAATGCACTCATCCCTACCAGTTAATATTCAAGAAGAGTCGGAACCGGCATTCACTGAATGTAGTCTACTGGATCATGTTCCTGTAGGGGCCTGTGTTCTTACGCCGGAGCTCAAGGTATTGTATTGGAATCGGTCGTTACAAGACTGGTCTGGACTTACAAGTGATGTGGTACTTGGAACATTAGCGGAGACGCACTTTTCAGGTTCTCAAATTCATCATGTGACGAGACGTCTTCGGAATATCGTCGATGGAGGACCTCCAACGATTTTTTCTTCCCAACTTCATCCCCATTTGCTTCCGTGTGAACTTCCAAATGGACACATGCAAGTTCAGTCCACGACCGCGAAAGGCGTTCGTATTTCGGGAATCAATGGAATTTGTGTGCTGATAGTGATTCAGGATGTGACGGCTCTCTCCCTACGTATTCGAGAATATCGAGAAGCTCGTGATCTGGCCTTGCAAGAGGTTGAGGAACGTCAACGAATAGAGGCCACTTTACTTGATCAATCTCAAGAGCTTGAGCGATCGAATCAGGAGCTTGTCCAATTTGCGGCTATTGCCTCGCATGACCTACAAGAGCCGTTGCGAAAAGTGATCACGTTTGGGGATCGGTTAAAATTAAAAAATGGCGACCAGCTAGATGAGGCAGGGCGAGATTACCTGGAACGTATGCAGAACGCCTCTCGGCGCATGCAGCGATTGATCACTGACCTCCTGAGCTATTCGCAGGTCTCCATAAAGGCTCAGCCTTTTGAATTGGTCAATCTCAATCAAATTGCCCAGGAAGTTGCGACTGATCTAGAAGGAAGAATAGAAGCTTCTCATGGGCAAGTCACGATCGCTGAATTGCCGACTATTGAGGCTGAACCTTTCCAGATGCGACAGTTGTTCCAAAACCTCATTGGAAATGCCTTAAAGTATGCGAAGAAGGATGAGCCTCCAAGGGTCACTCTTTCTGCACAGACAGTGGAAACTGGAAACCGATATAATCACGGTGAGAGGCAATGGCAGATTGTCGTAGAGGATAATGGGGTTGGTTTTGAGGAGCAATATGCCGTGCAAATTTTTGGTATGTTTAAGCGTCTCCATGGAAAAGATGAGTATGAAGGGACTGGAGTTGGTTTAGCTATTTGTAAGAAGATTGTTGAACGTCACGATGGTGTGATCTCGGCAACCAGTCACCTTGGTCTGGGAACGAAAATGATGGTGATATTGCCGGAAAGTAGACTGAGCCTGAATGCACCAACTCACGACAACAAAGGAGAGATGAGTGAGGTGGAGTAGCGCACTTACCATGAAGATGCAATCGAAAACGTTAATCGTGTTAATGGCTGAGGATGATGCCGACGATCGTCTGATGGTCGAAGAAGCCTGGAAGGAAATTGACAGTCCGCATGATTTGCGTTTTGTGATGAACGGTGAGGAATTGCTCAATTATGTTTACCATCGAGAGCCTTACCAGGAATCAGGCTCTGCGCCTGTTCCCAGTCTTATCCTCCTTGACCTCAACATGCCAAAGGTTGATGGACGAGAGGTCGTGAAGACCATGAAGGTTGATCCTGTCTTGAAACGAATTCCCATTGTCATTTTTAGTACTTCAGATCAGCATGAGGATGTAGTGCCGGCCTATGATCTCGGGGTGAATGGGTATATCACCAAGCCTCTGACATTTGATGACCTTGTTGCCACCATGAAAATGGTTAATGATTATTGGCTGTCTCTTACCACGTTACCTCCACAGAGTTGATCGCCTAACGAAGTTTCTCTAGCCCGCTGTTCGGTTATGGTCCTGACTCTCCTATTTGTATCAAACATTTGAACAATTTGGTGCCAATTCATTTATTCTTAAGAATTGCTCTAGGCTTTCCGATCCTAGTAATGAGGTCTCTCTCGTATCGGAGATCGATAATCAGTGAGTGTGATTCCCAGGGATATATATACGGAGGCGAATGAATGATGGATAGTACAGAGCCTAACCGACGAATTCTTATCATTGATGACAATGTGGCAATCCACGAAGATTTTAAAAAGATCTTATGTCAGGGATTTGATGCGACGTTGCTTCATGAGGCAAGAGGCGGATTGTTTGATGATATGCCTGAGGCACAAATGGTGAAGAAGTTTGAGGTTGATTGCGCAGATCAAGGCCAGGAAGGATATCGCATGGTTCAAAAGGCTCTCGAAAGGGGTCGGCCTTATGCTGTTGCTTTTGTGGATATGCGCATGCCGCCTGGGTGGGATGGCGTTGAAACGATTGAACATCTATGGTCGGTAGATGAAAATCTCCAGATCGTGATTTGTACCGCCTTTTCCGATCATGCCTGGGATCAAGTCTTGGAACGATTGAAGCAGAACGACAAACTCCTTATTCTTCGAAAGCCTTTTGATAACATCGAAGTGTGGCAGTTGGCTAATTCATTGAGCAACCGATGGGGGCAGGCTCATCAGGCGAAAGGGCAGTTCGATCGTATGGCGCAATTAGCCGACGAACGAGCTGAGGAATTACAACGTGAATCCGAGCAAATACAATTAGCGATAATTTCTTCTCAGGCCCCCACTGATTAAGCTTTGGATATTCAGGCGATTTCCGTTCATCTCCCCCTGTCACATCGTTTTTGACAAGTTGGCATATGCGTTGTTGTCTGGAGACGGTTCAATGGTTTGCTCTGGAGTATAGAAGGGTCGAGCATTTATGGCATTGGCGACAGGGAATGAGCGAACGCTTACCGAACAGGTCATTCGAGTCTTGATTGTTGAAGATGACGAGAAAGACTTTGATCTTCTTCGTCATGCCTTTGGTGAAATTCCTGGTACTTGCTTTGCGTTGCAATGGGCAGAGACGTTTGAAGCGGGGAGCAATGTCATTGCCTCAGAATCCCATGATCTCTATCTGTTTGATTATCAATTAGGAACACATACCGCACTTGACCTTTTGAAGCTTAGTCATCCATTGAGGTGTGATCCGGTTATTATTCTGTTGACTGGTCAGGAAGATCGTGAAGTTGATCTTCAGGCCATTCGTTTGGGTGCATCAGATTATGTCCTCAAACCTACGCTCTCCGGCGGCAGCTTGGATAGAACGCTTCGCTATGCACTGGAACGAAAACGGCTTCGTCAGGAACGAGACGACGTCACGGCGCAACTCGTTCAGACATCACGACGAGTCGGTATGGCCGATGTCGCCTCAAGTGTCCTGCATAATGTTGGGAATGTCCTCAATAGCATCAATATTTCTGCAGGTGTCGTGGGCGCAACCATTCGACAACTATCTCTAGAAAATGTCACGCGTACAGCATTCATGCTTGAAGAGCATGGTGATGATGTAGGGAAATTTTTGACCCAAGACCCAAAGGGGAAATTAATTCCGCAGTATTTAACTGATCTTGGGAAACAATTAATCATTGAACGAACCATGCTTCTCAATGAAGTTGACCATTTGACTCACAATATTGAACACATTAAGCAAATCATCACGGCTCAGCAGGGTCTGGCCAGGTCTGGAGGAATGGTTGAGCGGACGATGGTTGTGGAATTAGTCGAACAAGCGGTGACGTTAACTTTTTTACCGGAAGACTATGAACGGATTCATGTTATTCGCCAGTATCAGGAGTTTCCGCCACTCCAGATGGATAGACATCAAGTCTTGCAAATATTGATCAATCTGATACGAAATGCTATTGACGCGATGAAAACTTATGTTTCGAATTCACTCGTTTTGACTCTAGGTTTATCGTTTGATGAAGCAGAAGACAAGAATACCTGGGTCAAGATCACAATTAGCGATTCAGGACCTGGGATTGCGCCCGAACACCTCTCACGCATATTTTCACAAGGATTTACCACGAAAAAGAAGGGACATGGATTTGGCCTTCATAGTGCAGCCGTGTCTGCGAAATCGATGGATGGGTCTTTGACTGTTGCGAGTGAGGAGACAGGAACAACTTTTACCTTAGATTTGCCTAGCCGACGAGAGGGGGTCTTTGTATGATCGACATTCCACTTCTCAATCGTCGCATCTTAGTCATTGATGACACTCCAGCTGTCATTGAAGATTACAGGAAGGTGCTATCTTGTTCGATCGACATGACTGCGGCTTATGTTGCGCGTTCAACATTATTTTCGGATCGATTGGGTATGGGTCATCAAGAGCCATTTCTTGTCGATTTTGCTGAGCAAGGTTCGGTTGGTTGTGAGTTGGTGGATCAAGCGATCAAGCAGCAAGCGCCGTATGCGGTGGTTTTTGTGGATATGTGTATGCCACCTGGCTGGGATGGGGTCGAAACGATTGAGCGAATGTGGGCGATTGATCCTGATATTCAAGCCGTGATCTGTACGGCATTTTCGGATCACGAATGGAGTGAGGTGATCCCTCGCTTAGGACATCGGGATCAACTTTTGATTCTTCGAAAACCATTTGATCCCATTGAGGTCCAGCAGTTAGCGAACTCGTTAATGCATAAATGGCATTGGGAGAGCCACGCCAGACTGCGCCTCAATACATTAGAACTATATGTGGATCAACGAACGGCGGATTTGCGTGAGGCGAATGCTCAATTAGCACATGATGTGCTCCGTCGGCAATCAGTTGAATCACAACTTGCTCAGACGGTACGAGATTTGGAACAACGAAACCAGGAGTTAAGTGAGGCGCGTGATCAAGCGTTGATTGAAGTGCATGAACGAGAACGAGCAGAGTTAGCCCTACGGCATAAAACTGAAGAACTCGTTCGCTCGAATCACGAATTAGACCAATTTGCTTCTGTGGCCGCCCATGACCTTCAAGAGCCTCTGCACACCATTCAAGTGTTTAGTGATTTATTACGAGTTAAATGTGGTGAAAACATTTCTGATGCTGGGATCGATTTCTTAGATCGGATTCAGAAGGCGTCTGGTCGTATGCAACGCCTCATTCAAGATCTTCTTATTTATTCCAGATTGGACACTCCTGATCGAGCCCCAGAGTCGGTTGCCCTTCGAGAAGTTGTCGACGATATTCTCAGTGATTTTGCCGTCCGTATCGAGGAAGGTTATGCCAGAATAGAGGTTGGTGAACTACCTGTGATTGAGTCAGCACCGACACATATAAGGCAATTGTTACAAAACTTGATTGGCAATGCCTTGAAGTTTCATAAACCTGGCGAGCCTCCCGTTGTTCGAGTGTCTGCATGTTTAATGAAGGAACGTCGTCATAAAGATGGAACGCATGCTGAGCAATTGTGTCAGATCTGTATTGAAGATGAAGGAATCGGGATGGACCCTCAATATGCTGATCGAATTTTTGGAATGTTTAAACGATTGCATCGGCGAGATGAGTTCGAGGGGACAGGTATTGGGTTAGCCGTATGTAAAAAAATTGTCGAACGGTGTGGAGGCCATATTACGGTACAGAGTGAAATTGGTAAAGGATCTATCTTTCTTGTCACACTTCCAATGGGGTGTCCCCTTGATGATTCTTGGGACGAGGAAACATACTCAGTGACCGCTTTGTCCGAGACGATATTCCCCATTGTCAGGTAGTGGCCAATATACAATGGTTTGGTTTGGGCCTGGGTCGCGTGTCAGTACAAGCTCTTCATCGGAATGAGGGGCATCACACATTGGGACCAGCCTATTTCCCCTTATTGCAAAGGGTTTTATGATAATTGGGGGAAGGAAATTCTAGGGAGTATTTTCCTCAAGAAATATGATACGACGCCGATAAAAGACACAACAGGGTGCAAAGGGCAAACTATCTGAGAGGGTAGGACGCAAAGCCTAGGGACCTGAATTGGGGAAGTTCTATTCCCGGGGTTCGCCTGGCCGCCACACTGGCAAATGAAGCGTTGAGTCTGATTTGCGCCCATCTTTGGATGGGCGTTTGTGTTTCTTGGACTCACGTCTGCTTCTCGCGTTTCCTACCTGCTCAGCCTTGACCTTTCCGTCCTCCTGATTTTTTCATTTATCAGTCTATCGCTTTAAGACGGTTCCTTATTCATGTGGTCTCTTTGACTGGGAACAATGTAGGCGTACCGATTTCTCAAAAATTCTACTCCATTGACATGTTTATCCCATTATTTCCATTAAGACCTCTTCGCATTCAAGCTGGGCCGAGTGGTCGTATTGTGTGTGGGAACACTCGAACGTTGTGAGAGGGAATAGAATTCGGATGGTCATTCTCAAAGGAATGGGGGAGAGTGACATTCTTGAGGACGGCGTGTTGATAGATGATGCGATTCGAAGTGTATGAGGCTATGAGGTTCATAGGGTCCTAATGAGATATAAAGGAGGGCGAGATGATGAATACCTGCATGCAAACGGTTCCATTTGTCGTGTTAATGGCTGATGACAGCACCGATGATTGTTTGGTCGCACAGGCGGCTTGGGATGAATGTCGGTTTGGTCAGGAGCTACGATTTGTACATGACGGTGAAGAGTTGATGAACTATCTGACTCATGATGGCTCCTATGCCGATGCGGCTGTGGCCCCTCGTCCTGGAGTCATATTACTAGACTTGAACATGCCAAAAAAAGATGGCTGTACTGCGTTAGTAGAAATTAAAGCGGATCCCAATTTACAAGATATTCCTGTGTTGGTTCTGACCACGTCGCGAGTGGCTAAACATATTGATAGCGCCTATAACCTTGGAGCTCATTCGTTTATTACCAAACCCAATAGCTTAGATGGCTATCTCGAATTCATGAAGGGATTAACGCGATATCGAGGGAAAGTGAATTCCGTTCCACGCTCAACGTTAGGTCATCAGAGTTCGTTGCAGTAGAGGCCGTTATTGAGGGGGATAACTTTACTAGATATGGTATGGGAGCCTATGTCGGAGCTAATGCATACTGACGAAGAACTGAATCGACGTATTTTGGTTGTGGATGACAATCGGGATATCCATTCAGATTTTCGACATATATTAAGAATGCCTGACGAGGGAGTTCCTTCGGATCTCTCAGCAACGAATGCTGTTCTCTTCGGTGATACCCTTTCGGCCTCAAAAATTCCAAGGTATGACGTGAAATGCGTTGATGATGGAATGTCGGGATTGGTTGTCATTCAAGAGGCTTTTGAGGCAAATAAGCCAATTGCTCTTGCGTTTATTGATATGCGGCTAGGGCTGGGTTGGTCGGGAAGCGAAACGATTGCCAAGATGTGGGCTGTGGACTCCTCCCTTCAATGTGTCCTTTGTACCGCCTATTCAGATATTCCGTGGGATCAAGTTATAGGTGAATTAGCCTATAGTGATCGGCTTTTGATTCTTCGTAAGCCGTTTGAGCCTATTGAGGTTCAACAAATTGCCATTTCCTTAACGCACAAGTGGACTCTCGCACAACGGACACGATTTCATTTTGATGGATTATCGTCTGTGGCGATGGAGCGAACGATGCAGCTACAAGAAGCCAATGCCCGGTTGTTGCAGGACATTGAACGTCGACGACAGGCGAGCGAACGAAATGCAAAAACGGCTCAAGATTTGGAGCGGAAAAACATTGAACTGGCGACGGCAAGAGATGAGCTATCGGCGGCAAAAGCTCATATGGAAAATATCATCGAATCAATGGCCGATATGCTCTTAGTCATTGATTCCAATATGGCGATTAGTGCTGTCAATCGAGCATTGTTATGCTTGCTGGGGTATGCGGAGGAAGAACTGATTCGGGAGTCCCCCAGTAAAATATTTGGAGAAGAACTGGCACAAGGTTCTATTATTGAAGCCCTGTATTGCTACGGGTCAGTGAAAAACGTAGAAACGTCGTATCTGGCAAAGAATGGGCAAACCATTCCCATTTCTCTTTCTGGTTCATTAATGAAGGATGAAAAGGGGACGATTCAGGGTTTAGTTTGTGTAGCTCAAGACATTACTGAGCGAAAGCGTATGGATGAAGAACGGCATCAATTACAAGATCGATTAGTTGAAACCTCTCGTCGTCTTGGTATGGCCGATGTGGCCACGAGTGTGTTGCATAATGTGGGGAATGTGTTGAATAGCATCAATGTGTCTGTTGGGATCATGACTACCACTATTCGACAGTCTCTGGTGGGAGATGTTCGAAAGGTGTCACAGCTGCTGAACGAACACAATGAGGATCTCGGCATCTATCTTTCACAAGATGTGAAGGGAAAACAGATTCCTGGCTATCTTGCACAATTGGCTGAACACTTGCTTAAAGAGCAAGAGGTCACCACCAAGGAGTTGGAATCGCTCATTGGAAGTGCTGAACATGCCAAAGAATGTGTCGCGATGCAGCAAGGCATGGTCAAGGCAGGTGGGCTACTTGAACCAGTGATCTTAGCGGATCTCGTCGAACAAGCGTTGTCTATTAACAAGTTGTTACTGGATCAAGTCGTAGTGAACCTTACCAAAGACTATCAAGATATTCCTGAGGTGATGGTTGATAAACATCAGGTTTTGCAAATTTTGGTGAATTTGGTTCGCAATAGTGTGCAAGCTATGCAGGCAGTTGATGAACGAATCTTGACGGTTCGTATTGGTCTTACCCCTGATAAAAAGAATATGGTGAAACTTGAAGTGTCTGATACGGGTGAGGGAATCCATCAGGATCATGTGACGCGTATTTTTTCTCAAGGGTTTACCACCAAAAAAGAAGGTCATGGATTTGGTTTGCACAGCGGGGCCTTATTAGCCAAAAATATGGGTGGTTCACTTCATGTCAGGAGTCAAGGCCTTGGATGCGGAGCCACGCTGATTTTGACCCTTCCGATAGGGACGTCCGATAGTCACAGCATGACTCCACTCTCATTCGCTATGTTGAAATAGACGCTTCATGAGTGCCTTTCTTTATCTTTCCCCACATCCCAATCCTATCAGCCCTAAGTGAGGCGAACCCAAATGCTATCTTGTGCTAGGTCCTAAATGGTGGCCTGTCACACACATGAATCGTTCGTGTGCTGATGGAAGCCTGATCACATCAACGGAATTACCATGACCGACAAAAGCGATTCCAGGTCCGCCAAGGTTCCTCCTCCAGATTAGAGTGTGGCGCTGGTTCCAACACCCTGGGCATTTGGTCAATCGACATCGCCTGTGTCGAGGAGTCCAATTGCGCTCGATTGGGCGATGAATGTGGACCTGAGGTAAAGAAGGGTTGTCAGCGTTGTGATTGAAGCTCTGGTGAACAGAGAGGGAAATTGTTGCACGGAAATTCCCAAAGAAAAGATTGTGTAAATAGACTGCCTTTTCACCGTGACTATCATTATTTTACGCATTTCCTTGAGAGCATTTTCAATGACTCAATACAGTGGATTTCGAGGAGTTTGTGTTGAATACAGTGCTTTTGCGTCAATGTTGTGGGTTAAGAGTTCCTTCCCGATGTCCGAAAAAACAAAAAGCATAGAAAATCACGACATTTCTTTATCCGATCCCTCTTGATAGTCAATGTGTTTCCCAAGTTAAGGCAAAGGTTGAAACAATTACTTAATGAGAACTAGCCTTCCCGAGAGCCGGCGAATATTGGTGATTGATGATAATCAAGCCATCCATGAAGATTTCCGCAAAATATTAACGGCAGCTAATGCAGGAAATGAACTTGCTGCGGCTGAGGCTGCATTGTTTGGAGAAATGCGAGGTTTATCTACTGCTCAGAGCTTTGAAGTTGAATGTGCAGATCAGGGGGAAATTGGGTTGGTATTGGTCAAAAAAGCTCTTGAGGACAATCGGCCATTTGCGATGGCTTTTGTTGATATGCGTATGCCTCCAGGTTGGGACGGGGTGCAGACAATTGAGCAATTATGGAAGGTTGATCCTGACCTGCAAATTGTCGTGTGTACAGCCTACTCAGATCATCATTGGGGGGAGATGACGCAACGACTGGGACATAGTGAAAAGCTCCTCATCCTTCGTAAGCCGTTCGACATGATTGAAGTGCAACAATTAGCGGATTCTTTAACACATAAATGGGGTCTCGAACTCAAGTCAAGGCGTCATGTGGCATCACTTGTTCAAGCGGAAAAGGCACTTCAACGAGCATTTGTTGAAACCGAAGGGCTGGTGTCGGCTATTTCTTCTATATTAATTGGGTTGGATGAACATAACCGTATTGTTCGATGGAATATCCCAGCTGAACAGACCTTCGGTATTTTTTCTTCTACCGTTTTGGGGAACCCGGTTCAGTCTATTCCCATACAATGGAATTGGGATGTGTTCATGATTGCGGTTCAAGACTGTCGTGAGCAGCAGCAACCTCTTCGAATACCGGAGTTGCCCTATCTTGACAATGCTGGCGCCGAACGATTTCTTGGAATGACGCTCAGTCCCATTAGTGGGGGATTTGATGTTCGACCTGGAATTTTGATTCTTGGAAAGGATATCACTCAACAAAAACGAATTGAATCGCAGCTTGTGGTGGCACAGAAGATGGAATCTATTGGACAACTTGCTGCGGGTGTCGCCCATGAAATCAATACGCCGCTTCATTATATTTCTGAAAATATTCGATTTCTTCGAGAAAGTTTTCAGGACTTGCATCGACTCTTTGATGCCTATGGCGATTTGCTTGACCGAACTCAGAATGGAGAAGTAAATGATCAGGCCCTGGCAGGAGTTACCGAGGTCATCAAGGAGATTGATCTCGAGTATCTCTTGAAGGAGATTCCTTCGGTGTTGACCCAAAGCCTAGCAGGAACTGACCGTGTCACTGAAATTGTCCGCGCAATGAATGAATTCTCGCACCCTGGTACAGGAGAAAAGGCACTTGTCGATGTAAATCATTCCCTGGAGAGCGCCGTTACGCTTTCAAGGAAAGAATGGAAAGATGTTGCTGAAGTGGTGACGGATTTTGCTACTGACCTTCCGCCTGTTCCCTGCATTCTTTCTCAATTAACTCAAGTATGGCTCAATTTGCTGATCAATGCGGCGCAGGCAATTCAGAGTAATCTTACAAAGAACTCATCAGACAAAGGCACTATTACAATTAGTACTCAATACGACCATGAGTGGGTCGAGGTTCGAGTGTCAGACACGGGAGTGGGAATTCCTCAATCCATACAAGCACAAGTATTTGATTTATTTTTCACAACTAAAGAGGTTGGGGTCGGGACGGGGCAAGGCTTATCGTTGGCTCATTCTATTGTTGTGAAAAATCATGGTGGTTATTTGTCCTTCGAATCTATTCCCTTGCGCGAGACGACTTTCATTGTGCGTCTTCCTTTGGTCTTAATTGGAGTCGAATGTATCGGTGTAAATCTATGATGATGTCTCGGCATATTGTGTGCACAGATCAGAGATCTTCGATGGAGCAGGATGGAGGTGAGTCAATTTGGCTTGTACCAGATGACATGGATTGGACCCAGGGTACATGCAGCTTCGATTTGCTTGGGACCACCTATACTATTGAGCACATATCCATGGATGAACGTGCCGATGGGTATGCTCATAATTCTGCCCCATTGGTTGTATTGGTGAATTCTCAAAACCATCTTGAATATGAGCGGGTCTCTTGTGGGATTGAACCCTTTTCTCAGATCAGAGATGTGGGACTTGGACCTGATGAGGGCGTGAAGACAAAATTAATCCAACTACTTCATGCGATGTGGCTGGTGTTCGATTATGAGCCGAAGACCATGGATCAAGGAATCATGTGGTTAGGGCCTGAGATGGTGAAGCACTGTTTAATTGTTGCTGAGGTGTTTGCTTTCTTAGAGAAAAAAACGAACTTACCCTTTAGCCCAGAGTCATTGTGGCAGCATAGTTTACGTACGGGGTGTTTGGCAGGAATTCTTGCGAAGGAGGAACAGTGTGCGTCAAGTCTCATGGGGCAAGCCTGCATCGCAGGATTTTCACATGATATTGGCTTGGCCATTCTGGCGGCTTCGTTCGATTCATCTCGGTATATGGATGTGATGGCCTGTGCGAGGCGAAAAAGTCTCACCTTGGCCCGAGCTGAGCAACATGTACTGGGTACTTCTCATGAAATTGTTGGAGCTCAATACCTTCAGCATCGACAATTTCCCCAAGTGATTGTTGATGCTGTTTCCTTCCACGATGAGCCGTTCGGATGCAATCGGCTTGGATTGACTCCAAGTATTGCGGTGTATGCAGCGAATATTCTCGATGGTGGTGGGTGGCCTCAAGACAGTGATGGTATGCCGTCCGAGAGAAGTCGGGAATATTTATCTAGTCAGGGATTCGTGGATCCTTGGCCAAAATGGCAGCAATATGTTGAGCCACTTCATCAACAGGAGTTTCGACGTGCCTGAAAAAATCTTATTTGTTGATGATAGTCGCAATGTCTTGGAGACCTACCAACGACAGTTTCGTAAAGGGTTTGATATTGAAACAGCTCTAGGGCCTGAATGGGGATTGGAGAAATTAGGCACGGATGGGCCATTTTCAGTCGTGGTGTCTGACTTTCGAATGCCAAATATTGATGGAGTTGATTTCTTAAACCGAGTCAAAACTCAAATGCCAGATGCCTCTCGGATACTCATTACGGGGTATGCTGATGTTCCGACAGCGATGAAGGCCGTGAATGATGGTGCCGTCTTTCGATTTCTCTCAAAGCCCTGTCCACATGAATTGCTTCTTGAGACCATTGAGGCTGGCTTGGAACAGAATCGGATGCTGCGAGTCGAACGAGATGTTCTGGAGCGAACACTGAAGAGTTGTTTGAAGAGTCTTATTGAAGTGTTCTCATTATCGAATCCAGAAGCGTTCGGACGGACTTCTCGCATCCAACGACATCTTAGGGCGATGGCTCGACCGATGGGATTGGAATATACGTGGGTTCTTGAAACCGCCTCAATGTTATCGCAAATTGGGGCGGTGACCATGTCAGAAGACATACTACGAAAAAAGTACGGTGGGGAACCGCTTACGACGCAGGAAGAGCAATTGTTAGATCAATATCCACAAATTGGCGCTGATTTACTCGAACGTATTCCTCGGATGGAGGACATTGGAAAGATCATTCGCTTTCAAGAAAAGCGGTTCGATGGCACGGGGCCACCGACAGACGTGTCCTGTGTTGGACGATCGATTCCCATTGAATCCCGCATGCTGAAGATCGTTCTAGACTTTGATACGTTGGAAGTCAGTGGGATGGATCGAGTTGGAGCCTTTACTGTAATGCAGGAACGAGAGGGATGGTATGATCCTGTTAGCCTTGACGCGCTTAAGCAAACGTTTGAGAAAGAAAAGACCTACACGGTTATGGAATTATCATTAGAGGCATTAACTTCAGACATGATTCTTGCGGACGGTGTTCGAGACGATAAAGGGCAAATTATTGTGACAAAAGGCCAGAAGTTAACCGATGGGTTGCTGATGCATCTTATGCATGTCGCACATCAAAATTCTATTGAAGAACCGATTAAAGTGATTGTGCCGATCGTTGAAACTTAGACTGAGCGTTCAGTTTTGCCCAAGTCTGTACAGAAAGAGCCATTCGATGGCTATGATCTCATGTCCACAATGCAATGAGGAGATGTCGAATTATGCCTTGTCTTGTCCGCATTGTGGGAAAATGAATCCTGCGGCTCCCCAAGCTATTCTTCTGCAAGGCACTCCAAAGAGTCTGGCCTCAACCCCTCCGAATATTACTATTCCACAGGTTTCGGTTGAACCTGTGAAGGCCGCAGCCCCAGAGTCCCCTTCTGTTAAGGTCGAGTCAGGTCCCAATTCCTGGTTTGCAGACATTTATAAGGAATGGAACGGCTTGGCACTGTTCACCCAACATATGATTCAAGCCCTATTTGGGTGTGGTGTACTTGTGGTAATCGGCTTATGGCTCTATGTCTTTCTCTCTTAAATAATGAATCGTCAGTTTCTCCTGTATATCTAAACTTTGACGTAATATTAACCGATCTCATAAGAACATACAGACATTATTAATCGAACAAAATTAGGCGAGTGTGTACACTATGGGTCTTCGTGAATTAACTTCTCTGACATCTCTAGAGACATCATTGCTGTCTCAATTAAAGCCGGAATCTCTTCCCCAGCATGTTGCTATTATAATGGATGGCAATGGGCGCTGGGCTCATGCTCGTGGATGTTCTCGTATTCTAGGGCATCGTGAAGGGGTGGAGTCAGCTCGTCATGCGGTGACGGTATGTCAGGAACTTGGGATATCTGCTCTGACGTTGTATGCATTTTCATTAGAGAATTGGAAGCGGCCAAAGAGTGAAATCTCCCTGCTTATGGAGCTATTTGGCGAATTTTTTCAATATCATTGTAGTCAATTTCTTCAGGAAGGTATTCGGTTTCGAGCGATTGGACGTTTGGAGTTACTCCCTAGTCCATTGCAAATAATGATTCGCGAACTTGAGGCCGCGTCTCAAGGAACTGAGCGATTAACCGTTACCTTAGCTTTAAGTTATGGTGGGCGGGATGAAATTGTGACTGCGGTAAATAAAATTGTTCAAGACGCGGCGCAGGGCATGGTTCGGGACGGTATGCTGAATGAGGATAGATTTGCACAGTACCTTTCGACCTCCGATTTACCAGACCCTGATCTAGTCATTCGCACTAGTGGCGAATCACGAGTGAGCAATTTTCTGTTATGGCAAATTGCCTATTCTGAATTGTATTTCACGAACATTTTGTGGCCAGACTTTCGTCGACAAGAAATGCTATTGGCATTATTGGACTATCAGACGCGCGATCGGCGGCTTGGAGGGATACCCTCAAGAGAAGAGGTCGAACTTATAGAGCCAGAGCCTTCAACCTCGGGTGCGTTTCCTGTGGAGGACATGCATGTGCGGAATCGGCAGGTCTCTACACGGTTGCAAGAGCCGCTCCTGCAATCTGGTGAGGCGGTCGGTGCACAGGGGTATTCCTCTCTTAGTTCATCTTGGTTGGATTAACTCCCTCGATCTCGTCTGTCTGGTCATATCCTGAACATTTGTTTTCTGTATGCTCGCCTGAGTCGTAAGAGCCTAGCCTCTTAGTCTTTCATGGCGGGTGCTTAGAAATTGTTTGAGGGCCTATTGTTGAGTTTTATCGATAATAACGTAACATTGGCTTGCAGCTGATTTTTTCTTCGGTATACTCTAAATAAAAGCACAAGTAAGAACGCAGTAGGCAAGAGAAGGCATCATTAATAATTGAACGTTGAGTGATGTGGATGATCGTGGTGTGGAAACGTGAGGCTGTGCTGTTGAGCAGATCTATCCCTTGTTGAATGGGTAAGTTGGTCGTTGTTCCTGATATTTTATGTTTAGCTTAAACTCATTTTCGTCACGAAGGCATGTCATATCGGCCGGGCACGTCCTCCTTGTGATGGTATTCGTCGGTGTCTCTGCGTTATCAGCGAAACCTCTTCTATCTCCTTCCCCTCTTCCTGTCCAATGCCAAACCGCAGAAGCCTGTTTCAAGCGTGCGTTGAAACAGAAGAAAGTGGGTGATCATGCCTCATCACTCTCCAGTTTTCAGAATGTACTGACGCAATTCCCTGGAACGATTTGGGCACATCGATCCGGACTGCACCGAGGACTCCTGCTCAAAGAATCAGCACCAGAGGAAGCCCTGCTCAACTTTCGTCAGGTTTTGGCGGAATTTCCATCCTTACAAGATTATATAAATTATTGGATGGCAGAAGCGTTGCTCAATCATCGCCAACCTCATGAAGCCGCCAAATTATTTCAACAGGTTGGGGGGGCAAAGTCTCAATCCTTGCTCAAGGGCGAAGCCGTCTATTTGACCGCTCAAACCTGGCGTGATTCCGGAGATTGTCCGTCAGCAATACAGTGGTACCGTCGAGCGATGAAACGTAGTCCCAGGTCTCCACAAGCCGCTTATGCGTTGTTAGAGATTGGAAAGTGTCAAGTGAAGCTATCGCAAATGAAGGCTGCGCGAGCATCATTTCGAGAAGTGTGGTGGAGATTTCCTGCCGAGCTAGAGGAAAAGGTTGCAACAGACCTTCTGACCCATCCTCCCTTTAAAAAGACTGAGGTGCCAACACAAAATGAACGCTATAAGCGAGCGTTGTCTTTTTACGCTGCTGGGCATTTTGAAGAAACGGTTAAAGGGTTGAGGGACTATCTTCAACAGGTGACTAAAGGGAAAACTCATGATGAAGCAGAATACAAATTAAGCATGGCTTTGGCACGTTTGAAACGATATGGTGAGGCTGAAAAAGTGTTTCAACGCATTTCTACTTCGTCATCGCCTCGAAGGGGTGAAGGTTTGGTGTGGCTTGCACGGTCTTATTTACGGCAAGGCAAGGGTACGCAACTTCTCGCCATGCAGAAGGCTGCTCATAAAAAAGGGTTGTCTGGAGATCGACAATCGCTTCTCCATATCTTTGCTGGAGTGTGGCTGGGAGATCAGGGGAAACGGGCTCAGGCATTGGAGTCCTTTCATAAGGCGTACAAGACGGCACGTTCATCTCAGAAACAGCAGGATGCTTTATGGCGGATGACCTGGATCTATTATGAACAGGATGAATACGACCAGGTGCTTGCCACATTGAAGAAGTTGTTGCGGACTTCTAAGAAAGGCGAGGGGCATGATCGGGCTCGATACTGGCAAGGGCGAATGTATGAACATTTGCAAATTCCCCAAAAGTCTCAGGATCTTTTCCGAATTCTCGCGCAAGAAAAACCATTGACGTACTATGGCCTCTTAGCCAAATCAAGGTTGCGCAACCCTGTTTCTAAAGTGAAAGTTGGCATGGTTCACCCCACCACCTCCTTCCAGGCTTCTCCTGCCAATGCAGGTCTTTTGAAGGATGTTCATTACCGTAAAGCCATTGAATTAATTGGGTTAGGGCTGATTCGAGAGGCGGCAGATGAATTGAGGGCTCTTACAAAACAATCAACTGCTAAGACTGAGAATCTTGACCAGATCATCATGATGGCTCAGCAGACTGGAGCATTTGATTACGGCATTCGTCTTTCAATTCGGCATGCCGGACAAAAATTGAAACAAGATAAAATTCCTCGGACTGCTCACGTGTGGAATGGGGCGTATCCTACAGGGTATATTTCAACGATTCAGCAGTATGCCCCAACTGGTCTTGACCCGTACCTTGTGGCTGGCCTTATTCGAGAAGAAAGTTTGTACGACTCACGTGCAACCTCTCGTGTTGGAGCCCTTGGGTTGATGCAATTGATGCCGACAACGGCAAGCCGAGTGGCACGTCGCTTGGGGTTAACCTCTCCAGAAAAAGAAGCCTTATTTGATGCTAGAACTAATATTCAATTGGGCACAACGTACGTTGGGCAGCTGTTATCACAATTTAATGGGAACTTGGTCCATGCCGTTGCTGCCTACAATGCTGGCCCTCACGTGGTACGTCGATGGATTGCCCAAGACCCTCAGACTGAAGCTGATGAATTTGTTGAACGGATTTCATATCGAGAAACACGAGGGTATGTGAAGCGAGTGCTGGGGAGTTATCGGGTGTATCGAGCCTTGGCTTCGCAGTCTTGTCAAGCTGTGTCTCTTGACAGGATGTGTTGAAATTTTTATATTCCGATTCATAGGTCTCATCCGTTTATACTGATGTTAGGAGGGAAACAATGAGTTTGGAGAACATGGAAGCCTTAGAAGTTCGAGTCCGAAAATTAGTTGATGTCGTTGTTGAACTTCGTCAAGACAAAGATTCTTTGGAGGAAGACTTGCGAGCTGCTAAGGAGCGCCTCGTTAAGCATGAGGAGCTTTCTCTAGGGTGGGAAGAGGAGCGAACCAGTATTCGGTCACGAATTGAAAAAGTTCTTGGTGAATTGGAGTTTCTTGATAAATCAAGTAGCCGCCAGGAGGGGTAACATGAACAAACCCATTGAAATTGAGGTGTATGGTCAATGCTTCTCTCTTCAAGGTGGTTCAGATGAAGCATATATCCAAGAGCTTGCTCGTTTTGTTGACGAACATATGCGAGCCTTGACTCAAAATATGAAAACGGGGACGCCTACCAAGATTGCAATCTTAGCCGCGATTAATATCGCTGACCAGTTGTTTCAACAGCGGCGCCAGCAAGAGGCGGGAAATGTCGAAGTTGAACGGCTCACTCAAAGTATGCTCAAGCATATTGATCACCAGCTTGAACTGTACCCGGCTTAACCACTATCCCCCCCCCCCCTCGGTCGCAATGAATTAGAAGTTTTCCCTTAATGAAGACTTGTCCGTTCCTACCCCCTCTCGCCTTTTCCCTAAACTATTGTCAGATTTGATGTATTTGGTCTTCTGCTTGTCAAACTCCCTAGAATTCTGATATTCTGACACTGTGATAAACTATTAAAATTTTAGGAAGTTTACATTCCCTTTTTCTATTGAAAGAAAGAGGGGAATTTGGAGGAGATTGCCGTAGGGGCAGTCGCATTGGTCATGACCAGGTACTTAGGGGATCTAACCCAACTGATGTTTGTTCTTGGAAGACAGTGTGTGATGAACTGTGTGTCCTACCTGAAGAATATTGTCAATCTATTGAATGACAGGTCCCCTCAAAAGTATATCTATTTGAAGTCTACTGATGGGTGGGCTCGATTCATTTTCCCGTTTCAGAATTCACTGCCCTCACTCATTCCTGTCAAGGGAATGAATATTCCTAACCGTGGATCTTTACGGGGGAGCCCTTTCACTCGGGTTCATCTTCGGCACACACGTCTTTCTGGATCGTATCACCTGCGGTCATATCTACCAATGCAGCGCTACCTATAGCTGTTCCTCCACCACAATTCTTGTGCGTGTATGCCGGCTCCAGTTTTTATGAGAGCCGCGTAACGCAATTTCCAGCACTCTTTGAGTGTGGATAGCATGGAAGGGGGTGGCTGCCATTTTTACCACGATCACAATTTCAGTCCTTGTTGGTGTCCTGGCATTGGCCCTAGGATTTGTTTTAAATGGTGTCCTGCAACGAAATAAGGATGAGTCAAAACGCTCAGAGGTAGAGACTCAAACTCGTCAGCTTGCCCAAAACGCTGAGCGAGATGCTGAGCGTCTTGTGAAAGACGCTAAACTTGAATCCAAAGATCTTCTATTTCAGGCCAAGTCTGAGATTGAAAAACGAGAAAAAGAGCTTCGTTCGGAATTTCAGGCTACTGAGAAAAAGCTTCAGCAACGGGAGGGTGGTCTAGATCGAAAGTATGCCAGTGTAGAAAAACGGGAGGAAGAGCTTCGACGACGAGAGAATAGTTTAGGTCAAAAAGAAGAATCGATCGCGAGTAAAGAGGCGGCGTGTGACCAGGCTGTGCGAGAGCATCGTGATGCGTTAGAGCGCGTGGCTGGGATGACGGTGGATGAAGCGAAACGTCAGCTTTTGAGTGAAATTGAAAGCGAAGCGAAGCACGATGGTGCGCATATCAGTAAACGGATCATTGATGAAGCCCGTGAAAACTCTGATAAAGAAGCCCTTGAAATCGTGACGCGCTCCATTCAGCGCATTACTCGTGATTATGTCAATGAAGCGACAATTTCCGTGGTGCCGCTTGCCAGTGATGGCATGAAAGGACGGATTATCGGGCGTGAAGGAAGAAATATCCGAGCATTAGAGGCGGCGACAGGTGTTGACCTTATCATTGATGAGACTCCAGAGGCGGTTATTGTTTCTGGCTTTGATCCTCTTCGTCGAGAAATTGCCAAAATTGCTCTTGAACGATTGATGCAGGATGGGCGAATTCACCCAACCAGAATTGAAGAAGTCGTTGAAAAGGTCAAGGGTGATTTAGACAAGCTCATGCGCGAGGAAGCTGAGAAGGTTATTTTTGAAGTCGGTTTGTCAGACTTTCACCCAGAGCTCGTCAAGATGTTAGGTCGGTTAAAGTATCGAACGAGTTATGGGCAGAACAACCTTTACCATGCACGTGAGGCGGCGTATATTTGTGGCATTATGGCCTCAGAGTTAGGTCTTGATGTGAAGTTAGCAAAACGTGGAGCCCTTTTGCATGATATTGGCAAAGTGGTCAGTCATGAAGAAGAGGGTACGCATGCCATGCTTGGTGCGGACATGGCTAAAAAGTATGGTGAATCAGAAAAAATTATCAATGCCATTGCGGCTCACCATGAACAAGTAGAACCTATTTGCCCAGAGTCAGTTTTGGTAGCTGCTGCAGAAGCACTTTCTGCTGCTAGACCAGGCGCACGACGTGAGACTCTTGAGGCCTATGTCAAACGACTTCAAAAATTAGAGTCGTTAGCTACTGGATTCGATGGTGTGGATAAAGCCTATGCCATTCAAGCTGGCCGAGAAATTCGTGTGGTGGTGCGTCAAGGAGACTTAAATGATACTGAAGCGTTCACACTTTCACGAGACCTTGCCAAGAAAATTGAGCAAGAAATGACCTATCCAGGTCAGATTAAAATCACGGTCATTCGAGAAAATCGATTCATTGAATTTGCAAAATAATCAGGGAACCGACTTCACGATCGCTGCTTCATTATGAAAGTTATTTTTATCGGGGATATTATGGGTGAGCCGGGGCGGCGAGTGATTATGAAGCGCCTTCATAAGTTGATTGCGCAACATGATGTCGATCTGGTCATTGGGAATGGGGAAAATGCGGCTGGAGGGTTTGGCATTACAGAAGATGTGGCTGGCGAGTTGTTTGACCTAGGCCTCTCGGTTATTACGCTTGGTAATCATGCATGGGATAAGAAGGAGGCCGTGGATTTTATTCACAAGGATACACGTGTTCTTCGGCCGGCTAACTACCCTGAAGGCGTCCCTGGTCGTGGATCGATGGTGATTGAAACGGCAAGCGGAGAGTCTCTTGGGATTCTTCAATTAATGGGTCGAGTGTTTATGCCTATTCTTGATTGTCCTTTTCGAGTTGGAAAGCGCGAAGTCGCAAGTTTGAGAGAGCGGACTCCAGCTATTATTGTGGATATGCATGCTGAAACTACCTCTGAAAAAATGGCGATGGGGCATTTTCTTGATGGAACAGTCTCGGCAGTCGTCGGAACCCATACGCATGTTCAGACGGCAGATGAACATGTTCTTCCAAAGGGAACAGCCTATTTGACAGATCTTGGTATGACAGGTCCACGAAACTCGGTCATTGGGATGAAGCCTGATGGTGTTATCCAAAAGTTTCTCCTACAAACTCCAAGGCGTTTTGAAGTGGCTTCTGGCCCCGCTGTCTTTTGTGGGGCTCTTATTGAATTAGATGCAAGAACAGGAAAAGCCATCGATATCCAACGCTTGCAAGTACATGAATAGAGGTTGTTTCGCTTGCAGACTGCCCTCTCTTCCATTCTGACTGTTTCGGAGCTTACAAGCCAAATCCGATCAGCCTTGGAAGGTCAGTTCCCGGTTGTTTGGGTGGAAGGACAAATTTCTAACCTTCGTCGACCTTCATCCGGTCATCAGTATTTCACTCTTAAAGATCAAGCCAGTCAAATCCGAGTCGTGTTATTTCGCGGTGTGGCTCAACATCTTCCTTTTGATCTTGAAGAAGGTGGAGAGGTCATTATCCGAGGACGCGTGACTGTTTATGCTACTCGTGGTGATTATCAGTTCATTCTCGAATCGATAGAGCCCAAGGGCATTGGCGCTCTGCAACTGGCATTTGAGCAACTCCAAAAGAAGTTGGAAGGCGAAGGTCTTTTTGATGTCATGCGAAAGCAAGCCCTTCCATTCTTTCCTTCGTCTATTGGTATTGTCACATCACGTCACGGGGCAGCACTTCACGATATCTTGAGTATTCTCCAACGCCGCTGCCCCATGATTCCAGTACTCATTCATCCTGTGTTAGTGCAAGGAGAAGGGGCTGCTCGACAAATTGCCGATGCCATTCAGACGATGAATACAATGAAGAAGGTTGACGTTCTCATTGTTGGGAGAGGCGGAGGGTCGAGAGAGGATCTCTGGTCGTTCAACGAAGAAGTGGTGGTTCGAGCTATTGCAGCATCGATTATTCCAGTAATCTCGGCAGTTGGTCATGAAACCGATGTCAGTTTGTCTGACTTCGCAGCAGATCTTCGTGCCCCAACACCTTCAGTTGCAGCTGAGTTGGTTGTTCCTCCCTTTGGTGATCTGATTTTGAATGTGAAGCAACTCACAAATCGACTGGCGCAAACCATGCGAAATAGATTGGAACGATGTCGTCATGAGGCGAAGGTGGCACGGTCAACTATTCCGGATCCGGTGTTGTGGCTGTATCGGTATGGGCAGCGGGTCGATGATTTAGATGCGCGCCTACGATTCATGATGAAAGATTTTCATGAACGACTCCGCATGCGATTGAACTATTTTGAGTCTCAAGGCTTCGTGCATACGCCTCGACATCGGATTGCCGCAGGGCAACACCTTATCTCTCAGTTATGGATTCGGATGGTACAAGGGATGCAAAGTGTCCTGAATGAAAAGCGACATCAGGGGGAGGCGAAGATGTCCCTTCTCCATACGCTCAGCCCATTCACCGTGTTATCCCGGGGATATAGTATTGTTGAAACAGTGGAGGGACATAAAATAGTCACCACGGTCAATGATCTTTCAGTGGGGGACTACGTGAGTGCTCGATTGCCAGACGGAACGGTAACGTGCTTGGTCAAGGACATCAAAGGTGAATCT
Source organism: Nitrospirales bacterium (assembly GCA_029261355.1). Lineage (GTDB taxonomy): Bacteria > Nitrospirota > Nitrospiria > Nitrospirales > UBA8639 > JAGQKC01. Next base: position 108,624 of record JAJDBM010000024.1, on the reverse strand, counting down.
TGAGTATTCTTGCCTTGACCATCTCTAGGGGCTAGGTATAATGCGGAATGATGGTCAAAAGCTCATAGTATCCAGTTTAGAATGAAAAAGGTTAAGACGACATGGCGGCTCCAAAATTTGAACAAGCCTTGGCAAGACTCGAAACAATTGTGACAGAGCTAGAACGTGGCGAATTACCATTAGACGAGTCATTGAAGATATTTGAGGAAGGCATCAAATTATCAAAGACCTGTCTCAAGGTCCTTGATGATGCCGAACGAAAAGTTGAAATTTTAGTGCAAGATAAAGATGGGAAAACACGAATCCAAGCCTTTTCAGAAGGAGTCGATCGTTCAGATTCCATGGACGGATAATCCTGATAGACTTGTGCGTATTCCTGCCTCTGATCCGTTTCTGTTCCCTATTCTGTCGAGTAACCTAATTGTGAGTTTAAAAAGCCAAGCTGACCCGAAGCAGCGATTGGACCATGCCCTTGTTTCTCGTGGTTTGGCGGTAAATCGTGAGCAAGCCCATCGATATATATTGGCAGGATTAGTCAAAGTTGATGGGATGCTGATTGATAAACGAGCCAAATTGATTGGAGAGTCTGCGAAAGTTTCTCTTGACCTGCCTGCTACCTCATATGTCAGTCGAGCCGGCGATAAGCTTGCGTCAGGGATTGATGCATTTGGAATTGATTGTCAGGAACTGACTGCCATGGATATTGGGTCCTCGACTGGAGGATTCACCGACTGTTTATTGCAGCATGGGGCAAGCCGTGTGTATGCGGTTGATGTGGGGTATGGTCAATTAGATTGGAAAATTCGTGAAGACCCACGAGTTATCGTTCATGAACGCTGCAATATACGGTATTTGGCGGTAGAAGAGATTCCCGACCCCATTGATCTGGTTGTGATTGATGTGTCCTTTATTTCCTTGCGCATTGTGCTTCCTTGTGCCATCAAGTTTCTTGGAAGCGCGGCTTCTGTTCTCATGTTGCTGAAACCACAATTTGAAGTGGGAAAAGGGCAGGTCGGTCGAGGGGGAATTGTTCGTGATGAGAATAAGCGAATGGAGGTTAGAGATGATTTGCTTGCCTACACTGAAACACTTGGGTTTTCCACTATTGGAGTGATGGATTCTCCCGTCTTAGGACGGAAAGGGAATAAGGAAATCCTCATTGCCCTGAAAGCAGGAGCGAATATGAACGACGCGTAGGCAAAGTGATGAGAAATGATGTGCAGTCGCACTGGAGTTAATGTTGACGTGAATGATTGTTGTGGGGGAATGACATGTCCATGAATGTGATGGTGACCGGGGGAGCGGGTTTTATTGGATCTCATGTGGTTGATCGGTTGATTCAGGAAGGTTACCAGGTATCAGTTATTGATAACTTGTCAACCGGTAAGAAGAAAAATGTCAATAAAAAAGCCAAACTCTATAAAGTGGATATCCAAAGTCGAGGAGTTGGTCGTGCACTAAAAGCGCAACGTCCGACGGTAATTATCCATTTAGCTGCGCAGATGAATGTTCGTTTATCGACAGAAGATCCCACGTTTGATGCATCTGTAAATATTCTGGGAACCATCAATTTGTTAGAGCATGCGACGCAGCATGGTATACGAAAGGTCACGTTTGCCTCATCTGGGGGGGCAGCCTATGGAGAACAAGATGTATTCCCGGCTCCAGAAACTCATCGAACGGACCCACTGTCCCCCTATGGCATCAGTAAGCTAGCCGGGGAGAAATACTTAGCCTACTATTCGCATGAGACGGGTATTAAGTATGTCGCGCTTCGATTTGGAAATGTCTATGGCCCTCGGCAAGAACCAGAGGGCGAAGCGGGAGTCATTGCGATATTTACTAGGAAAATGTTGAAGGGAGAGCAACCGATTATCAATGGGACAGGGAAGCAAACGAGAGACTTTGTTTTCGTGGATGATGTGGTCGAGTCCGTCATGGCCACATTACAGCCGGACGTTCAAGGCATTTACAATGTTGGAACAGGAGAAGAGACAACAGTCAATGAATGCTATACCTTGCTCAAGGAGTTTACGAAAGCCGATTGTAAGGATCTCTATGGGCCAGCGAAAAAAGGTGAACAGGTACGGAGTGTCCTAGATATACGGAAAATCCGTGAGACGTTTGGCTGGGAGCCGCATGTTTCCCTTAAGGATGGCCTGTCGCAAACTGTTGATTTTTTTAAAGCGTGAAGTCTGACGCGCCGTTCAAAGAGTGAGATGAAAATCTCAGCAGCAAGTTGTTGAACGACGCATCACGGGATGTCTGCACTTAGTATCGCGGGACAGACCCGTCAATCTCACACGACCAGGCATCAATGCCACCCACGAGATTTTTTACATTAGAAAAGCCCTGTTGGAGCAGGAAGCCCATTGCGTCGGCACTCCGCATACCTTTGTGGCACAGAGAGATAATTTCATCTTCCGGGTTCAGCTTATCGAGAGAGGTAGGCAATGTGCCTAGTGGAATTAAGACTGAGCCTTCAATTTTTGCCATTGAGTACTCATGGGGTTCGCGGACGTCTAAGATAAATAGTTTATCTCCCTTGTCCAACCGATCTTTTAATTCGCGGACAGTAATTGTATAGCTCATGATGTATCTCCTCCTTTACAATAGAGAATCATGATATCCCCAGTGTTTCAGCGGTGTCAACGAAAAGTGTCCAATCGTCGAATGACGCACAATTACGTACATGCAATTTGTGCTGAGAGCATACGATCTTAGATCACGAAGGCAGGAGGCTGAGGGTGAAAACATATCCGAATCCGACAATTGAAAGCATTGCAGGCTATGTTGGCCAAGAGGTCATGTTGAAGGGATGGGTGCGACGAAAGCGGTCGAGTGGAAAGATTCACTTTGTGGTAATCCGTGATGGCACAGGCGAACTGCAAGGGGTGGTGAATAAAGCCACGATAGAAGCAGAGCATTTTGAGCGATCTGCAAAATTGACGCAAGAGTCATCCATTATCATCACTGGAGTCCCGAGAGCTGAACCTCGAGCCTCGGGAGGGTATGAAGTTGACGTGACCGGTATTGAGATTGTGCAGATTGCCGAGCCTTTTCCGATTCAACCCAAAGAGCATAGCACTGGATTCTTAATGGAGCACCGTCATCTTTGGCTTCGTTCGCGACGTCAACATGCGATACTCCGGATTCGACATGAGATTATTCGGGCCTGTCGAGATTTCTTTGACGATCGAGATTTTACCTTAATCGATACCCCAATTTTTACACCTAATGCCTGCGAAGGTACGACGAACTTATTTCACACGCAATACTTCGATCAAACAGCCTATCTTGCACAGAGCGGTCAACTCTACAGTGAAGCTTCTGCTGCTGCATTTGGCAATGTCTACTGTTTTGGCCCAACGTTTCGAGCTGAAAAATCAAAAACGCGTCGACACCTGATGGAGTTTTGGATGGTCGAGCCTGAGATGGCATTTGCCGAATTAGCTGATGCCATGGATCTTGCCGAAGGTCTGTTGAAGATGGTGATGGAGCGTGTCTTAGAGCGGCGACAGGAAGAATTGAAAACGTTGGAGCGAGATATTTCCAGGCTCGAAGCGGTCGTTCCGCCTTTACCACGAGTGACCTATGGGGAGGCCATTAAGTTGCTCCAAGAAAAAGGGGTCTCCATTCAGTTTGGTGATGACTTTGGTGGGGATGACGAGACCGTGCTTGCATCATCGTTTGATAAACCTGTCATCGTGCATCGCTATCCTGCGTCAATCAAAGCTTTTTACATGGAGCCAGACCCTGAAACACCAAACCTCGCTCTTTGTATGGATGTCTTGGCGCCCGAAGGGTATGGAGAAATTATCGGAGGGGGGCAACGTATTCACGATTACGATAAATTACTTGCAAGAATTAAAGAGCATGAATTGCCAGAAGAAGCCTTCCGCTGGTATTTGGATCTTCGTAAGTACGGCTCCGTTCCGCATGCAGGATTCGGGATGGGGATCGAACGCGTCGTTGCATGGGTCTGTGGGTTAGAGCATGTGCGCGAAACAATTGCCTTTCCGCGAATGCTCTATACCCTTTATCCCTAATCCAATCAGAGTCTCAGGCCTATGCCAAGCGCCGTGGCGTAAGAACTCCATGTGATATAGGCCTAGTAGAACGTCTGAGAGAGGTCATTCTCAACCATTTCAGTCAAATCCCCCCCCCTACTGGTATCGGGTCGTTTACCTGTCGTACCTATACACGGCTCTGTGTTGTAGCCGATTCAATTCACTTTCGTATCTTGAAGTGCTTGGTGCCGCGTGGTCACTGGCTTGGATGCCTGTACTCGAAACATCAAAAGGCGTGAGATGCCATCGTATGATACAGGCTAAGCGGCTTACCGTTATAGGAACTATCGTGTACAAGGGTTCAACTGCAACGTATTTTGATTCGCGATAAAAGCAAGAAGCACGTGTAGGGCATGTCTTATTCAATCCGAATGAAGCATATTGGATCTCCTACGAGAGCTGTTGGGTAGGTCGGTTCTTCAATGTGATAGGTGTGGTGATGGACTGTACACCAATGTTCTACCCAAGGAATTTCTTCTACCGAAGTGGTAAGCAATCCGGGCCTACTCAGTTTGGCCATGCAACTGGCGAATAATCGAACTCCAGCCTCGCGTTCGGTTGTAAATGCTGAAGTGTCAAAAGCGAAAGGGTCGGCACGGCCATAGGAAAAAAGCACGGATAGATTGGGGAATTCTTCCGGGTCATTCAGAACGCTGACTATCCATAGATGATCAAAAGTTCCTGTTGCACATTCTGCTGACTGACAATAAAAGGGTGTGCCGTTTTTTCCTCCTGCCTGGGTTAAGACATCCACTTCCGTCTGTCGTAGGTTATAGGGACAGACGGTGCGATCTAATTCCATGCGTTCCATCAGTAAGGCAGGAATTTCTGGGACGCCTGCACCGACATAGAGACTCCTCCCCTGTTGTGGGAGTCGGCCTCGGAGAGCTTTGGCGATGGCTATGCCCAATTCCTGACATGGTCCTCGACGATCTTTCCAAAATTCATCCCCTCCATCGTCACAATAAATTGGCCCAAGCGCTTCATAGTCGAGCGCTTGATAGACGTGCTTGATTTGCTGAGTGGTATCTGGAGAGAGCTGATGTATGTTAGTCGGAGGTGGAGAAGCCATTGTCAGTATGTGTTTCCTTTTGTATTCCACATGAAAAAATGTAAGCGTTTGAGGGAGTATTATATCATTGTGAGTCACGGTCTTGTTTCGTTGCGAAAGCTGATGGTTCTTAATTACTGTCATTGATTCCTCATGGATTTGGCGAAGAGAAAGTGGGGCTAACTATACGTCAGGTCAGTCCATTTGGGGGCTTGCTCCCTGGTACTGTGGGCTTGCACAGGTAACATCAAGAGTTGCGATTGCGTGATGAGCGCCTTGTTGGATTCGCCTGGATCAGTTCTGCTCCTATCAGCTTTGCTTCCTCAGGTGTTCTTTCACCAATCGCGCACTGCTCAGGATCGCCCTCGGTAGGCTTCACTCAATTAGCTTTTCCACCGTAATGGTTCTTGTAAGTCAGGGGGGGGGGGCTCATGACAATATTGGGTTCATTCCCGAGACGAGAAAATACATCCAATAGGATCAGATTTGTCCAATTTGACTTGGAGTAGTGCGAATGCCGTGGGTCTTAAGCTGGTGAATCACGAGGGGAAGCGCTTATCAGGGTTCGCCAATGCAAATACCTCAGCAACATCGTTGAGCAATACTATCGTCAGATCAAGGGATGGGCGCGCCCCTTGTTGGTATTGAAGGGCTTTCATGCGGTCCTACAAACTGTAGCGGGCATTGAAGTAATGGCCCTGGTCAAGAAGGGGTAGATGAGTGCAGCGAGAGGACTACTGTTCACAGAGTTTTTTGTACTGACTGCCTAGGCGGTGTGGTTGGCGGAATATTGTTCATCTTCATCTCCTATTTTTGACGCAACCCTAGTCCTCATTCTCCACCTTAAATTCCCGAGTGATTCAGATTTCATCACTGTTGTCGATCTATCTAAGTATCTCTGATGCGACTTTGATTTGCTCCTGACTTCTCTAGAAATCAGTGGTATGTACTCCATCCTGAATTTCGTTAAGTTCCTTATTTAAATTCACATAAAGTAAGCCTTAATTCCTGGGTTTAAATACTTAAATTTCTGTATGTAGGTGTGTGTTGTTTTTGCCACTATTCCGCTGGAAACTCAATAGCTTGTCATGTGGATAAAATTTATTGACATACAATATGTCGTTCTTGACATCTCCGGCTAGCACTTTATAATGGAATGTGTAGTCTGGTGGGTGAATGTGGGATAGAAAATACAGAGAGTGGGAATATGACGCGTACGGTACAGGAAGTTGGCATGTGACAGAAGAGAAAGGTCTTGAGAATGAACATGTCCCGGTACTCCTTAATGAGGTGCTGGAATGGCTCAATCCAAGTCATGGCAAGAAATATATTGATTGTACGTTGGGGATGAGTGGTATGGCTCAACAAATTTTGCTCCGGAGCGCCCCTGATGGACAACTTTTGGGGATCGATCAAGATCTTCAGGCCATTGATAGGGGCGAGCAAGTGCTGAAGGATTCTTGTGATCGAGTGCAGCTTCGACATGCTAATTATCGTGCGCTGAAAGAGCTGGCGACCGAGGCTGGATTCTCGCAAGTCGATGGTGTGGTGTTTGATCTTGGTGTGTCCACACCTCAGCTTATGCAGGCCGAGCGCGGGTTTAGTTTTATGAAGGACGGTCCCTTGGATATGCGTATGGATCAATCATCAGGGCAAACAGCCGCTGAATTTCTTGAACGTATCCCAGAGAAGGACTTAGCGAATGTCATTTTTGAATATGGAGAAGAGCGTTATTCGAGACGAATCGCTCGTGCAATTGTGAACGTACGGCGGGAGCCCATACTAACCACGAGCCATCTCTCGGATATTATTCGACAGGCCGTGCCGGCTCCCTATCGCCATGGCCGCATCCATTGCTCAACGAGAACCTTTCAGGCCCTTCGTATTGCGGTGAATCGTGAATTGGAGGGTTTAGCTGAGACGTTACAAGATGCTGTGTCTCTCTTGAAGGTTGGCGGTCGACTTTGTGTCATTGCCTTTCATTCTCTTGAAGATCGCATTGTAAAGCAGACGTTTCGTACATTGTCGGCTAAGCCCGATCTAATCGTGTCACGCTTGGTCAAGAAGCCGGTGATTCCAACATTGGATGAACAGCGGGGTAATCCACGTTCGAGGAGTGCCAAATTACGTATTGTTGAACGGCTTCCTGGGAGGGATGAGATATGAGACGCAGCGGCTTTACCATGATGGTTCTGTTTTTCGGGATCATTGGTTCGTTATATGTGTGGATGCGGATAGATCTGTTGAGAGTGAGTTCTGATATTGAGAGATTAAACGACCAAAGGGTCGAGCTTGAACATCGACAGGAAGTTTTGCATCTGCAACTTTCGCAACTGACGGCTCCACAGAAGATTGCACAAGCCGCCAAACGGCAACTGAATTTAGAGATGCCTCAGCCAGGTCAAATTGTCATGGTGGCTTCGGATACAGCTATGGCGAGTAATGAAAAGAGACTGAAGAATGCTGTGCAGTTGGCCCAACGTCTCAATGTTACGCCTCATCGCTCAACATATTGAGGTCTTGGCTTCAATGAGTACGTATTCTCGAATGCATTCATTGATTTGTTGACGTGATCTTTCAGTCATGTCGAGATCGGTTGCCGGTAGTCAAACCCCTCAGTGTTTCATAACTTGGAATATGGACATCTATAGGAATGGCAAGAACGATGAAACCTAATATTGGAGATGTGAGTCAGTCTAGTCGGTTTCGTAGTGCTATCCTCTGTTTTGGTCTGTTGGTGGGGTTTGCGGTCATTGTGTCTCGATTGTTTTATCTGCAAGTGATTCAGGCGAATGAGGGGGCTCTGCAAGCTTGGAATCAACATCATAAGTCAATTGTAGTTGAGTCTAACCGTGGGGTGATCGTTGATCGAAATGGTAGTGCGCTTGCGCTTAATGTCGAGGTGCCATCGGTCACGGCTGATCCGATGTCGATCGAAGACCGTGGCAAGGTTGCAGAGAAGCTGAGCCGCGCATTAGACGTTCCCAAGAGTCAATTAATGAAGGAGCTTGGGAAAAAACAGGACTTCGTCTGGCTGAAACGAAAATTGGATGAATCGTCTGCAAAAGCAGTCCAGCAGTTATCCCTGCCTGGAGTTGATATCCTTATGGAGCCTCGTCGTTTTTATCCCAAGACGACGCTGCTTGCCAATCTCCTGGGATTTGCGGGCATTGATAGTCAGGGTTTAGAGGGGATTGAGTTGCAGTATGAATCCTATCTGCAGGGTGGGAAAAGTTTGGTCGTCTTTCAGCGCGATGCTCGCGGTCGTATGATTAATCCGGTTGGTTCTCGAAAGCTACGAGCCAGTGAAGGTCATCGAATTACTCTTACCATTGATGAGGTGATTCAATATATTGCTGAGCAGGAACTCGATGCGGCGATTCAGAGGACGCAAGCTAAGGGGGGGACTGTGCTCGTTATGGATCCTGCCACTGGCGCCATGCTGGCTTGGGCAATTCGACCAACCTTTGATCCTAATAAAATTTCTGCAGGGTCACCTGATCTTTGGAGAAATCGAGCCGTTACCGATGTCTATGAACCTGGTTCAACCTTTAAAGTGGTCGTGGCTGCGTCAGCTCTTGAAGAGGGAGTTGTGGAGCCTGATACGTTGATTTATGGTGGCGATGGCGGCATGTCCATTGCCGGAACCACCGTACATGACATTGGGAAGTCGGGATGGATCACGTTTTCTGAGGTGCTTCGTCATTCAAGTAATGTGGGGATGGTCAAGGCCGCGATTTCGCTAGGAGACAAACGCCTCTACAAGTATCTTCGTGCATTTGGTTTTGGTGAGAAAACGGAAATTGATCTTCCAGGTGAATCAGCCGGTATTTTGCGAGATCCCTCAAAATGGAGTTCGCGGTCTTTGGCGTCTCTATCGATGGGCCAGGAAGTCGGGGTGACACCCATTCAACTCTTGACGGCAGTTTCCGCCGTCGCGAATGGTGGATATTTACTCAAGCCATATGTGGTGTCAGAGGTCTGGAATGCGCAAGGTGAACGAGTGCTTAAGCGTGAGGTGGAAGCGAAGAGACGGCCAATTTCTGATGAGACCGCACAGGTGCTTACTGGGTTGCTGCAAGAGGTTGTGGCCCAAGGAACCGGAAAGCGTGCAGGCTTAGCAGAATATGCCGTGGCTGGAAAAACAGGAACGGCACAGGTGTTTGATCAAAAAGCTAAGGCCTATTCCTCTACAAAAGTCATTGGGTCGTTTGTTGGATTTGTTCCAGCCGAGGCTCCGCGATTGGCGATCTTGGTGGTCATCGACGAACCTAAGACTGAAGGCTGGGGAGGGGTGGTGGCTGCCCCAGTGTTTCGTAAAGTATCTGAACAGGTTCTCCGTCATATGAGAATTGCGCCGAAAAATGGAGGCCTCATGAAAGTTGCTGCCATATCGTAGGAGTCCGCTTCATATCTATGACGATTGCTGAACTATTGAAACCTCTTTGTCTGCTCGAATGTTGTGGAGACCTCAGTGCTGAAGTGTCCGATATCACTGACGATTCGCGGTATGTCAAAAACGGAACTCTGTTTGTGGCTGTGAGAGGTACTCAGGTTGATGGCCATGACTATGTTGGGCAGGCTTGGGATAATGGTGCGGTGGGAATTATTATTGAAAGTCCGAAGCTTACAAAGCAAGGAGCTGGGAATCAGGGCTCACTCACGGCCCATGCCAAAAAGCCAGTCGCAGTCGTAGAAGATTCGAAGCAGGCTCTTGGGTTGTTAGCTTCACGACTCCATGCAGATCCCTCTCTTCATCTCAGGATGATTGGCGTGACCGGGACGAATGGAAAGACGACGGTTACCCATCTCATTCGCGCGCTTTTTGAAGGTATCGGCCAAAAAACTGGTGTAGTGGGTACGGTCGGGTACTTTGTTGGTGATGCGTTTTTCCCGGCTTCACATACCACTCCAGGAGCCGTACAGTTACAAGAGCTGCTAGGGAACATGCTTCAGTCAGGCATTGAAACGTCCATTGTAGAAGTTTCTTCACATGCTTTGGCCCTAGGACGAGTGGCTGGTTGTGAATTTGATATTGCTGTTTTCACGAACTTGACGCAAGACCATCTCGACTTTCATGTGAACATGGATGATTATTTCGCGGTCAAAGAAAGGTTATTCACGGATTTCTTGGCACCACATCATAAAGTCAGTCCCAAGCGCGCGGTGGTGAATGTCGATGATGAGTGGGGGGCGAAGTTGATTAAGACCTCTTCGGCACCAGTATGGACATATGGCATTCGTGTTGCTGCGGATATTCACGCTCATGACATCAAGTTTTCACTGGATGGGACGCAATTTAGAGTGGAGACTCCTCACGGGTCTGTCCCTATTCATAGCCAGCTGGTTGGTGAACATAATGTGTATAACCAACTTGCGGCCATTGGCGTGGGGTTGGAGTCAGGGATCTCTCTCGATGCCATCGCGTCATCTCTGGCTTCAGTGAAAAATGTTCCGGGGCGCTTTGAGCGTATTGATCAGGGGCAGAATTTTACGGTGATTGTTGATTATGCGCATACCGACGATGCCTTGCTGCGGGTATTACTCGCGGCAAAATCGTTACGAGCTCATAACATTATTACTGTATTTGGCTGTGGTGGCGACCGCGATAGAGGGAAACGTCCGAAGATGGGGCAAGTCGCGGTTCGACATAGTGATTTGGCGATTGTGACGTCAGATAATCCTCGTACAGAAGATCCAATGACGATTCTCCAAGACATTGAACAAGGGATTCTCGACGTGCCTCAAGCCGTGCGGTCGGATTACCGCATGATTGCTGACCGTCGGGAAGCCATCGAGGCTGCCATTGATGCGGCAAAAGCTAACGATATTGTGTTGATCACAGGGAAGGGTCACGAAGATTATCAAATCGTGGGCACCACCCGTTTAGATTTTGATGATCGTCAAGTGGCTCGTCAGGCGCTTCAACGAAGAACCCGATCACACTAAGGAAAGAGTCTCAGACTGCATGGCATCCTTCACTCTAGACGACATCATCGAGGCAACCGGCGGCAAGGTGTTGTGGGGATCAGCGAGAGGGCGAATTCGACGAGTGACGACTGATTCTCGTGACGTGCGAAAGGGCGATTTGTTTGTGGCATTAAAAGGCCCTCATTTCAATGGTCATCGTTTTGTCACACGTGCGATTGAAGGCGGGGCTGTTGGGGCCCTTATTTCACGTCGGGCATGGGCGACTATGTCTCCTTGGTTTCGTGAGGGACAGCGAGCGCATTCACCTGCATCGTCTTTTGTGATAGGTGTCAACAATTCTTGGAGAGGTTATCAGGACTTGGCCGGGTATCATCGTTCTCGATTTTCTATCCCGCTCGTTGCTGTCACCGGTAGCAATGGTAAGACAACGGCCAAAGAAATGGTTAGTCAGGTTTTAGCTGAGCAATGGCGTACGTTGAAGACGCAAGAGAACTATAACAACAGCCTTGGAGTTCCCATGACTTTATTGCGGTTGTCCGGCCGACATGAGGCTGCCGTCATTGAGATGGGAGTTGACCAAGAAGGGCAAACGACGCGGTTGTGTGAGATGGCTAAACCGACAGTGGGTCTTATTACGAATGTTGGGCCCGATCATTTAGAGTTTTTCGGTACGATTGAGGGATCGGCTCGTGGGAAGGCAGAGCTCTTGCCAGCTATTCCTCCTGACGGCGTGGCGGTCTTGAATGCGGATGATGCGTATTTTAAATCGTTTTCACGTGCATCCCGTTGTCGCGTCGTTTCTTATGGATTCTCTGCAAAAGCCGATGTGCGGGCGAGTGATGTGGTTCTGAATCGTCAGGGCTCTCAGTTTCGTCTCCACCTCCCACATCGGACTCGTGCGAAGCAGGTTCAATTGCGAGTTTCTGGCCAGCACAATGTGTCGAATGCCTTAGCTGGAGCTGCTGTGGGTCATGCTTTGGGACTCTCTGCTCAGGAGTTATCCAATGGTCTGGCCAAGACGCGACCGGCTTCCATGCGCTCTCAAATTCATCGTGTGAAAGGCGTGACCTATCTCTATGATTGTTATAACGCAAATCCGGCTTCAATGGAGGCTGCGTTGGATTTATTGGTAGAGCTGGCGCGCAGGAGTCGTGCGATTGCCGTACTGGGTGAAATGAGAGAGCTTGGTGCCGAAGAATCAGCTTTCCATGTCGGAGTTGGAACGTACGTCGCTCGAAAAAATATTACCAACCTTATTGCCTGTGGAAGGTTGGGGGCTAAGATGGCGACTGGCGCAAAAGATGCCGGTATGTCGATGGCGGCTGTTTCGGCTGTGAAGACTGTTGAAGATGCTGCCAACATGTTGCAGCGCATCGTGCGCCGAGGAGATGTAGTACTTCTGAAGGCCTCGCGTGGTGTTCAAATGGAACAGGTTTTGGAGTTGATGGCTCAGGGGTAATGGGTATTTGTGTTCTGTCGGTTTGAAGGTTGCACCGTGGATAAGGGGGAATTCTCCTCTTTACGTTTGAAGGTGCTCTCATAATGTTTTTGTCCGGCGATGCCGGGTAAGGTTTTTGTCTATGTTGTATGTATGGCTATATCCTCTTCATACGGAATATGCCATTTTCAATGTGTTTCGCTATTTAAGCTTTCGCATGATCTATGCGGCCATTACGGCATTCCTGATCGCCTTTATCTTGGCTCCACCGATGATCAAAAAGTTTCAAGAGTTAGGATTAGGACAACGAGTGAGAGAAGATGGCCCGAGCGGTCATTTAGGGAAAACAGGTACGCCAACCATGGGTGGCATCCTCATCATATTTTCAGTTCTGCTGTCCACCATTCTTTGGGCAGATATCATGAACTTATATGTGTGGCTCGTCCTGTTGGCGATTGTTGGATTTGGGTTAGTGGGATTTGTTGATGATTATATTAAGATTCTCAAAGGACAGTCACAGGGTCTGACGGCCCTTCAGAAAATCGTGTGCCAAGTGGCGGTCGCCTTGGCTGTCGCGATGTTTTTCTATTTCTCACCCGCGTACTCCACACAATTGAGTGTCCCGTTTTTTAAGAATTTCAACCCAGACCTGGGGCTGTTCTATATTCCCTTTGTCATTTTGGTCATTGTGGGTAGTTCAAATGCGGTGAACTTAACTGATGGGTTGGACGGGCTAGCGATCGGGCCAACCGTGATTGCCGCGATGGCCTATACGGTGGTGGCTTGGGCTGTCGGAAATAAGCTCGTGGCTGATTACCTCTTAATTCCACATGTCGATGGCGCTGGTGAGCTTGCGATATTGACAGCGTCTATTGTTGGGTCGAGTCTGGGATTTCTTTGGTTTAATGCCTATCCCGCTACGGTGTTTATGGGTGATGTGGGTTCGCTTCCACTCGGGTCGGCGTTGGGGACAGTGGCTGTTGTGTGCAAGCATGAATTGTTACTCCTCATCGTGGGGGGGGTGTTCGTCATGGAAGCCGTGTCCGTCATTTTTCAAGTCGTATCCTTCAAATCACGTGGAAAACGGATTTTTCTCATGGCACCTCTCCATCACCATTTCGAAATGAAAGGGTGGGAGGAACCGAAAGTCGTCGTGAGACTATGGATTATTGCGATCATTTTAGGGCTATTGAGTATCAGTACATTGAAACTTCGTTAATTCTGTTCCATGTTGGCGACCTTGGAATGCATGCAAACTATGTCTGTTGTTGATCAGGACCAAATGGCTATGCCTCCGAATCTCCATGGCCAATCTGTCGCCGTGATTGGGATGGGAAAAAGTGGAATTGCCGCAGCGCGTTTGCTGCGTGAGGTTGGAGCGGTTGTGACGATTGTTGATGAGCAAGAACCTGACGCGCTTCAACCAGCTCTCTCATTGTTATCGAAGGAATCCATTCACTCCGTTACTGGGACACAATGGGTCAATGCTCTCGATGAGGTTGATTGGATTGTCGTGAGTCCTGGTGTTCCTACAGACCATCCCGCACTGACAAGCGCTCGACAGCAGGGAACTCCTGTCGTTGGGGAAATGGAGTTGGCCTGTTGGTATATCGATGTTCCAATTATTGCGGTTACGGGAACGAATGGAAAGAGTACGACTGTTCGATTGATTGGAGAGCTTTTGCGAGCGAATGGGAATAACCCTTTTGTTGGCGGGAACCTGGGTATCCCTTTATGTGAAGGGGTTTTGGAGCAACGAACAGTCAAATCGGGCGATCCTTCAACCTTCATTCCGTATGACTATGCGGTGGTTGAGGCGTCAAGTTTTCAACTTGAAACCGTTCAACATTTTCGACCATGGATTGCAGTCATATTAAATATGACTCCAGATCATCTTGACCGGCATCCATCGTTTGAACAATATCAATCCGCCAAATGGAACATGTTTCAAAATCAAACGACTAAAGATATTGCGGTGCTGAATATTGATGACCCTCTTATTGCGGCGAAGGCCGATGAGTTGTCTGCATCCGTTGTGGGTTTTAGTCTTCAGGAGAAGCTACCTATAGGAGTGTGGTCTGAGGGAGAAACTGTGAGGGCGACGATTAAAGTGGAGGAATGTCTCGTTGCAGAACGATCCCAGATTGCTCTACGCGGACAGCATAATTTAGCGAATGTACTCGCGGCGACAGCGGTTGGCCTTCTGTGTGGTTGTTCACTTGATCGGATTCGTCATGTGATGGGCTCATTTCAAGGGGTGGAACATGTCCTGGAGTTTGTTCGTGACAGGCATGGTGTGAAATATTACAACGATTCAAAAGGGACCAATGTTGATGCCACGGAAAAGGCCTTGGCGAGTTTTGATGAGCCTATTCTACTCATTGTTGGGGGCAAGGACAAAGGCGGAGACTTTCAGCAATTGCATGAATTGGTTCGACAGAAAGTGACGGCGGTCATTGCCATAGGCGAAGCGGCTTCGAGAATTGTTGATTCGTTGAAGCAGATCATTTCCCCAATCGTTGCAGAGACATTGGATGAAGCCATTTCACTCGCTGAGCAGAAGGCTCGGGTTGGTGACGTGGTGTTGTTCTCGCCGGCATGTTCAAGCTTTGATATGTTTAAAAGTTATGACCATCGGGGCAAGGAATTTAAACGATTGGTTCATCAATTAAGTGAGTAACGATCTCAGGATGATGCTTCGCAAGAAAAATAAATCCACAGTTTCTTCGAATTGGAAAGGCTTATTTGATCAGCCGCATGAAGCCAAATTTTTCAGTTCATTAGATGGAGTCATTCTCGGTGTGACCGTGGTGTTGGCCTTAGGCGGGTTGATTGCGGTGTTTAGTGCGAGTGGATATATGGCCAAGGTGAGATTTGAGTCTTCGGCGACGTTATTTTTTATTCGTCAAGCCTTATGGTTGACGATTGGATTTGTCTTGCTCTTAGTCTTAGCCCGCTTAGACTATACAGACCTACGCCCGTATATTCCTCGTGTCCTGATTGGGTGTATTCTTCTCCTCGCCATCGTGATGGTGGCGGGAGTCGAGAATAATGGTGCACGACGCTGGATAGATTTAGATTGGTTTTCTATGCAACCGAGCGAGCTCAGTAAATTAGCCGTGGTGTTGTATTTAGCGAGTTATTTGTCTCGAACAGATATTTCAATTACCAAATGGCAGGGTGGACTGTTGGAGCCTCTTGTTGTTGTCGGTATTATCTGCTCCCTATTGGTTTTTGAAGATTTTGGTACTCCGGTCGTCTTGGGGGTGGTGCTTGTCAGTATGTTGTATGTAGCCGGTGCGCGCATGCTCCATCTCTCGATGCTCACTCTGATGGTGATTCCTCCGGCAGTGGCCTTAATTGGAGGCTCCCCTGAACGCATGGAGCGACTTACCAGTTTTTTGCATCCAGAACAGGACCGCTTTGATGCCGGCCATCAACTCATTCAATCCTTTTTAGCCTTTAGTAATGGTGGAATATTTGGTCAAGGTTTAGGGATGGGAGGGCAAAAATTGGGCTATCTGCCCGAGGCTCATACTGATTTTGTTCTTGCTTTAATTGGTGAAGAGTTGGGGTTTATTGGAACCACCTGTTTTCTAGGTCTCTTTGTGGTGTTGGTCCTCAAGGGGTTTCGTGTGGCCGCTCAATCGCATGATTTATTTGGTCGATACCTCGCACTTGGAATCACACTCCTTCTAGGTGTACAGGTTCTCATGAATGCCGGAGTGGTGAGTGGGTTATTACCGACGAAGGGGTTAACGTTGCCACTGGTCAGTTATGGCGGGTCATCCCTGGTGACAAGCATGATGGCAATTGGCCTGTTGCTCAGTGTAGCTCGTCGACGAGCTATGCATTAATTGCTCATGTTTCTTGGCAGAGAGAGATCGTAGGTGTCCACGTGAATATTGTGATTGCTGCGGGAGGAACCGGAGGGCATCTGTACCCTGCTGTGGCACTGGCGAAAGAATTTCAACGGCAGCAGAAAGAAATCATGATCACATTTGTCGGATCTGGAAAAAGCTTGGAAAACTCTATATTAGCGCATGAAGGTTTTGCCGTCGTTCCCATTGAAGTAAAGGGACTTGTCGGACGTGGTTTGTGGCAGGCCTTAAAAAGCCTTCTCCTTCTTCCTAATGCAATTTGGCAATCTATAAAAATTCTAAAAGCCAAATCGGCTGATTTGGTCATTGGAACGGGAGGGTATTTCAGTCCTCCGGTTGTCTTTGCGGCTGCGCTACTCGGTAGACGTCGAATCATCATGGAACCAAATGCGGTGCCAGGCTTATCGAACCGGATTTTAGGACCAATTGCTGATCGAGTATTTCTTGCTTTTGAAAGTGCCAAAAACTACTTCAATGAGTCCAAGGTTCGCATTGTTGGTACTCCGGTGCGAGAGGGATTTTTTCAAGTATTTCCTCCAGTGTCATTGAAGGCGAAGAAAACCCTATTGATTTTTGGTGGGAGTCAAGGGGCCAGGGCGATCAATACTGCGGTCGTGGAGGCCTTGAAAGTTTCTTCTACTCTTGACCATGCGTTTTCAATTATTCACCAGACTGGAGAGCTGGATTATAAGCGTGTCAGCACGGCATATCAGGATGCGGGTATCGAAGCCCAGGTCCTCCCATTTTTGTTCGATATGCCTCAAGTGCTGCAATCGGCTGATTTGGTTGTGTCGCGTTCAGGTGCTGGGACGCTTGCGGAGTTAGCTGTCTGTGGAAAGGCTTCTATCCTAATCCCATTTCCCCATGCCACGCATGGACATCAAGAAAAAAATGCAAGAGCTATAGAGGCCACAGGTGGGGCGCTGGTTCTGTTGGAATCAGACCTGACTGGCGAGCGCCTTGCTCATGAGATTGAGATATTACTCAACAATCCTGATCGATTACAAGAAATGGGTGAACGGATTTTTGCTGAAAGAAAGATCGATGCGACCCAACGCATGATTCAAGAATGTCAGCTCTTATTGAATCCAGTTGCCTAGAGGCGGTGGGGTATTGCCCCACTGCGGAAAGACCAACTCATGTTTAGGAAAATTCAAAACATTCACTTTGTCGGAATTGGCGGCAGTGGGATGAGTGGGATTGCCGAAGTGTTACTCACCTTAGGCTATAAAGTGACCGGATCAGATATGAATCAATCTGATACGGTTCGTCATTTAGAGTCGATGGGAGGAAAGGTGTTTATCGGCCATGATGAGTCTCATGTGGAGGGGGCTCAGGTTGTCGTGGTGTCGTCTGCGGTCTCTGATGCCAATCCTGAGATTCGAGCGGCCAAAGCGAAAGTCATCCCCGTGATTCCTCGTGCGGAAATGTTGGCTGAATTAATGCGTCTTAAGTTTGGTGTGGCTATTGCTGGTGCGCATGGGAAAACAACGACGACCTCTATGGTCGCCACGATTTTGGCGCTAGCAGGGTTAGATCCGACGTTTGTCGTGGGCGGAAAAGTAAACGCGGTTGGTACGCATGCCCGCCTTGGTCGCAGCGATCTTCTCATTGCTGAAGCCGATGAAAGCGATGGCTCCTTTCTCCGTCTTTCCCCATCGATTGCCGTCGTGACTAATTTAGATCGAGAGCATCTTGATTATTACGGCACGATGGAAGGGATCCAAGAGGCATTCTTAGAATTCGTCAACAAAATTCCCTTTTATGGATTGGCGATTCTTTGCTCTGATGATGAGTGGGTCCGTGGGCTGTTGCCTCGCGTCCATAAACGCTACCAGACCTATGGAATCGGTGACTATACAGGAGTGTTAACTCCCGATGTGTATGCATCTGATGTCACAGCGAATGATCGTGCGGTGGATTTTCGGGCACATTTTCGGGGAAAAAAATTAGGGCCATTTCGTTTGCCTTTACCTGGGGTTCACAATGTATCAAATGCATTGGCCGCGATTTCTGTGGCCTTGGAATTAGATGTGTCAGTCGACTTAATTCGCAATGGCTTGGCTTCCTTTGGTGGTGTCGAGCGGCGGTTTCATATTCGTGGTGAAAAAGGTGGAGTCATGGTTGTAGATGACTACGGGCACCATCCCACAGAAATTCGCGCGACTCTTGCGGCGTCGAAGGCTGCATGGGATCGTCGAGTTATCGCGATTTTTCAGCCGCATCGATACACCCGAACCCGTGATTTAGCCGATGAATTTGTGAATGCCTTTGAGCAGGCGGATATTGTGTTTATTACGGATATTTATCCAGCAGGCGAGGAGGCATTGCCGGGGATTACTGGAGAGCTTGTGGCTGAGAAAGTACGATCATCAGGCCATCAATCGGTCCATTGGGTGAATGGGGATTCAGATTTGGTGGATCACATCAAAAAGTCTATTCAGCCTGGCGATGTCGTCATCACGCTTGGTGCTGGAGATATTTGGAAGGCGGGCAAAGAGGTATTCGGAAGTCTTTCGTAGAAACCTGATGATATGAGTCAATGGCCACAAAGAAGTCACAATTTGACCGTCAGACGCTTCTTCAGGTGTTGGAGGGAGTTGGAGGTGAAATTAGCTTTCACGCCCCGTTGGGTGCTTCGACCTCATTACGAATTGGTGGGCCAGCAGATGCTCTCGTGGTTCCCGCAGATATTGACGATGTCCGGATGCTTGTCCGACAAGCCAAAATTGGAAAGGTCCCCTTGTTTGTGATGGGCGGAACGAACATCTTGATCAGGGACGGCGGAATTCGTGGAATCGTGATTCAACTGACGCGATTGAATCGAATTCGACTTGAGCTTGGAGACGTGCTCTATGCACAAGCAGGTGTTCGAATGCCGACATTACTTGGTCAGGCCATTCGTCGATCTTTGTCAGGATTAGAATGGGCAGCCGGTATTCCTGGGACGGTCGGTGGCGGGGTGGTGACAAACGCTGGTACTAAACTTGGGGAAATGAGTGATGTCCTGACGGCGATTGAGATTGTCGATGATCGTGGAGCCGTTCGTCGAGTGGATGCGTCCGAATTATCATTTGCGTATCGTTACGCCAGGGTTCCCAAGAGAGTCATCGTTGGGGCATGGTTTCAATTGCTTCATGCCACCAAGGCGCAGATTGAATCACAAACCAAAGGGTATCTTCGGTATCGCAAAGACACTCAACCCTTGACATTACCCAATGCCGGTTCAATTTTCAAAAATCCTTTGGGGACATCAGCCGGTGCCTTGATCGAGGCGACGGGCTTAAAAGGCATGCAAGTTGGTGATGCACAGATTTCCCCAAAACATGGAAACTTTATTGTCAATACTGGAAATGCATGTGCTCATGATGTGATACGGCTGATCCAGAAAGTTCGGCGAGCGGTGTCTGCCAGAACTGGCGTGAGGTTACAGTTGGAATTGAAAGTCGTAGGAGAAGCATTATCATGAAGCCTAAGAAGCGAATTCGTGTTGGCGTGTTGATGGGAGGACAATCTGCCGAACGTGAGATTTCCTTGGAGACGGGAAATGCGGTCTGTGCCGCATTGACTCGGCGCGGATATCACGTCTTTCCTATTGATACGGATGAGACGTTGCCGTGGAAGCTTCGAGCGAAAAAGGTGGAGGTTGCATTTGTGGCACTGCATGGGCGAGGTGGAGAGGACGGGACGGTGCAGGGCCTTCTTGAGGTCTTAGGCATGCCCTATACTGGGTCAGGCGTAAGAGCCAGTGCGATGGCTATGGATAAAGCCATGACCAAGGCGCTGTTACAGACCCATGGGGTTCCTGTTCCTCGTGGAGTCGTGCTGGAAAATGAGTATCCACGTGCGATTCCCCCAGGTGGCCTGAAATGGCCGGTGGTCGTCAAACCGAGTAGTGAAGGCTCAACGATTGGAGTCTCGATTGTCAGAAGCTCATCATCTTGGCGCACGGCACTTCGTCGAGCCTATCAATATGATTCTCACGCGATCGTTGAGACCTATATCGAGGGACGTGAAATTGCGATGGGAGTCATTGATGCTCGTGCACTTCCAGCCGTGGAGATTCAAGCTCCTGGAGGGTTTTATGATTTCAAGGCAAAGTACAAGAAGGTCACAACTCGCTATGTGTGCCCAGCGCCAGTATCACAGGGGAGCTTGAATCGAATGCAATTACTCGCGGTACAGGCGTATACGATTCTTGGGTGTGAAGGGGCAGCGCGAGTCGACTTTCGATTGAGTCGACAAGGTCGTCCCGTCATCTTGGAGGTGAATACGATCCCGGGAATGACCGAACGAAGTTTGCTCCCTATGGCGGCCGCACAGGCTGGATTGACCTATGATGCGCTTGTGGAGCAAATGCTTAATAGTGCGTTGGGGAAATCGTCGAAACGATGAACATTCACTTCGCGACACACCGAGGATGATCAGGAAGATCAACAACTGATGCGACATATGGTACGAAAAAACCAACCATTGAAAAAGAACAGAACTCGACGTCAAGGTCGAAAGCTATCTGTTTTTCAACGATTGGTGCGATGGACGGTCCTGACAGGGGTGGTCGTGGTCTGCGTTGTTGCATTTTGGGGATTTGAGCGAGTCGAATCGGTTTTAACGAGTCTCACGTCTGTGGAACAAGTATCAATTGTTGGGTTAAAGACCCTACAACGAGATGAGATTTTATCTGAACTCTCGTTGACGCCAAGTACGAGTTTATTTGATATACAGCCAGATGTGATCATCGCGGACCTTGAAACCCATCCATGGATAGGTATGGCTTCAGTACAACGCGTGTTTCCTCATACGCTGGCGATTCGAATCGTTGAACGTGAAGCTGCTGCGATTTTGCAATCATCGAAAGCTCAATATCTCTTAGATGATCAAGCGCATATCTTAACGGTGGTGGATGGGAATCAGAATCCTGATTTACCAAGGTTGCGTGGAGCACCTTCGATATTTCCAGCTCCAAAGAATGAAGCGATTCAGCAACAAGTTCGTGACGGGATTCGAGTCGCATATCTTCTCTCTGAGACATTTCACGAAGTGCCGACAGTCAATGTCGAAAAGGCTGCAATGATTGTCGCAGATCTTCACGACCTCCGGTTTCAATTCAGTGATTCGATTGACTCACAATGGAAGCGATTTCAGGCGTTGTATCCTTCTATTCAAGATGAAATTGCCAATGAAGCTACAGAAATTGATTTGCGGTATGCAGGTAAAGTGATTCTTCGCAAAAGGGAGTAACCAGCAATGTCGAAGAAAGAACATATTGTCGTCGGCTTAGATATCGGGACCACGAAAATTTGCGCGGTAGTCGCAGAGGTGCTTGATGGTCAGTCAATCAATGTGATTGGTGTCGGATCTAGCCCTTCTCGCGGTCTGCGAAAAGGCGTCGTGGTAAATATCGAAAGCACCGTGGAATCTATTAAAAAGGCCGTAGAAGAAGCAGAGTTGATGGCAGCGGTTCAGATTAACTCGGTGTATACCGGCATCGCCGGGAGTCATATTTCCAGTGAAAGTACGCATGGCGTGATTGCACTCAAGAAACGGGAAGTCTTGAATGGTGACGTGCATCGAGTCATTGAAACCGCACGATGTGGGGCCATTATCCCTTCAGATCGTCGCGTGCTTCATGTCTTGCCTCGTGAGTTTATTGTCGATGATCAAGAAGGGATTCGTGAGCCGATGGGCATGGCCGGAACTCGCTTGGAAGTCGATGTGCATATCGTGACAGGAGCCGTAACGGCTGCACAAAATCTTTCACGCTGTGTGACTCGAGCTGGTCTCGATGTGGCGGAAATTGTTCTGCAGCCATTGGCTTCTAGTGCCGCAGTGTTGTCTTCGGAAGAGAAAGATTTAGGTGTGGTGATGATAGATCTTGGAGGAGGGACTTCAGATATTGCCATATATATTGATGGGAGTATCCGACATACGGCAGTCATTCCGATCGGTGGTAATCATTTGACCACTGACCTTACCGTTGGACTCTGCACGTCCCATGCTGATGCTGAGAAAATAAAAGTTCAGCATGGTGTGTCGTTCACGGATCAAGTGAGCGATGACGAAAATATTGAAGTGCCAAGTGTGGGAGGGCGTCCTCCTCGTCTGGTTTCTCAGAGTCACATTGCTGATATTCTGCAACCCCGCGTGGAAGAGATGTTTGATTTGGTGAGACGAGAAATCCGTCGTGCCGGGTATGACGGTATGCTTGTGGCTGGAGGAGTCATTACTGGAGGAACATCACAGCTTCCAGGCATGGCAGAAATGGCAGAACGTACTTTGGACTTACCCGTTCGGACTGGAGGCCCAACTGGTATTGGTGGATTACGGGATGTCGTGAGCAATCCCACATGTGCCACAGCGGTAGGATTGATCTTACATGCTGTCAATCATGAGCAGAGCCCGCAAGGGATTGGCGTGGGGAGTGGGGGTGCTGGTGATGGTTGGTGGTCTGCGATGTTGAGCCGAGTTAAACCCTTTGTCATGAACTTTTTTTGAGTAGATGACATGGTGGGATTGTCAGAAGACGAGATGAAGTAAGACCCAGGCAAGCCGTGAAAAGAAAACCGTATGTATCTTTACCGTTCGAATAAGACGTTTGGCGAAAGGAGGCTATCATGTTCTCATTAGCAGAGGAAGAAACATCTACCATTCGCATTAAAGTGATTGGGATCGGTGGTGCCGGTTGTAATGCCGTCAATACCATGATTTCGGCAGGACTGAATCGAGTCGAGTTCGTGGTTGCGAACACAGATGTTCAGGCGTTGGAAAAGTCTGAGGCCCCATTTAAAATTCAATTGGGTCCTGAACGAACTCGGGGGTTAGGCGCGGGAGCACGACCCGATGTGGGAAAAGAGGCTGCACTTGAAAGTGAAGCACAAATTCGTGATGCCCTTGAGAATGCTGAAATGGTATTTGTTACCGGAGGCATGGGTGGGGGAACTGGTACGGGGGGAGCACCCATTGCGGCAAAGATTGCGCGAGAACTAGGTATCTTGACGGTGGGTGTGGTGACGAAGCCTTTTCAATATGAAGGGCATCGGCGAGCCGCTTATGCCGAGGAAGGGTTGAGGGAATTAAAAAAGCATGTCGACTCACTCCTCGTCATTCCCAATCAAAAGCTGTTGAACCTTGTCGATAAAACCACTCCGCTTCTTGAAGCCTTTAAAGTGGCTGACGATGTCTTGCGACAGGCCATTCAGGGTATATCTGATGTGATTACAACCCCAGGTTTTGTCAATGTGGATTTTGCTGATGTGCGTACCGTGATGAGTTATTCTGGCCGAGCAGTTATGGGCCTAGGCATTGGGCGTGGTCCGAATCGAGCTGCTGAAGCGGCCAGACAGGCTATCGCTAGTCCACTTCTTGAGGATGGCAGTATTGAAGGTGCGCGTGGTCTGCTCTTGAATATTTGTGGCGGACCGAGTTTGACCCTACATGAAGTGGATGAGGCATCCACGATTGCCAAAGAAGCGGCTGATCCGCAAGCGAACATTATCGTAGGACAAGTCATTAATCCTGAGGCCGGTGATGAAATCGTGGTGACGGTGATTGCCACAGGGTTTGATCAAAAGGATTCAGGTTTTGCTCGCGGCCAGATTCGAGATACGATTGGTGAGAGTCCGAGTCGGAGTATCCCTGTTCCTGAACAGCCTGCTCCTAAAGATCCGGTTCTTGCCGTCAGACCTGCGAATGAAGCCGCGATGGCCTCAATGCCCAATGATGGTAGGTATTCGGATGAAGAGTTGGATCGGCCAACCTTTATGAGACGCTATGCTCCAAAACGACCTGCACATGAAAAAAATGGAAGTCTGCTCGTTGATGATGATTGGGATGTGCCCACCTATTTGCGAAAGTCGTCCGATTCGTAAGAAGCAATGAAGAGGGGGCAAAAGGTGAAGGCTGAGGACTCTCTGTCATTCTCAGACTGTATTCCTGCAGAGAAAGGATTTTTCCATTTTTTTGGCACGAGACAAAACCCTGCTTCGTTGATCAACAAAGTGCAAGTGGGACAGGTGACGCCTGTCCCGCCTGACTATCCCTATGTGATTTCCCTCAAGCAAATTCATGGGAGGGACGTGGTTGTTTTTGATGAGCCGATTGATGTCGACTCCTCGATGACATATGAGGGGGATGCGTTAGTGACGACGCAGCCCAATGTCTTGCTAGTGGTGCGAACGGCTGATTGTGTACCGGTGCTTGTTGCCGATATTGAGCGGCAGGTGATTGGGGCGGTGCATGCTGGGTGGCGTGGGGCAGTCGCTGGAATTGTGTTGGAGACTCTCGCGGTCTTGACTCAACGTCATGGGGCAAAAAAAGAGCATCTACGTGTGGTCATCGGACCTTCGATTGGGAGCTGTTGTTTTGAAGTGGACGATCCGGTCATCAGGCCGATTAAAGAACGGTTTTCGTTTTGGCCAGATGTGTTGAAGCCCACTTCATCGACACATGCCAAGGTGAATCTCAAGGGGCTCGTGTTCCATCAATTATTACAGGCCGGTATTTCTAGTTCAGCAATACGCCAGAGTGATGACTGCACGCAATGTGACGCCAATCGGTATTTCTCGTATAGAAGAGAAGGCCGTGTGAACGGTACAATGCTGAGTGGAATCATGATGAAATTCTAAAATTATGTGTTGATGTGACGCAAGAAGGATTCACGACTACAATAAAGAGACGGTTGTCGTGACCATCCTCATTGTGAATAGGAAGTCAGGGGTTTGTGCCTTTTTCCATTGAACATACGGTGCAAGCCGTGCAGGAGTCTATTCAGGCAGCGGCTTTGCATGTGGGGCGAGACCCAGCATCAGTCACTCTCGTTGCTGTGACCAAGACAGTTACCTCCGAACCTATGCGTGAGGCGCATGCGGCAGGGGTTAGAATTTTTGGTGAAAATCGTCTTCAGGAGGCTCAGCAAAAACAACAGACTCTTTCTGATCTCAAGGCAGTTTCTTGGCATTTTATTGGGCAGGTACAACGGAGGAAGATTAAAGATATCGTTGGAGCTTTCGCTCTGATTCATTCTGTTGAAAGTATCGCGCAAGCCAGAGAGATGGATGGATGTGCCAAGGATCTAGGGCTCACACAAGCTGTTCTTTTGCAGGTCAATGTAAGTGGAGAAGAGACGAAGGGCGGATATTCGGTTTCTGAGGTGATGCAGGCCTTGCCGGAATTGGATACGATGATGAACCTTTCCGTGAGAGGTTTGATGACCATTCCACCTTGGGCTGAGGACATTGAGTCGTCACGACCCTATTTTTGTGAGCTACGGGAACTTGCCCATACGATAAGGCAGCGCGGATATCAGAGAATATCCATGAATGATCTTTCGATGGGAATGTCTCGAGACTTTATGATTGCTGTCGAAGAAGGAGCGTCAATCGTGCGGGTTGGGACGGCATTGTTTGGCTCTCGAACTCGGTGAAGTCATTTTGACAGGATATTTGTTTTTGTATCACTGCCACGATGAAGAAGACATGCTGAAGGTGCGTGAAGTATAGGGACGGCAGACGGGAATGTAGTTGAACTGACAAGATAATGTGAGGAGATTGAATGGGATATTTATCACAGGCTGCGGTTTTTCTTATTGATCTCATATTTGGGTTG
This sequence comes from Nitrospirales bacterium, assembly GCA_029261355.1. Lineage (GTDB taxonomy): Bacteria > Nitrospirota > Nitrospiria > Nitrospirales > UBA8639 > JAGQKC01. The sequence continues at coordinate 82,650 of JAJDBM010000024.1, read as the reverse complement.
TTTGTTTTAGCTGTTCTTTTGCGCTTTTTGCTACAACGGGCCGGAGCTGACTTTTACAATCCCATCTCACAAATGCTGTTTACCGTGACGAATCCTCTCATGAAACCCTTGCGGCGACTGGCTCCGACCTTTGGAGGAATTGATTGGGCAGCAATTCTCTTGTTATTTCTCATTCAAGGAACAGAGCTGGTTCTTATCGCATTTTTGGGGACTGGCCACCCTCCTGCTTTGCCTGGCCTCTTTGTTTTAACCTTGGCGCATCTCCTAAGTTTGGTGATCTACGTGCATTTGTTTCTGATCATTATTCAGGTGGTGATCAGTTGGATTAACCCAGGGTCCTATAACCCTCTGACAGGCTTAATGTCTCAGTTAACTGAACCACTTTTACAACCTGCACGTCGTCTCATTCCTCCTTCTGGTGGGTTTGACTGGTCGGCACTCGTTGTGTTGGTCTGCTTGCAATTAGCCTTGATCTTGCTCGTTTCCCCTTTACAGGACCTCGGGCATCAACTTGCTGGTCCAACCACTCGATTTTTGTAAATTCATTCAATGAATGAAGACGTAACGTGGATTCGATTGGTGCCTGCAACGGAATTGTAAAAGGAAGCAGACTTCCTCCATAGATGTTTCGTAGGCCGTGTCGTTTCCCGACTCTTTTTGCTATTCGATGACAGTTGGGATATGGTAAAACAAGTGAATTTTTGGCCAATATTTATGATGTGCTTATGACTTTTGAGCGATGGACCCTGATAGGATCCGTATCTGAGCTGCGTGTGTGCATGTTGTGAAAGATCTCGTATGAAAATTACTCCACTCGATATTCAGCACAAAGTTTTTGATACGCAATTTCGTGGATATGAAAAGCGCCAAGTTGATCAATTTTTAGAAGAGCTGGCGGAAACGGTAGAGAATCTTACTCGCGAAAATGCCACATTGAAAGAGACTTCTGTATCGAAGGATCATGAGCTTGAGCATCTTAAAAAAGCAGAATCCACGTTGACCACCACTCTCATGTCCACTCAGACATTCGTGGATCATTTGAAACGTGGAGCAGAACGAGATGCTGAGTTAATCGTGAAAGAAGCCGAACTCAAGGCTGAAGAGATTCTTGCCCAGAGTCGAACTGACTTGATGGAACTCAGGCGTATTATCGCGGATCTTCGTCGTCAGCGAGCTCTCGTGTTGGAGCATTTACGTTCCACCTTGAGTGCCTTTCACCGCTTGATTGAGGTTGAGGAAGGGGCCGAGCCTATTCCCGACGTTGTTGAGGAGTCCGATTTCAATTCAGAGCGACGAAGTTTCCCGGATCCGTAACTCTCCGAATCCAGTTTACCTCACTCATGTTCGATGGAGAAGACTGATTTAATTACACAGGCATTGCAATCCGGAGTTGATGATGAGGTTTTCCCCGGTGCCGTATTACTCGTAAGACGACATGGTCATATCTGTTATGACCAGGCCGTAGGTCTCACCTCCTTCCTTTCTTCCCAGACTGTCACATCTCTAGACACCATCTATGATCTTGCCTCACTCACCAAGCCTTTGGTGACGGGAACTGGAGTGCTGTGTCTCGTACAAGATGCGCTGGTCGATCTTGATCAGCCAATTGATTCCATCGTGATAGAGTTAAAAAAGAGAGCGATTGGGCAAGCCACGATACGAGATCTGTTGTGTCATCGATCTGGGCTTCCGGGGTGGCGTCCCTATTATGAGACCATTCTGTTGCAGAATGGTGTATGGCCAAATGAAATTGGAAGAGAAATTCGACGTAAACATGTCCTGGAATATCTTGCTCAAGAACCATTTGAATATGAGCCAAGGACTAAAGGTGTCTATAGTGACCTTGGGTATATCTTGCTAGGGTTGGCGATTGAATCCGTCACACAGCAGTCGTTGAATCACTATTGTGCAAAACGTATTTTTAATCCACTTAATGCCGAGCCTCTTTCGTATTTCGAAAACACTGTGCAGTGCTCTGATAGCGGTCAATCGCTATCTGATATTTCCGTAACTGAACAAGATTCTTGGCGAGGTAGATTCTTGCAGGGTGAAGTGCATGACGAGAATGCCTATGCCTTAGGCGGGGTGGCTGGGCATGCTGGATTATTTGGGACAGCAGAGGCCGTAAGTGTGGTGACCAATGCCTGGCTGGATGCCTATCTTGATCGAAGTACCTTTCTTGACCCTCAACTTGTTCGGGAATTTACCGCAGGTCAAGGAGTTCCAGGTGGTTCGAGTTGGGTGCTAGGATGGGATACACCATCAAACCCTTCGTCCTCTGGTGCACATTTTTCACATTCTGCTTTTGGGCATCTTGGTTTTACTGGTACTTCAATCTGGATCGATCCAGAAGTTGAATTAGAAGTGATTCTCCTCACCAATCGCGTCCATCCCACCCGTGAAAATAATAAAATCCGTCAGTTTCGTCCCATGATTCATGATGTGGTATATGAAGAGCTTGTGCGGATAAAGTAATCGTGTAGAGTGAAAATCACTAAAGTCCGTCGTATGAGGACTCATTTTTTGTCATCGAATAGGTATTTCTCATAGAGATATGGACACATCCCATGTGAGCGTCGCAAATCAGGTTCCTCTATTCTCTCTATTGAAAGAACATTTTGGGTTTACTTCTTTTCGGCCATTGCAAGAAGAGATTATTCGTGATGCCTTGGCTGGACGGGATGTGATGGCTCTGTTGCCGACAGGTGGCGGGAAATCTCTCTGTTTCCAATTGCCGGCGTTAGCACGACCGGGACTCACCATCGTCGTTTCCCCACTCATTGCACTCATGAAAGATCAGGTGGATGCCCTGCAGGCCAATGGCATTGCGGCGACCTTCCTGAATTCTTCCCTCACCGCTCAGGAGTCTCACCTTCGATTACAGGGCTTATATCGTGGCGACTATCGCTTACTCTACATTGCCCCTGAACGTCTCATGCTGCCCAGTAGTTTGAATGATCTTCAGAAATGGCAAGTTAATTTTCTGGCGATTGATGAAGCCCATTGCATTAGTGAATGGGGGCATGATTTTCGGCCGGAATATCGACGGTTAGTCGAACTTCGAGAGCGATTTCCTTCCTTACCGATTATGGCGCTCACCGCGACGGCCACGGAGCGGGTACGAGAAGATATTCGTCGAGTCCTCAGACTCGAAGACGGTGCCTACTATGTCGCCAGTTTTAACCGGCCTAATCTTACCTACCGAGTGCAGGCAAAGGTCAACGCGCATGAACAAGTCTTGGCTATTTTAAAAGACAAACCTCATGACAGTGGAATTGCCTACTGCCAAAGCCGAAAAGCCACAGAAAATTTGGCAGAGAGATTACAGTCAGAGGGTATTCGAGCCAAGCCGTACCATGCGGGTCTGACCACGAAGGAACGTAGCAGTCATCAAGAGTTGTTCTTGCGGGACGAGGTTCAGGTGATCTGTGCGACGATCGCCTTTGGGATGGGCATCAATAAGCCAAATGTGCGGTTTGTCATTCATTATGATTTACCCAAAAACCTTGAAAGCTATTATCAAGAAACCGGCCGTGCTGGACGTGATGGGTTGCCAAGCGAATGCATGTTGCTCTTCAGCGCCGGAGATACCGTCAAGCAGCAACGCTTCATTAATGAGAAACCCGACCTTCAAGAACAGCAGATTGCCCACACACAATTGCAGCAAATGGTGCAGTATGCCGAATGTGCGACGTGCCGGCGCGTTGAATTATTACAATACTTTGGAGAGGCGGTAGAACAGGGAAACTGTAGTGGTTGTGATAATTGTCTATCTCCCAGGGATACGTTTGACGGCACTGAAGACGCCATCATGGTTCTGTCATGCGTGGCACAGATTCGACTAAAAAGCGGATTTGGTGTTGGGCAAAATCATATGATCGAGGTCCTAACAGGAGCCAATACCGAGAAGGTAAGGCGATGGGGGCATGAGCGGTTGCCGGTGTATGGAAACGGCAAGAATGTACACAGTCGGCCTGAATGGGCGGCCATCAGCCGAGAACTTATTCGACTTGGATACCTCCAGCAAATGACGGAACCATTTACGATCTTAGAGCTGACAGCCCAAGGTAAAGATTTCCTGCAGGAATGTCAGCCTATCATACTGACAAAGCCCATGCGTGCTCCAGAGAAAAAGACATCATCTACGGGTGATTTGGCTCATGACGAGATGCTCTTTCATCAATTGCGACAACTGAGAAAAAACGTCGCCGATGAGCGGGATGTTCCCGCGTATGTCGTCTTTTCCGATGTGGCGTTACGTCAGATGTCACGAGAGTATCCTGTCAACGAACGAGAGTTTATGCAGATTAGCGGAGTAGGAAGTCGGAAATTGCAGGAGTTCGGGGTCATATTTCTGAAAGCAATTGCTGATTACTTGGAAGCCCAGCCACGTCAAAGTTTTTCACGGGATTCATCTTCCTCTCCACCACCGTCGGGGGCATCAAAGAATAAACCGCTTGGCGCAACAGTTCAGGAGACCTTGCGTGGTTTTCAATCAGGGCTTACTGTTGAAGCCATCGCCATGCAACGTGGATTAGTGAGAGGAACGATCTATGGACATCTGGAGCAAGCTATCCAAGCTGGTGAGACGATTGACCATACTCGTCTTCTTACATCAGACCAGCAATCTCAAATCGCAGTTGCCTTTGCCCAAACTGGGTTTGGTAATTTAACTGGGGCCAAAGAACTCCTTGGCGATCTCTTTGATTACGGTCAACTTCGCCTCTTTCGCATCATTCATGGGCAAAAAAGTCAATGAAGAAACTCCATCGTGTGTCGACTTCCGTAATCTAATAATCCTGGGCCTATGATATTCTAATGCCCGTGGCTGTGGCCATCATGGGTATGCCCATGGTCGAGTTCTTCTTTTGTGGCTTCTCGGACGCTGACAATTTGAATGTCAAAATTGAGCGTGACGCCCGCCAAAGGGTGATTTGAATCAATGGTGATTTCGTCATCCTCTACTTTCCTGACAATGATATTCTGTGTGCTGCCATCTGGTGCTTTGGCTTCAAAGGCCATTCCGACCTCGATTTTGTCGACACCTTCAAATGCTTTTTTTTCGATGACCTTGACCAGGTCAGTATTGACCTCGCCATAGCCTTCGGCTGGCTCTACCTTCACCTGCAGCGCATCTCCTTGGGTTTTTCCTACGAGTGCTTTTTCCAGTCCAGGAATGATATTGCCTGCGCCGTGTAAATACGCTAATGGCTGCGAGTCTTTTGAGCTGTCTATCAATGTGCCATCATTGTCCGTGAGTGTGTAGTGCATGTTAACGACTGAGTTATCACCTATTAATAAAGACATCGCGATTCTTTCCTTTCATTTGAAATATCTAGGGCAAAAAATATGACAATTTACTTTCCATATATGATTGAGAATTTGATTGATCTAAGTCTCGTAATTTTAACTAACACAGCACGATCACATACTACAAATTATATGAGACCTTTGGATTGATTATCGGTAAAGACCTTTCCTCTTAAATTTTCTTTTTCCAAGAGGTGTGGGTATCTTTCATGACTTTAGACCGTTTTAGGCTGTTAGGCTCTCATCGTGCAATTTCATGGCATGTGAATGGTTCTTCTAGTCCCATTTATGATTCTTTTGGCTCCCCTCATATTGATTCAGTAGGTCACTTGGCGGGCTGATTTTTCTGTGTATTTTTTACAGAAATACTCCTTTCGAATGTTCAAGTTTTTTTAAAATTTTCCGATAATTTAGACAAGAACATGTTCGCAGGTCCTGAGTGTTTAGATACCGGAAATACTTTCCCGAAAAGGCATACCGTTAAAAGACGGGGACGCAAAACCACGGATCAAGGATCTAACGTCCTGATCGCCGGGTTACCGAAGGAAAGATGGCAGTCTTCTTGAAACAATGGGGTTTTGATTGATGGAACAACCCTTGTTTCTGAATAATCGAGGACTCTTGTCGTATCCCTTTCCGCTCTTTCCTTATATGTCTTCATGGCATGCCAGGTTTACCCTCTCGAATACTGATCTATTGGAATCAATCGTAAGTCGTACGCAAATACTATGAGTTAGTACCTTCAACATTAAGGAGCGCATCATGAAAGCCCAGGTTCCCCAGGCTACGGCCCAACTTGAATGTTCGACGTCGAATACAAATTGTCAGGTGACGTTTGAAGTGCATGTATTTCGGGACGCCAATCATGGGGGACTGGAAGTGACGGGCTGTTCTGAATTTTCCTGTGACGGAACTCCAGCTATGTGCGTCCATGATTGTGTTCATACGCCTGAGGCCTTACAACTGCATGAGCAGGAACTTCGCAAACATCAGGCTGAACTCAGCATGATTGGTGCGAACGTCATAGGGTAAACTCCAAACATTCCTACCGTTACGTTTTTACTGTGTTAAGCTATTCTTAGAGGATATATGGCGAGGAGAGGTAGTGCTGCTTCCTCTCTCTTTTGTTTCCTTTCTTGCATTGATTCTTCTCACGTAACATCCCTGTATTCTCCATTTCCTGAAATCTCGTTCACAATGGAAAATGACCAGCCCCAAAATGTCACGCAGGCTGTCCCTTCAGAAAATCATCTTTTTCAGTCAGTGAGCCAAGGCCAGACGAGACCTCCTACGATTTTTGTGATCTTTGGTGCACAAGGAGATCTGACGAAACGGAAATTGATTCCAGCTTTGTATAATTTGGCTGTCAGCCGCCTTTTACCTCAAGAATTTGCGATTCTTGGAGTTGATGGGGTGCCGATGAATGTTGAGGATTTTCGTCTTAAAATTGGTCGAGACCTGCAGGAGTTGTCGACTCATCCTATCGATTCCACCATCAAAGAATGGCTGCTTGATCGTTTGCATTATGTCGCAGGAGATTTTCGCGATCCACATACCTATGAACATCTCCAGACCGTGCTTTCTGATTTAAACACGCAATATGGAACCTGTGGGAATTACCTGTATTACATGGCGACATCTCCGACGTTCTTTGGAGAAATCGTGCAACACCTTGGAGCGAAAGGTCTCCTCATACAATCGGACAATACGGCAAGGCGAATCGTAATTGAAAAGCCGTTTGGACATGATTTGGCGTCGGCTCGAATTTTAAATGACACGTTTCGAAGTGTGATTGACGAAAGTCAGATTTATCGTATTGATCATTATTTGGGTAAAGAAACTGTCCAAAATATATTAGTCTTTCGCTTTGCAAATGGTATTTTTGAGCCCGTGTGGAATCGGCAATATATTGATCATGTCCAAATCACCGTGGCTGAAACTTTGGGTGTTGAGCATAGAGGGACCTACTACGACAAGGCTGGGGCTTTACGTGACATGGTGCCCAACCATCTTTTGCAAATTTTGGCATTTGTAGCGATGGAGCCACCGAACGCATTTGACCCTGAAGCTGTTCGTGACGAGAAGGCCAAGCTCCTTCGGGCGATTCAGCCCATGAATCCTGTCGATGTTTTACAGTCGACGGTGGCTGGACAATATAGAGGGGGAATGAGTGCTGGAAGTCATGTGCCTCCCTATCGTTCCGAATTCAATGTTTCAACAGATTCTCTGCGCGAGACCTATGCGGCGATGACATTGTTTATTGAAAGCTGGCGCTGGGAAGGAGTCCCCTTTTATTTGCGAACTGGAAAACGGATGCACAAACGGGTGACCGAGGTTGTGATTCAATTTAAGTCAGCTCCCCTCATGCTGTTTCGAAAGACTCCAGTTGACCGATTAACACCGAATATGTTGGTGATTCGGATTCAGCCAGATGAAGGTATTTCGTTAAGTTTTGGCGCCAAGGTTCCAGGCCCGCATGTGCAAGTGGGGAATGTGGACATGGATTTTCAATATTCGAAATACTTTGGTGATGCTCCGAGTACGGGCTATGAAACCCTACTTCATGATGTGATGGCAGGGGATGCCACACTTTTTCAACGGAGTGATAATGTTGAATTGGGATGGAGCGTGGTTGACCCCATATTGAAGGTTTGGGATAGCCTTGGGTCTCATGCTATTCATCCCTATGATGCTGGGTCGTGGGGGCCAGCGGAAGCTGACGCCATGTTGGCTAAAAATGGGCGAATGTGGCGAACCCACGAATAGTTTGTCCCTGGTCCTTTCCTCGTTCAGAATCTTCCACATTCTACTTCAATCCATAACAGAGCACGTCAGTTTCTAGCATGATTTAGGTAGAACTACCGAGTTCAGGATTTGCGTGATGTGGCCTTGGTGTTGGGCATAACTTTCGCGACTATTACCAGAGAATGTAAAGTTCCAGGTGTCTTTCCCGCAGAGAACTCTTACCCGACTTCCATAGCCCTGAGCGCCTTTGTCGAGATCACGAAACTCAATTGCTGCATAGGTTCCGATCATAATCTCATTGATGTCACCATAAGATTTCACCATCCCACGTTTTTGTGCCTCTGTGAGGAAAAATTTGCGTTCCTCAATGAGATAGCTGGAGCTCGGTTCTTTGGTAAATCGTTCTTTGGCGATCATCACGCGAAAGGCCGGAAGGTTCAGTAAGACATCAAGCGCCACGACGGATACCTGTTTATTGCCCATACCGCGTAGTTGCTGATTCAGCATCTCTTGTATCTGTTTGGTACTGGCACGTTTCATCGCATGTAAATCGGATGGGTATTGAAACGAGAGCCCGTTATTTTCAAAATGTTGTAGTTTGATTTCTGCCATACTGTTCAAGGGCATGGTCAAGGAAATTCCTAGCAGAATGAGTAGAGCCCATAGGGTTTGGGTGAGATGTCGGAGGCTTATATTCATCTGTTTCTGTCCTTTCGAATAAAACCATTCAATGAATTATGTGCTCGTGAAGTAGCCGAGTCGATTTTTGGGGAATCGATGATTTTCGAAATCGGGGGCATGTGTGTAGCCAGGGGAATGAAAGAGATGCACAGAAGGTGGAGTCGCAAATTGCCTATTTCAGATCACGCTTCGCTGTCAGAGTAATCAATCCAGGATTCTTTTTCAGCCAGGTACCGTTGTCCTTTAAAATTGACACGTGAACGAATTCTCGTAAAGCCATGCTCTTGTAGTTTTGTCACGACATTAGTAATGGCAGCTTGCACCGTTCGGTGAATATCACTCTCAACAATTAAGTCTTCGTACATGATACTCGTGGAGTAGCCACGGTCGACTCGTTTCACAGGCATAAGTCGATTAAAATATCGGTCACTAGGGTCCACTCCCTCTAGCTGATGCTTCTCGACCACGGCGTTTCTGACGCGAAATGACAAGGGAAGAGTACTCATTGAGGACACTCCTTATTTTTCCTGCTAAATCTGAAATTTCTCATTATCTGAATTGAGATTGATTATAGGATTGAACGATCTGACCTGCAAGTCGTGGCACATCCTCACCAGCATGCATTTTGCCAGTTGACTTACCAAAGACTCAACACTTACCCTTTCTGGATTATACGCAAATCTATCAAAAGCTTCGCCTCTGATGTTGGGATGGCTAAATGGATCGTGTGTCGTTTTCGGACGGGATTCCGCTTAATATTCCCAACAGTCTCACTGTTCTTCGTATTCTCCTGGTCCCTGTATTCGTAGGCCTCTTAGTTTATGAGCACTACGATCAAGCACTTCTGACTCTGATCATCGCAGCAGTGACAGATGGTCTGGATGGGGCGATCGCGAGAATGGCGAATCAACAAACTCGTATTGGCGCGTATCTCGATCCTCTTGCCGATAAACTTCTCCTCATGTCCTCATTCCTCACTCTCTCTATCTTACACATGATTCCTGTGTGGGCCGTTATCATGGTGGTGAGCCGTGATCTCATTCTTTTGGCAGGTACGCTGTTGGCTCGCGTCACTGAATCGTCAATTGATATTTCCCCAACGATACTGGGGAAAGGAACGACGCTTGTTCAGTTTGCCTACATTACAATGGTGGTATTGATGACGACAGGTCATGTGGAGCTTCAGACTATTCAACCCGTATTGGCCGTAATGGCTACTCTCACTATTGCATCTGGTACCCATTATCTCTATCGAGGGATTATGAGCCTGAATAATCAGGGGCCATAATCCTTATGATACGTGAACGGATGGGACAACTCCTTTTAGAAGCTCAGTTAATTTCTGAGGAACAAGTGAATACGGCTTTACAGGTTCAAGAAGTCAGTGGGAATCGATTAGGGAGTATCCTTGTGGAAATGGGCGCGGTAACGGAATCAATATTACTGCAATTCCTTAGTCAGCAATATGGCGTAGCAACGATTGATTTATCGACATGTCAGGTGGATGCTGAGCTTTTAACGCTCATTCCTTTAGATATGGCGAAAAAGTATACGGTTGTTCCTGTTCGAAAGACCGGCTCACGCTTGATGCTCGCCATGGTGGATCCGTCGAACACCAGTACGTTAGATGAGATCAGATTTCTTGTTGGCGCGCATATTGTGCCGATTGTGGCCATGGAATCTGATATCCAGGCTGCAATTCGCCGAATGTATGGAAAAAAAGATCACGTGGCCACTCTTGATGTGGACAGGGAAAGACCTCCGAGTCGGCTACCAGGAGCATTTAGTTCGAGAGCTGAAATGTCTCAAATTGAGAATCAGCTACCAGTAGGGACGGAGCGAAGCTCGTCCCTTGCCTTTGACGATCTTCAGGCTTGCTTGAAAGAAGTCACTTCATCTCTTCCTGCTGGGGAGGTGAGTGAAGCAGGAATGGATCGCGTCGAAGATCGAGCGCCGATTATCCTGTTGGTCAATCGGCTCATTCAGCAGGCAGGCGAAGCTGCAGCAAGTGATATCCATATAGAACCCTATGAAAACTTTGTTCGTGTGCGGTTTCGGTTAGATGGTGTGCTACGAACAATCATTCATATCCCGAAAAATGTGCAGCGTGCGTTCACAGCACGGATTAAAATCATGTCGAATTTGAATATTGCAGAGCGACGGCTTCCTCAAGATGGCCGTATGAACGTGAAGTTTCATGGAAGTCGAGATTGTGATATTCGTGTTTCGATTCTTCCATGTTTTCATGGTGAAAAGATTGCGCTACGGATTCTTGATCGAGCCAGTCTCAACCTTGATATGACGCAATTGGGCTTTAGTGCGAAGAGTCTCGCCAGAGTCACCACAGCATTGGAAGTTCCTCATGGCATGATTTTGGTGACAGGTCCAACGGGAAGTGGGAAAACGACCACGCTCTACTCTGCTCTTCAGTTTTTGAATTCACCGACTGTCAATATCGTGACGGTAGAAGATCCTGTTGAATATCAGCTGACTGGTATTAATCAATTGCAAACGAAGGATGATATTGGGCTGACCTTTGCCGCAGGTCTGCGTTCATTTCTTCGGCAAGACCCTGACGTCATTATGGTGGGTGAAATTCGTGATCGAGAAACGGCTCATATTGCAGTCCAGGCTGCGTTGACTGGACACCGAGTGCTTTCAACCTTGCATACGACGGATGCGTCACAAGCAATCACCCGATTATTGGATATGGGGATTGAGCCTTTTCTCGTGTCTTCGGCACTTTCTCTCGTGATTGCTCAGCGACTGGTTCGGAAAATCTGTCTAGATTGCCAAGAATCGGACTCGGTGTCCCCACATCAACTTGCATTATTAGGGTTCGATGAACAAGAAATCGATTCTGTACGTCCTATGAGAGGGCAAGGATGTCCACGCTGTCAGGGAACGGGATATAAAGGGAGAGTGGCGTTATTTGAAATCCTTTCGCTGTCAGAAGAATTGCACTGTAAGATTCTCACGCGTGCGCCAGCTTATGAGCTTAAAGCTTGTGCCTTGCGTTCGAATCTTTGTTCATTGCGGGCGAGTGCTCTTGAGCATGTTCGACTTGGGATGACTACCGTGGATGAAGTATTGACCGTCACTGGGGCTGATGAGCAGGTATAATTTTTGGTTACCCTATGCACATGTTTCAAAATCTTTGTCAAATGGTTGTTGATCGCACGGGGTCAGATTTGCATCTTGCCGTCGGGAGTATCCCACGAATCCGAGTCGATGGACGGTTGCAGGTGGTTGAGGGACTTCCCCTTCAGGATGCAGCCATTCAGCAATTTGTGCAGGAGCTACTTAATGAAGAACAGCAATCGTATTTTGCGACGCATAAAGAAGTGGACTGTTCATTCACGGTGGAAGATATTGGGAGGTTTCGCTGTCATGTCTACATGCAGCGTGGCTCTGCGGCCATCGCGTTACGCTTAATTCCGCATCGTGCACCATCCTTTGAAGAGTTAGATCTCCCCTCAACAATATCTGACCTCATCAAAAAACCCCAGGGATTACTCCTGATTGGCGGGCCGACAGGAAGTGGGAAGAGCACGACACTTTCGGCCATGGTTGATGGTATCAATCGAGCGAGATCCGCACATATTGTCACGTTAGAAGATCCCATTGAGTTTTTGTATACCCCTAGAAAGTGTCTTATTACACAACGGGAAATTGGGACTGATACGACTAATTTCCATACGGCTTTAGACGGTATCTTACGTCAGGACCCAGACGTCGTGTGCTTGGGAGAATTGCGGAACCTTGAGACGATTCGTTCAGCATTAACCGTTGCAGAAACTGGCCATTTAACGCTTGCAACGGTCCATACGAATTCCGCTATTCAGACGTTGAATCGCCTGATATCTGTCCATCCTCCCCATCAACAAGATGAAGTTCGTGCCCAGCTTTCCATGGTATTGGAAGGCGTAATTTCGCAACGGTTGATTCCATGCGCAACTGGTCGTGGACGGGTATTGGCCATTGAGGTTTTGGTCCCCACTCCGGCAGTTCGTAATTTGATGCGAGAAGACAAGATTCACCAAATCTATTCCATGATGCAAACGGGGCAAGCCAAACATGGCATGCAAACTATGAATCAAGCTCTTGCTGACCTTTGTAAGCGACGTATGATTTCCCCTGAGGTGGCTCTTGCCTCGACATCACAGCCTGAAGAATTAACGCGATTATTGGATCGTCCTGGAGGGGAGCGGGTGTCCTCAGGTCGATTGACTCATTTTCGACCACACCCACGTTGAGCGATATGAGCTATTCGGTACCGTTATTCAACTGTCGTTCTTTCCTGAAGGCGTCTTTACACGGAATATGTCATGACTAATTTTATCTATACAGGAAAAACGATTGGAGGGCAGACTCTCAGTGGCGAAGTTGCGGCAGATAGCCTCAAGGGTGCGATGTCCGTTTTGCGCAGGCGTCAGATTCTCGTGACGAACATTGTTCAAAAAACTATTGAGTTTGAGAGTTGGGATCGATGGAGACATGATTGGAGAAGTCAGGCTGTGAAGACGCGAGACCTTCTGTCGTTTACCCAACAATTTGCCACAATGCTGCAAGCGGGTATTCCGCTCTTAGAATGCGTGATGATTCTTTCGCAGCATTCAGAAAGCCGACCCCTGAGACAGATCCTGGTCAGGGTTCGTCAGGATATTGAACGAGGGGCTGGATTAGCTGAGTCCTTGAGGAAGTATCCTCGAGTCTTTGGTGACTTCTACGTCAATATGATTGAAGTGGGTGAAGCCACCGGCATGATGGATTCCCTATTGAAGCGACTTGGCGTCTATATTGAAAGGCAGGTGACTCTGAAGGGGCGAGTGCATTCAGCGCTCGCTTATCCCGTGACATTGCTCGGGGTTGCATGGCTTGTCCTTGTCTTTATGCTTATCTGGGTTGTGCCGTTATTTGATCAGATGTTTGCCGAATTTGGCGAAACCTTGCCTTGGCTAACTCAGGTGGTCATGAATGTGAGCACCTGGATTCAAGGGAATATGTTGTTACTGAGTATTCTCCTGTTCGTGGTTATTCTTGGGGTAAAACTATTCTATTCGACATCAAAGGGGAGAAGATGGGTTGATTCTTTTCTCCTCACGGCCCCATTGATCAGTCGACTGTTTGTACCCTCAAGTGTTGTGCAGTTTTCTCGTACCTTGGGAATCTTGTTAGGCAGTGGTGTGCCAATACTGGATGGCCTCTTGATTGCTGGAAAAGTTTCAGGCAATCGCCTTGTAGAGGAGACGATTGACGATGTCCGGCTTCGTATTAGGGAAGGCGAAACGATTGCTGACCCATTGTCGCAGAGTGCTATTTTCCCACCCATGGTGACGCATATGATTCGTGTTGGCGAATCGACTGGTGCGCTAGATACCATGTTAGAGCAAATTGCGGATCTGTATGAACAGGAAATGGATCGAACCGTGGCGATGTTGACCTCACTCTTAGAGCCAGCGGTTATTCTCTTGATTGGTATGGGAATTGGCATCATGGTTGTGGCGATGTATTTGCCGTTATTTACGATGGGTTCTTTAATATAGAAACAGTGATTGCGTCTTTTAGCTGCGGCTGAATGAGGCCTTTCTCACCGGGGTAGTTTTCCAGATATTTATCAGTCATGTATGACGGGCCATAGAACATGATCTACCGAAACTTGCTAGAGGGATGATGCTGATGCACGAGGTCTATGAGGTACGGGTGAAGGCTCCAGCCAAGGTGAATCTGATCCTTAAGGTTCTTGGGCGTCTACCTAATGGGTATCATGAAGTGTGGACGGTCATGCAAGCCGTTGATCTTTTTGATCAAATATCTATACGAAAGACTCAAACGCCTAGAGCAATTCACTTGCAATGTCAGTTGGAAAATGTTCCTTCTGGAAAAGATAATATTGTCTGTCGTGCCGCAGAGCTTGTTTTGAAAAAGGCGGCCATTGAGGTAGGGGTTGACATTCTTTTAGATAAAGAGATTCCAATGGGCGCGGGATTAGGCGGAGGGAGTAGTGATGCCGCAGCCACTATTTTTGGCTTGAACCAACTCTTTGGCCTCAATTGGACAGTGAGTGAGATGGCTGCTCTTGGAGCTGAACTAGGGAGTGATGTCCCATTCTTTTTCTCAATGCCTCATGCACTTATTAGTGGATGGGGGCAAGAAGTTGTGCCTTTGTCAGTCACGGGGACCCGATGGATTCTGTTGGCCAAGCCTCACTTTCCTATTGAAACGAGTTGGGCGTACCAACAATTAGCAATGGCGCGGAAAGAAGTTCCAACGCTGTCCGTGGGTTATCAGTCTTTCCCTAACAGAAATGATCTAGACTTCAATGATATTTTACCCCTTATGGAAAATGACTTTGAGTCCGCCCTATTCCCCTCAATGCCCCGCTTGGGAGAATTAAAGAGTCAATTGCTCTCTTTGGGAGCCGACCTCGCATTGTTATCTGGAAGTGGCTCGACGGTATTTGGCATATTCGCTCAGGAGGACAGGGCGTTAAAGGCTATGGCCGAGCTCAGAAGAGATTCTCAACTTCAGGTTTTTTGTGTTTCGACAGGCACTCAAAGTCTTGCACTCGCCTAAAATTCAATCATAATGGATAGTAAGGATGAGGCTTTCAGCCATCAATGGTGGATGAAGTTGACAATAGAGGTGAGAGAGAATTAACGTGAGAGCTTTGCCAACGTGCAGATTTTTCGCGCGCGGGTTCTTCAATGTCTTGAGTGAAGAGGGTATTCAATGTCAAAGCCCCTGAAATTATTTACGGGAAATTCAAATACATCCTTAGCGAAGGAAATTTCGGCCTATGTCGGCCAGGAATTGAGCGCTGCGACTGTCACGAAATTTAGTGATGGAGAAATTCGAGTCAGGATTGAGGAAAATGTTCGAGGAGCAGATGTTTTTCTCATTCAATCCTGCTGTGCCCCGGTCAATACATCCATTATGGAGTTATTGATCATGTTAGATGCGGTGAAGCGTTCCTCGGCCACACGAATTACTGCCGTGATTCCCTATTATGGATATAGCCGACAAGATAGAAAAGATCAGCCGAGAGTACCCATTAGCGCGAAGTTAATGGCCGATATTCTTACCGTCGCGGGAGCTCAGCGAATCCTCACGATGGACCTTCATGCTGGCCCCATACAAGGGTTTTTTAATATTCCGGTTGATCATCTCTACGCAACCCCCGTGTTGTTAGAGCATTTTCAAAAGGAAGACTATCAAGATGTGGTCGTGGTATCACCTGATGCAGGTGGAGTTGAACGGGCTCGGGCATTTGCCAAAAGAATAGATGCCGCCTTGGCTATTATCGATAAACGTCGAGAAGTGGCGAATAAGGCTGAAGTCATGAATATTATTGGAGAAGTGAAGGGCAAGCATGTCCTTCTTTTAGATGATATGATTGATACGGCTGGGACCATCGTTCAAACGGCACAAGCTTGTATAGATAATGGGGCCTTGAGTGCGAGCGCTGGATGCACACACGCGGTCTTGTCTGGACCAGCCTTGGATCGGTTGCAGGCTTCTTGTTTAAGTGAAGTTGTCGTGACAAATACCATTCCACTCGATGGGAGAGATCAGCATTGTTCTAAACTCAGGTCCTTATCGGTGGCCCCGTTGTTAGGGGAGGCGATTTTAAGGATCCATCGTGAAGAATCGGTCACGTCCTTATTTGTTTAAATGGGAGAGGGCGATCCTTCATGTGTTTAAGGGGGGTCGAATAGCTATCATTAATGAGCATGTTTCAAGTGATCATGAAAAGAGCATTCATTTAATAGCAGGACAAAAGTGAGGAAATTGGGATGAAATTTGAACTCAAAGTTGAAAGAAGAGCAGAGGCTGGAAAGGGACCAGCTCGTGAACTCCGACGTAATGGCAGAATCCCTGCTGTATTGTATGGAAGTGGGCACTCGACCTTGTTGTCTATGGATCCTAAGGATGCCCGACATGTTATTTTATCTCAAGCTGGTCACACGGGTCTTCTCAATGTACAGATGACAGGGGGTGGAGATCCAGAGCAACGAGTTGCTGTCATGCAGGATTATCAAATCGACCCGGTCGCAGGGACGATTCTCCATGTGGACTTGTTCGAAGTGTCAATGGATAAACCACTTCGTGTCAAAATTCCAGTGACTACAATTGGTGAAGTTCCTCTTGGTGTGAAAGAAGGAGGGGTCCTCCAAAATGTACTTCGTGAACTTCATATAGAATGTCTTCCTGCCCAGATGCCAGATCATATCGAAGTTGACGCCTCAAGCTTACAGGTCGGTGAGGGTATTCATGTGAAAGATGTGGTG
The DNA here is from genome assembly GCA_029261355.1 of Nitrospirales bacterium. Taxonomy (GTDB): domain Bacteria; phylum Nitrospirota; class Nitrospiria; order Nitrospirales; family UBA8639; genus JAGQKC01. Next base: position 65,623 of record JAJDBM010000024.1, on the reverse strand, counting down.
CTTGCTGAGGGAATTAAAATTCTAGATGATGCAGACCTTATGGTCACGCATGTTGTCACGAAGATTTCTGAGGCAAAGCTAGAAGCGCTCCTTGCTCGTGAGTCGCAGGAGGGTGCCGCCGCAGTGGATCCTAAGGCCGCGGGAGCAGAGACTCCGGCAGCCGGAGATGCAAAAGGTGACACCAAAGGGAAGGAGGCCAAGAAGTAGCCTTTGGTAGTGATCGTTGGGTTAGGGAATCCTGGTGGGCAGTATTCAGGAACCCGTCATAATATTGGGGAAATGGTGGTCGAACGTCTCGGGGAAAAGTTACGCGTTTCGTTTTTCCACGAATACCAATCTTATCAGGCAGTAGGCTCAATTGGGAGTCAATCCGTTCAGTTGGTTCGTCCACAAACCTGGATGAATCAATCGGGCACTGTCCTTGATGACTTTGTCAAACGATTGGGGATTTCTCCAAGTGATCTCATTGTTGTCTATGATGACATGGATCTAAATTTTGGGGTTTTGCGTATTAAGACTCGGGGAGGTGCAGGGGGGCATAATGGCATTCGTTCAATCTTATCCCATTTAGCAACTGACCAATTTTGCCGATTAAAAATTGGCATTGGTCATCCACCTCCCGGGACCGATACTGCCGACTATGTGCTGTCACCTTTTTCCACGATAGAAGCCTCTGAGCTCAATAACGTAATTGGTCATGCTGTTGAGGCCATTGAGGCTATTGCCCTTCATGGGGCTGCCTTAGCCATGAATCAATTTAACACCCAACCGAAACAAGATATTTAATTAATGAATAGGCACTGAGAATCTAAGGGAATTGCTTTTTTCTGGGCACTGCCCAAACCCTAAGTATCCATAATAGATATGATAGCTGAGTCTATTCGTTTGACACTCATATTTTAGCTGTGATAAATTTGCATCCTTGTCTCCCTAATAAATGTCACTATCTAAGCGATTTTGTTGAGGATAATCTATGAAAGTCTACGAGTCCGTCTGTATTGCTTCTCCTTCTCTATCTGATGAGGAGATTACAAAACTCACAGAAAAAATTACTGAGACGATTGCACGAACTGAATCGTCTTTAATTAAAATTGTTAATGATGGCAAGAAAAAGTTAGCCTACGATATCAAGCATGAGCGACGAGGTACCTACCTTATTGTTCATTTTGAGGGAAAAGGTAACGCTGTTAGTGAGTTAGAGCGTTTCTATCGTATGGATGATGCTATTATGAAGTTTTTGACAGTTGAAATCCCAGCATCGCAAGCCAATGCGTCAGCTGAATCCACGGAATCCACGGAATCCACGGAAAAAGAAGAAGTTTTAGCGGGGGATCCAGATGGTCGGGTTCAATAAGGTCATTCTTATTGGGAACCTTACGAGGAATCCAGAGCTTCGCTATACTCCCAGTGGAACACCTGTTGTCAATTTTCCATTAGCGGTCAACCGACGCTATCGACAAGCTGATGAACCCAAGGAAGAGGTTTGTTATGTTGATATTGTTGTGTTTGGACGGCAAGCTGAGCATTGTGGACAGTATCTCAGTAAGGGGGATGGCGCGATTGTCGATGGCAGGCTTCAGCAGCGGCGATGGGAATCTGAAGATGGTCAAAAGCGTAGTAAGCATGAAGTGGTAGCTCAAAATGTGACCTTCATGCCGAAGCGCAGTCAACAGCAAGGAACTGGAGAGTCTGATATGGTCGAGGAGCCCTCGTACGATTCGGAATATTATTCTTCTTGAGGGTAGATTAGGAGAGGTGTTTGTGGAACGTGGACGATTGTTTCAACGACGTCGGGTATGTCGGTTCTGTCATGACAGTACACCGCTAGATTACAAAGATGCGGGATTGCTACGAAACTTTCTCACTGAGCGTGGGCGAATTATTCCTCGGCGTACATCCGGGAATTGCTTACGGCATCAGCGACGTTTGACTGTTGCAATTAAGCGAGCACGGCAAATTGCCTTGTTATCATTTGCAGAAGAATGATGATAGACATGCTTGTTATGCAAAATCTGTCAATGACGAAGGAATAGGGTGTTTTTAGTGATGGTTGAGAAGAAAGTGGTGTCCCCACCATCCTCTTTGAAGTTTCTGGTTGAGGATATCCCTCAAGAGGGATTTCATTTAAGGTATGCGGTTACGCAAGTAGACCTCGAGCTTACTCCTGATGAGGGTCGTATTCAGGGGGAGCTTCAACTTGATTGTGATATCCGGCACAGCAGTGAGGGTGTGTGTGTGAAAGGAACCCTTGCTGGCACCGTCATGCGAGTATGCGTTCGGTGTTTATCTGAGTTTCAAGAGCACATTGAAGTGCCATGCCTTGGACTCTTTCAAGGTGACCAGGCTGAAAAGCAATCAACCGTGGTAGAGTTTGACGAGGAGTCCTATGATTTAGGGCTTGATGAGATTGAAGAAGTTTACCAGTATCAAGATAGCTATATTGAGTTGGATGTCATGTTGCGTGAACAAGTCATTCTCTTAGTTCCTATACAGAAAATATGTCATTCTGATTGTCTTGGGCTATGCCAACATTGTGGGGTTAGCTTCAATCAATCAACGTGTACATGTCACGAAACGATCAGGTTTTCTCCAATGGCAACAGCTCTACGGCAATTTAAGGAAAAGTTGTAACCGTAGAAAAAGAGTGAATGTTTTTCTCTCAGTTGTGTCTTAAGTATTTTGATTTAGGAAGGTGAATTTAGAATGGCTAATCCAAAGCATAAAATTTCCAAGGCTCGTCGTGATAAACGGCGAGGTCAGATTAAGCTTTCCCCGCCCAATCTCTCTCTCTGTCCACAATGTCACGAACCTAAGCTTCCGCATACTACCTGCCTTAATTGTGGTACGTATAAGGGAATGGCAATTATTGCAGTTGAAGAGGGTTAAGGCCCTCTCTTTCCAATCTTGTGACCCACGATTTTCACAAGGACTATGAAAATTGCACTTGACGCGATGGGGGGAGACTTTGGATTAACCCCTCTTGTCGACGGAGCAATGCAAGCCGCCAAAGAGCTTGGTGATGAGATTGTTTTAGTCGGCGACCAAGATAAAATTCAAGCCCACCTTGATTCCATCAAAGGCAAGAAATCCTCCTTAAGTATTTGCCATGCCTCTCAAACCGTTGAGATGCACGAGTTACCAGCCTCCATAGCACGAAAAAAGCGTGACTCATCAATTTGGATTGCCACGAAACTGGCCAAAACTGGTGATGTTCAAGCTGTAGTGAGCGCAGGGAATACTGGCGCTACGATGGTTTCTGCTTTTTTTCTTCTTGGCTCTATTGAGGGGGTTGAGCGTCCCGCAATTGCGGCTAGTTTGCCAACACGGCAAGGCAATGCGGTCATGCTTGATGTTGGGGCTACGGTTGATTGTACGGCTCAACAATTGTATCAGTTTGGAATCATGGGAAGCGAATATGGTAAGCATATCTTGGAAGTGGCAAGACCACGAGTGGGACTTTTAAGTATAGGGGAAGAGGACACGAAAGGAAATGAAGTGACGAAGGAAGCTTTTCGACTCTTGAAAGCCAGTTCGATAAACTTCATTGGCAATATCGAGGGGCGTGATGTGTATAGCGGCAATGCTGATGTCATTGTTTGTGATGGATTCCTTGGCAATGTAGCGTTAAAAATTTCTGAAGGTCTTGCTGATGCTATTAAGAAAATGTTGATGAAAGAAATTGCGGCATCTAGCCTTGGTCGGTTGTCCTATCTGTTTATTGCCGGTCCCTTACTGCGCCTACGTCGTAAGACAGATTATGCGGAATTTGGTGGGGCTCCATTACTTGGAGTGAATGGGATTAGCATGATTTGCCATGGCCGTTCGTCTGCCAAAGCGATCAAGAATGCGATTTGTCGAGCTCATAAATTGGCTGAGGGTGGATTTGTTGAACGGCTTCGTACTGATATTGCCGATGGTCTGAAAGTGACGATGCCTGACACGTCAGCAGTTGTCCAACCATGAGAAGTCGAATTCTAGGGACAGGGGCTTATGTTCCAGATCGAATTCTGACGAATGCTGACCTTGAAAAAATGGTTGATACGTCAGACTCCTGGATCATTGAACGAACCGGGATTCGTGAGCGTCGAATAGTGGGGCAGGATCAAGCCTGCTCCGACTTAGCCATGAAAGCTGCAGAGAAGGCGTTAGCCAAGGCTGGAGTTTTGGCATCCCAACTTGATCTTATTATTGTCGGCACCTGTACTGGAGACTCCCCCCTTCCATCCACGGCATGTCTCGTTCAACAGAAAATTGGTGCCACGCGAGCGGCTGCCTTTGATCTCAACGCTGCCTGCTGCGGATTTGTCTATTCGCTTGCCCTTGCCGATGCCTACGTGAAAACGGGCTTGCAGTATGTGTTGGTAATTGGCGCAGAGGTTATGTCATCTATTATTGATTGGACAGACCGCAACACCTGTGTTTTGTTTGGTGATGGCGCTGGCGCTGTAGTTGTTGGAAAGGCCGAAGGAGATGATGGGATATTATCAATCCATCTACATGGGGATGGGGAGCATTCTGAACTCATCCAAGTTCCTGGAGGTGGTTCACGATTTCCAGCCTCAGAGCAAACGCTGAACGATAAATTACAGTTTGTTCAAATGAAGGGGAATGAAACCTTTAAGGTCGCGGTAAAAACAATGGAAGAAGCCGTGAGGGAAGTCTTGACTTTCAATGGTCACTCTATTGAAGATGTCGATGTTTTTGTTCCCCATCAGGCGAATATTCGTATTCTTAAAGCGGTTGCTCAAAGGCTGAAGTTCCCATTAGAAAAAACGGTCATCAATCTAGATCGTTTGGGGAATACGTCTGCGGCATCCATTCCCTTGGCACTAGATGAGGCCGTGGCTTCTGGTCGGATTCGATGTGGTGACTATGTCCTCCTCGCAGCATTTGGTGCTGGCCTCACATGGGCGTCTAGCCTCATTCGATGGTAGGGATATCTAGTATGAGTGATATCGGACAAAAGAGATTGTTGCATAGAGAAATGAGTCTAAATCTATTGATTATAGTGAGGGAGTCATGAGTGAAAACATTAAGCCATTAGACGGTGAATGGGCGCTGATTTTGGGAGCCTCCAGTGGATTTGGCGAATCTGTTGCTTTGGAATTGGCTTCCTTAGGGTTAAATATTTTTGGAGTGCATTTGGATCGAAAGTCGACGTTTCCAAATGTTGATCGAATAGTCAAAGAGATTCATGATTTAGGGCGATCAGCTATATTTTTTAATGCGAATGCGGCCGACCCTGAGAAACGAAGTGAAATCCTTTCAGCCATGCAATCGAAATCAGAGGAGTTAGGCTCTCCTATTGTGATCCGAGTGCTCTTGCATTCTTTAGCATTTGGGACATTGAAACCGTTTATCGCACCATCGCAGGCGGAAGCCATTTCAAAGCCTCAAATGGACATGACCTTAGATGTTATGGCAAATAGCTTAGTCTATTGGACACAGGATTTAGTCGCGAAGCAGTTTATGGGGCGTGGTAGTCGAATTTTTTCGATGACGAGTGCAGGAGGGGCCAGAGTGTGGCGTACTTATGGAGCTGTTTCTGCCGCAAAGTCTGCATTAGAGTCTCATACGCGACAGCTTGCGCTGGAACTTGCTCCGTTAGGAATTACAGCGAATGCGATTATGGCCGGGGTAACGGATACTCCAGCCTTGAGGAAAATTCCTGGCTCAACCGAAATGATTGATCTTGCCAAACGTAAAAACCCTTCTGGTCGGTTAACCTTACCTAAAGACGTTGCTGAAGCGATTGGCCTCTTAAGCCAACCCAAGGGGCAATGGATTACAGGAAATGTCATCTGTGTCGATGGTGGAGAATTTATCGTCGATTAAATGTTTAGCCATTTATCACTTCCCGAGTTGTGCGCAATACGTCTATGACCCATTCAGTTGGCCTACTTTTTCCAGGACAAGGTTCTCAGTCCGTCGGTATGGGGCGTTCACTGTTTGATGCCGACGACAATGTTCGCAGGCTATATTCAGAAGCCAGTGAAGTATTGGGTTTTGATGTGGCAAGCCTCTGCTTTGATGGTCCCGCGGAACAACTTAATTTGACTGAGTATACCCAACCAGCCCTTCTTGTGAGCAGTCTGGTTGCCTTATCCTTATTTGATCAAACTCAGCTTAAGCCTACGGTTGTTGCAGGGCATAGTCTTGGAGAATATTCAGCGCTTGTGGCAGCAAAAGGGTTGACCTATCCTGATGCTGTCAAGCTTGTTCAAAAGCGTGGGCAATATATGGCGGAAGCCGTAGAGCCTGGGACGGGACTTGTTGCCGCAGTAATTGGCGTATCTGAAGAAGATGTGATTCGCGCATGCAAGGATTCCCAATCATTCGGGGTAATTGCGCCAGCCAATTTCAATTGCCCAGGGCAAACAGTGATCGCTGGCGAGAAGGTCGCGGTTGAGCAAGCAATCACGTTATTAAAAGAACGAGGGGCACGACGAGTGATGCCTCTTCCTGTAAGTGTGCCTGTCCATACCTCGCTCATGAAAGTGGCGGCTGATCGATTGCAAGCCGATATTGATTCTGTTGACTTGTCTGACTTGCAGACGCCGATCATCAATAATGCAGAGGCGCGGGTCTTGTCGAAGGCTCATGACATTCGTCACTCATTAATTCGTCAATTGCCGTCTTCTGTTCAATGGACGAAGTCGATTCGTACGATGTCTGAAATGGGTGTTAATACTTATATTGAGATTGGGCCTGGAAAAGTTTTAGCTGGGCTTGTCAAACGGATACTTCCTCAAGCGGCTATTTATAATGTTCATGATGTTGAATCGTTTTTGACTGTTCGCTCAGCGCTTGCTATCTGAGTAAGTGATTGAAAATTTGGGAACACTGAGCTTGGAGAAATGCGTATGTCATTAGATGGAAAAGTCGCTATTGTAACAGGTGCTGCCCAGGGGATTGGCCAAACCATTGCGACAAGCCTGGCACGAGATGGTGCAGATGTTGTGGTCATGGACCTTGATGTTGCGCGATGCAAGGAGACGATCGATGCCATTGAGAAAGAAGGCCGACGAGCTTTGGCGCTTCCGGTGAATGTGGCCGAGTGGGACTCTGTGAAAACGAATATGGATCAGGCTTTGAAAGAATGGGGCCATATTGATATTTTGGTCAATAATGCGGGAATCACCCGAGATGGCCTTTTGATGCGTATGAAAGAGGATGATTGGAATGCCGTGCTTCAAGTGAACTTAAACGGCACGTTCCATTGTACGAAAGCCTGTCTGTCGTCGATGAGTAAGCAGCGTTCAGGTCGTATCATTAATATTGCTTCCATTGTTGGGGCTATTGGGAATGTCGGGCAAGCTAACTACGCGGCCTCAAAGGCTGCAGTCATTGGGTTTACGAAAACTGTGGCACGTGAATATGCCAGTCGAACGGTTACCGTCAATGCCGTTGCCCCAGGTTTTATTGATACAGCGATGACACAAGGTCTTACCCAAGATGTGAAAGATGCCTTGCTGAATCAAATTCCCCTACGACGGCTTGGAACCCCTGCTGATGTTGCAGCTGCGGTGTGCTTTTTAGCCTCCGACGTGGCTGGGTACATGACTGGGCAGGTTCTTCATGTGAACGGTGGCATGCACATGGCATGAAGAACGCTAAAATGGTATAACGAAGCTTTGAATGGATAAGAGCGGAAATAAAATATGACAATAGGAGGAGGGGCTATGGAAGTGCAAGACCGTATTAAGAAAATAATCGCTGAACAATTAGGGGTTGAAGAAGAAGAAGTTGTTTCGGATGCTAAATTTGTCGATGATCTTGGAGCAGATTCTTTAGATACCGTTGAATTGGTCATGGCGCTGGAAGAAGAATTTGATGTTGAGATTCCAGATGAAGATGCGGAGAAAATTCAGACAGTGGGTGGAGCCATCGACTTTATTAAAGAAAAAGCCTAATAGTAATTTATGGATGGGATAAGTCCATTTTCTCTTTAGAGCTTTATTCAGAGAAGCCAGTATCAATCTCTTTATGGTGTGTTCCTACCTAGTTATTCTTCAATCATTGTTGTGAAGATAGAAGGTGTATTGCGTCATGTCGAATTTCCATAAACGGCGTGTGGTTATCACTGGTGTGGGATTGGTCACTCCAATAGGAGTTGGAGCGACTCAGACTTGGACGAATCTTTGTGCGGGGCAATCTGGGATTGGTCCAATCACTCGCTTTGATGCGACAAACTTTCCTTCTCGAATTGCTGGCGAAGTCAAGGACTTTAATCCAGCTGATTATATCGAAAAGAAGGAAATCAAGAAGATGGATACCTTCATCCACTATGCTCTGGCGGCCAGTCAAGAAGCTGTAGATGACGCAAAACTCAAGATTACCGAAGAGAATGAAGATCGCGTCGGAGTGTACATTGGGTCGGGCATTGGTGGGCTGCCTGCGATTGAACACTATCATAAAGTGTTGTTGGAGAAGGGGCCAGATCGAATTACGCCTTTTTATATCCCGATGGTGATTATTAATTTAGCATCGGGTCAGGTAGCCATTCGATTTGGAGCGAAGGGCCCAAATTCTTCTGCTGTCACAGCCTGTGCCTCAGGAAACAATTGTATTGGTGATGCCTTTCGTCTGATTCAATATGGAGAAGCCGATACGATGATTGCGGGAGGAGCAGAAAGCACGATTTGTACAACGGCCTTAGCTGGGTTTGCTTCAGCGAAGGCTTTGTCGAGGCGTAATGATGATCCGGAACATGCCAGTCGTCCGTTTGATAAGGATCGAGACGGGTTTGTGATTGGTGAAGGTGCTGGGGTGCTGGTATTAGAAGAGATGGAGCAGGCTCGTACCCGAGGTGCGCATATCTATGCTGAAGTGGCCGGATATGCCATGAATAGCGATGCCTTTCATATTACCGCACCTTCTGAAAATGGGAGTGGGGCAGTGAAATGCTTAGAGCGTGCACTTCAGGATTCGGGAGTGAACAAAGAAGACATTGGATATATTAACGCCCATGGGACCTCAACCATGGCAGATGTCGTCGAGACTAATGTTATTAAGCGCGTGTTTGGTGAGAGAGCCTATAACATTCCCGTTAGTTCAACAAAATCCATGACAGGGCATCTGTTGGGGGCTGCTGGGGGTATTGAGTCTATTTTTACCGCACTAGCATTGAGAGAGGGCCGGTTGCCACCAACGATGAATCTTGAGACGCCTGACCCTGCTTGCGATTTGGATTATATATCAGGGAAGGCTCGTGACGTGAATATTTCTGCTGCTGTGTCCAATGCGTTTGGATTTGGAGGTGTGAATGCCTGCCTGGTATTCAAAGGGGTAGCCGATTCATAGCGAGAACGGTGAGATGAACGCTATTTTTTATGGCTAGGATGTCGTTTGCACAATGAATCAAGTATACCCACCCCATTCTTCTTTTGTGGTATAATTCCATAGTTTTCAATCTGGGCGAACAGAGAAATTCAAGACTTCTTGCTGTGGAAAGTGGCGCTCCTGTGCTTTCAGATGTTTTATCAAAACTTGGATACGTCTTTCAGAACCCTGATTTATTAGACCTTGCACTGACCCATAAATCCTTCTTGCAAGGAAGTCACGATGTCGCGCAACAAGATAATGAACGGTTAGAGTTTTTAGGTGATGCGGTCTTAGCATTCGTTGTGTGTGATTATATTGTCTCAACTTTCCCTCATGCGAGTGAGGGCGAACTTTCAAAAGTTAAGGCATTTCTCGTTAGTCGTTCATCGCTAGCCACTGTAGCCAAGCGGTTGCATTTGGGTAAGTATTTGCGACTTGGTCGAGGAGAGGAGGCCACGCATGGGCGTCAAAAAAGTTCCTTACTCTCCAATGCCTTAGAGGCCGTGATAGCAGCGGTGTATCTTGATGGAGGGAGTGATGCCGCCAAGACATGTATTTTGAAAATCCTCAAGCCTGAGCTTGATGATCTTGGCTCGATGGGTGCAGATGATGGTCCAAGAGGTGACTATAAAAGTCATTTGCAAGAAGTAGTACATAGGCAGTTTGAGGAAAATCCTGAGTATCGTCTGGTTCACGAATCTGGACCAGATCATCGAAAAGTTTTTGAAGTCGAGGTATTTGTGAGGGAACAAGTCCGAGGGCGAGGAAAAGGAACAACAAAAAAAGAAGCAGAACAGGTCGCGGCGCGCCAAGCCTTGGAGGCAGGACTTGGACAAAATGCAGCATCATAGAGCATTTATTTACTAGGCGAGAGGAGTCAGGTCTATGAAGAAGGCAAGGCAGGTAGGTTGGGTTTCAATGACATTGCTGATAATGGGGTTCATATGGACTGGTTTGTGCACTGTGAGTTGGGGAGCTGCTGAGAATGTCATCCTTGTTGGTGATGAGGACAAGTCCACAAAGGCACCTCATGCCATAATGAAAACCAAGTTTGGAGAAATGGAGATAGTCTTTTTCCCAGAATTGGCCCCCAAACATGTTGAAAGTTTTATTAAGCTCTCAAAGTCTGGCTTTTATAATGGCACAATTTTTCATCGTGTCATACCAGGGTTCATGATTCAGGGAGGTGACCCGAATACAAAAGATCCGAGTAAAATGCAATCGTATGGCACAGGTGGTCCTGGCTATACCTTGCCAGCGGAATTTAGCAAGATTGAGCATGTCAAAGGGATTTTATCCGCAGCTCGAACAGCTGATCCAAATAGTGCTGGTTCACAATTTTTCATCATGGTTGATAAGGCGCCACATTTAGATGGACAGTACACTGTTTTTGGTGAAATTATTAAGGGTCTTGAAGTCACTGACAAAATTGTGAGTCAACCTCGCAACTCACGTGATAATCCCCTTGAACGAATTGAAATGACAATAGAAATCGTGGAATGATGAGGCGTATCTCGTCGTTCCTGATTCGTATCTCCTCAGGAGACCCCTCATTCTTTTCTTGTTCTTGCAAGTGAGGAATAAGGGGAACGACTCACGTTTTCCTTAAACAACCTTTAGGGGAAATGAGTTAGGGTTGCTGAACAATGGGGGGGGGGTCTTCGAGTGGGGCTCCACTGGGGATGATAATGCGTCCACCGGCACCAGCCTGACGGGCGAGTTGTTCGGCAACGTCTGGATGACGAAGTTTGATGTATCCAATGAGGCCGTTCAGGAAGCGGTTAGAGCGAAGTCCCTCTCCTGAAAACCCTTGAATGAATTGACTGGCTCGGTCAAGCACTTGGGTCACCATGGTCGTATCAAGGGGCTGTCGGTCTTCGAGGGTTTTATATTCTTTCTTCAGCTCTTCTGCAAATGCTGTCGGCGCAGCCCCAGGTATATGAATTGGGCTAAACGATTGGCGAAGATGCTTCAGGCCATCAATGACTTCGGCGTCTTGGGCATCAGGTCGCGATTGAAAAAATCGGTAGGTCAACGCTTCTAGGACATAGAAAACCTCAGTTGCCCGCTCTCCTCCTAAATCCAATAATTCACGGTAAAACGTTCGGCGGTCTTGTTCAAAGTGAACCCCTACGCGTTTTTGTTGATATTCATTATTGGAATTAAGGTATACGCAGTCGGGTGGACAGGTAATTTTATTCATGCGGAAAGTCCCGCAGCATTGGCTACAGATAAATCCACTCAATGCCGGGCATGGGCGTTTCCCTTTTCGTTGATCGCAATAGCTGCACTTACTCACTGAGTTGGTCTTTCTTTGTCCATCCGAGTCCATATTGAGAGAGGTCTCGAGGTTTCTTTTTGTGGTCGGAGTTAGAGGGTATTTCCAGCCCGTTAATTTCGGCTCCGTTAGCATAGAGATAGGGAACCAAGATCAAATGTTTTTCACGATCGACTCCGATGCCAGCTGGGGAAATCAGAAACTCTGCAATCACTTGCTTCTTGAGACTCGCGAGAACTCTCCACACTTTTCCTGCTGTCATATCAGAAATATACATGCTGCCAAATCGGTCAAAGGCGATCCCGTCAAGGTTGTGAAATCGGCGAGAGAAAAATGAATTGGAGATGAGCTCGTGTATGGTTCCCTGCTCACTGATTTCAAAGACTTTTCCGCCGTCCCAACTGACCCCTGTCAGACGCTCAGTACGTGGATTAATGGCAATGCCACGCGGGTTTGCGAGGGCATCATCTTGAATGACAAGTGACACCGCAAACTCTTTGTTTGGGTCAATCTGGTAGATCGCGTTGGTCTCCGTATCAGAAACCAAGAGTTGTCCAGCTTTGTTGGCGGTCAAGCCGGTGAGTGAGACACAGTTGTAACGGGCCATTGAGACGGAATCGGTGGGTTGTCCCGTGGTTCGAGCAAACCCTCGAATGGTATCGATGTCGGCAACGTACAATGTCTCTCCAATCAACACCATACCCGTTGGGGCGTTTAGGACCGTAGTCTGATTGCCACCTTGAATAAAGCGAAGATTGGTTAATTTTCCTTTGAGGTCCAGTCGTGAAATGAATCCTTTGTTATTTCGGTTTCCGGGTTCCCCGTTCGCATTCGCGACTAAATAGCCATATCCTGGGTCGGCAATGATGCTCTGAGGAGCCGCAAGGTCGTTAATGATTGCTTGGGAAAAGGCCAGGTGTGGTATGAGCAGCCAGGCGGCGGTGACTAGGCACAACAAGCTGTACGCAAAAGCTCGCCTAGAGAACATCATGTAACGGGACCTCGATGTACCATGGAAAGGGGACAAAAAAGAACTTGGAAAGAAATTGGAAGGAAGATTGCTCATTTTAGGATTCACAAGGCATGGTAAGTGACTATTTCTCAAGCTGTCAAGGAAACGAGAGAATCGACATGGGTGTCCAGATAGGTTTCAAATAATCTAAGGTGATAACCCATTTTCGACATTGAAAATTCATCGAATCAACTAAGCCTCAATATGTCGGTCCGATTGACGTCGTTTTTTCAAGCCTGATATCGTGAGAGCATATTGTTATTTGTAAAGAAACCTTACGATATCAAGGAGGGCATGTGGCGGCTCAGATTATTGATGGAAAAGCATTAGCCTTGAGCGTACGGGCAGAGATTGCCCGTGAAGTGGAGCAGTTTCATGAACATAGCGGTATTCGCCCGGGCCTCGCTGCTGTATTAGTCGGCGATGACCCGGCATCAGCAATTTATGTCAGGAATAAAAAAATCGCATGTGAAAAGGCCGGGTTGTATCCTGAAGAATACAAATTGCCTTCCTCGACTTCGCAAGAGGACCTATATGCGCTCATTCAAAAACTAAATAACGATCCTAAAATCCATGGCATCCTGGTGCAACTTCCTTTGCCCAACCACATTGAGAGCAAAATTATTTTAGAAGCGGTTTCACCTCATAAAGATGCCGATGGTTTTCATCCATATAATGTTGGACGACTAGTGGAAGGGGATCCGGTCTTTACCGCGTGCACTCCTAAAGGCGTCATTCACATGATTGAGTCGACTGGGCAATCCATGTCTGGAAAGCGCGCAGTGGTCATTGGTCGGAGTAATATTGTCGGGAAACCGGTTGCATTGTTACTCATGCATCGTCATGCCACCGTCACCGTGTGTCATTCCCGAACACAAGATTTGCCAGCAGTTTGTCGAGAAGCTGATATCGTTGTTGCGGCAATTGGTCGTGCACAATTTGTGACAGCTGATATGATTAAAGAAGGGGCGATTGTGATTGATGTCGGTATTAATCGACGCGAAGATGGAAGTTTAGTCGGGGATGTCGACTTTGAACCGGTCAAAGAAAAAGCAGGCTGGATTACCCCCGTCCCTGGTGGAGTGGGGCCTATGACCATCGCCATGCTCTTACAAAACACATTGGAATCGGCCAAACGATCAGTGACACCCTCTTAATGACGAGCTGAATAGCGAAAACCCATGAACGTCCCAGAATTCACACAACGCAAAACCGTAGGTAAGAAGCTGACCGTCGTGACAGCCTACGATGCGTTGTTTACACGAATTGTGGAGCAAGCTGGGATTGAAGCCATCTTGGTGGGAGATTCGCTCGGGGTCGTTGTGCAGGGTAAGCCCAATACGCTTTCAGTCACAATGGAAGACATGTTGTATCACACCAGACTTGTGGCGCAAGCCTCGGAAACAGCATTGGTGATTGGAGACATGCCATTTTTGTCCTATCATACGAGCGTGGGTGAGTCCGTGCGGAACGCTGGCCTGTTTCTGCAAGCGGGAGCCGCAGCCGTTAAGCTTGAAGGCGGGAGTCATGTTGTAGATCGTGTTGAAGCCATGACGCGTTTTGGTATACCGGTCATGGCACATATTGGAATGACCCCGCAGTCGGTCAATCAATATGGCGGCTTTAAAGTTCAGGGACAGGAAGAGGAGCAAGCTGAGGCTATACTCGCCGATGCGAAAGCCCTTGAAGAGGCCGGTGCCTTTGCAGTGGTGCTCGAAGCGGTGCCTGTGAATGTGGCTAAAACGATTACGGACAGTCTCTCGATTCCGACCATTGGCATCGGCGCGGGGCCACATTGTGATGGGCAAGTGCTGGTGCTGTACGATCTGCTCGGGCTCTTTGATGATTTTGTTCCCAAGTTTGTCAAGCCATATGCTCATCTCAAGTCCGATGCGCTTCAAGCATTGAAACAATTTAAAGCAGAAGTCGAATGCGACAAATTCCCTTCCGATTCAGAGAGCTACCATTAAGCAAACGGTAACTCCTGATTGTATCCAATCACCCCTCTGTGCAATGACTTCCAAACAACGTGTTCACACGTTGACTAAATCAAAACGTTTGAGTCCGCGCCTCGTGTGTAATTCGTATTTTTGGTAATAGCCTGACAATTAGCATTTATCATGTCAGTATTTGGAGAAATTGAGAAATTCAGATCTCTGCCATGCTCAAGGCCATATTTGTGGCTGTAAGCGTTGTCTCGTATGTGGACATAGTGGGCATAATTCGGCTTTTTGTCTCTGCATAGTGGGATTTGTAGATGCCAATGCCTGACATCACTCAGGATTCACAGAATATGCGAAAACATGCGGTGGTCATCGGATGTAGTCTCGCTGGGCTGTTTGCAGCTCGTATTTTGAGTGACCATTTTGAGCAAGTCACGATTGTCGAACGTGATCCAGTCAGTGATCACCCTGAATCTCGTCGTGGTCAGTCCCACACCCGTCATCTCCATGGCCTTCTGGCACAGGGATTCCGCATGATCAAGGAATTGTTCCCTGCTCTTGAGAATGATTTACTTAAGGGGGGAGCCACTATTTCTGATATGGGCGAAGCGATACGCTGGTATCACTTTGATGGATACAAAAGGCAATTTACGAGCGGGCTTCCTGCTGTGTCGGTCAGTCGCATATTTTTAGAATGGAAAATTCTGAACTATGTTTCACGATTACCCAATGTGACGATAGAGCCCGCATGTGTTGTCCGCGGATTGGCGATGAGCAAAGACCAGATGCAGGTTCGCGGTGTGTATGTGGTGTCGGGAAACGACGGAGCATCCGAAACGACCATAGCTGCGGATCTTGTTGTTGATGTGAGCGGGCGTGGATCGAAATCTGGTCAATGGCTAGAGGGTTTGGGTTTTAAACGACCACAAGAAGATGAAATTACCGTTGGAATCGGGTATGCCACTCGCCTCTACCACCGTCGTCCGAATGATTTGCTTGGAGCCAAGCTTGTGATGATCTCTCCAACACCGCCCACTCAAAAACACATGACCTTTCTCTTTCCCATTGAGAACGATAGATGGATTGTGTCAGCAGGCGGGTGCTTGGGCGATCATCCACCAACTGATGAGTCGGGGTACCTTGAATTTATCCGTCATCTGCCAGCTCCTGATATCTACGATGTCATTAGTCACGCCGAGCCGCTTTCTGATATCTACACCTATAAATTCCCATCAAGTCTTCGCCGTCGCTATGAAAAGCTGGTGAGGTTTCCCGAAGGCTACCTGGTTTTGGGCGATGCCATCGCGAGCTTCAACCCAATTTATGGGCAAGGCATGACTTCCGCGGCCATGCAGGTCAAAGTCCTTGATGGTCTCTTGCGTCAGCAGTCGACTCTAGCAGGTCTCTGGCGACAATTTTTTCAGAGAATCGGCAAGGTCGTCGACATTCCCTGGCAAATCGCGGCCTGTGAGGATTTCCGATATCCCGAAACGGTGGGCGATAAACCTATCATGACGGACCTCACAAACGCCTATCTCGCCAAAGTTCACCGTGCCACCCAGCATGACACAGTTGTCTACTCACAGTTTTTAAAAGTCATGAACCTCATGGCCCCGCCTACAAGCTTACTGCACCCCAAAATTGTTTGTCGGGTATTGCTGGGCAGCTGACGTCAATTTGAATGTAACCAAATATGGCATAGTGTTACATGGGAGGGAAAATGGTGAAACTATTAGGTTTACTGGTTTTGATTCTATGTACGACAAGCTGCTTTGTTTTTCCATTGGAAACAGTCATGCCAGTAGAAATAACGGTTATCGATGCACGAACAGGGAAAGAACTTGTCAATATACACTATGTACGAATTGTTATTGATGTACATGATTTTAGATGCATTAAGCCATTTCTAGAAGAAGGAATAATCGAAAATGGTAGGGAATTTCACCTTGATAATAAAAGAGAGTGGGGGGTCTACATGCCGGCCCCTGGAGGGTTACCTGTACCTATGCACCATATTGCAATCTGGAAAGACGGATACAAGGCTGTAGTTTTCTCTCCATTTGATCTTAATGATGAAAAGTTATCTCAACGATGTAGTAATCACGCCAATATTCAACGGGTCTTAAAAACAATTCCAATGTCACAAACGTTTATTAAGGAACCTTTTGAAAAACTATTGGGAGGGACAGTCAAGTTAATGCCAATTGAACATGAGGGATAAACAAAAAAGGCAGATGAAATCATCTTTAAGTAATACTGTGAGGATTAGGTTTTGTGTCGCCAGGCTTTACAGGCATATTCATGTACAACATTTATGGGGAAATGTATCCGACTACCCCAAAGTGTTACATCGGATTCCAAGCATGCAGTTTCGAGCTGTCCATTTCTAGTCGGCTAATTTGGTGGAACGTTAAGGTTGTTTTGTTATGTTTTTGTTTCCCTTTTGCAGAAGCAAAACGGTTTCGCTTCTCGGGGCGTGTGACCCGGCAACAGAGACCTATCCTAGGCGATGCTTGATTCAATAAAGGCGAATGTGGAAGACGTTCTTTGCATATTTAATGTGATGGAGTGCGGTAGGTAAGATCCAGGATGGTTTTTCGATGACAATATCGGAATGACGGAAAAATCATCTACCCTGATTTTGGTAGATGTGAGAATAGCGAGATGTCCGTTTGATCGTTATAGTGCGGCAGACCATTGTGTGCTTTCTGGGTCGAGGTTGACCACGTAGGCGGACACAAGAGAGAGGGGACGCTTGGCTGGGCTTTCGCGTCATGTTGTTCCTTTGATTCGACTCAAATGCTTGATGCTTTACGTCATCTTGTCACTTCCTGCAACTTGAGCCGATATCCAAGCTCTTGTTCTTTAGTGTTCTTCTGTTAGTATCTTTTGATTCATCAACGCTGCTCTTGCAAGGTTCGCCGAATCGTCGGGCGAAAGATGGTCGTGATGTGTCTGGGCATGTTTCATTATCGAATTGCTTTGTAGAGGTATGGTGTGTCGCTCTTTCGCCGTTTTGGTAGAATTGTTACGAGTTATTTAGGCGATGTTCCCTTTCGCGGTGATTCTGTTCAGTCGGCTTCTGCTCATTCTGATGCGCGGAATGGTTCTGAGGACTTTCCGTCTACGACCTCGTCATCACAAGAAGAGCAGTATCGCGCCAATTTAGAGGTCGGCCCTCATGCGACTCTTGCTGACATTCGCTTATCCTATAAACGACTGATGAAACAATATCATCCCGATTTTCATGCGACGGATTTGAAAAAACGGGAGATGGCTCATGCCATTGCGCAACGGTTAAATGAAGCTATGGACTATTTCGAATCTCTGTTGGGGAAAGGAGTGTAGAACGCATGACGCATTTTGAACAGGTGAAAGCCTATCTTCAAGAACTCGAGTTTTCGATTACCAAAGAAGACCCAAGCCAAGAGCTTGTGGTGATCGATGATGAGGACCAAGGGATCAATCATTTGGTGATTGATTGCGAAGATCCTATTCTTATTCTTGAACAGTTTATTTTTGAGATCAAGAAGGATCCACAGGTGAATATGCTGAAGCGGCTATTGCAACTGAATCGCACCTTAGTTCATGGGGCCTTTGCCATCGATGATTCCGGGACGAAGGTCTTATTTCGAGATACCTTACAATTGGAAAACCTCGATCTGAATGAACTTGAGGGTTCGATCAATGCCTTGAGTGTGGCCATGGCCGAGAATGTGGATGAACTCATATCTTTGGCAAAAGCTGAATAAAGGAGGGCTGAGGAATGTTTGGTGTGTTTAAACGACTGTTTAAAGTTGCAGAATCCGAAGCCCATTCGGCGATGGATAAGCTCGAAAACCCGATTAAAATGACCGAACAAGGGATTCGAGATTTAAAAAAAGATCTGGAAGGAAGCATGAAAAGTTTGGCAGAAGTCAAAGCTCTGACCATTCAGCTCAAAAAGGAACAGGCTGAGAAAAAACAACTAGCCACAGACTATGAGCGGAAGGCGATGTTGCTCCTCGAAAAAGGGCAAAAAGGGAGTTTGCCGGCGGCGGATGCTGATCGATTGGCTGGCGAAGCGTTAGGCAAAAAGGATAGTGCTATTCAGCAAGCGACAACGGTTTCGGCCAATCTTGGCAATCAGGATAAAATGGTGGCTCAGCTTGAAGCGAATGTCAAAAAATTAAAGTCCCAGATTGGTATGTGGGAAAACGAGTTGACCACCCTTCGGGCACGTTCAAAGGTGGCGAATGCCACTAAAAAGCTGAATCAACAATTGGCGAACGTTGGGTCGGATAGCACCATTTCGATGCTGGAAAAGATGAAATCCAAAGTCCAGGAAGATGAAGCTCTTGCAGAGTCCTATGGCGAAATGGCGATGTTGGAAACCAATGTTGATGCGGAAATTAATAAGGCGCTGGCTGGTGAGGTCAACCCGAGTCACTCTGACTCTCTGGCTGAACTGAAAAAGAAAATGGGCATGTCGTAAGGAGACGCGCGATGGAATTTGCAACGCTTATCCTTCTTCTCGTGATTGCGGGAATCGGGTATTTCTTTTGGCAACATCAGCAAAAGGGGCAGGAGGCCTTACTGAAGGCCAAGGAACCGTTTAAGCCCTACAGCAAGGACGAACTGCGTATAGAAAATGTAGGGGCTGGGGCGGTTATTCAGCTTACGGGTATTGGGTCGGACATGGACGACTGTGACCTGAAGGTCATCGCGAAGCATACCTATCGTGAAGGGGAGTCGAGTTGGTATGAGCTGGAGTGCGACAAGGGCGAAGAAAAAGTATGGATTGATCTGGAAGAAGATGATGAGCTTGAGTTGGCAATTACTCTCCGTCAATTGAAGCTTAGGGATATTGGCTTGTCCAAAGATGATTTGATCCGAATGGATGATGATGAAGAAGGGAAATTCGAATTTGAAGGACAGACCTATTGGTTGGAGGATTCCGATTCTGCCATCTTCTATCGTTATAGTGATGATAAAAATGCGGAGAAATTTTATTATTGGGATTTCGAAGCTGAAAACGGCAAGAAATTCATTGGTGTCGAAAAGTGGACCGATGGGTCCTATGATGTGAGCTATAGCGAAACGATCAAGCCCTCTCAAGTCACCGTTTACAGTTTAAGCTAGCCCACCAATTAGGTATGGATATTTTTTCAGGAGCATTCATTGAAGGCATGATCTTTCTTGGGCTTTCCGTGTGTTTGTTTGTGGCGGCCAAGTTCATTAAAGATTTTTTGACGCCTTACAGTATCTACGAACAGCTTGGGCCCAAGAAAAATGTGGCCGTCGCCATGAGCCTGGCAGGGTATCAGTTCGCGGTGATCATGGTGTTGATTGGCGCTCATGTGGGTCCTTCTCAACATTTACTCAACGACTTCTATGCGTTTGTGGGCTATGGCCTCTTCGGTATTGCCTTGTTGAATGTTTCTCGTGTGATTAATGATCGATTCCTCTTGCGCAAGTTTTGCAACGTCAAAGAATTGGTTGATGATCAAAATGTCGGAGCTGGGGCAGTTGAAGCTGGTGCCTATATTGCCTCAGGGCTCGTGGTGGCCGGTGCCATCCATGGGGAAGGTGGGGGCGTCCATACGGCACTTGCCTTTTTTGGGTTGAGTCAAGTGGCGTTAATTGCGTTCACGTTTTTTTATGACCGGATTACGCCGTTCAATGTGCATGATGAAATCGAACGTAATAATGTCTCGGCGGGGGTCGCGTTTGGGGGCACGTTAGTGGCATTGGGCATAATTTTAATGAAGGGCGCGGTGGGAGATTTTGTAAGTTGGCCGTATAATTTAGTGAGTTTTGGTCTCAGTGTGGTCTGCGGTCTGCTGTTTCTTCCTCTCATTCGAACGTTATTAGACAAGATTCTCTTGCCAAAAATTGATGTGAATCAGGCCATTGCCCACGACCAGAACTTGGCGGTCGGTTTATTGGAAATGACTGTGGCGGTGTCCTTCGCCGTGATCCTCTTTTTTTCCATTGATTTCGACTTGAAATTTTAAAGGCCTTTCCTCATGGCTCACGATTCTGAAAAATTGGCGGAATGGACCAACGCTTCTTATGCCTTACTGGCATTTGCTGGGCTTTGTTTCCTCACTTCTTTTTTCCTGAATATGGATGTGGGGAAGAATGTGGAGCAAACGATTCCGCTGTCAGGGGGAGATGTGGGTCCGATTGAAGTGACTGAGGACTATTCGGTGTACCGTATTGCGGTGGCACAAACACTCAATGCCTCTGGTGTGTGGAGCTTTGTCGGAGGGGAAGTACTAGATGAACAAAAAGAATATCTGTACGGATTTGGAAAAGAGCTCTGGAAGGAATCTGGTCGTGATTATGAAGGCTATGCATGGTCGGAGCAAGATACGACATTTGACTTGAAGGTCACGTTTCCCAAAAAAGGCGCGTACTTTCTTCGTTTCAGTATTGAGACCAACCATGCCTCTGGAGCGGGTTCGGTGAGGGTGAAGGTGACGCCCAAGCAGGGAAGCTCCTTAGCCCATTTTATTTTGGGGATTCTGTCTCTTATCGGAGCTGTTGGTCTTTGGATGTGGGTCAATGCCCAAAATGCTCCCACGGATAGACGCTCGAGGATGATTGATGATGAGTGGTAGCATGGGCTCGAATAAAAGACTGATCGTTGGGACAAAGGCAAGGAGTGGATTGTGACAAAGAGGGGTGGTATGCCGAATAAGCATTCGAGGGAAATGGGAAATCAACGAGGTGGAGTGCTGCTTTCCATGTTGTTGATTCTAGGGGTTGTTTATATGGGGGCGTTCTATTTAGGACAACGAGGTTGGGGCTACACGGGGTATAACGGGTATCGTTCTGGCCCATCTTTTATGTATTGGGGTGGACCCCCTATGTACTACGGTCCTAGTGTGAGAACGGGAAGTGTGGGTGGCCCCAATCATCGTGGAGGCGGAGTGAGAGGTGGAAAATAAGGCGCACGCGCCTTCCCCGACATTTGAATCTGCGGTCCTTCTCATGACCGTTTTTGTCGTGGGTCTTTGCACGATTATCTATGAGCTGTTGATTGGCAGTGTGTCGTCATATTTTCTCGGCGATAGTGTGAAGCAATTTTCTATCACCATTGGTCTGACGATGACTGCCATGGGTATAGGGACGTTGTTATCTCGCTATATTCAAGAGCATCTTCTGCGATGGTTTATTACGATTGAAATTCTCTTAGGGGTGGTCGGGGGCTTTAGTGTGCCCGTGTTGTTTGCGGCCTATTCCTATACCTCGATGTATTACCCCATCATGGTGTCCCTGATTCTGGTGATTGGCATTTTCATTGGGTTAGAAATTCCCCTCCTGACCCGTATCATGGAAAAACATTATGCCCTTCGAGCGAATATATCGAATGTTTTATCTCTCGATTATTTTGGCGCCTTTGCGGCGACATTGCTTTTCCCATTCATTCTCCTCCCATTTTTTGGAATCTTTAAGAGCTCATTGATTGCTGGCGGACTTAATGTGGCGGTCGGCATGTTTACTCTCTGGTGTTTTCGGTCAATTCTTGACCTTCGGAATTTGAGAATGCTTCCCATTGCGGCCTCGGTCGCCGCGATTATTCTGGTGGGGATGTTTTGGGGGTCACAAAGCCTCATTCATGCCTGGGAAACCACTATTTATGAAGATCGTGTTATTTATTCCCAACAATCCACCTATCAAAAAGTAGTGATTACAAAACACCGGGACGATGTTCGCCTCTATTTAGATGGGAATCTTCAATTTTCATCCATTGATGAATATCGCTACCATGAAGCCCTTGTGCATGTGCCCATGGGGCTGACCTCGCATCGCGAGAACATTTTGATCCTTGGCGGGGGGGACGGACTGGCGGCACGGGAAGTGTTGAAGTATGCCGATGTGAAAGCTATTACGCTTGTCGATTTAGACCCGCTCGTGACGGAATTGGCTTCGACCCATGAGATGATTCGGCATATCAATCATGAAAGTTTTGGTGATGAACGCATCAAAGTGGTCAACCATGATGCCTATCAATATCTGTTGGAAGGAACGGACTATTTTGATGTCATTATTGCCGATTTACCTGATCCAAAAAATTCAGGGTTATCACGACTGTACAGTAGAGAATTTTATAAATTGGCCAAGCGCCGTTTGGCAAAACAGGGTATCTTTGTGACGCAGTCGACGAGTCCATTTTTTGCTAAACAGGCATTTTGGTCCATTCATAAGACGTTGGAAACAGCTGGATTTCCATTTGTGGCACCCTACCATGCCTATGTGCCTTCATTCGGTGACTGGGGTTTTATTCTTGCTTCGCACGTGCCTATTTCAAAGGATGCGCTCACGATTACAGTTCCCACGAGGTTTGTCGGCTCGGGCAATGTACAAGGCCTCTTTGGGTTTTCTAGGGATCTCATGGTTGCCGATATTCTTCCTAGCTCGTTAGATAATCCAACAATTCTTCAGTATTACTTAGATGGCTGGAAATATTGGAATTGAGAACAAAATGATGGAACCGCAATCACGTCTATTAATTGCCGATATTTCCCTGCATGAAAAGCCGACCAGCCAAATGGTGGCCAGTATTGAGGACGTCATTCGACGGGAATTTACAGTTGTGAAAGATTGTGAATACGAATATACCCCCCATGGCATCACCAAAGTCCTCGTTCTTTCCGAATCTCATTGTGTGATTCACACCTACCCCGAGCATAGCTATCTTTCTCTTGATTTGTTTGTCTGTAATGCAGAAATCAATTTAGAGGACGTCCTTGAGCATGTATTAGCCCCCTAGTCCGTTAAAGATGTTCAGTCCACAGTTCTAGATCGTCGGATTCCTGTGGGAAATGCCGAAAGTCTTCTCTCCCAGTAGCTCCTCACACACATTTTCCAGATAGAGAGAAATCATAATTTTTTGTCCATATGAGTTCTTGTGCGAGGCAGAGGATTACTGAGATTTTGAGCTGTGCTGAACATGTGTTAGCTGTGCGAATGCCAAGTTTCGAGTGCTTGGTTATATTAGGCAAAACCCCTCACTTTTTAGTCGAAGAGGGTATTGATTCGAATTTTGTAGGAGAATGACAGCAAACTAATGAATATATTGAGTTCACCAGAAGCACCCATGCAGGGACTTTCAAGAAAGTAGTCGAAAGATATAATGCAGAACTGGATGCAGATTTGATTCCACATCCAAATGAGAAATGACCCCTAGATAAAATTCGTTAAAATGAACTAGAGAATTCAGATCTCTTAGAGGCTAGCCACTTTATCTTCTTCTCTTTGTGACCATCTGGCATTTTTCGTGAGATTATATGATCGACCTCTTATTTAGAGGGTCCATTCTTCTTGAAAAGCCCTAGGTTTCCGGCTATGCTGAGCTATTACGCAACCCCAATGCTGGAGTGATCTTGTGGAACTTCCTGACGATATTCCTTCTTGCCGAGATAATATAGACCGCTTGGATGACGAGATCCTTCGCATTCTGAACGAGCGGTCGCAATACGTTATTCAGGTTGGACATTTAAAGAAGAAGAAAGATGCGACTGCCCATTTGCATACTCAAGGTCGAGAGACCGCGATATTTGAACGATTAGCCGGTAAGAACCCTGGGCCGTTTCCAAGTTCGGCCATTCGACCTGTCTATCGTGAAATTATGTCGGCTTCGCTCTCATTAGAGGGCTCACAAACGGTGGCTTACCTTGGTCCGCCTGCGACGTTTACCCATTTAGCTGCAGTTAAAAAGTTTGGTGAGTCGGCTGAGTATATTCCCATGAGTAGCATTAAAGAAGTCTTTGATGAGGTGGAACGTGGGCGAATTCGGTTTGGGATCGTTCCAGTAGAGAACTCAACGGAGGGGGTCGTTAACCACACGCTTGATTTGTTAGTGGATTCACCCTTGCTCATTTATGGCGAAATTCGGTTTGAGGTTATACACAATGTTTTGTCCAAGGCAGATTCTCTGGAACAGATCAAGACTGTGTATTCTCATCCGCAAGCGATTGCGCAATGTCGTCAGTGGTTAGAGGCGAATCTACCTGAGGCCTTTATTTCTGAGGAAACAAGCACGTCTCGCGCGGCTGAACGATGTGTCGGTGACCCTACTGCCGGAGCCATTGCCTCAGAAATAGCCGCAGAACTCTATGGATTGAAGATTCTTCGATCACGTATTGAAGACAATATTCATAACTCCACAAGATTTTTGATTCTGTCGCAACGAGGGTCTGAACGAACGGGAAAAGATAAGACTTCGATCATTGTGTCGGCCAAGGATCGGGTTGGAGCCTTGTATGACATGATTCGTCCCTTTTCGTCATATGGTATTAATATGACGAAGATCGAGTCTCGACCAACTCGAAGAAAAGTATGGGAATATCTCTTTTTCATGGATCTAGAAGGGCATCAAGATGACGATCGAGTGAAGAAAGCGATTGAGGAAGTGAAGGGACGGTGTCTCTTTTTAAAGGTTCTTGGTTCGTATCCTTCTGCAATTTCCTAGTATTTCTGGTGAGTTCATAGCCCTATGTCATTGCAAGTGCATCCTAATATTTCCTCTCTCGTTCCGTATTCACCCGGCAAGCCGCTGGACGAATTGGAGCGTGAATTAGGTATTTCCAATGCGATTAAGCTGGCCTCGAATGAGAATCCCTTAGGCCCTTCGCCAAAAGCCCAGGCTATTTTGGCCGGTGGTGTGGCTACCCTGCATCGGTACCCTGATGGTGGCGCGCATTATTTGCGGCGAGCTCTTGCCGAACGATGGAAGGTTTCGGCTGACCAAGTGATTGTGGGTAACGGCTCGGATGAGGTGATTAGTCTGTTGATTAAGGCGTTCATCGCGCCCGGCGAAGAAGCGGTGATGGCTGACCACACGTTTGTAATGTACAAACTGTCTGTTCAGGGAGCACATGGTGTGCCGGTTGAAGTCCCGTTGAAAGACTGGCGACATGATCTTTCTGCTATGGCGAAGGCCGTGACTGACAAAACACGCCTTTTATTTCTCTGTAATCCTAATAATCCCACGGGAACGATGGTGTCGACGGCTGAGGTGGATGCTTTTCTGGCTTCATTACCCGAGCACGTGATTGTTGTATTTGATGAAGCCTATTATGAATATGTTCGGTCGGCGGAATATCCCGATAGCCTGCAGTATGTGAAGCAGCAACGGCCCGTTGTGGTGTTGCGCACATTTTCTAAAATTTATGGGTTAGCTGGTTTGCGGGTTGGATATGGAATTACCACCCCGGAGATTGTCGACTATGTGAATCGGATTCGTCCTCCATTTAATGCTAATAGCCTTGCGCAGCTAGCCGCACTTGGTGCTCTGGAGGATGAGGGGCACGTGGCCAAGAGCCGAGCAAACAATGAATTCGAGATGAACATTCTTGAGCAGGGGCTGACGAAGTTGGGAATGGTGGTTATTCCCAGTCAGGCAAACTTTATTTATTTCGACACCAAGCGTGAGGGCCGACAAGTTTTTGATGCCTTGCTACGAGAAGGTGTCATTGTTCGTCATATTAAAGGTTCCATGATTCGTGTGACCATTGGTAAACCTGAGGAAAACCGACGTTTTCTCGAGGTATTTGATGGAGTGCTTGCTCGTCTCGTGTAGGGCAGATTTTTTACGATGATTATTGTCATGAAACCAGGAGTGACTGATCAGGATGTTGAGCATCTTGTTGAGCGTCTTCGTGAATTAGGCCTGCAATCACAGATTTCAACTGGGGAAGAGCGGACCGTGGTTGGGGTGATTGGGGATGATCGCATTCTTCAGAATCAGCCACTCACTGTATTTCCAGGCGTGGAAAGCGTCACGCCGGTATTGGCTCCCTGGAAGTTAGTGAGTCGTGAGTTTCAGAAACATGACAGTGTCATTGATGTCAATGGAGTCAAGGTCGGAGGGACTAAAATCGCCATTATGGCTGGTCCCTGCGCCGTTGAAAAAAAGGAATTGACGGTTGGAATAGCCAAAGAGGTCTCATCCGCTGGTGCGTCTATCTTACGAGGTGGTGCCTATAAGCCGCGAACATCACCCTATTCATTTCAAGGTCTAGGGCAAGAGGGCCTCGACTATTTAGTCGAAGCTCGGAAGCAAACCGGCTTGCCCGTCGTGAGTGAAATTTTGGATGCTAGGGATCTTGGTCATTTTTTAGAGAAGGCTGATATCATTCAAATTGGCGCCAGAAATATGCAGAATTTTGAGTTGCTCAAGGAGGTTGGCGATTATGATAAGCCAGTCTTGTTGAAACGGGGACTGTCCGCTACGATTAAAGAACTGTTACTTTCCGCGGAATACCTCATGTCTCGTGGCAATCGAAATGTGATGCTCTGTGAACGTGGCATTCGGACCTTCGAAACGCAATACCGAAATACCTTAGACCTCACTGCTGTTCCTACTCTCAAAGAAATGACGCATCTTCCTGTCATTGTTGATCCGAGTCATGCGACAGGTAAATGGAACTTGGTTGCGCCAATGGCCAAAGCAGCCATTGCTTGTGGTGCAGACGGCTTGCTCATTGAGGTGCATTCTAATCCGGAATGTGCTCTCTGTGATGGAGAAGAATCTCTAAAGCCATCGAGATTTAGAGACCTCATGGCAAGCTTAAAGCTCATAGCTCAAGCCGTCGGTCGAGACTTATAGTGCAGGTGCTGACCATGCTGCCTCTCTCTGCTTTAGGTCTCACTATTTACTTTCGTGGCAACATCAAATACTTATTACGTTATCAAGTGAGTCAGCGTACCCATGTCTTTCAATAAAGTTGTCATTGTTGGCGTTGGTCTGATAGGTGGTTCCCTTGGTCTAGTTCTCAAGCAGAAGCGTCTCGCTGGAATGGTCGTTGGTGTGGGGCGTCGCATTGAGAATCTTGACTTAGCGGTCAAGCTCGGAGCTATTGACCATTATGAGTCTCAGGCCTTAGACGCAGTGACCGATGCTGATTTAGTTATTTTGGCAACGCCTGTCGACACTTATTCTGCTCATTTGAAGGAGTGGGGTGGTCGTCTTCCGGCGCGGGCTATTGTGAGTGATGTCGGCAGTGTGAAAGGACGCCTGGTTGAGGAAGTTGAACAGCTACTTTCACCACATGTTCGTTTTGTCGGGGCTCACCCAATTGCTGGTAAGGAGAAATCAGGGGTCGCCTTCGCCACACATGATTTATTTAAGGGAGCTCGCTGTCTTATTACACCAACAAAGCGGACTGATCCTGAGGCTTTGGAGAAGATGTGCCAGCTTTGGCAATCTGTCGGTTCTGTTGTGAGCCAGATTGACCCACTGAGCCATGACTTTATCTTAGGGGCAGTCAGTCATTTGCCTCATGTGGCTGCCTTTGCGTTGATGCAAACGCTTACTGAATTGGAAGGGCAACTTACTAATTCTTCAAAGCTTTTGGAGTATTCAGGTGGGGGGCTACGTGATACCACAAGGATTGCCGCGAGTTCTCCTGAAATGTGGCGAGATATTTGTTTGGCCAATAAAGAAAACCTCATAAAAATGATTGAAGTCTATATGCAACATCTTGAGCAATTTAGGGGATGTCTTGAAGCAGGTGATAGCGCTGGGATAGAGGAAATTATGGGGAAAGCTAAACATGCTAGGGAGAGTTTTCAGTGAGTGCTTGGTCCACGACAGCCGCCCTAAAGCCCCTTCGCGGAACAGTGCACGTTGCAGGTGATAAGTCCATTACTCATCGAGCCCTTATTCTTGGGGCTTTAGCGAATGGAGAAACAACTGTTTCTGGCTATTGTCTCGGAGAAGACTGTCTCAATACGCTTCGAGTAGTTCGTGCATTGGGCGTTCAGGTCGAAGAGGTGGGTGACACCAACCTGAAAGTATTTGGTAAAGGACTATGGGGTTTAACTGAGCCTTCGACTGTCCTCGATTGTGGAAATTCTGGTACCGGGCTTCGTCTACTTGCTGGGGTGTTGGCTGGGCAAGATTTTTTTTCTGTATTAACTGGTGATACATCGTTGCGGAACCGCCCGATGGGGCGGGTGGCTAATCCTCTTCGAACGATGGGAGCTTCAATCGCTGGTCGAATGGCTGGTGAGTATGCGCCATTGGCTATTTCAGGACAGAGGTTAACCGGGGTTGACTATCATTCTCCTGTCGCGAGTGCGCAAGTCAAGTCTGCGATGTTGTTGGCTGGACTTCTCGCCGAAGGGACGACATGCGTCACAGAACCTATGCAGTCTCGAGATCATACTGAGCGGATGTTGCAATATTTGGGTGTCGATGTGGAGGTGGAAGGGACTGCTGTCTCTGTGACGGGGCGTGGGGCATTTACGGGAAAACCGCTTTCGGTTCCAGGGGATCTCTCAGCTGCCGCATTTTTTCTAGTTGCGGCATCGATTGTTCCTGATTCTGAAGTCTTTTTGCCCAATATCGGGATGAATCCTGCGCGAACTGGCATTCTTGAGGTGTTGACGAATATGGGAGCAGATATTCAAATTATGAATCTTCAAGTAGTTTCGGGAGAACCCGTTGCTGATTTAGTTGTGAAGTCTGCATCCCTTCATGGAGTGGAGATTGGAGCTGAGCTTGTTCCAAAAACTATTGATGAATTTCCTATTTTATGTGTCGCCGCGGCGGCGGCAACAGGGGAGACTCGAATTACGGATGCTCAAGAGCTTCGAGTAAAAGAAACTGACAGAATCCGTGCTATGGCTATTGAACTGTCAAAAATTGGTATTCCCATTGAGGAAAACCAGGGTGGCCTTAACATAACTGGTGGGTTATCCTTTCGTGGAGCCGAATGCCGAAGCTACGGTGATCATCGTGTCGCCATGTCACTAGCGGTTGCTGGATTACGTGCGGACTCCGCTATTCATATTGATGACACAGATTGTATTGAAACCTCATTTCCAGGCTTTAAAGACAAGTTATTGGATTTATTGACAAATTCCCCTTGAACACTATAATACCGGAATGGCAGGACCATAGTGGTAGCCTGAATTCTCAGACTAGCCGATTAGTTGTCACAATTGACGGCCCGGCTGGGGTTGGGAAAAGTACAGTTGCCAAGCGGCTAGCTGCACATTTAGGCTATACCTATCTGGATACGGGCGCGTTATACCGTGGTATTGCGTGGAAAGTGAATGCTCGTAACGTAGATGCCACAGACTTGAATCAAGTTGCCGCGTTGCTGGAGACAACAACGCTAGCCTTGCACTCAGGGGAAGATATACTCTCTGTACATGTTGATTCCCAGGATGTGACCCATGAAATTCGAAATCTGGCTGTGAGTCAACTGGCTTCGACCGTAGCGGCCCATCCTCCGGTTCGTGAGTGGCTCTTGTCAATTCAGAGGGATTTTGCAGATAAGGGGGGAGTGGTTGCCGAAGGCCGTGACATGGGGACCAATGTTTTCCCACATGCGCAAGTTAAATTTTTTCTTGATGCAGATCCTGAGGTTCGAATTAATCGACGGTATCATGAACTGCAAGAAGGTGATCAAGATAAGAATCGAGACAATGTCCAACGTGAAATGGCTATCCGAGATGCCCGCGATCGATCCCGTGAAGTCGCTCCGTTGTTCCCTGCTGCTGATGCCATGATGATTGATAGCTCCAATTTATCGATTGACCAAGTTTTGGCAAAAATGACAGAAGTTGTTGCAGCACACCTGTGAGTGGGCTCATATACGCCTGTATTTGGGCGTTTTTTAACGTTATTGGGCGAGTGCTTTTTCGGTATCGTGCACATGGGGCTCAGCACATTCCGAAACAGGGGGGTGTCCTGTTCGCAGCTAATCATGCGAGCTATGTTGACATCCCGTTTTTAGGTTGTGGCATACCACGACGCGTAGCATTTCTGGGGCGAGCGAATCTTTTCTCTCCTCGGCTTCTTAATTGGATGTTCCGAAAAATTGCCTGGATTCCTCTCAAGACCAACCGGTTAGACCGGCAAGCTTTGAAGGATACTGTTGCACGATTGAAAGCAGGGAAGTCTGTCGTCATTTTCCCTGAAGGGACAAGGACTCCACATGGTGCGCTCCAATCCGGAAAGCCTGGAATTGGTGTTATACTCGCTGAAGTCCAATGTCCGGTGGTGCCAGCTTATATTGCTGGAACCTATGACGTGCTTCCAATTGGGTCGGCTCGGCTAGGATTGAAGCCGATTGCCATATATTTTGGAGAGCCAATGACGTTTCCTTATGAAGAGGGACAAGATAAAAAGGATTACTACCATTCAGTGAGTGCAGCTGTGATGAACCGTATCGCCGAGTTAGGCCACGTATCTGCACCTACAACGAATCGCTAAATATGATCAAGTTATTTGTACTCAAGACCTTCTTTCTCACCAAATGCTGATGGGTGGGTCAGAAGTTTTATTCGTATTATCAGCCGTGCATATGAGCAGAGTGGAGGCGTAGGAAGAGAATGGATACAGTTTCAGAACAACCCGAAGTCATGGATCGTGAGGCTCTTGCAGCCTTGTATGAAGAAACCTTTCGTAATATAGAAGAAGGCACCATCACGGAAGGACGGGTCGTCAACATCCAGCGTGAACGGGTTGTGATTGATATTGGCTATAAATCTGAGGGCATGATTCCAGCTGATCAATTTTCCAGCGAAGAACTTGAGACCCTCGCAGTAGACGATACGATACAGGTCTATATCGAACAATGTGAAGACTCAGACGGCAACCTGCTTTTATCGAAAGAAAAAGCAGATAAGATGAAGGTGTGGGAAGACCTTGAAGTGGCCCACCGTGATGATAAGGAAGTTGAAGGGAAGGTGCTCTCAAGAATCAAGGGCGGCATGATGGTTGATATTGGGGTGAAAGCGTTTCTCCCTGGCTCTCAAATAGATTTGACGCCTGTTCGAGATTTGGATGGGCTGGTTGGGAAAAGCTTTAACTTTAAGATTATCAAGGTCAATCATCGTCGTGGCAATGTGGTGGTCTCTCGTCGGGCCTTGCTTGAGGAAACCAGAGACAAGAAACGTCAGACGACCTTGTCGACGTTGACCGAGGGGCAGCTCATTACTGGTACCGTGAAGAATATCACCGATTACGGCGCATTCTTGGACCTCGGAGGCATTGATGGTTTGCTTCATATCACCGACATTTCTTGGGGCCGTGTTGGTCACCCCTCGGACATGTTCTCCATTGGTGATCGCATTGAAGTTCTCGTATTGAAATATGATCGTGAGACCGGACGAATCTCGCTTGGACTCAAACAGAAGACTGCAGATCCCTGGAGCCAAGTTGAAGAGAAGTACCCAGAGGGAAGCCGCGTCCCTGGGAAAGTTGTGAGTTTGACCGATTATGGGGCATTTGTTGAGTTGGAGCCTGGCGTAGAAGGGCTTGTTCATGTGTCTGAAATGTCATGGACTCATGAAGTGCGTCATCCTTCACGGGTCGTTTCCATTGGTGATCAGATTGATTCACAAGTACTTCATGTGGATCAGAAGAGCCGAAAAATTTCCTTAGGCATGAAGCAGACGGCCCCAAATCCTTGGGATGTGATTGAGTCCAAATATCCAGAAGGGACTCAGATTGAAGGGAAAGTCAAAAGCGTAACGGACTTTGGTGCGTTTGTGGGACTTGAGGAGGGCATTGATGGCCTGATTCATATTTCAGACATGTCATGGACCAAACATATCAAGCACCCATCTGAACTCTTTAAAAAGGGGCAATCGGTTCAAGCTGTGATTTTACGCATTGATAAGGAAAAGGAACGCTTGTCATTGGGGTATAAACAGCTCATGCAAGACCCGTGGGAATCTGATATTCCTTCTCGTTTTCAAATTGGAGGGAAGGCGACAGGGCAGGTATCCAAGATTGCCGACTTTGGTGTGTTTATTGAGCTAGAGGGTGGAGTAGAAGGTCTGATTCATGTCAGCGAAATTAGTCTTGACCCGCAAGAGCGTATGGAAGAAAAGTTTGAAGTCGGGCAAGAAGTCACAGCGAAAATTGTCAAAGTGGATTGTGATGAACGAAAAATAGCTCTGAGTTTATCAGAGCATGCACGTGCGGCTGGGCAGGATCAGCTGCAAGAGTTTCATGCGGCACAGGGTGAAATTGATCAAAGCTTAGGACGGATGACGCAGGAAAAAAATGCTGAATCTCAAGACGAGGCCTAATGCCTGAAAAGGATAAACGCCAAATCTAATGTCTGATTCTTATACACAGCCTCCACCACGAACGTCGTGGTGGAGGCGAGTCTTCTGGATTTTCATGGCTGCGGTTGTGCTGACCTGGATTGGCAAGTCGATCTTGCCGGATCTTGCTTCGTATGGGAAAGAGCAAGTGGCGGTGGTTCGAGTGGAGGGCCCTATTCTCGATTCCAGGAAGATTGTGGGTGAGTTGCAGAACTTTGGCGAAAACCCTCTTGTCAAAGCGATTGTCGTTCGAATTGATAGTCCAGGAGGAGGGGTTGCTCCATCTCAAGAAATTTACAATGCTGTCAAACGTGTAAAGTCGGAATACAATAAAGTTGTCGTTGCCTCGATGGGTACCGTTGCTGCTTCAGGTGGCTACTATATCGCTGTTGCGAGTGATCGGGTTTTGGCCAATCCAGGGACTCTCACCGGAAGTATTGGTGTCATCATGCAAATGACGAATTTTGAAGAACTGCTTGAGAAAGTTGGTGTCAAGAACTCTGTGATCAAAAGTGGGCGTTATAAGGACATTGGTTCACCGTTTCGCACTATGAAAGATGATGATATCCAATTGTTGCAATCGGTGATGGATGATGTGCATCGTCAATTTATTGAAGCAGTTGCCGATGGACGATCATTAGACATAGCGGACGTTGAACTGCTTGCTGATGGAAGAGTTTTTACCGGACGCCAGGCCAAGGATTCTCTTCTTGTTGATGAGTTGGGAGACCTCTCGGATGCGATTCAGTTAGCCAGTAAGTTGGGTGGCATTCAGGGTACCCCACAAGTGGTGGAACCAGTGAAGGAGTTTTCTTTTCGAGATATGATTGAAAGTTCATTTTTGGGGAAAGCCTCTTCTATGGCATTGCAATCATCCTGGACACCCCTTATGTACTTAATGGTTTTTTGAAGAGTTTGTTTGGTATGCTGCTACTCTCACCCACACTAGCGTGGGTGTATGTTTTGAATACTTGACGGAGGGATGGATGACCAAAGCTCACCTTATTGAAAAATTAAGTGAACAAGCCCCAACCTTAAGTCATCGGCAAGCAGAACTTGTCGTCAATACCTTGTTTGACTCCATACGTGATTCCTTGAAAAATGGGGAAAAAACAGAAATTCGTGGTTTTGGGAGCTTTCGTCTACGAATTCGGCAAACCAAGGAAGGCCGAAATCCTAAAACTGGAGAAAGTGTCGAGGTTCCAGAGAAGCGAATGCCGTTTTTTAAGGCAGGAAAAGAAATTAAAGAATTGCTCAATCAAGAAAATGGGATAGAGAAATCATCATGAGTACCCCTGACCAAGAAACAATCGATCAAGATGTCATATGGACGGCCGAGGCATTGCAACACTTAGAACGGGCGCCATTTTTTTTACGTGGAATGGTGAAACGCCTTGCAATCAAAAAGGCAAAAGAACTGGGATACTCAGAGATAACGGTTGAGGTGTTGGATCAATTTAAGAAGAAAATGATGGGGTCAATGGGGGGAGAGGCCAGTTTAAGTGAAGCGGCTGAGGAAATGGAAAAGGGTAATCTTCCATGGACAGCTGAAGCCAAAAAACGATTAGAGACCGTTCCTGAATTCATGCGAGATATGATTAAGCGAATTGCCGTAGATATTGCCAAAGAACGCGGGCATATGGAAGTCAATGTTGAGCTATTCGAAAAGGTTGAAGCCTTAGGCGACCTGAAAGATCAAGCGGGTGGTGCACCTCTAGAATGGACCGAAGATGCACTGGAGTTGCTCGCGAAAAAGATTCAAGATTCTCCACCAATGGCGAAGGAATTTGTTTCGGATATGTTAAAGCATGATGCTGAAGATCTCGCTCGCGAGCAAGGCATGAGTCGTATTGATGCCGAGTCGTTGGTTCGTTTGTGGGAAGCGCCGCAATCACAAGTGACGTGGGGGGATGAGGCGTGGAAACGTTTGCAGACCTCACCAGATTTTGTCAGAAGTGGGATTCGAAAAGCCGCTGAACGTCGAGCGAGAAAGCTCGGACTCAAAGAAATTGACTCAGAACATCTCACCGTATTTCGTAACGAAGCCATGATGAAGGCCGTTAAGCGTATACGTGCTTTTGGTTATAAAGAACTGACCTTCGATGCATTTGATGATGCTTTAGAGAAGGTCAAGCGTCTCAAGGGTAATGATCAAGCTGAACATCGGCTAGAAGAAATTAGGGATTACATGCAAACCAAACCCGATGTCGGCGTTCTTGGTGAAGAACTCATGGGGAAATTCAGAAAGTATCTCAAAGGCGAAGGCAAACTGTAACCACATTCTTCTTTTCCGCCCTGTTTTACCTGAACCCACTGCCCGCAATCTTCGTCTTATCCTAGAAGCCTGCCAAAAAAAGAAATAAATCCATTCCCTGGGCTGATCAAATATTGAAAAAGTTAGAGCGGAAATTCAGTGTATGAGAACTTATGGGAGCTGGGCATTGGACCAGTTCTTAGCCATTTATGGCTTTCTGGCAAGCGCGAGTCCGATGAGTTCGTCTGGGTCGGTGTACCATTTGATCATATCAAAGCCTGAGTCCTCTAAGAGGGTTTCGGCGCGAGGATGGTCATACTTGGTACTGATTTCTGTAAGAATCTCCTCCCCTTTCTCTAAATCGAACGAGAGGTCTAGGCCTGGGATCCGGATGGTTTGATGTTCGTTTGAGCGCAGTCGCATTTCAATTCGATGGTCGGTCGTATTGTAGCGTGCGACATGTTCGAAGCTGTCAGGGTTAAGTGTCGCGCCTACCATCTCTTGCATGACGTGTAAAATGTTCTTATTGAATTCCCCTGTGACACCGGCTGAATCATTGTAGGCGGCTTCGATGCGTTTGATATTCGTTTCAAGTTGGACACCTAACAAGAAAAAATCTCCAGAAGTCAACTCACTATGAATGGATGAGATAAATGTTCGTGCAGCCTGTGGAGCTAAATTCCCAATGGTTCCACCTAAGATGACCACGAGTCTACGGCCACCTTCAGGGATATGTTCTAGATGGGCCAAGAAGTCTCCTACCACACCATGAACCTGAAGGCCTTTGTATTCATTGACTAATTCTTGTGCCACACGTCTGACAATTCCTTCGCTGACATCAAAGGGCACGTAAAATCTCAATTGGTTGGCTCGTGCCATGGCATCGAGTAAGACTCGTGTTTTTGTGGCTGCCCCTGAACCCAGTTCAACGAGTTCTTCGACTTTGGTTAAATCAACAATTTGGTCAGCGCAGTCTATGAGTAGTTGGCGTTCTGTGCGAGTTTGATAATATTCTGGGAGTTCACAGATGGCTTCAAAGAGTTCTGAGCCACGATCATCGTAGAGGTATTTCGTTGGCAGCGTACGTGGTGTGGCAAGAAGGCCCGCACGTAACTCTGCTCGAGCGGATTCTGGAGTTTCTCCAGTGACATGTACATCAACAATTATATTATGTGGCTCTGTGGTGCAATCCATTCTTCCTCCTCCAGAAGGGTATTTGATCTCGGTTGTAGACGACTTAGTTTAGGCGTTTAGGGGTGGCCGGTATATTGAGGAGAAATAGACGTAAAAGAGAGATGTTGGTATGTAGGCATGGAAATGTGAAAGATGATTCCAATGTCTCATATGAATGGACATACATTGAGTTAGTCGTGAACACTGAGTTTTCCATTTTGAATTAATATGAAGAGCCGTAATCTGAGAATACGCGGATATACGTCCTTAGGGGAAAAACTATGATCGGGGGTGTTGAATAAAAGCTTAGTATAAAAGGGTTTTCACATTGGCGCAACCCCAGAAATATTCACATAATTGATTTGTTCGCGTGTGCATGCTGTCCCTCTTTGACATGCATGGGTGAATGGTGTTTTGTGAGGTGGGGGGGCAATAAATGGTTTTCACGATATAAAGAATGAAGCAAATTGTTAGAGGAATCCATGTGTGTTATGAACGCTGAATTTCAAGCCCTCTTGGTTTTATCCAACGTTCGATAATGCTGAGAGCACCATCGACAAAGAGAGCTAAAATCGCGGCTGGCAATGCCCCAGAGAGTATGATCGTGGTATTGGCTAATTGCAGCCCAGAGACGATCGGGACGCCTAACCCACCGGCACCAATGAATGCTGCAAGAGTGGCTGTACCGACGGTCATAACTGCAGATGTCCGAATGCCTGCCATTATGACTGGAGCTGAAAGGGGTAATCTGACCCAAGCGAGGATTTGCCATTCTGTCATGCCTAAGGCTCGAGCGGCATCGACTGTTGATGGCGCGGCATCCCGTAATCCAGAATAGGTATTACGGAGAATAGGAAATAAGGAGTACACCCATAACGCCATCACTGCAGGGAGTACCCCAATTCCAAATAACGGGATCATAAAGGCTAGCAGGGCAATAGACGGGATGGTTTGTGTCATGCTAATCAGGCGAATGAGCGGTTCCGCTATCGCTCGCTGCCGTTCCAGAAGGAGTCCAAGCGGGAGCGCGACAACAATGCCTAGAATTAAGGCTATTCCTGCGAGGCTTATATGTTCGAGAATATGGGCCATGAGAATTTTTTTCTGTTCCCAGAGGTATTGGAGTAGATTATTTGAGGGAGCTGTCTGTGAACGCGCATGTTTCGTTTGGTGTAATAGCCCGATATCCACTAGGGCATCGTGAGCCACATGATCGAGTGAATCTCCTTGTTCTTGAAGCCGGAGGTTTAAGCTTCGCATCACTTCATTATCAAGGGAATTACTCAGTAACGTGAGGACATGACTGAGTTGTGGCAATCGCTCAAGGGTGGAGCCTCGAACTAATGCTGCGGCTTCATAGGGTGGAAAAAAGTTAAGGTCGTCTTCTAAGACGGTAAAATCATAGACCGCCAGTCGTCCATCAGTCGTATACACATCTAAGACGTCGATCTCACCCGTATTCGCGGCTTGGTATTTAATAGTTTGCTGCATGGCGGAAATTTCTTTGAATTCTAGTCCGTATACACGTTGTAATCCTGGTATCCCATCAGGGCGTTGAATAAATTCATACCCCAATCCTGCCCTCATGGTTGCTGAAACTTTTGCGAGATCAGAAATGGTTCGCATGTTCAATTTCTTTGCGCGGGACGTGGGAACTGCTAATGCGTAGGAGTTTTCAAATCCTAACGGGCTGATCCAAACCAAGTTCCATCGAGTCAAAAATTCTGACCGGACTTGATTCAATGTTGTTCGAGCGCTATCCGTTGGCGTTTCCCCCAGGATACTGACAAGCCCCGTTCCCGTGTATTCAGGATAAATATCAATGGCTCCGGTCTTGAGTGCTTCAAATGTCACTTGCGTGCCCGCTAGTCCTAACCGCCGTGTGACGGTTATTTCGGTTCGCGCTTCAATGAGTTGAGCAAATATTTCAGCGAGGAGTCTGTTTTCCAGAAAGTTCTTCGATCCGACAACAATACGAGCATTAGTCGATGAGGATGAGGAGTCAGACGCATGTATCTCGTTTGTCGCTAGGCTGAGCGACAGGATGCTGACGAAGAAGAAAAGTCGATATTTCATGATGACTAGGTCGTCTCGGAGCAGGCGACGTGCTGCACGAGGTTATGCACGTATTCGTTTGCAGGGCTTTCGATTAGTTCCTTGGGTGACCCAATTTGAAGGAGTTGACCTTGTTTGAGGACGGCTATTCGGTCTCCTAGTCGGAAGGCCTCTCTTAGGTCGTGTGTGACAAGAACCATTGTTTTTTTTAGGCGATGTTTGAGGTCTAAAAATTGGTTTTGTACGTCGATTCGCGTCAAGGCATCGAGAGCGCCAAATGGCTCATCCAACAGGACAATGTCGGGGTCGCCTGCTAAGGCACGAGCGACGGCGACTCGTTGTCGTTGTCCACCAGATAACTCAGAGGGATAGCGATTGAGATACTGTTCTGGATCAAGGTTCACAAGTTGAAGCACCGTGTGAATGCGTTCTTGGCATCGCTGGGAAGGCCATTGAAGAAGCGTTGGGACCAGACCGACATTTCGAGCGACAGTCCAATGAGGGAGAAGTCCGCCATCTTGTTGAACATATCCGAGATGTCGTCGAAGGGAAATGGGGTCTTCCTTCCTGCAGGCCATGATGTGAATGTGAATCTTTCCAGAAGTTGGCTCATCGAGTTTGTTTAATAAACGCAAGAGCGTTGTTTTTCCTGAACCACTTTCTCCAATGAGCACCATGGTTTCCCCAACCTTCACATCCCAATTGATATCGTGAAGCGCATAGGTTCCATTGTGAAATTGTTTTGTGACATGACAGGCTTCTAGTGCAAGGCTGGTTGTCGACATAGGCAAAAAAAATTCGCTAAGAGTACTGTTTAGACACTATAGAGGATGGTGATGCGCTTGTACGTGATACTCTGGCATTCGATTTCAAGAGTGATCTTATGTGAGCAACCAATATCGTATTCTGGTGAATCAGGTGAGAGAGAAATGCAATATCTTGTCTCAAATATTGTCACCATATTCCCGCCTTTGCTAGTCTCTTCTATATGATTCCTCTTTGGTGTGATCATACTGATTAATGAGAGTTGCGACTACCCCCCTTGTGGGGTTTTTTATTGACGGCTTTAAGATTGTCTTTATGTATTGGTTGTGAAGGAGTGTATTATGGTTACTTCATCTGCACGACAGGAAGCGCTGCACCAAGCTCGTGTGCAAATGGATTCATTATTTTCGTTAATCCGCCCAGAATTTTTTTATGAACGAGGGGTTCCAGAGCGACACCGATTAGTTTTTTATCTTGGTCATGTAGAGGCATTTGATTGGAATCAGATTTGTCGTTGGACATTAGGTAAGCCCTCGTTCCATCCATCATTCGATGAATTATTTGAAGCAGGGATTGATCCTCAAAATGGGATGTTACCTCAAGATCAGCCTTCCGATTGGCCTTCTGTGGATGAGGTCAGGCAGTACAATGATCAAGTACGAGATGAGGTTGATCAAGTGTTCGATGACGTTCCTTCACATATTCGGCATATGGCTATTGAGCATAGGTGGATGCATGTCGAGACGACGGCTTATATTCTTCATCGTTTGTCCCAAGGGAGTAAAGCTGCACCACGATTGTTGCTCCCTCCCGTGAGTCCTTCTCCCGTCCATCAGATGATTGAGATTCCTGAGGGCCTGGCGACTCTAGGAGGTGATTCGCAAGCAACATTTGGATGGGATAATGAATTTGAGAAAGGCGAGGTCTCTGTCCCTGAATTTTCAATAAGTAAGTATATGGTAACCAATGGGCAGTATCTTGAATTTGTGAAAGACGGGGCGTCCTCGCCATCCTTGTGGATTCGACGAGGAGAAACGTGGTGGCTTAGGACAATGTTTGGTGAATGTGCTTTACCGCTTGATTGGCCTGTGTATGTTTCCCAGCGAGAGGCGCAAGCCTATGCGACGTGGGCTGGGCTGACACTTCCTACAGAAGCACAGTTTCATCGGGCGGCCTATGGTACATGGATTGGTAAGGAAGAGGAGTATCCATGGGGAAGCGAACCGCCAAGAGCCATGCATGGGAACTTTGGATTTACCCGATGGGATCCTTTGCCAGTGACAGCCAATCCAGCTGGAGACAGTGACTTTGGGGTGGCTCAATTGCTTGGAAATGGATGGGAATGGACCTCGACGGTCTTTTCTCCATTTGAAGGATTTACACCCTATCCTACATATCCAGGTTATTCTGCAAATTTCTTTGATCAAGATCATTATGTCGTGAAGGGAGCTGGACCGCAAACAGCGACGTGTTTTCTTCGTCGATCATTTCGGAATTGGTTTCGTCCGAGTTACCCATATGCTCATACGGGATTTCGCTGTGTTCAGAATTAGCCATGTCATGAAGTCCTATCGCTCGATGGTTCTGTTTCTTCTCTTATAATCTAAGGGTATGCTTTTCAATTCATCATGAAGCTTGAGAGATGGAATTGGTCCCCGTTTGGTTGGGTCTCGGAAATTATGTCAGTGTGGCATGATACGAGGCTGATCGTGTTAACAGCCCAAATCGCGGCTATCTACGCGGCGATTCTTATTCCTTTCAAGGTAGGCATTCCACTTATCCCTGGCTTTGTTGAGCTTCGTCCTGCCAACGCCATTCCTCTAGTGACCTCTCTTCTCTTTGGCCCTGCTGCGGCATGGGGGGCAGGTATTGGGAATATTATTGGTGATTGCTTTGGGACATTGGGCCCTGCCAGTGTGTTTGGCTTTCTCGGTAACTTTTTTCTTGGGTATATCCCTTACCTCATGTGGGGGCATCTCGGTCCCCTGTCATCTCAGCATCCCCCTCAGATGAAATCGTGGAGGCAAGGATTGGAGTTTTTGGTGATTTGTCTTGTGGCCTCTGGAGTCTGTGCTGCGACAATTGCGTGGGGCGTTGAGTTGTTGGGGTTGCTTCCTTTTTGGGTTCTTGCGCCAGCTATTTTTTTTAATAATGTGATCATGGGACTGGTCCTGGGGCCG
Source organism: Nitrospirales bacterium (assembly GCA_029261355.1). Lineage (GTDB taxonomy): Bacteria > Nitrospirota > Nitrospiria > Nitrospirales > UBA8639 > JAGQKC01. Next base: position 24,576 of record JAJDBM010000024.1, on the reverse strand, counting down.
CCACTGTTGTTGTTCCTCTATCCGCGGGTCCATCGGTGGGGCTTGTACTATCAGGATCTTTCTGAGGACCTATGTCACACGAAAAAATGGAGGACAGGGTTAGCGCCTGGTAGGATCGAGCATGGCTATGAAGATAGATCGCTCAACGAGCCACTACCTATGGTGAATATTGAGAATGTGACATTTCAGTATCGGGCTCATGATGAACCGGCATTGCGCGACTTCTCTCTTCAGATTCAGAAGGGAGAATGGGTTGTCGTGATGGGCGAACGCGGATCAGGGAAGTCTACGTTATGTCACTGTTTCAATGGTCTTATTCCCCGATTTGTTCCGGGTTCATTCTCTGGAACCGTGAAGGTGAATGGAGTAGAGAGTGCCCGTCTTCCCGTGTCGAGTCAAGCGGGACGGGTCGGACTGGTGTTTCAAGATTTTGATACTCAATTGATCTCAACAAATGTTGAGCGAGAGTTGGCATTTCCTTTGGAGTATGTTGTTCCTCCATTATCGGAAGCTGAGATGAGGGAAAGAATTCAACGGGTGAGTGAGCAAGTTGGCTTAGCACATTTCACTCACCGTGATCCTTTGTCATTGTCTGGTGGGCAACGGCAGCGGTTGGTGTTGGCCTCTGTCCTCGTGAGTCATCCTTCGTTGTTGGTCTTGGATCAGCCAATGACGGATCTCGACCCGAAAGCTCGAAATAACATGCAAGAGTTATTGGTCTCATTGTCGGAGAAAGGAATCACGATTGTTCTGTCTGAGCATGAGTCTGAGGAGGTGCTTAAAGCTGATCGTCTTTATGTCCTTCAGCATGGTTCTGTATCGTGGGAGGGTATTCCACACGACTTGTTTGGACAACCACACTTAGTCAAACAATATGGAATTTCTCCATTGCCACTGACAGAATGTTTTTTAGACTTTCCTCTTTCTTGCTGGCCGGTTTCTGTGGAAGAGGCCTGGGAGGCCACGGATACGCTGGGGCTGACCCTTGACCCTGCCAAGGGCGTGGCAGAACGAGGTCACGCATTACATGATTGGTATTTAGAAATATCTGAACTAGTGCCATTGCTGAGTATGGACGAGGTCTCGTTTGGATATACTCAAGAGGCTTGTGTGCTTCATTCGGTGTCATTGTCTATTTTTCAAGGTGAGTTTGTGGCTGTCTTAGGGGAAAATGGGTCAGGGAAAAGTACCTTAGGTAAGCTTTTCAATGGTCTTTTAATACCGACTTCAGGAAATGTCGTTGTGGGGGAATATAATACGAAGATTGCGACGACGAGTGAGGTTTCTCGAATTGTAGGCTATGTCTTTCAAAATCCAGATCACCAAATTTTTGCAGAAACTGTGTGGGAAGAGGTCGGGTTTAGTCCGAAAAATTTTGGATGTCCGACTGACGAATGTGAGCAACGGATTAGTGAGGCGTTGACGGCTGTTGGTTTAGATATTGAAGCCAGTAAATCTCAAGATCCGTTTTCTTTATCCAAAGGGGATCGCCAGCGAGTTGCCGTCGCTTCAGTCCTTGCTGCCCAACCTAGAATGTTGATTTTTGATGAGCCAACAACAGGTCTTGATGCAAGAGAAGCACATCGAATGATGGAAATGATTCAGGCTCTTCATCACTGTGGCCATACAATCATCATGATTACCCATACCCTCCGACTTGTTTCAGAATATGCCACACGTTGTGTCTTGATGAATGAAGGGGACGTGCTCGCTGATGGTGCTACGCGTGAGGTGTTTTCAGATCCCTCGCTTCTCCATGCGGCCTCGCTGGAAGTGCCACCGTTGACGAAATTTGGCCAACGCTGGGGACATACTTTACTGACGGTAGAAGAGGTGAAAGCCGCGTTTCGAACCTTATGAACCTTTCACTCTATCTCGATCGAAGCACTTGGATTCATCAGCTAGATGCACGGACAAAGATCCTCGCTGTATTGGGGTTATTTCTGCTTGCCTTACTGTATGATGATCCATCATTTCTTGCAACACTGTTCATTGTCGTGATCCTTGGGTCGGCACATGCTCATGTGTTGGAAAACATCAAGAAAATCTGGTTTATACTTCTATTGTTATTTTTGTATAGTGCCATACTCTGGCCATTTTTTGTGGAAGGACAGACCCTTCTCTTTCAATGGTCTTCTGTCGTGATAACTTCAGAGGGTGTGTGGTTTGGCCTTGCAATGGGAATAAGACTGAATGTGATGGTGATCAGTGGAGTACTCTTACTCTCAACTACCCGGCTTGAGGATTTTACCTCAGGTCTCCAACGATTTGGGGTTCCGTCGTCCATGGGCTTTGCCTTTTCCCTGGCCTTTCGCTGGGTACCCACGTTGCTAGGATCAAGTGGGGTGATTGTGCAGGCTCAACGATCTCGAGGGCTGGATCTATCGAAGGGAACTCTTGTTGCAAAAATTCGTGGGTATGCTCCCTTGGTGGTGCCTCTCATTGGCCATACATTACGACAGACAAATTTTCTGGCCATGGCTTTGGAGTCAAAAGGGTTTAGCCCAGAGCGACGTCGTCATGCTTATCATCAGTCACGCATGGGGCTTCGAGATTATGGAGTTATTTTGATCACGATGCTGTGTGTTGTGGTGAGTTGCTGGCTGAGGATAAAGGGGATACACCTATGAAATCAAAGCCTTTCCAATTCGATAAGAGGATGTAGTGTTATTGGCACAAAGGAAAACGCCCTCTCCTTACAAATGGAGAGGGCGTATCATTAGTTGAACCTGTCTAGGAAGGAATTACTTTTCGTCATGGGTTGGTTTTTTCTTCCATCGCCATGCCGCTAACCCCATGATTCCTGACCCAAATAAAATAACAGTTGATGGTTCGGGGCTTTGTACTAACCCATCTCCAGATGGGCCACCGTCTGTAATATCTATCTCAGTATTGGTATTGGAAAATGAGAAAAGCAGATCGTTGTAATCTTTGTCTCCCCCACCCAACAAATCTTCAAAGCTGACTAAAGTCTCGCCGTTCCCGAATGAGTCATCCACTATAGCATGTGCCACACCATCAACATTCCTTGAGGCATCACCGGAATAAAATGTTTGCTTAGTGTTGTGGACCTCTAGTCGGAAATTGAGTTCTTTTCCAGCTTTGAAGTTTCCTAGGTTAAAGGTTGTCCCACTTTTTTGATTGGACTGAAAAATTTTTGTAGTGCCCAGGTACAATGAACTGATATATCCCGCATTACTTCCCTGAAAGGTCGCTGTGACATTGCCGTTATTTTGAACAACGAGAGAGCCTCCCAAGACCGAAGTTGCCATTGAGGTAGTGGGGATCAAAAAGATTCCACATCCTATTAAGGTAAATACTAGTTTTTTGAGCGGTATTCTTGTTTTCATCTTCACGCCTCCTCACTCGTAATGATTAATTCTTTATGACTTACTAATGATTTGCCTAAGGGATGAGCAAAAGCGAGGCCAATAGAAGGCGATGCCAATATCAATGGGCTATTTTCTTCCGTATATAATTATTCTTATAGGTTCATGGTTATTGTTGATTGTCTTGTGACCTCTAGCGGTTCACCGTTTGCGATAAAGAGCAAGAGAAATTTGCAAGAAACTTCGACTCTTACTGCGTAAAGAATAAAAATGAATCTGCATAAACAGAGGGTGAGTGATTGGATTAGATAAGTACTCTATTTATTGGGACGGTTTTTAGGTGATAAAAAAAATGACACGTAACCATTACTCGCAACGAGGAAGCAATGCTGACCATTATTGGGAATATCTAGAGGAATGTGGGACTTAGGGTATGCGCGGCAGACTTTTTAGAGATTTAGTCATTTTTCATCTTAGGTTGGTGGAGGTTCTTATCTAGTATGGAGATACATATTTCATGAATAGTAATATTAAAAAAAATGCCCTCTCCATTCTCATGGAGAGGGCACAGTAGTTTTTCAACAATATTAGAGAGGACTGAGTTTTACCGAATTGTCTCAGTCGCTTGTCTTTTCCAACGTAACGCAGCTAATCCTAGTAACCCTGACCCTAGTAATATGACCGTTGATGGTTCAGGATTTTGAATGAGTCCATCTCCTGAGTTAGTTCCAGGTGTATCACCTAGATTAGGTTGCGTCACGACCACGGCAGCTTCGGTTTTGGTGTTGGAAAAGGAGAAGAGCAAATCATTGTAATCTTGGTCACCTCCACCAAGAAGGTCTTCAAAGCTCACTAGGGTCTCACCATTCCCAAGGGAGTCACTCACAAGGGCATGTGCCAGGCCATCACTATTATTTGAACCATTTCCAGAATAAAAGGTATGTCCAGTGTTGTGAACCTCAAGGCGGAAGTTGAGTTCTGCTCCAGCTGTAAAGTTTCCTAGGTCAAAGGTTGTCCCACTTGCTTGGTTGGATGTAAAGATCTTTGTCTCTCCCAAGTACAATGAACTGGTATATCCTGCGTTACTTCCCTGAAAGGTGGCTGTGACATTGCCATCATGCTGCACGCGCAGGTCTCCTCCTAATACTGATGTGGCCAGTGAAGTGAGGGGAAAGAGTAGGGTTCCACATAGGACAGTGATCAATGCTGCTTTATTGCTTCCCGTTACGATCTTCATGGTCTAGTCCTTCCTTGGTCTCATTGACCGTATTTCTTAGCATTATTCAATACTGCTTCAACCGTTATAGCTGAGACATTTTTGAATGAAAAATCAATTATTGATAATGACTTCAAATGTTTATAATGAGCTGCGTGACCTGCATGCTTGCTAAACTAAAGCAACATTAAGGCCAAGTTTTATTGAAATCGTTTCGAAAGCTGTAACCTATTAATTTTATTTATTTTTTTATCATTTGCATAGAACCGAAGGATTGCTCTCTACTAAATAGCTTCAACAATGAACCGTAACGCCTTTGAAATCGTAAAAATATGTAACAATTATGAAGCAAAAAGGATTCAAATGTATTGCTTGTCAAAAGTGGTGATAAAAAATTGTAAAAAACTCGGGACTTTAGGATGTAAATTTTCAGTAAAGTTAATCGACAGTGGTTGCTGTTATATCTTGTTTTTTCTAATGATTTTGGCAAGGTGTTTGAATTCTCAGGGAATATCGTAATATTCAATAGTCTTCAAGAAATAATCGAGTCAAGGTGATGAACCCCTTTCAAATTGCCTGATAGAAGTTCGAAGGGCAGGGGGGATTCATAGCACTGGGTATTTCGATTATTCTTCTGGTGCATTGAATATGTGTATTGGCTCTATTGGTTGGGCTGGAGAGAATGAAAAAACTCTTGAGTAAAAATATAATTCAGCATCGAGGACTCGTTTTATAGTTTCCGCTTTTCGAAATCCATGCTGCTCTCCATCGAATGTGAGATAGGCAACTGGGAGTTTGTTTTCTTTTACGGCAGTTACCATTTTTTCGGCTTGGTTTGGAGGGACGACCTTGTCTTCCTTCCCCTGGAAAAGAATGATGGGACAAGATAATAAGTTGACGAAATGTATGGGCGAACGTTGGTGGTATACTTCTTCTGTGTCCGGGTATGGTCCAACCAATCGATCTAAATAGCGTGATTCAAACTTATGAGTGTCCTGTACTAAAGCATCAAGGTCCGACACCCCGTAGTAGCTTGAGCCCCCAGTAAAGACATTATGGAAGGTGAGCGCACATAGTGTGGTGTAGCCACCAGCGCTGCCACCGGTAATCGCTACACGTTTAGGGTCAACTTTCCCCTGAGTGATGAGGTGTTGGACGCCACTGATGCAGTCGGCCACGTCCACTATGCCCCATTGTCCGTTTAAACGTTCTCGATAGCTTCGGCCATAACCTGTGCTTCCGCCATAGTTTACATCGAAGATTGCAAATCCACGGCTAGTCCAATATTGGATCATTAAGTTAAATGATTGTCCACATGCTCCAGTCGGGCCTCCGTGGCTTTTGACGATGAGTGGTGGACGTTCATCTGGAGATGAACGGAAATCGAGGTTTTTGGGTGGGTAGAAAAAGGCATGAGCCTGTTGAGCGTTCTCCGTCTCAAATTCCAAGACTTCCGGAAGTGAGAGATACTCGTGCGAGACTGGACAGTTCAGTGAGCGATGAAGAATTGTTGAGCGAAGGGTTGTCAGGTCTATCTGGATAATTGAGGTGGGTTCTTTGGGAGAGCTTCCGATGAAGTATACCTGGTTGAGTGTGACTTGAATGTCGTCGATATCAGTATAGGGCAGATCAAATGTCGTTAGAGTCTTTGATTTGTCCTCAATGCGTCCCAGGTACCAGTGTCCTTGCTGTGTATAGGAGCAAATAATGTGGTTTGAAGATTCAAAGGCATAGGTTGATAAGCCAAACACCCATTGCGGTTTTCCAAATTCGGCTTCCATTGGATAGACTGGGTGCGTTTCGTTTTCATAAATGTAGTAAAGATTCCACCAGCCAGTAAGATCAGATACAAAATGAAGGACTCCTGAAGGAGACCACTCAGGTTGGAAGATGGATTCCTCAATTCCTCCGGCCACGCAGGTTGCATTTGACAAAGAACCATCTCTTTCTATGTTGGCTATCCATAGCTCCGTACCGTCCCAAGGCATATTAGGATGATTCCAGGCTAGCCAAGCGAATTGTTTCCCATTGGGGCTGATTCGCGGGGAAGCATAAAAGTCATGCCCAGTAACCAGAATGTGTCCCTGTGCGTGAGGGAGGTCTGGATTGATTGGAATACTGACGATGGTATTCGTTGGTTCACTGATTGAATTGGAATGGTCTTCTCGTATACTAAGCAATCGGTTTCGAGCGAGGTCGGTTCGGTAGTCGGCATAACGGTACGGGCCTTCAGGTGTGATGGGTGTTGGAACAGAGTCTTCCTGACTCTGCCGGTAGAGACGTTGATCTGCGTAATTTGAAAAATAGAGGACTCCTTGTGAAACATAATACGCACCACCTCCATATTCATGTGCACAAGAGCGAACATTGAAAGGGGAGGGCGTAAGGTCAGTCATTGGGGAGTTGGGTGACTGTCTGGCAATCACACTTCGTCCCCCTTCGGTGGGTCGTCCCTCAACCCAATACAGATCATGACCGTCGACGTGGAGTTGTCCGAGTTTGACGGCTTCAGAAACAATTAAATTTGATGTAATCGGGGATTTCCATGAGCCAAATGGTGCAGGTTGAGGTTTTTTCATTTGTGGGGTCGACTCTCTTTTTATGGAACTGCAACATTACGCAAAGCAAAGTTTGGATTGAACCGGTCCTGATAGTAGCAAATATGGCTGATAACGACAGCCGAAGCCACTTTTAAGAAATGACAGCGGTCAGGAATGCCAGAGGAAAAATGGCGGCGAGATGGGAAGACTAGGCTTCGACTGAAGACTGTGAGCGGGCACGTTCGTCGATAGCAATTGTGACGAAGTTTGAAACATTTTTCAGACAGCGACCGCAGCAACTGTCTTTATCATTGATTCCAAGCGTGGAAGCCAAGAGTTTTGGGCATGTGATCCCCTCACGGCCTAATGATCGAACATCTGACTCTTTAATGCCTTTGCAAACACAGATGTACATGGCTTCCCTCTTTTTTCTTGGTTATACGATTATTTAAATACGATATTGATAACCATTTTCAATATAAATAATTGTACTCATTAAGGCTGAGGCTGTCAACCCTTTGTTCATAAGGTGATTGTGGTGACGTGATATCTGTATATTATTGAAATATATGATCATTTTAATTGAATATTATGTAGATTATTGTTCGTTGTGGTGGAGAATTTATTCGGATGCTAAGCATCTTCGGTGGAAAACCCTTAAATATTTCTTATGTTAGGTAAGTGGATACAAGAAACGCATGAGGGAGTGGTGTTAACTGTCCATGTGCAACCACGTGCTGCTAAGACAGAGTATGTGGGCCTGTATGGTGAATCGGCGTTGAAGATTCGAGTTGTAGCGCCACCGGTAGATGGCGCCGCCAATGAGGCCCTCTGTCAATTTCTTGCGAAGTATTTGAGATTGCCGAAGAATGCTGTTGTGATTATATCTGGGACAGGAAGTCGCCAAAAGCGAGTTCTTCTTAAGGGAGAATCGGGAGAGCGAGTGAAGCAGAAATTCAACTGTCTTGATGGAACGAGTCTGAGACCAAAAGAGAGAGGGTCTGTGGATTAAAAGAAGGCGGGATGGAAGATTCTCAGTAAAAGGTAATTGGTAGAAACGGGTAATGATCCAGTTTATGGTAACCCTGGGTTCTCATTTCAATTGATATACTGTTTTTGAGCCAGGATATTTCCGGATTTCAAATGTAGAGTTATGAAGGCAGGTGTGAATTTCATATCCGAAGGTGTTAAGGTCTTGAGGCTAGGAAACATGTTCGCTTGCATAATAAGAAAACGCTACTTTTTGTACTTGTGGTTATGTAACGCATGAATTCACCTTTTTCACACGATACCGTATTACTTGACTGGCTTTTAGATCGCCATGATCCAGCGACGGCCAAGAGTCTTTCTGAAGATCTTGTTCTATCAGGGATGGCGGAAGCTGTCATTGAACTCCTTGAAGAGCTGAAAGACGCTTCATCAAAGATTGCGGGCGAGGCCGTGTGGGCTTTAGAAGAATATCGTCGCCGATGTACGTTTGATACGGTTATCCCTTGGCTTGACCTTGGCATCACGCTGACTCAAACAAAAGGTGCGCTGGGATTACGTTATTTTAAGGAAAGTCCTTTGGTGTTGGGCGTGCTTGATACGTCAGCTCAACGGCTCGCTCTTTTGAAATTGATTATGGAGGTGGCTGATGGGGGGGCAGACGTTGCACCGAATTGCGCCTTTGAATTCTTCAAGAAAGCGCCAGAACTCTTGCTGGAGATTTCTGTGTCAGAGCTTGTTCCTTGGGCAGAAATCGGGATGGAGTTAGCAGAATGGGACTATGTCCTCGGCAGTGAATTTTTTCGAGAAAGTCCGTCAATTGCCCATGCCATTCCACGTGATCTCGTTCGAGACTGGATTGGTTTTGGGATGAAACTGGTCACGAAAAATAGTTTAGGAAATACTGATTATGTCGGAACGATTGAATACTTTCGTTCAAGCCCACGAATTCTGAATGATATTCCTGCAGCGGATGTGAAGCAATGGGTTGTGAAAATGGGAGCCGCCCTCGCGGAACATTCACCTGAAATAGCCATTTCGTTTTTGGCTGATTGCCCACGATTGCTTAAGGTCTTGCCATCGACCGACTGGAAGTTACGCGTGCTGAAGTATGGGGTGCTGTTGGCTGATAAAGATGCTGAATCTGCATGGTCCTATATGACGCGTGCGTCTGAAATTTTGCAGCTAGCAGGAACATCCGATGAGGCAGTTACGGTTTTTGAGGAATGGTATCGAAGTGGGATGGAAATATTAGAATACAGTCCTGAGGGAGCTCGAGCGTATTTTTCTCTTGAAACACGAAAGGCCTTGACTGCGATTGAGCAATCGATGCAAGGGGTTCCACTTCGTCAGATTGCTCGGACATTGAAATTATTCGCACAAGGCATGTGTGGAAGGGATGTCTCGATCGAAGCCTTACCTGACGCAACGCTGACCTCGAATTCAGTGCAAGCGGGTGGGGTCCCTTGTCGTGCGAAGGTGAGTGCAGATGGACAAACTATTTTTTTGCCGAACTTGATTCGTGAGTCGTCACGTGACGACAATATTCGGCACTATATGGTGATGACTGCTCATGAAGCCGGACATCTAGAGTTTGGGACCTATCATGTGGCCCTTTCACAACTTCAACGTCTGGCCCAAGCCATCGGGGCGCGCTATTCTGATGAATCTGGAGAATCTGAATCTGAAGTGAAGACTCAAGCAATTCTGACGACGTTAGGGGAGTTATTTAGCCTCTACCCTCAACGAGGAGTTATTCAGGATTTATGGGAAATTCTCGAAGATGCCCGTGTTGAATATTTGTTACAGCATGAATATCCTGGATTGCGTCAGGACCTTGCCCACATGGCTCAGGAAGCCGTGAAGACCCGTTCCTTTCTTCATGGAATGACGGTTCGAGAAATTGTGCTTGATGCACTTCTCCTTCGCTTTGCAGGAGAACCTTCAGGAATTGGCGAACAGCGTGACCTTCAAGACGTTGTCGCGCGAGCATGGGAATTGGCTCAAGCAATTTTGCATCCAAAGGCGACCGCGGAAGAAGTCATTTTTCTCGCTGATCGCATTTATCAAGTCTTAGATGAGATGATTGCCAAGTTAGCTCGTACTGACCATGCTGAGTTACGTGAGGTTTCAGGAGACGAAACACCTGAATTAGGAGCTGGTCCTCGCGCTGCGGAAGAAATTGCTGGAGAGTATCGTCCCATTACTAATCTCTCGTATCGTGGAGCGATGGACCCTGACATGGTTCAGGGGCAAGGAGACGATAGTGCTGGTGGTGGTCCAGCAGGCTCCGAGCAAAGTCTTGAGATGAATGAAGGCACTTTGGAGGAGGGGAGCCCTTCTCTTCAACCTGGTCCAATAGATCCGTCTGCACGAAAAGAGATGCATCAACATGAACCAGGACACAGTCAGCAAGAATTTGGGCAGTCCCCTCTTGAACAGTGGCTGGAAGTTGATGTGGGACAACAACGGAGTCAACGTTCAATGCAGGACAGCCCTCAACAGGTGTTCTACGATGAATGGGATGGGACGTTGCATGATTACCGCCCTCGATGGTGTCGAGTAACTGAGCAAATGGGTCAAGAGGGGAATTCCGAATTTGTAGAGAATACGCTTGCCTCCTATGCACAGGAAATTCGTCTACTACGGAGGTATTTCGAAACGATTCGCCCCACGGCCCTTCGTCGACTTGGCCGCCAAGATGCGGGAGATGATATTGATGTCGATGCTGTTGTCAGTCGTGTGGTGGATAAGCGAGCTGGACGTGAGCCATCTGATCGAGTCTATCTCCGCCGGGAACGACATGATCGTCAAGTGGCCGTGGCTTTTCTGATCGATATGAGTGGGTCAACGGGGCGACAACTTGGTTCTGGTGCCCGACGAGTGATTGATGTTGAAAAAGAAGGGCTGATTCTATTATCGGAAGCATTGAGTGCTATTGGCGATGAGTATGCGTTATATGGATATTCTGGTCAGGGACGTGGTCAGATAGACATGACTATTATCAAAGATTTTGATGATGCGTCGCCAAGCCGCACAGCGTTACGTATTGGTGCGATTGTTCCTCAGAAGCAGAATCGTGATGGAGCGGCCATTCGTCATGCGGGGTATCGATTACTTCAGCAGCCTGCACGGACCAGGTTGTTGGTGATTATTAGCGATGGAAAGCCACTTGATGATGGCTATGGGGATGAATATTCTTTAGAAGATACAAAAAGGGCCTTGCGAGAAACTCGAATTAAGGGAATTCATCCATTCTGTATCACGGTAGATCAGGCCGCAGGCGATTATCTTACACGCATGTATGGCGATGTTGGGTTTGTCGTTGTCGATGATGTGGCCGGGTTGCCGACTCGCCTTCCTCAAATCTATCAACGACTTACCTCATAAGTAAGAGAAATCTATTCCTCTATGCACAAAGAAACATCAGAACGACAAGTGCCACCTTGGCTGTATAAATTATTTACAGGGCATCAATATCCTTTTATTCGCCGACAAGCGAAATTTGGGCGAGTCCGTCAGCCTGGCGAGGAGTCAAGAGAGCCCACCCGTGAAGAAATTGACGAGAAGTTTTGGGAGATTTACCCTCATTGTTGGGTCAAGGTTCTCCAAGAAGTTAAAACTGGAATGATTGTGAGCTTTATTGAGTTGGGAGCCTATGAGCCAGGGACCTATCAAGAACTTGTTGATGGCCCCGAAGAGTTTCTCGCTCGGGAATATGGTAAAAAGAAAATCAAAATAAATTTTTATCAAGGTGATAACTTTGTGTGCACGATAAATTTCAAAGTGAATGGGTGGGTCGATCATAATGATGATTAATAGACTCTCACATAAGGCTACCTCTACAACGCCGTGCGGCGTCACCCTCGTGCTCAAACCTTGATGTATGCGCTTTTACATTTCGGTTTTGCGCGGGTGGATTCTTTGGCACTTACGAAAAATAGAGGTGCCCATAATTTCGAAATGAAGGTAGAACGATGAAAAGACTGAAAGTCACAGTGGTGGGTGCTGGAAATGTAGGAGGATCTATTGCTCAGCGACTGGCTGAGAAAAATTGGTACGACGTGGTATTAGTCGATATTGTTGATGGCATGCCTCAAGGCAAGGCTTTGGACTTAGCTGAAGCAGGCCCTGTATGTGGATATGATTCTCAGATGAGTGGGACGAATCACTATGATGAGACGAAAGGGTCTTCCGTGGTGGTGATCACGTCAGGTATCGCACGAAAGCCTGGCATGAGTCGTGACGCACTCATTGAAACGAATACGAAGATTGTGTCGTCAGTGGTTAAGGAAATCGTGCAGCGCTCCCCTGAAGCTATTATCATTATTGTGGCTAATCCACTTGATGCGATGACTTATGTGGCTTATCGAGCGAGTCAATTCCCAAAGCAGCGCGTTATTGGCATGGCTGGCGTATTGGACTCAGCGCGTTTTCGAACTTTTATTGCGTCTGAGTTACGAGTGTCCGTGGACAATGTTCAAGCGATGGTCCTCGGCGGTCATGGTGATGCGATGGTACCGTTGATTCGGTATACCACCGTTGCTGGTCGACCACTTCATGAATGGATGTCCCAAGACCGACTTGAAGCACTTGTGAAGCGAACACGTGAGGGTGGGGCCGAAATCGTCAACCTGCTCAAGACAGGAAGTGCGTATTATGCTCCTGCGGCCTCCGCAGTTGAGATGGTTGAGGCAATTGTTCGGGATCAAAAGAAAATTCTTCCATGTGCCACATTATGCGAAGGCGAATATGGGTTTCAAGGTGTCATTATGGGGGTGCCTGTTAAATTGGGAGGAGGAGGCGTAGAAGAAATTATTGAATATCAGCTCACTCCTGAGGAGCAAATAGCTCTCAATGTCTCTGGCAAGGCTGTTCAGGAATTATGTCAGAAGGTTGATCAACTTCTTGTTCCTTAATCATTTTCTCAAGTGATCTTCAATCGTAGTTCTTCTGCTTTTTGCCTACTGACTCTATTAGGCCTATGGAGTGTCTTTTACTAGGCCTTAGGCTCTAACGTATTGAGAATGCAATGGTTTTTCATTGAAGCGCCTTGACGGATTTGCAGAATCCGCCGTATAGTTGATCCTCAATGGTACGTGTCACTCACAGATTTACATGAATGAGAACCTAATGTCTGAATCACAAACGATTGCTCCACGCGTTCTTGCCGGCGGTATTGAGAAAGAGCCATGGAAAATTGAACCATATATTCGACGTGGTGGGTATGAAGCTTGGAAAACCTGTGTGCTCAAAGAGGATCGCGAGTCGATCATTGCGGTTCTGAAGCATGCTCATTTACGTGGTCGAGGTGGAGCAGGGTTCCCAACTGGGATTAAATGGGAAAAAGTCTACAATCATCGTGTGAAAGAGCGTTACTTTGTCTGCAATGCAGGTGAACATGAGCCCGGGACATTTAAAGATCGATACCTCATTAAGCATCATCCTCATCAGTTATTAGAGGGGTGTCTCATTGGCGCATTTACCGTTCATGCAAAAAAGTCATTTATCTATCTGAATGCTGAATTTAAAGAAGCGCGCGCGAACTTTGAGCAAGCGATTGAGGAGGCGCGATCCAAAGGGTTGATTGGTAAGAATATAATGGGGACAGGTCTCGATCTTGATATTGAGATCTTTGACGGGCATGGAAGTTACGTAGCTGGAGAAGAAACGGCTATGCTGGAATCTATGCAAGGTCGGCCCGCTCAACCAAAGCAAAAGCCACCATTTTATCCAACTGAATTCGGTCTCTATGGCAAGCCCACGTTAGTTAACAACGTAGAAACTTTGTCGCATATTCCAGCTATCCTGAGAAATGGCGCTGGATGGTTTATCCAAGTTGGAACAGAAAAGACTCCAGGGACCATGTTGTTTTCACTCAGTGGAGCTGTGAATCGTCCAGGCGTCTATGAACTTCCCATGGGGACACCCATTCGATATCTTATTGAAGACTGTGGTGGAGGCATTCCTGAAGGCCGTGGCATTAAGGCTGTCTTTCCTGGTGGTCCTTCATTTGCCATGATTGGCCCTGATCAACTTGATTTACCTATGGACTTTGATTCCCTCAAAAAGGCTGGCACGGGGCTTGGGTCTGCAGGGGTCATTGTGATTGATGATTCAGCCTGTATGGTCGCTCAAACATTGAAACTCTCGAAATTCTTCGAAGTTGAAAGTTGTGGGCAATGTCCTCCTTGTCGAATAGGGACAGGGGAGTTGGCTAAATTGGTTGAGAAGATTGAGCAAGGTAATGGGACGCAGAAAGATCTTGACCAGATGTTGCAAATTTGTGGGTTTGTTAAAGGTACCGGATTTTGTACATTGGTAACCGGGGCGTCAATCTTAGTGCAAAATAGCCTTCGTTTGTTTAAGCATGAATACGAAGAACACATTAAGCAGCAGCAGTGTCCCTTTCATTCAACGGCCACAGTTACAGATAAAGAGCAATAAATGCCTCGTGTGACTTTTATACATCCTGAAGGAACAAGCGGAGATGTTCCAGAAAATGTGACATTGCTGGAAGCTGCCGATGTCCTTGGATTTCCACTGACTCATGATTGTGGAGGAAACGCCTCCTGTACTACCTGTCGGGTGGATGTCGCTGTTGGTGAGGAGAATCTTTCTGAAATCGACTTCGAGGAGCAAGACCTTTTGGATCGTGAGGCACTGACTGAATCCTACCATCGGTTAGGGTGTCAGGCTCGAGTCTTGGGTGATGTAATGGTTCAAGTGCCCGAGGAAAAGTGGGGCGATACGAAAGGGAGTACTGAAGATGTCACTCAGGAAACGCCAAAATAGTTCCGTTCTTTCAACAACATTCCCTGTCATTGAGTTTTCTGTTTGAATGTAAGTGATTGATGCGCAATAGATGACAACCCAGGTAACCAGCACTCATGCCTATTACTTTTCAGCCGCACACCGGTTACATTCTTTCCAGTTGAATGATGATGTTAATCGAAAGATGTTTGGAAAGTGCAATAATCCCAACGGGCATGGGCATAATTATACCGTGTTGGTAACAGTAGACGAGGAAGCCAATGCTTCTTCAGATACCCTATGGGATCGGAAGGCGCTTGACCGACTTGTCCATGAACGGATTGTTGCTCGGTTTGACCATCAACATTTAAATTATGATCAGGCTTTTAGCCATGGACTCACAACCACTGGTGAGAATCTTGCCAGGATTGTCTGGGAGATACTGGTCGAGGAGATTCCTGACGGGAGGTTGCAGAAAGTTGGTGTGATCGAAACACGAGATAATTACTTTGAATATATCGGGAATACATAAAGGTGTTGTATCGTAGTCTAATCGTTCCATAGTATTGAGTCGGACTGAGTTGAAGAAAGGGGTTGGGCACGTCTATGGTAAAAAAAAAGGTCGATATGCGATCTGGTAAAACCAAGGTGAAGTCGAGTCAGCAAGTAGAGGAGCCCAAGCAATCACCTCTGGAAGCCACGGTACACAAGATGCTCCTGCAGCTTGGCGAAGATCCTGAGCGGCATGGTCTTCAGAACACACCCAAACGAGTGGCCAAAGCCTTTACCTTTTTGACGCAGGGCTATCAACAAGACATTGATGAATTATTGAATGGCGCATTATTTCCGATTGATTATGATGAAATGGTGATCGTTAAAGATATTGATTTTTACAGTTTGTGCGAACATCACATGCTGCCATTTTTTGGCAAATGCCACGTGGGATATATTCCAAGAAAGCATGTTGTGGGTCTTAGTAAAATTCCACGACTCGTGGATGCGTTTAGTCGCCGTCTCCAAGTCCAAGAGCGGCTAACCGTTCAAATTGCCCGTACCCTACAAGAAAAACTCAACCCTCACGGAGTTGGCGTTGTGATTGAAGCACGTCATTTGTGTATGAGTATGCGTGGTGTTGAGAAGCAAAATACCGTAGCCGTTACGAGTGAAATGCAAGGGGTCTTTCGAAAGCAACAACAAACCCGCGAAGAATTTCTTAAGCTTATTCGTTAATGCCGTCTGATTCAGATTAAAGTAAGGAGAGATGGGGAGGATTGACCGATTCCGTTAAAGAGAGTATGATCGACTTTATTATTGAGCTTTATCATATTTTGAATCCAAGGACGGACGCGTTGCGCAGGAAGCGCAGGTCTTATCCTTAGTATTTTTCTCAGTTGTAGACGGGTTTAAGCCAGAGGAAACAATGGGGCTGTAAAGCCTTAATTTTCGTTGATTTGTTCGATCTCAGGTTGATTGCCCTAAATACGTTTTTACCCCTGCTTGCTCGTTTATCGCCTCCTTAGGTCTCTGTTTTCACTGACAAAACCCCATCGACTTTTTCAATCTTGTTCAGTATGAGATGAGTCAGCCTCTGTCATTTTGGGTTACAATGAGTGCTCCTGTTTCTCAATTGATTGAATCTAGGTTCCTAGTATCTCTTTGAGGTTTTGCTTCAGTTCAGTTGGATCGCTAGGCTTCCCCTATTTTCACGGACAGGTAAGTTTAGAGCTTGAACTTCCTTCTGAGACTAAGAAGATGCGATGAATCGTTATACGTCATTTCCGTTGCTTTTTTGTTCTAAGGCCGCTTTTTTCGCCTCTCCATCGACGATGTCATTATTGGGGTCTCCACTGTGAGCTTTGACTTTCACCCATTCAATCGCAACTCCTGAGGCGCGAACGGTTTCTGCATAGCCTTGTGTGAACGGAGTGTTTCGTTTCCAGGCATGAGTAGGCCAATTAGAGAGGCCCTGGTAGTCGTAGTACAGTCTAATGTTGGTAATATTTTGTGCCTGGCACCAGGCCACTGCCTTGAGCACAGCCATAATTTCACCAGCCACATTGCGGTGTCGGCGAGCGTCTTCAGGAATATCATTCCCTCGATCCCTGTGAATTTCTTTGCCAGCTCTGCGCGCGAGATAGGCCCATCCAAGAAGTAGGACTCCACCGGGCCGTGGCATACACGAGCCGTCTACCCAAATATCGACAATACTGTTGGGATCATCAGCCTGTTCTGAGTTGGCGAAAGAGTCAGGGAAGGCATAGGCTTTAGCTTCTGTTTCGGTGGGAAAGGATTTGTATTCGGCTCCTGAGTATTTGACAATCTGTCGTTGGCATTCTGGCCAACTATAAAAGACTCCGACTTGGCGTCCACGTCGGACCGCATAATACTTTTGTTTCACTTTAATCTTTCGAGGCGATCTTTCACGAGAGTGACCCGACTTTCTTCTTCTGGGACATTTTCCACTAGCGCTAAATAGGTTTCGTATTCTTCGATGGACCGCCGAGGGTCGACCACTTCGTAGGCTTCAGCCAAATTGAATCGCGCGCGCGCATAGTTTGGTTGTAAGGCAATGGCTTTTTCGAAGGCGGTAATAGCCTCTGAAGGCTTGTGTATTTGAGTGAGGACGCTGCCAAGACTATTGAGAACGTGTGGGGCATAGGGATTGATTTTCAATGAGTCTTCTAGCGCCACATGCGCTTGTGCGAATTCTCCTGTATTGCGTAGTGCCAGTCCAAGGCGATGGTGGGCTTCAGCCATGCGTTTGGTATCGTCCAGCCCTATTTGAATGGTCTGGTGATATGCATGGATCGCAACGTCTGGTTTTCCCCCAGGGCAGGACTCAAAGAGCGCCACTTCACCTCTGGCAAATTGTTGCGAGGCAAGAAAGTATGGTGTTTTTTGTGTCGCCGATTCTTTTTGGGATTGAGAGGGCGGACTAGCCTTTATGGCCTGTGAGAGGAATTGTTGTTGAGCACCGTCGAGGAGTTGTTCGTAAGGATCGAGCACGACAACGGCGACGAGTAGCTGGCCAGTATGGTTCTTGTGTTGCCGGATAACATATTGAGTCGTGCTTTTTTCATCCCCTGTTCGAAAGAGTTGAATCGTATCTGGTTTCGTCCCATCTAACAGGGAGTTGCTGTTATCAAAAAACTCGCGAGCAGGGACGAGTTGCGACAACGTCTCCTGTAAAACGGGGTATGGTGAGAGGTCTAACCCTAGGGGAAAGGCTGACACGACTGCGATCAGCGTCTCATCTTCATCAAAGAAGAGCCATTTTTTTTTATGCAGAGGATTTGCTGTTTCGATAGTCCATTCTTTTCCGGTACCCCAGTCAGCTTTTCTGGCTATCGTGGATTTCTTTTCTTTCCGTATGGTCTCTAGTGTATCGCACAAACGGGTGGAGCCAAGGATATCAAGGTCACTTTCCGAGGGTGGAAGATTTGAGGTTGGAATAGGAGGGCCGCTACTACAGCCAAAGAGCAGCAAGAGGATGGTCATGTGCAGCCAGATGCACGTGTGAATCTTCATGACTGGATATGATGGAGGCAATCGTATTGTTGAACTTTAGAAGGGGAATGAATAATTGATGAGGTGTGACCAGAATGTATGGAAGGCTTCAAACTATATTGGAGTTTGGAGCGACAGCCTTCGGTTTCCTCACTTTTGGTTGGCCAACCGAGACTCTTAGTCTTGGCTGGTGGGCGATACTGGTATCGAACCAGTGACCTCTGCCGTGTGAAGGCAGCGCTCTCCCCCTGAGCTAATCGCCCGAGAGAAAAAATTCTATCATACCCATCTGGGATGTATCAATAAATGGTTAGCCAGGTGCCTTGACGGTTTATTGTTTGAGGAGTAGGGTGAGATTGTCGTCATCGTTAGTGAGGCATGGTGTTATCCACGACTCCTATAGTTTGAACGAGATCGGAGGTTTGTCTATGGAAAAACATGAACGAGAAGAGACTCACAAAAAACCGGACGCGCCTCAAGAGTCAGATGAGACGCAAGCAAATCCAAAGGTGATTGAAACCGGGGAAAAGCTCAAAGAAGAAATTGATGATCTGGTGGATGAAATAGACCAGGTGCTAGAAGCAAACGCTGAAGAATTCGTGAAAAACTATGTCCAAAAAGGGGGGCAATAAGTCTGTACGATTTGCGGTAGATTTCATTCAGTGCCCTCCATCAATTCTCTCTTCTTGATCACAGGTCTTAACCTCTGAGCTCAGATTTTCCCACGGTTTGCATTTACGGTATAATGATGTGTATGGAGTCCTATCAGGTTTTTAGAGCCTGGAGGAAAAAGCTTATGAAAAAGAAGTTCATCCAAAGCCGTGGGGTTTGACAAGTGAAGGAATTGGCATGACCAAAAAGTGGCAGTTGCACCAAAGTGATGCTGTCCATGTTGCCCGACTGCTCGAATTGTTGGGCCTGTCCCTTGTTACGGCGACAGTATTAGTGAATCGAGGGTATGTTGACGTTGAGCAGGCACGCCAGTGGCTTGCGCAAGATTCGATTGGAGGCCATGACCCTTTTTTGATGGCGGACATGGAGCATGCTATCGCTCGCTTGCATGAAGCCATTTTGCGTCAAGAACAGATTTGTTGTTATGGCGATTATGATGTGGATGGGATTTCAGCTACGAGCCTCTATCTTGTGTTTCTGAGACAACAAGGAGCTCAGGTTGATTATTACATTCCTGATCGAAAAAGCGAAGGGTATGGTCTCAATGAAGAAGCTGTGAGGCGCTTGGCTCGCGATGGAGTGAAAGTTCTTGTCACGATTGATTGTGGGACGAGTTCTCATAAGAAAATCGAATTGGCGAATACCCTGGGTCTTGATGTCATTATTACAGATCATCATCAAATTTTAGGCAAGCATCCAGAAGCTTATGCCTTTCTCAATCCTCAAAGAATTGATTGCGCCTATCCCTTTAAAGGTCTTTGTTCGGGAGGACTGGCCTATAAGGTTGCGACGGCCTACGCCTCAAAATATGGAAGTCCTGACTTTGATGTGACGTCACTGGTTGATTTAGCCGCGTTGGCGACGATCGCCGATATGGTTCCTTTGGAAGACGAAAATCGTTGGTTAGTTCGTGAAGGATTGCATCAGATAACACGTGGGGCTCGGCTTGGTGTTTACGCTCTCAAGCAGGCTACGGAAATCAATGGGAATTGTACGGAAGGCATGGTGGCATTTCGATTGGCTCCCACGATCAATGCTGCTGGGCGGCTAGCGCACGCTGGGTTAGGCGTAGAGCTGTTTACCAGTGGATCTATGGATCGAACAATCAGTATCGCGAAACAATTAGCTGAGCTCAATCGACAGCGCCGTAAGATTGAGCATGGTACCGTTGCTGAGGCGATTACGATGATTGATGTCGCGAATGTTCCTGGTGCTATTGTTGTCGGTGCCCGCGGGTGGCATGTTGGTGTTCTAGGCATTGTGGCTTCGCGACTTGTCGAGCGGTTTTACCGGCCATCGGTCGTGATTTCCTTTGATGAGCAGGGATTTGGTCGTGGATCTGTTCGTAGTGTGCCTGGAGTCAATGTGTGTGAACTCTTATCCCAATGTGCAGATCTCTTGGAAGGGTTCGGCGGACATCCGGCGGCTGCAGGGTTGCAAATTCGTGAGATGCAGTTTCCTGCATTTCAAGCACGAATGGCTGCTTTGGCGTCGGGTGGTATGGATGAGGGAACTTGTACCCTGGTCTTGAAGGTGGATGCGGCTGTCGCCCTTCAACAGATTGCGCCCACACTTATTCGTGAGCTTGAACAGCTTCATCCCTATGGTGTTGGTAATCCTGAACCGCAGTTTCTTGGAGTGCAACTTAAAGTGCTGGAGCAGCGTATTGTTGGAGAAGATCATCTGAAGTTGGTGGTGCGTCAAGGGAATTCTGTTCCGATAGAATGCATAGGGTTTCGGATGGGATTGATGGAAGAATTTCAAGGACTGCAAGGGCGGATGGTTGATATGGTATTTATTGCGGAAATGAATCGGTGGAAAGGCATGGATCGTATTCAGTTGCGTATTCGAGACATGAAAGTACGAGAGAATGGGGCTGTGTCGACATGATGTCTTCCATCAAAGAAATCGAACAACTTGTCCAGCAAGTTGAAACGTACCATCCCGAGCCTGACGTGGAGATGCTTCGCCGGGCCTATGCTTTTTCTGCCAAGGCGCATGAAGGGCAAATGCGTCAGTCTGGGGAGCCTTATCTTCAGCATCCACTCGCGGTCGCGAGTATTTTATCGTTCCTTAAGTTAGATGTGTCTGCGATTGTTGCTGGACTGTTGCATGACACAGTAGAAGATACGTTGGCCACGAATTCTGAGGTCGAAGCAGAATTTGGGAAAGATGTGGCACGACTGGTTGATGGAGTCACCAAGATTGGGCAAATTCCGTTTAAATCTCGTGAAGAAAAGCAAGCGGAGAACTTTCGGAAAATGGTTCTGTCCATGGCCGATGATATTCGTGTGGTCTTCATCAAGCTTGCTGACCGCCTTCACAATATGGAGACGTTAGAGCATTTATCAGAAAGTAAGCAGAAGCAGATTGCTCAAGAGACTCTTGAAATCTATGCCCCTCTAGCTAATCGATTGGGAATTAGTTCAATCAAGCAAAAACTTGAGGATTTATGCTTGCAGTACCTGAAGCCTGATATCTATTCCATGCTGAAATTACGTGTCGCCAAACGTGATGAAGATCGGCAGGAATTCCTGCAAGTTCTCATTGATATGGCCAAGGAGGCGTTAGTTCAGGCTCATCTTCCTGGTGATGTTCAAGGTCGGCCCAAAAACCTCTACAGCATTTATCAAAAAATGGAGAGACAATCCATTACCTTTGATGAGGTCTATGATCTGACGGCTGTCAGAATTGTTTCAGATTCCAAGATGAACTGTTATGCCATTCTCGGGCTCATTCATTCGCTGTGGCCACCTGTTCCTGGGCGATTTAAGGATTATGTTGCAACGCCACGAGCCAATCTCTATCAATCGTTGCATACGACCGTTGTTGGCCCGCAAGGTGAGTACGTAGAATTTCAAATTCGTACAGAGGAGATGCATCGCATCAATGAATATGGCGTTGCCTCACATTGGCGGTATAAGGAACCTGGGGCCATTACCGGTAGAGACGAGAAGATTTTTAGTTGGTTGAGGCAGTTTGTCGAATGGCATAAAGATCTTTCCGATAATCGTCAATTTATGGATTCGGTGAAGCTGGATCTCTTTCATGACGTGGTGTTTGTTTTTACGCCATTAGGGGAAGTCAGGGAGATGCCTGTTGGGTCTACGCCTGTAGACTTTGCCTACGCGATTCACACTGAAATTGGTGATCATTGCGTTGGAGCCAAAGTTAACAGCAAGCTTGTCCCCTTGCGTCATCATTTAAGTAGCGGTGATATGCTTGAAATTCTGACATCCCCTACGCAGGTTCCAAGCCGGGGGTGGTTAAAGTTTGTCCGTACCTCTCGAGCAAAGGCCAAAATTCGTCATTGGTTTAAGGGGGAAGAGCAGAAGCGGGCATTAGATATTGGTCGCCGTCTCTTAGAGAGAGAATTTCGACGGAATGATCTTCCCTCTGCGCAAACATTTCAGTCTGATCTGTTGGTAGCTATTGCGAAGGAGCACGGATGTGAGGCTGTTGAGGATTTTATACGATTAGTGGGGTATGGTCGTCTTTCTGCTAGTCAGATCATGAATAAACTACAGCCGCCGACTAATCAAGTTGAAGCGGAAGATGTGTTGATTGCGGAGCCCAAAACTGCAAAGATTCTCACCAAACATTTAGAGGAATTGGTCATGGTTAAAGGGGGGACTGATGTCCTTATGCAGTTATCGAAGTGCTGCAACCCTGTGCCTGGTGATTCAATTATGGGTTATATTACCCGCGGACGTGGGCTGAGTATTCACACTATTGGATGTCCGAATCTTCAGGCCCTAGATTGGGACCATAACCGTTTAGTGGAAGCTGACTGGGATGACAGTATCGAGGGGACGCATTCTGTCAAAGTTTCAGTTTTGTCCATAGATCGAACTGGCGTGTTGGCCGATATTTCCTCTGCAATTTCAGATTGCCAGGCGAATATCACTCGCGCAGATATTTCTACTCGTGAAGATGGCAAAGCTGTTCTTGACTTCGTCATTGAAATTACGAATACACTACATTTGGAGCGAATGCTAAAGGGCATTGAGCAGGTAAGCGGTATCGTGAATGCGAAACGTGTAAGGGGGTGGTAGTTCGTATTCTCAGGGCGATTGAGAGAGGGGATATTCTATCGTGAGGGGGCTGCCTACCGAAATTCCATGATGTTGCGCCATTCCAGCTTTGAGTTCAAGGACGTAGAGCGATTCCTTTAAGGTGTGATATCTGGGACATCCTTCGTCTGTTCTTGTACATATTGAGACATTCGGTTCAATGTGCACCACTTTCTTGCTTGCATCAATCCAAATAATATCGAGTGACATTTTCGTGTTCTTCATCCAGAAAGTCCAAAAGTTGGATTTTCTAAAAATAAAAAGCATGCCGTGGTTGTGAGGCATATTCGTTCTAAACATGAGCCCTTGTGATCGTTTCGCTGGAGTATCCGCTATTTCAGCAGAAATAATCGTTCCTTGTGGGGTTGTGATTGTCGCGAGGCTTCTGTTGGTGGGGAGTTGACTCTTGCCGTTCCCTAATGAAGGGAGAAGGAAGAGGGAAGTCGCCATGATGAAAATTGTGAGCCAGGTCTCGAGGTGTTGGTTGAGGTGCACAGTCTTTTCCTTTTAGTACTCACAGTGGGGGTAGATGAAGCCTTGATCCTAGGAAGCGGTGGGCATGTTGTCAACAGAGAAAAAAGTTGCGGGTAACCACATAATTTGGATCATGTTCAATCTCTTGTAAGTTCCTCGAAAAGTGAGTGATAATTTTCTTGACTGCATCTATGGTCGACCGTATAATGAGTCCTTTATAAATAGGGCTATTGCCTTGCCTTGTGGCAATTGGAGGCCCGTTCTGGCGGAGGCAATGAATTCCTGTCATGATGTTTGTTTCTAAATTTCTAAAGTGGCAGGGTTTTTGTCCGTGGGCAAGTGGCCAACAATCCCACCTCCATGTAAGTTTTTCCCTGTTTCAGATTGTTGATTGTAGAAAATTATAGCGGGCAGGTACCCAAGTGGACAACGGGGGCAGACTGTAAATCTGCTGCCATCGGCTTCCAAGGTTCGAATCCTTGCCTGCCCACCATATAGCATTTGTGTGGTACTGGCGTAAGCGGTTTTTGCCGGTGTAGGTATTATAGGTAATTGCGGGCGTAGCTCAGTGGTAGAGTTCCAGCCTTCCAAGCTGGCTGTCGTGGGTTCAAATCCCATCGCCCGCTCCAGACGGAGGCGTGAGACGTAAGATGAAGTATTTTGTGGTCTTTTATCCTTCGTTTGCGTTTGACGCTTTATGGTCATCTACGACGGGAAAGCCCATGTAGCTCAGTTGGTAGAGCACGTCCTTGGTAAGGACGAGGTCACGCGTTCGATTCGCGTCGTGGGCTCCATCGGAAGAAGTGGCGAGTTGGTTGTTTGAAGGCGTAATTACTTCCCGGTGAATTACTAGAAGCTTTTATTTTTTTTTGACAAGCAATTGTGGAGGCGAGGATGGGGAAGGCGAAATTTGAGCGAAAGAAACCGCATTTAAATGTGGGCACTGTGGGTCATGTCGACCATGGAAAGACGACGCTCACCTCAGCGTTGACGAAGGTGATGGGCGATCAAGGCATGGCGCAGTA
>JAJDBM010000023.1 GCA_029261355.1 Nitrospirales bacterium | reverse complement strand
CGGCTTCACGAGTCTTAAAGATGTGTCGGCGTATTTTCTCCTTCTTCAAACTGCCAAAGAAGGACTCGACTGCGGCGTGATCATAACAGTTTCCTCGGCGACTCATGCTGGGGAGCAAGCCATGAGTCTGGCAGAACCGATGCCATTCATCGCTGCTGAACTGCGCCCCCTGATCGGAGTGGATAATCACGTCATGCTGAGGCTTCCGTCGCCACACGGCCATCAGTAAGGCGTCCAGCACGATCTCCTTGGCCAAAGTGGCCTTCATGGACCAGCCGATAATCTTGCGTGAGTAGAGATCCATCACGACCGTCAAGTACAGCCACCCTTCATAGGTCCGAATATACGTGATGTCGGTCGCCCATGCCCGATCCGGCTGGTCTCTCGTAAACTGTTGTTGTCAGCGATTCGGGGCGGCCACCGCTGGCTTGGGGGAGCGGACGCCTGGCTGCTTATAGCCTCGCTGGGCACGGATCTTGTGGCGCTGCATGATTTTAGCAATCCGGTTCTTGCCAACGTGCTCACCCACCTCCCGGAGATCGCAGAGAATGCGGGGGGACCCATAGATACGGCCACTGGCCTCATATGACTCGCGGATCAGTCCCAGTAGTCGGTCATCGTCTTGGGCTCGCTGTGATGGGGGGCGCTCCAACCATGCATAATAGCCACTGCGGGAGACCCCCAACAGGCGACACATGGGCTGCACCGCATACCGGGCCTGATGCTGTAAGATCATGGCGTACCTCACTCCGGATTTTTCGCGAAGTACGCGGCGGCTTTTTTTAGGATATCCCGCTCTTCCTGTGCACGGCGAAGTTCCGCCTTCAGCGTCAGATTCTCGCGCCGAACCTCTTTGAGTTCCGCCTCATAGCGATCGCTGACGTTCGGGCTATACACCTTCACCCACTTATACAGGCTTTGCACCGAAATCCCCAAACGCTTCGCGACATCACCGACGGCGTACCCGCGTTCGATCACTTGCTTGACGGCTTCTTCTTTGAATTCATCCGCAAATTTCCCCTTGGTCATACCCTGTCCTCCCATGGTTTATTTTAAAGGAGAGGAATGTCCACCGATACGAGGGAAGTTCACTCTTCCTGAGCGCCACATAATGGCGAGGGCGCGGTTGACGGATTTGTTCAACCTGCTTCTTCATGAACCTTTGAACTATCAGGTGACATTTCAGGTTTTTTTATGGTCATACTCGTTATTTTTATTGGAGAAATTGAGAAGATTAACCAGAAGGCCATCCACAGAATTTTCTGAATTTTCATTTCCTTGATGTTTTAATATTTTTCAAATCACGTTGATGTCAATAATGTTTCGATGAAATGCCTTTGCGCAACAGAAAGCAATAATAGATAGATATTGCGGATTGTATCGACCACATCAGGTTTCTTGAATTTTGATCGTCCTATCCACACTAATTGCAAAGAGATGTAAAACAAATGACACAATTAACTATTACAAGAATGTCGCCAGCCAGACTTCTTCCACAATACAAGACCTTGTTATTTTGAATATGAATCTCATCACATTTCTGTTGCGTGCTTCATGGGGCAAGGTCGTGTTGGCGATGTTTGCTGGTGTAGCCAGTGGATTAGGCGCGGCTGGAATGCTGGCTCTGATTACCCGTACGTTACATGAACCCAATGCGACAGGCGAGATGTTGTTGTGGGGTTTTGTCGCTGTCACGCTATTCGTGCTTATCATGAGAGCCATATCCGAAGTAATCTTGATAGGTCTGGGGCAGGCAATGGTCGCGACATTACGCATGCAATTAAGTCGTCAAATTCTTGCATCACCTGTCCGTGACTTGGAAGTGCTAGGTATGCATCGTCTCATGGCGACGTTAACTGCCGATGTGTCGACGATTGCGACAGCATTTGTCACCCTGCCTATGCTGTGTATACAGATTGCTACGGTCATCGGCTGTTTACTGTATCTCGGTTGGCTCTCGTGGTTTTTGGCGCTTGGGGTCGTGAGTTTTATGAGTGTCGGGGTGATCATTTTCAAGATGTATGAGGGGCGTGCAGTGCGTTCATTGAAATCTGCACGTGAAGCGAATGATGATTTGCATCACCATTTTCGTGCAATGACTGAAGGAGCAAAAGAACTCAAGCTTCATAGTCGTCGGCGTACTGTGTTTATTTCTCAAGGTCTTCAGGCGGCTATCACGGATTATGAAAAAAAGTTTGTTGCTGGCATGTCAACGTATACGATTGCTGGAAGCTGGAGTTCACTTTTGCTATATGCAGCTATTGGATTGTTGTTGTTTGGGCTTCCATTGTTGCAAGACGTTCCTCCTGAAACGATGACAGGTTATATTTTAGTCTTGCTGTACATGATGTCGCCCTTTGAACTCATCGTCGATGCGCTTCCTGGATTTGGACGTGCGGGGGTTTCACTCAAGAAAGTAGAAGCGTTAGGCCTGTCATTGTCCAATCCCATTCAAGAAGGTGAGGAGGTGCTGCCTCCATCCGAGATATTGGAGACAGCATATTCCCCTGAAGGCAAGAGTTGGAGTCGACTGGAATTTGTGGGAGTTACTCATCAATATCATCATGAGAGAGAAGATCATAATTTCAGTCTCGGACCCGTCAATTTATCATTCCATCCTGGTGAAGTGGTGTTTCTGATCGGTGGGAATGGTTGTGGGAAAACCACGCTAGCTATGCTGTTGCTTGGACTGTATACGCCCGAAGAGGGTGAAATTCGCTTGGACGGTGAATGTATCACCGAACAACATCGAGAAGACTATCGGCAATTGTTTTCGGCAGTATTTTCTGATTTTTATCTCTTTGAAACATTTCTTGGTCTCGATACTCCAGAACTTGAGATGAAGGCCAATGAATATTTACATCAACTTGAATTAGATCACAAGGTGAAGGTTGAGAATGGCCGGTTATCGACACTGGAACTGTCTCGAGGACAACGTAAACGATTAGCCTTGCTGACCGCCTTATTGGAGGATCGCTCATTTTATGTGTTCGATGAATGGGCTGCGGATCAAGACCCTGTGTTTAAAAATTTATTTTATAAAAAGTTTTTGCCAATGCTACGGACTGCAGGAAAGGCCGTACTCGTGATTACGCATGATGACCAATATTTTACTGATGCTGATCGATGCATCAAATTGAATTTCGGGAAAATCACTCAAATTTCGGAGCCAGCAATCGTTCAAATATAAGTTTCGTTAACAGCGCAATAACGACAGAGTGTTACACCAGGGAAGGAGATCGCTTATGAGTATGAGTAGTTCGACACCAGAGGTTATCGCGCCTGTTCGCCACAGCCCCATTGAGATACGCCCTTTCGATTATCGTCTCACCACCAATCCTTACCTTGAACGACAAGCAGCTCAAGAATCCAATGCGCGAAGTTATCCACGCCGTATTCCTATTGCGATTCAAAAAGCAAAGGGGTTGTATGTCCATGATACGGACGGGCAGATCTATATTGATTGTCTCGCTGGCGCTGGAGCATTGGCCCTTGGACATAATCACCCAGTAGTTATGGAAGCCATTCAGCGAGAAATGGCGAACGACTGTCCTATGCAAACCTTGGATCTGACCACTCCAGTTAAGGATCGTTTTATTCGCAGTATTCTCGACAGTCTACCTGCCAATTTTTCGAGGAATGCCCGTATTCAGTTTTGTGGACCATCGGGAGCTGATGCCGTTGAAGCTGCCATTAAACTTGTGAAGATCGCAACGGGCCGGCGGTCGGTCTTATCTTTTCGTGGTGGATATCATGGAATGACGCACGGTGCGCTAAGCCTTACGGGGCATCTCGAACCAAAAGAAGCGGTCCCAGGGTTAATGTCAGATGTGCATTTTCTTCCATTTCCATATGACTATCGTTGTCCTTTTGGAATAAGTGGAGAACGTGGGCATCACATGGCTAGTGCATATGTTGAGAATCTATTGAATGATCCGAATAGCGGTGTCTTGCCTCCTGCCGCCATGATTCTTGAATGTGTGCAAGGTGAGGGTGGGGTCATTCCTGCGCCGAACAAGTGGTTACAAGAAATCCGTCGAATGACGACGGAGACTGGGATACCTCTTCTCGTGGATGAAGTCCAAACAGGGCTCGGACGGACAGGGACACTCTATGCCTTCGAACAAGCGGGCATTACACCTGATGTTGTTATTTTGTCAAAGGCGATAGGAGGAGGATTGCCGTTGAGTGTGGTGCTCTACGACGCGTCATTGGATCGATGGTTACCTGGGGCGCATGCTGGCACATTTCGAGGGAATCAGTTAGCCATGGTTGCTGGAACAGCGACGTTAGACTTTATTCTGGAACAACATTTGGCTCTTCATGCTCAACGAATGGGGGAGCGGTTAATGAGTGACCTTCGTCTGATGCAGAAAGACTCCTCCTGCTTTGGGGAGGTACGGGGGAGAGGGTTGATGATTGGAGTAGAAATTATCAATGACAAGGTTCAGCCAGATGAATGTGGGAGTTATCCAGCCAATCCGAATCTTGCGCAACAAATTCAAACTGAGTCGTTGCGACGTGGGTTGATCGTAGAACTAGGCGGTCGAAATGGTTGTGTTGTCCGGTTTCTACCACCGTTGATTGTGACGGAAAAACAGATTGATGAAATTTCGACAATTTTCCAAGAAGCAGTGAAGGCAGTGAATAACAGGGGATAGGTGATTGAATTTCTGAAGACTATGTCACCCGACTACTGTGTCTTCTGCATACCACATACTTTTTTAGCAGAAGTATTATTTTCAACTAAGCACAAGGAGGTTTTATGCGTGACGACGATCAAGAAGATACCACTATCTATAAAGTGGTGCTGAATCATGAGGAGCAGTATTCCATCTGGCCAGAGTATAAACAAAACCCTTTAGGCTGGATTGATGAAGGAAAGACTGGACTTAAAGACGAATGCCTGGCTCATATCGGTGAAATATGGACAGATATGCGGCCACTCAGTTTGCGAAAACAGATGGAGGAAATGGCCGCGCAATAGCGCGAGAGATTTGCATGATGATGACAATACACAGCCCTTGGATGGTATGC
The DNA here is from genome assembly GCA_029261355.1 of Nitrospirales bacterium. Lineage (GTDB taxonomy): Bacteria > Nitrospirota > Nitrospiria > Nitrospirales > UBA8639 > JAGQKC01. Next base: position 5,358 of record JAJDBM010000023.1, on the reverse strand, counting down.
CGTCGAAGGAATTCTCGGGCGGTCCTGCGCCTCTTTTGTTTTCCGTATGCGGGGGCCGCCGCCTCGATCTTTCGTGATTGGGCCGATGACCTTCCTGAGACGATTGAGGTGTGGAGCATCCAATATCCTGGACGAGAAAATCGTATCAAGGAACCGCTTTTCACTCAACTGCAGCCTCTCGCACGAGTCATACGCCATGAGCTCAGTCTGAACCAGATACCCTTTACGTTTTTTGGGCACAGTGTCGGGGCAATCATCAGCTTTGAGGTAACCCGTGAGCTTCGGCGAACCAACCAGGCGTTACCGCTACGTTTGTTCTTGTCCGGCAGCTCTGCCCCTCATGTGCCTGATCTTGGTCCTCCTATCCATACACTTCCAGAGCCAGATTTCCTTGAAAAGCTTCGTACATATAATGGCACGCCCAAGGAAGTACTCGAGAGGCCAGAACTCAGGGAACTATTTATTCCAGCTCTGAGAGCGGACTTTGCTCTCAGAGAAACCCATGCCTATCAACCTGAATCGGCACTTCGTTGTCCTATTTCTGTCTTTGGTGGGGTTGATGATCCAGAGGTGAGCCGAGAGCATCTTGAGGCGTGGCGTGAACAGACGAGTGGAGCATTTCAGTTGTTGATGTTGCCCGGCGATCATTTCTTTATCCACACGTCAAGGCATGCTCTGCTACAGATGTTATCTCTGGAGCTTACCCAATGTGCGCAGACGGTCATGAGCATGGCTGATTGGACGCCAACACTGGAGGTTTCATCATGACAACGTTATCCGAAGCCACTACGAACCTAGATACGTTATTTCCTCCGGGTATTCCACTAAAAACAGAGTTAATGACCAGAAATTCACTATTACCTCTTATTGTACAGTATCAAGGTGAAGGGAGCGTATCATCATTAGCGCCGCTCATTAAAGAATGCATTGATCTGCATTTGTCGCAATACGGCGGTATCTTGTTCCGTGGTTTTCCGATAACTTCCGTGTCCGCTTTTGAACAGTTCATAAAGCCAGTGACGCCCGATCTCCTGGATTATGAATTTGGTTCGACGCCCCGCTCCCATCTCCAGAACAAGATTTACACCTCGACAGAGTATCCAGCACGTCAGCACATTCCGCTTCATAATGAGCAAGCGTATAGCATCGAATGGCCGATGAAGATTTGGTTCTATTGCGTAACTCCAGCCGAACAGGGAGGGGATACGCCTATCGCCGATAGCCGGGAAGTCTACGAGCGTATTCCTCAAAAGATTCGAGAAAAGTTTACACAAAAACGATTGATGTATGTGCGGAACTATGGAAACGGACTCGATGTTCCCTGGCAGAAAGTATTCAATACGACGGATCGCTCGATTGTAGAGACCTATTGTCACAAGAGCCAGATTGATTGTGAGTGGAAGGCGGATGGGGAGTTACGCACACGTCAAGTCTGTCAGGCCACGGCTATACATCCACAAACTAGGGCCCCTGTATGGTTTAACCAGGCTCACCTGTTTCATATTTCAAATTTAGAGCCTCTAATCCTGGATGCACTCCTCATTGCTGTCAGCGAAGAAGAATTCCCACGAAATGTGTATTACGGTGACGGTACGACGATCGATCGTTCTGAATTAGACGTTATTCGCGAGGTGTATCGTAGTCTTACGATTCAATTTCCTTGGCAACAAGGTGATGTGTTGTTACTGGATAATATGCTAGCCGCACATGGACGTACATCCTTTGTCGGATCTCGGAAAGTTTTAGTCGCGATGTCTGAGTCTTATAGCGCGAAATTTTAAATCATGCGATTCAGGATTTCTGTCTGATTAATGAAAGTGACGCGCTCATAGTGCGGAGGGCTGGCTCCTTCAGCTTTCGTGAGATGGATTCAGGTGACAAGGAATGATTGAGCTAATAATTAGGAGATCCATGTACAAGCACCTTCGATTATTACTGATCACAGTAGGGACAGGAAAGGCATATCGTGACAAATAGTTTTGTCGATCTTCTTCAGGAAAGAGCAGCTAAAACTCCTGATCGTGTGGTCTTCACTTTTCTTGTCGATGGCGAAATAGATGAGGATCAGGTGACATATGGTGAACTCAATCAACGGGTAAAAATTCTCGCATCTCGGCTGCAAGATGAGGGAATGGCAGGTCAGCGGGCGCTCTTGGTGTTTCCTCCTGGCTTGGACTACATCACGGCATTTCTAGGCTGTCTGTGCGCTGGTGTCGTGGCAGTGCCGGTTTATCCTCCTCAACGGAAACGAATGTTGCCGAGATTGCTCGCCATTCTTGATGATGCTGATGCAACGCTTGCCTTAACTACGAGATCGATGCGGGCGACAGTGGATCGTCTTCTTGATCGTCTGTCTAAGAATCAACATTCTGATATCTCAACCTTTAAGAAGTTCAGCACCCTTCAGTGGCTGGTGGTAGAAGATCTACGTCACGAATCCGCATTTAGCTGGCACCAACCCACAATCACCGAACAGACCTTAGCCTTTTTGCAATATACGTCTGGTTCCACTGACTCGCCCAAAGGTGTGATGGTGAGTCATCGCAATCTCATCGAGAATCAACGGGTCATTCAGACGGCTTTTGGACATACGGAAGACATGGTTGGAGTTGGCTGGCTCCCCCTGTATCACGACATGGGGTTAATTGGAAATGTGTTGCAGCCATTGTATGTGGGGGGGCATTGCATCTTGATGTCACCACATCATTTTTTGCAACGTCCGTTGCGGTGGCTCGCGGCTATTTCAAAATATCGAGGAACATCAAGTGGCGGTCCTAACTTTGCCTATGATCTTTGCGTGCAACGGATTACCCCAGAACAACGAGATACTCTTGACCTAAGTTGTTGGGCCGTGGCGTTCAATGGGGCTGAACCCATTCGAGCCTCAACACTTGCAAGCTTTGTTGATGCGTTCAAGCCTGCAGGGTTCAAACGAAAAGCTTTGTATCCCTGTTATGGATTAGCTGAAGCCACGTTGATTGTGGCAGGGGGACTTCATGAGGCCTCGCCTATCCTCGCGAATGTGCAGAAATCCGCATTAGAAAAACATGAGGTATTCGTGCTGGAAAATCCTTCCCTGAAACGCGATGTGACGACACTTGTTGGTTGCGGGAAGGCGCACTTAAACCATCAATTTGTGATTGTAGAACCAGAAGCGTTGACCCTCTGTTCCTCTCATCAGATTGGGGAAATTTGGGTTAAAGGATCAAGTGTGACTCAAGGATATTGGAATCGTCCGGAGGAAAGCCTGCAAGCTTTTCAAGCAAGGCTTTCTTCAGGTGAAGGGCCGTATCTTCGCACTGGGGATCTAGGATTTATTTACGAGGATGAACTGTTTATTACCGGTCGACGGAAAGATCTGATCATTATACGTGGACGTAATCATTATCCCCATGATCTTGAATTGACGGCGAGGCAAAGTCATTCCGGTCTACGTGAGGGAGGTGGAGCAGCCTTCTCGGTTGAAATCGAGGGTGAAGAACAAGTCGTGATCGTACAAGAAGTCGAACACAAAGTTGAACTCAATGTTCATAAGGTTGCTGCTGCGATTCGGTCGGCTGTGGCTGACTCTCATGAAGTTCTAGTCTCTACGATTGTGCTGATTAAACCTGGAAGTTTACCTAAAACCTCAAGTGGAAAAATTCAACATTATGCGGCTCGTGCTGGGTTTTTAGCTGGAGAATTACAAGTTGTCGGCGAATTCATTTCTGGGACAGGGCACAGTCGAGACACCTTTACTCCTCCATGCTCCCCAGTAGAAGAAGAGTTAGCAGAGATTTGGTCTGAAGTGCTTGCATGTGGACTCGTGAGCCGAGACAGTAATTTTTTTGCACTAGGAGGTGATTCTCTTCGCGGTACGCAAGTTCTTACTCGATTACAGGAAACTTGGGCGCTCGAACTATCGCTGGAAGATCTTTTTGGAAATCCTACGTTGGCAGAGTTGGGGATGTACGTGACGACGGCCCTGTCGGAAAATCACGTCCTTCGTGGTGTTGACGACTCCATGCAATTGAAGCCATTGCCACGCATAGAAGATCCGCCTCTGTCGTTCGCTCAGCAACGATTATGGGTATTGGCGAATCTTGAGCCGGAGAACCCGTCGTACAATCTTCCTGTCGCGTTCCGATTCTTTGGTCCCTTGCACGTCCGTGCCTTGGAGCAGAGCTTTTCTGAGCTGGTGCAGCGACACGAGGTACTGCGCACAACCATTCAGATGCGTGACGGGAATTTGAGGCAAGTCATTACCCCTTTCCTGGCGATTACATTGCCGATTACCGATCTGCGCCAAGAGGGCCCTGAACAGGAAGAACGCATGCGGTACTTAGCCAGAGAGGAAGCGCTAGGACCTTTCAATCTTGAGGTGGGCCCGCTGTTACGGTTCAGTCTGCTTCAGATGGGAGAAGAGGAGTATGTGCTTTTTCTGAACCTGCATCATATTGTGGCAGATGGCTGGTCAACTCACATCCTGGTGCAGGAAGTAACGATGTTGTATGCCGCGTATAGCCAAGGCCTACCATCCCCTTTACCGGAACTCGTTATTCAATATGCAGACTTTTCGCAATGGCAGCGGCAGTGGTTGTCGGGCGAAGCACTGAAGCCGCAATTCGCGTATTGGATCGACAAGCTGAGTGGTGAGTTACCTGTGGTGCAGTTACCGACGGACTTTCCGCGTCCTGCAGTGCAGACGACACATGGTACTACGCTCATTTCCATGCTTCCGCAAGAGCTGACGCAAGCCATTCATGCGTTCAGTCAACGGGAGCAGACCACTCTGTTCATGACACTATTGTCCGGGTTTTATATTCTTCTTTTTCGCTACACAGGGCAGAATGACTTCATCGTTGGGTCACCGATTGCGAATCGTACACGTCGAGAAATTGAGGGACTCATCGGTTTTTTCGTGAACATCTTAGCCATTCGGGTTGAGCTTTCTGGGAATTCCACGGTTGGTGAGATTATTTCCATTGTAAGGCGTGCTTGTTTAGAGGCGTTTGCGAATCAAGATGTTCCATTTGAAATGTTACTCGAAGCCCTTTACGTAGTTCGAGATCCCAGTCGGTCTCCCATTTTTCAAATAATGTTTGATCTCCAAAACGCTCCTGAAGCAGAGGTCGTCATGTCTGGGATTCAGGTCACTCCGATTGAAATTGAGGCGCAAACATCAAAATTTGATCTCAATCTGTCCCTTCGTGAAGGATCAGAAGGGCTCTCGATGACATTTGAATACAACACGGACTTATTTGAGGCATCGACGATTGAGCGCATGGCCGCTCATTATCGGCGGGTATTGGAGGCGATGGTCGCGGCGCCCGGCATGCGGATCTCGGAGCTTTCTCTTCTGAGCGACGACGAACACCA
>JAJDBM010000022.1 GCA_029261355.1 Nitrospirales bacterium | reverse complement strand
CAGACGACAGGGCGAAGGATCTGGAGTACGAGTACTTTCAAAAGATCAGGGAAGAAGTGTCCACCTATACTGAACGCTTACAGAAGACAGCAGATGTTATAGCTCATTTAGACGTCCTTTCAACACTTGCAAATATAGCTTCCGAGAACGGATACACAAGACCTGAAATATCAGATGGACTTGGTCTCAGGATTGTTGATGGAAGACACCCCGTTCTGGATAAAACATTAATGGCTGAGAAATTTGTGCCCAATGATATTGACATTAATGGAACAGACAAACAGATAATGGTCATTACGGGACCAAACATGGCAGGAAAGAGTACGTATATCCGGCAGGTAGCTCTGCTCGTGCTCATGGCGCAGATGGGCAGTTTTATACCGGCAAAAGAGGCAACAATAGGAGTCGTTGACCGTATATTCACAAGAGTAGGCGCAATGGATGAACTGGCAAAAGGCCAGAGTACCTTTATGGTGGAGATGAATGAAGCCTCAAACATATTAAATAACGCAACAAAACGCAGCCTGATTATACTTGACGAAGTTGGCCGTGGGACCAGTACCTTTGACGGTGTAAGTATTGCGTGGGCATTAACAGAATATATATATGAACACCTGAAGGCTAGGACATTGTTCGCTACTCATTATCACGAGCTGGCTGAACTGGCCCTGCTCTTCCCGGGTATCAGGAACTACAACATTGCGGTGAGGGAGTGGGAAGATGAAATAATCTTCCTGAGAAAGATTATTGAGGGCAGTGCTGACAAAAGCTATGGTATCCATGTCGCAAGGCTGGCAGGAATGCCCAACGAGGTAATTCAAAGGGCCAGGGTGATACTTGCAAATCTTGAAGCAGAAACACTGGATGTAGATGGCAAGCCTAAATTTGCAACTATCAAGAATAAAGAAGAAAATAAACCAAAACAACTTACCCTTTTTAATCCACCTCAGAACGTAGTGATTGAAGAGCTGAGAAATCTGGACACGTCGAAAATCACACCGCTGGAAGCACTCAATAAGCTTCAGAATCTGAAAGAGAAACTGGAAGAGTAGACAAAATATTGGACGCAGATAAACGCAGATTTCCACAGAAAAAACCTTGCTCTCGCAAGGATTCCATGACTGGATTCCTCTCGAAAGAGAGGAAAAACCCTTAGTTGATTCAGGCTTCTAGCCTGAATCAAATGTTTTAAATAAAACGACACTCTAATATCTTTTATCATGAAAATCTGCGTCCCATTAGTTTAATATGAAGATTAAATCGTTCACAAATCCAAAGAAGAACAAAGAGATATTCATAGAACCAACACTTGGAGAGATTCCCGGCTTAATCAATTTAAATAAAGAGAGATTTCAATCCTACAATTTTAACATTAACGACATACCTTTTTCTCAATTCCGCGAAATGGTTCGTTCCGACACATTAAAAAAGGCCGGAGAATATACTGAAAAAATATGGGGTCTTTGTTCAAAATTAAATATCGCTGACACAGAATATTTGTCTCGTGCTAAAGACTCTTATACTCCTGAAAAAGACATAATACAAACTGGACACTCCCCTGCCATTGCACACCCGGGAGTAATGATTAAGCATAGCCTTGTAAACAACATTGCAAAAAAGGTAAATGGTATCGGGATAAATATGGTTGTTGATAATGATGCCAGAAATGATAACTGTTTGAATATACCAGACATAAACGGCCCGGATTCATCTGTGGAAAAGATAGAATACTTCCCCGGTTTACGCAACCTTGCCTTTGAAGAGGTCAGATATGCGGATCCGACACAACTGCCGGCCTTTAAAGAACGTGTTTTACAGATCCTACATAATTTTGATATGAAGCAGACGTTTGAGAGTTTTATGAATGTAACATTAAAGTTTTCCAAAGAGACGCAGCAATTCAGTGAACTGTTTACCTTTGCAAGGCACGCATTCTTGACGAGATTCGGTATCAGAAATCTGGAGGTTCCCGTTTCTCATATCAGCGAGACAGATTCATTTCTTAATTTCTTCCTGTACATAACGGCTAACATAAAGAGTTTTGTAGAAATCTATAACGCAAAACTCAGGGAATATCGCACATTAAAGAAGATAAGTTCAAAGGCTAATCCTCTGCCTGATTTAATGGAGAAAGGGTTTGTAATAGAAATGCCATTCTGGATGTGGAAAAGAGATGAACCGAGGAAAAGTCTCTATGCATCTGTAGCAAATGAGAGCCGTATAAGCATACTATGTGAGAACAGCATTGTTGAGCATTTCGAATTTGGTGAAAGAGGAAACACTTCAGAAAATTTGGACAAATTGAAGGCCTTGATAAACAATGGCATAAAGATCCGCCCAAAGGCCATAGCTAACACCGTGTATTCCAAGATGTTCTTTTCTGATCTGTTCATCCACGGAATCGGCGGTGCAAAATACGATCTGATTACTGACGAAATCATTAGAGATTTTTTTGGTGTAGAACCGCCAGGATATGCAACAATCTCAGCAACTTTGCATCTACCCTATAAACCATTTGATGTTTCCAGTAAAAATGTTAATGAACATAAACACATCATCAAGGATATGGGTCATAATCCTGACAGATACGCCTCC
>JAJDBM010000021.1 GCA_029261355.1 Nitrospirales bacterium | reverse complement strand
CCTCATAGAAGGCGCGGCGTTCCTCAGCCGTCAGGTAGAGGCGTAGTCCGTCGGTGTCGTATAATTGCACCTCGCCCATGGCTGGTTTCGGTGATTTCCTGAAAATGTGACACTATTCCTTAGCGAAGTGTTACATTTTTGGATCGATCAGGCAAGAAAAAGGAGGTTTTTCAGGCAAGGAAAGCCCGCAGGATGTAACCGACTAACCTATTCTGTAACATGGGTTTAGTAACAACAGTAAAATATCACGGCATTGGGGCGGATCGTCAGAGACATGAACAAATTGCCAGAAGAAAATATCTTTGGTGAGAATTGGACAAGATTGGGTTGGATTTCGTTAATCATGTTCCTTCCATTACTTGTACTGAATGCGTTTTGGAAATTTGATTTGAAATGGATGACTGGCCTTCCCTTTGCGTTCTTTTATTTCTGGAGTTTGCTTAGCTTCGTACTGATTCCGATTCTAGTTGCGTGTCAATGCGTGGTTATTATGAAACTCTGGATCAAACAAAAGACCTTCCTTTTTACTCAAGTCATCCTTTTTCTGGTTGTCATTGCCGGCTATAGCTTTGGCTTCCTTGGGGTATGGAGATAAGTGTTCTGAGAGGGAGACGACACACTGCTCAAAGGCCGGGGCGGATGAAAGATGAGAATGGGTAAAAAGGTTACCGACTACCCCATAGTGTTACATGGCAGGTTTTATTTACGTGTTTTCTTCACCGCCGGGGGGTCACGGGCGAACCGTTATTGTGGAAAAGCGGACGTTAGAATTTCGAGACCAACCGTCTCAGTTCGACCCACAGCAGACGTTAGAGTTTACTAACAACTAACCAACAAGTAGGAGGAACATACCTCTATAGGGAATGAAAACTGAAATCCAACTACTCTGATGCTAAGCAAATGTCAGAGACCTTAAGACCCAAGTACTTCCATTGATTGGTTGAACCGCGGGTTACCACTTCGTACGAATGATGGCTCCGCAATCATTCTGGGAATCGATCTAGGAGTACCCTCGATACAAAAATTTCTAACAATTTGCCTGAAAGCAAATATGCTATGGTACGGTGCATACTCCAAATCGTGATCATATAGTTCCTTGAGCGTCATAGGCTAACTCCCACAGGAACGACCAATGGAAGAGATCTTGAACTCCCTCCAAACAGTGGACTTACGGTATGTGCTGAGTACCGTCATTCTTGTACTTATCGTCATCATTATTCGAATGGGCATTCATCACAGTCTGTTTCAGGGAACTGATCTTTCCGTGGAAAGCCGCCGAAAGTGGGCGGGCACCATCCGGGATATATTACTCGTCATTTTTATTATCGGGATCGGATTCATTTGGGCATCCAAGATCCAAGCCTTTGCCGTTTCGTTATTAGCCATCGCACTGGCATTAGTCCTTGCCACCAAAGAGATCATTACCTGTTTTGGTGGATCTATTGTGCGAATGCTGACCAAAACCTATACGTTAGGGGACCGCATTGAAATTGGGGGCATTCGCGGAAATGTGCTCGACCACAATGCGCTCACCACCACCATCTTGGAAATCGGGCCTGGCCAAACCTCGCATCAATACACCGGACGAGCCATGGTGTTTCCCAATAGTTGGATTTTTACCTATGTCCTCATTAACGAGTCCTATACCAAAAAATTTCGGTTGCATATTATTACCGTCCCATTGAGCACAGACGACAACTGGAAACTCGCGGAACAATTATTGTTGAAAGCCGGACGAGAAGAAGCGGCTCCCTATATTGAAGACGCTCGAACATACTTAAAAAAGCTAGAAGGAAAACTCTGGTTGGATGCCCCTTCCGTCGAACCGCGCGTTACTATTCAACTCCCTGAACCCGGTCGGATTCATCTCTTGCTCCGTGTACCCTGTCCAACTCAATATCCCTCACGCTTGGAACAGGCCATCTTGAAAAAGTTTCTCAAAGACTTCCCGTTTGCCCCACGCTTCGCTTTCGCTGGTCCTCAATTGATCCCGATAATTGATCCCGATAATTGATCCCCCTATATTCAATTAATCTCGGCATAGTCGTTCGAGCCAAAGAAACAGTCAACTTTTCGAGTAGTAAAAGGAGAAATCGCAGGCTGGTAAGTTACGAAATAGAGTTGTTACATGACTATCAAAAGTCCGCTTTTGGCCGTTCTGAGTCAAATGGCTGTGGTCTTTGAATGTCCGCTTTGGAGAGTGATAATCGTCACGGTCGGACGAAAAATGTAACAGAACCGAGCAAAATGTCACCTGATCGGGAGAGGTGACGGAATAGCCCATTCTGTTACATGAAATTTACTGACCCAGAGAAGAAGCTATATTGACCAATATACCCTATAGTTAGGTCACGCGAGAAGCACAATGACTACATCAGAAGTCCACCTTGGTTGGGAAAACAACCATGAACGCCAATATCTTTGGGGTCAACTTGAGAGCTGGCAATACAAGGTGTTCATCGAGTCCTTCAAGTCGCATCACACACTCTTTCAGTTCGAGGTGGTCGTCTCGGATAATTCGAGCCTGAACGGACTGAAGGTAACCGGTAACATCGAGATCCCTCTGGAGATCCTCTATCCGGCCGAGGAAGAGCGACCTCCTGATAACCACGGGACTTTGGATCTTATAGACGAGAGGTGTGACTCTTTCATTGGGGTAACCCTGCTGGTTTCGCCGGAATCGTTCGCCGAGTTGTTCCGCGTGTTCTCCGCAGCCTTTGGAAACAATAGCAGTCCTGGCCTGCAACTATACCTCAAACACCCGAAAGGCGGGGAACCCAATTTCTGGCGCACAGGCTGGCAGCACGAAGAGATTCAGGTCAACCACTTTCACTTGTACTCTGGTGGCGACATTAAGAAAAGCAGTCGATTTGATTAAGGGTACTACGCGTATTGGTGTAAAAATGTACGGTAAGCAATCCGAATTTTCCCTCAATCACATTGCAACGGTATTTTGCAACATGAAACCTGTTGTTTTTATTGGGAATTAAAATCCGTTGCAGAAAGGTTCCTTTGTGCAACAGATTTCAGTTGGCTATTGAGAGAAGACTTTTTATGCAAATTATGACAAGGTACTTCCTCAGTAAGAAGAAGCAGCACCTTATCGAGAAAAAACCAGCTTCAATTAGGAACATCCTTTAACTATCAGTCAGAATTTTCGTCAGAATGTCCAAACCTTATGAGTACTGAATCACGTATCGACAAGATATTTGGAATATTAGTAGGTCTGTTTGTACTTGGAATTTCTCTAATTGTTGTTGGAGTAGTATTGAAACTTACGGCATTGACCTCCTTGGGGGCGGCAACAACAGGAGCTAGCTTTGGAACCATTTTTGGTCGTTTTGCGAATAAAGATATTCGTGATGAAATTAGAGGAATGCTTGCCAAACAATGGGCAGGCTTCACATCAGAACCAACTGATATTAAGAAGTTTTTTGAACAGCCTATTATTCTTCACCTTTATCATATGACGAAGTGTGATTTCTCAAAAGATGGGACCACCCCAAACATTGTAACCTTATGGCGTCATAGCATAATTGATTTTTCCCACTGTATCGGCTCGAATAGGTTGGTTTGTTCAATTGAATTTCCTCATCCTAGTTCTAATGAAAAGAATGGAGGTCGGTATAAATTAGAGGCAGGTATTAGAGAGGGCCGAATGATTGTTTTACTTTCAACACAACAGGGCAGTGAACCATGTGCAGTGATGATGGTTGATCTTGATGGGTCGGCATATTCCCCAGACCTGGGTGGCCTGCAGTTCCATCAAACCTTTCAATCAACCAATTCGATTTCTCCAGTCATGATTACTCGTAACCCGATTAAGGATGATGAACCAATTGGAACAGTGGCGACACTCTTTTCAGAAAGCTACAGAGTGGAAAATGAAACCGAATACAATACGGAAAAAGCAAAGTTCAGTTTTTATACGAATTATTGGAAAAACTGCCTAAACACATCTCTGCCCGAAAACAATATAGATTCTTTTCGTTCCTAGCTACCTAATAAAGCTATTTCTGCTTTAAATTGAAAATTCCCCGTTAGCTTGCTACGGGGACATCTTTCTTTGGTTTTCTTTTGGGAACCAGAGTTCAGAAGGACCACGGGCAAAGGAACAAGACGTTCTAATTAATCTTAGATACCCCGTCAGCTTGCTGCGGGGTTCTTCATTTGTTAGGCATCTAGGAAACTATGTCGAAAAATCCATTATCAAGTTTTTTAAAATTTCAGGCCACATTAAACGCTTCACTTGAAGATAAGAAAGTTGTTGCAATTAGGCATGAGTTGGCTGAATACACTTCAGCTCAGTTCTTAGCAGTAGCAACTGAACTCCGTAAAACTGAGTCGGATGCAGAACAAGACAGAGTTAATGAAGCCATAGCATTAATTTTGCAAATTGGGTCATCCCTAATTTCTGGAGCCAATACTCTATTTTCTTCAGGTAACGCATATTCCGCAGCTGCATTGGTCAGGCAGTTGGTTGAAGTAGAGTATTTAGCATGGGCTTTTGAAGATGACAAGAAAGAAGCTGAAAAATGGATTGTTAGTGATAAAGAAGAAAGAATGGAGTTCTTCACTCCAGTAAAACTTCGAAAAGCTGCTCAGGGAAGATTTAGAAGCAAAGACTATGGATATCACTGTGAATTAGGTGGCCACCCTGTGCCTGGGGCAAATGTACTGCTTGAAAATGCAGAATTGCAAGCACAGCTACTTCTCTCTGATATGCTTGGCCACTCTGGGCGAATATGGGATCATTTGATTCGTTGGGCAGATGGAGAAAATAAACAATATGCTGTGCTTGCACAGAAAGAAAAAATGCTTGAAAGATACGTCGCGTGGAAACAAGCAGATATTACCACTAAATTGCCACCACCACCGTAGCTTGCCTAACAAGGCGCTGCACACGGATCAATTACTCGCTAAGGGCCAAAATGTAACAGAACCGAGCAGTCGGTAACATATTTGGCCTCTCGCTTCCAGTTTTCACCTCCCTGTTCCTTCTATGGGTCTAATCCTCTCATAAAAAACAGGAACCCCCTCTAGAGGGGGAGTTCCTGCTTGAGAAAAGCCAAAGCTCTCGCCGCTAACGCCTGCACCTCATCGATATTCTGACAGGCAAACATATCAGCTCCCTTCCATGCCGTTTCTCCATCTCGAAAGCACCGCTCAAAGGTGACGACGTGTGTCGGTCCAGACGTGGAGTTCTTGAGATAGACCGTCGCTTTCGAGGTGCCCTGAACAAAGGTCGTGATGAGTTGAAGCTGTGCGGTGGTGGTGAACATGTGCGCCTCCTTGATGATGTGTTGTGGTGTCCCTCTGTCGTAAAGGCCGCAGAGGGACACCCCAACACCCAAGGAGGACCAGCGAGAGATGAGAGGCCGACCCAAGACACAAACTCAGCGGCCATGACAGAAGAATGATGGCAGAGACGTTGAGGTGACGACGGGCAAAAGGCCCCTCATCTCTCGCGCCAGGACACCACAAACACAATCATCTCGTGGCAAGGACATCAGGGAGTGAATGGCCAGAACACGGACAAACTCCAGGCTGGCCCGTGAATCAGTTAAGCATGTACTACTGCAAAAGGGAGAGAACAGAAAGAATCGGAAGGGAGATATTGTTTCACCACCTGGGGAAGGGGGCTAGTCAGTCGGCGGGGCTTCGGGACGCTCCAACCGCCTGGCGAGATCGCGAAACAGTTGTTGCTGACGGGCCTCTTTTTCTTCCGGCGTCTTCAAGGCCGCCCCTTCTTCCATGGCCTGAATGTAGACGTGAAACCACGGCTCTTTCACATCCACCAACACATGTCGTTCTTCGACGGCCTCGTGCAGGAAGAACGAAAAGCGATAGGGATAGGTATGATCCTTATTCAGGACCCCCACCCGCGCATCGTCGAAGGTCGTCAGATCTTCGCCAATGAGCTCCCCCACCACAACCGCATACACGGCCAACGCCGCACGAATGTGCTCCGGCGTGCCCGTCGTCACGGCGGTCATGAGTGTGGCCCGTGCCCCGTCAAGCGCACTGGGTGTTTGGCGATACATTGAAAGGAACACTAGAAGAACGCGGAGCAATGCGTCAACTGTTTTCTCGGCCCTCTCGGATTCCTGACGACACGCCCGCGCCCATAGGCCTTCACGTGACCGCGTGGCGGTTAAAATAAATTCGCCACCGCTCGCGTGAGGCCACGCGCTAAGAGGTCTTCCGCGTCGCGATAATCGAGGTCGGCTTGATTCGCCGTACTCACGACATGCGCGCGGTATTTCTTGCGTGATCCCACTTCTTCATACTGTATCCGTTGCGTCCCATCCTGGCCGCGCTGAAAATCTTGGCGACTCTGCGATCGAATGGCCACGCCTGTGGCGGCCCGCTCCACCACCTGAATGTCCGTGACAGCCACATACATCACATCGGTCACCAAGGCACTCGTCAAACTCTCCCCAATCGCGCCCACCACGCCACCGATGAGTCCCCCAGCGATGGCCCCCGTCGTCCCATGGGTGGCCGCCCCGACCCCGACACCGAGCGCCCCACCCACTAACGCCCCACCATACCCTTGGCCTAACGCGTTCGTCGCCTCATCCGGTGTCCCCTTTTTGACCATCAGCACATTGGCCTGTAACCAATAGTGGGCCACGTCTGGATCATCAATCACGCGGTATCCGTGCTGGGCAATCGAGGTGGCGATCGGCGCTTCAATATCGAAATTGTCCTTGTCTGAGGTATTACGCACATTGATATAGATCGTGCGTTTCTCAGGACTGACCGGCTCAAGAAAAATCGTCTCACTCATGGTCGTGTGGACTTCTAACTCCTGTTTGGAGAGGGCCGTTTGGACCGACTGACAGGCTGGACTCATCAGCAGGACGAGGAGCAGCAGCCCGCGAAGGCCCCACTCCGCGCCAATTGTGACTCCGTGCCCACCGGCGCTCACCATCGCGGGCTCCGTGCCGTGGGCCGTGACCGTCCCTGGTCCGGCCTCGGCGGCCCCATCGTCAACGACTCTGCCGACCGCGTCTCGGTCCCCGTCGTCCCGTCGGTCGCTCCGACGATGACGGGGGACTCACGCGGGAGCGAGGCTTTGAGTCGGGCGACAAAGTCAGCCACCGCCGCCTGTTGTTGGGCATCGGGTAACTGCTTCACCCGTGCAATCATCTCTGTCCACTGTTCATAGGGCGTCTTCTCCATGCGTGCTCCTTCCCTCTCCTTCAGAAGTGATGCGTCTGGACATCGCCTCGTCCTACTGGCGGGCCTGTCGAGTCTGACGGTCGGGTTGATCGACCACCGGCGTCTCCGTGAGAGAGGCCCCATTCACCGGCAACGCCCCATTCGTGGGACTCTCAGGAAGCGGGGCAATCAACGCCCGCACCTCAGGCACCACGGATGGAGACACCCGCCCCGTCTCGCTCACCCGCGAAGGCGATGGGACCCGAGGCTGCGCCTGAAGACCCGATGGCCCACTTCGTTGGGACACCGGGTGAGACTGAAAGGAGTCAAACTGTTCCATCATTCCTCGGCGCACTTGATTGACATACGTATGCAGCGCCACCACGCGCGATTCGAGCGTAGCCAACCCCTTGATCTGTTCGTGCAGTCCAGCCATCGTACTGCCCTGCTCGCCACTGACGGCCCAGAGCTGCTTTCGCTGCGTGGTCTCTTCCGTCAACAGACCGGTCAACCGCGCCTCGGCATTCGTGGCGCGAAACTCTTCGTCATACACCAAGGTCTCCAAATTATTCATAATCGAGTGAAAGCCCACCAAGGAATCCCGGAAATTATGGAGCGTCGTCCGCATCGCGTCCTTATCCAGATTGGCCGATTCAATAAGGAGCACCATCTCCTCATCATGTTGATCCAATCGCCCCCCTTGCGCCGTCACGACGGTGGCCAACGGAGCCACGGACGCCTCAAGCCTCGTCGCGAGCGTCGTCACCTGCGCTTCTTGGGTCTGCAATCGGCCCTCAAAGATTTCGACGCGCTCACGAAGCGGCACAAACACCTGCTCGCGCAGGTCTTGAATCTGTCCCTCTACTTCCGCCCGCATCTGAAGCAATCCCCCAATCCGCGCTTCCTGGTCCTTCAAGTACACCTGTAATTCCTCGACCGCGATTTGCACATCCGCTGCACTCGCCGGTGTGGTGGAGGAGACCGGCACGGGCAACCCATAAGTAAAGTCGTCCTGACTTTCAAACGCCCCTTGCGTCTTCGCCCACTGATTCAACTCGGCACACCCACTCATCCCCAACAGACTCACGGCCACTCCCACATAGAGGCTGACACCCTTCATGCTCATGCTCCTTCCTCTGTTTCGACTCATCATCGGCTCCCCTCCGTCTTCCCACCGCTCGGCGTGGGCGGAAACGCAGAGAGTCCCGACAACAACGCCGACCCATCGTGTTGTTCCACCACCACCACCGCCCGCCGATTGGCGGCATAACAGGCTTCCGTCTCATCCGCACACATGGGCTGTAACTCCCCGAAGGTGAGGGCTCGCATCAACCGCTCCTGAATCCCTAATCGGCGCAAGTACGTCACCACGGCCTGGGCTCGCCGCAGCCCTAAGGCCTGATTGTAGGCTTGCGTCCCGCGAGTATCGGCATGGCCAGAAACCGCCACGGCCCGAGGCATAAACCCTCGAAGCCATTCCCCCGCGTGGTGCAAGTTGTCCTTCGCCTCCGGCGTCAACGCCCAACTCGCATACGGAAACCGCACTAGCGGCAATCGGCGCGTCGTCGGTGTCGGCCCCGTGGCTTCACCGGTAGTGACCTCGCCCATCGGCCTATCGAGAGGCCGCTCAACCGACGGCAGCGTCAGAATCGCCAGCGGCTCAATGGCTTCCGCCGGAACGGGACGAAAGGCCGGGCTCGTCCCGGCCACAGTCGTCGCCGTGGACCCACTCATCGGGACCAACAGCGGCGCGAGGTCGGACATCCCCGTCGTGGAGCACCCCTGCGTGCAGGCCACCAAGACGAGACTCACCCCCATGACTCCCCATCCACGCATCTTCAGTCCTCCTTCTGTGACTCATGGTCCGCAACGACGAGACCGTTATCTTCCACGTACTGGGCCTCACTCGCCTCTTCCACCCGCGTGATCTCGCCCGCTAACAACGCGTCCAACTCGCGGGCGGGTGCCGGCGTCGCGGGATCGCTCCACCGGCTCACACACATCGGCGTGGGCTGAAACGCTTGCAATCGTTTCTTCCGCATCCATTCATCAATTTCCGCCTGATTCACCACGACCACATCCAGACTAAAATAATCGTGTTCGGTGATCGGGACCACCATCGGCCCCAGGTCGGCGACATGGGCATCCGAACACCGCTCCGTGCGCACGGGTAACGCAAACCCCGTCGTGTATTGATGCGCGACGAAGGATTCACAGGCCTCAGGTAAGTCCTTCGAGTACGGCGGATCGGACACATTCAGATCAACCAAGAGATGATCCATCTCGCAGGTCTCCGCCCCTTCCGCGAGGACCTCGATGTGAGAAGTCTTGCCGTCATAATTGCCGGACGGACACAACTTGAGAAACTTTTTTCGCTTTTTGATGGTTTTCCATGGTTTACCAGGAACCAGTGTACTCTTGATGTATTTTTTGATTGGCTTCTTGCATTCCTTTGGCCTTTCCCCACTCGACAAACAGAGGAGCACTTCACAGGCGGTTTTTTTCTTGCCCGACAAGAACTTGTCTCCGGCATAGCTCACCCCCATCCCGAGAATTGCCATCACACTCACCACGACCACCATCCTGATAGGGCCACCCTGTTGTTTGCAGTTGCGTCCGTGCATCATCTCATCCCTCCTTGGTCTTCTGACCATTGAGCCCCTGCGTTTTTCGCCACTGTTGAAACGCCCGATCTTTGGTCATCTGCACCCTTAACATTTCTGTGAGAATCATCGACTCCGTCACCTCGGGATACTGCTCTTTCGCGGCCCGGACATACTGGTCAAAGCTCTCACACAATTCCTCATCTAAGACATAGGTGCGCTTACAGGATTTTGGTTTCTCTGGAATGGCTAAACTAATCGCCACGTCATCCCCCTTTCTTCGTCTGAGGCGGTGCATAGTGGACCGTTCGCGGCCAGCCCCACAGCCCGCGATCCGATGCGAGTTCAAGAATCATGACGCCCGATCGGTCGTCGTCCGCCGCCGGTCCCCAACTGGCCACCGTCTGTACGTGGGAGGCCGGAAATCCCGCCTCGATGAAGAGCTGACTGACGACGGTCGCCCGTCGCTGCGCGACGAGCGCGGCCCCGGCTTCATTGGCCGTGGCGCGCCCCACGACCGCATAGGGCTGATCGGGATTCAATTGCTGATACACCGCCTGCCACCGGGTATCGCCCGGCGACACATTCCAGCGATCGGGCGGAAACGGAATAAAGAGGGCGGCCCGCGCCTCCTCGTCAGGCGGGACGGCTGGGGCCGGACACCCCTCCCCCGTCGGCCCCTCCGGGACGAGTGAGCGATAGACCAAGCGAGGATGGTCCGGCATGGTCTGAATCGGCTCAGCCAAGCGTGGCCCCGCCGCACAGCCCCCCAAGAGACTACTCAGAAGGATGATCATCATCAGGCGCATCCCCTACTCCTCCTCGTTCGTCAGTGGTGTCAACGACACCAATTTATTCGGATGATCAATGACCACGGCCCAGTTCTCCGGCGTCACCGCCAGGAGCGCTTGATTAATCGTGAGCACTGCCTCATGCGGCAGTGGCACCGGAAGGGGCGCGCGAAACCCTGCGCGTGCCGCAGGTGAGGCCGGAGGTTGCGTGGTCATCGCATACCCTGACGGCGTCAATAAGAAGGCAAAGGCCTCGCCCACCGTCTCCACTTCTGCTGGGAAGACCACCCGCACTTGCGCATTCAGCGGATCTTGTAACGCCCATCCCGCACCCGAGCTACCTAGCAGCACCACCCCCAGCACGCCCATGCTCATCCATGACTTAGTGCGTCGAGACATAGCGTTCTCCCACCGTGGACCACGGAAAAATATAGAGGGCTTCTTGCAGGAAAATCCTCATCGGGGTCCCCGCTTCCAGGGTAATCGTCGGCACCAATTGCAGATACCGTTGCAGCAGAGGCGAAAATTGTTGGCGCGCGGCTTGCCCCAACTCCCCCTGAAACGTCGTGTCGCTATTGGCTCCTGACCCCGACCGACTCGTGCCAGTGGAGATCAACGCGAATGCGGCCACCCCCAAGAACTGTTCAATGAGGTGATAATCCGTGTCGCCCTCAATGGCGGCGACCCCTTCACGATCGAGCGCCGCTTGTCGCGAGAAGTCGATGGCTGTGCCATTGGGCAGCACCACAGACTGCACCGCAATCCCCATGCGACTTTGAATGGCGGCATTGACATTACCCACCACCAACGACCGGGCGAGCACCTTGGACCCTTTCGGAATCAGCACATGGGCCTTCGCCACATCGTAGACATCCTGGACCACGAGCAAGCGCATCGGCCCTTCATAATCACTGATGGCCTGTTGATCCAAGACGGCCTGAATGACCGTCGTGAGTGGAAGGAGTTGCTGTCCGGGCAAGCGCGGCGTTGGGGAGGACGCCGCTTGCCCCACCACGGGTGCCGATGGCGTCGGTGGAGAAGGCCGCCCCACGGACAGGGCCGATGGCTCACCGCCCGAGGCCAACGACGAGACAGTCGCGAGTGAGGCCAAGCCTGGTGTCGGCCCACCGCTCGCGCCGGGTTGCTGGAGATTCGCCCGTAACGCTTGGACACGTTGAATTTCTTGTTCAAGTGCGCCGATCTTCCCCCTCGCCGACGACGCTTGAATGCTCCGTCGTGGCGTCCGCGTCTTTTTGGTAAACCCTAAGGAGACCTCAATGGGCGTCGTCCGTGATTGCTCCACCATGTTCCGCTCTTTGTCGGCGAGGCGATCTGTTGCTGGTTTGGCGGGAGGATAGTCCTCAGGCCACTCCACACCCTCCTGATCCTGCGGCTCGTCCTGCGGTTGAGCCCGTGGCCTCCAGATTTCGTCATCGGTCACCACCTCTGACTCCTGATCCTGGGACGGCTTGGCCGCCAGGCGCTCCAACTTCCGTCGCGCGGCCTTGACCTGATCGCCAAAGGCCGCAAGTGTCGCTTTCGGCGGTGACCGTTGCACGCGAGGAGCCGCATCATCCGACGCGGAAAAGAGCGTGGGTTGCTCCCCCTGCATGCGGGAATACGCACTCACCGCAAAGAGCACCACGATAAAAATGGCCATGGCCAGCATGTAGGTCTGCGCCCGCTTGTTATGCGTGGCGGGCCGCTCTTCATGCTTGACCGCTTTTTCTTCGACTGTACCCATGGAGATTAATACCCTCCCCAGGTGTGGGAGGAGGTGCGATGGATCTCCATCGTGGTCTCGTCATAGGTTAAGAGGAGTTCCGGGTACATCCCCACGACGGTATAGATCTTCTTGCCCGCATCGTAGGAATATTCCACCATTTCCTTCTTGTCCTCAATGCGCGTCTGCACCTGCATGAGCCCTTGGTTATCGTGGGTGACGCGGATAAAGGTAAAGCGGCCATCGTCATAGACATCCGAGATGAAGGCGTCGCCAAACTGTCGACTCGCGCCGTCCCAGACATAGCCGGTATAAATTTTGGTGCGGTATTCAGCCAGCGTCTTGAGCACTTGTTGCTGGTATTTGGCCTGCTCCTGTTTCTGCGCCTTCCGCAAGGAGGCAATGGATCGCTTCGCTTGCGCCAGTTGTTCGTGCAGGTGCGTGTCGGCCCGTTGTTGTGGCGTCTGCCACCCCTGTGAGCCGACGGCCTGGCCCTGACCCTCCCGCACGAGTTTGATACAGACATCGGGTGCGTCGAAGACGCGCTCAATCAAAAAGTCATAGGAGGTATTCGAGGTCGAGACGACCGAGGCTGAGGTTTGTGCGCCCTCTTCAACCTTCGAGGTTTTGGGTTGCACAAAGAGGTGGATGTTTTCGCCATTGATACTCCAGAGTGTGCCATCCCCGGCGACGGGCTTCCCTTGCATCGGCTCTGGTAAAATAATGTGTGTCGCCACATGGAGTGTCGAGCGGACGTAATAGACGTTATCTGGCGTCCACTGAATTTCTTTACACGGCTCGACATACTCCCCGGCCCATCCGGTGGTGCCCACCAGCAGCATTCCTAGCACCAGTCCCCCTACACGCTGTGTCATGCTCCTCGCCTCCTTAGTCCGTCGCCGACGGATCGTCTAAATCATGATAGGCGGTAATTTCCAGCCCAATCGGATTCTGATCAAGCCATGCTTGCCCGTTCTTCCCACTCACCACCGCATGAATTTCCACGGGCGTCATGAGACGCCACTGCACGCGGATAATCCGCGCCTCTTCTTTCATCACCTGCCCATCGGCAGCCGTGCGCGTGGCCGTCACAAAGAGATGCGTGCGATAGAACGTGCCGTCGCCACTGGCGAAGGTCCCCACCTCTTGGTCGTAATGATCGAGGGTGCGCACGGCATAGGTCAGCACTGGACACTCCAGACAGGCTTGCACTTCGGCGGCTGTCTGCGCCGCATGAAAGCCCTTGGCTCCGGTAAAGTCACGCGTGAGTGCGGGCGAGAGAAAATAGTTCGCATAGGTGTAGTCAGCGAGGACCGTCGTCGGCACTTGAGAAAACCGCCGCGTCACCCATTGCTTTAAGACACTATTGACGGTGGCCTCCAAAATATCGATGGACGCATGATTGTCATGCGGCTCAATGTCCCAGGTGCCGTTGTCATACATCTTGACCCAGATGACCTCCCGATGCGTGGCCGAGGTCTGCGTCAAGAGAATGTACTGATACAGCACAAAGGCTAAGGCCCCACACAGCACGAGGGTCACGAGAAACCATTGATTGCGGTCGGCGGAGAGAAAGGATTCGCGACTGAGCTGCCGTAACGCCTCCGCTGAGATTTGCTCGCCCCGCGCATAGACGGTGCCGGGATACACCCCCTGCTCGGCCATGGCCCCGTTCGTGAGGCTGGGTTCGTCGTTCAGTGTGCCAGGTGTCATCGTTCCACGTGCTCCATGATTACCGTATCCCTCGTCCCAGTCGCGCCGCCCCTAACGCCGTCGCCGCGACCACCCCACCAAATCCTCCCACCCCGGAGGCAATCGTCACTGCAAACCGGCCCGTGGCAATCAGGGCCACGAGTGCCATGATCATGAGGGCTAAGAGCCCGAAATAATCGGTGAGCGAACTGCCGGAAATGACAATCGGGCTACTCACCGCTGCCGCCGAGAGGGGCAACCCAAAGTACTTCGAGAGTAAAACGAGGCAGAGCGAAATATTCACCCGCGCCAACACGTCATAGACCAAGAAGCCCACAAAAAACCGCAGCCAGCCATCAAAGAGAAAGGACAGGCGGGGGACCAACAAAAAAGGCACAAAGAACCAGCCCACGAGCTTGGCCACCGCATACCCCCAGGTGCCCCAGGCAGCCGTAAAAAAGGCGACGACGCCTAAGGCGAGTCCTGCCGCTGACAGGACAATCGTCCCCATGATGGTCGCCATGGCTTCAAAGATATTGACGGGGAGATAGGAGAAGTTCGAGATCAGATTCGAGATATAACTCGCCGGAAAAAAGACATCAGCGGTGCCCACAATCGGCTCTTGAATCGCTGACCCTACGCCCGTGGCCAGATGATGCGCGGCTTCCGTCAGCGTATCAAACGAGGAGAGAATGAGTTTGACCACCACGACGAGAAAGAATGTGGCCATCAAATCCCAGGTATCGCTTTCCGCCATCATCCATTTGGCAAGACCCATACTGATCACATAGACGGCGATGGTCAGAAAGACGGCTTGACTGAGTTGCGCCCCTGGTGAACCAGGGGCCAGGACGAGATCCAAATAGGTGCGGGCGGAGTCCACCAGCCCATCAAAGGAGTTAAAGGACCGTTCCATGTCCCCATAGTCGGCTTGCGCCCAGACGCGTGGAGCCCAGAGCAGTGGGACCGTGAAGAGCCCGGTCGTGATGACTGGACGGGCTGTGAACAGATGCCGGTTCATGGTTGCCGTGTCAGTCCCTGAAAGAATTCCACATTGTTTTCAAACCGCCGCTTCGCCCGTCGTCCCATCTCAACTTCAATATGTTGAATTTCTGAAGCCAAGTCTTCCTCGGATAATTCGCCAGGCTCACGATCAAACGTCGCGTCGTTGTCGGTCCGGGCCTGCTCTTTCAGTTCAATCAACGCCTTCCGTGTGTCGATTAAGGCCTGGTTCGGCAAATCGACATAATGGAGATCGACGTATTGTTCCGTGCCCCGCACGAGCCCCTTGGCATAAAATTCAGACCGAACCTTGGAGGTACAATCAGACTTCCGCATGTAATTCTTGATTTGCTTGCAGGGCTTCTGCTTCTCTTTCATCTCCTTCTCCACCTTGGCTAGCTCGGGATCACTGGGCCATGGCCCAGTCTTCAACGCACCCTGCGCCCCTCCAACCATCATGCCGATCACGAGCACACTCAATAGCACCACACGTCTCATGCTCATCCTCTTGTTTCGTTAAAAGCCGTCTCTCGCAAAGGAGGTCTTCCCGCCCATCTTGACTCCACCCCGCGCCCGCACCCGCTTCAATCGTTCGATTTCTTCTTTGATCATTTTGGCCTTGCGCTGCATCTGGGCCGTCGTCGGCGATTCATAGTTCAACCCATTTTGCGTCGTGGCGCGAATTGCCGCCTCGCGTTGATGCGAGGCAAAGTTATCTTGGGTCAGCCCCATCTGCGCGGTGGCCAAGTCTGATTCATCCCCCAAACTCCGAATATCTGCCGCATACTCGTTAATTTTTTTCGTCCGTTCTTTGATATCCCGTTGATTGACCGAGGTCATATTCAATTGCTCTTCATAGCGGGAAAACTGCTGTTCAAGCTCGTCGTTATAGGCCTCAAAGGGTTTGGCCTCGTCCCCTGAAATCCCCACCCCATCGAGATCCGTCAAGACCTCGTCGGTGGGCGCAGGGAAGATGCCATATTCTTGTAGCTTGTCTCGGATTTGCTCTTTGTAGTCGGGAGCATCTGGTTTGAGAAACGGCACCTTCCCGATAATCCCTTGCCCATAGGGCGTCTTCACGATAATCTTGACCAACCGCGCCCAATCGGGATCACTAATAAAGCGTTGCACGCTTCGTACTTGATTCAGATACGACCGATACTCGCGTAACTTTTGTTCATAATCGATGAGCATTTGCGCCAACTGTGATTGCTCTAACCCCACCGACACAATCATTTGTTGAAACTCTTGGAGTTGCGTCACATAACTGGTGAGCTGTTGGGCAATCGAGACCACATCCACGGTCGGAATGCCGGAGCTCTTCGCGACCGGCACCGGCCCCATCCACACACACCAGCTCAGCACCACGGCAAGCAGCCATCGACGATCCCTCATGATCCCACCCCTCCTTCAGCGAAGACCGGCACCTCCACGGCCTGCGAGGGCGTCAACCCCAACATCGCCACCGTCTTGGCCATCCCCGCCTCAAACCCCAGTTCGTGAATGTTCCGATCGCGCAGCCCCCACTCGGAGGGCTTCGACGTGGACAGAATGTATTGCTCCGCTTCAACTTCGAGCGTGACGCATTTCGACACCCCCAAATCGCGTTGAATAATGTAGGCTTGCTTCTTCGGAATGAGTCCACGAATCGCGGCACATTCCCCATCGGTTAACCGAAACGTCTCTTGATACAGAGACTCCTCCATGGCGGGGTCCGCCATGAACACGAAGGTACTGGCCGCACTGCGCAACGCGGGCCAGTGGGCCAGCCCCGCAAATTCTTGGGGACTCTGGGACCAGAGCCCCATCCCCGCCAGATATTTCCCCCAGGTGCGAATGAAGGTCACAATCTGCTCACTCACATAGTCAATCTCCAGCATGGCATGGGCTTCATCGATGTCGAGATATTTCGGCACGGCTAAATAGCGCGGATCTTCAAACAACCGGGTCACCCGAAAAAAGATTTCCATCATCACCAGGGGCATGACCGTGGCATTGTCTTTAATCGCCTTTAAATTAAAGGCCGTCACCCGCCGATCAATACACCCAATCGCATCCTCGTCCGCGTCGAAGAAGCGGGCATACATCCCCGCCTGCCCATCGGCATGCACCCAGCGATGCAGCTTGCGTTGCAGCGAGTGCGGACAGTGGAGCACCACCGTGCGGAGCCGATGGAGCGCGGGGTTATCTAAGCGGGCCGTCGCGACGATGGCTTCATCCAACGCCTGCTGCTCTTCCGCGGTGCAGACCTGCATCGCAGGCGTGTCATTCGAGTGCAGCATCAACACGATGAGCTGTTTCAAATGATGGAAAAACTCGACATCCTCCGGACCTCGACAGAGCACAAACGGATTAAAGCCGCGCTCGCGGTCCGCTTCCATCGAAAACACTGCGCCGTCGTGCTGAAAAATTTGCGCGATCGGTTCCATTCCCCGATCAATATCAATCCCGATCAGATACCCATCATATTTCAAGGCATGACAGCCCACCGTCGTTTTCGCAAAGGTCTTGCCAGAGCGAATCGGGCCGATCCCAATCACCAACCCGCGCCCTTCGACAAAAGGGGAGAAGTAAAAGGGACTGCCATTCTCCCCACGAAACACATACTGACACTCCTCCTGGCCGAGGTCGGCCACCACCGGTTGGCCACTCCGTCCGCGATAGAACAAGGTACTGGCCCCCATCTGCGTCGTATTGAGTGGGACATCGCGGATCGAGCAGTCACGACCGCCGGGCATGAGGCACGGAAAGGCGCGACACAGGCCCGCGCCTTCCCAACAGGTCTGAAATCCGGCATGATCCATGGCTCGCTTCATCGCAATCGATTGCGCCGGCAATCGTGTCGGATCGGTCTCCCAGAGCGCAAAGAACGCATGCGCGCGACCCCAATGATCAGGAATCATTTCCGCTTCTTCAATTTGCGTGAGGGCTTCCAAGAGGGCGGGCTTCATCGAGGCCCGCCGTTCGGCTTCCGTGGTCGCACTGCGTCCACGGATGGCTTCGCCCCAATCAATGTTGTGTCGATTGACATCCCGTTTGGAGTTGCGAAACAAGAGCGTGCGTTGCCAGAGTGATAAGGGTTGAAACCGCATCATCAACACATAATTTCCGGCCATCCGCGCCGGGGCTCGTGGGCCATCGGCCCAACACCCCCAGGCGTGCCGCTCAGCCCCAAATTGATTCACGGCCCCCACCCGTACATAGCGGGGGACCGATCCCCCGCATTTCATCACATCCGTATGCCGCACCTGCACGAGTTCCCGGTCGCCGTCCGGTAAGCTCACATCCCAATTCGAGGCGGGCACGGCCCCCTGATACGCCTCCGTCAAATAATGCGGATCGAAGTTCGCCAAGAACTTACTGTGCGTCCACAACTCCCGAATGGTCATGGGACGCGGTGCCAGCAACGCGTCCCACTTCGCACAGGCTGTGGTCACCAGGTCGTACAAGGCATCGGCTTGCGTCTCTAACGCCTCCCCATAACAGACGAGTCGTTCGACACTGGAGAGATGCGCTTTCAGCGCTTCGCGTGAGGCTGATTGAAACGGCGCTTTGACACAATGCGCCAGCACATCGAGTCCGCTCAAGTGCGACAACCGTTCATCGGGTAAGACTTCAAACAAGTGAAAGAGCACACTGGAGGAGAGACCGCGCTGATTGAGAAAGGCGGCCCGCCGTTGCGACAGCAAGTGAGACACCGGATGGGACCGTGGTCGAAAACGAAACTCCACGCCCTCAAAATGGGCATAGTATTGCGTGACAATGACGTGCGACGGCAGATCTTGGTACACCCCGCGTGCGACCAACGAGAGTGCGCGAAAGTCGTCGTCTCCCAACCCATCCGCATCACGTCCCTCAAGGATGATTCCGCCAATCAACGAGCCCGTCTTCGTGAGCACCGCCTGACCATACGGCATAAACTCGCGGTGGAGACTGGCTCCGGCCGCGATGGAACTGGATGGAGGGATCACACGCGCCATGTCATACCTTAGAGCGCCTTCAGATTTGAAATGATGGCCGTAATATTGATGAGGAGCATGGCCCCAATCGCCACACGTCCGAGCCAGCCCAACTCTCCGTCCCCTCGCGAGGACATGACCCACACCCCAATCGCCAAACCAAAGGCCACGACCGCCACAAATATGCCAAACGGTCCTTCAAAAAAGTTCACCACGTTTTGCATCACGATCACGGCCTTCTCCAAAAACCCCACATCCGTCCCGCCCAATTCTGTCCCGGCCATCACCCCCAACGGACACAGCAACACCAGCCCCACCATCACCAACCCACACCCGGCGAACCATGATGAACGTGTCATACCACTCTCCTTTGAAAACATTAGAGCACCGTGAACCGAAATGGTTTTCGTCGCCCACCCTCCCAGACCAAGGTGGAGGACGTCAGGACATGAATCCAAATCTTGAGCCCTCGCGGATCATTCCGATGGATGTGATACATCGGCACGTAATAGAGTCCGGCCACCACCACCGGGAGCCACAAGATCTTCGTGACAAAATACGACATCAGGACGACCACGATTCCCAGCATGAACCCGCCTTGCGGGATGCCCAAGATTAAATGATCCTCAGTAAACGCTTTGACGTGCTTGACCGCGAGTTCAGATTTCTCAGATGAAGAAGCAGAGGACTGGGTCGTCATGAGAGCCGCCTTGTTTTCAATATTCCGTTTTTGTAATATTACAATATTGAATTATTAAGAATTTGTCAATCCTGCGCATTCGAGTCGCACCGCACGTGAAAAAGAAGAGGCAACACCACTACCATCGGACCTGGTGGCCGATGCGAGCGCAGCATATACTTTTTGTTCATCTGCGCAAGAGTAGGACACAGCCTACGAATTGAGACAACTTGAGAATGCACAGGACCCACTCAACGAGGCGCCTCTTGCACACGCATGTGGAAGAACTGAAAGATTTTCAGATGTTTAGAGAAAAACCTCTGACCACCGACCGAAGGCAAGACCCTACAACCACTGTAGTATCCATGGGTATACCCGCACTGTCTGGCACACGTATTCTCACAATCACACCAGAAATTGTTTCACGTCAATACTATATTTTTGAGGGAATTTCTCTGTATGATCCGGCAGAAAAAAAAAGGAAGGGCGCGAACGTATCGGTGAGAAAGGACGGGAATCAGCAACACACGAATCGCCCTATCAAAATCATTGGCGACATCATGACATTCAGACCATGAGGAGATGTATGAGAACAGGGGTATCCATTCCATCCAGTTCGGCCCGTTGGTCGTCTGACCAATGGCAGGCCTTCTTAGGCACGATTTTTCGACCTGAGCATTTATCGTTTCTCCCGGCCAAAATGTTTCGCCTCAACGCGCAGGCGCACTACGTCGATTGTTTTTTCCCCATTCCCTGTGAACATTATTTTGGAGGTGAGAACATTCTGGGCCATGCGGTCCGTGAGATCTTGCCAAAGGCCACCTGGCAGGACATCCGTCATGGCCTGAAACACGCCGACACCCACCACACCCCGGTGCACGTGTTTACTAGCATCAAGACCGCACAGTATCCGTTGAGCAATATTTCGGTGCTCCTCCTCCCGTTACAGACGAAGGACACGTTGGCCTTCGTGACCGACTTCAATCCGGATGGCAGTCCACGATTCCCAATGGACGAATGGAATCCTTCAGTACGCCAGCTTAAAGCCAAGCTCTGGCCCCAAGAGGATGGGCCACCGCACGAGCCCACTGCAACGTGGGTGAGGCCTCAAAGCTAGCCGGCTCACGCACATGCTGTTGCCGACCATGATCGTACCGCCACAGGACATGCACCGTCTCATTGACGACTTCGGCGAGAGCCAGCACCACGCGTCCTTTCGACGGCACCTTCCCCACATGAACAAGGAGATGAATATTGGCTCGGACTTGCTTCTCGACAAACGCCAATGGCATCCCCACCGCACTCAATAAGGTTTGTAACCGAATCATGGCATCCTCAGGATGATTGGCGTGAATCGTGGAAGCACACCCATTATGCCCCGTATTAATGGCTTGCAAGAAGGCCGCAGCGGCCTCGGCATCACGAATTTCTCCGACAATGATGCGATCAGGATTCATGCGAAGCGTGGTTTTAATCAGCAGGCCCAGCGACACGGCTTGCGCATGCCGATCGCGACGCGTATGCGGCGCAATGAGGGAGACATGATTCGTCCCGGTGATCCGGATTTCTTCTGTATCTTCCACGGTCACGATGCGCTCATCGGCGGCAATAAATCCGGTCAGGATATTCAAGAACGTCGTCTTGCCCGATCCGGTCGATCCCGACAACAGCAGATTGCGTTTGAGCTGGACCGCGAGGTTCAGAAAATCCAGCATGTCCTGGGTCACACTGCCCAACTGCAACAGGTCAACGGTCGTGAGGGCTCGATTCGGAAAGAGCCGAATCGTCAAACTACTCCCCTGCGGAGCAATAGAACTGAGTACGCCACAGACCCGCGACCCATCTGGCAGACGGGCATCCACAATCGGATTATTCTGAGCATCACAGGATTGTCCGGTGGCATTGGCAATTTGCATGATCGTGGTCTCTAAATGTTTCTCCGATGGAAAGGCCATCTCCACTTGACGTTTTTCACCACGCTCTTCAATAAAAATCTGATGAGGCCCATTAATCATAATTTCCGTCACGCCCTCCCTCTCAAAGAGTGGACGAATGGGTTTCAAGTATTCTTCAACCAGGGCCCAATGCGACGTAACCGGGGGTGCGTTCATCGATACAGCCTTTCATGGGTAAAGCGAAAGCGTTCGCGAATTTGCGGAAGGTCGGCCTGTGCCGTCGTCGGGTGGCCGTGCGCATCTGGCACCGGCGCAATTTTTCCATGTCGATTCACGGCATACAGGGGCCAGGCCGAGGCATCAAACCGGTGCTGATACCGCAGCCTCAACGCCTCGTCCGAAAAGATATATTCCACGGTGTCGTAGTGCCGCTGTTTGATGTTGTCCAAATGCGTGAGAAAACCCAGATAGATACGCGGGATGGTCTTCTGTGTGAGCTCCACTTCAAGGGCTTCCATTCGTGGGCCGCGCGAGACGATCGCGTCAGGCCGTTTCGAGTTCGGCATATCCAAGTACCACTCACTTTGGAAATCAAACGGGCGCATCAACGTCGAGCGCGTCAGGACGGCGCACTGGACAGACAAATGATGAATGGTGGTCGACGCCAAAATTTTGGTCGCCGTCATCGTATAACGCTCCGCTTTTTCCGACACCATGTGGGCAAATGCTTTGCCCTTGCCGCTCAAAAAATAAATCTGTTCATAAATAAAGGGCGACTTGGTGGTGGCCACCAGCCCACTGTTTTTGAGCGACAGGAAAAAGCGGTTTTGATTGGCCCGCTCCAGTCCCAAGGCGTGCGACAGAATTTTGGCGGTGGAGAATTGAAACTCCACCAACCACTGCAACACGACATCGCGTTTTTCCGCAAAGCGTTCGCGCTTATTCATTTTTCTCCCATGATCGTCTTACAGTCGTCTCCAAAAGAACCACCAATCCCAGAACCCATCAGCCCCATCACGGACGCCTCGCAGGAGGCGTCGACTCACCCACCACAGCGCCCATCCCAGCACCATAATCCCGGTCAATGGTGGGACAAGAAAACAGAGGCCAACGATGCCCCATTGCCAAATTTGAATCGAGCGCCACCAGGCCACCGATTGATCTCCCGTTGCGTCCAGCAACATGATGTCGTCCAGGCCCACCTGGACACCGTTCAGATGACGGGCTGGCCCCAGCCAGACCGAGGCCCTGCACAGCCGCCCACGGCGAAGCAGGCCGGTCATCTGCGCCCTCGTCAGGTGCGAGCGGGCACGCGAAGGACCCTGACCACCCGAGCCAGTCCGCGCAGCGAGGGTGGTCAGGGTGAGGGCACCCTGACGAGGGCGCGGGGTGAATGGGCGACCGGCCAGAGCGTCCAGCGGGGCCGGACGACCAGAGGGCACCCCTCATCACCCTGCGGCGTCCAGCAAGCCTGGGTGATGCCAGCCCCCTGGAGAAGAGGCCCACAGCCTCTTGTCCAGGGGGGAACAATGGAAGGAGGACCATGAAGTGGTCATGCCCCATTTCAGAGGGTTTTCCTCATCGTCTGACAGATCATGATATGCCATACTATATGCCATTGTTCATGCAATATCAAATAGGCATAGCCGCGGCAGGACGTGGGGCACAGCATCGAGCCGGAACGAGCAACGACAGGCAAGAGGTCACGAACAAGGACCTCCACAATCTACGTCACAAGTACGCCCCTGGCATGAGCCAGACGCGCGAAGACACAGAAGGAGGATGCCGTGATACAGATGCTGGCACACGGGTATTTGGACTGGGTTGAGGCATGGATCACCCCATGGTATTGGGTCGCGTTAGCGGTCCCCTTATTCGTCTGTGGTCTGATCGGATGGACGCCCGTCTGGCCTGATCACACCTCTCACTCCCCTGCCCGTTCAGGCGCGCTGACGCTCCGTCTTCGCCTGCTCTGTTTGAAGAGTCTGCTGGTGCTCATCCTGGTCCCTCCCCTTCTCGTGTTGGCGGCAATGTACACACTTCACGTACAGAATATTTCAGCCTATTTTTTTAATTTTGTGATCTTTCTGTGGGATGGGTTTCTTTCGGTCTTGGGCGTGCCGTTGGTTGGCTATGCGATGGGATTCATCATCTCCATCACGTATGCCCGCTTGGTCATTCCCCAGTGGTCTTCACTGAAACGACGCTTTACGGTTCGCCAATCGGGGGATGAGCTCAGTGATATTCGCGTCGAAACACATCGTCTGGTTCAAAAGCAATTCGACCCGAGAGCGTATTATCAGGAGGGCCACTTTTTCTTTGGTCTCGATGCCCACAACAACCCGATCTATGAACGAGATACAGACTGGAAAACCCGCAATCAACGGTATGTCGGGCCGACACAAACCGGGAAGGGCGTCTTGCTTGGCGTGCAACTCGATCAGGCTATCCGGCATCACTATTCCGTCATCTTTATTGACCCGAAACCCGACCCACATGCGCGGGCCATCATGCGACAGGCCTGTCAGGAAACCAACCGACCGTTTGTCGAATTGGACTTGAATGATGAGACGCGGGGCACCTACGAGATGTTCAAAGGCGGGGCGTATCGAGATCGACGAGCGCGTCTCTTTTCGGCCTTACGACTCGATGATTCAGGGGCAGAAAGTGATTTTTATCGAGGCCGAGAACGGGCCATTTTAGACGAGATTTTTCCGCAGTGGGATGGCAGGTTACCGTCGCTCTACCAGCTGCTCAGTGACGACGATATTGCCGAGCAAACCGTCAAAACATTGAACACGGTGCGCGAGTGGCTCTACCTCCCCAGTCTCAATGTAGCCCCGACTGACCCGTCCTTAGAGATTGAAGATATTCTCCTGAAGAACAAGGTGCTCTACGTGGCAGGCTCACTGACTGACCACGTCGTCACGGCCGCCTGTACGGTGATGATTACCGAAATTATTCAAGAGACCATGCGACTGAATGCCGAACGGCCCGACCATATGTTTTTAGCCATCGATGAAGTGGCCTTTTTAGTCTCGGAACGCATTGCCGATGCCCTCGCCACCGTCTCGAGCTTCCGCACGAATGTCTGTCTGGCCTATCAATCGGAAGGTGATTTGCTCACCGGCCCGGATATGAACACGAATTGGAAAGCCGTCGCCAAACGCATTCAAACCAATTCGAAAATTCATCTCTATTACCGGGCCGAAGAGTTTGAAACCGCACAAACTATCGCCGAAAAATCAGGCACGCTGATTCGGAATGTGACGAGATCGCAGCGGGTGGGAATCGGCCGACATCTTGAAGAAACGTGGAACCACGAACGCGAGATTCATGGTGTCGAAGAGCATACAATTCATCCGAATATGGCGCTCGCCCTCCCCGAACGTGTGGGGATTCTTTTTCGTCCCACAGAGATTGCCGTCCCGTTATTTACCTCGTGGGTGCCCGTTGATCTGTCACAATATGGGACGAAACCCAACCCAGCAGAGCAGGGAAAAGAAACACCTGAACCTCCGACCCTGCCCAGCACCTCTTCACTTACATCACGCACGCGGTCCTCAACTCCAACCCCCTCGATCAACCTGGCCGAAGGCTTAGAACCGCTCAACGCCCAGCCCAGCGACGAACCTCCGACGCCTCGAGAACAATCACCCCACTAAAATTGTTTGCCTAGACAATTTCAGGTACGATAGAGAGCAATCACGTGACCCATCAGACAGCTGCCTCTCTATGTCCACTCCCGCTATTCTTGAAAAAGATCTCAAAGCCCGAATTGACCAAGGGGAGAAGCTTACCCTCACCATTCAAGCGGCCCCGAATAACGAATTCTTTTTTCACGCCAAAGAAGGAAAAACGACCGTCGTCCTCACCACCTATCAAGGACGCATTCGAATGTTTAAGGACATCAATCGCATGATTGCGTGGGCTGAATCGATCGGTATTCATCGACTCGTGATGGATCTGTCCCTCCCCCGCCCGACACGTTGAACCCGCCACAACCGATTCCCATCTCCACTAAGAATGTATGTCTTTCTCTACCCAACCTTGAAAGCTTGATGAGAGTGTTGTTTGTGTTTGTGGTTGCTGTTGGGTTGCATCGCGAACGGTCATATCGATATTGAGTGACAGACACGCGAAACCGACAAATCATGTTGCCTTGAGGTCTTATTCTGGTATGCTATAGGTAGAGATTAGGGATCAAAATGGAGAATACAGTATGCATGTCCGATTTGCAGACATTGATGATGGCTTTATCAAGTCACAGGTGGAGAATGGGTTTTATACCAATGAAACTGAAGTGGTCAGAGATGCGGTCAGGCGGCTCCGTGAGGAAAACCAAGCTCGGCACAACTCTTTTTATGAAGCGGTCATGAAAGGTGATGCGGCCATTGAACGCGGCGAGACCGTGCCCTATAGTCGAGCGCTGATGGAAGACATGAAAACCGAAGCGATGAAATCTGCCCAACACGGTGAAACCGTGAAGAATCCTGATGTCATCCCCAACGATTTCAAACCTTAACCTTTCCCTTCCTGCCAGAGCCGATATTAGGGATATCCTTCTTTACACGTACCAACAGTTTGGGGTTCGGCAGCAAGAAGCGTATTACGCAGCGCTCTGCGATGGGCTAGAAACGATTGCGACCAATCCCGACCTTGGGCATTCCCGACCTGATCTTCCTGCATCATTCAAAGCGTACACCATCAGAAAACACGTCGTGGTCTACAAGGTCAAACACGGCACAGTGAATGTCGCTCGCATCCTGCATGGGACAATGAATTTCCCAACGCATAAGCTTGAAGAAAGTTAATGGTTATTTACCCGAAACACTTTTCGAGTAATTTCATCAAATACAGTCTCTAAAGTCTTTAAGTAAATCTCACTCACATGGTGAGACCCTTTTGCTCCAAAGCATCACCTTGAGTTGATTCCGTTTGAACAGATTCACTCTCACAATCTGTTGGAAGAAAAGATGAAGTCAGCACACGAATTCGCGCCTCTACACGAACTTTCCACGGCGTTGGGATGAGAGAACAGTTTTCCACATGA
Source organism: Nitrospirales bacterium (assembly GCA_029261355.1). Taxonomy (GTDB): domain Bacteria; phylum Nitrospirota; class Nitrospiria; order Nitrospirales; family UBA8639; genus JAGQKC01. The sequence goes on along the minus strand of JAJDBM010000021.1, from coordinate 45,447 downwards.
TCTTCCGCACACCAGATACACAACAGTTGTTCACACCAACACTGCACGATGTTGGCAACTCCCAATTGCTTATGACAAATATCGCATTGCATTATGGATTCCCTACACAGTCATGTTGGTTTTAAACTAAAAAATAAGTAAATCTCAGGGACGAAGCTCTCATACTAATTCATTCCTACTTACTTTTTATTTAAAATGGCATCCTTCGCGGCTTTGGCCACACGAAACTTGAGTACCTTCTTCGCAGAGATTTTGATCGCTTCTCCAGTTTGTGGATTCCGACCCATGCGAGCTTTCCGATGTTGCACGACCAATTTCCCGATACCTGGAATCGTAAACCCATCCTTAGCGCCCTTGTAGGCCAATTCCGTTAATTCTATCAAAATCCCATCCATCGCTTTTTTCGTGAGATCATACTTCTCGGCTAATTTCCCAATCAACTGCGATTTCGTGAGTGCTTTGCCCATCATTTGACCCTTTCCATTAGGTTAATTCCAATTCTTATGCACTGGCCCGTTGTACTGAAAATGTTTAATTTTTACAATGGGTCCGAAAAAAAATCATACGACTACACTGCAATAGAGAATTTAGGTCGACGACAACGTTCGTAGAGGTCGCCAGCGGGTTCGGAAATTATCGTACGCTTCTCTTCTCTAATTGCGTCGAAGTCAAGTGAAGATGAACTCCGTTCTCCCTTCTTGAATTCTGGCAGGAACATGCTTCTCTCCGTGGTTGTGTTCCAGATGCTTGGACACGCCACAAGATGCTGGCCGTAGCGGGCGAGGCAGAGCTATCTAAGCGACGTAGTCAGGGTACCTGCCACGGCGTACATTCCGCTCTTGCCTCCTGCCCCGATCCTGCCTGGAATTCTTATTCCGTCATTCATCCCAATCAATCGATCTCAAGCAACCGTTTCGTTGTCCGGTATTACACGACGGTCGTGAGCGCCCGTGGCTCCTGCCCCCATTGGAAGGTCGTCCCATCGAGCCAGATGCGGTGCATAATCACCGCAAGCTTACGAGCCACGGCGACACAGGCATTCTTGAACGAACTTCGCTGTGCCAATTTCAGCCCCCAGGCTTTGAGCCTTGACCATGTGCCTACCCGAGTCAGTAACACCTGAGCCGCTTCATACAGATGAGTCCGCAGCATGGCATCGCCGCACTTCGTAATATGGCCATTGTAATCAACTTCCCCAGACGCATACTTGCGAGGAGTCAGCCCGACATGCGGCCCCACGTCTCGTGATTTCCGAAACCGCTGTGGCTGATCAATGGCGCTCTTAAAAGCCAGGGCCGTGAGCGGGCCGACACCTGGAATACTCATCAGACGACCACAGACTGTATCGGCCTTGACGTGCGTGCGAATGGTTTTGTCCAAGTGGCGTTCCTGCTCCACCAGGACACGACGAGCGACCAGCAGAGGAAGAATGAAGGCTTCCAGCTCCGCGTCGCCTGCCAACAACGTGCGGATGCGAGTCTCGTAGGCCGTCTTCGAGACCTGCCCCACTTTCAACCCAAATACCTTTAACGTACCACGGATTTGGTTGCTAATATCGACGCGTTTGTCTACGAGGCAGCTGCGATTGTTGAGAAGCACCCGCAACTTTTGGCTCGCTTCACTTTTGATATGCACGGACTTGAACCAACCGGTTCGCAGGATATGCGCGAGCCCTCGGGCATCGTTCCGGTCAGTCTTAACTGTCTGGGCTTTCAGAGCCGCTTTGGCATGGCGGGTTTCGAGGCAGACCACGGGCAAGTCAGCGGCCAGCAGGCCATGATACAGCCACGGGGCTAGGGAGCCCGCTTCCAACCCAATCCGCTCAAAGTCGAGGCCCGTCTCGACAAGAAACGCGGTAATGGCTTGCGGGTCGGAGTTTACCATCCCTTCCTTGATCATCGTTCCCTCATGGTCGACCACACACACCGCCGTGCTTTTGAGAGAGACATCGAGTCCAGCATAGTACTTCATGAGCATTCCTCCAATGTTAGGGTTCATGAGAACCTGTTTGTACCATGGAGAACGAAGTCTTTCTCGCTCCTCAGCTCATGTACGCAATTACAGTATCTAAGGACTTGTGTGGACGAAGCAGACGTTGCCTTCTGAGTGCCTGTTTCGACTCTTCTCGACCTAAAACTGCCAATCATAAAATACCTGTTAGGTGCAGACTAATGCCACGCAAAATGTCTCCAGAACGAGAGAAAGAATATGCTGAATTGAATGCATTTCTTAATTTCTATACAACTAACGTGTCTGGAATTGACCCCGCCGACCCGATCCATTCTACGAACGTTGGTAAACACATTGTTTCCCAGTTCGGAAAATCAAAGGCACTAGATGGTTTGAAACAGGCGGTTAATGACACTGTGGAAGAGCTCATTGGTCAGTCCCCCGAATATATTCAACAGCTTGACTCTACTTTGAGAGAAGCAGGCTTACTGACTTTCTCAGAGGTATGGCGGCGATATGGCTCTTCATACAAACGGACACTGAAGCGCAGGAAAATTAAGAACGAAACTGAATTCTATTTGATCAGCGGAGTGCTAGCAACATCTTCAGTTAGCAATGAGGAACGAGAACTTCTAGGGCAACTCGTTTCTAAATTTGAACACCAAGCTGAAAAGATTGAATGACTGCCAATAGCCGACAACGGTCGGTTTCGAATGTGTAATTCAAGTCACACGAATATCCGCTATAGAGAAACATGATGTGTTCGATCAAACAACGTCACGCTTCCTCTTCACATTGTCCATGACCGTGTTCTTGCTGATACCCAAATGGAATTGGTGCAAATAGTCTTTCCCTGCCATACTAAGGGAATGAATTCTCTACTCAACTCCTCCAAATAGTTCCAAGGCCGCACTTCGATCACGACATCATTCTCCTCTGTGTCCGCTGGTACGTCACGTACAAACTCAGTTATCGAGACTTAGTCGAGATGATGGAAGAACGGGGGATCACACTAGCCCACACGACGATCCTCCGGTGAATCCAACCTTGCATTCCCCAGTTTGAAAAACAGTGGCGCAAAACCCATCGAAATGTTGGGGCTTCTTGGTTTATCGACGATAATATATATCAAGGGAAGAGGCAAGTGAACATACTTGTACCGCGCAGTAGATCGACAAGGTCAAACAATCGACTTCCTGCTGAGCAAGAAACGTGATCAGACTGCAACCGTGCGATTCCTTCGCCACGCCATCACAACCTGGAAACGACCAAACAAACTAACACTCGCTCGCTATACGGCGAATCACCTGGCGATTCAGCAGTTAAAGAAGACACAGTATCTCACTCGCCGATTGCAGATTCGAACAGCGAAGTGCTTGACGAACCGGACTGAACGGGATCATCGATGGATCAAACAGCAAGTACCAGCCATGCAAACCTTCCAGATCTTTCGAAATGCACAAGTCACGATTGCCGACATCGAACTCGCACACCAATTCCGAAAGGAAAAACGAAAGCGATTCCTCAAAAAACCTGAGCCGTCGTGCGCCTGAAAATCCGTGGGTGAAGTTACTGGCCGCATAGGGCAGCAATGAGTATCGAGGGAGTCCTCTGCTCAGGCATGGCTATTTGCACCAATTCCCTTGAACCTTTGTTGGGTTATCCCCTTTAGTCCAAGATTAATGATGTCTCTTACTATTGCAGCACAACTTCAAGGTTACTTGAGATTGGTTCAAAAAGTCCACGCGCAACGACTTCGCCATTATTAAATATTAAGTAGCTATCCCAGCCATAAAAAAAGAATAATCGTGCCACTTTCGAGATCGCACTTGGGGAAAATCCATCAAACATAGTCATTACATGTTGAGGGTTTTCAGGATCTGGGCAGGAAAGAATCCAGGCAATTTCCGGACCTTCAAATTTTTCTCCTTTCACCGAAATTTGAGTATCATCCAATTTGATAGAATCGCCACAACCTATGAGACCTTTTTGTTGGTCCGTACGAGACCTCACGTTCCCCAACATTAAACTCGAGGTTCCTAAAATATATTCCAAAGACCCTGCACGATAGATAACATCAGAGGTTTGTGAACGAAGACGTTGGAGGACTGCCGTATAGGCTCGTGTACTTTGAAGATTCGTCCAATCTAAGAAGACGGCTTTGAGTCGATCTGTTACCCAAACATTCAGCATTGGAGGAATTTGATCACGATCCAGTCTTCGTAAAACATGCATCGCTGGATCGATGGCAAGACGCATCGGTTGGGAGGGTACTGCTATAGTCAGAATTTGTTTAGCCTGATTCAATACAATCGTTGTATGATAGGTCTTTCCATTCACAAGATAAACCTCCACAGGGAGGCGAAGGCGATAGTGTGGAGTAAGCTGTTTCAGTGTAATGTGAATAAAATACTGACTAGAATTATGGGGATCCGCTTGTAAATTCGTGTGGGAAATAGCGAGCGTGGGTGTCCCTCCTCGATTGACCCATTGCTCAAAAAACCAATTGAGATTTCTCCCTGACTCTTGATTAAAGATCTTTTCAATCTCTCTCCAGCCAGCATACCGTTCATGATATTTTCGAAGCAACTGTCGAATACCTGAAAAGAATGCGGTCTCTCCAACTTCCTGACGAAGCATATGAAAGATCATTGCCACCTTCTGATAGCCAATGGCGTTATCAATATGCTCTTCTTTATGATGGAATCGAATTACAGGATACTCATCTTGGTTTGTACCATAGAGATTATACTCAAAAAACATCTGCTTCCGCTTATTGAGTGCTATCTCTTTCAATTCATGGACTTCCTCATAATAATAATTCGCCAAATATGTCGTCAGTCCCTCTATCCAGTTTCCTGTTGAATAGTCATTCAATACCCAATTGCCAAACCATGAATGAACAATCTCATGACCCAACGAATATGATTGAGTGTACCCGCGTTTGATACTACGTGAGCCGAGTAAGGTAAAAGATGGAAGTCCTAATCCACTGGGGAAAAAATTCTCGACTACTGAAAATTTCCTAAACGGATAGGGTCCCAGTAAAGCTGTATACATATCTAAATAGTCTGCCGTGGCATTTAGATACTGATCGGCTAATGATGCATGCTCAAAGAGCAAATACGTTGAGATAGCAATGTCATTCCAGAGACGTTCCTTCTTCACAAAGCGATTTGCGACTAATGTCAATTCCTCGCTCGGCACCCAGCTCTCCCATTCACTCGTTACTCCGTCCTTTGAAACAAGATGATTGACCTCTTTCCCCTGCGTGACCGTTTCCCATCCAAGGGGGACAGTAGTATGCACGCGAAATGTACCCAAAGTTTCAGCTATCTTTGGATACCATGGCAACTCAGATGTTAAATACACGCCTTCTGGGCCAATGTAGCCTGTTGTCGAATCTGGCTTGATAAAGCGAAGCCCTGGTGTTGCGCGAGGTTGATCAGTAATCATTCCATGGTACGTAATCGAGAGAGAGATCGCTGTCGATAAGCCTATGGAATCAGGCAACTGAATACTATAGAGATGATCATCTCTTTCAGTTTCTAGAGTCCGTGTATCTCCATCCTCAAATGAGATTGGCTTCTCGTTGAGGCTTATTGCATCAATTACAAGATTCTTATTCAATGAGAATTGCATCATCTGGGGCCGCGAAGTCTGAGCATTAACCTGTATGGTTGCTGTTGCCATCAGGCTATGCTGTTCCGGATCAATATTCACAATGAGATTGTGGTGATAAATCACTCGCTGGTACCCCCAAGAGTGATCATCACCCAAACTCAACATGAGAAAACTAAATAGTCCAACCAACACCTGCTGCCAACAAATAGTTGATGCGGTTTGTTTCATTTTAGAATTTTGCATGGAACCATTTCGATTACGTCAGCAATTATTTATTGTCCAGTTCTTACTCCCGACTTCTTCTCAACGCCTAATTTTTGAGGACAATTATTTGTGCAGGAGGTATACAGTTAAAAAATAATCCCAGTGGTATAACTACAAGGAATTGCAAATTGAACCCATCCCTATGAGTGAAGCAGTTTAATGTCTACCAAGAGAGCATAAGTTCGAGATGTAACTCGCTCACATAACTCAGATCATCCTTGGTATGTAGCCTGTGTCGCTTTTGAGGAAGTACTTCTTGTATTAAAACATAATGTGCATCATTGCATATTTTTTCCAAGACCTTGAGTGACAAAGGATTATTAATATCGATCCATTGCGGCTTTCGATGCTTGTCTGCGAGAGAATTGAAACTGCGCCAATCTGACCGAATGGTCCTTTGGATGAAGAATTTTTCTGGAAAATTCAGTTTTTGACAAATTCTCTTCGCAGCAATCATTACACATGCATCAGACATGATTGGTCTCTTACTGAGCCCAAATATTTCAGCATGCAGATATTGAGCTTGCACGTACCAGCTTTCTCTGAAAAGAACGCAATCATAAATAGTTTCTCGCGGTCGGTGGCAAATCGGACTCCCACTTTGCGTAAGATCGAACGATGCCTCTGGTCTCTTTATAGCAAGGGGTGCTGTTAAATGAGGCAACCAAAAATGAACGCCCCAACTTGGGGTTGGGATAATTCCCCCTATGTTGAGAAATACAATCTCCCGCCCTTTCTCGTCCACAACTTCCAATTGTTCCTTCGAATCACTCATCCTCACAATGAGGTCATGGGGGGATACAACTACCCCTTCAACCTCGTTGGGTTCTGAGACGAACCCTTTCAAATAGAAATCGACAACGCCTCGATGATCCTGAAGTGAATTACACTCCCAGCAATGGGAGATTCCAATAAAACGGCGTGTGCCTCGCTTGCTACTCTGGTTCAACCACCTTCTGATGGCAGAGCGAATACGAGCCTCTTCTACACGGTCACCCGTTGTGTATCGCGTAATTTGCCATACTGGAAATTCATAAACACTGTTAAGAACTAATTGCTCACGACCTGCCTCGGTGAATGGTTGAACTCGCGCATGCAAATAAATGTCAGCGAAATCTTGAGAAATGGGCAAATTTCGGCATTGCGATATTAAGTCGTTCTGAAACATCATTGAACGAAGCTTAGCTTGATTCAATTGAATAGACTCAATAAATTCATTCAGTCTCATCGTCTCTGCGTGATCAGTCAGCTCTTCCCGAAAGAAAGAAAGGAGCAAACGGTGCTCCACAGAATGCATAATCTTGCTACTTAAAGCACGACTAACGGTCGTCCGAATGCCTTCGATCTGTGCCGGCGAATAGACCGGAGCTATATCAGCCCACACATCTTCATGAAGGGGCTGGATATATTTTCCAATTGTTGGATGTGACAACGGCTTCCGATCTTCTGGGACACTGTGTCCTTTATCCTTCACAACAGCCATATTCGTGTGAGATTGCCCAAAAGGAGTCTTCGCGAAGGTTCGAACGAAATTTACCTGTGTAGGTGCCTTGACAAGAGTGCCAGGTAATACTTCAACGAAACCCAAGTCAAGAAGGGTATCTGACAAAGTAGTGGCTATACTCATAGCCACACCAGCTTTTTCAAGCATGCGTACAAGTTCTTGTCTAAGAAAATGCGTCCCCCTTAGTGCATCCAGAACACGAGGAATTGGTTCATTGAGACGCATTGGTTTGTCATCATATTGGCACCAAACAGTCCCTCGTAACATGATTAGCTTTTTTTTCCTTGCGATGCTCATTTCCTTGTAGTCAATATTGTCTTTCACACTAAGAAGGGTACGATCATCATTCATTTTCTCTTTAGCAAACTCTTCTCGTGCAAACGCAAGCCATTCCTGAGATACCCGTCCAGATGTTCGCATGGAACGGATTCGGAGATGACTCTCGGGATGGAGGTCTCTTTCCAAATCAACAAAGGCCACAGCCATAAAACGTCTGAAAGGGCTAGTCTTCAGACTAATTCTGGTCAAATATTTGTATAGCGTAATTGCAGATTTGATAGATTTTGAAGACATGTGATTAGTGAACGGCAGGTACGAAGCGAGCTGTTGAAGAATGTCCTTTTCGCTTTCTAAAGCCCAACGTACATCTTCACGAGTAACTAACGTTGAATATTCTTGAACAAGACTCTTTATCTCAGTCGCAAGTAATTGATTGATAAATTCTCTGGACTCTAAAATTTCATTGGTTATATAAAAAAGATCTCTTACCTCTTCAATTGAGAGAAGAGGTTCACGATTCTTTTGGCAGATGTTGATAATCTTCCTCTCGTTTCCTCGTCGTAAGGCCTGAAACAAGGCAAGATAAGCTTTACGTTTCCCAACAGGCGATTTATTGAGCACATCTGCCACGACACGGTAACTCTGACATCCCACTTGGTCCCAACGTTTCTCCAACTTAAGTAACTTTTCTATAGCTTTTGTTGTTGCTAGCATCACAGGAGTATCAACAACATCCGATGGAAGCGTTGATAGGCGCAACAGAGCAAAGGGAGCATAGATAGCTTGAGGGTTAGTCTTAGTCAAAACAATACCTGTTATCGTGATTGTACTTGAAACCTAATAACTTCTGGACCCCGACATGTTTCGATATTACCTTGATATCTGGGGCTCGCTTATTCCTAAAAGTCACGCAGTAAATCCTGAACTAAGAAATCGTTTTATTAGTGTCTGATACGATTTGCCCATTGTGTAGCACCACACAACGGTTCCCAATAGAAGTATATGCGGTATCATGGGTCACCATAATTACTGAAGCCCCATCATTGTTAAACTCTTTTAAGGTGTTTAAGACTGCCATACTGTTTTCTTTGTCGAGATTACCAGTTGGCTCATCCGCCAGGATCAGATGGGGCTTAATCACCAATGCCCGAGCGACGGCCGTGCGTTGACACTGACCACCGGATAACTGACATGGGTAGTGTTCAGCACGAAAGACCAATCCGACGTTTTCTAGGGCGTTAAAGGCCATCTCTTTTGCTGTGGCGGGTTTAATCGATAAATACATCAATGGGAGTGCTACATTTTCCCAAATCTTCAGTTCATCTATAAGGTTCAAATCTTGGAAAATGAAACTTATCTTTCGCCTTCGAAATTCAAATACTTCACGCTTGCTTAAACTTTCTATACGTTCCGAGAAATAACGAATCTGTCCTTCGTCTGGAATATCCAAAAGTCCTGCCACGCTCAGCAAGGTTGATTTCCCACAGCCAGACGACCCTATCACTACGACAAACTCACCAGCATCCACAGTAAGTGATAGATTATTCAATGCTGTCGTTTCAACGGACTGCGACTGAAAACGTTTAGTTATATTGATAAGTTCCAGCATAGGTTTTCACTCTAGTATAAGTTGGTTCGCTTCTGAAAAATCTCGATAGGACGAGACAATTACTTGCTCATCTTTCTGTAACCCTTTGAGGATTTTCAAATCATTCGCTGAACGCTCTCCAATGACGATCGAGCGACGAACTGCTCTTTCTGAATTCGGATCAAGGACGAACACCCACCGCCCACCGGTTTGGCCAATGAACCCTTTGTTTGGTAAAATGAGGGCTTCCTCGTTCTCTTTACCAACGCGGATCTCGATCTCCATGCTCTGTCCAGGAATTAAACCATCAGGCACCGCAGTCAAGAATGCAAGGTGTAGTTCAATTCTTCCGCCTTTCACCTCTGGTGAGATTTTTTTGATACCCAATTCAAACAGATCGTTAGAGTCAGAACGATACGTTGCTTGGCCTCCGATATTTAAACGTGGCAGGTAAAACTCATCAAGCAAAACGATAACTTTAGGCGTGTCCATTCGAAACACTTTTCCAATAGCAGAACCCCGTCCCTTGAATTGGCCGACTTCTGCGTCCAGGCTTGCTAAAACACCCTCAGTTCCGGACCGGATGACCAAATCCTCTAAGCTTTGTTTCGCTATGACTAAATTCTGTTTGAGATCTTTAACCAACACCCTAATGTTCTCTATTTGAGTGGCCCTCTCAGCCAAATCGAGCTTGCTTTGCTGTTCTTCCATTAATAGAAGATTCGCGTTGTAAATGCGTTTTCGTTTTAAGGCAGCAAATTCATTCGCCGCAATATACTTTTTGTGGAAGAGTGGCTCTTTGGCTCTAAATTCTTCATCAATATTGGCAAGTTCATGCTTAAGTCTAGAAATCTCCAGATCATGCTCAACTTTAGCTCGATTAAATGAAATCTCTAGACTATTTAAATTACTAATCTGCTCAGCAACCTGTGCTTCATGACCAAGTACCGACAATCTTATATCTGTATTGGAGAGCCTTACGATAGGTTCTCCTTTAAACACTCGTGCACCAGGTTTTAAAAATATTTCCTCAATTCGTCCGGCATCCCTGTTCTCAATAAAGAATTCGTTTGAGGGGTTCACTTGCCCAGTTGAGACGACAGTCGGTTTGAACACTCTCTGTACTACTGTGGCAACATCCACAGATGCTCGATCAATTGAAATGATGTAAGCATCGGTTCGGTTTGCCTCAACGAAAAAAAATCCACTAGCTATCAACACCACTACGAACATACTAATACTAATAAGCCATGGCCTGATCCTCAGACGCTTGATTGGCCTGTCCATTTCCGTCGGCGGAGGAAGATTAGGAGTCGAATTGTTCGGATCACAGAAATTCTGAGACATTAGAGGAGGAACCGCAGGTGGATCAGTCAACCTTAATTTGCTCTGTCCTATTTCTTGCTGTATTGAAATTGCGTATATCCCTTTCTACCTATAACTCTCAGTCAAGAACATGTTTGTTGTCGGACGCAACAAACACAAATTCCATATCCGTTCGCGGTAGCGAGATCATGCCATTCTCTTCGGATTCACTTAACAGCAAATTTCGTTTTTCGCCACCTTCTTCCTTGACCAGGAACTCTATTCTGAAAATTCCTGGTCCATAGCTTTTCAGTCTTTTTTTGATTTTCTTCGACATTTCTTCGTGTTCTGGCGATACGATATGAAGAAAAACATCATTGACTCGGTACGTTTGTAACCCTCGGCGCATCTTCCCTTCATTTGAAAGCCCTAATTGGCTAAGCGACTGCTCAACATCCGAGATAGAATCAGCAGCAAGCCAAATATCTGAAATTGCAATTACACCGTTGGGTTGATCTCTCCAAGGAAGGTCATTAAAGTCTGGTCGTTCAACCCGGATTTTAGCGATCTCGTCGTCAAAACGTTCCATAAAGTGAATCGTATTGAAGGGATAGTCAGACGACGCTATGAACAACAATTCTAACATCTTCGGTTGTTTTTGATCGCCGTCGATATGAACAGGGATAACGGGAAGAAGCGGAATTTTTGCATGATACAAAGCAAGCTCAGTTGCTAGAATATTTTTCACTTCCACACCAAGAGTTACTGACCGTGCCTTATCTACTGGAACGGTTGCATAAGTCGGCTGATTACTAAGAATTTCAATTGATTGGCCGCTTTTCAGCAGAAGTGCAACGACTTCTTCACCTGTTTGAAGCGATCCCATGTGCCATGTTTTAAACCCAAAGCGCTCCTCTAGAAACTTTGAAAACTGTATCGGATCTCGTGCGATTATTCGAATCGACCCTACTGTCTTAATATTGCTCAAGGCTACTGGCGACGACCGAAATGTAATATCAGCCTTGCTTAATGAGGAATCTTGCCCATAGACCATTCCTACATGCAGACCAGTGACAATGTAGATTACGCTTAAGATGAATTGGCAATTCATATTGATCCCTTTCATTGCAGAACTCTTTGAAAAAATGTAAACCCTATTGTACCCGTAAGCAGAGAAGACCAACACACAAAGAGAAATATTATGGCCCTATAGACATCGACACTGACTTTTTCACCTTCGGCCGAGGGCAACTGCCCCAACGCTTTTTTTCGTAACTCTGGATCTTGCGAAGACGCCTCTAACATTAACGAAAGGTCGCTGGAACGAAGTGGATTACAATTGGAAATTAAAAATATGATTCCGAATCCGGAAATATATATAAAGACAATTCCAAAATCGTTGATTTCGTGTGAAAGAAAAAGACATAAATATAAAGCCACCAAATCAAAAAATGGCCCTGCGGCCGCAATCTGCGCGTGCTGCCACTGATCAATTGCCCACGCTTTGCGGATATCTAAATAAGGAAGGGGAAGCAAACCGCCAAAACGACTTATTCCTGCAAGCAAAATCCCAACGCCATAATTTCCGGCGACAAATGCATGTGCTGTCTCATGGCCAACTATCCAGAGAGACAATCCCAAACCAATGAGCCCTAATTCTAAGGGATTGGGGAATGACTCAATAAATTCCCAGGACCCCATCAAGATTGTTGTCAGTTCAATCACGATACCAATACTGGAAACAAGAGCTAAAATAGACATACCACACAAATAAAGACGCGTTCGGAACCCTGTAACCTGGCCAATCTCTGATCGCAGAAACAAAGAATTCAGCAAGGTAGCAATTCCATACCTATCCTTTGAGGAGAACTGACCCTGCGAGGAGTCTTCTTCCAATAAGTTACGACTCGATAACATTGCAATGACATTTGAGACTAAATGCTCGCTGTCATTGATACCCATATGCATTTTCTTCAATTGGCACTCGATTGCCTGACGAGTATGTCCAAGAAAAAGGCTGACAATTACCTTCATAGGAGGTCCGTGTATCTTTAATATATGAGTTCCATTTGGCGGAATGATAAACACGCTGTTGTTTCTCTTGAATACTTGTGTCCCTATCTTGAAAGTCAGTATTTCATCTGGCTTCATTAAATTCATGATTCCGCTTCCCCAAAACAAAAGGCCGCCAGTGGTTGTTCGGAATGACTACTACTGGGAATAACGGATGTAAATGCTTTCGGGATCACACCACCAGCTATACAGCCATTCAAACCATGTAGCTCTATAATCAGCCAAGCATGGTGAAGTGCCGCCCCCGCAGCTTGAAACGCAAATTTGAAACCCGTTGAGCCAAGTTCAAGTGCGAGACGTTTGATAGACGCACTCACCACGAGACTCGCGGGAGCGGTTAACAAGAGAGTCTGATTGAAAATTCTTTCGTTTCGCAGCAATGTACGGGTCAGTTGGCCTGTGGAAACATCCAGTTGAATGAGTGTGCCTCGTCCCCAATCAAACACCCAAAAAGACAGGTAAGACATGACCTGCACACAATGCTGACCGGCAGCAAAATGTGCCGCACGCGGCAACATATCCAATATCTCTTGCGGGATAACGCGGTTGGTAAATAGGCGTTGAGCACGTCTACCTTGTATGAGGGAAAAGTACTCTCGTAGACTTACTAAAGAATTGGGCGCTTTCTGCTTGATACGAACGTCAGAGACAAGCGATCTTTTCGATCTTTCCAGTAGATACTTGTCCATATGTAATGTGTTGAATAAGATACGATCATGGTCTAACGCACCCTCGTTTTGCTGAACTGATTCAGGGAGGCAGATATTCTCTGTATGCAAGACTTGCTTCTCGAGAGTATCCAATGTCTTTGCCGGCATCATCTCCAAAGCAACGGCCGATGAATAACGATCATCCAAAAACGGCAACCCAATTTGGGCCTCCAGTTTTGTTAGATCAAGTTCAGACCGTGTCTGTAGGTCGATGTCACATGTCCATGCTGCCCAGCGAGCAGCTGTTGCTGCCACCCCAGCATCCAACCCTGTGATCTTAAAGGCTCCAATTTCATATTTTTCATAGACTCGCTGATATAGCGAAACAATGATAAACAATATGCTTCGTGTTTCTTCCACAAGCCCTACATTACGAGGGAAACGACCCAATCGCTCAATGCTGTGAGATCCAGGTTGATAACGATAAACCCCTTCTTTTACGTCACATCCTGGTGCACAAACGAGAATAAGTTCCAGTGCCCCAAGGTTTCCGCCTGTGGGGGTCATCCGACGAGACTGATACTCTCCAAAGGCACCAAAACAAATGATAGATACAGCATTGATGATGATTGTCGGATCCTCAATAGCTTGATTGATCGATGGCAGAATGTTCTTGTGCACACCATAGAAAGTCGGACGTGTCGTTTTAGTGAGGGCAATATTTTTCGCCGTATAGTGTTTTCGATGAACCCGTGGAGAGAAGAACCGCAACGGTGGGATCTCGCACGAACTAAAAGTTGCTCCAACGAGGAGCGCTTCAAGCCCACACTGCGAATCGCCCAAATGTAGAATATCCTTAGGTCCTATATAGGATGAAATGGCAAACAATCGTTCTTCATACCCCACGTTATTGGCATCCAATTCGATTACGGCGATGGCCTCATAAACACTCATCTCATCCAAGCCAGCGATCACATTAAAAACCCGCGAGGCTAAATATGCACACCAGAATTCGACGTGGCTTTGATCAGGGTCGAATGAAGCCGCCTCCTTGGTAAAAAAATCCGCCAGCAACCAATCATAAAGACACTTCATGTGATGAATGGAAGTAAATGGCCCAAACTGGACACAATTGCCAATAATTCCAAGAAATAGAACATCGTACGAATCATGCTCGGCAGACGTTAGCAGATCATAATGCTGAGCTTGGCATTGCTCAAGATCTGACCGACTGTGGTATAGAACAAGGATTAAATTTGCTTTTTTAAGTTCCGATATATTAAGGCCCGTGTAGCGTAAATGACTCTTCATCCGACGACACAGCAGATCATTCCCGACAAGGCCGATCTCTGCGCAGAAAAGCCGCTGCCAAATCTCATTTCGATTCGAACAGGATCCACTACCACCACACATTCTCCCCAGGAACGCATCAGTGTCAGGATACGCGGTGTTACTCTTAATACTTCCATCCTCCAGGAGACCTAAATCGTGCAAACATGATATGAGGCTCAATATATCTTCCGAAGATATTTCATAATTGGTTAAGTACCTTCTCGACGCTCCCTCAATTTCGCCAAGAGTTCGACTCCCATCCATAAGACAAAGAATACTTCGCAAACCAGTGACTTCAATATTCGTGTTAAGAACCTGGCGTTGGGTTCCACCAATGATAAGAATTGCTTCAGAACCAAATGGAATTACCCGGTATTCAGACGGAAAATTCGGATGCTTTGGAAATTCTTTGGCCAGTTCTGGATCGTTCTTATAACGATTTAATATTTCATGCGATGTAAGTTTTACTGAATCCATAATCAACGAACTCCCAGGTTCAGTGTATCCACAATGTATCGATGGAATCGGGAATCGTCAGAAGACGTTCCTCTACACATACATCCATGAAGTGGCATTACGACACCGGATTTTATCGAATGACTAACTGATGTAATGTGTGAAAAAGAATTACGAAACCGTTCTGGGGATTCAAGCACTCGATACATATGAGACGCAGCTACGATTGGAAACATTGGAGGAAAACCTGGCACGCGATCGTCAGAGTTAATTTCCATGTATTTTTCTATAGTTCTCTCCCACGAAGAAAAGTTGCGTGGCGCCATATGCGTCAATCGACGGCGCTTAAAACAAGAGTAACATCCGGATAATTCTTCCTTGAAGTGAGGTCCGAGAAAAAGAACATTTTCGTATAAAAATGAATGGTGCATCCATATTCCGGTCCCACGTAATGCAAACCTCACCTGCTTGATATATTCCGACATTTCTTGGTGTAAAAGAAAACAAACATGCGTCGTATTAACTAACCAATGATGTTCAAATTGTGTTTGCCAGTCGATCTTCTGACACCTTACAGAATAGTGGGGATCTTGAGTGAGTCGTGATAGGAGATTTTCAGCCGCAATCATTCCAAACCCTAAATCGTGAAGGATGAGAATGTTCGTTCGTTTTCTTTTCGCCATAAAATTATTCCCTAAGCAAGCTTATGCGAATGGCTGTGGATAAGGGTTCAGATCTGAAAAACTACGGCGGGAATACCCAGCTTTTTCAGGGTAGTCAAACAAACGAGCATGCCCCTTGAACCGAGAAGCTGGAGCAAAGTCTAGGGGCATAAGGTCAGGGCTAAACGCTCGAATAACGGAAATCCCAACATCTCGCAAGTCATCGGTTGTGAGATCAATGAGAACAAGCTCGAAGTCTAGCTTCTTGAAACGGTTTACCAACCAATGAAACTGGTCATGCACGTTACCCGTAACAGGCGATATCATTTCACTTATCGAGCGCACATTGTCATTTTCAAATAAAAAGTCAAAGGCCGATCGAGTTTCAATTTTCCCCATATAATGAGCGCCATCTTCCAAGCTATAGAATAAATCCTGGTGCGGAGGTAAGATCCGATTTTGCTCAAGTCCAGTACGCCCATTTGCAGCCTCTCGGATCACTTTCGCACAAGCCTGCCAAGGGTCAAATTCAACGCTACATGCAACAAAATTCGCAATGGAGGGATGCCCATCAAAAAATTGGACCGAATATATGATCGGCACTCCAAAGTCAGTCGTCGCATCAAAAAAATGTTGTTTGATTGGAAGGATCTGAAGTTGAGAGAACGCGTCTTTTAGTTCGGCAGGGGGATCCGAATCAAATACAATCTTCGGTGGTGTTAACCTGGCCAACCAAGTAAGCGTGATCGCATCCCGCTCAATCAATTCGCAGATGGCACTGACCGCTGCTCGGAATGGATCGGTATGAGCAGCTACCCCAGTTGAAATTGGCAACCAGAACATTTCCTCTGGCCATTGATTAAATACAACATGTGACATTACTAGTGGTACCCACATGGGCCGATGTGATATGAGAGAATAGCCTTTGATCCAACGAATTGGGGCAGTCGGTTGCAGCCGATTCAAGATACATCTCGGGTTGGCATATTCGTCTTCACTACATTGTGGCCAACGTCGATAATCTAAAGCCCCCCCTCCAAGCTCCACAGCACTTGCGATACAAACTTCATCTTCTGTAAAGACGGCAGTTGCGTATCGTTCTGCTGCCTCGACAACAGCACGAATGCATCCGGTCTCTGTATCAAGATCACTACCGGCTCCGCCGATTACTCCCCTCCCCAGATTTTTGCCATCCTTTGCACGTATCCAAGGATAGCTTTGACTGAGATCACCAAGATCAGCACTCGTGCGATGGAATTGCGGAACTCCCAGCTCTTGAGACTTAATATTCATTACGTCGCCGACAATCCCTCCCAGCGGATCTACAATTTTCGCAAAGGGATACTTGCGACGGAATTCAAAAGCATCAAATCTTTTTTTATTCATTCTTTAATTTTAAAAAGCAAGCCACAATGCGTGAGATATAGGCCTCTTCAACAGTAGAGAACCCAATTCTGTTGTTCACAAGATGACAAATATTAAAGATCAGATTATCAAGAAAATTTCGGTTGTCCTGGTGGTACTCACGGCACGCACGAACAACTTCATTGATGGAGGATCTCCACTTCGATAGGTGATCGCTTTCCTCATCAGTGAAGTTTCTACTGTCGAGTGGATTAAATCCAATTTTCACCAGGCGTTCAATACTAGCATCGAAACCAGAACGGCATTCCATACCGATTGGCGAGGTACGAAGCCAAAACTCCATATAGTCAGCAAGAAATTCATGCCGTGGTCTTGGCAATTCGAACGTAGAAATTGCCACAGCCATTAAAGCACACGCCATATATTTTCTGGACCGTTCGGCGTACATTTCGGCGCTAATTATTGACTGAGCAATTTGGCTAGACACGTTGAAGTGCGATTCAACAATTTCCAAGAATTCCATTCTTCCATATTTATCAAATTCGGGTTCATACACCGATCTCACTAATTTTGACGGAGGAAAAGTGTTAGATTCCTGCTCCCAGTTAGCCATAGACCCCATCATTGGAGAATATCTTCCCTTTGGAATAAGTGGGAATTCGTAGATTGCATTCTTGAAAGTTTGTGAAATATGAGAGGCCATTTCTTCTTTTTCCTGAAGGTTCTGGACCAAAAACCTTGCACGAAGTTGCAACCCATCATCATCAATCATTCTAAGAAAAAACCACTTTTGAGGTGATATCTGCTTTACAACAGTTCGCAAGACATCGACAATCAGATAATCAAGTGCATAATGATATTTCCCTACCGCGATCTTAAAATAAACCCATCGAGGATCTGCCTCATCTCTTGGAGGACTGACAGCAGTCCCTGGAAATAAGCGATTACTCATTGTGCTCCGGAAAGGTCATAGCGAAACGTTTTTATAGAAAATAGGATAAACACTATCGACCACCCCACTAACACAAGGAAGCTGAGCACTAGGGAAAATTGACCGGGGCTCCCTGTGGTCGCGATTTCAAGACCATCGGTCAAATAGCGGATAGGCAATATATTGGATATAATACTGGCCCATCCGTGAGTAGAGGCCGTCACAAATACGCCGCCAAATGCTAACATCAGAAAATTGATTATAAGATTCAAAAACATTCCAGCCTGCGCATTGGCCATATATCCACCCACAGCAAATCCCATGGAAACAAAACACAGTGCCCCAACGCATAAAAACAGGATAAATAGCGTTACGCTACCATCAATGGTTAACCCCAGTAGGTATCGAGAAATAAGAAACATCCCAATCATCTGGAAAATAGCTATAATAAATCGAGTCACTAAAAGCGAGGCTATAAATTGCCAAGTCGTTAGAGGTAAGGTCTGCATCTGTCGAAGAAAACTACTTGCGCGAAGTTGTAAGAGAGGAGCAGAGGTACCAAAAAGTCCAAGTTGCAAAAGAGCCATTCCGAAGAATGCAGGAAGAAGCTGTAAAATTAAAGGGCGTTCAGGTTCCTTCAGATGCAATGTGTAGGTAAAGGCTGGCTCAATATCACGACTCGCAATATGCTGTGCGGCAAGAAGCGCAGTTTCCAAATAAGATGCGATTTCCGGCTGTCCTAACACTGTTATTTCTACAGAACCAGCCGAAGTGCGAGAAAAGTTAATGACCCCGGCTGCATCCATCTTGACGTGGTGAGCACTCTTCGTCTTTTGGTTAAGTATGACGTTTAGTGATGGGACACTCTTCAGAGCAGTCACAATATCACTTACAGACGCTGACGACGCGTCGTCTTGTATCAGGACTATCATATTCGCAGGTGCACTCCTCGATGAACCTGATAGCGCGAAAATAATTATGAAAATAAGTGGAAAAACAAAAGTAAAGAAGGCCGATGTGAAGTCGCGAAAATACTCCAATAAATTGTTCCGGATCATGACTTTCAGCAACGGGCTATTTCCAATTCCAATCATGTGTTCTCACCACAAGTAAGCCGCACGAAAACATCCTCCAATGTTGCTTTCTGCGTCGAGAGTCTATCCAAGTCTAGATCCTCGACAACAGGTGTTTTTAACAAAGCAGAAAGTTGGCATTGATCAAAGATTGCACAGGCACCTTCATTAGGATAGTGTGCAACAATTTCCGGCACCAGATCCTCGGGCAGTGCGTTGAATCGATAGCGAAATTTCACTTCATTCCGAATCGGTATTCGCACCTTGCCTTTATGGCCATGCATTGCGATAAGTTCACTCGGAGAACCACGCGTGCACAACCGCCCCTGGCGTATGATGAGAACCTCATCGCTCAACTCCGCTGCCTCGTGCATATCGTGGCTAGAAAGAATTACGGCACAGGGGCGCTTCATGTCGCGGCACATCTTTCTCAGTTCCCTCCAGACAACCAAGCGAGTGCTTGGATCTAGACTACTTGTGGGTTCATCAAGTACCAATAACTCTGGCTTTGGAAAAATTGCTGCAAAGATTGCTATCCTTCGAATTTGCCCTCCGGACAGATCCCCAATGCGTTTTCCCAAAATTTTATCAATATTTAGGCTCTCCAAAAGCTCGCTTTCGATGCGTGGAATCTGATAAGCGGCAGCAATCATATGCAAGTATTCGTCGACCGTCAGCAGGGTCGGGAACCCTTGAGATTGAAGCACGATTCCAAGTCTCCGCTTCTCGGGACACCTAAGTCTATGAGCTGCATGATTGAATATCCTAATCAACCCGCTGGTCGGGCGCCGAAGCCCGACGCTCATTTCTAATAGCGTTGTTTTTCCAGCACCATTGGGTCCCAAGATGGCCACAAACTCTCCAGGGCTTAAAGAAAAAGACAGCTCATCAACCACAACATTTTCCTCATAGCTCTTGGAAACGCTATCAAACTGAAGAATAGGAACTCTCTGGTTGACCACGATAGGAAGTGTATTCCTATCGTGGTTGTTCATTGAAGATTTCATCGAGCTTTCTTATTCATGACATCCACCGCATCCACCACCACCAGTGCTCGCGACAGATCCAACGCTTGAGAAGGAACCAGTACATGCAGCTGTGCAAGAAAAGCTGCTAACAGAAGACAAGCAGTCACTCGACGAAGCACGATGATGCGTGATTTCGATTTCCTCAATATACAAATCAAAAGGAAGCGATTGCGATTGTTCAACATCTAAAACATGTCTCATTTTTACCCTCCTTAGGTTGTTGGTATGAACTAACGATCAAAGCGAAGGCGGAGGACCACGTGGCTTGAGCCCGTAGGTGAAAACGCAGCCCACTGGACTCGGAAAACTTCTTGCCAATGGAGCTGTTCGAGATGGCACTAGCGCATGGGTGTTCGGCTCAGCGCCTATAGTGCGTATCTGCATCAATGCCATCTTGAGTGAATCCTCCTAGTAGCCCAAATGAGTAGACAAAGGACACATGCAACTTGAATTTGCATTTTTAGTACGAGTATAAGCCCACGCGTATCTGCTTCACTTAAGAAACAAAATCTCTCGACGTAACAAACTGGGTGCTTCCAGTAGAAAGCTTATCGCGATGCTTCCGATAGAAAGAGAAATCATGGATCCCAACACCAGTAACATGACGTCGATATCGAACCCTGAGATCCGATAAGCGAAGTTTCCAAGCCAAATCGAACCAACGGCTATCGAAGTGGGAAAAGCAACACAAATTCCAATCGTGAGAGGCCACAAGAAATGATGGATGTAGAACGGTGCTAGTTGCAAAACCCTAGCACCGACAATCCTGCGTATTGCAATCTCACGATGCCGAGATATAGTTAGGAATCGCGTTACACCGAAAACCGCAATAAATATCGCCGCCGTTGATAACAAGCATCCAAGAACAACAGAATTACCAATGGCGTCCAGCCTTCGCGTGTATGCCTTATAAGAGGAGGGCAAATACGACCTATCGTACCGAATGGTAGGCAAAAGAGATTTCCAGATAGCATCAATTTCTTTTAATATTGTTGATGGAGCCTCAGGCGATAACTTGATGATAATTTTACGTAGTTGACTTTGTTGTTGGTAGATCAGTAAGGGCTTAATCGGTTCCAAGGGAGGGAACAGATGAAAGTCTTTTACCACTCCAATCACTCGAAGTGCTTGGCTACTGTCGTCTGAATCAAACATCGCAAGCCGCTGATAAATAGCTTCGTCAGGTGTATTGAACCCGAGGCGTTCAGCGGCTGCCTCATTGATCAGAACGTCAGACATCATTGATTCCCTTGTGATATCCGAGCGCAATGGCCTTCTCGGTAACTCTCCACTCACCAATTCAATACCGAGAATTTTGCAATACTCCCAATCAGCTGAAATTGTTTGGACTCGATAATTCGAAGCACTGCCTTGTCTGAATTGACGTAGTTCCAAATACTGAAAACCTTCGAAATCTCCTGGCACGGACTGGGCTGCCGAAACGCCAAGGACTCCTGGGATTGTTGCGATTTCTTGTTTTAATGACTCAAGCCGTGGAGCAAGAACGTCGTCGTCGTCAATTGAAAACGTGAAAACGTCCTTCCCATTGAACCCCAGGTCCCGGGTAAAAACATAGTATTGTTGCAAGACCATTAATACAGATAAAGCGATGGCAAAGGATCCAATCAAAAAAGCCATGGTACTTATCGATCGCCTTATCAATGCGGGTGTGATCGTGAGTGCACCTAGGACTGCGAATGCACCAAGGAATGAGAAAACCAAAGCCACCATCGCAACTAAGATAAACGCAACCCCTTGTTCCCGATACAATTCATTGGGAATTGCGCCGACTATTTGCGCAAATTGTGGGATCCACAGCCACGCAGCGGCATAAGCCATTCCAGTCAAAACCAATGAAGCAATCACAACTCCAACTAAAAGGACTAAGCGAAAGATGAGCGTTGGTATCCCAATTCGATTCAAAAGCACAAAAGTCGGGCGAAGAGTAACACCGATGATGGCCACCAAAATCAAAGTCGCAACTGCACTAC
Source organism: Nitrospirales bacterium (assembly GCA_029261355.1). GTDB lineage: Bacteria > Nitrospirota > Nitrospiria > Nitrospirales > UBA8639 > JAGQKC01. The sequence continues at coordinate 23,372 of JAJDBM010000021.1, read as the reverse complement.
TACACAAAAGAACCAAGATCACAGCAGCGACCAAATAGAGAGAAGACGTTGTGACACCCATCATTAAGTTTTCGTAAATACCCGAAGTTATCCATGCCTTCTGTGCGGAGCGAACTAAAAACTGGGGTCTCCAACCATTCAAATTCGGAGCATGAGCCGAAAGCGACTGCTTGAGGTCATCGAGAGTCTCTTCTGTCATACTCAACGAACCTCGCAAGAATGTGTAAACATGAGGTTTCAGCCACTCAAGCGGCAATTCTCGTAAAAACCCAGGCAATGGCACACTCTCTGTTGGTTGGGCAGCTCCAATAACCCCAATGAGATCTGGTCGAAAGACCGTGTTGGCGCGAAATACACCAATGATTGTTTCAACAGTAAATATCAATTCCTTTCGGTATCTCTTACCTGTAGTCACCGTAAAGGTGCGACCCAAAGCACTTTCATCACCGAATAGCCGCCGAGCTTCACGTGTAGTGATAAGTGCCTGTCCAGGCAAAAGATCTTTAGGCCGTTTACCTTCAATTACATTCCAATCAAAAGCACCAAGCGTAGCGCTTTCGTTCAAATACGCAGCTTGCTTAGGGAAATTTGTTCCATCAACAAAAATAGACGACATAATTGGTGTGAATGATGAGACAGTAAAACTATTGCCAAAACCAGTTCGAATCATCTGGGCGATCGGTGCTGGCGAGGTCGCCCACACGCCACTTTCGCCACTGACCGGTGACGTCCAACGAGTATCCACACGCCATACACTACAATTGCTATCAGGCTGACATCCTAAATCTAAATAGAAAAGCAAATGAGACGCCGCAACAAAAAATCCGCTCTGACCCACAACGATAGATATAGCTAAAGCTAGTAACACCCAACGAATTTGTGAAAGACGTACTGAAATAATTTTTATCGCAAGCCAAACCATATGGAACGATTTTGAGTAAGCGACGTCATTCATCTCTGTTCACATAAATATGTTTGTCATAGTAAGAACAACGAATCCTATACTCTTTAAATAAATTGGGAATGTTCAAAAACAGGAAATTTATGTTCAAAGGCAAGAAACCACACATGACATTTCAAGCCTTCATCAAGTAATTTTTTACGACACTCGATTGCCAAGACTATAGCAATTATTGCCTCATCATATATGATGAACAAGGCGGCAAGATAAGACAAACGCATGAGAAAAACTCACCTTACTATGATTAGGTAAACGCGTGGTCCTTCCTCAAATGCTGACCCAAATTTCATGAGAAAACCCGCGACACTCAGACCTCTAAATAGTAGGGAGTATCGAACTTAAGAAATGGTCAAAATTCATGAATGGCCAAATTGCCTTGGCCTTATCCCAGACTGAGGAAGGCATCAAGGTGGGGGAGAATAATCTGACATCAGCCAACACACCTATTACCGACGGCTAAAACAGAAAGAAGGGGTGATGCCCTCCGAAATGAAACGCTTCCGTCAATCAAAAAAAGTCCAGCGGCTGAAAGCGTTGCTCGCGGATCTGGCCGGAGAAAAGTAAATTCTCTAGGAGATCGTGTGAAAAAACCTTTCACGGCCTGCGCAGCCGCCAGAGATCATCGACACGTGCAAAACAAATTTGTTGTCAGTACTCGGCATGCGTGTCCGTTCCTGCGAGCCGACCATGCGCCTTATCAATATCGCACGCGTCAAAATCCGAAGACCCTATTACAAAAAGTTTCTAGCGATTTCCTGAAACACTCACGTGATAGAGCAATCATGCCATCCATGTCCTGTTCTGTCGTGACAGATGAGTGATTCATCATAAGTACGTGTATCGCCGGATGAACAGGTGTTTACCTTGCTGACTGTGGTCGATATCGACACGCAATTTCATCTATCTATTGAGGTAGGTACGGACTATCGTGGCTATGATGCGGTCGAAGCTCTGGAGCATGCGACACGGAGACATCTGCGACCCAAATCTATTGAAGTTGAAAACGCCCAAAATTAAATTCTCCCAATCTGGCCCTGTGAGCGTATCAGCATGGTGCGGAATCGGATTTTCCCTGACCGGGAAGACCTATAGACAATACGTTTTTCGACGTCTTTACTAGCGGGTCCAGACACGACGGTCTGAATTACCATTGGGGTGAAACATCCTGGAGGCCACGGCCACAATTGCATGGCAGCGGATGGAGTTGAATCGGAAACGCCCTCATAGAGCATTCGGAGATCTCACTCAACTTGAATGTCTTCAAGAGGCCCAGCTATCAAGCCAATAGGCAATGTTAATACGAAATACTTCTCACAATACCTTACCAAGGTATGATGGCAAGTCCATGTTGAGGAATACCAATTATGCTCAGATATCAAGTTTCGAGGGGTACCTCAACCTGACCATTTTCTAGTGAATATCGACTAAGCCTTTGAAATAAAGAATGTCGATCAACACGTGTACGATTTATAGCAAGCTGATATCAAGTTGATTTGTCGGTCCTATCCCTGCCAATTTCCCAACGGCCCTTCGATTGTGTTGTTCATGCGTGAAGACAAAAAATATCACTTTTTATGAGCTCCCTTTCAAAAGCCGTTTCTCTTGGGGAATAGATAGCTCAGTCTGCCGCTGATCCTGGCCTGCACGGTAATAAACAGACACATTGATTCCTATATCCTGTTATATGAACATATTTTTCCGTTCAAAGAGCATTCCCAAAAAGAAGTACAGTTGGTTTCATGATCAGGTTAGTAATGGCGAGAATATTCATCCCTCACGTTCAACCAAAGTTGTCAGTCTTTATCTAAACCAATCTTAGGGGAAAAGCCGTTGAGACAACTCTTAAAACGTAAGAGGACTTAACAGTTCTCAGTGCTCGTGGGACGCAGAACTACATTCATCCGTTTGATAGTGGAAGAGAGTGGATTATTATGAGATGGAAGTTTGGAATAATTCTGGCTGCTGGTATTAGCCTAACTACTCAAATGTCTTGGTCAACTACGGTCCCTCAATTTTCTGTGTCTTCTGGTATAGAGCACCCCTTAGTGGGGACCATTGTTGCGCCTAGCGATTCTACCAGTCTTTCGCCACAGCAACTGATTAAGGCTCTATTACACAGTGACATCATTCTACTTGGGGAGAACCATTTTCATCCAGACCATCACATCTTGCAGGCTTGGGTACTCCAAGAAATGATTCAAGCAGGTCGGAGGCCTGGTTTGGCTTTCGAAATGATATATGAAAACCAGCAGTCTATTTTGGAAGAGTATCAGCAGCTGGGTAACCCCAATACTGCATCATTGGGCGAGGCTCTAGCCTGGGAGACACGTGGCTGGCCACCATGGGTACAGTATCAACCCCTTGCTGATTTGGCAGTAGGACACGGATTACCAATCATAGCTGCTGATTTATCCATGAATCTAACAAAGAATATTCAGCAATTCGGATTGTTTGCTATTCCTGGAGCTAGACGAACAAAGCTAGGCTTACACACACCCATGCCCATGGACTTATTCACTACGATGAAACAGGACATGGAACGCGTTCATTGCCAAAAGACCTCAGATCGCTTACTAGATACAATGGTATTGATTCAACACACCCGTGATGCAGCAATGGCTGAACATGTCACGCAATCACTTTCTCGCCCCGACAACGACAGCGTAACCCTCATTGCCGGTTATTGGCACACTCGAACGGATTATGGCATCCCGGCACATACAAAACGTACCACTCCAAATGCCACTGTCCATTCTCTCGCATTTATTGAAGTCGAAAATCAAAAATACAAACCTTCAATGTATGGGACACAATTTGGGATGGAGACCCTTCCGTTCGATTTTGTTTGGTTTACCACACGTGCGAACAACAAGGAAGTATGTGAGAAGACGTCAATGGACCCTGGACAAAAAGGACATTAATGCTATAGCGACATATCTCTCAATGCGACTTTCAAAGTTGTGGACTTTGACTAATAACATAGCATCTGGAGTAATGCTCACCTTATAAGAGAATCCCCGACTCATGCATGAAAAATGGCCATGGATTCTCATGAGTTTTGTGACAATTATATTGATGCAACCATCAGTAATTGAAGCAGGAAGTGAGAATAGAAATATACCTTTTCGATCAAAGCAAGGCTCCAGCCTGGGTTTAACTCTGAAGGAATCTGTACTTAAGGCTTTAGAGGGAAACCTAGATATCATCATTAGCCGTCAAACGCGAGATACACACTTAAGTAATATTCTGTTCGAGCAGGCTCAATTCGATCCAACGGTCAAGCTATCAAGCCGCTATGATCGAAATGTACGCCCTCTCAACCGTCCAATTTTTGGATTTGCTGGAGTATCGGGGGGATCAGAGCCTGACAACATTGATCAAAACGATATTAATGTCAGACTCGGCTTAACGCAAAAACTTCTCACAGGAGGCCAATTTGACTTTGCACTTGATTTCACTAGAAACTCTGTCGCTGGCCAAACCAGCTTTCTGTTCAATCCCTCATATACCAACAGTCTCTCATTAAACTTTAGTCAACCTCTGCTTCAGAATTTTGGATCAAAGATTAATGCGATACAAATTCACATTGCTCGTAATGCATCAAAAAATGAACATTATACGTTTCTCAATCAAGTCTTATCAGTCATTAACAATGTGGAGCAGACTTATTGGGAATTAGTATTTACACGTGAACATGAGAGAGTCGCCAAGGCGACATTAAGAGCAGCCCAGGAATTATGGTCCACGAATCGTGCGAAGGTCAAATCTGGCGTTATGGCTGAAGTGGAAGCCTTACAGGCTCAAGCAGGTGTCGCCAGTCGCCTAGAACAAGTCCTCATTGCACAGAAAGCCGTTAACGACCAAGAGGATAAATTACGTCACCTGTTTAATCCTTCTGAAATAGAGTTGAACAACAATATTACCGTCATTGCTATTGATACACCGACACAAAAGGCCAGCACCCACACTCCGAAACAGGCTCTTACCACCGCGCTTCTAAAACATCCCGAGGTATTACAAGCGCAAAAACAAATTGAAACAGGAATACTCAATACTCGTTTAGCTAAGAATCAGCTATTGCCGAGCCTCTCCCTTGAAGGAGGCATAGGACTCAGTGGGTTAGGGAACCGGGTGAGAGATACACTTGACAGAACCACTAGCTCTGACTTTTACAATTTTGGTGTTGGTCTCGTCCTCAGCTATCCACTCGGCAATCGTTCTGCACAAAGCCAATATAACCGAAGAGTCCTAGAAGCCAATCAAGCCGCTGCTTCCTCACAACGTGTTCGTCAACAGATCATCATCAATACCAAAGAAGCCGTGCGTCGAATTCACACCGACTTTAAACGAATTAGCACGACTAGTGCAGCTAGACAATTAGCCAATAAACAATTGAAGGCTGAAGAAGAACGCTTACACCTTGGCTCAAGCACGACTCGATTAGTGTTGGAATTTCAAAGTGATCTTGCAGTAGCTCGTCGGAATGAGTTACGAGCTATCCTTGACTATAATCAGTCGTTAGCTAATCTCCGCAAGATCACAGCAAATTCATTGGAACACTATCATATTGTGCTTGAATAATTGACACAGGCAAACATTCACGGGCTGTCCCGGTCACACCATTGCTCGCACGGATCCGTACACGGCTGTTCAGGGTTCTGTCGCTAACAGTTACTCGAGACGAAAGGACGGCCTTGGTCCTCATGACTATGTGGCGAGGGCAAAGAACCCTTCAGCTGGAGATTGCCTCTCTCCTGCCGACGTTTTTCTCTGCCCTTTCTTGATCATCGCAAGAACCTCAATCCCCGCTCACATTCGTTGAGCGTTTCTGTCGAAAATAGCTTGATGCTACCACATCAAGCCCTTTTCAAGGGAGACTATACATGCCCACAATATTCTTCAAAGGCTGACATTTCCAGTACGAGATGATCCTATAAAGTATGCAGTGGTTTCTCGCGTATGCGCTCAGTTATCGAAGCATTGAAGCAATGATGGCCGAACGTGGGTTTTCGGTGGATCACTCCATCATCAATCGTTGGGTCCTGCAGTATTCCCCACAACTCAATGTCGCCTTTCGACAGAAGAAGAAAAGGGTTGGCAAGCAGTGGAGGATGGATAAAACTTACGTGAAGGTGAAAGGCCAGTGAAGATATTATTATCGCGCCGTCGATAAACAGGGCCACACGATCGATTTGCTCTTAACTGCTCAGCGAGACACCAAGGCAGCTTGGCGTTTTTTGAGGAAAGCCATCGGGCACCATGTCAACCCGAGTTTGGTGAATATTGATCAGAGCGGAATCAATCAAGCCGACTTGAAACAGTGGAACCGAGATCATAATAAACGAATAAAAATCCGCCCATATAAATACTTGAATAACATTATCGAGCAAAACACCTCGACACATCAAGAGAGTGACGCGACCCATGCTCGGCTTCAAAAACGTTCATGCAGCTCAACGAACATAAGCAGGCATGGAAGTGATGGCGATGATCAAGAAAGGGCAGATGAACATGCGAACGGGAGACGAACGATCTTTCGCCGAACAGTTACTATGCGCTCGCCGCTTAACTCAGGTGGGTGATGCGGTTCTGTTCGTCTCCTGCTCCTACTTGCGACACAACCAGTACTTCTAATTGACACTATCTTCCTTCATAAGAGGGAAATTTGTGCACCGTTATCATGTTGAGAAATTTCTAAATTGAAGTTTTGTAAAATAAGCACGTTAGAAAATCAGAAACTCCAATTTTCCACCATCACCATTCTGCTCTCTGTATTTATGCCAGGACAGGGGCTTTTTTGAGACCTTTGATTGAGCGTTGGCGCGTGTGCCACAGATCGTAGCTTTGCTGCATCCCCAACCACGTTTCCGCCGAGGAGCCAAACACATGTTCAAGACGCACCGCCACATCGGGGGTCACCGGTGCATGACCATGACAAATCCGTTAGAATAATTCACGACTGATTTTCAAGGCTTTTGCCGCTTCAGTTTTTGTCCATCCCACAGCCTGGATGCAGGCTTCGTCAATGGTTTCCCCCGGATGCGGGGGATTATACATGCCCATTCTGCCCACCTTTTAATGATAGTCACCATAGTCCACATCCCACACGTGACCGTCCTCAAATCGGAACCACAGACGATCATTTCCCGTAACCCACACGGCCCAGTATTCTTTTAACTCGCCTTTGAGTTTATGCACACGCCATCCTGGTTTACCCATGTCCTGACTCGTTTTGGCGAGATCCAGTTGATGAAGAATCCGTTTGAGTTTGCGAATCTGTATTCGTGGGAGCCTTCGTTCGTCACCGTGTTCAAATAATCGTTGTCAGCGTCGATGAGTGCACCGCTGTATCACCTTAGTAGTGTGATCTCTTACTTCACACTTGTTAAGGTTGCTAAGAAAGAAAAACTACAGCGTGGTGGCGCAAGACGCACCGAATCAGCGGGAGCTCGTCGTATATCGATGAAACATCTTATTCGCCTGAAGGGAGAATGGATGTGTCTCTATCGAGGCGCTGCTCAACTGGAAATACCGTCGACTTTCTGTTCAGCGTGAAAGGCGAGCAAACAGCTATGGTACGCTTTTACGGAAATCGGTTGAGACCTGGAATCGCCTGACCAAGATCGAGTACCTCCCATGCTTTAGTTTAAATGATAGGAGTGCTCACGGATTTGGAGATAGTTCAAAGTCCTGAATAATTACTCTTGAGATGACACCGTAGGAACTGTCTCACCATACTGTGAACGCTCCAACCACTCTTCAATAAACGATTCTTCTTCAGCTTTATAGAGCACAAACTTATCTTTAAGAAAATGTTGGCCGCGCTGATTATGAACACGTCTTTTTGATTCTTCTCGTATCCATACCATCTGTTCATCTGTCAGTGACGCACGAAATGTGAGAAGCTGAGCCTCGCGTTTTTCCTTAATAGCCTGCTCTGCCAATTCTTTTAATCGTTTGGATTCATCAACATCCTGCTTCGCTTGCCTGATAGCTAACGTTTCAAACCCTTTATCATTTGGCCAAATTTCCATTTCTCGATTTTGTAAATATCGAGTCAGCACAGCCAGTCGGTTACGCACACGCATATGCTCAGAGCCGTGCGTTTCGTTATAGAGTAAAATCGCCAGGATTTCCTGCGCCCGTTCAATTGAACCAGAGCGTTCGACTAATCGTTGAGCCATCATGGCATTGAGTGTTCCCCAATGTTCACGATCGACCCAGGCAGGTAACTCAATCGTTGACGGTTCCTCCTCAGCATGCCTACCTGAAGACCTGGTATTGTCCACCCGCATCGACAGAGGTAACGTCTCCTCACTGCCCTCCGACTCCCCGACTATCAAGCTAATAACTGAAAATGAATGTTCCAAACGATACACCGTCCCATTCAATCCCTTATCAACTACCGATAAAATTCCACGCATCATCAAGCCAGGCAAGATTTTATGCCGAAGATAGTCGCTATTCACCTCTGAACGCTCCGCGATTCTCGAGTACCCCACCCGAACCGTCACATCTGGGTCTTGAAGATTTCTAATAGTATTGAGATACATCAGGACAGATCGAAATTTATCTCCCAACCGAGCCCCGATCTTCACTGCACGCAATCGTTCTTCTACCGTGCCTTCACCTTGCCCTTGATGAAGACCAGCCATGGCTTCTTGAAACCCATGGGTGGTCACAGAAAAGCCACCCATGACTTCAGCATTAAGATTGCCAAGCGACACTTGCTGTTCCTGCCCAAGCATGTCCCCTCTTCTACCTATACCTGTCGTTTGAGGACGTTCTTCTGAGCTTACTTCCAAGGGAGCAGGTTTCACATTTGTGGAATTAGTCTTTGTTTCGATAGCTTGGCTTATAAAAGCCACCCCTGGTTTCTCGCGAACCACGGGTGGGCTGGTCTGATCCATGCCTGGGGTTCTTTCTTTAGTAGTTTGTATATTCTTAATTAAATCAACTACTTTGCTGGGTTGAACCACGCCGGTTGTGGGTTCAGCCACATGAGGATTGGTGTAAGCCGTGACTGGTTCGGGTGCATCCATACCTGGATCGGTTATATCCATGCCTGGTATGTGCTGAGCCAGTCCAGGAGTGGTGCTTGTGGAGCCATCTATGGCTTTATCTGACCCATTGATGGGTTTTTGTGAGCCATGGGTGGGTTTTTGTGAGCCACTGTTATTGGGAGGGGAGGGGAGTGCTTCTGCGCTTACGGTAATGCCGAGAATATCTGCAGCATTAAATGATTCTCTATCAGGGGAGAATACTTGTGCTGCACGTTTTTTCACGAGAGCGTTGAGACTTTGGAACTCTTTACTTTCTTTCTTAACGTTAGTCTCTTCGGTGGTGTGACCTTTTTTGGTTTGTTTGGCCATATGTCAGTCCAGTAGGGGAGGGGTTAGGCTTGATGAGTTGTGATAACCGCTGTCGTCTCGCCAGTTTGCTTCTTGGGATTCATCTCTAAGCGTCCGAGAATTTCTTTGCCTAATTCCATGTAATCTTTGGCAGCCTTGCTCTTTCTGTCATGCTGAATGACCGATTCGCCTGAAAATTCGGCCTTTCTCGCAGCTGTTGAGGCCGTAATGGTGGTTGTAAAGACTTCTTTACCAAATCGATCCTGGATAGAGGAGAATACGGCACGACAGACATTCTGTCGTCGATCATGTTTGGTGACAAGAACGCCCAAGATATTGAGTTTTTGGCGAACGGTTTGAACAACGGTGATGATGTCCATTAAATCTTCGATACCTTCAAACGAAAATTGTGAGCCAGATTCCATGGGAACAATCAGGTGATCGCTGGCTGCAAGCCCATTCATGGTCAAAATAGAGAGGGACGGTGGGGTGTCCAGCAACACGAAGTCAAACGCCAGATCGGGAGCATCGAGTTTTCGCTGAAGTTGTTGAATTGGTTGAGGATATCGCTCGGGATTGCGGAGGGCATTATCGATGGATGCCAATTTGATGTTGGCTCCGATTAGGGAAACATCAGGGATTTTCGTGGCCGTCACCGTGTCCTGGGCACTCAAGTCTGCATTAAGCATCAGATCTGTGCTAGTGGGCGCATCAGACCGGTTCATTTGGAGAATTCTTGTGGCATTGGCCTGTGGGTCAAGGTCAACAACCAAGACACGAAAACCAAAGCGCCGGAGTGCGTCGGCTAGGTTTACGGTGGTTGATGTTTTCCCAACCCCGCCTTTTTGCATCGTAATGGCAATTTTTTCTGGCATAGATGGGTCCTTTAGGGTGGGATGGGGTGATCATTGCTAGGATAATGATCGTGATTAATATCTAATAGCATAGTGTTTCGCTAAACACAAATAGTCTTTTGGTAGTTATAGGGTTTGGTGATGGGTATATGTAATATAAAATATTGAAAACAAAGGAAAAAATTAGGAATAATAGAGAGTGATTATAAGGAGGTATAGGGTTGAATTGTACTTCCATGAACGGTGGAAGATGAGGTCATCTTGATGCGGGTATTCATTGGTAGACACATTATACTCTATTATGTGATAGACGGTAAGATGTCGTGTGACGACTGGGTTGACTCTGTGCAGAAGTGAATATGGCGCTAAACACTGCTCCCATATGAGCCTGATCGTCTTTATGTAGTATGTGTCAGTGTCCTGGAGGGGTCCTTTTAGGCCTCTGATGAACCTCCTCGTTCCATCAACCTGACATCGTAGCCAAAGAGCCCTGAAATTGTGCCGTGCTCAATTTAGGGTAAATCTTGCGAATTTTCGGCGCGTATGGTTAGGAGCGAAAGTCGGGCAGGGGGCTTGATTCGCTAGTTTTCTCTCCCGACGTCGGTAAAGAGCTGTGATTATTCCTAGTCGAAACAGAGTTTCAGTGGGGTCTTTCAGCCATTATCCACACATAGGAGAGAGAGTTTTTACCAGTTGCACCACCTGGTGCAACCAGTAACTGGGTTTGTGGATATACTGTCAGCCGTGAACACTACGAAAACATCGTGGGGTACTTTTGCCGAATCTTATGAAACATATAGTGCTCCAGCACCCGATAGAGAAAGGCCTGGCGGAGCAGGGGAGGGGTGGGTTGGAGGCCGAGGCTCCGGAAATCATTGCGTATGATTGCTTCAATATCTTTTTTTTCTCCAAACGATAGGGATCGCGCGGTGGTCACCAGGGCCTGATAATCCTCCGGCTCCAGCTGCGAGAGTGTACTTTCCAGGCTCGGTTTCGCGACAGGCGGTTTGGGGACACGGGGAGGGGAGGCCCGGCGATACACGCGATAGTTCGCGGCAATCTTGCCTTTGCCCTCACCCGAGAGACTGACATAGCGCTGGGAGATGAGGCGTGTGAGCGCTTCTTCCACCGCCCGTTTGCCGAGTCCGGTCCGCGTGCCCATCGCTCGCCTCGTCATTTGCACAGTGGCGCGTCCACGTCCCAAGGTCTCACGGACCAGATGCAGATAGAGGAGTTGATCGGCGGCCCGCAGATGCGCGAGGGTCCCTTCTAGGAGTCCGTGGACCCAGACAAAATAAGGCAACGGATTCGTCACACTGAGCGGTTCGGTATCCAGGTGTTCCCCAAAGTCCGTCTCATCTGTTAGGGAGTCACTACCTAGGTAGTCGTCAAATTCCTCTTCGTTTTCATCAGCTTCTGGAAGTTGCTGCTGGTCCATGGATTCGCCCTCCTTTTGTCAGTGTAATATTGAGGGCACAAAGAAGCAAGGAAGAGCCGTGAAACATGCTCCAAACGAGTGGTAACGTTCCCTTACCCATAGTTTGAATTCTTTATCGAAGTCGGGTAAGCTGATGAGTGAGGTTCTTATCTTGACCTACACAAAACGTCTCTATGAATCCTGATTCCACCAACGAAGCCTCCTTCACGGCCCAGCGTCCCCTCATGCCAGAGGTCCTCCCACCAGACTCCCCTGATCCTGATCCCCATCTCCCCACGGCTCTCTCCCAATCCCATGCTCGCATCCATACCCTCGCAGACCTCCAACCTTTGATCTCGGATTTCCTCGCGGCCGCCGAAGAACAGAATCGTCCAGAATCCTATCGTGGGTATGAAAAATCGTTCAAGCGCTTTACGGACTTCTGGGCCGGACCAGGCTCGACCCATCCATTTGGGCCCCGTCTCTGCCAAGCATTTAAGGTCTATCTCGAGCACGAGCAGCTCTCAGCGAATACTCGACAGGTCTATTTAAGCGCGTTGCGACTCTTTGGCAAATCGCTCGTCTTTCGCGGCATCGTCAAGTGGAATCCGATGGAAGGCATTCGCAGCCCCAAGATGAGTCCGCTCTTTAAGAAGCAACCCTTGAGTTTAGACGAAGTCGGCACGTTCTTGGAGACGCTCAAGGATGAGACCCTCCATCAACTCCGAGATAAGACCATCCTCTATCTCATGCTCAAAACCGGTGTGCGAGAAATAGAAGTGACCCGAGCCGATGTGGGGGATTATCAGACCGTTCCCGACGGCCACATTCTACGGGTGCAAGGGAAGGGACGGCATGATAAGGATGAGTTTGTCGTCATTCTGCCAGAGGTGAAGACCTTACTCGATACCTATCTCACCCGACGAGTGCATGAGGATCGAAAAGCCAAAGGGACAACCTGGCCAGACTTAAATGAACCACTGTTTTTAACGCTGGGGAAACGTCAGGGGAATCGATTGAAACCGGTCACGATGCAGGGATTAGTCCGATGGTGGCTCACCGCAGCGCAAGTCAAGCGGCCAGTTATCACGGGCCATTCGCTTCGACATACGGCCGCGACCATGGCCATCGATGGCGGAGCCCCGATTACGGCCGTGAAGGACATGCTCCGGCATTCATCGATTAAACAAACCAATATCTATGTGCATACCCTGGATCGGCTTAAAAAGGGTGGAGAGAGTTTTATTACGCAGTATTAGGGACACACCGATGAATGAACTCCACATTTTGCTGTCACCTCGAGTATAATAGGAACACGTATGCCACCGTTACGTCTGTATGCCGATACGTCAGTCATTGGCGGGTGCTTCGATCAGGAATTTGTCGAAGCCAGCCTTGCACTCATGGTGCGTGTCCGAGAGGGAGACATCATCCTCGTCATTTCCGAACTCTTGATTGAAGAATTGGAACAGGCCCCAACCGTGGTCCAAACATTACTGACTGAATTGCCGACCGATCAGATTGAACACGTGATGATTTCCGATGAATCAGAGGCCTTACGTGATGAGTACCTGGCCGCTCACGTGGTGGGGCCGGCCTCCAATTATGATGCGCACCATGTCGCCCTCGCCTCGATGGCCAGAGTCGACTCCATCGTCTCATGGAATTTCAAGCATCTCGTCCATCTTGAAAAAATTCGAGGCTTTAATAGTGTCAATTTACGTCTCGGCTATCCCTTGATTGATATCCGAACCCCCAAGGAGGTGGGCTAACCTATGACACCCGAGCCAACCATCAAGTGCGTCACGCTCAAGAATGACGTACAAGCCACATTGCAGCAGGCCACCCAGGACCTCGCCCCGGAAGAAATTACCAGGCGGCGGCGAAAAAAATTACACGACTCCACCAGTCCTCTTGCACACTGGTGGCAGCGCCTCACGAGTCGCCAACCCGTCAGTCCTTAAACGGTCTGACTTCAGAGACCAAGGCGCGCGCGATGATTCAGGAACGCGATGACATCATGGTGACCACCGGGCCTCACCCAATATCGTCTCCGGGTTGGTCACGGTCGAGCCCTCTTTGAAGTCGAGGGGACTCGGATGATTGTCTACCGAATTCAACAGAGAACGGAGGTGTCTCGATGGGTTCTGTCGCAATTAGCGAGCTATGGTATCATGGGTCATTTTCAAGGGAGCCTCAGATGCCCATCATTTCGTTCAAAGGCCGGCATTTTCACCAGGAGATGATCCTCCAAAGTATGCGGTGGTATCTGGCCTACTCCCTCAGTTACCGGGACATTGAAGAGATGATGGCCGAACGTGGATTTTCGGTCGACCACTCCACCATCAATCGCTGGGTGCTGCACTATTCCCCGCAACTCGACGCCGAGTTTTGGTACAAGAAGAAACGCGTAGGCAAGCGCTGGCGGCTTGATGAAACCTATATCAAGGTGAAAGGCCAATGGACATACTATTATCGAGCAGTCGATAAACAAGGCCAGACGATCGACTTTCTTCTTTCTACGACACGCGATCAGCAAGCCGCACGGCGCTTTTTGAAGAAAGCCATCAAGCAGAATGGGAAACCGAGCCTCGTGAATATTGACCAGAGCGGCGCGAACACCGCGGGCCTCAAATTGGTCAACCGAGACCACAATACGCGGATTAAAATCCGGCAGTGCAAATATTTGAATAACATTGTTGAGCAAGACCATCGACGAATCAAACGGTTGACGCGTCCAATGCTTGGCTTTAAAAACTTTGACGCGGCGCAGCGCACCTTAGCAGGCATCGAAGTGATGGCCATGATCAAGAAAGGGCAGATGAAAACGCAGGCGAGCCAGGAGCAGACGTGTGCCCACATGTTCTATTCGCTCGCGGCGTAGTCCAATGGGTTGACGGGTTCTTGTTCGCCTCCCGTTCTTGTTTGCGACACAACCCAAAAAAATGTAACCGATCCGAGCAAACTGTCACCTGACAGTTTTATTTTGCTTGCAATTATAAGTAATTACTTATAATATGAGAATAGAGATGGATGACGATGACATAAAACCTGTGGTGTGGGTGGGCGATGCACGGAAACAAGTGCAATCGTTTCCGAAGGCTGTCAGGGCGGATATTGGTGCGGCCCTCTATGACGTTCAAAAAGGGAAGAAACCTCCAAAAGCGAAGCCGTTTAAGGGGGTCGCCAGTGGCGTGTTAGAAATCGTGACCCGGTTTGAAACGGACACGTATCGAACAGTCTATGCTGTCAAAATCGCCAAAAGCGTCTATGTCCTGCATGCATTTCAAAAGAAAGCACCAAAGGGCAGAAAAACCGCCAATCCCGATGTCGATATGATTACGCGGCGATATAAGGAAGCCGTGAAGATGGAAAAGGAGCAAGAGTGATGAAAAAAAATGGAAAAATAGAATTTGAAAAAAGTTCCGGCAATGTTTTTGCGGATATGGGGCTTGATGATGCTGACGAACTGTTAACACGGGCCAAACTTGGACATTCCGTGCGCATGATCCTTGAAAAAAAGAAGCTGAAACAACGAGAAATCGGCAAACTTCTCGACATTAAGCAGCCGGAAGTTTCCAATTTGATGAACGGTCGCTACACGTTGTTCACATCAGAACGGCTGTTTGGGTTTTTGAACAAACTGGATCGAAAAGTCACGGTACAAGTTTCCAGACGCAGAAAAAATGAGCCGTTACAGGAAGTGGTATTAGCTTAAGCCCTATCCGTAGCTTGCATCTGTCCTTGGTCAAACCCTGCGGCATAGGCTTCATGCAGCGTGGTTATGTCTCTGGCTTCGATATCCAGTAAGAACCCAGTGCCAACAACCGTAACTCCAAGGGTTTGATTATCATTCTTCACCAGAAAGCCGAGCCGTAAGCATTCTTGTTCGCTGAACAACTTCAGAAGCTTTTTGATGGTGTTGTGTTCTTCTGGGTCGTGCATGCAATTGTTATTGCTTAAAATGGCCGTCGAAGCAACATAATTAAGGGCTCACGTGCCTACGCCTATTTCCGCAAAATCGTACGCTTAGCGTGTACCATTACAGGAATGTGCCTGCTACCCTTAACAGATGAAAATATAGAATGGAATCTGACACAATCAGAGCTATTACAACATTAAGTGCTGTCGTGCTTGGTTTCTTGCTTAGCCAATTATCCGAGTATTTTAGAAGAAGACGAGAAACCAAAAAACAAAAAGAAAATGTACGTCATCTTGTACAAAAGGAAGTACGACAAAATATAGAGCTTATACGTGATTTCTGGACTTTAATCATCGACAGGCTTGAAGATGCTAATTCTGAAAAAGGAGCAGGACAAACAAGTACTCTAGCTAAAATCCTTGGTCGTTCGCCTTTGCCACATTTAAGCATTCATGTGTGGAATAGCAATTTGAATGAAATACCACGCACCTTTTCAAAAGACGAAATAGATAGATTGTGGAAGTTTTATCAGTTGCTACTCGAAATAGAGCAAAGAAAGGTGTTTTTTGATAAGGCAAACGAATCGAGAGTGCAATCTATTCAACACGCCAGAGCAACAAGAGGTGCTGCGTCCGGTTTTATTAGCGAACAAGGATTTTGGGAACAAATAAAACAACATGTCAGTGTATTTGAGAGCATGATTAATGAGATTATTTCGTTTGAGGCAGTAAAGGTATAATCATAGCTTTCGCCCAACACAGTAATCAGTAAGGCGAGCAAAAATGTAACAGAAGACAGCAAAGTGTCACCTGACCGGAATATGTGACGGATTAACTAATTCTGTAACATGGCGGGTTACTCGGCTTGTGCTGCTCGCTTTCGTGAGGGGGGGACGGGCAATACGTTATTGTGGAAAAGCGGACCTTTTATTTATTGGCCCAACCGTCTCAGTTCGACCCAAAGCGGACAAATTGTTTCAGATTTTGGAAGAGTGGAATTACATCCTCCAGCGTGTTTCGGTTGATTTTCACTCTTCACAGTAATGCGAAAGAGTATTTCATACAAACAAAAAAGAGCCCCTCATCAATAAAGACGAGAGGCTCTCATAACACTATCTATAATATCGGCGTTCTAGATCTTCTTCGCACTCCACTTCCGCCAGCAGACGAATGCCGCTAATCCCGAACCAAAGAGCAGCAGACTCGAGGGGACAGGGACGGCAGTAGGGACCGTGAGTGGTTCGGATAAGGCATACAGAGGAAGCGCGGGGTTAGCCACTACATTTAAATTTATATTCTGAACCCATCTTCGGTCTAATTGATCGGCTAAGCCAGCTCCTACGAAAGCGCTTGCGTTACCAAGTTCTCTAAAACCTGTTCCGTCTGGTTGCGTTCCTGTCCAAACGTCTTTACGTCCTAATAACCTCTGAACATTTTCATCAAAGTCAATTCTTGTATCGTGGGTTCCATCCCAGAAATCGGCAAAAGTATCTGCGACTTTCGTTCCCGCTAAGTTATATACCTCGCCAACGACCAGAGCATTGTCGCGGGCATCAATGGCTGTGGTCGATGCAATCGCCTTCCAAGTGACATCTGAGCCAAAGAACGTACTGCCTATGCCAATCCCTGCAGCATTCGCGGCATTTTGCACATGGGTATTGTAGTCCGCGATGTTTGAGGAAGAACCACTTCGGGTGGTACTCGTCACGAAGGCCAATTGGTATGTATCTCCGGGGTTGATCCCGGGAGGGAGAATGGGGGCTGCCCATGCTGATGCCGGAAGCATGAGGATGATTCCTAGGACTCCAAGTGTGTAACCCAATGCAGACCGCTTAAACTGAGACAGTGCCATAACGGGAACCTCCTAAATGTTTGTAGTTAATAAGTTCACTAGTTCAATTATCCTGATCACGTATTCCGAGGATAGGTCTGAAATTCTCGAAATGGTGACAACTGTCCGTGTCCAATTGAGAAACAATAACGCATAGTCTCTCGAAAATCCAATCTTGACCGTCCAGATGACGGTTGATCCGCTTAGACAATCGTTGGGGCAATGAAGCAGTCCAAACGCGCTAGGGATATTCCATTTTTGAGAGGAATATTCTTGAACGCTTTTGGACGATCTGGGAAGCAAAGCTGCTGGCGATGAGAGTCGGCTAATGAGAAAGCGGTCATTAGAAGCTATAACGAATTTGCCGCAAATCGACCCAGACTGTGTAAAAACTTTTCTACACTCTCTCATTGTAGTCGGCGCGTCAGCTCAGCTCCTCTTGAGGTGTTCGTTGAGACGAGCTTTTCCGTTTTTGTGTCGCCACGAACCGACCTGTTGCGTCACCGGTGGCGCTCATGAGCCTATTTTTGCGTGCCGGAGGACACCATTCATGTCTGGATCGCCTGAAGGAGTGGTTGCACGCCGAGAATCGCCAGCACCCGTTTGAAGTTGTACGCCAACACATGCAAACTCATCTCGGTGCTCACATGCTTGAGGGTTTTCATTTGGAAGTGCGTATAGCCCATCCAGCCTTTCAGGGTCCCGAACGGATGCTCGACGGTGGCCCGTCGCGTGCGCATCCGCTCCGGTTCTTGCTCGAGACGGATTTCGGTAGCCTCAAGCACGGCTTCATGTTCCCAGCGCGTCACTCGCCGGTACGGACTGGTCGTGCACTGCGACTTGAGGGAGCAGTTCGGGCAGTGTGAGGACCAGTATTTGTGGAGCGTTAACCCTTTCTCCTCTGTCTCGAACCGCCAGATAAGACGTTTCCCGGCTGGACATTCGTATTCATCATCTTCTGCTTTGTACGTAAAGTCGCGTTTACTGAACAAGCCTTTCTTCGTACTTCCCGATGTCTGCGGCTTGGGAAGATAGGTCGTGATCTTGGACTGCTCGCAGGCCAGGAGTTCTTTCCCCGTGAAGTACCCACGGTCGGCGACGACGGCGAGAGTCTCCGAGCCAATGACCTCCTTCGCTTGTTGTGCCATGTGGTGCAACTGGTGACGATCATGCCCGACATTCGTTACCTCATGCGTCACGATCAAGTGGTGTGTCGCATCCACGGCCGTCTGCACGTTATACCCCACTGTCCCTGTGCCTCGCCCGCTGGTGGCCATCGACCGAGCATCCGGGTCCGTCAATGAGATCTGTTGGTCTGGTGCTTGAAGCATTTGGACTTCGAGTTTTTTGAGGCCTGTCATTTCCGTCTTCAGGGCCGTGATCTTGTCCTTCAGCCGTTGGGTGTTGTCTGTGGCCACTGCCGCCTCTTGTCGATCCGCGCTGGCAATCTGGCTCAGATATCGTTCAATGCTTTCATCAATCTGTTGCAAGCGACGCTGCATCTTGGCCTTGGTAAAGTTTCGGTCTCGGTTATTCACGGCCTTGAACTTACTGCCGTCGATCGCCACGAAGGCGTCAGCAAATAGCTCGAGTTTCTTGCACAGCAGGATGAACTCCCGACAGACCAAGCGAATGGCTTGGCCATTGTTCTTGCGAAAGTCGGCGATCGTTTTAAAGTCCGGCGCTAAGCGGCCGGTGAGCCACATGAGCTCCACGTTGCGGTGCGCTTCCCGTTCAAGACGACGACTGGACTGCACACGGTTGAGATATCCGTAGACATAGAGCTTCAGCAGGATCGTGGGGTGGTAGGCTGGGCGACCCGTTTTCTCCGAATGGGTTTTGAAGCCCAGCCCGGAGAGATCCAGGTCGTCCACGAAGACATCGATAACTCGAACGGCGTTGTCCTCGGCGATATAATCATCCACTCGTTCGGGAAACAGGGTTGCTTGGTGGCGATCGTCGCCTTGAATAAATCCACTCATCACTGACACCTCCGTTGGAAAGCTGTAGTATACCTTCCTCCAGAGTTTTCACACAGCCTGGACTGTGAGTTCAATTGATCAACGCAACACTTTATCCTACCCTATGGAGATGGAGTGTGATGATGAAACACCGAACCCGCATCAATTTCAGTGCTGCACAACGAGCCGACATTTGGGATCGCTGGCAGCGTGGCGAATCCATGAGATCCATTGGCCGCCTCTTTGAACGAGAGTCCTCCTCGATTTATGCTCTTCTTCAACCGAGCGGTGGGATGCGCCCTCCCACGAGAACACGCTCACGAGTCGCCTTGAGCCTGTTGGAACGCGAAGAGATTTCCCGTGGGATAGCCCGTACCCAATCCATGCGCTGCATGGCTCGTCGGTTGAAGCGCTCGCCCTCCACGATCAGCCGGGAGATCCATCGCAATGGAGGGTATGATGGCTACAGAGCCGCACCGGCAGACCAAGCGACCTGGGCTCGAGCGCATCGACCCAAACGGTGTAAACTGGCTCGGGATCGCGCCTTAGCGAAGGTGATCGCGGCAAAGCTGAAGCGGCAGTGGTCTCCCCAGCAAATCGCCGGGTGGTTAAAGAAACAACAGCCTGATCGGGAGCAAGCCCGCGTGTCCCACGAAACGATCTATCGCAGTCTGTATATTCAGGCCAGAGGCGTCTTAAAAAAGGAGCTGCAGGCCTGCCTGAGAACCCAACGAGCGATTCGCCGATCGAAACATGCGAGTCTGAAGGGACACGGATTGGGGACCATCACGAATGCCGTCTCGATTAAGGATCGGCCCGCCTCCGTCGAAGATCGTGCCGTACCTGGGCATTGGGAAGGCGACCTCATTGCCGGTACCCACAACAGTTATATGGCGACCTTAGTCGAACGCCAGACGCGGTATGTCATGTTGGTCAAAATCGAACAAAAGAATGCGGACACCGTGGCGGCGGCCCTCACGAAGCATGCTCAACAATTACCAACCGAGCTCTACCAATCCTTGACCTGGGACCGAGGCACCGAGATGGCGAATCATCGTGACTTCACCCTCGCAACCGATATTGCCGTGTACTTTTGTGATCCAAGAAGTCCATGGCAGCGGGGATCCAATGAGAATACGAATCGGTTGCTCAGGCAGTACTTGCCAAAAGGCATCGATTTATCTCGGTATACGCAAGCCCAGCTCAACAAAGTGGCGCGGCAGTTGAACGAGCGCCCGAGAAAAACATTAGACTATGCAACACCAGCAGAGAAATTTCAGGCATGTGTTGCTTCGACCAGTTGAACTCACAACCCAAAGCGGACATACAGTTCCAGATTCTAAAAGAATGGAACCAAGTTCTGCAGGATTTTTCTGTCGATCTTTGCTTTAAGTAGTAATGCGAGATGGCGCTTCAACAACGGGACAAAAAAGAGCCCCTCATCCGTGGGGACAAGAGGCTCTTCTTACATTCTTTGTCTGGTAGTAACATCACCCGTTCTTCTTCGCACTCCACCATCGCCATCCAACGAGTCCAACCAAACCACTGCCCATCAATAGCATGGCTGAGGGAGTGGGCACGGCAGTGAGAGGCGCGGACAGGGCATAGAAATGACCATTGCCGTTTTCGTCAAGAAAGGATGTTGAACCAATCCAATGGCCGTTTGATGCGTTAAGGGCACCTACGTTGACTAAGTTGCTGCCGAGCGGACGGAAAATAGTTCCATTTGAGAAATTGCTACCGGTCCATACACGGTTTGAGGGACTAGAGCCGCCAGTGAGAGTCGTCATTTGCTCCGTGAAGTTCAAGGGTGTTGCGATACTTCCATCCCATAGATCATCGTTCGAACTGGCAAGCATCGTGTCGTTTAAAAGAAAAATGGGCCCACCTAACGAGCCTCCCGCAGAGGATGGCGTGGTTCCGGTGTTCGTCCTAGCATCTACGGTGCTAGTCGATCCAATCACGAACCATTGGGTGTTCAGTGCAGCTAACTCCGGCACAGCATTGGCCGCATTTGTGACGAATGTGTTGTAGTCCGCGATGTTGGTAGATGCTGCATTTCGTTGCCCAGAGGTGACAAATCCCAAGCGATACTGGTCTCCTGGATTCAACCCACTGGGCAGCGTAACGATGGCAGCAGACGCTATAGTGACAAAGAACAAGAATGTGAGTATGGATAGAAGTAAACATGCAGTAGGTTTTAAATGCGTCATGTACCCCTCCTTTCCTAAGCCATTACACGGCACGATTTGAGAAGCACATGTTAGCAACGTGAATTTTTAAGACGCAAGCAATCATTACTTTTTATTTGCAATCTACCTCAATAGGCATACGGCACTAGCTTGGATTGCAACACACTGCAGTAGAACATATCCATCACAGATACCTAAGAACCAACTGTAGTACTATACTAGAGGAAGAGGAATAAGGTACATCCATAAAATTTGAAAGATTTTAGCACCGCTCAAACGTCGACCCTGATCAGGCGTTTAGGGCGATTGGTAGGGTGACGAATCTAGTGGGGTGAACCTACAAGAAGCTAGATGAAAAGTTCTCCTTCGCGCTTGCCGCTGAAGCCAGCTTTGGTGCCCAAGCGGCCAGTGCTACGGAGGACAGCCTTACTTTGGGCTTCTTTAATCGCCTGACAGTCCACCTGCGCGTTGCAGCGCTTCGCCGTGTAAACGCTAAGCTTCAGCAAAGGTTGGTGGAGGGCAATGGAATTGAAGCAGATACATGTTGATTTTGAATTTCTGCTCTTAACACTCTGAGTGTGAGCGTAGATTCCAGCACACAGTTAGTTTCAGTACAGGAGTCCGCTTATGGCTGGTAAGTGTCCGTTCAGAAGCATGGACTAGATTCCACAGCCAGGACCCAAAGCAGACATCGGAGTTTCTGTATGTGAGGCGAAAAATGAGCGACCTACTTCCGACTCGATCCTCCATTCATTGACATGAAAACTCTTAGTCAGGCCCCCCTCATCAAAACGGAAAAATTTTCAGCAATCGATAGCCAACTACGAACTCAATGAATTGCGTCTGGAATCCTGTATTGGCTATACTTGCGACCTTGAGGACTATTCTAATTATTTCTTTTTAAGAGGAGAACGTCATGAAACGTATAGTGACTGTCTTCGCATTACTGGGGCTTCTGTATGGCGGTGCAGGTATGGCTCATGCAGCCCTCTCCTTTGATTTTCAATTTGATACTACACCTGATGCCACGGTAACACCTCCTTTTGTGGGGACAGGCACATTCAGTTTTGCTGACATGTTAGGGGACGGGACTTTTGCATTGAACAGCCTTAACAATGTCGTTTTTAATTTTACCTTTGGTGCTGATACGTTTACGGCTGCGAACATTGTCTCCTCATCAACCTCCGTTACTATTTCTAATGCTCAACAGAATGTGATCTTTGCAGGAAATGGCGGCGGCCCGTCTGGCGGCTCTTTGGACTTTAGAAATGACGCTAACAGTACTTTCCAGGTCTTAACTTTTGATCCTATTGGGGGTCCTCTGTACCAGGCTGCTACCCTTAGTAGTCCCATTTTAGCAGGTACTTATGGCACTTCGCCGTCTGCAGTCCCCGCACCCTCGACCATGTTGTTATTTGGTTCAGGTTTAGCTGGATTGATCGGGTGGCGGTATCGAGGCACAACCAAAGCTTAACGACTTCACCCTATCGAGTTACTGAGAAGCCCTTTGTCCCATGCGGATGAGGGGTTTTCTTTTTGGCGGGTAAAGACACCTATGAAGGGGTTTTTAACTTAGGAACCCGTGTCCAAATGTTGAGGTCTTAACGTTCTAGGGAGATTTTGTCTTTTTGGAGTAATGCTAATGACTGCTTTTGGCCGTTCTGAGTCCAATTGCTGTCGGCGATGAATGTCCGCTTTGGAGAGTGATGATCGGCATGGTCGAACGAAAAATGTAACCGATCCGAGCAGTTGGTAACATGGGTGAAGAATACTGAGTGAATCGCCAGACTGTTTTGCCCAGGCTCAGAGCCTTGTCGTCAAACTCTCACGCAGCTAGGCGGATGGGAGCGCGACTGATGGGTTGTCTGTCAAAGCCCAGAAATG